>JAZLKX010000058.1:0-1731 GCA_045597865.1 Bacilli bacterium | reverse complement strand
TAGCCCGACTTTCCACGTTCGCCTTGACGGCGAACTTTTTTCGCGGCGAAACGCCGCGTAACGGCGCGGTTTGCCGTGAGTCCTCGCGGATAGCGTTCCGAAATGCCGTGTAGTGAAGACCTACCCTCTTGAAACTCCTTGAAAACATGCGATAATAGCCGCATGTTTTTACGAAGCACGAAGAGGTTCAAGGACGGCAAGCAGCACACCTACTGGAGCATGGTGGAGAACGTGCGCGTCGGTCGCCGCGTCTTCCAGCGCCAGGCGCTCTACCTCGGCGAGCTGAACGACTCGCAGCGCGAGGAATGGCAGCGCGCCATCGAGGCGTTCGACGAGAAAGGCAACGTCAGGCAGCTGAAGCTCTTCCCGGAAGACCGTGCGCCGGAGACGGACGACGGGCAGGTCGTGTGCATCCGCATGGACAGGCTGACCGTCAAGAACGTGCGGAACTGGGGCGAGGTCTGGCTCGGGCGCGAGCTGTGGGACAAGCTCGGCCTCGACGGGTTTTGGACATCGCGCCTCGGCCCGAGCCGCAAGGGGACGGACTGGCCTGCGCTCATGAAGGCCATCGTCCTCTACCGCTTCACGGATCCCGGGAGCGAACTCAGGATGCACACGAACTGGCTCGCGAACACGGCGGTCGAGGAGCTGATCGGCCCCGGCGCGCTCACGGGACGCTCGACACTCTACAGCTGCCTCGACCGGGTGATCTGGAACTCCGACGAATGGAAGAGGCCGCGCGGCGAACGGAAAGGATCGTTCAAGGACGAGTTCTTCTACTTTCTCCGCGACCGGTGGGCCGGGCTCTTCGGCTCGACGTGCGACGTCGTCCTCTTCGACCTCACGAGCACGTACTTCGAGGTCGACGGCACGAAGGCCCTTGAGAGCGACCACCAGAGATACGGCTACAGCCGCGACAAGCGCGGCGACTGCCTGCAGGTCGTGGTCGCGCTCGTCCTCACGCCCGACGGCTTCCCCCTCGCCTACGAGGTCATGCCCGGCAACACGAGCGACAGGGAGACGCAGATGCCGTTCATCCGGCGGCTGGAGGGGAAGTACGGGAAGATCGGCAGCCTCTGGCTGATGGACCGGGGCGTTCCGACGGAGAAGACTCTTGCGGCGATGCGCGAGAGCGGGTACAGGTACCTCGTAGGCGCTCCGCGCGGACACCTGAAGGTGCTCGGCGACAAGCTGAAGAAGGCGGACTGGCAGAATGTGCAGGAAGGCGTCGACGTGAAGATGGCGAAGGCGGACGACGTGACGGCGAAAGGCTCTGACGGCAAGGAGACGACGACTCCGGGCGACACGTTCGTCCTCACGCGCAGCGCGGCGCGTTCGCTCAAGGAGACCTCGATGCGCGTGAAGCGGATCCGCAGCGCGATGAAGACGCTCTTCAGGCTCGACGAGCGCATCGGCAGGGCGAAGTGGAGGAAGGCGGAGCCCTCGAAGCGCGAGCTGACTCGCGACGAGCTGATTCAGCGCCTTGCGGTCGCGGGATCGAAGGCGGGCGGCTCCTGGAAGATGATCTCCATCACGGTCCCCAAGGAAGGCGAAAAGGTCACTCCCGAGACGTTCAAGTGGAAGCTCGACTGGGAGCGCATCCGCGAGGCCCGCGCGAATGACGAGGGGACCTATCTCCTGCGCACGAACCTGCCCGAGTGCGACCCGAAGACGCTCTGGAAGCGGTACATGATCCAGGGCGAGATCGAGTATGCGTTCCGCGAGCTGAAG
>JAZLKX010000057.1:0-86320 GCA_045597865.1 Bacilli bacterium | reverse complement strand
ATCACCATCATTTAGAGTTTTTTTCCAATGACTTTCAAATTCAGAGCCAAATGTTTTACATTCAAGCAAAAGGTAAGACAAACCAGATTTATCTTTAACTAAAATGTCAGCCTTGCCACCAGAAGCTCCGTGTCCAACTTTCCATCTAGGTTCTAATTCGATACTTTTAGGAGAATAGCCTTGATTAATTAAACGACAAGTACATTCAAGTACAACGAGGTTTTCGTTTTCCTCAAAATTACAAAGTTCATGGCTGTTAACCTTAATGTCTGAACCATAGTCAATTTTTTCTGTAGCAAAATCGACAGTAATTAAATATTTTTTAGGTCCAAAATAACCTTTATAAAAATCTTTCTTCTTTTCGGTGAACCCTAAAGCTTTTAATAAGCTTTTAAACAAATTAACTTTAATTTTGGCCATAACTATTCCTCACTTATACCTGCTTTTATAAAAAGAACTCTTAACTTTCTTTTAACTTTCATAGTTGGTTCGAATTTACCTTTTTCCCATCTATTTACAGAAGCAAAAGAAACGCCAAGTTGATTGGCGAGCTCAGTTTGAGTTATAAGAACCTTATCACGGTATTCTTTAATTTTTTCTGAGTAGTTCATTTCGTTTTTCTTAAAATTTTCGAGCATAATTATAACACTTTTGGTTATATTATGCTAGACCATTTTGCCTACAAAAAGATATATCAATTATGCATAAAAGCCCCATTTGCTTTCCAACTTCCTCAAATATTCTTGAATCCTCGTATTCGTTACATCTAACATTTCTGCAATTCTATTTATAGGCAATTCATCCCAATAATAAAAAAGTAAAACCATAGCTTCTTTATCCGTTAATGACAAAATAAACTCGTGGTATTTTCTTTTTTCTTCAGCTATTTCAGCTAACCCTTTTTTACATTCATCAATTTTGTCTATTATTTTAGGAAGTCTATTCCCGTTGACATTAGGTGGACTTGCTACAATCCCACCATAGATCGGGCCAGGAATCAAATCCATTTGATGTTTCCAAAAATATAATCTTTCATATAATTTTCGATATCTTTTAGCATGGTTTCTAATAGTTGCCATAAAACTTTTTAATGATTTCTTTGCAGTCTTCTGACCATTTTTGCATTCTTTCATCATAATCCTCCATTTTCTCTAGATTTTTAATTAGTGAAAATTTAAAAAACGTATACATTTCACCTATGGAATCCTTATTTCTTTTGCAATAATCTCTAGTGTATTTAAAGCATTTGTTTAAAAGATTTGGATCTATATTTGCAGAATCAATCTCTTCAAAGAAAACGTTAAAGTTGTAAATATTTGTATCGTAAACATCGATAATATGATCGTTAATCAAACATTTTGTAAAATAATGCAATTGATACGGGCAGCAACTTATATCATATTTATCATTTTTATGTACTTTAGCTTTAACTTTTACTTTCTCTTTAACTTTTACTTTTTTAATTAAAGGCATGGTTACATCATGGTTACTTGTTGGTTGCATATAGTCTACACTATGGTTACTGCATGAAAAAGAATCATTAACCATTAGATTTTTCATCCTTTCCTTTGGAATATCTTGTAATATCGTCTTCCTCTTCAGCAGTTAAAAGCCAATAAGGATGAGGCTGTTTTTTTCTCCTCAGTGTGCAGGAATAAAAATGTCTTTGAATGGCTTTTGAAGTAAATACTCCCTCATCCTCATATAGGCTCTTATCAATCAATCCTTTTTGAACCATTGTTTCAATAACATTTCTTATTAATTCATTATCTTCACTACTGTTCGTTCCGAGTTCAAAAGAAATATCATCTATCAATGTATCCAAATCAGTTTTTATAAAATAACCATCTCTGTAAACAATGCATAAGAAAGTAACATAAATGCCTATAGCTCTATCTTTATAATGCAAAAGAAGACTTCTAACTCTAGGATCTTCTAAAAATCTAACGTCGAAATAAAAATAGTTAAGTCCCTTCTTAAGTTGGAATGGCATACTATTTTCCTCTAGAATTGAATGATTTTTCTACGATAGACATTAAAGAAGTAAAACAGCCTTTTACAATATAAGTTGATAGGTCTATTTTTGTTTTAATCTCAAGAGGCACAAATTCAACAAAGCAGTCTATAAATTTAACTAGTAATTGTTTAAATTCATCAATTACATCAAGTATTTGATCTAACGTAATAATATTTTCGTTAAGGTCCAACTTATCACATAATTGTTCTAATTCATTCACTTTTTCAACAAAATACTGAACATTATCTTGATTGTATGGCCCAATCTTATCTAATGCGTTATCAATTAAATCTGCTATGTCGTGTTTTAACAAATTAAGTTCATTTGTAATGTAATCTTCCTTAACAAATTCATGATCAGTATCAAATTCTAGGATTTCTTTTATTTTAAAAATCTTTTCAAAAAGTTTTTGTCTCCATTCATTTTTTGTGAGAAAAATCTTCCTATAATTTGTCTCATCATTTTTAACACTCTCTAAAAGAGAGATAAATTTTTCTTTTGTATTATTTTTCATAATTTTTCCTTTCTATGCGAAATAACCTGAATTATTTCCTATTGAAATGGGAGGGAAGTTTTTATTTCTTCCCGGCCCATTTATTTAAAATGTTTTTGATACCATTGATACCAGTTTTGTATACAAAACAAGTTTGTTTCGTAATCAAACCAGCCTTTTTATCCATATAGGAATGGCTATCAATTCTAAACCAGCCTTTATCAATGAACTCTTGATTAGGCAAATTTGATTCATTAAGAACTTCGCTAGATCTAAGCATGCTTAAGAGTTTCTGCGTATTTATACCTTTTATTCTTAAGATTGCTGAAACATCCTCTAGCGCATTTAAAACACCACTATTAAGTGCTCTGCGAACATATTCTCTAGCAGCTTTTGTTTCTTCATTTGTGTGTTCAAGAATCTTATTTTTAACTTCTAATTCTTCGTAATTATCTAAAAAAGCAGATGCATATTCAGAAGAAGACGTTATTTGTTGAATTTCATAACGGCCGAATTTTCTAATAGATGGGAGAACCACTTCTGTCACCCAATCAGTAAAACGCTCAGCAATTTCTTTTCTTGATTGAAAAGCTAACCTATATAAATTGCTTTCTGTGATATACAAAAAGTTATTGTAATGGTTACTAGCAACGGTATTAATTCGAACAATACCATCAGCTTTTAATCTTTTCTTTACATCAGATGGATTTTTAAGTTCTAAAGCCGCACAAGCATCACGTAAACAAAATACAGGTCTTCCATATTGATCACGTGTTGTTCTTAGTGTAGTAAATGATGATGTAAATGTTGTTATTTCAACTTTTAATCCGAGGTCTTCTTTTTCAAGAGATTTTCCCTTAGAAACCTCATTATTTTTATCGTTTTTCATTTTATTTCCTTTCAAATTTTCATGATTTTTTATGTAATTTTGCATACACAAAATCTGGACTACGGTTGTTTCGTTCATTAACTGTATGAACATAAATCATTGTTGTGTTTATAGACTTATGTCTTAGCAAGTGCTGTACCTCTTCTAATGATGCTCCATTAGCAAGCGCTATAGTTGCACAGGTATGTCTTAAAGAGTGTGCAGTTAATGCATTATCATTGAATCCATTCGCAACAAGATAATTTTTAACCATCAAAGATATGACTTTTGGTTGAATTCTTTCTTTAGGTTTATGATTGCCGTGATTAATAAATATCGGCCCATTATCTGGAGCTTTCCTTGCTTTCAAATAATCTTGAATAGCATCATAGACTCCATTAACTAATTTAATTGGAGTATCTTTATCCGTATGCCCTTTTCCTTGAACATACAGATAATTACAACCACCAATATTTTTAATGTCCTGAATATCAGATCTACTAACTTCTATGGTTCTTAAACCTATATTCAAAATCAAATAAATGATTGTATAATCTCTAAGGCCAATGATTCCTTTTTTACTTTGTTCAGCAACATAATCAAGAAGCTTGTTAGCTTCATCAACTGTAAGATCATGTCTTTTAAATGTTGGTTCGATCGTTTCTGCTTGCAGATCTATAGCTAAATTTGGATAGTATTCCATTCTATCAGTCCATTTATAGAACTTTCGCAAAACAATGTTGTTTAATTGAAGCGAGGCACTGTGACATTTCCTGTCATCTTTTAAGTAAACTTTGTAAGTAATTATTGTGGCTTCAGTAGGTTTTTCAATTCGTTTTTCTTCTAGATATTTAATATATCTTTCTAGAACGCCAAAATAAGTCTTTTTTGTTGCTATACTTTTATATGGCATTGATGCACAAAATTCCTCAAAAATTTTTCTGTGAGGCATTGCTTCATTAATCATTTGTTGTCTTCTGTTAAGCATATGATCTACTCCTTATTTCTTTCGCCATTTAAAATGCGATATTTTTTCAAATATGCTACTTCTGCTTCACATATTTCTTTCACATCCACATTGAAAGCATTAGCTAATGCCATTAACTTTTCGGCGTTCATTAAATGACCTTGTTTACCATTTTCAATTTGGTTATAAAGGCTATGAACCATGTTAATTTTGTTAGCAACATCCAATTGAGAATAATTGAACTTATTCCTATATTCGACTAAATACATTCGAATTAAAGGAACGCGCTTTTTTAAACTTTTTGTAGCCATGTTTCCCCCTTTCCATCGCGGTTTTCATCCGGATTTGAATAAGGGAATTGTATTAAGAACTGTTAGTAAAAAATAATTTAGAGCGGGTGACAAAATGATTTTAAAATTTGTTATTAAAAACAATTCACAAAGTGAAAATCAAAATATCCAAATCTGAATTAAACGCAGAAAAGTAAAATTGTCGCCCCGTCTAAATATACTTGCAACGAAATTTTTGTTTAAATAATTACGTTTTCAATTCGTTTCTAGATAGGAAGGCATCCTAATGGAAACAAAAATACTGATCGATAATTTAAACCCTTTGAGAGATAAGGGAATACTTCCATATAACAAAGAAAAAGAAGATGAATTTTTAAAGTATAAAACTGTTGTAAATTCTCTAATTAGTTCCGGCTTTTTAACCACGGATGAAGGAATTAAAATACTATCAATAGTAAGAAGGGATTTAGGCCTTCCTTTTTTCATTTCAAAAGAGTCTAATCAACTTGATAAAATCACTCTTTAGAGTGATTTATATATTGAAAGGAAAAACGGATATATGAATGAATCTAGAGTGATAGTCATTCCTAAAATGCAGCAAGTCATTGTTGATGTAAATACTGGAATGCAAAGAAAGAAAAAAGTGTGTGCCTATGCTCGTGTATCAACGGATTTTGAAGATCAATTAAACTCTTTTGATAATCAGAAAAAAGCTTATGAAGAAAAAATCTCTAATAATTCTCAATGGGAGTTTGTTGGCTTGTATTCAGATGAAGGAATCACTGGAACTAGTTTGAAAAAACGTGATGGCTTTAAACAAATGGTCAAAGATGCTTTGAGTGGCAAAATTGACCTTATTCTTGTTAAATCAATTTCGAGATTTGCTAGAAACACAGTCGATTGTTTAAGAACAAAAAGAGAATTAGAAGCTAAAGGGGTAGAAATATTCTTTGAAAAAGAAAATATCTCTTCACTCGACTCAGGTGCTGAAACAATGCTTACGATTTACGCTTCTTTTGCGCAAGAAGAAAGCAGACAAATTTCAACAAATGTCACATGGGGCGTAAGAGCAAGAATGCGAAGCGGAAAATACATTTATGGTAAAAAAATCTTAGGCTATTTCAATAAAGGAAATAATGAACTAATAATAAATCCAGAAGAAGCACCGACAATTAAGCTTATTTTTGAGATGTTTCTTAATGGTTTTACATACAAAGAAATAATTAATCATTTAATCAAAAAAGAGTTGAAGACAGTAAAGGGGGATTTGAATTGGTGTCCTTCAATGATTGAGAGGATTCTATCAAACGAGAAATACTGTGGAGATTTTGTTTATCAAAAAACTTATTGTAAAAACTATCTAACTCACGAAAGAGCTCCTAATGAGGGGCAAGTAGAACAATTTCTAGTTGCTAATCATCATGAGGCCATTATTCCAAAAGACATGTTTATGTACACCCAAGAAGTAAGGAGGAATAGAAAACAAAGTTATAATGCAGCGATGGATAACAAAGCAAATTCCCCATTATCTGGTTTATTTCAATGCGCTGAATGTGGTCGAAACCTACAAAAATTTCATTACAAACGTGGAAATTACGATAAATATGTTTTAACCTGCAAATATCAACTTAAAAATAAAAAAACATATAAAAGATGTGAAGCGCAAGAAACAATTGATTTTAATTTAGCATATGAATTTATTTCTTCTTTGGTAAAAGCCGATATTTCAAAAATAGAAAACGATATATTATCAAACGCAATTATTGAGAATAAAAAAGTGTCTACTTACTATGCGCAAACAAAAATTATTAAAGAAAATATAGCTAGCCTAGAAAATCAATTAGCAACATTGATTCAGGACCAAGTAAAAAAAGATCTTCCAATTGATCACTATAAAAAAGAATATGAAAGAATTCGAAATGATATAAATCAGCATAAAAAAACATTGTCAGAATTAGAATTTGACTGTTCATTTGCTACAAATAATAAGGTTTTTCATAGGGATTTTGATGAATATCTAAAGGATGATTCGTCTTTAACACAAAGACTGATTTCTAAAATAATAAAGAAGGTTTTTAGGCTAAAGGATAACTCATTATTGGTCATTAAGTCTGATAAGAATTTAAATAAAGAAGAGCTAGAAAAAATCAGAATCGATATTCCAAAATGGCTTAGTGTTAAACCAGAGTTTTTTAAAGGAAAGAATGGTTCCTTAGTATATAGAACAATTACGATTGGAGAATAACATGATTGAGAATTTAAAATTGTTGCACGAAATTCCTCTAGGTCAGAAACTAAAAGTTGCTGCTTATGCACGAATTTCAAGAGATAAATTGGATCTAGAAAATTCATTAGAAAATCAAATTAGATATTACACTACTTTAATTAATCAAAACACAGCTTGGGAATTTGCAGGTATTTATGCTGATGATGGAATATCAGGATCTTCAATTAAAAAAAGAAATCAATTCAGAATAATGATAAACAAAGCTTTAGCAAATGAAATTGATGTAATCCTGGTTAAATCTATATCGCGCTTTGCTAGAAATACTATAGATTTATTGGCCACTATTCAAGATTTAAGAGATGAGGGAATAGAGGTTTATTTTGAAAAAGAAAATCTTTCATCTCTAGACACCAAGTCAGACACTTTCATAACAATGTTTGCACAGTTCGCACAAGAAGAACTTGTTTCAATAAGCAATAATGTAAAATGGACAAACCAAAGAAAAATGGAAACAGGCCAATTCTATATTGATGCTGCTCGTTTATTTGGTTACCGCTTTGATGACAATAGAAAAATTGTAATAAACGAGAAAGAAGCCATATATGTTAGAAAAATATTTGAAATGTACGCTGAAGGAAATAATACAGCATCGATAGCAGATTTTCTTGAATATAACAGCGTTCCAACAATCACCGGAAACGGACGATGGTCATCATCAACGCTTAGAAGAATGTTAAAAAATGAAAAGTATTGTGGAGATGTTTTATTGCAGAAGTCATATTCGGAAAACCCTATATCGCAAAAAAGAATTATTAACAAAGGCCAAAAAGAACAGTACTTAATAAAAGATGCAATTCCGCCAATAGTAACAAGAGAACTTTGGGCTAAATGCCAACAAGTAATGATTACAAATGCGGAAAAGTACAAATTGGGTCACAAAAATTGCCTTAACAAAATCACACCTTTTACTTCTTTTGGATTTTGTCCTTATTGTCATAATACCTATTTTAGGAAATTTAATCGAATGGTTGAGATGCTATATTGCTCTTCAAATAAACACAGGCATCAATGTTCAGAAAGCGAATCTGTTTATATTTCGGATTTAAAGAAAATGATTCCTATTTTGGTTCAAAAATTAAAAGATAATAGAACAGAGTTTAAAAATGATTTAATTAAGGAATTTAGTAAAAATCCTATTGAAAACACGGATATTTCAATAATTAACGATAATCAAGAAATGCAGAATATTAATAAACAAATTAATGAACTTAAAATTCAATTGAACAAATATTCTGATTTTAAAGACGAGGCTTTTATTTCACTAACTAATGAGTTAAGAAAAACCATATCAGATCTAGAGAATAAGAAACTAATTTGTGAGAATCATAAAATAACCTCAATATCCCCTGAAACAAGAGCAAAAATAGAAATTGAAGCTTTGGATGGAATTCCAAAAACAGACGATATAGGCGATTTTGATTTTAGAAAACTATTTAAAAATTTAATTATTTTAAACCGCGATAGATTGATATTTGTTGTTGGCTCTGAAGACTTAAGTCATCTGCCTTTAAATCCGAATAAAATACCTATGCAATACATTTGCGAATATAGGTACAAAATTAGATCATCAACTTCAATTTGTTACTTTGGAATATTTATCAACAAATAAAAAAATCCCTGAGTTTGGACGAAACGTTCTAAACCAGGGATTTTCTTTTTATTTTTAGTTTGCACCACCACTCACATATCTGTTATGCGTGTTCAGTGTTCAAACACTTTTTCTTTACTAACATTATGATGAAAATAGGAAAGGTTCTGCAAAACAATAAAAAAGCATTGATTTTAAAGAAAAAAGAACCAATTGCTATGCATTGGTTCTATCTCACTTGAATGGGGCGAGTGATGAGATTCGAACTCACGAATGACCGGTTCACAGCCGGTTGTGTTTGGCCTCTTCACCACACTCGCCAAGTCGCGACAATAATAATACCTATTTCGTTTTACTTTGTAAAGCAATTTTTGCTAGTTTTAGAATTGGAAGTTCTCTTTGTTTGACAATCTTTCCAACAAGAACATTTTGCATATTCTCATAAAGTTCAATTGCTTGATCAATTGGAACCCACATAATTTTGTTAATTCTGATAGCTTCATCTGGTTCAAGATGCTGTTCTGCTTTTTCTAGTCTTTTTACTAAGTAGAAATAGTTATGATTTTTACGATAAATTAGATTGTAATAATCATCAACTTCTCCTAAAGCAGAAAGAACTTCACATTTGTACCCAACTTCTTCTTCTATTTCACGGTGCAAAGCTTGTTCATGAGTTTCTCCTGGTTTAATGCCTCCACCAGGAGTTTCGTAATAGTCTCTTGGACCAAAACCATCATCATCAACAATCTTCTCAATACAAACGTTATTATTCTCGTCGATTAAAATAGCACGAACTATCTCACGAGTATGAGTAATTCCCTTAAACATGTATTGATCATCTTTGAACTTGAATAATGGTTCCATGGCTTATATTTTAGCATTATTCTAGAATTATGCTATAATCACAATTATGAAAGCCAAGTTTTCTGCTAAAGATTTACTACAAACCTTCCTAGTCTTCTTCAAACTAGGAATCTTTTCTATTGGTGGCGGAACAACAATGTTAACTTTGTTACAAGATGAACTTGTTGAAAGAAAACATTGGATTGATAATGATGAATTAATGGAGATGACCGCTATTAGCGAATCCACTCCAGGACCAATTGCAATTAATCTTGCGACCTATTTAGGCTATAAACGTTGCGGATTTTTGGGTGCACTACTCGCTACATTAGGCGTTGTCATTACTCCTTTTGTGCTCATGTTCTGCATCTCCTTATTTTTAGAAAAAATTCTTACTGCAGAAGCAATTCAGTACGCATTCATGGGTATTAAAGCAGGCGTTGTCTTCTTATTACTTAAGGTTTCTTATACTTTAATTAAAGGCACTAAAAAGGATTTATTCCTCATTTTAACTTTAATTATCGTTACAATCGCAATGGTTTTGTTTACAGTATTTGCAATTGACTTCTCTGCAATTTATTTCATTTTACTTGGTGCTGTTATAGGTTTACTCATCTATGGAGTTATTCCTAGAAGAAAAGGAGGTAAAAAATGATTTACCTCCAATTATTCTTAGAATTCCTTAAGATTGGCTTATTTACCTTTGGTGGCGGCTATGCAATGATTCCTCTTATCAAAGAGGTCGTTTTAAAGTATAACTGGCTTACCGAGTCCCAATTTTTAAACATGATTGGTGTTTCTGAGGTTACACCTGGCCCTATTGCAATTAATATGGCTACCTACATCGGGTCTACACAAGCTGGTATTGGTGGCGCAGCAATTGCAACATTAGGTGTTATTTTGCCGTCCTTCCTCATTATGCTTTTAATCTCAATTTTGCTAAAAAGATTTATGAAGAATAAATACGTTCAGGGGGCATTAGGTGGCATTAAAGGTGTAGCTATTGCACTTATTTGCTCTTCTGCAATTACTTTACTTGCTGATGTTTTATTCCCATATAAGGTTGAAGGCGGATCAATTAGTTTTGCACCACAATTTACTGCAATTAAGATTTTTGTTCTAATTGTGGCTGGATATTTCTTATTAAAAATAATATTAAAGAAAAAGCCCGGACCAATTTCGATCATTGTTATGTCCGCAATTATCGGGCTTATGGTTAATTATTTATAGAATTAGGGCACTGCCCTTTTTCTTTTATTCAGCTGTACGCAATGCAACAACTGGATCTTTATGTGCAGCACTCTGTGATGGAATAAATCCTGAAACAACGCTGAGCAAGATTGAAACACCAATCATGATCGCGGCGGTTCCAATTGTAAAGTTAGCAATTACAATTCCAAATGCTGCTTTTAAACAGATGTTAAGTATTATTTGAAGTAAATAAGTTATACCTACACCAAACAAACCTGAGAATAGACCTGTTAACAAGTTTTCCATAACAAATAAACTTGCAACATCGCGTTTACGTCCACCGAGTGAACGTATAACACCAATTTCTTTAATACGCTCAACAACTGAGATGTATGTAATAACTGCAATCATGAAGCAGCTAACAACGAGTGAAAGTGATGTAAAGACAACAAGAGCGATTGAAATTGCATCAATCAAGGTATTAATAACTGCGATAATTAATGAAATAGTATCAGTATATGTTAAGGAATCACGTTCTTTTGCGGTTAAAACTTTTTCGTTTGGTGTTCCTTTAAACACAGTTATTGAATCTTCACCATTCCATTTATTTAAATGGTTTGTGACTTTGTCTTTTGTCTCAAAGTTAAGAGGATAAATATCTATTTCTTTTGGAAGCTTTTTGAAATCAATATCTGT
The DNA here is from genome assembly GCA_045597865.1 of Bacilli bacterium. Classification (GTDB taxonomy): domain Bacteria; phylum Bacillota_I; class Bacilli_A; order RFN20; family CAG-826; genus Fiminaster. Next base: position 75,080 of record JAZLKX010000057.1, on the reverse strand, counting down.
AATCTTTTCAGTTTCATCTCTAGATATAAGTGTTTTGTAACCACAAACAGAACGCAAATGAACTGAATCTGTTTCTAAATAGTTGATTCCTGTAATAGCTGAGAACAAATCTGCAAATGAGCTAGACATATCACCGTTTAAAGCGTTGGCATAACCATGTTTAACTACACCGTTATGTCCTTCATCTTCGTTATCGTTAGTATGATCAAGGTAGTCGAATTGAACATAAGCCGAGAAACCTTGTTGTTCTTTTTCTTTGTCCTTATAAACTTTGATGTGATCTTCAAAAGCCTTAGTTAATAATGCATCACTATTATTTGCATCAGTTATAAATCTATTTGCAAATTTTTGACTATAATAAACACCTCTGCTTAAGGTACCAAACTTTCTTGTATCCTTTAATCTTAAGATGCCGGTAATTTTCATCTCTAAACCTTTATGCTCTTCAGGTTTTGCAAGCATATCTTGATTAGTAATAAAAGCATTGTAATTATAACCCTGAATAGTTTTAACATCTTCTTTGATTGTTCCAGTCATACGAACTGGTGTTGTAGAATCATCAAAATAAACAGCATAGCCGACACCAGGAATGTTATCATCAAAATCGATTGTAACTTCAGGTTTCTTTTCATTATTGTATGAAACCCATTTGCCAACAAGATTGTTAGCAAGATGTTCTGGATCTGGAACAAATGTTTCATCTAAACGTTGAAAATCTAATTGTTTAAACTCAATAGAACCAGTACCTCCCATTGAAAGATAGGTTCCTGTGATTCTATCATTTGTTTGATATTCAAGGTTGCATAAGGCGGTTGTCATCATAACCACTACAGGTGTCGTTTGAACTGTATCAAGCTTTAAAAGAACAACGTTGCAAACTTTTTCGTCTGCTGAAACAACACCGTTTTCCCAAAGTTGATCTTGTGGGAAATAATAGAACTTACGATTTAACAAATCTTCAAAGTTAAATGTTTTTGTATATGGATATTTTTCTTCAAGACGTTGAATTTCAGCATCTTTTTGTTCTTTGGTCCATTCTTCTGGAATTTCATTTTTCTTAATTGCTTGTTTAGCAATATTAATAAATTCATCATGATCATAAATGCCCATCTCTGCTAAAAGCAAATCAGTAAGAGTTGTGTTTTGATCAACAACTAACATCATTTCGTTTTCTTCTTCTGCAAACTTAGAGCCAGCTATTAAATCATATTGATCACTAATATAATCTGTAGAACCAGGCATTTCTTTCATAAAACCAGTAAATAAATCAACATATGAAGCATACGATTTAAAGCCTTCAACTGTTTTAAGTTCAGAGATGTATGATTGAGTTAAACCATTTAAAGAGGCTACATCATTGTGACCCTTTTCACCAAAGTTGTTTTGCCATGAACCAAAAATAGAGTTTGTTGGATCGATTGAATAGTTTTTATATATAGAAGAAACTGTATTTGGATCAATTTGATCGATATAGTCGACTAATTCATCATTTATAGTATTGGTCTTAACCGAAGTAATGTCGCTATAAGCTGTCATTAAATAATTAATCATTGAATCAACACCAACTTGTGTCTTGATGTCAAAATTTTGAAGCGCCTTAGAAGAAACATCTGCGCTTAAACCACTCATAAGTGATGTATAGTCAACACTTTCTTCTGCAATTTCAATTGGATAACTTGAAAGCATATCATCTTGCATGTCTCCGATAAAATCCTTAACACCTTGTCTAACTGCAAGAACTGCAGAAACACCAATAATACCGATTGAACCAGCAATAGTAACTAAAATGGTTCTTTTTAATTTCGAGAAAAGGTTAGCTAAAGATAAACCAGTAGCAGTTTTAAGAGACATTGCAGATTTCTTTTTGCCTTTGCTTACTTGCGGTGTTTCAATCGAAACTGGTGCCTCAACTCCGTCAAACGGCATTGAGTCATCAATTAAGACGCCATCACTCATTTTGATAATACGTGTTGAATATTTATAAGCTAAATCAGGGTTGTGGGTAACCATGATAACAAGTCGATCTGCAGCTACTTCTTTCAAAAGATCCATGATTTGAACTGATGTTTCAGAATCCAAAGCACCAGTTGGTTCATCTGCGAGAAGAATTTCTGGATTATTAACTAAAGCACGAGCAATAGCAACTCTTTGACATTGTCCACCAGAAAGTTGATTTGGTTTTTTCTTCTCCATGCCTTCAAGACCGACTTTCTTTAAGGCTTCAATGGCTCTACCTCTACGTTCGGCTTTGCCGATTCCGGAGATAGTAAGTGCTAATTCGACGTTTTTAAGAATATTTTGATGACCAATTAAGTTATAGGTTTGGAAAATAAAACCAATTGAATGGTTGCGGTATGTATCCCAATCTCTATCAGTATAATTTTTAGTAGATTTATCGTTAATAATTAAATCACCTGATGTATAACGATCAAGTCCACCGATGATATTTAATGTGGTTGTTTTACCACAGCCAGATGCGCCTAAAATTGAAACAAACTCATTCTTTCTGAAGTTAACAGAAATGCCTTTAAGTGCATGAGTGACGTTATTACCGCTAACATAGTCTTTGACAATATTCTTAAGTTCTAGCATAGCTATCGACCCTCCTTACGAAGTAAACAATAATATACACTAAATGAAAAATATAACAACCAAGAATTTATTTTTTTAACAAATTGTTCAAAAATAAATATTAATAATTATTATAACTAATTACTTATTTATTAAATACAATTGCTAAAAGCAATTAAGGAGAATATAATACTTAATAGCGAGGCCACAAAAATGAAGCATTTATTATTTGTTGTTCTAGACAATAAAAAGGAAACTCACGATCTCATTCACAAGCTTTCAGAACTTGGTTTTAATGGAACCGTCTTATCATCCACTTCTTTAAAACACGTCATTCATGACGAGGAAGAAGATACTCCATCATTCTTTTCACTTGCACATCTTAGCGAAAATAAGTTTGTACACAACACCACAATTTATTTCATTTTAGAAGATGATGAATTGAAAGAAGTTCAAGAAAACATTCGTGAATTTACAAAGAACTTTACTTTAGTAAAAGGCGGAATGTTTGCTACTCCAATCGAAAGCTACGAAGGCAGTTTCTAATTCATGAATCAAATTCTTTGCATAGCATTAGCTCTTTTAGTTGGTTTATTAAGCTCACGTTTAATGAAGCTTTTAAGATTGCCTAATGTTACAGGTTATCTTATTGCTGGAATCATTTTTGGACCTTTTGTTTTGGGCAAATTTATTGGTGGATGGAGCGTTGAAGATGGTGCTACTTCTTTATCTGCAATTAAATGGATAAGCGAAATAGCATTAGGTTTTATTGCGTTCACCATCGGTTGTTCATTTAAAAAAGATGCGCTCTCCCGTGTTGGCAAAAAAATCATAATAATCACCATATGTGAGGCCTTAGGCGGCGCAATCATCACAATTGGTGGATTATTTATTGCATATATTTTCTTAAAAGATCAATTACCTATTTCTATTATTTTGACTTTAGGCGCAATCGCATGCGCTACTGCACCAGCTGCAACACTTATGGTTATTAGACAATACAAAGCTAGAGGACCAGTTGTTGATACTTTAGTTCCTGTTGTTGCATTCGATGATGCAGTAGCTTTAATAGCTTTTGCAGTTTTATTTTCACTTTCAAAATCACTCGCTGGCGGAACATCTGTTTCTGTAATGGAAGTACTTGTTGTACCTCTAATTGAAATTCTTGTTTCATTAGGTTTAGGCGCTGTTTTAGGCATTTTAGTGGCACTTGGTTGCAAATTATTCCATTCTAGAGCCAACCGTTCAATCATGATTATTTGTGCTATTTTTGTTGTTGTTGGTCTATCGATGCTTGCAGTTTCAAAACAATGGAAAATGTTTGGTGTTGATTTTACATTCTCCTCATTACTTTCTTGTATGATGATTGGTGCAATATTTATTAATATGAGAAGCGATGCAGGTAGGGTTATTGAACGTATTGACGCAATAACACCACCACTATATATGCTTTTCTTTGTTATTTCAGGTGCAAGCTTAGACATCACAATCTTTGCTTCAAAAGATGCACTTCTTGTTGTAATAGTTGCACTAGTCTACATTGTTATGAGATGTGTTGGTAAATGGACTGGTTCATTTGCGGCTAGCAAAGCTACACAAGCTGAACCAACAGTTCAAAAATACTTAGGATTTACCTTATTCCCTCAAGCTGGCGTTGCTATTGGATTAGCCACCACAGCAAATCAAACATTTGCAAATCTAGGTTATCAAAAAGAAGCATCACTTGTACTTGCAGTAATTTTAACAGCCACCATTGTTTATGAATTAATTGGACCAGTAATCACAAAGATTTCATTAACAAAGGCTGGAGAAATTGTAAAAGAAAAAGTTGCTTAATTAAGCAACTCTCTCAATTCATTAACGCTATCTACAATGTAGGTAGCTTTTTTTATCCAAGGTTTATCATAAAACCCGTAACCATAACGAACTATTACTGAATCGATACCTGCATTGTGTGCTGTCTCGTAATCATATTCTGAATCGCCGACATAAATGCATTCATCTGGTTCAACACGTAATTCTTTAAATATTTCAAAGATGATAAATGGATCTGGTTTTTCAGGTTTATTTGGCCTTTGACCATAAGCTATATCAAATTTAAAGGTAGGAAATAGTTGTTTAAGGACTGGTTCAAGAAGTATTTGAGGTTTATTTGAAGCAATGCAAACTTTAACACCATTCTTTCTTAATTCTTCAAATAATTCTGGAATGCCCTTAAATGGTTTAGTCACCTCTGATTGAGTTTTAGCATAGTTAACAAGAAATGTTTCCATAAGTTCTTGCTCACGATCAAGCGGAATATTTTGACCTTTCATTGCACGTCTTGCAAACTCAATAGCCCCTGCCCCTATGAAGTATTTAGCCTCTTCATATGTTCTTTCAACGTTACAACCTAATTGTTTAAATGACATGTTTACAGCATCTAAAATACCTTGAAGTGATTCAAGGACAGTTCCATCTAAATCAAAGATTGCACATTTATATTTCATACTTTTAATGGAGCCCCAAGAAGGATTTGAACCCTCAACCCCCAGATTCGAAGTCTAGTGCTCTATCCAGTTGCGCTATTGGGGCGTGTGAATATTATACCGAAATAATTTTAATTATGCGAAAGAATATGATAAACTCTTTCACATGAAAGTTATAGTCATCGGAGCAGGAGCCTCTGGAGTTACAGCTGCAATCAACTATAAACGCCATCACAATTGTGACGACGTTTTAATCATTGAGCATTTAGATAAGCCTCTTAAAAAGATTCTTGCTACAGGTAATGGAAAATGCAATTTAGGAAACTCTAATATTGATTTTTCGCGCTATAACGACCCATCATTTGCAAAAGAAATCATTGATGGCTATGATTACAAAGATTTTTTCGAATCGATTTCTATTCAAACAAAACTAATTGATAATTTAGCTTACCCAGTAAGTGAATCAGCAGTTTCTGTAAGAGATGCATTACTTCATGAATGCGACAAATTAGGTATCAAAATCAATGTTGAAGAAAACTTCTTAGACTATGAAATTACAAGCAATATAAAGGTACTAACAAGCAAAAACACCTATACATGTGATAAATTAATCGTCTCTGGCGGATTATGTTCATCACCAAAGCTCGGAAGTGATGGTTCTGTTATTAACGTACTTAAAAAACACGGATACGAAATTGTTAATTGCAAACCTGGTCTTTCACCTCTTCATACAATTGAGAAAACTAAAACTATTGATGGCATTAGATGTAAAGCAAATGTAAAAGTTCTCGAAAATAATAAATTGATTCACGAAGAACTTGGTGAAGTTTTATTTAAAGATCATGGTCTTTCTGGCATTGTAATTTTTAATGCTATGTCAGTTATAGCAAGAAGCTCTGGTTTAAAGTGCAAAATAATATTAGACTTGCTTCCTGATTTCAAACTCTCTTACTTACAAAAATATAGAAGTTCACATTCTTTCAATGAATTTATGCAAGCGTTTATTAATCCAAAAATTTCAGCATATCTAAAAGACAGATTTAATACTGAAAATGATGTATTTAACGCTTTAAAAAACTTAGAATTTACATTCGACAAATCTTACGGTTTTGATTTCTCCCAGGTATCAGTTGGAGGAATTAAAAATAGCGAAATAGGCGCCCACATGATGTCTAAACGCGAAAAAAATGTTTATATCATTGGCGAATTATTGAATATTGATGGTCCATGTGGCGGATATAACTTAACTTGGGCATTTGCCTCAGCTTTAAAGGTAGACTAAAATGACAAAGAAATTTAGATTTGCAACATTTATCTATAGCCTTGTTTGTGACATTCCTGTCTCGTTCTTTTTGTGTTTAGCATCTGCCATCACTGCTCAGTCCAATCTTGATTCCGGTGTTTTAACTATTAACTTTAATACTATTGATTGGGCAAATTTCTGTATAAATTTTGCTATTGCCCTTACCCTATCGTTAATTATTTCAAACTTTGTTCCATTAACAAGTATAGGAAGATGGTTTGCAAATCTCTTTAAAGTTCCAAATCAAACTTATACCGGAAACGTCAAATATAGATTGCTTGCAACATTAATTTCAACCGTTATATTTTTTATAATCATTTCACCTACATTAACAGTTTTTAACTGCTATATATACCCACTAATCATTGGTTCAAATGTTTTAAGTTTTAAACAGGCTTTATTTAATTTTGCAATTAATGCCCCTATTTTATTGATTGTTGGATTCGTCTCATCACTAATCAACGACCTTGGCGCATATAAAGCAGCACACCATATCGATCATTCATTCTAAAATTTTTAAAATTTTTGTTTATTATATTGATAATATTTTTTATAATAATATTAGGAGGAAGACTACGTGAAAGCTTGGTTCAACAAACAATCAAGAATTATTCAATTAATTCTTTTATTAATCCCACTTGTCAACTGGGTAGTTGAATTATGTGTCAGATGGAGTAATTTCTTTGAAAAGAAAGGCTTATTCTCATTAATCGTTGCAATTGTCGTTACATTCGGCGGTTTAATTATTGGATGGGTTGACTTTGTCTGGTGCTTATTATTCAATCACTTAATATTTGCAGAATAATCACAAAAAAACATTAAAAAAGCTCTGCGATGCAGAGCTTTTATTTTGTTTCCTAGTAAATTAGTTGATTTGAATATCTGTTAGAACGATCTTGTCTTCCATGAATGTGAAGATAGCATCAACCCATCCAAGAATAATACCAAAACCGAATGTTGCAATGACAGCAACGAGTACTGATCCAAGATCCTTCTTTTCGATTACTAAGGACCATCTGAGAACTAATTCAACAATCCAGTTACAGAATGGGATAGCAAGTAAAACAATACGAAGAACTTTGGAAAGTTCCATAAATTTCTTAAGCATTTGTTGTTCCTCCGCGGTAAATATTATATTATCCATTCGAAAATTATCAATAATTTTATTTAAAAATTTTATTTTAAGTAAAAAGAGATAATCTTTTTATATTTATTTTTTTAATTAAACGGAATATAATATATGCCGAACGAGGTTATTCGGTATGATATATATAAGTGTAAAACAAGCCGCAAACAAATGGGGACTAAACGAAAGAAGAGTTCGTGCTTTATGCCAAGAAGGAAGAGTAGATGGTGCCTTTAAAAAAGGAAAATCATATTTAATTCCAGAAATGGCATCTAAACCAATGGACAAACGCATTAGAACCAATAAGGATGATGCTGCACCATTATTAATTAATAAGGATAATATTGATTTTAGACTATACAAAAAAACTTATCCTACAAAAGATGGATTTTTTGGTCCTTACGGAGGTTCATATGTATCCAAAGATTTAGCTAAAGCATTCAATGAGGTTTATTCCGGATACTTAACTATTTGTAAATCATCAAAATTCATAGAAGAATTACGTCGTATTAGAACTGATTATCAAGGACGTCCTACACCATTATATCATTGTGAAAGGCTTTCAACTTATTTAGGAAAAGTACAAATTTATTTAAAAAGAGAAGACCTTAACTATACTGGATCTCACAAATTAAATCACTGTATGGGTGAAGCCCTACTTGCCAAATATCTTGGTAAGACAAAACTAATTGCAGAAACCGGTGCGGGAAGCCATGGTGTTGCTGTTGCTACTGCTGCAGCATACTTTGGATTAGAATGTGAAATTCATATGGGCGCCGTTGATGTTAAAAAACAAGCCCCTAACGTAGCTAAAATGAAAATTCTCGGCGCTAAAGTTATTGAAGTTAATGAAGGAACAAAAACATTAAAAGAGGCTGTAGATAGTGCTTTTGCTGCCTATGCTAAAGAGTATAAAACCGCTTTTTACTGCATGGGAAGTGCTGTTGGTCCACATCCATTCCCTCTTATGATTAGAGACTTCCAAGAAATTATCGGAAAAGAAACAAGACAACAATTTTTAGATAAAACAGGTGAGCTACCAGACATTGTTTGTGCATGTACAGGTGGAGGAAGTAATTCAATCGGTATGTTTGAAGCGTTTTTGGATGATCCAGTTAAGCTTGTTGGTGTTGAAGCAGCGGGAGAAAGTCTTAATGCCGATAAAACTGCCGCATCTATTGAATTCGGTAAAGAAGGTACAATACACGGGTTTAAATCAATTGTCTTGCAAGATAACAATGGAAATATTAAAGATGCATACACAATCGCATCAGGATTAGACTATCCTGGAGTTGGTCCAGAACACGCATTCCTTCATTCAATTGGAAGAGTTGATTATGCATCAATAACAGATAAAGAAGCTGTTGAAGCGTTCTTCTTATTAACAAAATTAGAAGGAATTATTCCTGCAATTGAATCCGCACACGCTGTAGCATACGCAATAAAATGTGCTAGAACAATGCATTCAGGCTCAATAGTTGTGTGCTTATCAGGCCGCGGAGATAAAGATCTTAATTACCTGATTGAAAATTATCCTGAATACTTGAAATAAAAAAAGTCCCACAAGTGGGACTTTAATTTTGCTTTCTGGCAGGAGTGACAGGAATCGAACCCGCGTTAGCGGTTTTGGAGACCGTTGTACTACCATTGTACGACACTCCTGTAGTGCTCGTTAATTATAATTAATTACAAGCTATTTCTCAAGAGAATTATTGTCCTCTTGCGATTTTTGAAACAAGTGACATATCAACTTGTCCATCATAATTCATTTTAAAATGTTTCATAACAGATGGCATTGATTTGTCTTCTAATGAAGCAATAATGCTTTTAATCTCATCTTCTGACATTAGTTTTGGAAGATATTTTTCAATTAAAGCCTTTTGGGCTTCTATAGATGCAACTTCTTCAGTTCTTCCTACTTTAGCATAGCCTTCTTTTTCTTCATCAAGTTCTTTAATTGATTTGGTAATAATTTTTACCATATCAGCATCATTAGCTTCTTTTCCTTGAGCTTTTAGCTCAATAGCATTGGCTTTATATTTAGCAATAACAACAGAAAGGATTGCTCTTGCTACCTTATCTCCACTTTTTAAGGCCTCAATATTAGCCTTTTGAAATTCATCAATTAACATATTAATGTGTCTCCTTTCTTAATATGTCTCTGCCTACTCTATATAAGGCAAAGAAAATAGATAAGATTTCTAGACGTCCAAGGAACATACCAACAATTAAACACCATTGAACACCAGAGTTTGCTTGGCATAAGCCATTAGATAAACCTGTTGATGACAACGCATTAGAGAATTCAAATAATGCTTGTCCATATGTTGTTCCAGCTGGTGCTGCAAATGTTGTTGCAAGACCACCAAGCAATAAAATTGCGATATAAATAATAATGTAGCTAAATGCTTCAGATGAATCATTAGCCTTGATTTCTTTTTGTTCACCGCATCTCCATACATAGTGAGGATAAATGTAGTTAGATGAAGAAAGTCTTTCTTTTGTAGACCAATAGAATGATTTACAAGCAATAGCTAAACGATATTGTTTAACACCTCCAGCAGTAGAACCCATACCACCACCTATGATATTAACGATAACAATTAAGAATAATGCAACTTCACCGAGATTTAAGATATTGGCAGTATTAGCAAATCCGGTTGTTGTAATTGATGAAATAAAGGTAAATGACCCCTCACATAAAGCTTGAACAGGATTTTGCCAGCCGTTTTGTCCTAAAACGGCAAGGAAGAACAATGGAATGAAAATTAAACCAAGAATTAAGAAGGTTCTAATTTCGCAATCACGCCATGCTTTTTTAAATTTACCAGTGATAAGGAACATGTGTAGTAAGAAGTTTATTGCACCCATAATCATTAAAATACATGCAATTGCTTGGACTGCAGGCCAGTTTGTTGAACCTTGGAAAGCAATTAAACCTTGTGGTTTAGAAGAGAAACCGCCTGTTGCAACAGCGCTAATGGAATGGATTAAAGCATCAAACACTGGCATTCCGGCTAAGACAAATAAGCCTGTTCCTAATAAAATAATGCCGATATAAATGCCAAGAATTAGACGTGCTGACTTAGCAAGGTTAGGCATTAATTTGTCATTATGGCCCTCAGCTATGTAAAGTTTTAAACCGTATCTATCCGAAATGGCACTAGTAATAATAAGGACTAATCCGATGCCACCTAAGAAGCAAATAATCGATCTATAAAGAACAAATATATGAGAATTGAAACAAGATTCATTAAATACTGTTAAACCAATAGTTCCAAATGCAGAAGTGGTTTCAAATATAGATTGGGTAAAGGTTAATTCTCCTTTAATAATAAATGGAACAGCAGCAACAAATATAGAAACAAGCCATATTAATACTAAAAGAATGGCATCTTGGTGTTTGCCTAGTTGTGCCTTATCACGCTTAAAAATCAACATGAACAAGGCTATACCGACTAAAATAGCAGCTCCACCAGGTGCTGCAAAACAATACCAGTCGCCAACTTCTTCAGGATAGGCAAGCAATACTAAAAGAGGCAATAGCATTGTTATACCAATAAAGGTAATAAACAATCCTAAGTAGCCAAATATTAATCTGTAACCTGAAGCTGTCTTTTTCATTATTTCTTAGTCTTTTGTACGAAATCAATAATGCTCTTTTGATCATTTGGTGTCGAAAGAACAATTAATTTATCTTTTGGTAAAATTAATGTAGAACCATTTGGAATAATAACTCTTGGTCTACGGTAAATACACGCAATAGACCCGGTCTTAGGAAAGTTAATTTCCATAATATGTTTATGAGCAATATAGTAAGTAGATTTAATAACAATTTCTGTTAAAACAATTTTTTCGTCCTCTAAAGACATTGTTTTAATGAGAGATTCTAGTGATGATTCAGAAAGAATTGATTGAACGAGTTGCTCAGTCGAAGAAATAACTGAATCAATACCTAATTGTTTGAAGACCTCAACATTTTTTGGGTTTGAACAAATACAAATACATTTTTTAACATTGAAAACTTTCTTAGCAAGCAAACATGAAACATAGTTGTCGCAATCTCTATTGCCTAAAGCAATAAAAATATCAGAGCCTTCAATGTGGGCATCTTTTAAACAATATGGTTTTGTTGGATCGCCATAGAAAACTGGTAGTTTAGAAGATTTTGCTAAATAGTTTGCGGCCTCTCTATCAAAGTTGATAATAGTCAATTGATGAGAATGGCCTTTAAAGTTTTTAATAATGTAGTCAGCGGTATTAGAACCACCTGCAATAACGATTTTCATTATTTACGGCCTCCTCTCATTAAATTAAATTTATCAAACGATAATTCAAGTGGGAAGATGGACTTTATGTCCATTCCTTTTAATAAAATTTCAGAATCTGGATCAGATAAACGAACATAAATTTGTGGTACATCATAAATAACGCGTGCAATGTGCGCGACAAATAAATTAGTGTTATCATCACCTGTAGTAATAATAATTTCTTTTGCTGATGTAATATAAGCTTCTTCTAATGTAGAAAGATCGGTTACATCACCAACAAATGTGTAACCACTAAAACGATCAGATAAATGTTCAAAAGATTTAGCATCAGTGTCAACAACCATGATGTTTTTGCCTTCTTGAGAACATTTGTTAGCAATTGTAGCTCCAAGCGAACCACAACCAATAATTAATGTTTTGTTCTTAAGGATTGATGATTTCTTCATAATATCCTCCTTCAAACTCGCGTTCATATTATACGCGCATTTGGAAGTATTTCTCAAGAATCTTGTGAAATTCTTCCACATTACTCGCATGTTTATGTGCGAGAAAGGAATAAAAAAAGATGCCGAAGCATCTATTTTTAAACTTGGTGACCCGTACGGGATTCGAACCCATGAATGTATGCGTGAAAGGCATATGAGTTAAGCCGCTTCTCCAACGGGCCAGAAGTGGCGCCCACTTACGGATTCGAACCGCAGACCGATCGGTTAACAGCCGATAGCTCTACCGCTGAGCTAAGTGGGCGACGCAATAAATAGTATCAAATACTATTATTAAAAACAACTAGAAATTAATTATTTTAATTGTTTTGCTATTACATCGAGTAAATCTTTTACTGTAACAAGGTTTGACATATCCATGTCATTAAAGTGGATTCCATAATCCTCTTCGAGTTGTAAAAGAAGTTCAACAATGTCAAGAGAATCAATACCAAGCTCTCTTAATTTCATAGAATCGTCAATGCTGTCTTTGTGAGCAGCTTTAGCAAGACGTTCTTTAATTTCAGCAAGTTTATCCATAAATTTACCTCAATGTGTGATTATTGTATCACATAGAATATAAAAATAAAGAATTTTATATTATATAAGAAAAAGGAGGCTAGGCCTCCCTTGATTGCATTGATTAATAATGATAAGTCAATACATTTACTCCTGCTGCAGCAGCTGGTGCAGCAGCTGGTGCCGCTGTTTCTCCAGCATTTTCAATTTTAGTAGCTACATCAGATGCTTTTCTTTGAAAAGCAAGTGTGACTGCTGTAAAAACTGTTGCAAATACTGCTAATACAAGAATAATGGTTAATAAAGTGCCTTTAACTTCAGACATACTTTTCTCCTTTCTAATTGTAATAGCCAATGACGACGCTGCGTACAACCGAAATTTCCGATTCGTCTGTAAAGAAATTCATAGGTTGATAGGTTTTGGAAATTTTAAAAACATAAATAGATCCAAATAAAGGAGTTTCGTCTCCAACAGCAGTTATTTCGCCTCCGGTATTGTTCAAAACAAATGTTCTAACTTCATCTGTTATACCTCCCTTTGAAGAAATGATGTTGCCAGCTGTTATACTCACAGCATCTAGATTGGTATAAATCACCTGGGCAGTAAATAAATCTCCTGCCAAGATGAACAATTCAACTACTAAAAATAATGACAAAATAAAACCTAATTTATATCCCATTCGTAATATCTCCGATTAATCCAATAATGCCTATTGTAATGACCACAATTAGGAAAGATGAGCCAATAAGAGGAGCACTTGAAAGCGTTCCTAATTTCGAGTCTTTTTTCTTTAATTCTTTTTGCAATAATGAATCAGAAAATTTGTCAAAAATAAACTCAAATTGAACAAGATAATTTGACTGCTCTCCTTCATCAATCATTTGGTATATTGAAATCATTAATTCTTCAACAATTATTTCATCAAAATTTTTCGAAAAATTAATAAATGGTTGAACCGATTTGTCTTCGTCAATTTCATTCAATAAAATTTGCAATAATTCTTTTAAATTGTCATTAGCAAAATATGAGATTTCTTTTAATGCATTGTATACGTTGTAACCATTTTTAATATATATCTTGAAGAAACCAAAAAGTTCAGAAAATTCAAGTAAGTTATTGTTATTAATTTTATTGATCAAATTACCATATCGGCTTAAGTATAAAATTGAAAAAATCACTGCAAATCCTGGACCAAATATGAAAAATAGACTGTTTTTCCCATATATTCCAGCAACAATTGAACAAGCAAACAAAATCAAATCTACAACTGTTAAAATTGCAAATTCTTTTTTGGCAGAAAGGCCAAGTCTTTCTATTTGAGCGAGTATTTTTTTCATTCAATAATATCCTCCTTAATTGTTAAATTTGTAAACGTTTTAAAGAACAAGTGAATTGAAATTAAAAAGATAAAAAAGAACACTAAAATTAAGGGTGGAAATATAGGGTTTTGAAGCATCTTATCATAAAAGTCTCCGATACCAAATTTGAGGAACAAAAGTACACCAAAAGATAGTGCCCAAAGTATGATAAATTCAATGATATGTTTGATCCCTAAATTATATGATTCAATAAGCGTTTTTTCGGTCCTTGTACATTCACGAATTAGATTGTCACTCATTGTTAAAATATTACCGCCTTGTTCTTGATAAATTTCTAAAATATTTAAAAACATTTTGTATATTGCTAATTTAAAATAATTTCGCAAATATTTAACTTTTTCATAATCAGATAAATCATTTAACTCATTACAATAAAATTGCAACTTTGAATCGTTAATTCTGATACCGCTGTTATAGGCTTCCTCATACGATTCCTTTACTGACATCGAAACTATAAAGGAATTAACAAAAAAATAGCAAGAATGTACTCTTCTAACTATCGAAAAATATTTTTTAAATTTTTTGTATTGAAACAAGAAGAAATAAAGAATAAAAATCAAAAATATACCTAATGCAAAATATAAATTTGATGTTGTAAGATAGCACATAATCCCTACAACTATAGACAAAATTAAAAAACCTATTGTGATTCCTTTCATGTCATTTCCTCCTATAAATAATTTTCATTGTTTTGTCTTTTTGTAATTCACCGATTGCTTCAACATATCGTTTTACACCTGTATCTGAATCAATTTTTCTATTTAGAAAAACACATACTTTTATGTGTTCATAAATATCATTTAGAATGCTTTCGTGCTTTTGAGTCACGTCAGCCATTTCTACCATTCTACAAATACGTAAAGGTATGTCTTCTATTGCTTCTGCATGCAAAGTTGTAATTATTGGATGACCAGTCATTACACTATTTAATACTTCATTCATCTCTTTTCCTCGAGATTCAGCTATAACAATCCAATCAGGATTACTTCTTAACGCATTACGGACAAGTTCTTGAATTGAGGCATTTAAATTATTTTGAGAAATTTGCCAACTTGTGAGGTCTATTTCATTATTCAAACGCACATTTTCCAACTCCTCAACATTGTCAATAACTATGACACGGGTGCAATTTTTGAGGTTTAATAGCAAAAATTTCTGCAATTCAGTTTTTCCACTACCGGTTGGGCCTGCAATGACTATCGACTTCTCATTTTTCATTGCTTCAAAAAGAAAAGAACGACATTTTTCATCTATAAAATCATTATCGTTTATGATTCTTGATTCCTCTGAACTTATTCTAATAGCGAAAGAACATGCTTTTTCGTTTTTAACACGAACAATTGATGGATGAACTGCATTAATGCGATATTTTCCTACTGAAATATCTAAAAGAGGAGTTGTTACTGAAAATTGTTTCTCTGAATAGTTGGCAATTTGCCTAAGAAAGTCTAAAACTTCGTTGCTGCTTACATTTATATCAGCTTTTTTCCTTCCCTCAGTATTGTGCAAGTAGAAAATAAACTTTCCGTTATAAGAAATGTCAGTTACTCCTTCTTGGCAGATCAAGTCTTTCAAAAAGGACTTTTCGATGTATTCAATTAATTTATTATTCATTATCAATTGCCCCTTCTTGAATCATATAAACCTGTTCCTTTTCATAAGAGAATAAATAATTAATTCTAGTTTCAAGCTTTAATTTCACGCACCTAGCTAAGTCTCTTTTTGAACAATGTGAATAGCCGTTTTCTTTATAAAAATTTATTGTTAAGGTATAAGACGGTGTTAATTTTCCGATATTTTCATCAACATAACTTTGAGCTGTTTCTTCTAATAAACTTTGATTATAATAAGGAAATATCGGTTCACCATTTTGATCAATCGTAACAGTGCACGATTCAAATAATCCCTTGTACATTGACATAAAAATTCTATTGATTTGTGAAATTCTTAAAGATCCAAATGAAAAATTTAAGAAAAGAACAAAAAATAATGAATAGAAGATACAATTTGTCATATTAGCTATTGATAATGCAATATTTGCTATTGCGGCAATCCCCAAATATATTTTTTAATGACTTATATTTAAATTTAGAAATAAAATTAGATTTATCTTGCCCTAAACCATTTAAAACTATTCCGCACTCATAAAAGTCTTCGTATCTTTTCTCGTTTCTAGGCAAATAAAAATATCTTGTATTAACAAATCCGACTTTATAGCTAGAACTCATTTCTAAAGTTGTTGTATTAACATATAGATTATTTGCAAAGGCTAAAACATACCTGTTTTCCTTTTTTACTAATGTAAGAGGTATAAATGCTATTTCTGAATCGTGGTTAAATGAATTAAATAAACCATCTTTATTTGTTATCGTGAAATAACCGCCAGTAAACATCAAATTGTCTTCGTCATAAGACCTTTCTGGACAAATATAAAAATACGTAGGATCTATCTTATGATAGAAATCTGGAACATATTGATCCTCAAAATTATAAAATTTTAATGTTTCAACAGAAGAAGTCCAAACTCCACTCTTATATGAATAATTTTGTGAAACTGAATTATAAACATGTACAGGATCAGTCAAAGAAATAGAAGAGGATTTGGCTAAACTAACATAATGTTTATAAGTTTTTACACTTGGTCCTATCTTTTCATCAACGATTAAATAATTATCCTCAGGTCTTGTATATCGATTATCATATTCGATATTTACTGTTTGGAGAGAATTCAAGACATTTTTATAAATACTTACTCCATCAATATTAAAATCATTGCTTACTTTAACTTCTATAATAACGGGGTCAATTTTGCTTGCGGTCACAGAGATTTTTATGTCTGTTGTAGAACCATCTAAATAAAAAGGCATAGTTTTAATTGAACTAATCCCGATTTTAGTTTTTCCTGCCCCTGTACTTGTAAGGCATAAAAAAGATGACAATATTAGTAATATTAGATTTCTTTTCATTGTAATTTATACGCTAGCAAAAATGCTTTTATGGCTTGATTTCTCATTCGATAATATGTAGTTTTAGGATAATAATCAGACCACCAAAACTCATCTTTCTTTTCAAAGAAAGTGTTTCTAATTATTGTTTTATACGGTTCACTCAATGCACTAAAAGCTTTAGTAATTTTATTTATCTTTCTAGCTTTTTTGTTTGTTTCAATAACTGGTTTTTGCAGATTGTTTTTAAAATACTTTGAACGCAAAAAATAAACCTTAGCGATAGTTTCCATTTCGTTAAATCTGTAGTATGAACCGTCTTTGCTATTTCTTGGCATATAATTTTTCTCCTCTCAATTACTATTTACAGTGATTTTTGGAAAACCGATAAAATATTTTTAGACTTATAAATAAGTCTCTTTTTTTGCCAATTTTTTATTTATTATTTCGAGTATAATATTTTCTATGATTTTATTAGTCGGTGCTTCTGCAAGCGGAAAAACAGTTACAGCCCTTGATTTACAAAAACGTCATGGCTTGGTTAAAGCAATCACAACTACAACACGTGAAAAACGAGTCGGCGAAACTGATGGCGTTGAATATTTTTTTATTAGCAAAGAAGAATTTACAAAACGTTTAAATGAAGGAAAATTTGTAGAGCATTCACTATACAATGAAAATTACTATGGATGCGGCATTGATCAAGTTGATGACAATAAAATTGTCGTGCTTGATCCAAATGGTCTTCATTCATTCTTAAAATTAAATAATAAACACATAGTTTCATTTCTTTTAATTGCAGATGAAAAAACAAGACACGAACGCATGGTTTCTCGTGGAGACAAACAAGAAAATATTGCGAAACGTCTTAAAAATGATGTTGATGACTTCTCATTGGAGAAGATTGGAAAAGTTGATTTTATAATCAAAACTGAAAACAAGTCAATTGAAGAAACAAGTGACTTAATATATAAGTTATACAAAGAAAAATTGAGTAAATAAAAAGGTGGCCCGAAGGTCACCTTTAAATTTTAAATAAAGATTATAAATCCTTAACGTGATCGTGTTTGACAAATTCGCCTTTTTCAAGACCGTCTTTAGCACAACAATCAGCGATAAGTTGTTTACATCTACGAACTGATAAGTCTGACTTAACTTTGAATACAAGAGGTGTATCTTTATGGAGGACTTTCTTGGATGCATCACCAAGTGGCATCTTGGAATCTTTATAATCCTTTGGATCCAAAGCAAAGTAGAGTTTTAAGCTCTTACCTGCAACAACAAGCATGACATATGTCTTTGTATGAAGTCTGAATGTATCACCTGCGATAGAAACACGTGATTTAAGACCATATGATAAGATTTCACTCTTAATTTCGTTGTAAGCGAATTTTAATGCTTTTTCAGCATGTTTCATACGATCAGTAAATGGAATACGTTCGACTTTCTCTTTTGCTGGTGCTGGTGCAGCAACAACAACTGGAGCTGGTGCAACAACAGGAGCTGGTGCTGGTGCTGGAGCAACGACTGGAGCTGGTGCTGGTGCTGGAGCAACAACAGGAGCTGGTGCTGGTGCAACAACAACTTGTGGTTGTGGTTGAGTTACAACGATAACTGGAGCTGGAGCTGGTGCTGGAGCAACAACAGGAGCTGGTGCTGGTTGTAAAACAGTTTTTGCTTCATTAATAAGTCTTTCGTAATGTTGTTGTTCGGTTTCAGCTGGTCTATTTGGATCATAGTAACCTTGGTCAACAAATACGTTAGTAGTAATGTCATAGTAATGTTCATTAAGAACTCTGACAACTTTACCACTCTTATGAACAAGAATGCGTCTAATAACCTTGGCGTTATCTTCGGCTGGAGCTTCTTCTTTTGCAGGAGCTGGTGCGGCTGCGACTGTAGCTGATGCTGCTGGTGCGGCTGCGACTGTAGCTGATGCTGCTGGTTTTTGTGCAGGAACGATTGCTGATTGAACGGCAACTGGTGCAGGTGCTGCTTCAGCAGCTGCTCTGACTGGTTGACTTGGTTCAATAGCAGGTTCTTCAGCTTCCTCTTCTCTTTCTTCACCACAAACATAAATGATGTAGAAAATTAATGCAACTATGAACATTGCTGCAGCAATAATTGCACATACTAATCCAACATAAACTAAGATTTGGGTTAAGAATAAGTTTTCGGAAACTTGAATTAAACCATAACCTTCGCCAGCTTCAGTTAATGGTTTGTATTCGTTAAAGAATGATGGATCACCAGGATTAACGTAAACTGAGGAAACAACAATTGATAAAAGGAATAAAACAAGCATTGGTACAAACCAACCAAATCCTTTAAAGTGTTTCTTGCAAATCATGATGATAAGGAATGCTACAAACAAGACAAGACCAACAACACAAACAATGAATGGGAAATTTGATTTTAATGCTTCAAGACTGAATGCACTAAACCATGAAAAATCCCAAAGTTTCTGGACTCTGCCACCTACCATTGAAAAATATTGATCAAATGGTAGTCCTGGTTTCCCGTCTGGGAACATGACAGCGCTTAATCCGTCTATTACTGGATGTAACATTAGTAATGCGGCTGCGACAACTGCTAATACAATACCAATTATCGCAAATGCGTTTTTAGCTTTTTTCATATAAAGCCCTCCAAAATATTTATTTTTAAAATAACTCTAAGAGTTATAATAAAACAACTTAATCGTGTGTATAGCCAACGTGTACACTAGTTCTAGAAATAAATGCGGTTCTTTCTTCGATGACACTGGCTTCGCACACAGGTTCTTCCTCAACGCCTTCAATTGGCTCTGGGAATTCAATTTCTTCATATTCAGTAAAATAACCTGAATCTAAGCATTCTTTAAAGAACGCCATTTCCTTGCGTTTGCGTTCTTCAAGATCGGCTTCTACTTCTGGTGCCAATACAGTTGCAAATGCAGGAGCTGATTCAGCAGCTGCTTGGCTTGCAACAATCTCGGCAGTTTTTTCTTCAATAGCTTTTTGAGTTTCTTCTTCACATTTAGCTTCGAAATTAATAATTTCTTCAGTAACCATCATTGAAATCAATGCAACAAACATATGAACAATGAGCATTACATTTGAAAGAACAACTAATGCTAAGATAAAGGAGGATAAAATCTTACCTCCAACATTTTCTGAAACTAACATTAAAGAAAGTAAAGAATTAGTTGAACTGGTGATTTTTCCACCAAAAGCAATATCACTTCCTAAGAAGTAAATAGAAATACCTAAGTAGGAACCAAAAACGAAAATTAATGAAAATGCGGCAATAAGAAGATGGATTTTATGTTTCTTTTGAACTGCAGTAATTGCATAAATCACAACAGATGCTAAAGCAAGGACAAACAAAACAAATAAAGCTGTATAGAGAACGTTGGCAAAATTAAAAGATACTAATCCCTTAAGTCCGCCTAAAATCGCTTCTAAAGCATTGTATTGAAAATCCTTAAAAAATACTGGGACTAAAAAGAACAAAATTACAGCGATAGCAAATGCGCTGAATCCGATTCCTAATAGTAATCCTCTTGGTTTTTTGAATTTCATAAAACTTCCGCCTACTGCGTTAATAATATAATAATATTGTTAAAATGAAAAGCAAAAAATTAAATTATTTTAATTTGCCAACCATTCGGAGTTCTCGTTGAATTACATTGATTTCAATGTCGCCATTAAAACCTTTTTCGCCATCCAAACACCAAGTTTCATTCGATTTAATCGACACTTTTAAGTGAGAAGCTTTTAGTTTTATTGTTCTCATTTTGAAGAAAGCATAATGCAATAATCCATTAAAAAGACCAGGTTTTGTCAGGTAAATTTCAACCTTTCCATCGACTACTGAATAATTGAAATTAACTGGAAAACCGCCAACATTTTTCGAATTCATAATTAAAACTAATGGTGTTTTCATATCAATAATTTGGTTATCTGCGACTACATGAACATCAAGTTTTTTCTTTTTAAAAAGTGAAGCAATTGCAACAAAATAATAAGCAAATTTTCCTATAATTTTTTTAGCTCTTCTTTTTGTGACATAAGAAATGTCCGAATAAGCTCCAGCAGCACACACAAAATTAAAGTATTCATCATTAACTTTGCAGACATCAACTTCTATTATCGAATTTTCTTCTAAAATCTTAAGAGCCTTGCGTAAACTTCCGTTAATTCCAACAGCCTTTCCGGCGTCGTTAATGGTACCTAGTGGAAGATATCCTAACACTGGTCTTTCTTCTTTCGAAAATTCCATCAAAACATTGACTGCAGCTTTAAGTGTTCCGTCTCCACCACCAACAATCACAATATCAAAAATACCCACAGATTTGCGAATATTTTCCTCAAAATCCTCAATATTTTCAGTTTTTACAATTGTTAAATCTTTATATATTTTATGGAGCGAATCAAAAATAAAAGCGGTCTTCTTTTCCGACTTTTTAATGCCTGTTTTATTTGAACAAAGATAGATCGCTTTCATAAACTAACTATTCAATTTTCCGTCTCGGTAAGTTGATGAATATTCCTTAATTTTTTTATATGTTTCGTATGGGTTTTCGATGTGTGCAAAATAATATGAAGGACCTTGTTTATCAATCATTGGAGAAGCAGCAGATGCAAATGAAATTGTTCCAGTATTTGGTTTCATAATTTTGTCGAAAAAATCGACTCTAACATCCATGCCTCCAATAAGGTCATAATCCAATGTTTGATAATCAGCGCCGATGAAACCGCGACGAATTATGATTCTTTTATTTGTGCAGCAGTAACAAGTCTTTTTATAAACTACAATTCTTGCAATAACAGAGAAAAGAAAACCTAAAACAACTAAGCCAGCTATGATGCAAGGGATGATAATGAAAACTCCAAGCCCTGCCTTACAGTCCTCTCCAGTAGCTGCTACTCCATTAATTTCACATTGAGTAGTTTCATCGATGCCATTATTAAGTGCAATTGAAGCAACAACAAAAACTGCAGGAAAAATGAGTACAAGTAAGCTTGCAATCAAATTTCTCAAAATTGTTAAACCAACAAATCTTTTATGCTTTGGTTTAAACGTATCGATGATTTTTTCATCATTATCAAGTATTTGAATAAATAATTCTTCGTATTCCATATCTTTATTATATAAAGAAATAATTATATTTCAACTGAATAAAATAAAAACTCTCAAAAGAGAGTTCTATTTTTTTTAATTGGTGACCCCAAAGGGAATCGAACCCTTGATTCAACCTTGAGAGGGTTGCGTCTTGAACCGCTTGACCATGGGGCCAGAAGGGCAATGCCCTTATTTAATTGATGCTATAGCGCGATCAATTCTTCTATCAACTTCATCTTTGCCCAGAATAACTAAGACATCGTGAAGATTAGGAGTATTCTTTCTACATGTAATTGCAACACGGATAATTTCTGCAACATCACCAACGTGTCCAACATATGCTTCAGGATTTTGCTTGAAAATTTTACCACTTTCAGCAAATTTATGTCTAGCACCTAATTCTTTAACTGTATTGAACCAAACATCATTTGCAAGTGAATAGTCATTTGATTTCTTAAAGTCTTCGAGCACAGCTTTTACAACATCACTAGGAATTTCTGGTTTAAATTGGCAACCGATTTCACTAAATTCTTTTTCGTTATCTTCTTTATAGAATAAGGAAATAATAGGATAGACATCTTTATATGCAGCATAATCCTTACGTGCTTTTTCACCACCACGTTCAATATTTAATGCTGCAAGAGATTCTTCTTTGTACTTTTCTAATTTAGCTTTGAATTCATCATCTGCCCATTCATAGACTCTGTTATAGACTTCTTGATTAGACATTTTAGCAATGATTTCCTTTGAGAAGAAATTAAGCTTATCTTGGTCAAAAAGAACACCGTCTAGGGACATTTTATCGAAAGAGAACTTGAATTCATCTAGATTGAATGAATGATTTTCGGCAGTCCATTCTTCAAAATTGGAGTTTGCAATACTCATTAAGTAAACGAGCAAAGCTTCTCTTGGATAGCCTTCTTCAATAAAGTGTGAAACAGATGCTTCTGGATCTTTTCTCTTTGAAAGTTTACGTTTATTTCCATTATCAAGTTTCATGATAACTGGTAAGTGAGCGTACTTAGGTAATTTAAAGCCTAAAGTCTCAAATAATTCGATATGTATTGGGGCTGATGAGATCCATTCTTCACCACGAATGACAGTTGTTGTATGCATAAAATGATCATCAACAGCGTGTGCAAAGTGATAGGTTGGAAGTCCATCAGATTTAAGAATAACAATGTCCATATCGTTCTCAGCAATTGAAATATCGCCACGAACTTCATCATGGAATGTTACTTTATTGTTGTGGTTACCCATTGATTTAAAACGAATAACATAAGGTTCACCAGCTTCAATACGTGCAATTGCTTCATCTGGAGTATTTGTACGGCAGATTGCGTATTCGCCATAGTAACCAGGAATCATTTTCATTGCTTCTTGAATTTGTCTTGTTTCTTCAAGTTGTTCAGCACTGCAGAAGCAAGGATATGCTCTACCCTTCTTCATTAATTCCTTAATACATACCTTATATATGTACGCGCGATTAGATTGTTTATATGGAGCATATGGTCCAACATCATGACCAAGGTAGCCTTCTTTTGGATCGATGCCAAAATGAGCAAGTTGTCGAACAAGTTCGTCGCCACTACCTTCAACTTCACGTTTTGTATCTGTGTCTTCAAGTCTTAAATAGAAAACACCGCCTGTGTCTTTTGCTACTTTATGAGCAACCAAAGAAGTGAATAATGAGCCTAAGTGTAAAAATCCAGTTGGAGATGGTGCGAATCTTGTGACTTCTGCGCCCTCTGGTAAATTTCTGGCTGGATATTTCTTTTCTAAATCAGCAATTGTTTCGTTGATTTCTGGGAATATGTAATTTGCTAAATCTTCGTAAGTTTTCATAATAATTTTAATTTCGCTTGAAGTATTATAACACTTATTATAAAATAATCACGCTGAAATGCAGCTGTAGTTCAGTGGTAGAACACCACCTTGCCAAGGTGGCTATACGGGTCCGATTCCCGCCAGCTGCTCCATTTAATAAATTAAAAGCCACTCAATGAAGTGGCTTTTTTATTACTTTGATTCCTTATCTTTATCGCTTTTTTTATCTTTAATCTTTTGAGCTTCAATAATTTGAAGAAGTTCTTTTTCTTTATCTTCAGTAATTTGATTAGCTTGTTTCAATTCATCAAGAGACTTTTTTGACAAATCAATTAATGTATCAACATACAAAGGTCTAAAGGTAATAAAAATTTGTTGAGATGCATTCAAGAAATAAGGAATAAAGAATAAACCAATAACTAATGCAAAGAATAAGCCAACAACCGGAATTTGTGCAACATTAATATTAGGTAATACAAAATATGCAAATAATTCGCCCCCGGCATAGGCTAACAACAATAATAAACCTAAAAACCAAAATGCTTTATAATGCTGTTTTCTATAACTCCACTTATGCTTTTTCATTACTTCTTTATCAATCACATTTAAATCATGCATAGGAAGAGGAAGAGAAGCTAAAAAATTATAATTGTATTTAAAACTGTTAACTGCAAAATGATGAACGCACATAAAGAAGAATCCAAAGGAACCACTCATATAGGTAATTGCCATAACATTATTAAATGTTGCGTTACTTTCTACAAAATTATTAAATGCTTCAGCAAGTTGAGCAGGGTCTGTAATTGAAAGAAGTTCAATATAAGCAGGATCTTTGCTGATAATAGTTGTGGTTAAAATTGCAGTCAAAACAGTCGATAAGACTAGAAAAACTAAAATGGCTTTTAATAATCCAATAATAATTCTATAGCCACCCATAAAAACTTGAGTAAAATAAGCTTTGAACATTATAAAAAATCCAATAACTTCATGGGTGTTTTCATTAGGGGCAATCGTGTTTATTGCAGCAACAGAAAACAATGATGGAATTACAACAAATGGAATAGTAAAAATTAATGTTATTGGAGCGTAAAAACCAAGGACTAAAATACCTATTGAAATTACAGCAAAAAAACTAAGAGGTAACGACACGATTTTAAATCTTTTTATTGCCTCTTTAAATCCAGACTTTACCACACCAGTTTTCTTAGTTTCCATTTTCTAAACTTTCGTATATATTTTTTGTTTGCTCGCAATCTAAATTTGCAATGCTTCTAGACTCTAATTTTTTTATCAATTTTTTAAGCGAGGAATAATG
The DNA here is from genome assembly GCA_045597865.1 of Bacilli bacterium. Taxonomy (GTDB): domain Bacteria; phylum Bacillota_I; class Bacilli_A; order RFN20; family CAG-826; genus Fiminaster. The sequence goes on along the minus strand of JAZLKX010000057.1, from coordinate 49,767 downwards.
AACAACAAAAGTATTATTGTTATTAATACCATTGACCTTAATTTCACAATCGTTGTTCACTATTGCAATAGGAATAATTAATTCGGGATTTGCAGTGATTTTTTCTGAAAATACCCCATTTTTCCCGGTTAAATCATTTGAAATATTATCTATATATTCACAACCTTCATCATGTCTTTTTTCAAGGATCCAAGAGTTATTTTCAGAGGTTCCTTTTATATCTCCATTAAAGAAATAATTGATCAAAATATAGATGTATTTTTTACCAAATAAAATGTGGTCGATATTAATCTCTTCACCACTATAATTTGATAGCCTTAAATTTGTAAGAAAAAGTAAATTATTTTTCTTTGCAATTGATCCTATTTTTTTGCTACAAAAAATGTTGTATTTCTTTGCTATAATTTTCCTCTTAATTATAGGAAAAGTTATAAAAAATACAATTGCTAAAACAAGCAAAATAACAAGAGCAATTAATAATCCCATTTTATGCGTATTTTTCTGCTAATTCGATAGCGGATTCAATCATGTTTTTAAGACCAGTTTGTCTTTGTTCTGGAGTCAAACGACCTTCCTTCAAAAAGTGGTCTGTGACTGTTAACATTGTTAAGGCTTTTTTGCCTAAATATGCAGCGTTAATATAAAGAGCAAAAGACTCCATTTCTACAGCCATTGCGCCCCTAGCAGCATAGTCTTTCCAAATATCTTTATTGAAGTCATAAAAAACGTCTGCAGCAAAGACTTTTCCAGAGTGATAAGGAAAACCTTTCTTCTCCAAAACTTCCTTAGCTGCCGAAACAATTGAAGCATCTGCTTTTGGTTCATAATGGCAATCATAACCAAGTTGTGCTCCATAATTTGAATCTGTCATAATTTGTTCGCCAATAAGAACATCGAAAAAATTAATTTTTTCTTGATAAGAACCACATGTACCAACACGTATAATTAAATCAACATCATATTCTGCAAATAATTCATGTGAATAAATACCAATTGATGGATGGCCCATTCCTGATGACATTACAGAGATGCGTTTATTATTTTTAGTTAATCCAGTGAAACAGAATTGACCTCTAACTTGATTTACTAATTTAACATCATGTAAAAAGTTATCTGCAATCCATTTTGCACGATTTGGATCTCCAGGCATTAATACTACCTTTGCGATTTCGCCTTTTTTAGCTTCATTATGTGGTGTTGGCATATGTTTTCCTCCTTATTAGTCAAATATGACCGTCTTATTTCTATATGCTTCAAAAATTCTTTGAATTTCTTCCATTGAAAGTTTCTTTGACATGTCTGGAAGACAATCCATATCAAAGAATTTTACATCAAGTGTTTCATGACAATGGTCATGGAACTCCGTATGATTAATGTCTCCTTCGAATACTATTAAGTATTCAGGAACATTTTGGTTAGATTTATGTGGCGTTCTCTCAAGAACACCTATTAGTCTAACAATCTTTGGCTCTACTCCAGCCTCTTGGCTAACTTCGTTAAAGGCAGCCTTAGATGGTGAATCATATAAATCACACCATCCACCAGGTAATGACCAAAGTCCAGAATTTGCTTCGCGGACAAGAAGAATTTTATTATCCTTTGCAATAACAGTTCTAACTGAGATATTTGGAGTTGGATAAACTTCCTTAGTAAACATTGATGGTTTATCAAACTTTACATTCATAAAGTTCTCAAGCATCTTCTTAGAAAGTTCATTTAACTCTTTGTAGTTATCAATTGCATAAGGATCTGTTGAATAAGTTAATCCAATCTTTGCAATTGAATGAACTTTCACAACAAAATCATAAAATTCTTGAAATTCCATTTTATTGAATATCTTCCACGAATTTTGCAAGAAGTGATGTGATTTCATCACATTGTTCTTGAGTTGCTGCTTCACACATTATTCTAATGAGTGGTTCTGTACCTGATGGTCTCACTAAAATGCGGCCATTTCCCTCAAGAGATTTTTCAACTTCAGCAACTTTTTCCATAAAGCCTTGATGTGCAAGTATTGCTTCTTTATTAACAACACGAACATTTTTCAAACTTTGTGGATATATTTTTAAATTCTTAATGAGCTCTTGAAGAGATTTTCCTTCTTCTGCAAGAACATTAAGAGTGTGAACCATAGTTAATAATCCATCGCCAGTATTAAGATCTTCTAAGAAGATAATGTGGCCAGATTGCTCGCCACCAATGGATAAATTATTTGCCTTCATGTCGGCTTGAACGTACTTATCGCCAACTTTTGTTTCGTGGATAGAAACATCTTCAGCGGCAAAAGCCTTTTTTAAGCCTAAATTTGACATAACGGTAATAACAACAGTATTGTCATTAAGCTTACCGTGCTTCTTTAAATACATAGCATTAAGGTAAATTAATGCGTCACCATCTACCACTAAACCATCATTTGACATTGCTAAACATCTATCAGCATCGCCATCAAAAGCAAAGGCAATATCATAGTTACCTTTAGTGACAGCATCTGAGTTATTAGCAATTTTTGTTGAACCACAACGGTCATTAATATTAATACCATTTGGCTTATTAGAAACAATTGTTGCTTCAACACCCAATTTCTTTAAAACGACAGGAGCTATTGCACTTGCAGAACCATTTGAACAGTCAATATAGACTTTCATGCCTTTTACTTTTGGACTAGCTTTTGAACAAATAAATTCAATATAGCTAGGCACTAAATCATCAATTGGACAATAACGGCCAATGTTTTGATTTTTCATCATTGGAAGACTATCAACAGGAGAATCGATATATCCTTCAATTAATTCTTCAATCTTAGCATCAAGCTTTTCTCCCTCAGAATTAAAAATCTTAATACCATTATCGTAATAAGGATTATGTGATGCTGAAATCATTACACCATAATCAAACTTATTCTTTCTTACTAAATAAGAAACTGATGGGGTTGTAGAAACTCCGATGTTATAAACATCTGAACCAGATGAAACTGCACCGGCGCCAACTGACTCGGCTAAACCTTGACCAGAGATTCGTGTATCTCTAGCAATTAAAATTCTATTCTTATGTCCGTTTGGATATTGTCCAATATAACGGCCAATTTTATAAGCAAGAGTTTCAGTGATAAACTCACCAGCAACTCCACGGACTCCGTCCGTACCAAAATATTTAGCCATAATTATTGTCCTTCTTCTTCTGAACCTTCAGCTGGTTCATTAATTAAATATTCTTCTAAAGTTCTTAATAAATTATCTTGTTGAACTGGAATGAGCTCACCTTTATAGGTAATTGAAATACGTCCTGTTTCTTCTGAAACAACAACTGTAACTGCATCACTAATTTCAGAAATACCAATAGCAGCTCTATGACGTGAACCAAACTTACCAGTTAATGGCCTTGTTGTTGGCGTGTAATAAACTGATGCTGCAAGAATTTCGTCTCTACGAATAACAACAGCACCATCATGTAATCTTGTACCCGTGTAGAAAATTGTAGTAAGAAGTTCTGGAATAATTGGAGAGTGTAAGATTGTACCGCTCTTAACTACTTCATTTAACTTAATACCTTTTTCAAAGGTAATTAAAGCACCTGTTTTTGTTTTTGATAAAGTTTCAACAGCAAGTGAAATCTTTTGGCAAACAGCATGTCTATCATAAACTTTTTCTGTTTGGACTTTATGCTTTTTCTTACCAAAAGTACCAACAAGATCTCTAAACTCATTTTGATTTGAAACTGCAACAACAATGATTGTGGAAGCAATTGCAAATAAACAGATAGTATTAACAAATGTAAATCCAAAAAACCAAGAAAGAATTGTTAGAACAGCTAAGGATGTTAAAAAGATGAAGCTCTTTTTATTAAAATGTATTTTAAAAAATACATAAACAAGAAATGCCAAGAGCAAAACTGAAATTCCAAAATCAACCCAAACAATAGGTGATTCAAAATTGAATTTATTATTAACTAAATCAAACATATTTTTATCCTTCTTCCTAACAGATTTTCGCGAAAAATATTATAGCAAATGTTATTTAAAAAATAAATTAATCTATAGTAGAAGTTGTTTAATAAAAAGAAAAGGCCTTTAGGCCTTATCTTATTTGATTTTTGTTAAATCGAAGCTTTTAAGAATTTTTCTTAAAGGAACCATTACCTTATGAATATTTCCGTCTTCAAATGGATTACGCAAATGATTCTTTTGAAGTAATGTAACAAATGGATATTTTCCACCAGTCTTACAAAGCTTAACATACTTCTTCCATGCTCTTTCACGATTATTAGTCATTTCAACTAAGAATTGGAAAGCGCAAACTTGAGCTAAAGTATAATCAATATAATAGAATGGTGTTGAGAAAATGTGATGTTGTTTCATCCACCAACCACCATGACCATTTGTTTTCATTTCTGGGTCGTATTTCTTTTGTGGTTCATATCTATTTTCGATTTCCTTATAAGCAGCACATCTTTCCTCATGAGTGGCATGTGGGTGTTCATAAACCCAGTGTTGGAACTCATCAATAGTAATGCCATATGGAAGGAATTCGATGGCATCTGTTAAGTGTGAATAACGATATTTTTCATCATCCTTGCCAAAGAATAAATTCATCCATGGCCATGCAAAGAACTCCATAGACATTGAGTGTATTTCACAACTTTCAAGTGTTGGAGAACGGAAATCACCTGGTTTAATGTTTCTAGATAAATAGCCTTGGAATGCGTGACCAAATTCGTGAGTTAAAACGTTAACATCACCATCTGTTCCGTTAAAATTTGAGAAAATAAATGGATATTTTTGAACTGGAAGGAATGTCATATAACCACCAGGTTGTTTTCCTGGTCTTGCAACAAGATCAAGTAAGTGTCTATCAATCATGAATTGGAAGAAATCACCTGTTTCTTTTGACATCTCGTTATACATTTTGCGGCCCATCTCAACTAAATGATCTGGATCACCCTCTGGTGTTGGGTTGCCACTTAAGAATGAAAGGTTGTAATCGTATGAGTACATTTTATTAAAAGGAATACCTATGCGTTTAGCTTGCTCCTTGTAGAGTTTTTGGCATACTGGAACAACCTCGTCTGCTATCTGTTTTCTATAATTAGCCACCATACGGGCATCATAATCGACTCTTCCAAGAGATAAGTAGCCAAGTTCTATAAAGTTTTTAAAACCTAACTTTTTAGCTGCTTGATCACGTAATTCAACTAGCTTTCCATAGATGTCACCAATTTCTTTTTCGTGTTCGCCAAACCATCTATCTGATGCGATAGCAGCTTCACGTCTTTCTTCTCTATCTTTCGATTTAGCAAATTTACCCATTTGAGAAAGATTATATTTGCCACCTCTAAATTCGATTTCAGCACCACCTAAGACTTTATCGTATTGCGATGAGAGCTTATTAATTTCAATTAACTCAGGAATAATCTTTTCATCAAATGATTTAAGTGAGTTATCAATCATTTGGAAGTAATATGGTGTAAGTTTTTCCTCTAATTCCTTGCGGCAAGGATGTTTCACTAACACCTTATTAAATTCATTAATTAAATTTGAAATTAATGGTGAAATCTCATCAATTTGATCTTGTAACTTAGCAATCTTTTCATCTCTTGTATCAAGCGTGTAGCGAATTGAAATAACTGTTGCATTATTTTCAAACTTATCCATGTATTTCTCTAATGCACGAATAACTTTTAAAGCAGCAGAAGGATCTTTTGCAGCTTTTAAATCGTTAGTAAAGCCAACAAGCTTTGCTTCGATTGCTTTCATGGAGACTTTCTTTGCAGGAATGTCTTCAAATTTAATTGTATTTTCCATCTTAATACCTCCTAGATGAATTATTAGAAATAAAAACTACCGTATGCTAAACACATTTTTTGATAGTCAACAAACTTAGTTACCCCATCTTGATAGTCAGATTTTAAAATCTGCAACTTACTTTTTGAATCGGCTGATTCTGGGAAAAATGCGTTCAATCCACATGGTTTAACTGCATATTTAGAGCAGAAATTATTAACAATGACTAAGTCGCTTAAAGCGTTAAGAAGTTCGTCTATAGAAACGTCAGCTTTTAATGTACCAATATGTGATATGAAATCTTTTACATCAACTAAGCCGTATTTCTTTGATCCGAATCTGTTAAGTGAGTTTCTGAACGCAGAACTATAAACTGCATAATCAACTTTTGAAGAACGGCTGGTACCAACTTGTTCGGTAAAATTATTGAAATGTCTAACAAAATTATCCATTTTAGATAAGTCTAAAACTGACATTGTTTGATAACAAGGTTCAGTTAATAAGCAACTGGTTTTGTCGTACGAATCTACAAAACTTGATGCTACAGACGAAAGAAGCTTTTGTGGTTCTATCTTTGTGTCCTTTGCAAGTTCCTTAAGATAGATATCATGATCCCATCCTTCACCAAATTCAGATTCTTGGGAAGCAACCATATAATCAAAATTATCTGATATTACAGATGCAAGGTCCGCTGATTGCATCATACAGCAATCAAAACCTAACCAAGTAAACTTTTCTCTTTCAGACATATTAATGGCACCAGTAGTAGCATCAACCATTTCCTTAATGGTTAAGTAATCCGAGTTATTGTTATCGTCAGGAGCACATCCCCCAATTCCAGAACCATGTCCTGAGACAACAACGCCCATTTGATTTGCTTCGTATTCACTAAGGCCCCACTTTAAGAAACTCTCAAAGGAGTCTTTTGTAGACATTTTATTCGTTCCTAAAGAATCAATGAGTTGAATTTTGCCGCCGCAAACTTCCCAGCGTTGTAATTTTTGATTAGAAATAGAATCTGCACCAACGATGTAATCAGAACTCAAATTCCATTTCTTTGTGCCGCCTGTTTCAATAATTAATCTAACGTTTTCTGGTAATTCTACACTTAAAATTTCTTTGATATCTTCGCTAAATAAGCCAATATTGCATTCACTACCAGATTTTGAGTCATCGTATTCTAGTGTAGAACCAGACATATAATACATAATTGTATAATCTAACTGAACTTCTTCAGGCTCAATGACTGTTACAGTACAACTTGCTGACATAGCTGGATTAAATACACTGGTTGCAGTTATAACTGCAGTAGTTCCAATAGGAACAGAAGAATTCACAATTACATCTCCATATTGGTCAACGGAAATTAATGAATTGTCACTTTTCCATAAAACTTTTTTGTTTGAGGTGTGTTCAACAACAGCAAAAAGCTGAGTATACTTGCCTTGTTGAATGTCAACAGTTTCTTTGTTTAATGAAACAGATACTGGTTCAGAGTCAATAACTGTTATAGAACATTTTTCAACAAGTATTTTGTTAGAATTTAAAATATGAACATTTGCAAATACAAAAGCTTTTCCAGCATCGACTGCAGTAACATAACCTGCTGCAGAAACTTTTGCGACATCAGTGTCTGAGGAACTCCATGTATAAGAATACTCGGATGATTTTAATGTCCCCGATCTTCCAACAACACTTAAGGAAAGTTGCATTCCTTCATTAACAGAAATTGAACATTCTGTGTAATTCAAATCAACTCTGTAAGGTCTTGTAACAAATTCAAAACTACATCCTGAGAGTAGTAAAGGAAAAAAGCCTAATAAACCTAGAAATAGTTGTTTTATTCTTCTGTTCATGTGGCTTCCTCCTTTACTTTTTTACTAAACTTTTAATATTCTACACTAAAATTTATTTTATTGTAAGCAAACAAAATAAAATTAAATAAAAAAAGGCAGCAAATGCCGCCAAGATTGTTTATGGAGCACCGAACGGGAATCGAACCCGCATAGTCAGCTTGGGAAGCTGATGTTCTACCACTGAACTATCGGTGCGTAGCTGTTATTGTATACTTTTAAAAGAAAAAACTCCACAAGGGAGTTATCTTTTTAAATGGTGGATGCTATAGGGCTCGAACCTATGACCTTCTGTACGTCAAACAGATGCTCTCCCAGCTGAGCTAAACATCCAAAGCTGGTATTTCGTGGTGCCGTCGGAGAGAATCGAACTCCCGACCTACTGATTACGAGACAGTTGCTCTACCGACTGAGCTACGACGGCAAAGGGCGAGTAATATAATATGATATTGAGTTGAATTATTCAACTACTATTTAATTTTTCTTATTACTTAGATATTCGTCTAGAATCTCTGCAGCCCCTCCAACAAGTTCACTGCACGGCGTCGTTTCATAGAATTTTTGATCTCTTTTTGTTGGCGTCGAATCATCATGAATTTGTGTCATTCCGCGAAGCACTCTACACGTCAAAGAACCGTACTTTTTCTCAAAAATCCTCAGTAAAACCTGGGTATTTTCGTAAAGTTCATGTTTTTTATCTCCAGTTTCAGGAGTATCATAACCAAATAAATTTCCCATCACTAAAACCATTCCAGAAACTGCTCCACAAGTTTCTCTCATACGAGACAAACCACCTCCAAATGGTGCAGCAATTTTTACTAATTTTTCAGGATCTGAAATTAAGTCTTTAAAAGCTAAAACAACCGCTTGTGAGCAGTTGTATCCTTCTTTGAAATATTGAATTGCTAGTTCTTTTCTAGTCATAAAATTTAAGCTGGTGCCCAAGGCCGGACTCGAACCGGCATGGATCGCTCCGATGGATTTTGAGTCCATTGCGTCTACCAATTTCACCACTTGGGCAGTGCGATTATTCTACAAGAACAATCAAAGATTTTCAACAATTGGTGCAGCGGGTGAGACTTGAACTCACACCCTTTCGGACAGGTTTCTGAGGCCTGAGCGTATACCAATTCCGCCACCGCTGCATTTCTTTAATTAAAGATACAGGTTTTTGATCTTCTCCAGAGTTGGTTTATCTGCAGGAGAAAATTCAAGGTTATCCAGTTCTTCTTTATTTGACCATGCCAAAGCAATGTGTTCAGATAAAGTTGGAGTACCTGAAATTAAAGTACAACGATAAGTATCGATGTGGAGGATTACATCCTCATATTCATCAACAATTGCGGTTATTAATTCATGAACTTCAACATTTATTGAAAGTTCTTCACGAAGTTCGCGTGCTAAAGCTTGCTCAGGAGTTTCTCCTGGTTCAATTTTTCCGCCTGGGAATTCAAACTTAAAAGCTGTTTTACCTTTGTTACCACGTTGAGCAGCAAATACTTTACCATCTTTTACGATTGCACCAGCAACTACAAATACTTCGCGTTTCATAAAAACCTCGCATAGTATCTTACCACAAAATTCAAAATGTGTTTTAATATTTTATATGAAAACAATTATTTTTGTATGTCATGGCAACATTTGCCGCTCAGTTGCAGCTGAGTGGATTTTCAAATTGTTGATGCAAAAATATCAAATGGAAGACAGATTTGAAGTTTACTCGCGTGCCACTTCAACTGAAGAAATTGGAAATGACATCTATCCACCAATGAAACGTGCACTAAGAAACCACAATATTCCATTTGGAGAACATCACGCAACAAGAATAACTAAAGAAGATTACGAAAAAGCAGACGTCATTTTTTATATGGATAACAACAATCTGCGATATCTAAATTATTTAATAGATGATTACGCTAATAAGTATCAATTAATATCGAAATATTCGTCCCGTGTGGGCACTATCGATGACCCGTGGTATAGCGGAGAGTATGAAATTGTCATTAATGAAATATGGCAATGCTGTGAAGATATAATTAAAAATTTGAAATAAAAAAAGCATCTCGTTCGTTTGATTGAGATGCTTTTGTTTTATTAATTATCTTTCTTATCTGTTTGGTCAATTGAATTTCTAAAGACAATAAATCTTTGAAATGGATATTCAAGACCTAAATTTAAAACCATACAGATGGCTGTGCCAATGAGGGCATGCCAACCAAGGTATGTATTAAGAACCAATGAAGAATTTTCAATTAAAACACCATTGGTTAACCAACCTTGTAATAATAATGAGGCTGGAGCAAAAATAATGTAAAATCCAATTGTCCATAAGATTGCAATTCCCATATTACTTGCACTCTTAAATGTGTATTTTCTGTTTATAGTTAAATTCCAAACAACTGATAAAATTAAACCAATTAAATAGAATAAAACTGGTCCATTTGAGAATTTTTCAACAGGCCAAATTAAGTTTAAAATAGCTGTTGATCCAAATTGAATAATACCTGCTGATGCTGCAATAAGTACATATTTTAATGTACGAATTACTTCTTTCTTCTTTTGTGCTTCCATTTTATTTGTCTCCTTCAATTAATGTAAACATCTTTTTGTTTGCTTTATGTAGCATCTTAAATGTTTGATAGTAAGGCTCATAAAGTTTGTGATTTTCCATATTTGGTTCAAAGGTTGCTTTTACTGGAATGTAACCTTTAACTTCATCAAAGTTTTTAATAAGGCCTAAACCAATGCCCATAACTGCTGCTGCACCCATTGCGCCAACGTTTTGAGGATGATCAACAATTTCAAGCTTTTTACCTAAAATATCACATAAAATTTGACATGCGATAGGGGATAATGCTCCACCACCACAGAATCTAACTGTGTCTTTGAGGTCTAATTTCTTGCTTTCGCATTCCATCATCCATCTTAAATGATAATAAATGCCTTCAAGAACTGAACGAATCATATCGCGCTTGCCTGTATCAATCTTTAATCCAAAGAACATACCTGTACAATGTGGATCTTCGAATGGACATCTATTACCATGAAGCCATGGAGTAAAGATAACACCATTGCTTCCTGGTTTAACATCTTTAATTGTTTCGTTTAAGAACTCATACATTGTTCTTCTTTCGCCTTCAAAGCCTGGATGTTTGCCATATTGCTCAAGATAAATGTTAATTTCGTCTAATGCTAGGTGGTCATGAACCCATTCATAACACTTGCCTGCTGTTTCCATTTCAGCAAAGTAGTTGAACTTACCTGCATCAGCACCTGTAATGGCTGCAATCATAGCAGATGTATCAACCATACGTTTATCTGTAACGGTAATAACCCAACCTGAAGTTCCAACGTAAACGTGTGTATCACCAACTTGTGTCGCGCCTGCGCCAATACCTATTAAACTAGAGTCACCGCCACCGCCAAAAACTTTGGTTCCAGCTTTAAGCCCTAAATCTTTAGCTGCCTCTTCGCAAAGTTCACCCGCAACATCTGTTGAGCGAATAATACGTGGTAAATGATCCATGTTAATTTTAAACATTTTGCACATCTTTTTAGAGAAACAACCGCCTTTACCAGGTCTATTATCGTAAATGAGTGTGCCAAATGCTGTATCATCAGTCATTGTAAACTCTTTAGTACAACGACATATCAAATAATCCTTAACGTCTAGCCACTTATAGATCTTTTTAAAGACTTCTGGTTCATGTGCTTCAACCCATTTGTATTTCCAAACTGGGTCTTTTGCAGATGAAGTAACAGCGCCTGTAATAACTAAACTTGGCAACAGTTTAAAAATGTTAGCGCCTGCGATTTGTAAACCATATGAGATACCCTTTTTAACTTCTTCAGTAGCTCTTTGGTCCATATAAGACATAGCGCGTCTTACTGGTTTTCCTTCTTTATCTACTAAAACAACACCTTGTGCTTGTGAACAGAATGATAAGCCTTCAATTTCTTCTGGTTTAACTCCACTTTTTTCTAAAACAGCTTTAGTAGAGTCACACATTCCTTTCCACCAGTCATCTGGGTCTTGTTCGGCACCACCATTTGGCAAAACGAATAAAGGATACGCTGCAGAACAACCTGCGACTAATTCAATTGAGTCTGCAAGTTTAAAAATACAGGTCTTTACTCCGGTAGTACCTATGTCATACGCAATTACATATTTCATATAATTCTCCTATTTAGCGTTTTTAGCTAATTTTGAGTATTTCTTTTTATAAATAAAATGTTGTAATGTAACGTCTAAACATTTCATTGGTTTTAATTTACTTTGATATGAAGCAGCTAGAGAGTTCTTGAATTTAATTAATTCAACAGCTTCTTTATCTTCTTCAACTGCTTTACTTGAATGACCAAACATTTGTGCGTAGTCATCTAAATAAGGTTTTGCTTCCTGCTTTTCAGTCTTTTTAGTAGCAACCTTATCAAATAAAGCTTTTGATTGTTCTTCAAGATCTAAAGCAATCTTAAAAGCATCGTCATAGTTGTCAGAATAAATTACTGCACCATGACGTGCCATTAAAACAGCATTTTTATCTGGGTTTGCAACAACTGCCTTTCCAATATTCTTGACAAGTTTCTTTGTTGATGGAAGTCCATACTTGGCAACTGGAACAAAGTCCTTATCCTTACCATCTACCGAGATAGCTGTAGCGTAGTTTTGATGGGTGTGGAGAATAAAATTAACCCCTGGACGGGCTTTATAAATGGCAGCATGTACCTTTTTTTCACCACTTGGCTTAACTTCACCGCTCCACGAACAATCTTCAATTTTAACAACGACTAAATTGTCATTATTAACCTTATCATAAGGGATTCCACTTGGGGTAATTACAAACTCTGTATCAGAAATACGAGCTGAGATATTGCCCCAAGTTCTGGCAATGAGTTTCTTTTCACAAAGCTCTAGGCCAGCCTTTATGATTAATCTTTTAGCTTCTTCAATTGTGTAAGCCATAATTATTTCTTTTGATCCGGGAATTCAAGTTGAGCACAGTTTTTAAAGACATTTTCAAATCTTCTTAAAACTTCATCAATGTCTGCTTCAGTATAAGCTGCTGAAGTATAAAGTCTTGAACCTGCGAGGGTAACAATACCTTCTGCCATGTAAGCAGCACCCATGTGTTCCATTTCTCTTTGTCTCTTGGTTGTTTCTTTTAAGACATGAGGAATTGTCCAAATCTTCTTCCAGTTAATGCAAAAATGCATTGTGCCAACTGTATCTAAGTGACAAACTGAACCAATGTTAAATGCAACGAATGGTAAGTTATACTTCTTAATTAATTCTTGTAAGCCTTTTGTTAAACGATCACCCATACGTCCTGCGACTTCACAAGCGTTACGTTTAATAATTTCGCTAATAGCATAGTAACCGGCAACACAGCTGATTGGTGTAGCAGCCATTGTTCCACCACACATTGCTTTTTTAATCTTTTTAGCTTTCTTTTTGCCCTTTTTGGCACCACCTGTATCGAGTCCTGCGCCTAAATGAGCCATACAGTCAGCATGTCCACCGACACCACCAGCACCTGGATAACCGCCAGCAACAATCTTACCAAAAATTGTTAAATCTGGATCAATGCCATAGTATGCTTGGGCACCACCAACACCAATTCTAAAACCTGAGACAACTTCGTCACAAACGAGCAATGCGCCATACTTATGTGCTAACTTTTCACATCCTTGGACGAATTCTTTTGTAACTGGTCTTGTACCTGATTCTGGGCCGATTGGTTCAATATAAACTGCGGCTGTACCACCACGTAATCTATTTCTTCTTAATTTACGTTTGAGTGATTTTAAATCTCCTGGGAAGAATTCGTCTGTGTGTTTAAAGACGAACATTGGAACACCACCGGATTTGATGTTTTTAGTTCCTGGAACTCTCATGCCATAGGCCATTTGATCTGACCAACCATGGTAAGCTCCACCCATTTTTAATACGTTCTTATGTCCTGTTTTAAGTCTTGCGATACGTAAAGCACACATACAAGCTTCAGTTCCAGAACCTAACATTCTGAATTTTTCAACTGATGGAACGCATTGGTGAATGAGTTCTGCAAGTTTGTATTCATATTCGTGGAATAAACCTGTTGAAGGGCCACATGTATTAAGTAATTCGATAACTTTTTCTCTAACAACTGGGTCGTTTGAACCTAAAAGTGTAGGTCCGCCAGCTTGAAGTAAGTCGAAGTATTCATTTCCATCAATATCGTATAACTTATTGCCTAAAGCTTTAGTCATAACAATTGGGAATGGATAGTTAAATGCAAGGTTATGTTGAACACCGCCAGGAATAATATCCTTAGCTTTATCAATCATTTCCTTTGATTTTTGACACTTCTTACCGAAGTATTCTTCCTCATAAACCTTTAAAGCATCTGGTTTAATAGAGAAAATTGGTTTTTTAATTAATTCATCGAGATCTTTAGTTACTTGAATAGCGTCTAAATACTCATCAATAGCGAATCCATTATAAGCCATATGTTTTTATACCAACTGGTATCCTCCTTTATGTGCTTTCGCACTTTAGTAATTAAAGTATACCAAATGTAAGCGGTTTTATCATTAGTAAAAATTACTAATTATCCAAGTAATCTTTTAAGTAAACCGTCTAAGCCTTCTTTTCTATATATATCCTTATAATAATTAACTTCTTCTTGAACAATAACATCTAATGTTTGAATACTTCTCATTTCAACATCTGCTGTATCATCATAAAGTCTTAAACCTGTATCAACGTGAGGTTTAATATTTCTTTTCAAACTATCAATTACGTATTCAAGTTGTCCATCTTTAATTGATATAGCTTTTATTTTTTTAATCAAATTTGTTTCATTATTCTTAGATGCAAAGACTTCCATTCCGCTAGAAGAAGAACATGAACACAAATTTCCAAAAACACTATATGCTGTATCACAAAGAACTTCATTAATTGAACCTTTTGCAGCCGAACGCATATTAATGTTCATCATCATAATTCCATCATTTGATAAATGATCTCTCACAAGAGTAAAAAACTCTACTGTTGTCATATGGAAAGGAGCTGAAATTGATGAGTAGGCATCAACAAGAATAATATCATAAGTATTTTTGTCTCTAGCAATGAAGTTTCTGCCATCATCACAGATAACATTAACGTCTTTGTTCATCTTAAAATACTTGTAAGATAAGTCGATAATTTTCTGGTCAATTTCTACTGCAGTAATATCACATTCACAATGTAGAAAATCCTTCATCATTGTTGCATAAGTTCCTGTACCATTTCCGAGTACCAAAACTTTAGGATTTTCCTTCACTAAATAAGGCGATACTAATAGGGTGTCATAATACATTCCTGTTAATGAATAATCGTCATTAATACAAGACTGAACTCCAAACAAAACGTTGGTGGAAAATGAGGTTCTTTTTCCTTCTTTGCTAACCTTTAAATAGTTATACATAGAATCCGTTTCAACAACTACAGTTTTATCACCCCAAAATATCGGAGACGCATTACTTGAAACCACCATTCCAGTAATCCATAAAATAGAGAAAATACCTGAGAATATGAGGGATTTTACGTGATTTTTCCTGTTTTTCTTAATTATTTTCTCTTCTTCTTTGTCTTTGGTTGCAACTTCTTTTTTAGGTTGATTTTTAAAATAATCAATATAGAAAGTTACGACATAAATTAAGCCGAGTACAGCTATCATTGAGCCGAATAAAACAAATGAGTTTGAAGTACCTATAAATGGAATGGTCAAGAATGTTGGAAGGAAGGTTCCTACGATCGAGCCAATTGTATTCAAAGCTTCAAGTAATCCGATAACTTTTCCAGATACTTTTTGATCCAAAGAAAACTTGATTAAAGATGGTGTAACTTTACCCAAAAATAATAGAGGAGGAACAAAGATAATTAGGCACGAAAATAACGATGCCCAAATAACTAAATTACTTGTCACAAAAAGAGCGAGAATGACTGAAACGCCACCAATAATAAATGGTCCAACAAATGGGATCAAAACAATCCATGCACCAGCGAATAATAACTCAAAATAAAGTCGTTTTAATGATGGTTTTTTATCTGCTTGATGGCCGCCCCAATAATTGCCAATTGCCATTGCAATCATGATTACACCAATGATGATTGTCCAAACTATTTGAGATGATGAAAAGTAAACTGCAATAAGTCTAGATGCAGACATTTCAATGCCCATCAAAGCAATTCCAACAAATAGTTCTGTTATAAAATAAAAATAACGATGGTTGGTAAAAAGTTTTTTATTATCCATAAACTTTGCCTCCGATTTTCTAAAAATATTATACAAATTATTCACATTTTTTGTATAAAAAAACTTCGAACGAGTCGAAGTATTTTTTTAGTTCTGGTGGACCTGACCGGGATCGAACCGGCTACCTCCTCCATGCCATGGAGGCGCTCTCCCAGGTGAGCTACAGGCCCAACAACGAATTATATAATACTATATTTCTATCTATTTTCAATAGAAACATGCGATGCAGTTGGCGCGCCTGAAACGAGTTGAACGTTCAACCTTCCCCTTAGGAGGGGGACGCTCTATCCATTTGAGCTACAGGCGCGAATGGTCGGAGCAGTGAGACTCGAACTCACCACCTCTAAGTCCCGAACTTAGCGCACTACCAGATGTGCTATGCCCCGACTTATGCATCAAGACCAAACTCAAACAATGACATTTGATCAGTATCGCCTAATCCTTTTAAAACGCCTAGAGCGTCTAAATCTTCAACGTTAGTACCATTTAGTTTAGTTCTGCGGAGTAAATCTTCTTTAGAAGTAAATTCCCCATCTTTTCTAGCTTCCACTACTGACTGAGCGGCAGCTTCTCCTAAACCATCAATAACGATGAATGGTGGGATTAATGCACCATTTTCTTTATCTAATATAAAGTCTGTTGCGTGAGACTTATAAAGATCAATATTTTTAAACTTGAATCCACGTTCTGCCATTTCAATTGCAACTTCAAGCATAGCGTGTATTGCTTTATCCTTATTAGAAATCTTAATGCTTCTATCTTTCATTGCTCTCTCAATCTCTTCGTAACGTGAAATGATACGTTCTTTACCACCTAACATAGCGTAAATATCGTATGCATCACAACGAGCAGAGAACCAAACGGCATAGAACTCAAGTGGGTAATAAACCTTGAAATATCCAACACGTACAGCCATTGTCGCGTATGCAACAGCGTGGGCTTTAGGGTATAGATATTTGATTTTATTACATGCATCTATGTAGTAATCAGGAATGTTATGTTCCTTTAAAACTGGAATATGTTTAAGAGGAATTTTCTTTCCTTTACGAACCTTTTCCATGGTATCGAATGCTACCTCAGGTGGCACTCCATGAGCGATTAAGTACTTCATAATGTCATCACGAGCTGCAATACAGTCATGAAGAGTCATTGTTCCGTTCTTAATTAAATCTTCTTGGTTATGTTGCCAAACGTTAGTACCGTGAGCTAAACCTGCAATAGCAACAACATCAGCGAATGATTTAGGTTTTGCTTTAACCAAAATATCACTACATGTATCAGTACCGTATTCAGGAAGTCCACTACTACCTGTTTTGGATTTAAGGTAATTCTCGTCTAAGTTTAAAGCGTCAGTTGATGTAAATAAGGAAATAACCTTCTTATCATTAAGAGGAATTTTCTTAACATCAACACCTGTTAAAAGCGACATTAGACGCAATGCGAGGGGGTCAACGTGCCCTAATAGGTCGAGTTTTAATAGTTGTGGTTCAAGGGCTGGGTGATAATCAAAGTGGGTTGTAAGCCAATCCGCTGTATTATCATCAGCTGGGTATTGAACTGGGGTAAATTCATAAATCGATCTACCTTTTGGAAGAACAACAATACCACCTGGGTGTTGTCCTGTTGTACGTTTAACTTCAGTACAATGTGATGCCATGTATGCGATTCTTTCGGTCGGAATCATACTTGTGTCAAGTGTATTGAGTTTATATTCAAAGTAGTTTTTAACGTAACCAAATGCTGTTTTATCCGCAACCGTACCAATTGTGCCAGCACGGAAAACGTTTTCGGCTCCGAAAATCTTTTTGGTTAAGTTGTGTGCATCTGCTTGATAGTCTGAAGGGAAGTTAAGGTCGATATCTGGAACTTTTTCAGCATGGAAACCTAAGAATGTTTCAAATGGAATATCTTGTCCATCATGGACCATCGGTTCACCACAAACAGGGCATTTTTTCTCTGGCAAATCTGAGCCTGAGTATATAGACGGGTCGTGCGAATACTCAAAATGTCTACACTTTGGACATCTATAATGAGGTGCTAATGGGTTGACTTCAGTAATGCCATACAAGTGGGCTGCAAGCGAGGATCCGACAGATCCACGTGAGCCAACCATATAGCCGTCTCTAGCGGCTGTTTCAATAATCTCATGAGCAATGTAATAGGTAACTGAATAACCATTACCATTAATACCATCTAGTTCTTTATTTAATCTATCAACAATATCTTGTGGTAAATCATCGCCAAAGAGCTCTCTAGCTTTACTAAAACATGAATCAACAAGTATTTTGTCCGAATTTTCAATCTCTGGTTTACAAAGTAAATCATGAATTGGATCTATAGCTTCGCACATATCAGCAATGAGATTCGTGTTCTTGATAACAATTTCATAGGCTTTATCTTTGCCTAAGAACTCAAACGCATCAAGCATCTCGCGAGTAGTTCTAAAATGTTGATTTGGATTTTCAATATTTGGATCTCTCATACGGAGTGGATGGTATTTACCACCTACAGCTTTGGCTGAAATATAAATATCACGGCTAATCTTGTCTTCTGGGTTTGCATAGTGAACATCACCAGTTGCGACAACAATTTTGCCAATTGATTGTGCGGTTTCAACAATATCAGTAATAAAGACTTTAACCTTATCAATAGAATCAATTACACCTCTATTTACCAAGTGCATATAGTTCTCAGGAGGTTGAACTTCGATAAAATCGAAGAATTTCATTGCTTCAATTAATTCTTCCTTTGATCTGGTCATTTCTATTTCAAAAATATCACCATTGCAGCAAGCTGAACCAAGCAATAGATTTTCTCTTAATCTAGCAATTTCACGTTTTGGTGTTTTTGGAACATCTGCAAGGTAATTGATGTGAGACAATGAAACTAATTCAAACATATCTTTGACACCGGCTTCATTTTTAGCAAGTGCTGTAACGTGAGAAGCACGCATATGCTTAAGCATAGCGTTTGTAGATTTAATCTTTGCTAAATCACTATGTTTGAGATTTTCGTTATTCTTTGTTAGCTTAGCTAACATAGCAAGCCAAACATCATTTAAAATACGAGCATCGTAATCAGCACGGTGAGCTTCTTCATCATTATAAATATCCATGCCTAAGTGTCTAGATAAGTTTCCTAATCTATGAGCATTAGCATCTGGGAACATATAACGAGATAATGAAAGTGTATCAATAGCAGGTTTAATAAATTCTCCCCTACCAAGTTTTTTCATGACCTCCTTTAAGAAGCCGTAGTCGAATGTAATGTTATGTGAAACGATGATTGCACCATCCATAAATTCAAGGATTTGATCAATAACATCCTCAATATGAGGCTTATCTGCAACCATTTCGTTTGTAATGTGTGTTTTTTCAACAATCTTTTGAGGAATTGGTCTTCCAGGATTGATGAGTAAGTCTAAAGACTTAACAATTTGGCCGTTTTCAAAACGAATACCACCAAACTCGGTTATTGAATCGTATCTAGTTGAAAGACCGGTTGTTTCTAAGTCGAATACAACATATGTAGCTTTATTTAATGGAACATCCACAGGATTTAATGCGAATGGAAGTTCATCATTAACCGCATAAAATTCACAGCCATAAAGAATTTTTAATTTTTCTGGCATAGGAAGATTGTTTGCTTTTGCTTTATCGCAATCTTTTTTATAAATATCATTAACTACATTTTGAGCAGTTGGGAAAGCTTGAACAACACCGTGGTCAGTTAAAGCTAAGGCCTTGTGACCCATGTTTTTAGCAAGCTTAATATAGTTATCGATGCTTGTAACACCATCCATTGATGACATTTTTGTATGTAAATGTAGCTCAACACGTTTCTCAGGTTCTTCATCTTTTCTAAGTTCAGGTCCTTCGATTGGAGTAATTGCTCTAACATCAATAACAATAGTATTTTTAAATGTATCTCTCTGGACGTATCCAAGAACTCTAACCCACATCTCGTTTTTAAGAGATTCAATGAGTTCAGCAGAGTCATGTTCGTTCTCCATAATCTTAAGAGAAATACCTGTGTCGCCTTTACCAATTCCGCATGTCAAAAGTGTTAATCCAGATTTAATAATTTTTGGTTTATCAATGCCATATAATTGACCTTCAATATCTACATTTGAACAGTTCTCATCAATCGTTGAAAAATCATCAATTTTCTTATAAGGAATTCTATCTCTCCAAGATTGTCCTTTAGCATGCAATTCCTTATCATGACGCATTTCAGAAATTGTGGTTTTATAAGCATTAATTGCGCTTTCTTCTTCTTTGGTAATCTCAACTTTTACTGGTTCATCATTTTTAGAAATATTCGGGATTTCAGGGGTTTTTTCGCTTAAAATCTCCACTATTTTTAATTTGTAGCCAATAAAGTCAAGGAACTCTTTGAAGTCTTTAACAACAGATTTATTCTTTTCTTTTTGTTCTTCATCATCGAAGTAGAAAGCAATGTCAGATCCGTTTGCTTTGACCTTTAAATCGCTCTTATAGTGATTATGTCTATAATGCCAATTTTCAAACAATTTTTCTCCATCAAAACTTGTTGGTTTTTTAACGTAAGAAAATTTCATGGAATATGGGTACTGAATTGTTTCGAGGGCATCTTGGAATTCCTCTAGGAGATCTGCATCCCAAGGTGTGTTTTTCACAATCAACATATCGACTTGCTCGCGCTTAAATTGATTGCGGGTAACAAGATCAAAATCCATATCAAAACGATCAAGGTTTTCGAGCTTGATTGAAGTTAGAAATCTAATCATTTTGTCATTCATTTTTATACCCCCACAATCCTTACAATATCTAATACGACAATAGCAATCATTAATACAAACAATAATGCAAGTCCAATTAATGACATAATTTGTTTAAATTTATTAGGGATTTTCTTTTTGCTAATTCCTTCAATTGCAGTAACAAGTAACTGCCATCCATCTAAACCAGGGAACGGCAATAAGTTAAAGATAGCTAAGTTGACCGAAATTAAACCCCAGAAATATAAATAGGTAGCAAATGTATAATTAGAGAATAAGGTAGCACTGGTTTCAAAAATTCCTACTATGCCGGACATATTTTTAATACCACCAGTAAATAACACTCCTATTCCTCTAAAGACTGCACTTGCAGCATTTCCATAATCCACAAATGTTTGTTTAAATCTATCGCCTACAGGTAACCATTGTTTAATTACTGGGAAAGAAATACCAATGTCAGCAAACTTGTACTTAGATCCATCAGCAACAGTTGATAACGTAAATTCTTTTGAATAAGAAGTTTCATCTTCTGCCTGGAAACTTAAATGAGTAACAAAAGTGGTTTTCTCGCTAGGTGTGTAAGTTGAAACAGTAAAGTCTGGATAATATTCTGGACTTCCTTCTTCCTCAATCCAAGAAGCATAGAACTTATTCCCAATTAAATATTCATTATTTCTAATTTCGTCTTTTGTAACAGCTGGTAGAAGTTTAATGCAATCACAGAAGTTGGAACTATCTTTGTTTCCATTAAACATAAAAACTAATGAAAAATGCTTAACTACCCCCGGTGTTGCTTCAGGAATCATCTCAATTGAATTATCAACAATATAAAAATTGCCAGCGTGAATTAGCTTATCGCTTGTTGTGTAATCATATTCAATTGGATAAATACTTTCGTCCTTAAAACACTCAGATGGATAAATAAAATTCAATCTGTCATTTGTCTTAACGCCAACTGTGGCAGCAATAGAATTTTCTGCGATTACAGTACGAGTTGTATGACCCATTACTGGAAAACACATATTTGAAATCAAAATTAAAACAAACGCCAAAATAGCATTCAAAATAACACCAGCAGAAACAATAATAGCTTTCTTCCACTTCTTAATGCCTTCTAAGGAACGTTCTTGTGGAATATCTTTAAATTCTGGAAGCTCTTCTGCTCCTTCGCCATACATTGAAACATAACCGCCGAGAGGAATTCCTCTAACTGCAAAATATGTTTCGTGTCCTTTCTTTCTGACACGTAAAAGTTTAGGACCAAAACCAATAGAAAATTCATGACAATAGACTTTAAAAACTTTTGCCATTGAAAGGTGTCCAGCTTCATGAATTGTTATTAAGGCGCCGAGCGAAATGATAAATAATAAAGCTGATAAAAGCCATTCATACCAAGCCATTATTCCACCGCCTTTCTCACAATTCTATCAATGCGTTTAACCTGAAATAATGAAGGTTTTGCATGGATTTTTGTGTTATTTACTGCAATTTCAACATTTTTTGCGATGTCTAAAAATTTAATCTCATCTCTTAAATATTTATGCACTAAAACTTCATTAGCGGCATTAAGTGCAATCATTTTAGAAGCGCCAGCCAATAAAGACTGTTTTGCAATTTCAGTGCATGGATATCTATTAGGATCATAATCATGGAAATGGCAATCTTTCAATTCACTAAAGGACTTAATTTTAAGAACTTCATATTCACATTTTCCTTCATAAAGAGCCCATCTGATTGGATTATGCATATCAGGTTTTCCATAATCCACAATTAAAGTGCCATCGTTTAATTCGACAGCAGAATGAACAAGCGATTCATCGTGCATTTGAACATAAATTTTATCTAGAGGATAGCCATAAAGATAGAAGGCTTCAATAATTTCAAAACCTTTGTTCATCATGGTTGCACAATCGATTGTAATTTTATTTCCCATTTTCCAAGTTGGATGTTTTAAAGCATCTTCAGCCTTAACTTCTGAAAGTTTATCTAACGGAACATTTCTTAAAGCTCCACCAGATGCAGTTATAATTAAACGCTTAACGTCTTTAGAGTCGCAATTGGCTAAACATTTTGCTAAAGCAACGTGCTCAGAATCAATTGGGAATAGCTTTCCTTTTCCTTTGGAAAGCAAATCGTTAATAATTGTTCCGCCTGCAACTAATGCTTCTTTATTTGCTAAGCAAAGAATTTTATTACGCTTTAATGCAATAATCGCTGGTTCTAATCCAACAAAGCCGACTAGCGCGTCAACACAAATATCAAAATTCACTCTGCGTGTAATTGAAGCTAATCCACGCTTTCCAAAGTAGAATTTTACATGTGGGAATAGTTTATGTAATCTTTTTGCGTTATTAAAGCTTTTTATATAAACATGTTTTACTGTTTTGTATTTCTCAAGAAGTTCCTTTGCTACTTCCCACTTATTCCCAACTGAAAAAGCGGTAAGGATAAACTTACCATTAGCTTCATTGATTATATCAATGGTTTGACCACCAATAGATCCAGAAGCTCCTAGTAATAGAACTTTCTTTGCTTGATCCATTATACGGCTCCGTTAAGAATAAGATTTATGAAAATAATTAAACAAGAAACGAGTGCTGAAGCGAAGATAAGAGAATCAATTCTATCAAGAATGCCACCGTGTCCAGGAAGCAATTGTGAGAAGTCTTTAACTCCAAAGGATCTTTTAACTGAGGAGAAAACGAAGTCCCCAACATCAGCAACAAGAGGTAAAAGAATTGAAATGATAATTAAGAAGTAAAGATGTGATAAATCAAAAATAGGAAGAATTGGTTTACCAACAGCGGCACAGATAAGAGCAAATGTAATTGATGAAATTAAACTAAATACAACACCACCAACAAATCCTTCCCATGTCTTTTTAGGAGAAATACGTTCATTCATTTTATGTTTACCGAAAAGTAAACCAATGAAATAGGCTCCAATGTCATTCATAATTGTTCCTAGAATAACGTAAATAAATAAGAACATGGATTGCCCATATTTAAATTCATCAGTATAAATTTTTAGTGGAGCTTCAATAGCCCATTCATTTTTAAAGAAATAGAATGGAGAGAAGCGTAAAAATAAGAATGATTGTATGCCAATTGCAAGAACCAAAATCATTGAAATGAAGTAGAAAACATAGGCAATTGAGAATGGTTCAACAGCAAATGAAATAAGAAAATAAACAGCACACATAAATGTGATGAGCATTATTGATAGAGTAATATTATCAAAAGAATTCATTAAGAAATCTTTATTTTCAAATGCTGCTCCACCCTTTTCTTGTATCAGCTCTATGTTTTTAGAAAACATACAATAATAAATAATTCCTAGAGCAAATATAATTGTTAAGAAATAAATTAATATTTTGATTAATCCTTTTAGATTGGTTACTTTAACAATTTCAAATGCGGCAAAAAAAGTAATGATTACAGTTAATCCAAGAAACCACCAAGATCCAAGAACTAAACAAGGAATACAAACAATTGCTAAAACAGCACCAGTAATGATTCTGGTTAACATTGATTTTTTAGCTGAACCGCTAATTTCATTTGTTAATTTTTTCATTGTCTAGCCCTCCATATCTTCTATTACGTTTATTAAATTCGATCAAACAATCGACAAATTCTTTTCTTTTAAAATCAGGGAATAATACTGGTGTGAACACATATTCTGCATATGCTATTTGCCATGGTAAGAAATTTGATGTTCTAACTTCACCGCTTGTCCTAATCATTAAATCAACATTCGGTAGTCCGGCTGTGTAAAGGTGATTTTCCATAACTTGCTCATTTATATCTTCAAGAGCTAGTTTTCCATCTTTAACTTCTTCTGCAATTAATTTAGCGGCTCTAGTAAGTTCTTCTTTACCACCATAATTAAGGCAAATATTCATTACATAGTTCTTATTATTTTTTGTTTTTTCAATTGCCTCTTCAGTAGTTTTCCTAGTTTTTGCCGGCAATTTTGAAATATCACCAGAAACAATAATCCTGGTTCCATCTTTCATAATTTTGTTTATTTCGCGCTTAAAAAATATTTCAAGGTATTGGAATAAAAACTTAATTTCGGAAGCTGGTCGTTTCCAGTTTTCGGTTGAGAAAGCATAAAACGATACTATTTTAATTCCATAGTCAACACAGTAGTCGAAAATTTCAACAATTCTATTGCAGGCTTCTTTATGGCCCATTGTTCTTGGAAGTCCACGTTTTTTAGCCCATCTACCGTTGCCATCCATGATAATTGCAACATGATTAATTGGTTTATTTAAAGTAATCTCGTTTGCCATAGTGCGTATATTATACACAGGCACACGAAAATGTTGCAAGCGTATAAGCAAAATAATGTGATGAATTCTTTAATAAAAAGAAAAGAGAAGCATTAGCCTCTCTTATATTGCCATAATTTCTGATTCTTTTTTGGCAAGAATTGAATCGATTTCAGCGACTGAATCTTTTGTAACGTTTTCAATCTCTTCTTGAACGCGTTTTTGGAGATCTTCAGTCATCTCATCACTTGCTTTAACTAAATCAATGAAGTCACGTCTGATGTTACGAATTGCAACCTTGCTATCTTCACTCATTGCCTTAGCTTTTTTAACTAAGTCACGGCGTGTTTCCTCTGTTAGAGGTGCGATTGTAATTCTAATACAATCACCTTCGTTAATTGGGTTAACACCAAGGTTAGCTGCTGCTATTGCAGCACAAATGTTTTTAACATCGCCTTTATCATAAGGTTTAACGAGTAATTGACGTGGCTCTGGAGATGAGATTGAAGAGATTTGATTAACTGCAATTTTATCTCCGTAATATTCACACTCAACTCTGTCTAACATTGCTGGTGTAGCTCTTCCGGTTCTAAGTGTTGTAAGTTCATTTTGGAAAGCTTGAATTGTTTTTCCCATGCTTTCTTTTGCTTCTAATGCGATTGGGTCCATTTTCTTATCCTTTCTTAATTGTTGTTCCGATGTCTTCTCCGCTTGCTGCCTTAAGGAAATTTTCAGGTTTTGAAGCGTTAAACACACGAACATCAATATCTTTATCTTTCAACATTTCGACAGCTGTTAAATCCATTACTTTGAGATCTTTTGCAATGATTTCAGAGCACTTGATTTCTTTGTAAAGTTTTGCGTCTTTGTTGAATCTTGGATCATCTGAATAAATGCCATCAACACCATTCTTTGCTATTAAAATAGCATTTGCGCCAATTTCAATAGCACGTAGTGTTGCGCATGTATCTGTTGTGAAGAATGGTTTACCAGTGCCGGCACCAAACATTACAACATAATTTTCTTTCAAATATTTGTCCGCAACTTCTGGGGAATAAGTTTCAGCAAATGTGACATCAACTGCTGATAAAACAACAGCTTTTTGTCCAAGTTTAACTAAAGCTTCTTTTAATGCGATACAGTTGATAACTGTACCAAGCATTCCCATGTAGTCACCGCTGACACGGTCAATTCCGGTTTTTTCAATAATGGAACCACGGCAAATATTGCCAGCACCAATAACAACTGTAACTTGAATTCCTTTGTCAGCGATTGCTTTAACTACTTTTGCAGAATTTAAAAGAGCCTCACTTTCAATGATTCCTTCTTTACCTTTTCCAGCAAGAGACTCGCCAGATAGTTTAACTAAGATTCTTGAATACATAAGGCTCCTTTCAAATTATTTAACTTGTGACATTACTTCTGCAGCAAAGTCATCTTTACGTTTTTCAATTCCTTCGCCTACAGCGAAACGAATGAATTTAATAACGCTGTTGCCTTTTTCCTTAAGGACATTGGCAACTGTCTTTTCGCCATCAAGTAAGTAAACTTGTGCGGCTAAGACTGATTCAGAAAGTAATTTCTTAACTTTTCCATCGCAAATGCCATTTAACATAGCTTCTGGTTTACCAGCCATCTTTGGATCTGCTTTCATATTTTCCATAGCGATTGCTTTTTCGTGAGCAATAACATCTGCTGGAATTTCACTGTCAACAACATACTTTGGAGCGTTGGCAGCAATGTGCATTGCAAGACCTTTTGCGAGTTCTGCATCATCCTTTTCAAGGATAACTAAGGTTGCGATCTTACCACCCATGTGGATGTAAGAACCAAAACCATTACCTGCTGCTTTTGAAACGAGTTCAAAGCGGCGGTAATCAAGCTTTTCACCCATGGAAACTGTTGCATCGGTGAAAAGTTGAGCGCAACCAACTTTTGCATCTTCAATTGATGCATAGTTGTTTGCTAATGTGTTTTTGGCGGCATCATCAACTAGTTGATGGAATTTGTCGCCTTTTGCGACGAAGTCGGTTTCACAGTTAACTTCAAGAATAACTGCTTTATCGCCATCGACAACGACACCTGCTAAACCTTCAGCAGCAATTCTTGATGATTTTGCTTGAGCTTTTGCGATGCCTTTTTCACGTAACCAGTCAATTGCTTTTTCAACATCTGAACCTGTAGCTTCAAGAGCTTTTTTGCAGTCCATCATGCCTGCGCCTGTACGGTCACGTAATTCCTTAATGAGTTCAATCATGCTTGGCATAATTATTTTTCCTCAGCTTTCTTTGCTGGAGCCTTTTTTGCTGGAGCTTTCTTTGCTGGGGCTTTCTTTTCTTCAGCTGGTTTTTCTTCTTTTACTTCAGCTTTTGCTTCTTCTGCTGGCGCTTCTGCTTTTGGAGCTTCTGCTTTAGCAGCTTTTGCTTCTTCTCTTTGCTTTCTGAATTGTTGTGCTTTTTCGAATCTTTCTTGCTTTTCAGCACGAGCTTTACGAATTGCTGCAATTCTTTCAGCATTTTCTTTGTCTGCTAAACGGACAGCGTCTTTCATTGTTGCTTCTTCTAATTCATCTTTAGTATATGCAACTTCGGTGATACCACCTTTTGCTTCGACAACTGCGTCTGCTAAGACTGTAACTAAAACCTTGAGTGAACGAAGTGCGTCATCGTTTCCTGGGATAACAAAGTCAACTCTGTCTGGATCGGAGTTGGTATCACAGATACCGAATACTGGGATTCCGAGTTTCTTTGCTTCTGCAACTGCGTTGTGTTCAAGCATTGGATCACAAACGACAACTGCGTTAGGAATCTTTCTCATTTCCTTAATACCGTTAAGGTTCTTTGCGAGTTTGTCAGCTTCTTTCTTTAAAAGAGCAACTTCTTTCTTTGGAAGACGATCAAATGAACCATCAATTTCCATTGTTTCGAGTTCTTTTAAACGACGAATTCTTGATTGAATTGTCTTGAAGTTTGTTAAGGTACCACCTAACCAACGATTGGTGATGTAGAATGAACCTGAACGAACTGCTTGAGCTTCGACGAGTTCTTTTGCTTGTGGTTTAATACCAACAAATAAGACTTTACCGTTTTCTTCAACGATTTTCTTTAATGCAACATATGCTTCTGAAATGCATGCTGCAGATTTGACTAAGTCAATTAAATAGATTCCATTACGAGCACCGTAGATGTACTTGCCCATTTTTGGATTCCATTTTCTGGTGTGATGTCCGAAGTGGACTCCACCTTCGAGTAATTTTCTGACGGTAATGATTGGTGCGTTTTCGTCATGCATTACCATTTCCATGACGTTCTCAGCATCAGCTACTGGTGCTTCGACTTTCTTTTCTTCTGCCATAATTTTGGCCTCCATTCGTTTTTGCCTCCATCACTTCGAACAATCTCCCCCGTTTTCGACCCCGTGGTCACGGGACTCGGAAATTGAATTCATGATGTGTGTATTTCTCTTTCTCTAAAGAAAAAGAGCGTTAGTATTCTAACACTCCAGCATTAATAAAACAAATAGTTTTTATAAACTATGCAAAAATAGTATCAATTATCGTGCTTTTTAGCACGTGGATGAGACATGTTAAATTGGGCCTTCATTGCTTCTTCAGTAACATGAGTATAAATCTGTGTTGTGTTGATAGATTCGTGACCCAAAAGTTCTTGAATAACACGTAGATCTGCACCGCCCTCAAGTAAGTGTGTTGCAAAGGTGTGTCTAAGTAAGTGCGGATGTAAACCATAATGACATCCAGTCTTGTTTTCGATATCTTCAAGAATGTATTGAACACCTCTACTAGAGAGTTGCTTTCCTTGAGAATTTAAGAAGAGAAAATCAAGCGAAAAATCGCTTTTATTTCTTCTTAATAATTCTTCACGACTATTTTTTAAATAGTCGATAAGTGTTGTTTGGCAAGATTTTGAAAACATTACAAGTCTTTCTTTTCTTCCTTTGCCAAGCACACGAATTGTTCTATTTCTAATGTCCATATTTGATAGCTTGACATTAACTAGTTCACTAACACGAAGACCTGAAGCATAAAGAAGTTCAAGGATTGCTTGATCGCGTAACATAAGGCTATCAGTTCTTAATCTATTTCTATTTAGCAAAGTTTCGACTTGTTCTAAATATAAAACATCTGGATACCTAACATCTTTCTTTGGCGCAGTTATA
The DNA here is from genome assembly GCA_045597865.1 of Bacilli bacterium. Lineage (GTDB taxonomy): Bacteria > Bacillota_I > Bacilli_A > RFN20 > CAG-826 > Fiminaster. Next base: position 20,651 of record JAZLKX010000057.1, on the reverse strand, counting down.
AATAAGAAGCAATTTTCGTGTATAAATTCCTTATCTAATAAGAAATCAAAGAAATGCCTTAAAACCGCAATTCTATGACAACAAGTTGTCTTAGATTTGCCATTCTGCATTTCTGTATAAAGATAATTTCTTATTGTTTGGGTATCGACATCATCAATGGAGATACCTTGATTAAAAATAAAGAAAAGAAAACTTTCAATATCATTTTTATATGACTTGATTGTCTTATCAGAATAATTCAAATCATAGTGAAGATGTTCAATAAATAAATCAATTTCTTTCATTAATTTTGCTCCAATACTTATCGATTAAATCTAAAGATTTATTTATTGATTCTTCACGATTATGTTTATTTGAATCATATAAAATTCCAAAGTTAGCATTCATTGGTTGGAATGTCTCGGGATTTCCATTAATAACGTAGTTATACAAAGAGCCAATAATACTCTCTAATGGCGGTTTTTGTATTTCGACATTCTCCATTCTTTGGAATGCGAAAACCGCCGCCAAAATACCCATAGCAGCAGACTCCACATAGCCTTCAACTCCAATAAGTTGACCTGCTAAAAATGCGTTATCTTTCTTTCTTAAAGAAAAATCTGTATTTAATGCAATCGGTGAACACACATAAGTGTTACGATGCATAAGACCATAGCGTACAAACTCAGCATGTTCTAAACCTGGAATCATTCTAAAAACACGCTTCTGTTCTGAATAAGTTAAGTTAGTTTGGAACCCAACAATGTTATATAAATCTCCATTAAGATTATCTTGTCTAAGTTGAATAACGGCGTGGAATTTTTCTCTAGTTGGAACTTGGAGACCTTTTGGTTTCATTGGTCCAAATCTTAAAGTTTCTTTTCCGCGTTTCGCCATTACTTCAATTGGCATACAACCTTCAAAATAGTTTTTATCAAAGTCATGAATCATTGCTACTTCAGCATGAATAAGTTCATCATAGAATTTATCATATTGTTCTTCTGAAAATGGACAGTTAATGTAGCTGTCATCGCCTTGGTCATAACGTGACTTTTTATAGGCGATATTCATGTCTATAGAATCCTTCAAAACAATAGGTGCAGATGCATCAAAGAAGAACAAAGATTCTTGACCAATTGTTTCAGAAATTTTCTTTGCGAGCGCATCACTTGTAAGCGGGCCGGTCGCGATAATAGTAGGTCCTTCAAGGAAGTCTTTGACATCCTCTTCATGAATGATTAAATTTGGAAAATCCTTGAGAATTTGCGTGATTTTTGTTGAAAAAGCCTCACGATCTACGCTTAAAGCATTACCAGACGGAACACTTGTTTCAGCTGCAACTTTCATAGTTAATGAGTCCATGTGGCGCATTTCTTCCTTGAGCAATCCGCATGCATTATCAAGTTTGTTAGACTTCAGAGAATTGGAACAAACGAGTTCTCCAAAATTACCAGTAACATGTGCTGGAGTCATTACTTTTGGGCGCTTCTCATAGAGGTGAACTTCGTAGTTTCTTTTTAGGAAAAAGTAACAGGCTTCTGCACCTGCAAGTCCACCACCAACTATGTTAATTTTCTTCATGCGAATTATTATAACAAAAAAGTAAGCACATAGCTTACTTAATTATCTAATTTTTCAATGTGATGACATTTTGGATAGTTTGTACAACCTAAGAATTTTTTCTTTCCGCGACCTCTAACAACAAGATCTCCACCACATTCAGGACATTTCTTCACTACTTCTAGTTCAGATTCTTCCTTCTTTACATAATCACATTCTGGATAACCAGAACATGCAATGAATTTTTTATTCTTTTTACCAACTCTATAGACGAGAGGTTTGCCACATTTTGGACACATTTCACCGGTGTATTCGAGTTCTTCTTCCTCTTTTTCTCTGTATTTACAGGTTGGGAAATTTGAACATCCAATGAAATTTCCGTATTTGGATTTCTTGTAAACAAGCGGTGCTCCACAGATTGGACAATTACGACCAGTTGGTTCGTCATCATCTTTATACATTTTTGCAGATGCATCTTCAACTGACTTAATAAATGGATAGTAGAATTCAGTTAATGCTTCAGTTCTTGAAACTTCACCTTCTTGGATTTGGTCGAGTTTTTCTTCCATTTGAGCTGTATATTTAACATCTACAAAGTCTGGGAAATATTTATGGAGAACTGTTGTTGTTCTTTGGCCAACTTCAGTAGAAGTTAATGAGCCAGATTTAGAAGCAACGTATTCTCTTTTAAGTAATGTTGCAATTGTTGAAGCATAAGTTGATGGACGACCAATCTTTTTGTCTTCCATAAGTTTAACAATCTTAGCTTCAGTATAAGCAGCTGGAGCTTCAGTCATCTTTTGTTCATTATTAACTTTGTTAATCTTAACTTCTTCACCTTCAGTTAATGCTGGGAAGTGATAGGCTTCTTCTTTTTCGGATGAACCGAGTTTTGTATAACCATCAAAAACGACTTGTGCTGCTTCAGCTTTAAATGTAACTCCATTTACACCAAAAGTTACAACTTGAACTGACTCTTTCTTAGGAGCCATGAGTGAGCCAACGGCTCTCTCATAAATCAATTTATATAACTTATATTGATCAGGCGTAAGGTATGCGCGAACTGATTCAGGAGTTGTATGATTTGAAGTTGGTCTAATAGCTTCATGTGCATTTTGTGCACCAGCAACTGCGACAACTTTGCGTTTACCACAGTATTCTGGACCAAATTTCTTTGCAATAAATGCTTCTGCTCTTTCAACAAATGTATCTGATAAATAAGTTGAATCTGTACGGATGTATGTGATTAAACCTGTGTGTTCACCTTTAATTTGAACGCCTTCATACAATTGTTGAGCAAGACTAGAAGTCTTCTTTGTTGAAAATTTGTATGTATTGAATGCTTCTTGTTGAAGAGTTGAGGTAGTAAACGCTGGTTTAGATTCGGTTGTTCTAACTGACTTTTTAATAGAGACAACTTTCGCATTTCCATTAAGTTTAGAAACAATGTCAGCATTAGTCTTTTCATCTTCAATTTTCTTCACATCACCAAAAGATGCGAAATTTGCAGCGATTTTTGCATTACTTTTCTTTAATTCTAATGATAAAGTCCAATAAGGTTCTGGTTTAAAATCAGCAATTTCTTGGTCGTGATCACAGATTAATTTGAGTGTTGCGGATTGAACTCTTCCAGCGGATGGAGATTTAATCTTTTTTTGGATAATATTGGAAAGTCTAAATCCAATAATTCTATCCATAATTCTTCTTGTTTCTTGTGATTCCACAAGATTCATATCAATTACTCTAGGTTTTTTGATAGCTGCATTGATTGAAACCCTTGTGATTTCGTGGAACTCTAAACGCTTGGTTGTCTTTGGGTCCAAACCTAAAATTTGGGTAAGATGCCATGCAATAGCTTCACCTTCACGGTCAGGGTCGGTTGCAAGATAGATTTCTTCTGCCTTACGCGCAGCTTCTTTTAATTCATAAACTGTTGATCTTTTTGAACTAGAAACAACATATGTAGGTTTAAAATCATTTTCAATATCTACTCCAAAGCCACCTTTTCCACTAGTGGAAAGATCTCTTAAATGTCCGACTGTAGCAAGAACTTGATAGCCTTCTCCTAAGTAACGGGAGATGGTGTGACATTTATTTGGAGATTCGACAATAACTAACTTCATAAGTCCATATAATATAGGCATTTCAAACTCATAAGTCAAAGCCTAATTTCCCTTTTATTTATATTAAAGATATAGATATATTCTTTAACAAAATTTTATATTTTTTCGAAAGCAGTTTCATTCTTGCGATAATCCATTTCGTAATAGATATCTTCTGCTGTTTCTACCAAGGCTGCTCCATACGAGATTAGATGATTACATACAGAATTTTCACCTATATGAGTAGGAACACAACACACATTTCCGCCATTTTCTAATGTTAAAGATGCAGTTATTGATGTTCCTGAGTTCATAAGGCCTTCTGTAACGAGTAAACAATCAGATAATGCAGCAATAATTCTATTTCTAATTGGGAAATAAATTGGACATGGTTCAGTTAAATCTGGATACTCAGATAAAATTAAGTGATGTTTCTTCATCTCATCATAAATATCTAGATTGCTTGGAGGGTAACAAACATTAATACCACATCCAAGAACCGCTACACTTTTTCCTCCGTTAGCGATACACACTCGATGCGCAATGCCATCAATACCGCGCGCCATGCCTGAAACAATTACTAGTTCTTTACATAAATCTTTGACTAAATTTGTAGTAACTTCTTCACCATATTTTGTGTTTTTGCGACTTCCAACAACAGAAATTGCTTTATGTTTGTCTTTTATAATAGAAAGATCTCCATGATAAAAAAGTACAAATGGCGGTTTTTGAATTGGTTTTAATTGTTGAGGATAATCGTCATCTAAACAAGTTACAGCTTTAGACTTTTGATTTTTAATTACTTCTTTAATTTCCTTTTCATCAATTGGTTTTTTAGTAAAAATAGCTTCAAAAATTTTGTTCCAGTCACCTTTGTAAATTGTTGATAAATAAATTAAAACTTCTCTAGCTTCCATAAAAAGTACCTCTACTTAATATTTCCGCGGAAAAGTGCGTTTCCGATAAAAATTTTTTTAAGTCATTAATGACTTAGTTTTTTAGATCAAAAATATCCATTTCCTGTAAAGAAACTTTCATTACAGGTTTATATGAAAAACGATGGACTCCATTTATTGGGCCAAATTTCTTTAAAGCTTCCATATGCTTTGCTGTGCCATAGCCTTTATGAATTTCAAATCCATATTCAGGATATTTAGCACCTAATTCAAGCATCATATGATCACGTGTAACTTTTGCGATAATTGATGCTGCAGCAATTGGAAGAGCTTTTGCGTCACCCTTGATAATAGGGACAACTTCAACATCAAATCCTTTTAATGGCATAGCGTCAGTTAAAATTAAATCATACTCGTGTTTTAAATTATCAATCGCCATTTTCATGGCTTTTTTTGTAGCTTCATAAATATTAAGATTGTCAATTTCTTCAGCTGAGACAATGCCAACGCCATAGGCGATTGCATCTTTTTTAATTATTTCAAAAAGTTCTTCGCGTTTCTTTTCACTAAGTTGTTTTGAGTCGTTTATTTCTTTATTTATATACGCGCGCGGGAGAATACAAGCTGCTGCAACAACCGGTCCTGCCAAAGGACCTCTTCCAGCTTCATCAACTCCGACGATGAGTTTTACTTTATCAGAATAGAATTGTTCTTGGTAATCAAGCATCTTGGTCAACTCTTTCAAAACTAATTGGCCCTAAAACTCCATTTTTAACTTCATTTAAGAAGACTTTATAGGCTTTCTCTATATCTTCCCCACCTTTAGTTAAATAACCACGTTTTCTCGCAATTAATTTAAAGTTCTCTTCTACATTAGAGTCAAAGTCTAAATAATTAAATCTATCGGTGAGTTGTTTCTTATAATTTTGAAGCAAATACAAAAAGGCAATTGTTGCAAGTTGATCATTTGGAAGTATGTTCTCATTCATAGATCCAACAAGGGCTAAATTGATTGCATTTTTAGAATCATTATAGTTTGGTTGAAGGATTCCCGGAGTATCTAGAAGCTCAAATTTTTCTGATACTTTAATCCATTGTTGAGCCTTTGTATGACCAGGCTTATTTTCGACTGATGCAGCCTTGCGACCAGAGACCTTATTTATGAGTGTAGATTTTCCGACATTTGGAATGCCAATAATCATTGCTCTAACAGGCTGTGGTTTCATACCTTTTGCAGCATACTTTGCATTCTTAATTGATCCTAATTCTTCAACATGGCGAACTATATTTTTAACGTCGTTAGGATTGTTTAAATCTGCAAAAACAGCCGCAAATCCCTGGGATTTAAAGAAATTTATCCATGATTCTGTGATTTGGGAATCAGCTAAATCTTTCTTAGTTAAGACAACTAAACGAGTCTTATCTTTTGTCATTTTATAAAGCAATTGATTTCGGCTTGATAAAGGAATTCTTGCATCTAAAAGTTCGACAATTACATCAACTAATTTGATCTTGTCTTGAACTTCTATTTGGGCCTTTTTCATATGGCCAGGAAACCAATGTATTTGCTTCATAAAAATATAGGTACAAAATGTTTAATATTAAATGGCTCTAAAGTGCCATCAGCTGCTTGGCGAACTTCACAATGTGCACAAACACATACAACTTTGCCAATAAGCCATCTGCGCATTATTTTTCCAACAGTTCTACTATCACTAGAATGAGCTCTGTTGTCGCCTAAAACATAGTATTCCCCATCTCCTAAGGTTATTTCAGAAACTGGGTAATTACCAGCCGCAACATATTGATTATCAATTGGTTGTTCAACGAAGGTAAATTCTTCACCATTTTTGATGTATAATGAGCCATTTTCAGCCCCTTGACCAAACTTAATTGTTTCACCTGGCAATGCAACAACTCTTTTAATCTTGTCGCTTTCATCGTCATCACCGTATTTACAAACAACAATGTCGAATCTCTTTAAATTTTTCAAAGCACGATCATGTTTATCCATTACCCCATAGTCTACTTTTTTAGAACCAGGTAAAGTACTTGAACCATTTTCCTTATATGCAACATTGTTTTCATTAACTGCATAAGCATTTAAGGTTGGATACATTGATTGTCCATTAACCCAAAAAGGAGTCAAATAACGTTTTTGATAAATCAAAACACCCGCAATAGCGAGAGCAATAATGCTTAAAAGCGTAATAAAAATATTGAAAAAGATGCTTAATCCTTTTCGATTTTTAATCGGTTTTTCATTACTTACGTTTTCGGCCATGCACTTATTATACGCACATCTAGTTTAGACTACAAGAAACATAGTTTATTTTCTCTAAAAACAAAGCAAAAGAAAAACCCGATTTCTCGGGTTCTTCTAAGCTTCTAATATTAAAGAATTTCTTTAATACGAGCGGCCTTGCCAGAACGATTACGTAAGTAGAAGATTCTGCTTCTACGAACTTTACCACGTTTTTCAACTTTGATAGCAGCAACTGCTGGTGAGTTGATTGGGAAAGTTCTTTCAACACCAACGCCTGAAGAAATTTTTCTAACAGTGAAGGTTTCGCTGACACCGGAGCCGCGGCGTTGGATTACGACGCCTTGGAAGACTTGGATACGTGATTTGTTATTTTCAGTAATTCTGACGGAAACTGAGACTGTATCACCAGCTTTGAATTCTGGGACATCTTTCTTAATTTGACGTGCAGTAACTTCGTTAACGATATTTGTGTTCATGTCTTTTCCTCCTTCTTTTCTAGTAATTGTTCGGTACGTTCATATCATCACTTGAAAGCGGGACGTCCTAATCGAGTTATAAAACTCGCAAACAAGATAATACTCTTTCTCTATAAGAGATGCAACAAATAATTAATTAATATTTCAGACCCTCAAGGAAATCAAAGGTATTTTTATTACCTTTTAAGAACCTTTTCATGAGTCTTCTTTTCTTTGGATAACCGCTAATTGCAAATGGACCTCTTGGACCATAATATCCAAACTTTTTATTTTCTTCAACAGCTAAAATAGCTGTTAGTGACGCCTTCTCGGCTGTATGGAAGAATAATTTCATAAATCCTGCGGCTAATGCGCAAAATATGCGGGATTTGTAGGCTTTTTTGATGAGCGGAGTGTATGTAATACCTGGGTGGATAAGTGCAAAATTTATTTCACAATTTTCATTCCAAAATGAGACAAGTTGGTTAATTCCAAACTTTGATCTACCATAGGCTTTAAAGTTCCCGTATTTGGTCTTTTCAAAAAATGGATCATTAAGATTTAATTTTGTAAACATTGCTGTAATGCTAGTTGTAAAAATAAATTGAGAATTTTTGTAATGATCTAAAAGCAATTTGTTTAAAATATAAGTTCCAACCAAATTTGTACCAATAACTAAATCAAAATTTTGTTTAGTTTTTCCTTGTGGAATTCTAAACACTCCAGCGTTGTTGTAAATGACATCAATTTTGGTGTTGTTTTTAGCCAAATTTTCGACACATTTTGTAATAGAATTTGTGTCTGCTAAATCTACTTGAACTATTGAAATATTTGCTAATGCAAACTCTTCGACAATTTTTGCTCTTGCCGTTTCAGCTTTTTCAAGGTTTCTGCAACCCCAAATAATTGTTGCTCCGAGATGAAGAAAATTACGAGTAGCTTCAAACCCAATTCCTGAGTTTCCACCAGTTATAAAAATCGTCTTATTTTCTAATGAATTTTTGCAATGTTTTGAAATCCATTTTTGATACTTAATCATGGCTAATATCTTAATCAAATAAGTGTATAAATACAAGGTGTTAAGTATTTTTACTTGACACCACTAATAATCTATATATAATAGATAGCGGTAAAAAGGAGATTACTACTATGTCAGTTAAAATTAGACTTACCAGAATCGGCCGTCATAAAGACGCCATCTACCGTGTCGTTGTTGCAGATTCAAGAAGCGCAAGAGACGGACGTTACGTTGAACAAATTGGATTTTATGATCCAGCAAAACCAGAAGAAGCAGCAGAAATTAATGAAGAATTAGCATTAAAATGGCTCTTAAAAGGTGCTACTCCATCTGATTCAATCCGTACACTCTTCACAAAGAAGGGCTTAATGGAAAAGTATAACAAAGCTAAAAAGGAAGCAAAATAATGGACTACGAGAAGATCATTCATACAATTGTTGATCCTTTCTTAATTAATCCTGATGCTTTAATGGTTCGTGAAATGCCATCTGATAATGAAAAGGACGTTGTCCTTCTCATTTGTACAGAAGGCGAAGACACAGCCAGATTAATCGGTAAAAAAGGAAGCGTTGCAAACGCTTTAAGAGAAATCATCTCTGTTACCGGTAAAAATGAAGGAAAACATATTCATTTAAAATTCGAATCATTCGAAGAAGAAAATAAATAAGCATGGAATTTCTTACTGTAGGTCAAATTGTTAGAACAATCGGCCTTAAAGGTGAAGTTAAAATTTATCCCTCTACTCATTTTCGCGACACCCGTTTTTCAAAAGGAAGTCGCGTTTTTCTTTTAAATGATAAGAATGAAGTTGAACGCGAATTAACCATCAAACTTCATCGTACAAATGGCGATTGCGATAACCTAATTTTTGAGGAAATATCAACTATCGAAGAAGCAGAGAAAATTAATCATAAATTTCTTTGTGTCGAGAAGGATCAAAAGTTTCTCAAAAACGGCGAATTTTTCTACTCAGATTTAGTGGGCATGAACTGCGAATTTGATAACGGAAAACCTATCGGAAAAGTTATCAAAGTTGAGGAGTATAATTCATATGCAACTTTAAGGGTAAAAACATCCGAAAAAGATGCGTTAATTCCCTTCGTTCAAGCATTCATAAAATGCGTTTCGCTTGAAGATAAGAAAATTATTGTTAATTACATTGAAGGTTTACTATGAAAATAACTATTTTAACCTTATTTCCAGAAATGTTTGACGGGTTCTTAACGAACTCGATTATTAAGCGTGCAATTGGAAAGAAAGTTGTTGAAGTTAACATTGTAAATATTCGTGATTACACACTCGATAAGTACGGTCGCGTTGATACTCCACCAGTAGGAGGAGGCGCTGGTTTGATCATGAAATGCCAGCCAATTGTTGATGCCTTAAAAGCAAATGCGTCTGAAGGTGCAAGAAAGATTCTTCTTTCGCCTCGTGGAAAGCAATTTACCCAGGAATTTGCGGTGAAATTTGCAAAATTAAACGAAATTGTCTTAGTTTGCGGACACTATGAAGGGGTCGATGAAAGGGTTAATAATTACATTGATGAAACCATCTCAATCGGCGATTATGTTTTAACCGGCGGAGAGATTGGAGCAATGGCAATTGCAGATTCAATCATTAGACTTCAAGATGGAGCAATCACTGATGTTTCACTTGATGAAGAATCATTCAACGATAACCTTCTAGAGTATCCTCAATACACTGAGCCTAAGGATTTTGATGGCCATAAAGTGCCTGATATTCTCTACACTGGAAATCACACTGCTATTGAGAAATTTAGAAGAAAAGAATCGCTCAAAATAACCAGGGAATATCGTCCTGATTTGTATGCCAAACACGAGCTTACAAAACAAGATAAAAAATTGGTTCAAGAATTAGACCAAAATGATGATAATCCAAAGTGGTTAGAAGACGCCTTAAACAAAAGCAAAAAATTCACAAAATAAAAGCTCCATCGCGGAGCTTTTTTTCTAGAACATTCCACCACCCATTCCAGGAGGTAATCCCATACCACCAGGAGGCATACGTCCAGTCTTTTTATATTGCTGCATTCTCTTCATCATTTCTTGCATTTGTTCATACTTCTTAAGAAGTCTATTGATATCAGCATTTGTCTTGCCACATCCTTTTGCAATTCTGACTTTACGAGAGTTCTTTAATACTTCAGGGTGTGCTCTTTCGTACGGGGTCATAGAACTAATAATTGCTTCCATGACTTTCATTTCTTTTTCGCCTTGTTCCTTTTGTTCATCTGTAAGAGTTGGCATACCAGGAATAAGTTTAAGTAATCCGCCTAAAGAACCCATTCTTTGAATACGTTTCATATTTTTAACAAGATCATCAAGTGTAAACTTACCTTCCATCATCTTGTTGGCTTCTCTAGCGGCTTCTTTTTCATCAATTTCTTCTTGTACTTTTTCTGCAAGAGTAACAACGTCACCCATTCCAAGAATTCTGTCTGCCATTCTATCTGGATGGAAAACATCTAAGTCACTAACTTTTTCACCAACGCCAGCAAATTTAATTGGAATACCAGTTAAGTGTTTAATAGATAAAGACGAACCACCACGTGCATCACCATCAAGTTTTGACATAATGATACCGGTAAGATTAAGTGCGCTATGGAATGCATTTGCAACGTTAATTGCATCTTGACCAGACATTGCATCAACTAAAAGCAATGTTTCATTTGGATGAACTGCATCAGTAATGTCATTAAGTTCTTTCATTAATGGCTCATCAATAGATAAACGACCAGCAGTATCAATAATAAGAACATCAAAGTGTTCGTTGTATGCTTTTTCTTTTGCTTTCTTTGCAATTTCAACTGGTGAAATTTCAGTGCCCATTGCTAAAACAGGAACATCAATTGATTTACCAATTTGCTCTAATTGATCAATAGCAGCCGGACGATAAACATCGCCTGCGGCAAGAAGAACCTTTTTGTTCATCTTATTCTTCATCAAATAAGCTAATTTACCAGCAGATGTTGTCTTACCTGTACCTTGTAAACCTACTAACATGATGATGGTTGGTTTATGTGCTTCAAATTTAAGTTCTGAATCGCCTGAACCAAGGAGTTCTACTAACTCATCATGAACAATTTTGACAACCATTTGAGAAGGATTTAATTTGGTGTAAACTTCAGCACCAAGAGCCTTCTCTTTGATATGCTCAATAAAGGTCTTAACAACCTTAAAATTAACATCAGCTTCTAAGAGTGCTACACGAACTTCTCTAAGCATGTCATCCATGTTAGATTCAGTAAGTCTAGATTGTCCGCGAACTTTCTTAAGGATGCGTTGGAATTTTTCAGTTAAAGATTCAAATGCCATTCTTAATTTCCTCTTCTATCTTCTTAATAATTTCACTGGAGTTTTCAGTGGTATTTTTATCAAAAACCCTGCAAATCCCCACTTTTTCTTCATAATTTTTCAATTTCTTAGTGGCTGTTTTGATAGCGTCTGAGACTGCTGTTCTAGAAATTTTTCTAAGCTCAGAAATCTCGCTTAATGACAAGTCACAATAGTAATAATCAGACATAATTTCGTATTGAGGTTTAGTCAAAAGACGACCATAAATGTCGAGCAATCTATTGATTTGATTTGTCTTCTCAACGTTATTCATTTACCTCTCCAATAAGTAATCCAACTAAATACTTTTCTAAATCAAATTCTTGGAGGTCATCCATTTTCTCTCCAAGACCAATAAACCTTACAGGAATACCGAGTTCATCACGGATTGCTAAAATGATTCCGCCCTTACTTGTTCCATCCATTTTTGTAATAACAATTCCGGTCAATTTTATGCAATCTAAGAACTGTTTTGCTTGAACTACACCGTTTTGTCCTGTAGTTGCGTCAATAACCAAGAAAACTTCATGTGGAGAATTAGGGATTTCCTTAGAAATAACCCTAGAAATTTTCGCCAATTCATTCATTAAATTGATCTTATTTTGAAGTCTTCCGGCTGTGTCAACGATAAGCAAATCAATGTCTTCTTGTTTTGCGCGTCTAGCACCTTCGAAAGCAACTGATGCTGGATCGGACTCTGGTTTACCCACAACGATAGGACAACCAAGTCTTTCGGCCCAAATTGAGAGTTGTTCAATTGCGCCGGCTCTAAATGTATCAGCAGCGCAAAGCATAACTTTCTTGCCTTGTTTAATATAACGATTTGCTAATTTAGCAATTGTTGTAGTTTTACCAACACCATTAACACCAGCAACTAAAAGAACTGTTGTGCCTTCGCTTTGAAATCTAACATCATTACCAACCTTTTCTCCGCTATTCATGTAGCCCTCGAAAAGGTTATCAATAACTAATTCATTAATTTCTTCAGCATCATCAATCTTCTTTGCCTTGCTTTGAGCAACAACTTCATCAATAACCTTTAGAGTTAAATTAACGCCAACATCGGCTTCAATAAGAATTTCTTCAAGTTGTTCGAAGTATTCTTGATTAACCTTTTTGTATTTCTTAGAAAGTTTTTCTATCTTTGCAGCAAAGTTTTCACGAGACTTTTCCATGCCTTTAACGTACGTCTCGGTCTTTTTAGCCTCTTCTACTTTTGCTGGTTTCTTTTCTTTTTTAGGAGCTGGTTCTGGTTTTTTAATCTCCTCAACCTTGGGTTGCTCCACTACAACTGGCTTTTCTTCCAAGGTTTCTTCAACAGGTTTGGTTTCTAAAACGACTGGAGCAGGTTCTTCCTTTACTTCAGGTTGTTCTGGCTCGCTTAAAGTTTCAACCTTAACTTCTTCTTCAGTAGTTTCGGTTTCTTGATGCTTTTTGCCAAACTTTTCTTTTAAAAACTTAAATAAACCCATTATTTTCTAGCTTCCTTTTGTAATGCTTCTTTTGCAGCCATTTGTTCTGCTTGTTGCTTTGTCTTTCCAGTTCCCGTTCCCATTTCAATTCCGTCGAACACTACTTTGATAGTGTAAGTTCTATCGTGAGCTGGTCCTTCTTCTGAAACAAGTTCATATGAAACTGACTCTCTATGTTCACTTTGAATCTCTTCTTGTAACTTTGACTTATAGTCAGTTAATGAATCGACATCAAAGTTTTTAACAGAATCAATGAATAAATCTGCTAAAAAGCCTCTTGTTTTTGCAAATCCCTGATCAAGATACATTGCACCAATAAATGATTCAAAAACATCTTCTAAAATGTGATTTGCTTGTTTAATATCACCTGAGAATGAATTTCCTAAGCGAATGTACTCATAAAGTCCCATTGTTCTTGAGATTTCAGATAAACCTTGTGTTGAAACAAGTGCTGCTCTTAACTTTGTTAAAGGACCTTGATCTAGCTCTGGTCTTGCGACAAAAACCATTTCCCCAACAACGCAATCGATAACAGCATCACCCAAGAACTCAAGTCTTTCATAATCGTGATGCTTTGTGTTTGCATCAGCATTGTAAGATGAGTGTGTAAAAGCTTGCTCGTAGAGAGCTACGTGCTTTGGAGTAATTCCTAACTTTTCAAATAAATCTTTTAATTCTTTCATTTTAAATTTTCTTTGATCTTGTTAACTACATTATTTTTGCAAAGTTTGTATGCAACTTCTATAGAAGCGGCAAATGAATCTGGATCAGAATTACCATGTGCTTTGACTGCAACGGTGTTTACACCGACGAGTAATGCGCCACCGACTTTCTTGTAGTCCATGGTTTTAAGCATTGGTTTGAATCCGCGTCTTGCAAATAAGTAGCCAATTTTGGTACATAAACTATGTTTAAAGGCATCTTTCATCATTCCACCCATCATCTTAGCAACGCCTTCAGCAGTCTTGAGGAATACGTTTCCTGTAAATCCATCAAAAACAACTACATCAGCATCACCATCTAAAACATGACGTCCTTCAATATAACCTTTGAAATTTGGATCATCTTTTAGAAGAGCGTAAGTTCTCTTTGAAAGGTCATTGCCTTTGCCTTCTTCTGTACCGTTACAAATAAGATAGGTCTTTGGGTTTTCATTTCCAAATACTGCTTTGCAGTAAGCTTGGCCCATGACAGCAAATTGTTTTAAATCTTCAGGTGAGTTTTCACTTGAAGCGCCAATATCTAATAAGACTGCATATTTTCCTGCTACTTTAGTAGGAAATGGACTTATTAAAGCTGGTCTTTCAACACCTTCAATCTTTTTAGTGATTAATGTGGCTAACGAAAGGAACGCACCAGTAGATCCGGCAGAAATAACTCCATCTGCTTTCTCTTCGTTAACAGCACTAACAGCTTTGTAGACACTTGAATCTTTTTGTCTCATAGCTTGCAAAACTCCGCATTCCATTGGGAGTACGCTTTGTGAAGGGATGATTTTAACAATGTCTCTAATTGAATCAAGTTCGTTTTCATCACCAACTGCAATGATTTCACAATCTTTGTGTGATGCTAAAAACTTCTTTACGCCACCAACGGTTGCATAAGAACCATTGTCGCCGCCCATCATATCAATAACTAGTTTGACCATAATAAAACCTCCGCACGTATTGTAGCATACAAAAATAAATATCACTATAAAAACATTATATGTTTATTTCTTGATAACTTTATTTGAAAATGCGCAATAAAAAAGCCATCCAAAGGATGGCTCATTTTTGTTTTTATTCAATACCGACGAGGAAGTCGTAAACTGGCTGATCACCACGTCTAATATCAAATTCGATATTTGGATAGGTTTCTGGAAGTTCTTCTTTAAGTTCTTTAAGAACTTTATCTGAGACAGATTCTCCAACGAAGATTGTTGCGAGATAATTGTCTTCTTTAATTGCTTTCTTGAGCATCTTTTCAAGTGCTCTATCAGATTTAGTTTCACAGCAAATGATTTTCTTTTTCATAATTGCCATGTAGTTGTTTTTCTTGATTTCAACACCACCGATATTTGTATCCTTAACAGCGTAAGTAATTTCGCCAGAAGTAATATTTTTGAGAACTTCTTTCATGTTCTTGACGTTCTCGTCATTTGAAAGATCTGGAGAGAATTGTGAGACTGCTGCAATACCTTCAGGTATTGTTTTTGATGAAATAACGATAACTTCAACTTCATCATGGAGAACATCTTTTGCTTGAAGAGCTGCCATAACAATGTTTGAGTTATTTGGGAAAATAAAGACTGTTTTTGCATTTGCTTTCTTGATGGCTGCAACAATATCATTAATTGACGGGTTCATTGTTTGACCACCAGTAATGATTTCGTTAACGCCAAGCTCTGTAAATGCGTCTGCGACACCTTTACCTGCTGCAACAGCGACTAGGCCAACATCATTTTGTGGTTCAAATTTTTCTTCTTCTGCTGGAGCTTCTTCAGCTTGAGCTTTTTCTTCCATTAAGGCTGTATGTTGTTCGGTCATATTCTCAACTTTAATTTTGACGAATTCACCGAATGATTGACCATAAGTCAATACAGCGCCTGGATGAAGTGTATGAACGTGGACTTTGACAATGTCATCATCATGGACAACTACAAGTGAGTTGCCATGGCTTTGAAGCACTGATTTAAATCTATTTTCAATAAATGGTTTCTTGTTCTCTGGATCAAGACGGAGAATGAATTCAGTACAATAACCAAATTCATCTGATTCGACAGCTTGTTGAGCAGAAGCATCAACTGATTCTGCAGAGATTTCTTTCTTCTCAATGAACTTGCCTTGTAAGCCTGAGAGTAAACCTTCCATAATCTTAACTAAACCAGCACCGCCTGAGTCAACAACGCCAACTTCTTTTAAGACTGGAAGTAAGTCTGGAGTACGTTTTAATGAAGCTTTAGCTTCGCTAAGGAGATACTTCATAGACTTTTCAATGTCTTCGTTTACGTTGCCTGCGAGGGCGCTTGAAGATTCACGAATGACTGTGAGGATTGTTCCTTCAACAGGTCTCATAACTGCTTTATAAGCAACCTCTGCACCTTTTTGGAATGCGTCTGCGAATGCTTGTGCATTAATTGTTTTCTTGCCTTCTAAAGCTTGGGCAAATCCTCTAAAGATTTGGGAAGTTATAACACCAGAGTTTCCTCTAGCGCCCATAAGTAAGCCTTTAGAGAACGCTAAAGCGATTGAATAAACATCGCTGTCATTTCTATTTTGAATTTCTTTAGCACCACTTGCTAAAGTAAGATTCATATTCATTCCTGTATCACCATCTGGAACTGGGAAGACGTTTAAAGCGTCAATTTCTGGATAGTGATTATATAAATTATTTGCTCCTGAAATGAGCATTTCTTTCAATAGTTTTGCACTAATAGTTTTCATTAGTCTACCTTCTTAAGATCTTGGACGTAAACATTAACTTTTCCTACGGAAATTTCTAATTGTTTGCCCACAACATACTTAACTTTTTGCTGAACATTTCGTAAAACTTCAGTAACTTTAATTCCTGCAGCTACGATTATATAAACTGAAATATCAATATTTGTTTTATTGTTTTTAACAACAATGCCTTTTTCTAAATCTTCACGTTTTAAAACAGCTGAGGCTTTCTCAGAGTAGTTCTTTGAAGTCAAACCAACAACGCCATAACATTCCATTGAAGCGTCTGCTACAAGGGTTGCTATTGCTTGGTTGGTGATATTTATTTTTCCTAAGTCTGTTTGCTTATTAACTGGCATATATTGTAAAAGATAATTAAATTATCTTGCGAATAATATAACACAATATAAATATAAAATCAAAAAAACTCACTCTTAGTGAGTAAGTTTTTCTAGAATTTCTTGCTTGTGCGCACCGTAGAAAATTATCAAATGGTTGCCGTTTGGAGAGGTAAACATTTCGCTTATATCTTCATCAAATTCAACCTTAATTTGAGTCCTACATAAATTAGGCTTTTTAAGGTTCTCAACAATTTTTCCTTCGAATAGTTCGAAACTTTTTAAGTTTCGATTAATCTTGAAAATGGTAACTTTTCCTAAATTTAGACGACCTTTTACGCCGAGTCCAATTCCGCTTTCGAAGTGCGTATCAAACTCGTATGAAAGACACATATCAAGAGGTAAAGTGCAATGTGCAAAAAATGCACATTTCTTTTCAATATTTATGTAAGATGGGTTCACTTGGAAAGCGCTCTGATGAGTAATTTCTCTAACAATTGCCATCGTAAGCATTGCAGGAACATCACCTTCGCATGTTGCAATGTAACCATCTTTATTTAGCATTGCTAGAGCTAAACAAGAGGTGTTCTTCACAGATGTAAGTAAATCAAAGCAACGCACTGTAATGCCTGCTAAATCGTGTTTAATAATGATGTTTCTAAGTGCTGCGTAAATTATGAGTGCACCATCAACAACTTCTTTGCTAACTTTCTCATTAACAAGAGGTTCGAAAATAACTGGATCTAAAACTGGTTTTGCATTCTTAATTTCATCTAAAAATTCTTCAGTAGAAATGTCCACTAAAACTGCGCCTAATTTTTCTTCAGCATCTTTGTAATTTGTATCGCTTGCGATGAGCCAATCGGAAGGTTTTCCAACGACTCCATAGCGTTTATTTTTTAGGATTTTTGCATCCTTGAATTCACTTGATTTTATGACTTTTTTTGAAAAATTCTCGGTTTTTAACTGCTCTCTGACTTCGCTAGCAGTGCCATGAATTAGGTAAAATTTCTTACCTTTATTTTTCAAAAAAGTAGCAATCTCAAGGCTTGCTGGAAGTGAGTTATTCGCGTCTGTCGCGAGGATAAAATATGGCTCTTTATGCTCTTCATAAATGTATCTAAATTGCTCTTCAGTTCCACCTGTTTCTATAAAGAAAATTTCCTGGCCATCTGGCGCGATTTTAAAGTCACCTTGAGCATTTAACTCAACTAGGAATTTAGCCTTCTCAGCGTCCTTAAATCTCTCGTTTTCGCCTACTTTAGATCTAAGGAATATAAAATTTATTTTATTCATAACTATATTATAACAAAATCCGCTTAAAAAGAAAAAGCCCGGCAGCTCGCTATTCTCCCCAACGAATTGGATACCTTCGCCACTACGGTGCTTAACTTCTGTGTTCGGGATGGGAACAGGTGTGTCCACCGCGCCATCACCACCAGACTTTTTCAATTTCAGAGAACTAATCTCTGAAAACTAGATACTATAATTTAAACACGTTCTCAAGTTATTTACAACAAACCCAAATTTTACTTTGTATATTTTCTCGGATTTAAAATCGATTAAATTTTATGAAATTAAGTCCTCGACCTATTAGTATCGGTCAGCTGAATACATCACTGTACTTACACTTCCGACCTATCAACCCGGTAACATTCCGGGGGTCTTACTGCTTACGCATGAGAAATCTAATCTTGTGGTTGGCTTCACGCTTAGATGCTTTCAGCGTTTATCCGTTCCATTGGTAGCTACTCAGCCATGCCACTGGCGTGACAACTGATAGACCATTGCAATGTCCATCCCGGTCCTCTCGTACTAAGGACAGATCCACTCAAATTTCTTGCGCCCACGACAGATAGGGACCAAACTGTCTCACGACGTTTTGAACCCAGCTCGCGTACCACTTTAATTGGCGAACAGCCAAACCCTTGGAAGGTACTTCCCCTCCAGGATGTGATGGGCCGACATCGAGGTGCCAAACCTGGTCGTCGATGTGAACTCTTGGACCAGATCAGCCTGTTATCCCCAGGGTAGCTTTTATCCGTTAAGTTACGGCCTTTCCATTCAGGACCGCAAGATCACTAAGCCCGACTTTCGTCCCTGCTCGTCTTGTAGGACTCGCAGTCAAGCACCCTTATGC
This sequence comes from Bacilli bacterium, assembly GCA_045597865.1. Classification (GTDB taxonomy): domain Bacteria; phylum Bacillota_I; class Bacilli_A; order RFN20; family CAG-826; genus Fiminaster. Next base: position 1,650 of record JAZLKX010000057.1, on the reverse strand, counting down.
CTTTGCACTCGATGCATGATTTCCAACCATGCTGAGGGTACCTTGGGGCGCCTCCGTTACGATTTGGGAGGCGACCGCCCCAGTCAAACTACCCGCCTAACACTGTCCCCCGGCCTGTGAAGCCGTAGGTTAGAACAACCGAGACACGATAGTGGTATCTCAACGGCCGCTCCGCCAAAGCCAAAGCCCTGACATCAAAGCGTCCCACCTATGCTGCGAACGAATCTCAGTTGCTCAATATTAAGTTATAGTAAAGCTCCATGGGGTCTTTCCGTCTAGTCGCGGGTAACCTGCATCTTCACAGGTAATAAGATTTCACCGAGTCTGCTGTCGAGACAGCGCCCAAATTATTATACCATTCATGCGCGTCGGAACTTACCCGACAAGGAATTTCGCTACCTTAGGACCGTTATAGTTACGGCCGCCGTTCACTGGGGCTTCAGATCAGAGCTTCGACTTGCGTCTAACCCCTCCTTTTAACCTTCCAGCACTGGGCAGGCATCACCTCATATACGTCGCCTTGCGGCTTAGCATAAAGCTATGTTTTTGATAAACAGTTACTTGGGCCTCTTCACTGCGGCCTCTCACGAGGCACTTCTTCTTCCGAAGTTACGAAGTAATTTTGCAGAGTTCCTTAACAACAGTTCACTCGCTCACCTTAGGATACTCTCCTTGACCACGTGTGTCCGTTCTCGGTACGGGCCACATACACTTAAGCTAGCAGCTTTTCTCGAGACCTGATCTCATGGACTTCACTAATAGGCCGAAGCCGTTCGCTCGCACTCGATTCCCGAATGTTGCCGGTGGATTTGCCTACCCGGCCATCTAAGAATCTTGGCCCCCAATCCGATAAGGGGTACCACTAATCAAATCTGTCACTACATCGCATGTATGCGGGGGCAGGAATATCAACCTGCTGTCCATCGGCTACGCCTTTCGGCCTCGTCTTAGGACCCGCCTAACCCTGGGAGGACGACCCTTCCCCAGGAAACCTTAGTCTAATGGTGAGAGGGATTCTCACCCTCTATCGTTACTTACGCCGGCATACTCACTTCCATACGGTCCACGTGTCCTCACGATCACGCTTCGCCCCATATGGAACGCTCCCCTACCACTTAAATTGCTTTAAATCCTCGAATTCGGTACCACGCTTAAGCCCCGGTAAATCATCGGTGCAGAGACACTCGACTAGTGAGCTGTTACGCACTCTTTGAATGATGGCTGCTTCTGAGTCAACATCCTAGTTGTTTAAGTATCTCCACTTCCTTTAACACTTAGCGTAGATTTAGGGACCTTATTCGGAGGTCTGGGCTGTTTCCCTTTTGACCATGGAGCTTATCCCCCACAGTCTGACTCCCTGGATAAGCCTACTGGGATTCAGAGTTTGATTGAATTCAGTAACGCCAAAGGCGCCCATCAGTCATTCAGTGCTTTACCCCCAATAGGTAATTACCAAAGGCTAGCCGAAAAGCTATTTCGGGGAGAACCAGCTATCCCCCAACTCGATTGGAATTTCTCCCCTACCCTCAAGTCATCCGCGGGCGTTTCAACGAACGTCGGTTCGGTCCTCCGGGAGATGTTACTCTCCTTTCAACCTGCTCAAGGGTAGATCGTCGGGCTTCGGGTCCACGCATACATACTAAGCGCCCT
>JAZLKX010000056.1:0-1842 GCA_045597865.1 Bacilli bacterium | reverse complement strand
GTTGTCTTTGACATTTAATCAGCATAAAGGTCCGGTCTCTGAAAATATCAGGTACAATCGCCATCTGAGGCTAAAAATGGTATAATTTCCCTAGCCTTAAAGGAGTAATTAAATGCCGTATCAAAAACCACAAGACCGAAGCCAGATGATGTTCTATTCTCTTGAATCTCTGGTTTCACCTGACAGCCCCGTAAGAATAATAGATATTTTTATAGACAGTCTTGATCTTAAGACACTTGGTTTTTCCAAGTCTACACCTGCAGCAGAAGGCAGACCTTCCTACGGTGCAGGTGACCTGCTCAAACTTTATTTATACGGCTATACCCACACAATAAACTCCTCAAGGAAACTGGATGAAGCCTGCAGAATAAATATAGAACTGAAATGGTTGCTAAGAGGGCTGGAACCAGACTTCAGAACAATATGCGATTTCCGCAAAGATAACGCAGAACCTCTCAAGAAAGTTTTTCATGAATTCAACTGCCGTATTTTTAGTGCTCGTGAAACAGGATTCTTTGCCATAGACGGCACCAAGATACAGGCAAACAATTCCAAGAAAAACAATTTCACCGCCAATAAACTTGACGACAAGATAAGGGTGGCCGATGAAACAACCCAATACTATGTAAGGCTGTTAAATGGGAATGACACCAACGATGACGAACTTGATCCGAAACATAGATTTACAGAGGAAGAATTAAATAAGAAGCTGGAAAAGGCACAGGAACGTCTGGAAATGCTGCTTAACAAGCGAAGGGAAATGGAAGAAAACGGACTTGCCCAGATTTCGCTTACCGATACAGATTCTAAGCTCATGAAAACCAGAGAAGGTTTTACCATGGCATATAATGTTCAGACAGCTGTTGATTCCAACACGCACCTGATAAAGGACTTTGAAGTCACAGACAGACCGAGCGATTTCGGACTATTGGCTGAAACTATCGCCAGAACAAAAAGTGAAAAAGCGGAGGAAATAGTAGAAGTAGTCGCTGATAAGGGCTATGAGTGCCCCGAAGATATGGTTGAATGCCTTGAAAAGGGTATAATTCCAAATGTCATAAACAAGAACAAAAAGAAGGACTATGAACTGGAAACAGTTTATGAAGAAGCAGAAATAGACGAAAAAACAAAATGCAGTAAAAAATCCGATGACATAAAAAAGTGTCTGCGTGCCGGTGTAATTCCTGAAGCATACAAGGATGTCATTAGTGAAATAAGCGTTTCTGAAAAGAAAACCATGATAAAAGAGGACGGAACAACAGAATCTCCTGCCTATAAAAGGTCTGAACAGGAAATGAGAGAAAGAGCCCTTGAAGGGTATTTCGTCAGAGACCTTGAAAGAAATATCGTTTACTGTCCCGGGGGATATACTTTAAGACCTAAAAGTTTCAGAAGAAACGGTTCTGTTGTTTATTCGAACAGAGTGGTCTGCAGGGACTGCAGGATAAGAAACCTGTGCAACAGAACCAAAGGCCCTTTCAAAGAAGTAGAGTTTTCAAAAGACTCTCTGGAAAAGCCATGCAAAGGCATCGTCTCTGAAAACAAAACCATAGGCGGCAATAAGGCAAAGGGTAAATTTCAAAAGAGAAAAGTGGTAAAATTCAAATTCAAACCGGACGGAAACAAGATGAATCAGAGAAAAAATCTGGCAGAACATCCTTTCGGAACAATAAAAAGAGCCTTAAACGGCGGACATTTCCTGCTAAGAAACAAAATCAAAACTTCAGGAGAATTCGCCCTGTTCTCATTAGCCTATAATTTCAAAAGAAGCATAAATTTACTGGGATTCAATGAAATGGCAACAATTTTAGGGTAATTTATCCAATAAGACGTCGTTTTTTT
>JAZLKX010000055.1:0-1314 GCA_045597865.1 Bacilli bacterium | reverse complement strand
TTTGATGGTCTAGATTTTCAAACAACCTATAGGCCGTTCTTAGTGAAACTCCTAAATCAATATTTTTGTATTGTCAAGCTGCCTTAAAACCTCTACTGCCGTTAAGATAGATTTCACCTGGTGTAGCCCCATTAAGTGCCGAATGTGACCTGTCGTTATTGTAATAATTGATATACTTGGCAATTCCCTTCCGACATTCGTCCATATTGGTAAACCCATGAATATAAACACATTCTTGCTTCAAAGTCCTCCAGAATCTTTCTATATAAATGTTATCTGTAGCCCTGCCTTTTCCATCCATGCTAAGCTTGGTTGATGATTCATCGAAAAGGCCTGTAAATGTGGATGAAGTAAATTGGCAACCCTGATCGGTATTAAATATTTCAGGCCAACCGTATTTGCTGACTGCTTCCTCCAGGGCGTCTTTACAGGCAAGCGAGCTTAGGCTGTTTGTTATCCGGTAACTTAAAATACAGCGGCTATACCAGTCAATTACGGCAACCATATAGGCAAAACCCTTAGCCAGCTTAATATAGGTTATATCAGTACTCCATACCTGATTGACATGGCTAATATCGACATCCCTCAAAAGGTAGGGGAAAGACCTGTTTTCCTTATTCGGAATAGTTGTCTTTTTATGCGGGTATATGGCACAGATACCCATTTCACTCATCAGGGAGCGGATGAGACGGCGTCCAATACGTATTTGGTATTTTTTTAGCAAAACCCTTTGTATCCCCCTTTGCCCAAAGCATGGATTATCCAAATATATTGAACTGATAAGTCCTTTTAGTAACTCCTTTCTTTCTGATATTGTCGGCCTATAATACAGGCGTCCACGCTTGATGCCGACCAATTTGCATTGCCTGGTAATTGACAGCGGCTCGTCTTTGGAAATCATGTTCTTTCTTACAAGAGGCCCAACTTCTTTAAGTTTTTTTTTAGGAATTCTATATCCATATCCTTTTCGCCGATGCGCTTTAGCAGGTCTTCCTTTTCAGCTTCCAGCTGCGCCATGCGCTTCAATTCCTTCTTGGTTGGACCAAAGGCATAGTGGGCATTTTGCAGGAACTGCGCCCGCCACTCTGATATCTGGCTGGGGTGAACTTGGAACTCTGAAGCCAGCTCCGCCAGTGTTTTATCCTCTTTGAGAGCAGCTAGAACTACCTTTGTTTTAAATTCATCATCTAAGACCCTGCGTGTCCGCTTACTGGTTTCTTCAATACTTTTTTGATTGCTTGCCGCTTTGGTGTCTGTTGCTTTCATAGCGTTCCTCCTGTGTTAATTTGTGCACCATTTTTTCACTAAAAGGAA
>JAZLKX010000053.1:0-1317 GCA_045597865.1 Bacilli bacterium | reverse complement strand
GTCTGTGAATGATATGTGATACACTCATCTTTGATAAATTACAATCTTCACAGATGGTCTCAAATGCGATAGGATTGTTTTTGTTTTCTTTGAGGTACTCTAGAATTTTAAATTCATTACCTCCCAACGAATAATTTTTGTATTTCATACTTTGTTTTGAGTTTAATTTGATTATTTATTGATAGATTAGAGGTTTCTGCAATAGTATAATTTTTTTCCTAAAAAACCAAATTTGGTAAGAAAAATAATATAAAATAGTGATTTATAAGGGTGTACCTTGAAAGCACACCCAATAACAAAATCACACTAAAATATGAAAAAATTATGTATTATTACATTTTCCCTATATAGATATAATACTATAAGTAACTGTGCAAAAAGATTTTTATAATGAGTAATTTACTTTTAATATCTTACCGACAGCAACCAAGGCTCTGTCTGTAGCATAAAAGAGGGAGTCCGTAGTTGTATAATCTACAGGTCTGAGCCATTTGCATTTGAGAATGCGCCACAGTATCTCTGCAGGGTTTAACTCAGGTGAGTATGGTGGCAGATAGAACAAGAAGAGACCTCTGTTTTCCCAGATTTCTCGGAGTTCTTTGATTTTCCGATTTCTGTGAACTGAAGCATTGTCCAATACAACTACGGTTTTCTTTCTTACGGTGAAGGACATGAGATCCAGGTATTCCACTACCTTGTCTGCATTGATGGACTCTTGCGTTGTGAATCCCTTGTATTCATTCCTTCTGGTTATCATACCAAAGATATTAAGCCTTGCCGCTTTTTCTGCTGGCACATAGATATCTTCATCTTTGTATTGCCATCCGTATGGAACGTAACCATTGGTACACACATGACTCTCGTCGGCATAATACAGTATTATATCTCCCTTAGAGTCAAGCTCTTCAAGTTCTTGCAACTTCTCCTTCTTGTAAGCGTAGAGTTGCGGTGAGGGTTCTCCCCTTGGGCGTTTTCTTATTCGCTTATATCTTGCACCAGAACGCTTAAAAAACGTTTCAGTGTTGCATCGCTCGCTTCCTTGCCTGTTGCATTCTGCCATGCCTCCCTTGCCTTGCTGACGCTTTGGCGATCCTCCTCAATGGCCTTGCGGATGATTTCCTCATCGGAGCAATCAATGATAGGCTTTCTTCCGCTTCCAGGTTTGGTTTCAAGTCCTTTGATTCCATCAGCCTTATATCGTTTGATCCAGCTATAGACAGAAGGAATGGAGACATCCAGAAAACTTGCAATCTCGCTGGCGGATTTGCCTTGAGACTTGAGCAGTACGCCCTTGCATCTGGTTCTGTAACAATGAGA
>JAZLKX010000052.1:0-266469 GCA_045597865.1 Bacilli bacterium | reverse complement strand
TTGTCAATGGTGGTTTGAAAATTTTTTTTCATTTTTTTTTCAAACCGGCGGCGATCCTTATCGGAGATCAAGCGGTTGTTGTTTTCAACGGTTTAAATTTAACAACTTCAGGCGATCTTGTCAATGGTAAAAATCAATTATTTTTCCAAAAGCTTAAGATCGGTTAAAGTTCAACGCCGTAATCACGAAGGCTGTCAGGATTCGGATTTACGCCGGCCTTTTCGCACTTCTTAAGGAAGGCGTCAAGCGAGTCGGTCACGTAAGTACGGCCGATACCGTAGTACATTGTAAAACGGTTTTCGCCCAGATTGTGAGCGCAACGGTCACCACCACGCTTAGCTGCTGCACGGTTTTCAACTTCATCCTTCCAGTAGGCAGTCCAACCATAGTGTTTGGAACGGCCATCGCCGGCGGAGAAGAGTACAAACCAAACGTCGCGAGTTTCAGTGTTTTCAGTGTTTTCAGTAGCCATAATAACCTCAGTTGTTTTGTTTTACGTAGTAAAATATAACAACTATTTGTTATTCTGGCAATGGATAAAACAGAAAAAACTGAATTTTTTTGAAAACTGTAATAAAACTGTAATTCTGCGGTTATATTGGCAATTATACGGATAACTGATCCCCAACACAACCACAGATGTTTTTCATTATAAACTGTAATAAAACAGCTTATTTTTCAGCGTTTTCGGCAGCTTCAAACCGGGCTTTGTTTGTCGCGGCGTATTGCTTAGCTTTTCTGCCGTCTGTGCAGAAATAAACCCTGCTGAACCCCAAGATCTTGTCCATAGGGATTTCACCAGCTGCTCGAGCAACATCAAGGCGATAATTCAGATAGTCCTCAACTGAATGCTTTTCTTTTTGTTCAAATTCGGTCATGATTACTCCTAAAGATTTGATGGGCGCGCTGGGACTTGAACCCAGAACCGGCGGGTTATGAGTCCGCTGCTCTAACCGATTGAGCTACCCGCCCTTTAGTTTTATTTTATCGCAGTTCTCTCTGCTTGAAGGAATCGGACCTTCATTACCTTTTAATGACCTATCCTGATTTGAACAGGAACTGCCGGAGTCAAGGTCCAGCGTGCTAACCGTTACACCATAGGTCAATTTAAGATAATACCCAGGATGAGACTCGAACTCATAGGTCGGGATTAGAAGTCCCGTCGTTTCATCCAGTTAACGGACCTGGGTAAAATTAAAGGTTAGTGCCTCAGGAGGGATTTGAACCCTCAATCCCATTACGGGCCTTGGATTTTAAGTCCAATCTGTATGCCAGTTCCAGCACTAAGGCAAACTGGGGTTAATAGTCTTCCTTAGGTTTCTTTGCGGCCTTTCGTTCAGTCATAGCCTTATTCAGCAAGCCAGCCTGTTTAGCAAACGAACGGGCCATTTTGTTGTTCTTAGCCCAGCGAGCTTCCTTCTGTTCCTGAGTTTCCATTTCACGAGGAGTATTCTTGTTCTTCTTAGCCATGTTTTACCTCTTTTTAAAAGTTTGTAATAGACCGGGTGAGATTTGAACTCACACTAGAACGGGTTTGAGCCGTTTGCCTCTGCCAGTTGGGCTACCAGTCCGTTTATATAATTCTCTTTTTGTTCAAAGCTTAATTGTTTGAAATCTTTCCATCTACAGCGGGCAATACATTTATATCCGTATTCAAGTAAAAACTTTTCACGTTCATTATCATGTTTTATTGCTTCATCAGTAAAATGTTGTTCGCCATCAACTTCAAAATAAAAATTGCCAAATAAAAAATCTACACAGTAACGTTTACACAACCAAACATTATTTTCAAATAAAATACCTTTATTAGTAAAAGCATCGTAAAAATACTGTTCAGCATAACTTCTATGAATATGTGGACAAATCCAATGATTACCACGCCCTTCTTTTAAAGCAAGCAAACGACTTTCAGATATTTTCTTTTTTGCTTCTTCAGTATGTTTATGTCCTTTATATTCAGCGGCTCCAGCTTCAACCTTCTTTCTAAAAGTCTCTGCTGACTTTTTGCCTATTCCAGGAACTATAACTCTTCCTAAAGAATCTTTTGGTAATTTCTCCTTCTCATCACAATTTTTTAAATGTTCATGTAATTTACGTCTTGACTTAATAATTATATTACAATATGGACATTGCCAATCTTTCGCATTTTTAGCCACTTATATCGGCAGTAGGCAACAGTGATATTTACCTAGAGGAAGTTGCACCGGAATCCTCTGTGTCCGCAGTCTTACATTATACTTCGAGTTAGACTGGCCTCTATAGCCTCAGCAGGGTTCCTAATCAAGTAGCAGAATTGACGGTTCCACTAGTCTTTCGGATCTGTGAGGATTTTTCGTGGCTCTGGTGGGATTCGAACCCGCGACCCGCGCATTAAAAGTGCGCTGCTCTTCCAGCTGAGCTACAGAACCAAATGAGGATTAGTCCTCAAGTTCGCGTTCATCAATCTCCGTATCAGTACAGAGCTTGGACGGCGCATTGTACATCTTCAGCAAATTCTGCCTTTCAGCTTCCGCGTGTTCACGAGTTTTGAAAACGCCTTCAATCATACGGCGCGGTTCACCGAAGTTGTCAGTACGGGTCAAAACATAAACCTTCACAGTTCCTCCTTAGGCGATTACTTTGAGTTCAACAATCTTGCCGATCCCGATGTAACGGACGCCCATGTCGTTGACGTGTTCTTCGCTGATCTCCTTCTTTTCCCTGCGGAAGTCGGCGTACTTTTCGTCGTACGGGTTGAAAGTTTCACCGTCGGCGGTCACATAGCTTGTGCTGATGTGCTTGTCTTCCTGCGGCTTGACAAAGTAACGGAGCTGATATTCGCCAGTCTTGTTGTTCATTGCCAAGATGCCTTCAAAGCCCGGGACGTAAGAGTATTCACCGGTCTTCTTCTGCACCGGAGTTTCATAACCGTTGGCAGCCTTGACTTCAGCGTAGCTGATGTTGCCGATGCGAGCTTCAAATACCGAGGTCTTGGTCACAGTGTTAAGATCAAGGCCGGTCTTTTCTTTCAAGGAGTTCTTACTGCGACCCTTGAGGAGCTGAGAGCAACCAGTGCCAGTAGAAGTAATCTGTACGCGAGTTTCACCGTTAGCATTGAGAGTGGCAGCCTTAATTGCAGCGAGAATGTTGTCAATAACCATAGTTTTTTGCCTCAGTTGAGTTGTTTTGTTTTAACGAGTTAAAAATAACAATTTTTCAGTTTACCGTCAAGGGTAAACATTGAAAAAATTTAAAAAATTTCCTCAGCGAGCTGTTCACCCATTTCCTGCATCTGTCCCAAGATGGCCAGGCGTTCCTGTGCCCACTTGAGGTTCTTTTCAACAAGGTTCTTGTAGGCAGTGATGAACTGCTGGGGTTCATATACATCTTCCTTGCTGATTTCAATGGAAGTGTCCGAGCTGCTCAGGAACACTGTGTTGCGGTTCCAGTCAAGGGCGCATTCACGGGTTTCCCAGTTAATCACCTGCTTTGCTCTGACGCTGATCTTCTTATAGGCGTATCCGATCTGGAGGAACCAGAAACGTTCTTTTGCCTGTTCAATCGTAATCAGGCCGGCAGCTTCGTTGCGGATCTGGCGCTTACGCTCTTCAATCTCACCCTTGCGGATAGCTGCAGTGAACAGGTCAAGCAGCGCCTGAGCCTTTGCTGGCATGTCTTCGCGGCTGATGCCCTTGAAAGAATTGACAAAGTAACAATCGTACATGAGGTCGTTGACTCTCAGATCCTTGCCTGTGCAGACGTGTTTGCTGAACAGCTTGTTGAACACCATGCCGGAAAAGCCGGGGAAGTCCTTAGCGAAGTTGCGCTGAATTTCTTTGTCAAGCAAGCGGAACGGAGTAGCCATATCAAAACCTCGTAGTTGGTGGATTTTCAATTTACGAGTAAATAATAACAATTTAACTCGATCTTGTCAAGGGATAAATTGGAAAAATCACCAATTTTTTGTCAGTTTATTCATGATCTTCATCTTTCACTTTCTTGTTTCGCTTGTACTTCTTCTTTGAAGACACGACCCTTGTCTTGAGGGTATTGCCATTGTTGCTGCTAGCGATGCGCTCGTTGCGCTGTCGCTCGCTTTCTTTAGCTTTAGAAGCCACAGGTTGCCTCCTTGATGATTTCACGCTTCTGATTGGCTACCACGCGGCGACGGCAAATGCCGGCGAATTCTTCCTTGGTCAAACGCTTTGTGCCGCGCTTTTCAGCCTCAGTCAAAGCCTTTGACAGTTTGTTGTGAGCATAGCTGATGGTACTCTTGCCAATGTTTGTTAGGCAGTACACCGGCTTCTTCTTGCCATCAACCATTTTGTAGCTCCAGTCAATTTCACCGCGGTACTTAAGGGTGCTGAAGTAGTCGCAGTGGCTGCGGCTAGCGTTTGTACCCCAACCCATTTCAGCGCGGATGTTTGCGGCGGTTGCCTTGTCACCGAGGCGTTCAATAGTTTCCAGCATCTGGAGCCAAACTGCCTTCTTGTATTCAACCTGTTCATGAGTGCAGTTGTAGTCGCGGCTGTAGTCATACGGCAGGTCATATTCCTTGCAGATGTCAGCCTTACGGAAATAGGAGCCGGTTCCGGTCGGAATCAAAGGGCGAAGGCAGTGGATGTTCAAAATAGTCATGTTTTACCTCTTTAGGCTGCGAGAATGGTGTAAGCGAGTTGGAACTTCAAAGTATTCAGAATTTGAATTGCTTCGGCGAAACCGTTGCAAGTCTGATCATAAGCGACCTGTCCGTACTTGCGGAGTTTCAAAACAACAGGCACAGTGCCATCATGACGAACCTTGCGAACGGTGACGTCAACGGTGACGTGAGTTTTGTAAAAAGCTTTGGTATTGATTTCCTTAGCAAGCTGTTTGACAATCTTTTCCATAGTAACCTCAGTTGTTTCAATTTTACGAGTAAAATATAACAACTATTCTGCAGCGTGGCAATGGATTTTTCAAAAAATATGAAAAAACTTCATTTTTCTGAAAAATACTGTAATTTCCTCCTATTTTGAATAATTATACAGTGGCGCCGGTTATAACACAATTACAGATGTTTAATGAAAAATACTGTAATAATTACTGCGGTTTTGCATTAATATAAGCAGTCAAATCTGGCACTTCGCAGCTTCGCCAGTCAAAACCGGCCTCGTCGCAATTATCACGAGCAACGCCGACAAGCTGCCAACTGTTCTCAATCTGATGGGCAATAAAGGCTGCATTTTCGCTGTGCGGCTGGTAGCTTGTATCAAACTGTTCATAATACATCACCCTCAGCATCGCTAGCAAATACGCCTGCTTAGCTGCTTCCTGGGTGTCACGGGCTTTCAACGCAGCAACGTTAGCTGCGATGACTCGACGGGTTGCTTCAAGATAGCTGTCATACAACATGACGATTCGTTTGTAATTCATAGGTAGCTCCTTAATCTTCCAGAATACCTGGAAAGTCGTGTTTGGGGTTTGACCAAGATGAAATGGACTTCACCTTAGAAATGATATGTGCTTTGACCCATGGGCCGAACTCGTCGCTGCTGGGATCAATGTGTTCCTTCTCAAGGCGTTCCTGAAGTGCATTGTGCCAAAAGTCTGACAAGTGAATGTCGCGGGTAAACATATTGCCCATCTGGACTTCAAAGTTCACTCGTGACCCGGGGAACATTTTGAACACCTTTCCGTAAAAGACTGCGCGGTAAGACGCTTCATACTCACACTTGCGCATAATATCAGGTGTCATTTGAAAATTGTCTGGGCGGCACGGGTAATCTTCTTCGTAAGAGTCTTCATAGCCGGGGGCTTGACAACGGCCGTCATCAACATACAAGTGCATAAAGTGCTGGCACTCGTGCACGAAGCAAGCGAAAGCTTCATCCGAGGGGAACTTCAAGCCGTTTTCATCGTAGGTGTACTCGCCGTGAATTGCTGGCATTTCAATGAAGTTGCAGCCTTTTTCCCAGTGGTAGCCACCGCCGATCTTATCATTGCCGAAGTCGGCGTTGAAACGAAGAATAAAGAGGTCGGCCTCTTCAAAGTGACGCATCATCTTTGTCCACCATTCCTGGCGGCCAGCAATACCGTCATTGAGCTTGAGCGACTCAAAGTCGCCAGTACGGAATTTCAATAGCTCCATTTTCAATACCTCAAGTTAAACGCCTGCGACATAATCAAGGAAAGCACCGAGCCACAACATGCCGTACAGAACAATGACGCCGGCAACAGCGAGGGCAACCATCTTCAGGTTGTAAACCCAAACGGCGATCTTTGCCTTACGGCGGAGTGCAGCGTTGTGCTTGCGGGCGAGTTCGGTGCATTCAGTGAATTTCATTGTTAACCTCAGTTATTTTGTTTTACGAGTAAAATATAACAACTATATTGCCGATCTTCAATGGATTTTTTTGAAAAAATATGAAATTTTTAAAAAAAACTGTAATAATCGTCTGTAATTGTGTTATTTACGGACTTTCTGGGGTATTATCAAAACTAACCGGCCAAAATCGTTATATATAAGGAAAAATATCCGATGTAGCCCAAATCTGGACTACTTTTGTTAAATTTGAAACAAAATCAGTAAACCCGTTCCTCGGAGCGAACAGCAACCCAATGTGAGTATCGGTAGAGGGCGGTCATGGCGCCAGCAAGGAGACTGACGCTGCAAATGAATTTCCAACGAAGATCAACCGGCAGGTTGATCATATAGCCGCCGCGGGTCTTGAGAGATGTAGCCGGAGTACAGGGCAACCGTCCCGTAAGCTCTCATGTAAATCCACTTACACGTCATACGGTGAAAGAGTCAAAACAAAGACACTTTTAAATCGGAGACAGTTTGCTCAACCGGGCTTACTGTCTCCGGTTCAAGATATCAAACAAAGAATTATAATACGAGAAAAATAAAAAAGAATTAACGAGATTCTTTAAGGATAGAGAATTTCTTTTGAATAATTGAAATGCGAGCGTGTGCTCGGTCATACGCATTATTCATATCAATGTAATCCTGCACAAGTAAACCAGAAAGTTCCTTGAGGTTCTTTACTGTGTTAGTGAGACTCGTCACCATGTTCTTGTGAGAATGATACACTGATACATATTCCATTTCCTTGAATAGACGTGCGCTTTTGTAAAAGCCCATGTGCATACCGGCTTTGATCTCAAGCTTGCTAAGATCACACTTCTGGCCAGTCAGCGTATAGCGCACATCCGGGAAGTTGCGCTTGCTACTATAATACATGAGCTTTTCAAGGAAATGCTTGTTGTTCTCTGTATTAGGATCAGCAAAGGCCGTAAGTAACCATGGGTGGCCCCATTCTTTCATGTAGAAGACACCATCCTTTACTTCCCACAGATCATCAGCGTTTTTTGTGCCGTCATTGCTGATCTTTGGCAACAGCCCGCTGAGACTGTTAATCTCATCGGTGGTCATGAACTGCGTCAATGGTACGCACAGCAAGTTATCATAATAGCTTTTTTCTGTACTTCGCCTGAACGGTGCACCCCACTGCACTGCGCTAATACAGTCGACGCCTGGCTGGACAACATTATATGGCACTGGCTTGAGCTCAATGCCACAGTTGTCGCTAACTTCTTTAAGAACATCATGCATGTTCATAATGAACACCTCCTTAGTGCTGACGGTCATACCATTCACGAATGTCCTTGATGTTCAGGAAGAAGCGGCACCATTCAGGAGGCTGGCCACCGTCAGCGGTGCTGATGATGAAGATCTTGTTGACCCACTTGCTAGCCGGACGCGGCCAACTGAAGTAACAGTCAGTGAACACCACGATGCCACCGAGCTTCATCTTTTCTTCCTTGAGCTTGTCAAGGATGCACTGCGGATCGGTACCGCCACGGCCGAGAACTTCCATCTGACCCTTCTTTAGCGGGTCACGCTTGATGCGACGGATTTCACCGCAGGATGCGTCCCAGTCAGCGTAATACAGTTCGGTATGCTTGATGAAGTTGGTCATGAATGCCTGCCCCATGGCTACATCATCATCGCTCATAGAACCTGACACGTCGGTGAAGAAACCCATAGATGCCTTCATCTTGTGGCGCCAGCCAGACAGATCTTCGTTACGACGATTGGCCTTGGAACGGCTCTGTTCAAACAGCTCAGACTGAACTTCCTGCTTGAAGTGCTTAACGATCTTCGTCGGGTCAAACTTGGACTTGTTGCAAGCGATGATCAGTTCCTGGAGCTTGCCAGGCATGTTACCCCACATTTCAGGGTTCTTTGCGATATGCTGGGCAATGGACTGAACTTCTTCATCAACCATTGTATTTTCACCCCAGTTTGCAGTCTGGGTACGAGCGTGGCTTTCGCTGCTGTCAAAGTATTCCTGACATGCCTTGGCGCAGTCAGAGGCATTTCCGTTGCCGGTATTGTTGCCTCGTACATCAGGATCGGATTCACCGTCATCAGCGTCACCTTGGCCGTTGCCGTTACCCTGCTGATCTCCCTGGCCGTCGCCCTGGCCCTGACCTTGTCCCTGCTGATTCTGCTGATCCTGCTGGTCCTTATCACCCTGGCCACCGCCTTGCTGATCTTCACCCTGCTGACCATCTTCAGGCTTGTCACCCTTGCCCTGACCGCCCTTGCCTTCCTTGTCGTCAGGCTTCTGGCCGGCCTTGTTCTTGCGCTTTTGAGCAGCCTGCTTCATTTCTTCCTGGAGCTTCTGTTCCTTGTTCATGTTCATGGCCTTCTCGATGTAGGCCTTGAGGCGTTCAAGGAACCAGTCCTTGTCCTTGACAAATCCGAGAGGTCCGAGGACCGGCTGGATCTGCTGATGGGTAGGAATAGTTGACAGGATGTTCTTCACTTCAGTGCGCCACTTGGAGAGCAAACGCTGATCTTCAAAGCACAGGAGGTTTGAAGCGAGGTACTGCGACTGAGCCGGCAAAGCGCGGCGAGTGGTGCAGTGATGCAAAGCGATACGAATCACTTCGGAATAGAAGAAATAAGCCAAGATAGAGGGGTCGTCAATGCGGCACATCCAGATGGGGTTATATTCAAGGTAAACAGTTGAACCGCCGTCACGGGTGTTCAGCCGCATCTGAACTTCCTGGTTATTGATAGGCTGCAATTCAAGGATAGAGAAGAATTGCATGGCTGCCGGTTCAACCGCGAGAATCTTGACGGCCTCGCCAATGAGAGCCTGTGCACGGTTGAGGGCTTCGCCGTAGGTAAGTTCAGTTGCAGGAGTAGTTGCCATAAAAACCTCTATTTCAATTTTACGAGTAAAATATAATAACTATTTGAGCCGTCTTCAATGGATTTATCAAAAAAAATATGAAATTTTTTTCAAAAAACTGTAATACCGGCGCCATTCAGGCAATTATACAGCGCCAGTTAGAACAACACAACCACAGAGGTTTAATGTAAAAAACTGTAATAAATCTGCTGCTAATTACACAAAAAGGGACGCCGTTTTACCGGCGCCCCCAACTGAGGTATTGATTAAAGGGGAAACCCCGCTGGACGCTTTTACACGTCCATGTCAGCGAGGTCAAGGTACAGGTCGCGGACCTTGGTATTCACGTGGGAGATAACCGGAACCCAGTTCTCCTTGTTGTTGCGGGCAGCCTGGACCGCGGTGCCGTGAATACGGGCAGCAGTTTCCACCGGAATAGTGGTGAGGAACTTTTCCCAGTTTTCGGCGCAGGTCTTTGCCAGGTCAGTGGCCTGGCCACCCTTGACGAATTTACCTGCCTTCTCAAGGCGGTCGAGCTCGGCGCAGATACCCTTACCGAACTGCAGGGTATTGAGAACGGACTTGGCCATCTTCTCAATTTCACCCTTGTTCTTCTTCCAACTGCCGATGATGAAGTCGCTCGGCTTCAGACCCTGGCCGTTTTCAATGTACCAGTCCTTGATCTTCTTGGCAATGGCGCTGCCGAAGTAACCAGCAGCGAGCATCTGGAGCATTGCCAGACCATGGGTGCCTTCAAAGGCGCTCGGGTTAGCCTCAAGCTTGGCCCTCACAACTTTGTCAAAGCGAGTTGCAGAACGGCGGCTCTGCTTAGCCGGTTCAATGATACCGGAGGCGTTGCTGGCGCCACCGCGGATCTTGTTCTCCTTGTTGGCTGCATACGGGTCCAGGTCATCGGGGTGCTTTGCGAAGTAGGTGACGATCCAATCCAGTGCACCGAGCTTACGCATGTGAGTTTCCCATTCCTCAAAAGACGGGGTGAACTCCATGTGCCAGTAACGGTCGTTTTCAGCGTCGTCAAATTCTTCAACATCGTAGTCACCTTCATTGTCCGGGTTGCAGGCGACAATGACGCGGCTGCCTTCCGGAAGGGTGAAGTTCAAGATCTTGTGGTCGTTACCGATCTGCATCATAGCACGCTTGATAGGAGGTGCAGCACGGTTCAATTCGTCCAGGAACAGGGTGATAGCCTTGCCGTCCTTCGGGAACCAGTAAGGCGGAATCCAGCGGGTTTCCTGGCGCTTAACAGTGACCTTGGTCACCTTGCCGTCTTCGCCGACGACTTCTTCTTCTTCCTCAAATTCAATAATCTTCTGGAGGCCAATCAGGTCACCTACGTCGGAGAGCTGGGAGCCCTGCAATTCAACGCAGCGCATGCCCCAGATATCCTTGGAGATCATACGGATAACTTCAGTCTTACCAGTGCCGTGTACGCCACGGATCATCGGGGTGAGTTCAGCGGGGAAGTCCTTGAGCATTTCAACAGTATCAGCGATATTCATATCGGATTACCTCAGTTAAGTGGGTGGCGCAAGGGGCGCCAGCTTGCCGCAGCGCGGCGTTGTTTTTGTTTTACGAGTAAAATATAACAACTATTTCAAAGCTTGGCAATGGTATATTGTGAAAAAACTGAAATTTTTTTCATATTTTTTCATATTTGCCTGTTTTAATGAAATTTAAGCAGTTGCCTATTTTGCCTTCCAGCCGGCGAAACTTTCAAACTGGATGTCAATTTCCTTACGGACCTTTTTAGCGACCTTGTTCGCAATCTGGAAGATATCGCGTAAATTACCGATCTGCTGCTTCATATATTCAATAATTTCAGCGTCAGTCTTTTGAGTCCATTTTGACCACTTAGAGTCACACAGCACATCACCCGGGTCAAGGCCCAGCGACTTTTCAATGAACATCTTCACAGCAGCGTCTTTCGTTACGATCAGCTCAGAGATCTTGAAGTCGCCGTCATCAGGACAAATTGAAAGCACGGTATAATTGCCATTGACTTTACGTTCAGTGTTCATGCCGCTAGCCAGGCTACGAGCTTCTGTCAGCAATTCCTTGATTTCTGGACAACCATTGAGGTTGAACAAAATCACCTGTTTTACGCTGTTGCTATCACTGGAGTATGAGATAACCGGTTCCCAGTTGAACTGTGTCGCTACGGCCTGAGCAATATCAATAGCACGCTTCATTCGTGCAAATTCCATAAGTACCTCGTCAATGGATTTTTCTTTACAAAAGAGCATATACGATTTCACCTGTCTTAGGGTGCTGTCTGTCATAATCCTTCATACCACATTCATCAAGCAGCGTCAAGCCTTCGCGAGTGATACTGTACGTGAAGTTGCGGCCACAGCGTTCTTTCTTAATGAACCCCTGCTTTACCATTTCGCTCCAGGTGTTGGTGGCCCACTGATCGTACCAGCTAACCGGTTTACAAGCGTCACTGCAGCTCTTACGCGTGCAGTTCGGATGATCAGCGATATAACGCAGAAAGTTGTACCAATGGGCATAGACAGTGGCGCCACGGCTATTCTGGCGGCGTACAATGTGACGGGCGAAGTTGCAGGTACCCATAAAATCCTCAGTTGTTGTTTATTTTGTTTTACGAGTAAAATATAACTATTTCAAAAGAACTTGTCAATGGTATATAAGGAAAAAATGAAAAAGTTCATTTTTTTTAGTCTTCAGCATCAAGTTTCTTCAGTTCCTGCTCGTATTCGCGTCCAGCCTTATATCCGCGCTCAAAACCTACACGGTACGCTGCGTGGATATATGAATGAATATCTGCAATGGTAAGTTCTTTACCTTCAGCTTTTGCTGTATTGAAACAGATTTCAGCAAAGTCAGTCAATGCTTCAAAATACGCTGTTCCAGGAATAGATTCCTTTTCAGACTTCTCAAAGAGCTCTATTAGATGTTCTTCATGCGTAGTCATACGTTCTAATCCTTTTACATATAGTTAAAATTGGGATCGTTATTTTCACGATACATGTAAGATTGGTTTGCTCCAGGATTATTTGCATTGTAGCAGTCTGTTTCAATCTTATCACGTACAACAAGATAGTAATACGGGTCAAATGCAATTATCTGACAATCTGGATCTTGAGCCAAAGCTGCAGCCATATCTTTATTTACTTGATTATAAGTCAAAGACATTTCGCACCAGTCAAAATTCTTATTACGTTTATTCCAGCGATACGGCCAATCTTCGGAGGGATCAGCTGTTTTGAAAGAATAAATGATATATGAAATTCCTTGTTGCTGAATAAGATTTACAGTACCATTTTGAATTTTGTTTAAATATGTAGGATTATTTGCAGCCATAAGTTCTAGTCCTCTTCTTCCTGGAGTTTCTTTTCAACCTTGTCAAAATCTTTCTGCTTTTTGTTTTTGACCATTTTCTTGTAGCCAACAACTCGACGATTGCGATCGTTCTTGATATTACACTTTCCATGATTACTATGGCCGATCAGACGTAACCACTTACAGAAATTCACATAGTCTTTACCTGTACTATTAACGCCGTATTCATTCTGTAATTCTTTTAAAAGAACGAGCCATTCTTCAGTAGTAATTTCATCGGCTTGATAACGCTGATGTAGTTGCATTTTCTTACGGTTATATTCCATCAAATGATGTTCAAACCTATCTTTCTTGTTGTTCTTCATAGTTTTATGTCTTATTTTTGAAACACACAAACAGTTTCTACAGGAACCGTAAACTTAACCCCATAGATAAAGCCTGTTCCCTTTTCTTCATAGAAATTACTGTGCAATTTCATTTCTTCTTTAGCGGCATCAACTGTATGAAAATACTTAGGCACGATGGCTAACTTACCATATTCGTTGACAGTATACGCGACGTAATAATATGCATATTCAGATTTTGAGTTTTTCATTTTCGAGCTTCCAGTTCTTTGATAAGTTCAAAACTCCTACTTGTAACCCTTTGTCATAAGATTAACAACGTTGTGACGTTCATAAAAGGCAACATCCTCAACATCCTTAGTGGTTCTATAACCTAAATGAGCATATCCAATCGTGACCTCAGCGTCTTCAGGCGCATTCTTCAGTTTTTCAAGCAATTCCTTAACAGTCATGTTCAGTACCTCAATTATTTCAACAATTCAAATATAACATCTTTTGCCGATCTTGTAAATGGTATATAGGGAAAAATTTCATATTTTTCCATAAACTATTGGACTAGATTGAACAGAGCAATACCGGCACCAATACATCCACATTCAATCAATAGAATAGCAAGCAAATTAGACTGTCATTTTTTGTAAAGTAGGATTTGGACAACTTAAAGCAAAAAGACCCATACAAATCCAACCAACGGATATTACGAAAAGAAACATAGTTCTAGCCCTCCTCGTCAGTGTTATTCCACCAGTTAGCGGTCAACTGCCAGTGAATATTCTTATTTGCCATTTCCTTCAAAGTCTTCATCAAAGCGACAGTGTCGTCAATTTCTTCCAGTTCAACAATAGCGAAATGCGCAACGCCCTTGGCGAGCTTCATGTCGCCCATCAACTGAGAGCAAAGCATTTCAAGTTCAGTCCAGCCCTTTTCAAAGGAAATTTCATTGGTGAAGTTGATTTCAAATATCATAGTAACCTCTATTGTTTCAACAGTTATAATACAACAATTTCCAGCCGGTCTGGCAATGGTATATAGGGAAAAATTTCATATTTTTTCATAGTTTACGGCGTCACCGGCATTTTAAGACATTTTTTCATATTTTTCGTCAGTCTACCCTTGACAAGAATTTTTTTCCGCGGTGCTGCTTCCGATCTCTTCCGAGGACATCATCGGAGCTAAATTATGTTTTGCGGTTGCCGTATAGATACCCAAGCAAGCAATGCAGCTCTTTAGTACCCCTGCGTTTCAAAAGCACATACAGCAGTCTTTATTACCCCTATAGTTTAAGAAGCAGCAGATAGATAGCTCATTCATTTCATAGGTGGTATATAGGTATAAATACAAAGATAGTTGTACATTTAGCAAACCCAATGTGTACGAGGTGTGTACAAGTAATGCACAGCTAGGTAACGGTTTATTGAACAAGTGAGAAAACGGAGAAACGATAGTTCAATAGACTATTGTGTTTTTTGTTTTTATATAAGGAAAATATAAGATATGGAGATTTTGACTGCGAAAGGGTTCAGAAAATTCAATGGATTTTCTACAAAACAAGCAAAATGTATTAGAATGCTATATACTGATGATTTCAATAATACATTTGAATTGGAGGGGAGTGAAGATCATAGAGTAAAGATTGAGATAATGGTCAATGGGATAAAAAGCGTTATATGGAAAGAATTGAAAGATTTAGATATAGGGGATAAACTGTATAACGAGAGTGGGAATTTTATTGTACGAGAATTGTTTGATATAGGGGAAAATGTGGTATATACCCCGGTAGACGTAGAAGGACTGGAGTATCTGACTGATAAAGTAAGTTCGCACAACTGTAAGTTTGCTGGTTCTAGTGATACTTTGATAGATGGTGACATTATTGATGGATTGACGAGTAGGGATCCTGTGGGGTACAAGTATGGTTATGATATGAATATCTACGAGGAGCCTGTCGAGAATGCGATGTATGTGATGGGAGTGGATAGCGCTATGGGTAATGCAGGTGACTATTCTGTTGTTCAGGTGATACGAGTATTTGGAAGGGATAAGTATCAGCAAGTTGCTGTATATCGTAGAAATACGATACGAGCGGAGGACTTTGCTGAAGTTGTTCATAGCATTAGTGAATGGTACAATAACGCGCTGTATGTCATTGAGAATAATGATATTGGTAGAAGTGTCGCTGATGCTTTGTACTACGACATTGGCGATGGAAATATGGTAAGTACGGATAGACACGGGAACTTGGGTACACGAGCTGATAGAAATACGAAAATTGATGCGTGTAAAATTTTGAAAACAATGATTGAGAAGGGGCACTTGACATTGGTTGACAGCGATACTATTGACGAGCTTTCTAGATTTGAAGAAGTATCGCCGATGGTATTCAAAGGCGCCGCAGGTAAGCATGACGACCTTGTTAGTGCTTTGTACTGGGCTGCTTACTGTCTTACTCAGCCGGAGGTTGATCTTGATGGCTTGAAGGTCGTTGAGGCGAAAAGATACGATGACGCTTTGCCGCCGCCGATGTACGCTGACTTTGGTGGTAACAGTCCGTTTGGCATGGGTATTACGGACCAGAACTTCTGGGCTGGACTGAACTAGCAATATATACATTTGTTTGAAGTGAGGTGAATATGGCATTTGCCGATCATATGAAAAGACATCTGAATCCACCGAAAAGTATTTCAGATGATAATGAATGGTACTTGAAGGCTACGACGGAAGCGCTGAATGAATGGATGATGGAACTGGAGACTGCACTTATGCAGCCGTGCTTAGATGTCAATGGAAACTGCATTACGCCCGTAGGCGTCACTATTCCATATACTGTGCCGATGGCTGGCTACTTCGTACCTAAGATGCTTCGTTTTACTTTGATGGAAGTAAAGGGTGCTATGTGGTGCGGTGACGCTGAAAAGAGCTTCGAGAACTTGTTTGACTTGGTGGGGACGAAGATAGCGATGAACTTTAGTAAAGTAATTGCTGTTCCTGCATTGATTGGTGGGCAGGGGATTCCAGCCTTGGTTACGTCGCATTTTAAGCTGGCTGGAAGAGCATTAGTTGCGTGGGCCAAGGCAATGGGCGCGCCTATGAAAGAAGACCCTGAAACCGCCACTATCACGCCTGAATCCTTCCTAGAACAAGAAAGCACTTTATTGTTGAACGCAGTAAAGTCAATACCGCCTGTGCCAACACCAGCAATAGGTGACCCAATTCCAGTTACACCAGTAGCCTGTCCGGGCGGTGTTTTTGTCGGGACAATAGGAGTGAACTTTGCTAACGCAAGATAGTAAATACAATTATCTAAAGGTTGACCTGAATGATCTGCCAAGCCGTGGCTTGCTATATCCTGAGGGCACAGTAATCAAGGGGCGCTTTCTAACTGTTCAGGATGTTAAGTTTCTGGCGCTATTGAATGAATATACAGCGACTGCAGTTATCAATGAAATTATTGACCGTTGCTTCTATATGACATTTCCAATTGAAGATTTGTTATTATGCGATAGACTATACTTGGCATTCTGGCTACGCGCAAACTCATTTATGAAAGAAAATGGATATACATTCAACATCAAGTGTCAGAACTGTGGGTCTACTTTTACGCAGAAACTGTTATTAGACGATATTCCAGTGTTGCAGCTATCAGCGCCGCCAACTGATGTGTTCCTACCCAAAAGCAGACAGGTGCTAACTTTAAAAATGGCAACAGTTAAAGATCTGGACCTTGTATATGAAGACAAGGAGATTGAGTTCATTGCCCGTATGCTACGCGTGGAAAATCCAATTGAATATGTATTGAACCTAAATGCTTATGATTATGCTTACTTATCGGCGATTTGCAGTCAGTATAAAGCTGGTTTCAATTTGGAATTTGATTTCCCATGTAAAAACTGTGGCCGCAATAATCATATGTTACTTGTCATTACTGATGATGGTCTTTTTGGTCAAATGAACATTCGTAACATTATCAACGTAATACTGCGTGTAACGAAGTATGTTGGCTGCTATATTCCAGACGATACGTCATGGCCTGAACTTGAAATGATTCAGGATGTCACTAACGCCATGGTTAAGGAAGAAAACGAGGAAATGCAGAAACAAGAGGCAAAAGCCAAGGCTCAGTCCGCTGCTATGCAGTCCAAGTACTCGGCTAAATACCACGGACATTAGCATTAAGTACTTCGGAAAAAAATCATGGGATCTGTACAAGATCCCATTTTTTGTTATATTTTAAACAGGAAAAATTAGGAGAAATATATCATGGCTGATTATGTAAATAATGCTAGACTTAGGGAGGTTATAAATCTATACAATAACCTTAACATAAACGATAAAGGTGACTGGTGCGCAGCGTACTTGCAGCGCTTGAGCAACAAGCATTTAAACCAAAAGGTAACTGATGAAAAGTTTAAGCTAGGTAAAGAGTTCATTGTCAATAAAGTTAAGACCATTGAAGCTCTACAAAAACGATACGCTGAATTTACTCCGGAAGAACGCCGAAAGTTTGATCTTGAGTTTGAAAAGATTAAGAATGAAATGTGCGAATACTTCCTATTGATTATCAATGGCCGTATCAATTCATTCAAGCTAAGAACATCATTACGCAATCCAGAAGATCTTGATGATATTATTCAGGACGCTCTTATCTGTATTTTGAATTACATTAACCGTTATGATGAATCTCGTGGCACGAGTGCTTTTGCTTTTGTTACCCAGCTTGCTACAAACAGTATCATCTTGAGTTTGAACCAAATCCGTGAAAATGAAAAACGAATGGTTAGCGGCCTTGACTACTTTGACAACATCAATACGATTGACGATCCTACAGACGGTCTATCAGGAATCTCCAGATTCCTTGAATAAATAACTTATACATTTAGGAGTTTTATGCTACAGGAAAAACAAATTGAAATTGGTCTTTTTGAAATTCAAAAGGCTTATAAGTATTTCAGGGATAATCTGGAAAGCGAGAAGTTTACTGCCGAATTTGCTTTGTTAGTCTATAATAATGTTATTATGCTAGGCCAACCATACAGTCAGATTGAAGAAGGCCTGTATAACGAACAAAATGATGCTCAGTATATTGATTACTGTCAGCGTATGAAAAAGATCGTTATGCAGTACATTGACCGTGATGAACAAGGCAATCCAAAGTTTGATGAAAATGATCAGCCTAAGATTACTGAAATGGCGGTTGAATATCAAAAAGCATCAGATGAGTTAGATAAGCAGTTTACTGAGCTTAATGAACGAATGATGAAGAAGGACGAAAACAATTACAACTTCTTGAAACAAAAGGTAAAGATAAAGATCATCGGTATGGACATTAAGGATATTCCTGATGGTATTCCGCCAAGCATTGTTGGCATCATTACCAAACCCGCAGTTTAAAAATTCAAAAGGCTAGGGCAAAACCCTAGCCTTTTTAGTCTTAATTGATTTTACGCAGCGAGTGACCAGATTTACCGGTTAGTCGTCCTCGTCTATCAACTGCCATACGGTCGCCTGCATGTTCACCTTGCTTAATTGTATATTCTCTATACATCACGCTTTTAACTGATTTGTCAGCCATCATTTTATTGACAAAGTCATCAGAAAGCATACCATTATTTTTCTTAAGTTCAGCAATAACTTCATCCTTATGATTATTCATATATCGTCCAAGCGTTGCTGAAGCACCGCCTGAACCATATTCAATATGTGCAAGACCGCCAAGCGTTGTTTTATCCATCGCCGCCAGGATTTCTTTGTTGTATGCTTTTTCCATCTTAGTAGCAATGTTACCCATTGATTTAGCAGTCACCATATCAGTTGTTGCTTTATCCATTTTCCAAGCTGTTGCTGAACTGTTTGCATGTCCATACACTTTTACCTTTTCGGTCAATTCTTGCATAGTACCAGTTAAAGAAACCTTCTTGCCGTCAATGGTTGCTTCAATAGTAAACTTTGAGTTCTTAAGACCAAGGTTTTCAAGATATTTTTGTGTGTTACCCATACCAAAGTTAAGCTTTTGTGTACCGCCATCTAATGAATTAAAGTAAACCATATCAACTCGGCCTTCTGTTCTGTTTGCGCCATTAGTACCAGTAAACTCAGCTTTAGCAGCTTCCATAAGAGCAGCGTGAGTAACTCCTTTTTCGCCAACACCACCGGTTGCAGCAAGTTGTTTTCCTGGAGGTGCATGGCTACCACCAAATCCGCTACCGTTTCCACCACCGCCTCCACGGCGTTCTCGTCTTTCAGCCTTTTCTCGTTCTTCGCGTTGTTTACCTTCTACTAAGTCCTCATTAAACTTTGCATTCCATTCATCTAGCACAGCAATAGCCGGTGAAGAAACAACACTAGATGCTTCTGATTGTAATTTAGAAAACACATTATCAGGTATACCAATATCTTGTGTTTGCTTACCAGCACTGATCTTTGTATTTGCTTCCCATGGCTTTTCACTCATTACATTAAACGTCGCTGATATAGTAACGATAGAAACGCCGCCCATTCGTGAGAATGCGCCTTCTTCATAATTAGCAAGTACGCATGAATAGAGCATAGCTCTAACTGGAACATTCATTCGTTCTTCAAATTCGGTAACGCCAATCTGTATTACATAAGGCAAGCCAAAGCGTTGCTGAGCAATTACACCATCAAAAAATTTAGTCACCCGCATATCATCAGTTTCTTCAAAAGTAATGTTAATAGTTTTTGCTGATGGGTCAACTAATGGTATAGTACGATAACCATCACCAAAATAAAACGCGCCGGTTGTTGTATCAACCTCTGGCGCATTTACTTTAATGCTAGAAACGAAATAACCTAAATTATGTGAGTTAACATATTTGTCAGTAAAAAAGTCAACTACGAAACGAAACGGTAGGTGAGGTCTAAAGCGAAAGAATTGTCCACAAGATATCATTTAACAACTCCATCATCAGGGTCATCAGGTACCGATTTGATAAACTTACTAAAGACGAAAGATAGCGACCACTTAGTAATAGCTTCATCACTATATGAAAGCTCATACGGCGTGTATTTGGTTAAGAACAAGTCATAGAATTCATACTTATAAACAACTTTGTTTAAACTGTTGTTTAAGATGTAAATCGTCACTTTTTCAAAATCTGGCTTGCTGAATTGATATTGACCTTTTAGTTTATTATAACCTGTTGCATCATAATCGCTGTAGTTAACATAGCCTCGCCCATTTGTAAAACCGCCAGTAGCGATTTTCCAGAAAAAACTCTGGCATGCAGTCTTTAATGTTTCCCCACCGGTTGTCTTTTTGGTATAGCCTTCAAACAGTTCAACCGTTAATTCTTGCAATATGTCAATCTTAGGTATAAGAATCTTATGGGCTGTATTGCCAAACTTATGAACTTCTTCATTCCATTCAGCAACTTTTGGAATGCTAAAACCTGCGCATCTAAAAGATTCATTGCCGTCAAACTCGACAAGGAATGAATCAGATAGCTTTACTGATTTTTGTTCAAACCAATTTTTTATACTTACTTTACCAGCCATATAAAATATTTATACCCTTACTTGCTGCTGTGTTGAATGTAAAGCACCACAGATGAAGCAGTTCGGCGTGTTACAAACAAACTGTTTTGCCTGTGCTGAGCCAACATCAATCATGCCTTTTGCATCGGCGGTGATACTTCCACCTGCATAAGCACTAAGGTTTCCTGATACATTAATGTTGCAGTCACCATTGACTTGTATATTCATTTTAGGACTGTCGCTTGTACCATTCTGAAATGTAACATTTCCTTTGTCATCAATCATAAACATGGTACCCGTTCTATGAGTAAATACAAGCGTGCCGTCTTTACGATTTAAGGTTAAGAAGTCACCGCCATCAGTTTCAAGCAGAACCATCTTATGCGGATAATCTGAGCTGTTTTTCCTATCAGTATATTCAGATTCAGAATTATAGGCATTGAACGCAATTGAGTCAAAGAATGGACGCTGGACATCACCTTTGTCAAAGTAACCTCTAACCATCGTATCAAGTTCAGGAATAATCTGTCCGCCACACTTGCTACCCATGTACTGAATATCAGGGCAAGCCCAAGGCAGCATTTCATTTGGAATAGAATCGTAAAAACCAATAACTTTAATTTGACAACGGCCTAGCTTTTCAGGGTCATCATTATTCACGACCTTACCAGTCCAGCGAGTAAGCTCAGGTGCAGTCTTTTGATGGTTAACAAGATCATCAACGATTGGTTTGGGGTCACCGTCAAGAATTGCTTTATACTGGTCTACATCAGTCATTTTAACACCTCACATTATTTACCGAAGTAACCATCATTCACAAAGGTAATGCTTTGTGTATATGGTTTTTTCTTACGATACTTATGAACGATTTCAGCTACACAATATGGTCCTGAATGGATTCCGTCTATTTTGTTATTTATGGACGATGAGAAGTCAACATCAATGATGTTACCTAATTCAGGACGATAGGCAGACTTATCATACAATGAACCTTGTCTTGAAGTATCAACGGTTACATTTATAAAATTGCTAAAGAATGATCGTCTAACCATTTCATTATGCTTAGGTGCAATATTATAATGTATATGCAGTTCATCAAACCACATACCACCATCTTGATGAATCGTGATGTTATCCATTTCAGACGCTTGTTTATTGCTTACACCAGCTAGGAACTTTTTATTCTGCGTGTATACTTTTTCACGCCAGCCTTCGCCGCGGTCTTTAACGCCGTATGTATCAGATCCTATGCCTGCATTAACGACACCGGCAATACCATTAACACCCCAGCGCGGCATTTCTTTTTCATCAATGCCTAACTTGTTATAAGGATTCGTTAATGAATACTTTAAAGAATAGCCACCGCGATTGAAAATAGGACCACCTGCATTCAAACATCTAGCTTGACTAAATAGAATCGTCGGCGATTTCTTAGGTGTGCTGCCACTTGTGTTAGACGCAAAATCAGCAAATGTAATACCTGATAAGTTTTCACACAAGTTCTTGATTGATGTATAGTGCATTGTTCCAGTTACATCGGTGAAAATTACAGGAGCATTACCCTCACCAACCCAAGCATGGTCAATGATGCGTTCAATAAATGCACCACGCGTTTCATTAGCGTTCAACCAATATGACTTGTCGTTTGGTTCACAATCACATACAAGGCCAAGACCAGCTTCAGTTGCCATTATGTCAATGACTTTATCACTTTCAACCTTTTCATACATCGCTGAAACACCAAGCGGTCCCTTTGTTGGATAAAACGAAATTTCGTTAATCAAAGGCTGCGCAGCATAGATACCCATTATGATATAAGTGAACGCATTGTTTTCATTATCAGGTACACATGATACAGTCTGAATAATGAAACTGCATATCAAGTAAGGGTCAACCTCTTGCTCATCAGGATCGGCGTCTTTAGTAACAGGCGAAGGTGCCATTTCAATGTTAATCATATCGCCGATGCACAATGCATGGTTCATAAAGAATTTGCCTTTGTCTTGAATATGCATCTCAAGCGTTGGCAAAAGCGTAAAGAGGTTTTCTTTCACAGAAAAACTATCAATACTTTCAGTAGGTATAGTCATACCTTTTGTGGGTTCAAGCGGGTCACCAATCCATACTTGCAAATTTACATATGAACCGCCAACGGTGCCACTACCAATGATTGTTTTATTTGCTGATTCTTTCGGCTCTGCCATTATGATTTACCATTGTTTACTGTTATGGAAATGCCACGGTTACCAGTCACCCACGCATTGACATTGAAATGTGTCATTATCTCATAAGCATCTTCTAGATTTTTAGGTGCGGTGAACCCCCAGTAAACATTATCATTCAAAGCTAAAATGTAATTGGCCTTCTGAAATTGACAGTAGGTTAAAAGATGACTAGCCGCTATTACAAGCTTTAAATTATGTTTGCTGTTGAACAACTCGACCATCTTGTTAGCGAGACCCTCGCTATGGTTAGAACGATTTTGTAGCATTTTCATAACATGCTTTGCTTTTTGCGGGTTCTTGACAATCTTATCCTGTAAATCATCAATTACCGCTAAAGTAAGATCCTGTGAACGCTTTTTATTGTCGTCCATTTCGTCTTCGGTTCTTGCAGGTCCGTTTGTACCAAATGCGCTATAAATGGAAGTCATGATCTTTGAACTGAACTGTTCATATTGAGAACCATCACTGCCAAGATTAGCATGTGTACCTTTGACCTCAATACGGTTGCCATCATTGTCAACTAAATCACCAGATTCAGATGCAAAGTTAATGTTGCTGAACGAAGCGACAAACAAGAACTCACCTTTACCAATTTCAGGACGTTTTCCTGAACGAATTGCTAAAGCGTCATCTAGATACTTGTCAGACACCATTTGGTCAATCTTAGCGTGTTTAAGAAACGCCTTCCATGAATAAGGACCGAAGTCTTGGAAGGTGAATGTATTCTTCTTGAGCTGATTAAAGAAGTCAGCAGGATCTGCCTTAAGATCTTTTACGAGGATAGCGCCGTGGCGTTCATCCATGTCGCTTAACTTACCTTTTTTCTTATCAGTCCAAAACTCACTAAGGTATCCCTTAATGTCACTTATGTTGGCATCGTTCTTAATACGGGCGAGCTGATCATTGCTGACATCGCCTAACTTCTGAACTTCGCCACTTGAATTTTTCGTAAAAATCTCTGCCATATATGATATTTATACGGCAGAGATTGAGATTGGAATTTATTTTTGCTTAAGCTAGGAATCGGTTATCGTATGCATAGTCAAAGTTCATAACACCGTATTCACCGTTATACCCGTTGTCTTTATAAACGATTCTTTGAACCTGAGCAGGCTTGACACCCTTTACTGAGTTAAGTGTCTGATAGTTGCCGTTTGCCATCTTACGAAGGCGAACACCCTTGAAGTAAAGGTTTTCAGACGGGTCGCCATTCAGGCAATAGAATGTATAAGTTTCCGAGTTCTTACCAAGGTTACCTGTATTAGAAATGCTACGGCCAAATTCTTGTTTTACTGCTGCTAGAATGTCGGCGATGTAGAACTTAGTTCTAATTCCAGTAATATGCAATTCAAGGTTTTCATATCCCTTAGTACCTTTAAGACCCTTAAGACCCTTCATACCAGCACCTGCACCCTTAATGCCAAGAGTTTGACCCTTGAAGGCAACGAATGTGTTGTTGATGATACGGCCAACGCCCTTCATACCCTTAAAGCCTTTCATACCCTTGAGGCCTTTAAGACCCTTAAGACCCTTGCCGCCCTTAATACCTTTACGACCCTTCCATGAATAGTAAATGATAGGTCCAAGTCTTAGCAAGAATGTTGTATTCTTACGATGGAAGTCGTAGATGGCTTGGTTAAGCGCGGCAGTCTTTAGCATTGATGCGTTGGTCTTAATGTAAGAATCGTTCAATAGGTAGTCAAGTTCACGAATACGAAGTTTCCATTCTTCATTATGTGCAGTACGCTTGGTGAAGTAAATTGCATCAGGAGCATAACAGCCGTTTTGCAGATTAGCAAAGCGTTCTTGTAGTTCATTGTACTTAGCCCAGCTACGAACCGCGAAGAAGTTACTTGCGATGTTATGAGTAACATGTGGGTCAGGAATTTGGTCATAGTTGTTGTTATGCACAAGCAATTTTCCGTTATTTTCAACTGAGAACAGATTCATCTTCTTTAAGTATTGTCCAACATTCAAGTCACAGTTATCATCCGGACGAATGTTGATGTAATCGCGATACATATCAAATGTAGTTTGGTCAAGCATCATGTTCTTGTAGAAGTAGCCATCGCCAACAGCAACGACTTTACCGTCTTCATACGCAATAGTTGGTTGGAACTCAACTTCGCCGTCGCCGCCGCATGTAGTACAGTACCAATGTTTAATACCGTTACAGTCTTCGCATGTTACACTACCGCCGATGCAGTTAGGACAGTCTATTGAACCTAAGTTAATTTCCATTTCTATTGTTGTTTTACCGCCGCAAGTGGAACAAGTAACATTTGGATTCAGACCAGTACCATTACAACGGTTGCATACAGCGTTGTCCAGTTTACCAGTACCACGACAATTCTCACAGATTCTGCCTGAGTCAACCGTAACGCCGCGACCATGACAAGCAAAACATTTGATAGTTTGTAAACGTGAACGATTATTAAAGTTACATGTTGTGCAAAGTGAGCCAGCGCCCATTTCCAGCAGGAAGTCTGTTTTTTCTGAACCAACGCTAGGCCAGATCCGATCATGGACGTTCTTGTTCTTGTATGTTGAGTAGCCGTAAATGTCTTCCTCACCGCAGTTAAAGATTTGCGGTGTTAAGAACTTATTAAACATGTCACTACAACATGGGCACATAGAAGATAAACCCATCATCGGATGCAATTTTGGCGAAATCCAGTTTTCAAGATATGCACGATTTCCGGAAGTAGGTTCTGTACCAATGAAAAGCATTTGCGGAATGCCGCGTTCAGCGCCGACTGTAGATTTTCCATAGTCATATTTCTTGTCAATGTAATTGTACCATGCATGCGGATCATGCAAAATCGTTTCATATTGAGTTTCAAATTGTTCACCAAGGTATTCAACACGTTGCTCACGGCTAACATATCCAAGGCCATCACAAAGTTCGCATGCGTGTCTTCCTAATAAGTTAATGTTAGGATTTATGTTGCCAAATCCTGCTGATTCTGTATAGAAGTTCTTAAACAGTACTGGATATTCCGGTGTCCATGGATCTACATCACCTTCATCCGGTGTTATGGTTTTAACGATTAACGGCGTATTTCTATATTCAGAAATGTCGCTACATTTTGGACACTTATACTTAAATTTGTTTGCACGTTTTGTGCCATGACAATGCGTACATACATGACCTATAACCTCGTTGTCAGAAGCATTCTCAACAAAGTAGCTTGGCTCGATGCGCTGGTTGTTACATTCAGTTGTAATTGATAGCAATGCAGCCTCAGCTTCTGCTTCAGTTTTAAAAGTAATGTAGCTTTTATGATACTGGCTGGGGTTAACTTCTTCATTATAGCCGTTAAACGGTTTCTTTAGTGTCATAAACCAGTTGTTTGAGTAAATCAAATTATCATATAAAGAATCATAATGAGTACAGTTATATTCGGGTACACATGAATCATAGGATAATACAAACAGCAAAGTTCTATATTCGCCGAAATATGGTTCAAAATAATAATCGGCTGGTGTAGTTGTTTCATCGAGGTTCACGCCGTCAATGAGTTCCCAATCAGGTATACCATAATTTTCCCAGCCGTCTATATATCCGCCTAGCTGCCAGCTGAACACGCGATCGGCATGTTCATTGATAAATTCATTAATTTCAGCAACCGAATTAAATACCTTTGGAGAAGCACCATATTTAACAGTATCTTTAAGTAACTTGCTATTCATTTGCCAGATGTCATTAACTGGGCGAAGCCATGCTTCGTCGCTATCAGCAACAGCAATAGTTTCAAATAGTTGGCGTTCCTTTTCAACAGTGTTATAAACAGTAGTAGTTTCACCATCAGGACCAACGACATTTTCTTTAATGGTATAGCTGTACATTTCATACGCGTCAGTCATTACACGCGCATTGGCACTTATATCTGCACCATTGATAAAATCAGCAGCAACAATGATGTACTTAGTAGTTTTTTCTGATGGTTCTGGATAGGCATAGTATTCATCTGATAAAGGAAGATCTCGACTATCGGCTAATGAATATCTTATCATTGCATGTGCCGGTTCAAGGCCGGTTCCATTACAGAACGGACAATTAGCATCGGATTCAGTTTCAATAGTCTTAGCCCAGTCGGCATAAGTTTTTGCGTTATATTCGCCAACATATTGAGCACAGGTTTCGCCATCTACATAACCTTCACCTTCACAAAGATCGCATTTAACCAAACTAGGTGAGTTACATTCAGGGCAGTCAATTATTGATGTTCCTTCACAAACATCACAGGTCACATCGCCGTAACCTTCACATGTTTTACATACTTGTTTGTCGCCATTACAATACTTACAGATATCGTTAAGGAATCCGTGACCGTCGCATGCTGGGCATTTTTCGCCGTTGAATACGCCAGTGCCATCACAGGTTTCGCATTTAATGTATTTACCATAATAGCCTTGGCCATTACACCAGTCACATTTTATCAATGTATTAGAACACGTTGGACATGCAGAAGTAGCGAGAGGATGTTCATAGCCTTCAATAAATCCTGCGCCGGCACAGATAACGCACGGCTCACGTCCGCAGCCATCACAGTCAGGACAGTCAACTGGTTGAAGTGTGTTTTCATCAAGAATCTGTGTTTTTGTTAAACATACTGGGCAATCATAAATGGCATCATATCCAGATATAAACGCTGAGCATGACGATTCATTAATACCCGGCAAATCATACCGTGTATTGTTGCACATGTAGCACAGTTCACCGTTTACATAACCTTCGCCATTACATAATGTACAGTATGAAGCGCTATAATTGACATAGCCAAATCCATTGCAGCACGAACATTCAACCAAAGGATGGCCAATGATTTTACCAGCACCATTACAGGTTTCACATGTTAAACGGCCTTCGCCTGAACATTTAATACACATATCATATTCGCGGTTACCACATGCATTATGTTTACCGAAGATGATAGCGTCATGACCATAGTTTGATAACAAACCTTTATGTCCAATGAATGTATTGTTGTAACCACAGAAGTCAACTGACGATGTATTCAAACCATAGAACATTGAACGGCCAGGCCATGTGTATGCACCAACGCGTCCATCGCCATTACAAGTTTCACAAGTAATGCCATTCATATCAGCTTCAACGGCATAAACACGGCCATCATCTCTAAAGTTTAAACTTATAAAAACATCAGCATGTTCTTTAGTATCAAATTTTCTAACTTCAGGTTCATAGGCTAAAGTTTCTAGCCATTTATTATCCTTTGTGTAGTATTCAATTGGGTCATCTATGTTAAAACGAATATGCGTGATGACCCATGCTTTTATCATTTTGCCTTTGCCATTACATGCCTTACAGAAGTAAGGATCATTTTCTGAATCCTTATATGTATTGCTGCTAACATATTTTTCATTAAAAGCAGAAGCTTTATGAGTTCCAATAGCAGTAAGACCGGAAAGATTACCGAAAGTTGAACGGTTGCTATCAATAAGCATGCCACCACTAATACCGTCGGCAGTAATACCTTCAGTATCAATAGCATGTAAATCTAATGTTTTTATAGCTGATGAATTTAAAGCACCAATGCAGTTATTATCTGACACATACAGCGCGCCATCATAAATACCTGCGCTGTTTGCATTTGACAAAACCTCAGTCAGATTATTGCCTGAGTAATGATAACCGCGGTCAGACACAAGACGGAGATAACCGGTTGTGTTATAGAAGTCAGCATCATTATATGATGAATTTTCTTTTTTGGTGGCGCCGCCGAACAAATCAAAACGAGAATTGCCGGTCGGAGCCTTTTCGTTCATCGAGAACCATTTCTTATCATATTCAATGGCGACCGCCTGATTTGAAAACAAATCACTTTTATTGGGTTTAACGCCGTATGATAGCATAACCTGCGGTTTAACAAACTTATCATTATGTTCATCAAAAATGTTAAAGCGCGGCGTTACATTGAAAATGTTATTGTTTTTATAAGTATCTGGAATGAGGTTGAATGTCTTATCAAGATAACCAATCTGAAGATGTTCAATCTTACGACCATCTTCAAGGTCTACGCGGTTTGTGTATTCTTTTCCTGAAGGCACAAGGAAAATACCAGGGATGTTCAACTGCGTGGTTGTCTGGTCCTTCTGGAAGGAATGCTTCATGATAAGATTGTATTCTGGTTCAATAGTTGGACCAGTTTCATCATCAACCATGTGAATCTGAGATAATGAAAATTGGAAGTTAATCGTAAATGCAGAATCAGGTCCAATTACTAACCCGTCTTCAGACTCGTGAACACCAGCAGCCTGTGCTACAGTTGCATCTGCATTATCAAAGTACAGAATGATACCAATGTAAGATTTGTTTGTAGTAATTACGTGTACTGTATCTTCTGTATATTTTTCACCGATTAGAACGATTGCCTGATATGTGCCTTGAATGCCGTTTTCTGACTTATTGTTTCGCATTGAGTTAATACGAATCTTATAAGTGCCAAACTTTTCACCACCAAGAACGGTTCCTTTTTCATTCTGTCTTTTTACAGTTTTCTTACCTTCACATTTAGGACATACGTGGCCATCAACTTCGCCAGTACCTTTACACATAGGACATTCCATGTCCTCTGGCGTTGTAAGTTCAAGACAGGGTTCATATGTGATGTCAAACAAGTTATTTAAGATATCAGGATCATGCTTGTCTTCATCAGTTACCAATGTTGTGTGTTCCTGAAGATCTTCCAGCGTAATAGATTCAAAATTATATGAATCGCTGTTATATAGTTTTTGCAGCCAATGTCGGCTATCATTTACTAATGCAAAACCGCGAAGAATGCAACGAATGCCTTTCTCCGCGAGAATTGTACTATTCTTAAAATCTTCTGTTAAAATAATCTTCATATTTTCCAATCTCTTTAATTATTTATCTTAAAGAAACCAGTAAGGTTATTCTCAGTATCACGCAAATACAAATACTGTTGAGAGTTGTAGGCCGAGATCTTAACAAAGTCATATGATTTCATTAGACGAACCTTATTGTTATCATCAGGATCTGTGCCGATGTACATGTACGGCGCTTTAATGCGTGTTACGAAATCGTTATCGGTGCGTGTAGCGGTAGTCTGATACGTTACGTTGATAATTGAGTTAGAGTGAATTTCCGATATAGATTTACCGAAGTATTTTTCAAGGTCAGTTTCGCCAGAAATTACAATGCTCTTGTTTGTTGGCATTGTGTTAACGATTGAACGAACTTTAGTTGTGTAACCATCAATGATATCCTGGAACTCCTTCATTGAGTCATAAACATTCAGTTTAGCATATACCGATGAGAACGGAATATTATATGTAGCGCCATCGTTGTAAGCGGTGATACCGCTAAAGCCGTATCTTGCTGAGTTTTCTGGGTGAGTATAATCGGATATACCAATCCAACCATTACGGTTAACTGTTAGCAAGTTATGGCGATACCATTTAACCATATCACCTCGTCCAGTGAATGCATCATAGAAGCGGTTATTGTTGTTTGCTTCATTGAACATGCCGCTAATATCTGCGAAGTATTCAGGTGACAAGAATCCATCACCAACGATAAGAACGTTATCTGGGTCAACATCATTTTCATTAAAGTGACCTAAAATAATCTTATCGCCATTACCGTGTGTATAATTCAAACCACGGCCAATTGCGATTAGGTTACCGCTGTTATTGTTTGTGTAACCAAGCATATTGCCTAATTCTAGGTCGTGTTGTGAATACTCAGTAAAGACGTGTTTTGCCGATGGTGATGCAATGTATGTTGCATGGAAGTCGCTGTTGTTATGACCATTCAGGAATGTGTAGTCAGAATCAAGCAACAAGTGGTTGGAAAGATAACCACCGACTGAATAAGGAATCATCACCTCACGTCCCTTACTTCCCTTAGTGCCTTTATATCCTTTACGTCCTTTATAGTACTTAATTGAATAGAATGGTGTAACCACTGCATTGCTTGTACCAAAGAATGTCATGTTATTTACACCAGGCCAACGTCCAGAAGCTTCATGACCGGACTGTACTATATTGTAGTGAGAATCAATAAATGACATGTTATTGGTCTGATGAGAATACATTACGTTTCCATCAGAATTCATGAAGAAGTTGTTGTACGCAGACTGCGGGATTTCGTTGTTCTGTGAATAGATAAATGAGTTACCCCATGCACCCTTAACATTGCGGTACATGTTATTCACACCAAGAAGTTCAAAGTTAATACGATTCTTTGCGATACCCTTGATTTCATGAATGCGGAATAATGAACCAGCTGTGCCTGATGCGTAATTGAATGCAAGGCGCTGACCATTCCATGTCTTATTATAGTTATCATTCACAAGCGAGAACATTAACTGCGGCGTTGACTCACTTACACTGCCTTTTGCTTGTGACATGATATTTAGTTTAGCAAATGTATCAAATGACTGTGTCTCTTCGCTTCCTAAAGTTGAAATGAATAGGTTATTGGTTGTTTCATAGCCTTCAGCATCTTTAACGATTGTATTAGATGAACCATCATTTGCTAAATGAATGCCTTGTACCCAGCCGTTCTCATTGTATGGTGCAGGCATCTTTCCATTGATAGTCACAACGTTATCAGTTGACTTTGAATTGCCGGCATCATCCTGTTCATATCTTGCATATCCAACATGCATTTCAACGTTCATAACAAGGCGTTCATTCTGATCTTTAAGAATCATTAGCTTGTCAACTGCAAAATACTGAATTGCGAATAGGATAGGTACCTGTGGGTCAATAATATCAAGGCCATCATCCTGAGGTTCATTCATGTATGGACGAGCTAAATAAATGATACCATCAAATGTCTGGTCGCCTGTAACATTGATGACATTCACTAACTTACGGTCCAAAATAACGTCATACGAAATGTATGTGTTTTCAGCATCATTCTGATATTCATTCGCTTTACCGTCACCGTCAAGATCAACTAAATCAGCTTCATCATAATTGTAGCTGAAATTTACGGGGAACAGATATTTCTCAGGATTATTAAGTGCCGTTTGATATTGTTGTAGATTGGCTCTAAACAAGTTTTCATCATAAGAATAAGTAACATCTCTAAAAATAATGTTACAGTGTTTCTTGATGTCATCGAGCGTTAATTCACGAAGCGGGTTAAAATCAAATTCGTCATCTTTAGCAGCAGCTATTTCAGCTTCTTCCTGAGTATATGGCAGGCCGGTCTGCGGGTTAATATAACGTTCATGTGTTTCAGGGTTAATACCCATTAGTTCTTCAGCAGTAATTTCGCCAACTGCAGTCATGCACTGATTATACAGCCACTTACCAGTATCTTTGATAAGTGCATAACCAATAATTGCATATTTAAAACCATTACCCTGCTTGTAGATGTTTGCTTGTCCGTGACGGGTAATCACGCACTCTTTTTGGTTTTCTTTATAAGCGGCCATATAAAAATTCCTTTTTGTATTTATCCATCAATAGGAACTGCTCGGAAAATTTCAGTTCCAGGCACATGGTCAATAATCATTTGCATTGTTGGATTAGACTCAATGTTGTGCTCCGTCATAACAACTTTAGTCGGACCACCAACTGCTAATACATCTATCACAGTATGATAGTCACCGGCTTCGTCTTGTAATTCCACTTTTGTGATATTCCATTTATTAAGCGGCCGATACCTAGTTTCAGCTGTCCATGTACTTAGCTGTTTAACAAATGATTTTATAATTTCATCAGCGTAATAAGTAGGCTTTACAAATTCAGCTAAGTATGTAGCTAATTCACCAGTCTTGGGGTAAATGTAAAAACCTGTATCTAGCATTTCACAGTCAACCTGGTCAAGGCTGAAACGTTTCTTGAAAGTCAATGCATTTGATTTTTCCTTACTTTCAACGATACGAGTTTCATGGCTACCGTCATAGTTATCTTTATGATATGTTATGCGAACAGGCGAACCATCTATATGCCAAAATTCTTCATAGGTTTCAGCAGAAACACCAGCTTTTGTATAGCTTCTAACCTTTTCTTTAATAGTTAAGCTAGGGTCGGAGTACTTAAATTCCATTTTTCCATTGGAGTTAGCAATGTATGATGCAAACAAATTATAAAGCGAAACCATATCAGGCGGATCGGCCATGTCACTGTCATCAGGTGCCGCTGGCAACAATTCACCAGTAGCATCGTCTCGTTCCATAGGCGTTGTGATACAGTTAGCACAGTTATAGTTTATCCAGATACGATCAGCGTGCATCACATGCCAGTTAACTTTTGAACGTTCAATCATTTCAGCAATATCGTCTTCATTCCACTGAATGGCATAACGATAACAGCCCTCGCGGTGTCCATCCATATCATCATGAATGTAATCGTTCACGAGCCAGTAGTAATCGTATTCAAAAATGATAGTATACTTAATCAGGTTAAGTATGCGTGTAATTGGTTTAATGCTCTTAACAAATTTAATGAATGCAAAGATGTTATCATTGAAGGTCGGAAAATCAACCGTTAATGAATTTAGCTCAATGTTAAATCTAGATGTCAAGAAGTATGATGAAAAATCAAACATACGGTCTTGTTCCATAAAGTCAGGATTTTCTTCAACTTCAGGTTTAAGTTTAGCCCACAAATTGATTACACGGC
Source organism: Bacilli bacterium (assembly GCA_045597865.1). GTDB lineage: Bacteria > Bacillota_I > Bacilli_A > RFN20 > CAG-826 > Fiminaster. Next base: position 233,289 of record JAZLKX010000052.1, on the reverse strand, counting down.
ATGAGAATGAGAACATTTTCAATGCCATGACAATACCTTTTTCTGAACCCTTAACTTGGTTGTAGAGCGGCAGGTTCTTTAATGCGTATTTCAGAATATCAATAACATCGTCTTCTTTACGGCTATTGAGGAAACCTTCATTATAGAAACCAACATTTAAGTCAAGCATCGTCTGTAAGTCAATGTCATACTCAGAACCAAATGCTTTTGCATAATGCCATACAAGAGCATGTTCAATACGGTCAATATCATTAAAGTCGTTAATCTTAGCAATCTTTTCAAGAATTGAGATATTGGTTCCTTTAGTTAAGTTTGTGTATAAAGTATTAAGATAAAGTTCAAAGAACTCGATGAACTGATAATAGTCTGTTGACTTTAAATAGTTTGGAACATATTTCTTAATATCATACTTACGCCCATCAGCGTCCTGAACAATCCACGGCGAAAGACTTGCTTCAGCGTAAGTAGATGTAATGAGCATATCATCAAATAACTTATTACCGGTTTTGACCCACGCTTCAACTTCAACGGCACCATACTGTTCAATGTTAATAACCTTAAACTTAATGATACCTTCAGTCTTCATCTTTGTTTTATCAATAGTACTGCCGTCGATGTTACCTATTGATGTATGCAGCTTTAATTGGCCAACTGTATCAAGAACCCAAAATTCACGGTTAGGATTATAAATTGATACCCAAACGGAGCCGCGTTCATTTTCGCTGACAATCATGTTTCGCGGTTCAATGTCATAGAACTTAATTACACATTTATCAAGTTCAGAAATGTCGCTGATAGAATCAATTAAGATCCATGTACGAATGATAGAATTCGGATGTGCTTTATGCCAAGCTTCCCATTCTTCACTTGTCATTTTAACTTTATCAGTTCCAAACAGACCAAATGAATATGTATTATGGTTACCAGCAATGTCATAAACACGAATACGCAAACCTTCATCATTTAGCAAATTTAGATTTTCATCGTTTCCTTCATCGGTAGCACAGCATAGATTAAATGCGATTTTGTATGTGTGAAAACCATCAGATGAAATCTTTAATGAGCCTTCTTCAATGAGGTTTGTGTTAATTAAAGCCATGTCATAACGGCGGCTGTAGAAATAAACAAGATTAGCAAAATCGCCGCCCTTCTTCCAAATAGGATCATCCGATTTTGGTGGTGAATCCTGTTTTAGAGCCGCCTCAATTTTGTCGGCGGCTGGCGGCTCGCCAATAAAAATGCCAAACTGTTTATAGTCTAGTCCAGCTTCGTCTTTGAATACGTATTCACAATAACGGTATTCACGTAGCTCGCTGGCTTTACCGCCTGCTATATTTGAGATCCATACATATTCTGTGCCACGGTCTGATACAAATGCCGGCGGAATGTTATCAATGACAACGGTTTCAATGGTGTTAGTTAATGTAATGAATGAAGAACCCGGGGTAAGATAACGTGTGGTGTTAAACGGATGCGCAGCGTCCCATGAATCAACATTATTAGCATCATATTCCAAAACAGGATTTGTCGGATCCCAAACAAATTCATTATGCTGTTTTACGGTTGCTGTGTTATCACCGTTAAATTTCCAAGTACGGCTATTACCCTGTTCCGAGAACGGATAAAACTTAATGGTATTGTCAGTGATATTCTGGACATCCCATTCAAATAACCAAGTTGTGTCAAATCTAAGATAGTCATATGAAAAGTCAAATTCACTATTCTTAATCATTACTTAACTCCCTGCCACAAGCTAATAGCGTCCATACTGCGACGGTCAAGCCTGGTAAACTTAATAGCCGGCCAATCTTTTTGACATTGATTAGCATAGTTAGAGACAATGAAAATACGATTCACAATCGGGTTCTTAACAGTTATGTCAGTTTCGCGTTTTGTATTATTCTGAACATGTCTATCAAGTTCAGGGCGATACTTTTGCAGTTTCGCGATGATGTTCTTATTAAGCGATTTGACTGCTTGCTGCAATGATCCTTCGTCGCATGCATCAATGAAACCGTACAGATCGGTGCTTAACAGCACTGATTTCTTAAACTCTTCCCATGACGAAATCAGCTCATTACGACGAGTTGTTGGCAATGCAGTTCCGGTTGTCTCAAACCAATTATTGATGTTCTGTACATTCCAAAGGTACTTATGGATGACCTGCGTCTTTAATACACGAACTTCGTCCTTGAATGTTTCAGAATAGGTCATGAAGTCAGTCCATTCTTTAGCATCTTCAGTGCTAACAACTTTATTCACAAATTCATCAAAGCTTCTCAAGCCTTCAACCTGAATAACGCAGTCTGCTTGATGAAACGGATTCGCGCCATTCTGATACATAGCATTTGGGTTGATAGATACCTTGTAAGTATCAGCTTTACAGATATCTTCAAGCGTATCAATTAAACGGTTATACGGACACTGAACAAAGCCCATGAATGATTTTTGTGAAAGAATGCCTGAAAGCTCTTTCGCATTGATAGGCAATGTTGTCTTTTGTATATTGAAAATCTCAGAATAACTAAACATAACTTTTTCTCTTTTTATATTTATACCTACCTTAGATAAATACAAAAAGGAAGTTTATATGAGTGACGCTAATATCAATTCAGATGCTAAATGGCAAACATACGGCAATAACTATTTCGTACTAAGCACCAATGTAAATGGTACAGTTATGTATTTTGACGGCGTCTTATCAGAGCTGCCGCCTGTGGGCATGAGTACTGACTGGCAAAATTCACCTGCAGCTGAAATTGGCGAAAAACTCGAAGACTTATTGAATAATGACATTTTGCAGTTTATCGCTGCCAATCAGCCAGACGGACCTGGCGGCAAAATGCAAGCTATGGATGCAATGACCGCACGCATATATAAAGGTTATGCACCGCCAAAATTTGATTTGAAATTCAGATGCTATCCAGGGCAAAAAATAGGCCCGCATTCTCTAAGAAACGCGGGCGAATGGAAATTATTTCTAGCATTGACAACCCCGCCAAATTCAAATTGTGGATTTTCAGTTGGAAAATTTCTTGACCAAATCGCTGATGCAATGGCTAGTGCTGAAGCATTCTTTAGTGCTTTAGGAAAAGAAAAAGACGATAAAAAACAAGGTGAAGAAAGTGAACCTGCGGCAATATCTTCAGGAGACTTACGTAGCCGTGCAGCCAGTTCACAAATTGGAATAAACAGTGGGAGCACAGGTGCGCCAGCGACTTTCACGAATGATGCTGAAGCAAATGATGGTATGAAGGAAATTGAACAGGCTATCAGAAAATATAATACTTCAGGACCTGGTAATGACAGAGCACACGCAGCAAATCAATATAAAATCTTTGGTGCTAATCTGTTTCAGCTAAAAATTTATCCATTCATTTATAATTCACCACTTACTGTATATATTGATTCTTGGTCGGTTACGCCGTCGCGTGAATGGAACACTGATATGAATGATCATTACTATTATGATTTCACGATAAGTTGTACTATGGACCAAGTACTATCTGCAAAATCATGGCTTAAAATTATATCTTAGCCATTTTTCGGTTTTACTTTCACAGAATTTCTTTTAAGCATGAATTTTGAAACATAAGCATTTGACGGGCAAATGTTTGTTTCAAATGCACATTCAAAATCAACCCACAATGGATTTGGTTTACCTTTTTCTATTACCATCTGTTGAGACGGTGTCCATGAAAAACTCTTAAGAATCCAGTCAAGCGAATTACAGCCCATTTTTTCAGTGCTAATGTTAAATGTAAATTGTCCGCGAACTGCGCCGTGTCCAGTGTCACCGGGTTCATCAAAGCCGCCGTTTTGCGGTATTGACGCAAGCGTGTATTTTATTGCTTTACCATAGTCGGTGCGTGTTTTGCCTTCTGCAGTTTTATATTCAGATGCAGTCTTGATGTCGCTGTCCATCTGTTTAGCATTTCGTAAAGCTGCGCCAATCTGGCCAGTAATACCTTCCCACAATGAATACTGCCTAGGTGGTGCTGATACTGCTGTAAAAAATTTGATTAAACCTTTGTAAGTTGGATTTGCCTGTTCATTGAAGTTATTGTCTTTGTTATAATAAATTCTAAACTTGAGGTTACAACTTAATGGACTGCCTTTTTCAACGACCTGTTGTGTCCAGCTATCGGTTGCGACTGACTGAAACGCATTTTGTCCTTGAAGTATTTTGAGCACAGTTGAATCCATTAAGTCATTGATTTTTCCAGCAATAGTAGCACCTGCATTATTTTTCCATGATGTGCTAGCTGAAACGGTGAACGGCTCAAGATTTATAACCCAAAAGCCAAGTCTAGCCCAATCAGGCAGCCACTGATAATCGGTTGTGCCAAGAAACCCGGTATTAAAGACTTTTAGATAAACCATAGATGAACGCTGGACTGGACTAGCGTCTTTTCTATTAAATTGTCCGACTCTATTGCCGCGTTGTACTGTTAGCGCCATTATTAAAACCATCCTTGTTCAACAGTTTCACCGAGTGATTCACCAAGTTCAGCTAGTGCATTTGTTAAGATCTTGATTTGTTCTGCTAAGAAGCCTTGTGTAATTGGAGCATCAGCACCATTATGAACCGCCTGATTGTTAGCAGCGCCAACCTCATTAGCTTCACTAAATGTTCTGCCGCCGTCTGATGGATATGCTGTGTTATCAACATTTGTTGTGTTGTAGGTTTCTGAACCATCAACTGATGAATTGTTTATTGCTGTTGTTTTAACCATGCTAGACTTACGGCTAATGCTGTTTGCTACTAAATGATGAAGCAGATCCGCAATTTGTTCAGTTACGTGTAGCAATGGTTCAATAGCATCTTTAAATGAATTTTTACCAACCAAACCAAATAGCATGCCAAGCAGCGGCATAGTCATTAGCAAGCCAATGAATGTCATAGTAATTGTTGTTATGCCAGTAAAGGCTGCGCCAAATAACATCGTAAGCTGTGTTAGTGCTACACCAAGGGTTTGCATATATGAAGCAAATAATGCAACAATTGATGTAAGCATAGCAGTGAGTAATGTTGTAGCTGTAGCAATCATTGTCTCAAATGCTGTCGCCAAAGTGGTCATGACAGCCGCAGTTACAGTCACTATAAAGGTGTTAATACCTTCACGCCATGCTGATTCCATTCGTTCACCAAGTTTCTGATCATTCCATAAGGCTGCATTTAATGAATTAACGATAATTGGTTTAGCGGCAGCTTCTTCTTCAGCCGCAGCGTCACTGCTAAAAATACCAAGAATTTTGTTTAAAAGTTTTCCAGCAACACCGCTAAATAAACCGACAATTTTATCAACGATATTTGATACTGTATCGCCGACTGACTGGAATAAGTTCATAATCATGTTAGCCGGTGCCATAATCAAATCAAAAATCTTATCAATGATGTCAAAGAATTTATCGCCTACTCTGCTAAATACGTCCGCGACCTTATCAATAACAATTAAGATACAGTTAATAATCTTATCAATGAAGTTCATGAATAGGTCGTATAATACCTTAACCAGTTTGATGATCTGTTCAATGATCATCTTAAAAACGAATGCAAATGCAACGGCAATTAAAAGCAACGCACCGGCCAAAAGAATGATAATCAATGCAGCAGCTGCGAGGAATGCAATGCCAATCACAGCAACCATTGCTACAATGATACCAACAGCAAACCAGTCAGCGGCAGCTTCAATAACAACTTTCAAAATTTCACACGCTATCTTAATACCAATTACGATAGCTTCTTTAATCATCATCCACGCAACGTACGCAATAATGGCTGCAATGATAATGCCAACCATCACAGCGATAACATCATACACATCGCCGCCTAAGAAGCCTGTGATAAAGCCGTATAACAAAATACCTAAAATGATTATTAGCGGCAATACTTTAGTAAGGAATGCAGTTACCAAAGCAATAGGATTGAGCGCAGTAACAACGCCTTGCATCAATGATGAAGCAAGCATCTTATTATCCAGTTGTGGCGCCTGTAGCTTACCGTCGCCTTTGCCTTCCTGTTTCATGCTTTTTGCATCAATAGTTTTTGTTGCTTTTTGTCCTTGCTTAGTCAATGCTTTACTAACCTTGCCAAATAGCTTGCCCTTTCTTGTATTAGCAATAGCTTCTTTCAACTTTGCTTTAACAATCATTTTCAGCAAAGTACCAACAGTTTTAAAATGTACTTCCTGTGTTTTGATGCCATTATCACCAGCACCAGGTTTAGCCATATTAGAAGCTTGCTTAGCGGCTGATAGTTGGCCTAAAGCTGCCGTCTGTTCAGTAGATTTATCTAACAGCGTCTTAACTAAGCCAACAAGTTCTTTTAAAGAACTTTCTGAACTTTCCGCTGCTTCACCTATATCCATGTGAATTTTATTCTGGTCAGCCAGTGTTTTAAGTTGGTCTTTAGCAGCTTGAGCCTGTTCAGCAGCTGACTTAGCAGCGCCCTGCTGGGCAGCTAAAGATTCAGCAGCAGCCTTAGCATTCATGGTGTCTTTGATATCTGGCATTTACTTTACCTCTAATATATTTATTGGAGCCACTCAGTTATAGTTCCAAATGAACCAATGATCCCAAAATCAGTTCTATTGAATGTACACCTTTCCGGCGCTTCAAACTCTGCTAAACGTCGAGCACATTCTTTTTTCCATTCTTCCTGACGCATTTCTTCAGTTATGATAATCTGAGCCTGTTCTTCTTTGAACTGTTTGAATTCTTCGCGGTTAGCAGCTTTTTCTCGTTGTGTGGCAGCACGAGTGCATTCACGAGAGCAAAACTTAGCATAACCTTGCGACATTTTAAGGAATGCAGTTTCTTTGCCACATTCAGGGCAAACACCTTCGCCTTCCAGTTTCATATACTTATCATAATAGTCCTTAGGTGTCATTTGATGGTCATTGCGTAAGTGGCGAGCAAATGCCATAGCAACGGCGTTCTTAGAGTCAGCCTCAAATTTTTCGCCGCATTCTTTACAAATGATTTCTGATTTTTCTGCATGAGATTTCTGCCAAGCAACGGAACACTTTGTTGAACAGAATCTTGAATAGCCACGAGTAAAATCAATGTATGCAGTTTGATTACCGCAACAAGGACAGATGCCTTCGTTCTTTTCTTTCTTTACTTTATCATAGTAGAACTTAGCGTCCATGTTATGTTTTTGTGTTACATGCATTAGCAAAGAGCGGGAGTTGTTAAAAACAATCCCGCAGATGCCACAATGATTTGGATTAGATAATTCCATTATTCCTCGTCAGTTTCAACATGGAATGACATGTCTTCAACTTCAAATGTTACTACCATTGTACCTAAGTCAGAACTCTTGAATGAAAGATCCAAAGCGCTGATGTTGTTAATGATGCAGTGATGAAAGCGCAGTTTTGAAATTAGGTGGTTATCGTTATCAAGCAAGCAGAGCTCAATACAGTCAATACAGTCCATTCTAACAAGCTCTTCACCTTTAAGGTTTTTCTTACCACAGGTTTGCCCGTGTCTCATGTTATACAGCCATGAATACATGAGCCAGAAGTTAAACATATGTTCATCAATCTTGAACTCCATATTGATAGTCTGCAAATCACGAGAACCAATTGTGTTAGGGTGTAGCTGGCGTTCATGGCCAAATACTGATGTAAGCATTGGAACAGAAATGTCTGGAATGTTAAATGCCTGTACATAATTGTTCAGCACATGAACATCAATCTTGTCATAACCCGTCATGTTAGGTACGTTGCTAAAACGTACCATGAACTTGTTCTTATTAAAATCATTTATTTGACTTGTAATACCTGGCATTAGATAGCAACCCTACATCTTAATTGGTTCTTTGAAACAGTTGCATCTTTGCTTGATGTTTCAAGCATTTGAACTATTTCATACATATTGAATTTAGCTTTATTTAGTTCAAGTAGTTCCTCATCATCACCCTGATATGTTTCAACCAGCATCGCAGTAATCTCCTGCGGTTCAAGCGAAGCAAAATCTGTGCTGCCGTTTATTGTGTATGGAATTTCTACGGCAGATCCAACTGCTACATCATAAAGATCTGATTTGAATTTTGTCCAATCAAACTTATATCCTTCATCCATTAGTTGCTGTGAAATGAATGCACTTGTTTTGCATACATACAATGGCACAACTTGCTCAGGTATAGTGCCGTCGGTATTATTGATGTACAAATGGTCACGGTCAATAGGGCTGTTCCATTCATAATCAGTTCTAGGGATTTCGCCAACATTACCTTTAACTAAGTTAGGATGAATCTTGTCTCCGTCAGGTACTATTTCCGGACGGGCAGGATCGCAGGCTGAGTTAGGCAATGGGTGAGCAATAATGTCAGTTTCTTTTGTGTGTACATTATAAGCAGTTGTGTTCCATGTACCCTGACCTAAAATTGGGTCAGGATCTAATGGATCCTGTTTTTCAATATCGCCTGAGATAAGCCGTGGTAGCAAAGATACTTCAAAACGAGCAACATTATTATAGTCAAAAGCAACAACACAAACTACCGATTGAAATGGTAACGGATTTGGTTCAGTAGCAATGGTTTCAGATGCGCCTAGCTGAGAGCCGGTTGTAATTGGCGGGTCAATGATTTCAGGTGGTTCAATTTTTCTAATATCATCATAATTATCACCTTCTTCAAGTCCCCATTTTCTCCATACCTTAATAGCGCCAGTATTATCATAATAGCATTCGTTTATAAAAATAAAACGCCAATCACGATACCGCGCATTATGCATGGTATGTAACACAGTGATGAGGTCTGCTTCATTCTTGGTGTGTTCAATTTCTGGATCTGCTATATTCTCAGTACAACCTGTGTATGTAGGATAAGAACCGTCGGCGAATTCCTCATAGCGCCATTTGACATATTCCTCAATCGTTTGCCAATTAGGATTTCTCCAATCATCATTCAAGTCAATATCGGTCAGTGTGGACCCAATTAAAAATGTATTGGTTGGTGTAGGCGTTACTTGTGTTTCGCTAATAACTTTAAGTTGTGGAATAAAACGGAATGTCATTGATTTCTTGTCTTCATTTATCCAGTACTGCATACCGTTACGAATTAAAGTTTCATCATCAGCATTGCAGTAAACATCAGGCTTCACTGCGTTGTCGTTACCGATTGATAACATTGGTGAGTTGGCTATGTTCAGGTAATCTTCAATGCCGTTACTTATCTTTTCGGACATGTCAAGGCATTTGCCATTACACTTTGAACAAATAACGCCATCAGCCTCAAAACCAGCGCCATTACATTTGTCGCACTTGTTATACTTACCGTGCTCACATTGCCATATTTCTTGTGTTAATGAATTGATTATAACAGTTTGTTTCTTACATTCATTTTGCAGTTCATCTTTTTCCGCAGCTGTGCTTACATAACGTAGCTTCTTGTGTAAATCATCCAATACATTTTCAGCTTCGGCAATAGCAGCTGCATTTATCTTTTCATAGCCAGCTCTTTCATCAATCAGCTCAGCAATTTTAATTGCATTCGCAGCAGCATCAAACTGATTAGTAAAGTCAATATGAAACGCTGGATTATATAAATCAATGGCGTCTATTGAGTCACTCTTAACCGTAATCGTTGCTAAAAAGTTTTGGTATTTTGTGTCAACATACATTGACATAAATTAGCTCCTATACTTATAGGTGATGTTCAAACGAACGACGGGCAATTCATTATCCATTGAGAAGTTCACGATGTTATTGTTATCATCAAGAACTGAATCACAGAATGTTGCCTTCATCAGTTTATATATATCCACCACAAGGTTATTGATGTTATTCCATAAAGTGCCATTCACGTCTTCATCATTCATATCAGTAAATGATGAATAGTAGTATTTTGAAATTATCTGTGGCACCATATACTGCCAGAATGATTTTTCAGTCAATTCAGTTTCAAGCTGATTCTGTACAGCGCCAACACGCAAGATTGTTTCTTGACGAGTAATCTCGTCCATCGTTTCAACATAATACGGCAATGGAATAGCACGGTCAGCTTCACGAACAACTGTAGCGTTTTGAATCCAACGCTTAAGATCATTTTCAACCGCAGCTACCTGAGCCTGAGTAAGACCGTAAGATTGTGCGTTTGCTGTTGAGAAGTTTGTTGTAGATGCAAAGTCACCAGATGAAACTACGTAAACATAAATCATTGCCTGTTGGTTAATCACATCATATTTCGAACGTGATTGGTAACCATACATGCTAATCACAATGTTCTGCGATGTTTCAGTTACTTCGTACGGAGTAAACTGGAATTCATTTCTGAACTTTGTTTCACGGTCGGCGGAGTTATAGCCATATAGCTTTATACGAATGTTTTTGTTTCGTAAACTGTCAGCAGTTAAACGATTACCATTTGCATCAGTCCTTGGTAATGTGATTACGTTATAGTTGATATGGTCGCCTTCATTTGTATATGAAGGAGCCCCGGGTAAGTTGCGATTCATTGAATAAATCTGGTTAAATGATTTATCGCTGATGTTGTATGACAGACAGTTTTCAGTTCCCTTTATCCATTCTGATACCTTAATGTCAAGGTTAATTGCTTTTGTTTCTGGGCGATTAGCAAAGAACTTTAGAATGTCAGCTTTATAGATTGGCGTGTTGAATGCACTATGATCATTCAGCCATTCATAAATGTCATTTTCAACCTTTAGCTTATAATCCTGAAGTTTAGCAAGCGACTCAATTTCTACTGAACCGCATACATCAAAGTATTGTACGAATGGCGGCATAGCGTATAGGCGGCTATTCATAATCATTCTGTCATTTAGTTGCTGACGAATTTTCTTGATATTTTTCTGCCATTGTTTTGACGGGTTACGCATGTATTGCTGTGAGTTGAATGAGTTGAAACTCAATAGCATTTTGATGTAATCTGTTAAATGCTGTAGGTATGATGTGCCAGATCCAAATACCGTAAATGCGCCAAAGGCATCATCATCTTCATCAAGAACATTTCTTACGCTATTCACTTTACCATTGATGTTATATGTACTTGCGGCAATACAGTACATAATCAAGTTCTGTAGGTACTTATAAGTAATTGTGCCGCCTTCATATAATTCTTCAATTTCATCCTGTCCCCAAGCATTTGCATTAGCAACCTTGACAGGGGCGGTCATAGCATTGAAGTATGAAATGAAATCGCTCTTTGTAACCAAACGGCCAGCGGCAGCATAATACCTAGGAGCATTGTTCTTAATTGACTGTGCGGTTTCAAAATCAGTACCATCAAGAATATCTGAGTTCAACTGAATCTGGATGTTATTGGTAACATCAACTGTACCGCCTGCCTGCGTAGCATAGAACTTACATGTAGTAGTAAAGGTACTGCCTTTAGTACCCAACGCATTTGCGTCGGAACCTTTAGTCTTCAGATACTGAATGTAAATGTTTTCAGTATCACGGATCATACCGTTTCTTACAATGACACCATCGCCGAACTGAATACGAACGGTCTTGTCTTGGTTAGTTGTAACCTGACATACACGAAGTGGATCATTTTCATCGGAATCTTCAAATTCAAAAACGCCTTCATTTAAGTAAATTGAACAGTCTTCAATATCAAAGAGGTTGTCTTCTTTGAAAGCTTCGCTTTGTGTTTTACCGATACCAATCTTGGTGTATCCAGCCGTCTTATAATACCTTCCACGGGAGTACGCATTGGGGTCGCGGCGTCCATACCAGTTTGACCATTCAAGGTCATCAACATCATAATACTGGTAGTTTTTCCCTAGTTTTCTTACATTGGCTGTACCTTTGATTACTTCAACTTTTAATTCACCCTGAAATGCTTTTAAAGGTACGGCGTCAGCTGATGAATACAGTTTAATACCTCCCAATTCATAATAACGCATTGACGAGGAATTTCTGGCAAACACAAGTGTTTTGGACCAAGTAGCTGACTGACCGTCACGAATATCAGCTTCATCAAATGTATAGGAATAGTCAGTACTTAGCATGAACTTGTTATCATTATACGTTAAGTCAACTTCTTCTTGTGAGAAATATATAGTTGCCTTTGGACGCAGCGATTTTGGAAGTGGTCCTTTAATCTTAATTACCAATTCAGTCTGAGCTGGTGCAGGACGTCGCGGTGAATAGCCAAGGTTCTTTGCGTACTTAATAACTGAACTGTCTAAACGTGCAGTATCAATAAAAGCTTCTTCAGCAGTTCTTTGAATCATGAAGTTAGTCTGGTCCATTGTACCAGTCAGCAATTCCATGAACATCTGATAAATAGATGCAGCTGATAAATTCTTAAAACGTTCATCAGAAGCTAAACGGTTTTGGAAATCCTCCAATAGCTCCTGATAGGTAAAACGGGTATAGTCTGTATTGCTTGCCATTTATGTACCTTCTTTCTTTATATTATTTATAAAGAAAAATGGGTGACTAAAATAGTCACCCAAGCTAGATGGTAAATCAATTAAGCCTGATACTTATCAAACTTAGGCATGAAGAAATCAGGTGTAAATCCAATTCTCTTAGATACAACTATGCCACATGCACAAGGGATTTCAACGATTGGGTTTAGACCAATGTTGTTGTCAATCATATTGTTTGTGAATGCTGCGAAGTCCAATGCCTTCATGTTCTTTGTGTAGTTATATGCTTCGTATGTAGTCAAGCTTTCGCCATTTACTTCAGCAATATACAAAGATACGTCAACAAGTTCAGGGTCAACTGCTTCAATGATGTTGGTATCATTCTTGAGCTTTTCGCCCTTTGCTTCATGTCCCAATGTTGGGAAACGCAAAGTAAGCAAATCATTTGACTTAGGTAGCTTTAGCTTGAAGTCAAAATCTTCCTTAACATAATTGACATTCAAGTCAGCCATGCGCATTTTATAAACATCAGCGCGTTTGCAGTCTGGACAGTTGTACTTCATAAAGATTGGGAAATCATCGTATGTAACTGCACGAAGGTAGAAGATAAGCCAGATCTTATCACCCTGAAGAATATCACGATGGTCAATACCGCCAATTCGTTCAGCAAGAACATTATTAAGCGTTGCGTTTGCTGTTTCTTCAGTCATTGTATTGAGGTCCTTTAAGTTCTTGGAAGTCAACGGCGTAATATAAAGCTGTTTTCCGCCATAGCATACACCTTTTGATGGCAGCATAGAATTGTTAATAATAACGGCATCTTCAGGCATTTGCGATACGCCAACACCTGCCTGTGTCATTGCATCTTCAGCAGCGGAACCAAGTTCGCCGCCGACATTGACATTACGAATAATCTTTTTAGATTCCATAATAAATCACCTCACGAATGGTTTAATTTTTGTTGTATTTATTAGACGAAAAAAGCTACCCCCGAAAGGGTAGCTTTTTAATTTTTATCTGACTTTCAGATTAGGCTTCGTCACCTTCAACGTACTGTTCTTCGGCAACGATATCAGCTGCACCGTACTGCTTAGAGTCGTATGCAGGCTGTTCCTTGTCTTCAGTAACCTTAACGTTTTCGCCGTCCTTACCGTAGGTTTCACCAACGTTAAGAAGAACAGTCTTGTCATCTTCGTATACGCGGCGCTTGTTAAAGCCTTCCGGATTCTTGAACGGAGCAGCGCTGTATTCGCCAGCTGCGAGATCAGCAGCGAGCTTGGTATAGATGCCATCCTGATAGAATGCAGGTGTTTCAGCAAGCTGTGCAGTAAGTGCTGACCATGTCATCCACTTATCATAACCAGCCTGAGTTTCATCTGTAACTTCTGCGGGAACTGCCTTATAACCAAGAATTGCCAATGCCTTCTTTTCAATTTCGTCAGCAGGCAATACTGATGTATCAAAGAAACTAGAAAGCGGTGCCTGAGCGTAGTCATTACCAATCTTGTAGAAGTCAGGAGCTTGAACTGTAGGTTTCATATTTTTATTTCTCCTATGAAAAAATGTTTCTTGTTAATTTACCGACTACCGATTAGTATGTATCACCAGCAATCTTACCAGCAAGACCTTCGAACTTCAATGTACGGTAGTAGTTATCTGCGCCGAGCATGTTGTTAGCAAATGCATAGCGAGTCATGATACCGATACGAGGGCTGAATGTGTTCGGGTCAATAGCCTGGTTAACCACGCCAGTAACGTACGGACAGAAGATTACGCCAGCGTCATCGTTAGATGCGCCCTTATAAGCGATGAGAACTTCTTCGTTATCAACGCCCTTATTTACAGCGTAAGCATCGCGGTAAACCTTAATCTGACCACCGTTCAAAGTACCAACTTCAACTGTTGCAGTAGAACCTGTTACTTCGTGTGTGATCTTGTTGAAGAACTGTGTTGCAGACTGAAGAGCAGTTGCGACAGCAGGAGAAACAACAGCAATGTTACCAGGTGCCTTACGAGTTGCGATAGCAATATCGTTAGAAGCAGCGATAATGTGAGTAACAATGTTGCTCAAACGTTCCTGAGACCAACGTCCAGACCAACCGTCAGTAGCAGCTTCAGCAGCAGGACGGATTGTCTTAAGCTTGGTAAGAGCCTTACAACGAGCGATTGTTTCACGGTCAATTTCAGCAGTCAATTCGTACTGAAGAACGTTAACCATGTCGTTAACCATGTCAACACCCTGCATCTTCTTGATGTCATCAATAGATTCAAGGCTGAAGCTAGAAGCAATCTTACGAGTGCCAGCTACGATAGCCTGACGGCTGAACATGATAGCCAATTCAGGGATCTTACCCTGCTTGTCATGATCATTGATAGACCAACCTTCAGCAGCCTGAGTTTCAACTGCAGTACCAGCATCAATCTTGCCAGAAGTATTTGCAGTAGAACCTGTGAAGCCAGAGTATTCTGGAACGTCCTTCCATGCAGCTTCAACAACCTTACCCTGGTCAAGTTCGTCCTTATAGACAGTACGCATAGCGTAAGCAAGACCTACAGGACCCTGCATTGCCTGAACGCCAACGAGAACGTTTGCGAACAACTGCGGGAACACACGGCGAACGAGTGCAAGTGAAACTGGAGCAAAAACTGCCTTAGCGTCACCACCGTGTGGGATACCCTGGTCAGCACCGAGCGGAGCGCCCACGCCAATACCAAAGTCTTCGTTCAATGTAGAATGCATTGCGTCATTCTGCTGGTTTTCCATCAACTGAGCGACGTTTTCGCGGATATAGCGATTCTGAATGTCGGCGACAGAAATTCCTTCCGGAACTTCCTTTGTCCAGCGCTCAACGATTTCTTGTCTGATTCCTCTCATTTAATCCTCCGATGAGTTTTGAATTAAATCACTGAGACAAACTATTTAGTTTGTCATTTTATTTTATTTATTATTTGACTTTTTATTTTTCTCTTGAAAAGTGAGCAGCCTGGAGCAAGAAGGAATCCGTCTGTGACATTTTCTTCTTTGGCTGATATTTTTCAGTAATGATATCTTCCGTGGTATCTTCTACATTCAAGGATTTTGTTTTCAATGTTGTGTTTTCCTGAAGGCGCTGAGCCGGTCTCTTCATAAGAGGGGCACGTTCATTCATTACTTCAACATAGGAATCAATTTCCTTCTTTGTAGCAGCATAGCTCTTGCTTTCAAACATGTTCTTGACTCTAGCAACCTGTGAGGGTGCTAGACCAGCTGTCTTTTCAGCAATAAGGGCACGCTTATTAGCCTTGTCCACCATTTCATTCAAGCGATGAACTTCATTGCACTGAGTAGCAAGATCCTTTCTCAACTGAGCGTTTTCAACCTTGCATTCCTGAATCTTGCGAGTACCAGTTGTGTCAAGCGGCACAAACTTGTCTTCAAAAGCGTTCTGAATGACCTTGATGATCGGCTCGTATGTTTCGTTGATAGCAGTTTGCTTAATAAGTGCAGGACTAATCTTTTCGGAGATAGTATACTCAAGATAATTGTCAAGGGTACCAATCAAGCTTTCTTCGAGCTCCTTGAGATCCTGGCCGCAACGTTCCTGATACTTTTCTTCAAAGAACATGTAAATGTATTGCTGAGCTGCTTCTTCCAACTGCTTGGTTTGAGCATCAAGGCGAGCCTGTGCCTTTTCAGTAATCTTGGCACAGCGTTCTTCACAATACTTATTAGCTAGGTTTTCCAATTCAGCAGTCTTCTTTTCAACTGCTTCCTTGATTCTCAACTGGCAGAATTCTTCAGCTTTCTTGGCAAGATTTGAAGTTTCTTCATCAAGTTTAGCTTGCAAGCGTTCAGTGACAGCAGCCTCAAATGCAGCCTTGACTTCATTCAAGTCTTCTGCGGAAAGGACACCAGCAAGTTTTTCAATAATCTTATCCATGTTAATCCTCCAATTTGTTTTATACACCGAGATGTGTTATTTCCATACTCTTAAATTATTTATTAGGTTTTCAAACCCAATATCCTAGGTTTATAAGTCTGAAAAACCGTGGACATGTTTCAGTCCACGGCAGTATGTTTTAAACCCTTAGGTAAAATTCTTTAAGAGCCCGATTTCTTTATCCAACGCCTCAATGGTATCGCCAAAGAGATTATCCAAAGAAATCTTAGTAGAGTACTGTTTCTTTTTCGCTTCTAGCTCATCTCGGAATGCCTGAAGCTTTAGCATAGCACCTTCAAAATCAAATAGTTCACCGTTAATCAGATAGTTCTTTGACTCGATCTTAAATTCGTAACCCATTGACATGACCGTTTCAACGAGCCTGTCAGCAAACTTTCTGATGATTTCGTAAACTTCTTCAAAGTGTGTATGCTGGAAACCGGACTTACAAGTCCAATGATAAATGTTTACCTTATTTGAAAAGGTTAGTGCATCAACTGCAAAGGTGTAAAGTTTTGAACATTCATTGTCTGTTGTGCTGGCAAGGAATGAAAGGAAGTCGGTTGGAACCTGTTCTTTCTGAGCAGTTGTCTGAACTTCAATTTGAACTTCGTTTTCCATTAGTCATCAACCTCCACTACCTTTGTTGCCTGCATTGGAGCAGGGTTTGTATCTAGAACATTAGTACCTGCAAGAAGCTTATGAGTATGCCCAAATGCTTCAAGTACCTTACCATCAACAATCATATGTTCATGGGTTCCAGCACAGATCTTGCCTTTTTCAGGATCGTCTAATGCGTCACCGGTCTTGCCCCAACCAATCTGGGGTGCCCACAAAACGTAATCGTGATGGTGAGGACCGCAGTACTTATCACCCTTGAATACATCAGTCTTACCGTAGACCGATGTAGATTCATTTACGGGGCGAGTGCTTTCCAACTCGCTGATGGCGTACTGTGCTAAATCCATTGTTTACCTCTTAACGGTTTGAAATTACTTTATAAGTAGAATACTTAAATGTGACAGAACGCTGAATCTTGCCGTCACCTTCCATATTCAATTCAGCGGATGCAAATTCCTTAGGCCATGCAAACTTGAATTCATAGGAAATTGGTAGCTTTGTAGTCAAAGTAGAATCATACAAGTCAACGGTGATAGTTGCAGTATAATCCTTAAGCATATTTGAATATGCGCCACCTGTGGTGCCTTGTGCATCAATGTCATCATCAATGGCATGGTTAAACATTAAGTTCTGCCAGCGATGGAATGTCTTAGAAATTGTCATATCCTGGAATTCATCAAATGTAATGGAAAGGTCACCATCTACAGTTGCCTTACCAGGGTAAACAAGCTTTGAGCCCATATATTCAGTGGTTAATTCACCGAATGATTTAGCAGGCATAGATGCAGTCTTAGCACGAAGCATCAAATCTTCAGTGCCAAGCATGTCAGCTAGTGCTTTATTATCAAACTTGAAATTTACCTGAAATAGATACTGTTTAGCAAGGTCTTCTAAGTTCTTGATATTAGTAGTAAAAACGCTCATATTGTTTTCGGCCATGATTAAAATCTCCTTTCTATATTTTATTTATAATGTTTATAGTCCTAAGTAAGTAAAGATGAAACCATCTGTGTCTTTACCCTGTTTCATTCTTATTTTACCATGTAATTCTGCATTCGTATAAATCTTAAACTGATCTTTCATGGTTGCTAACTGTTCATTTGAAGGACCTTCTATAGTTGCATGTTTAGGAAAAATCACATGTCTGCACCGCAATACTTCCATATAAGCATCATCGTCATCATAGTAAATTTTATTCTCAGGTTTATTTATTTCCGCGATGATTCCATCAATGTCTTCAAAACAATTTGGCGCATACAAAGTACCCCACCCAGCAGTATAATTTCCATTACGAAAATCAGCTACATCCATAGTGACAATCTTGTTTCCGCTTGCTTTCCATTCGTCATACAGGATCTGCGCAAAATTACAGCGATATACACGGTCATCATCAGCTGAAATTATTGGCACATCACGATACTTAGCCATTGTGAATAAAACTTTCTTTAATGTTTTGTAGTTTTTCTTAACCCATAAAATTTCAATACGAGTTTCAGCTAATTGTTGTATCATCGGTGGAAGGCCAGCTTCTTTGTTTGGAAATTCGTCTTCACTTAAAACCAATACGATATGAAAATCAGGGCACATAGTAATGATATTGTGGAGGGCAACTGGTGCAGTATCACCAATTCGCCCAGCCCACGAAGTCAAACTAATAATTGCCTTTTGGCCATTATAATTCATTAGAAGTCCATGTCACCATCATCGCTGTCGCCGTCTTCATCATCACCGCCTTCTTCCTTAGCAGCTTCAGCCTTAATTCTCATTTCAGCGATTTCGTTTTCAAGAGACTGACGGTTCTTCATTAACTGTTCAGTTGAATAACCACACATTTCTCCCAATACGAAGTTGGTAGCAAACATCGGAGGAGCTTCATCGCCATCGTCCTTGATATTAGCTCTGGTAGGCATCATAGTAGCAACAGAACCAAGAACAGCAGCGCGTTTTTCTGCGAGAGCCATTTCACGATATTTTGTTGTATCAGTAGCAGGAATCAATGAGATGTTGTAAATCTTATTGTCCAAATACTTTTCATCGTAGCCAGCAACCTGTAGCTGAACGATAAGAAGCTGCTTAATGATTTCAGCAAAATCGCTAGCCCATTCATCACAGCGTAACTGGAATGAGCTTTCATCAATGCTCAAGCCTTCAACACCCTGAACATACTGTGATGAACCAGGTTCACCCTTCCAACGGGTACCCGGAACTTCCATAGCATCAGCGACTTCTTCACGATAGCTCTGAATAGATTCAGTCAAACCCTGAAGTGTTTGTCCACCCTGGAATGTTTCAACAGTTGAACCCTGACCATTACGGTCAGTTGTAAACCAGAAGTCTTGAGTCAATGCTTGTGTATTCTGCGCACCGTTTACAAGACCGGAGTGAGGATCTAAACGAAGATCTTGACGGTACTGATAGATGCACTGTTGTAAGTATTCCTGTTGCTGGGCTGCCGGCTTACCGCCAGCATTGATTTTCCAAATTCTCTTTTCTGGTGCACGAGTCATGAAATAAACGTTCTGTGCGTCCTGCAAAGCACGAAGCATATTCACTGGACGAATAGCAGCCTCAAGGTGACCTTTAACATCATTGAGATTATTGCCGTAAACGCCGTAGTTTGAATAAGCGATTTGGTTTCGTGTAAATGTTTTGATTTCATTCTTTGAATGTTCTGGACTAATCAAAGATGGGTCCTGAACAAAGCCAGTCAAAATGCCTTCATTGTAAACACAAAGTGTGCAGTACGGAGGCAATGCCTTAACACCGGCGATACAGTCGCCTTCATCATTCAAGCAAACTTCAAGGAATAATTCACCGTCAATAAGCCACTTACGGAAAAGCTTTTTGAGCTTATTCTTTTGAAGCACAGCGTTAATGATGTAGTTAAATTCCTTGACCAACGAATTGTATTCATAGTCAGTAAACTGGTCACGATATGCAGGGTCAATTTCTAGCCTTGCCATTTCACCATTTACGCCCTTAGCAACACATTCATTACAAATGATATTGATAAGTTTCTTGACGAATGAATAGTTTGACATTGTGCGGTACCAGTTCACACGCTGACGCTTTGTTGTGAACAAAGTATCAAAGACGATGTTATTCTGTTCAAATGGGTATGTGGTTACTGTGCTTGAATTTGAATAGCCGCGAATGAGCTTACCCAAGTCAAGTGTATCTTCGCCAACACCGTATGAATTTAGCTTTGTTTCTTTTTCTCTAGTCTGTGCTTTATCAGGTATCACCTGCAAGAATCGGCTAGAGAACGGGTTCCATAATTGAAAATCCATTTTATATCCTCACTGCTAGTTTATTTATTGTCGTCCTGATAGTCGGACAGCGGAGTTTTGCGTTGCATTTTATCAATGTAAGGTTTTAACGCATCAAAAAGTTTAACAGGAATGCCATTTTTGAACTTGTTTTTAATATCCATTGGAGCTCTTACAAAATCTTTAGCAGCAATAAGTAAGAACTCAATGTTATACATTAGGTTGTCAGTAATCTCAGGAAGCGCTTCTTCAGGAATATCAAGTAGCTCTTCGTTTTCTTGAGCACCACCGTCCTGAGTCAATAACTTACGTTCTTGATAAATTGAAACTACGTCAAGAAGCCAACTGCAGTCGTTTCTAATCTCAGCATAAAAGTCCCAGATATGGTCGCCTGCATCATCGCTGTATAAGTATGAATGCGGTGCTTCATTAAGTGTTGACTCTTTCATTGGTCCGCCTGGTGTGTGCCCACCAGGACCTCTTGAGCGAACAATATCAGGTAGCTCTTTATCATATTCAAGATTCATGCGTTCACGAGCTTTGAATGATGCTGCACGTTTTGCTTTACCTTTGCTCTTTGATGTTTTTTGAACCACTTTTGCGATTAACGACTTTTTCTTGTCCAATGCTTTATCACGCGGTACTTCGTGAAAGTTGCCATTTTCATCACGAACGACATCATACTTATCAGGGTCTGAGCTAACCCATTTATAGACCTTCTTTGAATTACGAATGACTACTTTCTTTTTAAGGGTTTCAGTCAGTTGTTGATTTAGATATTCCGACCAATCCATTAGATACCATTCTCCTTTTTGTATTTATACACAAAAAGAGGGGGCCTAAGTCCCCTCATAAATGAATCTAACTGATTAGATAAACGGTGTCTTGCAAACCGCGCCACTGTCAATCATTGATAGCCACTGATTTGCATGCTTATCGCTTTCAAGCCAATAGCCTGCATTATTGATGAAATCATACTGCCAGTTAAGTACCTTATTATAGTTTTCCTTTTTACAGAGATTCCAGAACTTTTCATCAATCTGTTCAACTGTTGCATTATCAGGAACTTTACCCAGTTCATGAATTTCTTCGTAAGGACTATCCTTATCAGCCGTGAATACGGTTCCTAAGAATACCTGTCCTGCGGCACAAGATTCAGTAAAGCGAAGACTTGACTTACACTTATTGAATGTATTGTTTACAAGCGGTGCGAAACTAAAGTCAGCGCCGGTTTCCATTACCTGTCTTGGGAAGCTATTGCAGTCAACCCACGGGATAAACCTAATCTTGTCCTTAATGCACTCCCAGAACCAAGGCAATGCACCCATTACAACAAAGTTAATTTTATCTTCGCGAACATTCTTAATCACCCAATCACACCAAGCATTATCCATATCGCCTTTCAATGGAGAAATACCTGGGAAACCGTTTGGCTCTTGTGGCGACGGATCACGCTTAGGAACAGGATTGCGATAATGACAAGGCGAACCAGAATACACTACAGTTGGTTTCTTGATGTCTTCAGTAATTTCCTGCTTGCGTGGATAAGACCAGAGGAAGCGTGGCACAACATTACGAATAACAGTTACATTATGTACGTCAAAGATTTCTTCCATCTTTTGCTTTAAGTAATCAGTTGAAACAACGATTTCATCAAACAAGGGTAATACTTCGCGACATGCATTCGTTGTGTCTTCACCATCAAAATGTAAGGATGCTGTATTATACGGCGGAACGCATTGGCCATCAATTTTGAACACCTGGTCATCTACTTCAAATACAAGTTTATAACCAAACTTCGGCTGAAGTGCTTTGTATCGCTTTACAATTTCAATATGCTGTTGCGATACAGGACGCTGCATAATGATGGCCTTTGCACGAGCTAGGTAATTACCATCAAAGATTGGAAATGGCATAAGCAAAGGTACAAAGCCAAGATGTTCATGTCCGGCATAGTACAAAGCATTCCAGCGGAGCCTGTAGTGTGAGCAGCCGCTTGTGTCGCCGTATAGGATTAGCGCTAAATTTTTACCATCATTCGTCGTTGCATTTAACATAATAAATTCACCTCAAATTTTAAACTAATCTATTTATTACATGTCCATTTTGGACAAGGTAGATCTGATATTCTGAGTATCGTTCTTCATAGCAGCCAGTTCTTCCTTGTTCTGGTCACGGAGCTTAATCAAAGGCTCCTTGATTTTGCGGACCAAATAATGGCGAGTTTTTTCATTCAAGTTATCGCTGAGCTTTTTGATTAAGAAGGCAGCGTTTTTCGGATTCTGGAATGTAACATCTTCAGGCTTAAGAATCTTACCATTGAAAATCAAAGTAACGGCTTTCTTAACTGCTTCAATTTCAGCAAGCTGATTATCAGGCAATGAGTTAATCATCGCATTCAAAGCAACCATCACTTCATCAATGCTAACAACGCAAGCTGCAGCAGCTGCCGGCTTTACGACATCGCCTGTTTTCTGAACGCCCTTAAATTCAGGATCGTCTTCGTGACCTTCAATATCGTATTCATCTTCTTCAGTTTCTTCTTCGTCACCGTCCTTTTCTTCATCGCCGTCACCGTCGCTATCGCCATCTCCACCAGCGCTATCGCCGCCATCGCCAAACGGATCATCACCGCCAGCATCGTCTCCGAATGGATCATCGCCACCAGCGTCATCACCAAACGGATCATCGCCACCTGCGTCGTCACCACCCATATCGTCGCCATCATCGTCAGCTTCATTTAACTTAAATGGCTTATACTTTAGTTCAAGCTTTACAGGCTTGACTGTTTCCTTAAGGTAAGCCGCAATGTCTTTCATGTCTTTCTCCTTTTGGTCAAAAAATTCATTCACACTCGAAACGATATCGGCCTTTTTCATATGTTTTGTTTTTAGGCCAGTGAAATAGTCAAAGAAAACTCGAGCGTGTTTAGCATTTTGCTTTGACAAGATATAAACTAAATCTTCAAGGTTATCATCAAGAAGCATCTTTACAATGACTTCCATAAGCTCAAAAGCAGTGTCTTCCATGCTTTCGCGTAAAGACTCGTCATTCGTCTTTATGTATCGCTTACAAAAGCCGTTGAAGAACTTATCGCGTTCTTGAATCCTATAAAAAGTTGAATACTTAACCATCTTATTCCAAATCAAAATCCGTTGAAATCTGTGCAGTATTTATTTGCCGATCTGTGTCTGCCTTTTCAAGCATTGCTTCTAGTTCTGTTGAGGTTAAGCAAAGGTTTGTGTTATTCTGAATGTTATAAGTATTGCCACCAGAACCAGCTTCAGCTTTAATCTGTAAAAGGCGTTCCTTTTGAGCCATATTTTCGCGCTGCATTTTTTCGCGTTCTTCAGTGACCTGATAATCAGTCATCACCTTTTCCATATCTTGCAGCTGTTTAATCTGCGCAGCAACAGTATTTGATAAAGTTGCATATACTTCAAATAGACGAGCGTTAGCACCAACCTTACACATCTGTTGCATTGTAGCCAAAACATCACTATCCGTTTGAATCTTTTGTTGTAGCAAAGACTTCATATAGCGGAATGAGTCAAGTGTATATTTTTGACCTTTATATGTCAGCTGCGGCTGTGGTTCAGGTGTCTCAGCAGATTCATCAGTTTCGTCCTCGTCTTCATCAGGAACTACAACTGGTGCCGGAGGTGCTATTGCAGCATTAATGACGCTTTCGCTTACGCCATCTATATTGAATGTATCACATAATTTATCAAACTGTTTCATATAGTATTTATATATGAAAAAACGGCAGCCGGAAACCGACCACCGTTTAATAGGTTTTAGAAATGTTTAACGATTATTCTTCGTCGGAAGAGATGCCGTTCAAGCGAGCAGCAATAGCTTCCTGACGGAATTGAGTCTTAGCGCCTTCAATGCGACGGCGAATCTTTGACTCAACGATAGCCATGAAAATCGGCTCAAGCTTGTCAAAGCGATAATGAGCAAGCTTACCTAGTAAGGAAGAAGAATCTTCATGAAGCATTTTGCCGCGCTTATAGAAAGGTTTCAACATTTCGTTTGTGCTTTCGTCGTCGGAACTTTCTTCATCAGAACTTTCTTCATCGCCTGATTCTTCAGATGATTCTTCATCAGAGCTTTCTTCAGATGATTCTTCATCACCTTCAAAATCAGAATCGTCTTCTTCAGGTTCAGCAGTTTCTTCATCAGCGGTTTCTTCGCTAGCGGAATCATCATCGCCTGTAGATTCATCACCACCTTCACCATTCTGTTTTGCGATTTGGTCAGTCAAACCCTGAACTGCAGTGATAAGTGTCTGCAATGTATCTTGTAAATTGTCTTCAGCTTCAGAACCTTCAGGTTCAACGCCGGCTTCTTCATCAGATGCAGCGTCATCAGCTTCGCCGTCGCCATTGCCGTCGAGTTCATCATCGCTTATAGGTTCTTCAGCGATGTCGCTTTCTTCAGCGCCTTCTGCACCTTCTTCAGATGTTTCAACAGGAGCTTCCTCTGGTGTCTTTACTTCATCATCAGCACCATCAAGGAATCCTTCATACAAATTTGTCTTACGGCGAGTAGCCTTCTGTTGTTTCTTTGCCATTTTTAGATCTCCTAAAACCTTTTATATTTTATTTATAAGGACTGCAGATATGCTTTAAATTCTTCGCTATCCTTTAACTGCTTAAATGTGGAATGTATTTTATATGCACCTTCAAAAGTAACTTCTTCGCCAGCAATTTGCTGTTCAAACTCAGTAAAGTATTGAAGCACAAATTCTTTTGTTGCTTTCTTCGTGCTTTCCTGTTCAAACACATTAAACATTACTACAGGATTATATAACTTTTTAAGCTGTTTAACGTCTAGTTTACTCATCAGTTTTTCAACTTTATTGACGAGTTCAAAAAGCGCCTTATCATCCTTTACGGTGTCTTTACAACCATCATACTGAACTAGCTTTGGTATGATTAGTGTGTAAATCAAAGGGTTATCTTCCTTTGATGTAAACACCTTACTTTCAGCTAAAAATTGAGTAAAAGTTTTGTCCATACTTACCCTTGTTTTTCTTCGTTTCTAACTTTAGCAGCTGCAGCAAGTTCGGCTATTGAAACGGCGATATTGCTCAATGTTAACTTGATTTCCTTAACATCTTCTTTAACGCCACCAACATCGTTCTTAAGAACTTCAATGTCTTTTGCCATCAGAAGCCTCTCTGTCTTTAATGTATTTATTTCAGCTTGCATATCCTCAACAGCGTCTTCAATTTTCTGTTGGGCTGCTAGTTCAGCGGCTTCTGCTTTTTCTTTTGCTAATTTAATTTGAAGACGTAATTCTTCTTCAACTTTATTTCGCTTTTCTCCAGTGTTCTTGCGCTGAAAGTAAATGATAAGATAGCAAACAACGAAGGCGACAATGCCAACGACGTTTCCGCTAGACAAAAGGATTGTTAGAACTTGTTCCATGATATTTCCTATACCGCTACATAAATTGTTTTATGAGCAGTAGCATTAACAAGATCACCGGTGGTTTTTGGATATGTTCCCATATTTACAAACTCTACATAACGTTTACCATTAAGTATACTGTTAGTTGTTTCTTTTGCGATTTCTTTAACTTGGTCATGAATAACATAATCAAGATCATGCGTATTGATAGAAACAACATATTCATTAGTTTCACCCTGTGCATACGGCAGAATTGTAATGCCGTGCCCTGGTAGGTAAGTTTTAACTTCATTTAACGCGGATTGTGAATATAATTGAGCACTTGACAATTCATGCCACAAATGTGCAATTTCCATATCCTGTTTATTATCATGTTCATCAACGGCTGAGAATCTAACGTTGATGTTGTCAACATAAGCTTTTGTGCCGTCAAAAATCCAGCTAAGCGGTAAACAATCAGACGGCGGTATTTCTATAATGTGACTGTAAATTGTATTTAGTTCAGTTCTTACATTAGCGTATGATTGCCATCCATTTACGCCGAATGGCGCGCCGACAGTGCCATCGCCTGACATTGACGGATAATATCCGGACGTATCAAAATGATAGTCAGGAATCTTCTGTTCAACGGCATTGATGTTTTCATTTACAGCAGTAAATGCACTATCAATTTCATCAAACTTATTTAGCGTATCGGCTGAGAAACTTGATAGCTTACGAATTTCTTCCCAATCAGCTGAATTAGCAGAAACAGTATCGTAATTGCTATTCCAGGCTGAAGCAGATGCAACGAGTTCAGAAACATCAGGAATTGAAGATAGCCCAGAGAGCTGTTCTTCAGTCAAACTTTCAGTAATATCGGCGGCATGGTTCCAACGCATAACATCGCCTGATGTTACACATTCACATTCAGGCTGCGGGCCTGGGCAGCATTCTTCGCCAGGGCGTACAACAAAAGCCGGTTCTAGGTCACTCATGTGACGAGGCGGAACTGGGTACGGATATGGCTGGCGAACATGATGCGGTTCCGGAAAAGGAACGTATCCTGGTCTACTTGGGTTGTTTTCGTAAATCATACCGTCTTTACCTCTATATTGTATTTATAAAGGTCATCAGTCCGAAGAATTTTCAATTTCCTTAATAATTTGCTCAATTTCAAGGTTAGCTTTTTTAAGCCATATATCTGAAATTTTCTCGTTAATGTAATCCCAGTTGTCATTAGTTGCATAATACATAGCTAACTTAATTAGTTCGGGGTCAGATTCATATAAACCCCAGTAATTAAACAACAATATCATATTTGAGAATTGCGGAACGCTGCATACCTGTTCATATGAAATGTTGTTTCTTTTTAAAATTGAAACATCTTCTAGGATAGCCTTTATTTCAGACAAACATTCATCAATTTCACTGTCAGTCATAAACCACCTTTCATCATAAAGATAGCGTGGAGTTTTATTTCCACGCTATACTTATTTATACTAACTTAACTGATTCTTTTAGGAAACTACGTAGTGATGTTAAGAAGTTTTTATTTGTGAAAGCTTCAGCCATATTTAGTGTCTTTTTAATGATATCTTCTGGAACGCCTTGTCCTTGCAGTCCAGTAAGCATAGCACCTTTTTCATCATCAGTCAAATCATCAGGGTTCTTACCTTTCAATGCGTCTTTGATTTTTGCTTCAGCTTCCTTAGGATCCATATCGCCTTCACCTTCCTTTTCTTTAGCAGTAACAATATGACCTACAGTACAAAGTTTGACGTATGGGTCTTCATCCTTGATTTCAGCCAATTTTTCTTTCAACTTATCGTTTGCGGCCATGTTATTGAATAAGTCAGTAACTGCCTTACCCCAAGATTCATAAGCAGAAGCAAATTCTGACGGTTTTTCTTTCTTTAATAATTCGTCAATGCCTTTAAGCAGTTCACCCGCTTTTTTCTTCCATTCTTCTTTTTCTTTATTTGCTTGGTCATCATTGCCCTTGGCAGCAGCATCGTTTTCAGCAGCATCATTACCACCAGGTTCAGCACCACTAGGTTGTTCTGATGAATCGCCTGTACCGTCTTCACTGGTTTCTTCACCAGCTTCAAGCAACAAGTTATACATTTCATTGTATTCCAACAATGATTCAAACATAGCCTTTAGTTTATTCACATGAGCAAATAGCCAAACCTGTGGAAGCATTTGCTGCTTGTATTTTTCAATAGGCTTAATTGCCTTCATGATAATGTTAGCAGCTTCTTCGTCATTTTTCATCCAGTCTTCTAATGCTTTACGGCCTTCTTCAATTTGTTTCTTTGTTGCCTCAAGTTTCTTATCATAGTCTTCATCAGCAACATGCTGAGGCATAGCCATTGTACTCTTTAGTGCATTGCCAGCATCTTTTTCAACTTCCTGCGGTATTTCCTGTTCATCGTCTTTATTTTCTTCGCCAACTATTTTAACAGGAATAGGGTTTTCAAAATTTTCAATTTTAATGCCATCAAGTTCTTGTTTGAATTTTGTTAATTCAGCTGCGGCTTTTTCATTTGAACATTCAGCGATTCTATTAAGTTGGTAATTATTGATTATGCCAAAAAGTTTTTCAATTTCGCTAGCTTTAGCCAATGCAGTTTTTTCGTCCTCAGGGTTTTCAAATTCAACTTTGTCTTTTAGCTTTAATGATTCGCCTTTAAGTAGATAATCGCCCTTAGCACCTTCAAATGCCTTTTGTGATCTCCAAGTTTTTGACCGTTTTAATGACTTGTTGTAAAAATCCAAATATATGCCAATAGCTTCTGATAAAAGTTTCTTATTGTGATTTACAAAAGATGTTCCTTTATCTATATTTGATGGACAAAGCATAAAAACAGTTTTTTGTTCATCATCCTCATTAGTAAGAAAAATTTCTTCACCTTCAGTTGAAGCTCTATCGCCAATTGGCGCATCTGCTAGGCCAAAATTAGCAATATGCTTACCCCAGATTAGATTAAAACATTCTGCAACCTGGTCTTTAACCTTTTTATTGATTTCAGCAAACTGATCTTGTTTTTTATCAGCCATGTGTTAACCTCTTACTCTGGAATTTCCTTATTCTTAGCTCGTTTTTCAATGTCTTTGTTTAGTTCATCAACATGTTTTTTAACATCTTTGTTTTTTAGTTTTACATTCTTTTTCCAAGCAATTTGTTTACCCATTTTTAAAACTTTGCGAATGCCGCCGTTATCTTTAATCATTCCGATAACGCCTCTAATGGCCATGCTGAAAATATCTTTGCCATCATTAATGCCAAGTAAATCTCCAGCAATTTCGCCTGCTTTATTTAATGCGCCTTTTGCAAGTTGTTTTTTAAAACTGTCTTTATCAACACTAACAGTTTGACCAGTTAGCGGGTCCTTTACTTTACCGCCTTCACCAGATTTTAACTTATCAACTTCAGCTTTACCAGCCTTTACACCTTCATCTAATGCGTCCTGAAATTCATTAAAGATTTTTGTGTAATAAGATTTGGTTGCTGTGTTTGACTTAATAAAATCAATGTTGTATTTAAATTTGCCATCTTCTTCAGTGCCGTATTTGTCAAGTTGGTCCTGATTTAGTTTGCCTTCATTTTTTGCTTCCTGATATGCTGCACGCGCCGCGAAGTTATCCATAATTTGGAAGATGTTATTCTTCTTAAGGAAATTATCGTCAATTTCATCAATGTTTTTAAATGCGTTTTTGAAGCGGTCAAGCATATCCTCAGGTTTAACGCTCTCAGCAAATTTTTCACCGCTGATGTTTTTATCGCCACCGCTAGCTTCAAACCCTTTCATCTTACCATCAGTTAAGTTATGAATAACTAAGAAGCATAGTGACTTACCAATGTTTTCCCATATACTTGGGGTATTGTATTCATTGTTATTACTGCTGCTTTTATTATTCTTTTTCCATTTATTAACAAGTTGTGCAATTTTATCTTGCATATCATCGGAAACTGCATAGCTGTGTTTTTTACCTTCAAACTTCCATTTGCCGTTCTCATCTTTTTTGAACTTGTTGCCAAATTCATCAGCAGCGGTCTGATCATTAAATCCAATGATTGTTTTCTCATCATCGGAGAGTTTAAAACCATCGCTAAATTCAGCTTCATTAAGCATTCTTTTCTTAATCATTGAATATACTCACTATCTAAATTTTTGACATTAAACTTCTTGATTAGCTGCCAGTTATGTTTTTCAGCATGTGGCAAAACAAAGATGCGTGTTGAATGTTCTTCTATTTCTTCTGGTTCAACGATCTCAATCATGTTCCATTTCAACAAACAGAATGCAATAGAATTACGACGCTCAATGTCTTCAAGAGAAACATTGCCGAAACCTGGATAACCATCTTTGCCACGGCTAAGAACAAAAAGCTGCTTAAAATGTGCAATGTAATATGTACCAAATTGTTTTAACAAATGGCAGGACTGGTATAAAACTTTATTCTTGATGTCAGGTATGCCCATGCGTGTAAGCGTTTCTTCAATTATCCACGCATCAACTTTTAGTCTGACTTCAAGTAACTTATTTGTTGTGCTTGTCATGAGAAAAAATTCCTATAACGTTAAAGGCTCAGGCTGCCAAGTAAAGTCCTTAGCCTCGTGGTCAAAAATGATTTGTGCTATTTCCGCAGGGTCGAGCTCATCGTTCGTATCGTAACGAAGGAATTCTGACATTAGGATATCTCTAAGTGTCTTGTATCTCACAAGCTCACTCTCGCCAAGCTTACTAAAGCCATAGTGTTCATAACCTTTGGCTTTGTATAGTTGCTGTATTTCGTTTTTAAGTTTTGATACATTTAACTGATGGTTATTAAAGAATAGATACTTTTCATCACCAATGATTTTTGCGTTCCATGTCTTAGGGTTCAGCTTTGCCATAACACCAGACGGTTTATCAGTCTCTGGATTTACTGTAGGCGTTTCACGAATGTCCTCGCGGTTATACGCTTGGTTCATCTGTGCCTGAACATAATCACTAAATGACATAAACTGCTGCATAATGTATCAACCTTTTGAATTATTTATTATGCTGAAATAGCTCTACTAAAAATGTGTTTACTTAAACGGTTGTTATAATAGTAAGGTATCGTTAATTCAACAGAATGATTAGCTGAGTCAACTTCTACCAAAGCGTTCTCACGGTCAATTTCAACGCCGCACCAAACCTCAACGCGTCTAAAAACTTCCTCAATGATTTCTTCAGCCGAACTTTCATTTTGGAATAGCAACCTATAAAACGGCGAACAAAACTCAGGGTTGAATAAACGTTCGTGGGGTTCAGTAACAATAACTGCTTCAATGGCTTGGTCAATGGCGTCGGTTCCATATACTTCGGCTTTATGCTTTAAAGATTCTCCATTCCAATCGCGAAAAGGATTTTCTGCTTTATATTCGCCTTGGTTCTTAAAATCGTTATTTGCTGATAATGGTAACATTATGCCTCCACATCATGAATCCATGTTTCAGGAACATTATAAACTATTGAGCCAACTTTATGTGGGCCAGTGCCTTCAACAATTTGTACATGCCATAGTTTTACACCTTCAACTTCTTCGCTTTCACTTAAAAGCTTTATCTTATATGGCAAATTATCAAGCATGTCAATATGTGCAAGTTTACCAACAGTAGGAGGTAACTGAACTTTTGGCTCAATAATTGAATTGAGACCTTCGTCCCATATATCGTCTTGCACCGCTTTTGCTGCCATAACGGCTTGTGTAAGCGCACCTGAGATCCAATCAGGTGTTCTCTTATTTGTTGCTATCTTTTTGCATGCTTCAAAAAGTATGTCTCTTTGTTTTTCTGCTTTACTCATAAAATCACCATTCAACCATTAACTGATCTTCACGTAATCTACCAGCAACACCAGCAACGCGTTCATCACAGAATTTTTCCATTTCTGTATCATGTTCAACCGCAATCATTAATGATGCACGAAGCGCGGAAATAATTTCACCATTATAACAGAACGCATCAGGTGCATCAGCGTTCTCATCGCCTTCAACGAAATACTCAATAGGATTAGCCAAAACATGATACTGAACAGCACTAGCGTATGCGTTTGCAGTAGCCGGATCATTCATATCAATTTCCTCACGAACACCATTTACATCAATGACAATTTTACCAGTCTTATCATTGATTTTCATGCCGCCAAGTAAGAACTCAGTTGATGTATCGCCTGGAAGTTTTTCTTTATGTCTTCCCATGAATATTTCCATGAACTTGTCTTTCTTAGCTGTGAAGTATTTTACCATTGAGTTCTTTTGCCAGCGACCTTTCTGAATATCAGGCCAATTCATACCGCCTGGGAAAACATGTTTTGACAAGTTAAATGCTTTTGATGCTGCGCGAATTGCTGACGGACTTGCCAAAGCGTCCATCCCTTTCTGAATTTCATCCTTCGCATTATTGATTTGGTTTATGCGTGCGTCAAATGCATTCATCATTGAATTGTTTGTACTAGCTTCAAGTTTATATCCGCCTGTTCCTGATTCCTCAATTTTCATTTTCTTTAAGGCATTCGTATAGAAGTTTTCAGTGGTTTTCAGAGAGGTACAAGAATCGGTTTGGTCGAGAATACAGTTAAAGAACTTTCTTAATTTTGCTAGCATATCAAATATACCAGAATCCTGTAGCTTATTCATGTACTTTTGAATAAAACGGCGAATGTCTTCTTTCTTGCGTTCAATCATATCAAGAAATTTATGCAACTGTTTTTTATACCAGTTAAGCAGTTTCTTTAACGCTGAAATGCCAAAGTTGAATGTAAAACCATAAGTACATATTGTATTCATAAACTCATCGTATTCAGAAATGATTTCATTTACATACTGTTGCTGTTCAGCTGTAATTACACCTAACGAAATTAAAGTCTTACAAATAAGTGAATTACTATCAGTCAATTCTTCAATAAAAATGTTACATTTATATAAGTTATTACAGAACTTTGATTTCTTTTTACCAGTTTTAACCATTTCACCAGTTTCAGGGTCTAGTTCTTCTTCATCCTGATAACCATCCCATATTAAGTCAACTAGCTGTTTCTGTAAAACCTTCACACCGTCCATAATCATTTTTACGCCTACATCAATCGTAAACCTAAATAAACTAATGCAGGAATCAAACATCGTAGACAACACTGCTAAAGTCGTCTTTGCCAATGACATGCCAACTTCAAGTGCAGCTGACACTAACAAAAACGAGCCATAAATGTATTCACAAAAAATAGAACCGGCTGACATTTAGAACTGCTCCCACATATCATAATGAACAGTAATAGAAATTTTTAATCCTTCTTCGCCTTCATAGTTCAATTCACCGCTGTGTGAAAAATTGGTAACTATTGGGTTAATCAATTTATAGGTTCTATGCACATCAGTATCAATGTTAAGCATATCAATTTCTATTGCATCAAATAAACGAACCCATTCATAGTGTTGATATTTATCTTGACGGTTCATAGAACGGTCAGGCACAAGAACATCTAAAAGTTCAAGTTTATCATTATCGTCGTCTTTAAGTTGTGCACCTTTACGAAGCCAAAATTCAAGTACAGTTTCACCTGACATATCACGGCCTATCACGAATGTCTTTTTGGTACCAAAATACCAAACTTCTTTTGTTGCCTGTGAGTATTCAGGAAGGTCTGCTTTTATGCACTTAAATGAATCGTTTAAATTTTCGCCATCAGCAATATCAAATGTTTCTTTAGCCCACTTAGTCCATTGAAACTTTATATCAAATAACCAGTTAGGCACAGGCGATGCCATGCCGCCGTGCATTTGATACTTAGTAAATGAACCATTGACATTTTTACTTTCAAGTAATGTATTTGACCCAGGCTTGGCTTGGTTAGGTGATTTAGCTTTCGTCCACATTTATTTAACCTCCCTTCATTGGTCGGCCAGAAAATTTCTTACGATTATCAATCATATAATCATATGAAAATCTTGCGGTACGTGTAACTGTATCATCAACGCTTTCATAGCTAAATTCTTCTTCATTGATTGATGTTAAAATACAGTTATAAAATGTAACCTCGCCGCATATAGCCTCAGCACCATCCTGGTTCATTTCCATGTTAACGTCAGGACGATGGATTCTTAGTGTAATGTTTCGGCCGATCTTTGTAAAATCTTTATTATAAATGTATCCTCTATCACGGCTGTTATCATCAAAGTAACGGTCATTAGAACATTCACCGTTAAATAGTTCTTCCAAAATACGCGATACTTCCATACCCGTGTTTTCATTAAAAGTAAGATTAAGCTCACCTGTGTTTTGAACACGACCAGGATAGTTTGCTTCAATACCAGCATAGTAAGTTTTAACAATACTAATTTCGCGTTTACCCCATTGGCAGTTTACTATCGCTTGATTTAATGTGTTTGCGTATTGAGTATGGTGCTTAAATAAATCATCAAAAACGACTTCAAAGCACCATTTTGGTAATGGTGGTTTTTGATAAAATGTGTTATCCCAAATTGATTTAATTCCCATATTAAACAATTCCTTTTTATTATTTATTCTTTGTTTGATATGGTAACCGGAGACAGTAAGCCCGGTAGAGCTTACCGTCAAGAATACCGAGTCTTTGTTTTGACTGGTGAACCGTATGACGTTGTAAGTAGACTCACTTATGGGCTTACGGAGCGGTCAACCTGTATTCCGGCTACATCCCATAATGCTATTGGCGGCTATATGTGGAAAGGGCTAGTTTCCACTTCGCTATTGCATTTTCATTTCTATTCACGAGCTAAGCAATTCTAGCTCAAATGGCGTCCCTCTACCGACAGCGTCATTGGGTTGAGTTTCGTTCCGAGGAAACGGCTTAATGATTTTACAGTATCAAATATAATCATTTTTTAGACATAAAAAAGCTAGGGAGTTTTATTTCCCTAGCCTATGTATAAGCCTTTCCCGTGAAACTAGAAATTAAATGTCTTCGTCTTCGAAGCCAGGATCTTCGCCAGCAAGGTCTTCATCACCTTCGGCAGGAAGTTCGTCTTCACCAGCAAGATCATCAGCGCCTTCAGCAGCTTCGCCTGTCAATGACTGAACAAGTTCAAGCAATTCAGTAACCTGACTCTGAAGGTCAGCAATCTGTGCCTTAAGATCTTCCATAGATTCTTCGCATGCCTGGTCTTCATCACCTTCAGTAGGAAGTTCTTCTTCACCATCTAGAGGAAGTTCTTCGCCACCTTCAGCAGGAAGTTCGGCTGGAGCTTCAGCTGGTAGTTCATCTTCTAAGCCTTCGTTAACAAAACGGCAGGCATTCTTAATGTACTGTTCAAAAAGATTCATTATATCATCTCCTTAAATGAGCTTTTGTTTTATTTATTCTAATCCTTGGCGTAAAGTTTCAATGCGTCAAAGATTTCGGTTTCAACATTCGTTTCATGAATATCAAAACCTTCAGCAGCGAGGTCATTTTTCAGAGCGACTGCCGCGCGTTTTACCGCAGCTTTCAAACTATCAGAAAGATAGTCAAATCGCTGCAGATAATCATGGTCAGGACGATTTGTAGAATCAAGATTAGGTGCATGATCTGCAATCTCCCTGGTATAAATTTCAGTGGCTACTTGATATACTCGCTGAAGTAAATAATCACTTAAATCGTTATTTTCATTCAAGCGAGTATATTCGTATCCGTTCTTAGAAAGAATATGAAATGCTTCTGTCAATTTCATTACTTGTTACTCCTCTTACGAGCAAACTTTAGTGCTTCACGTGCCATATCTAATGACGGGAAAGCAATTAGCATATTTTCTCTAATATCATTCCACGCGTCAGATACGCCATTGAACCACATCAAGAACCACCAGTAATTCGTTGTTCCGTAAATCTTGTATGAAATTAAATCTGGACGGCCAATATCAAATTGCGTACATTTATAATAGCTAACAGGACCAAAATCAAAATCGCCAAAATTCATTGATGACATGTCTTTCTGAACAATGTCATCAACTTCAACGTCCTTTAGAAAGTTTGTACGATATGTTATGTTCGCCATATTTTATTTATACTGATTGTGAATCATCAGACCATTCATACTTCAGACAGCCACAGTCGTATATTCTTAGATAGCCGCGTTCTTTCATAATCTCATGTTCGGTCTTATTAGGGTCAGCACCATTAGCAACGAGCTTATGTTTTTGAAAGTTGACTCGGTTCTTAAGTTCATTGTCTATTCTGTAGTAGTATGATGGCGGCGTTGCGCCAATTTTAGTAAAACCAATTTTTTCATATAAGTTGCCAATGCTCCATCTACGGTCAGCGAAAGAAATGATTTTCTTTATTTCTGAATGGTCATTAACAAAGTGTTTAAAAAGTCTTGATGCTCCGCCAATAACATTCGTATCTAGCTTATTCGCAAATCTTAAAAGTTCATATTCATCTTTAAATCGTGATTTACCAAATGTCATAAGCGAAACTAGCTCGCCATTGTATTCAAGACCATATCGCCATTTTGAGCAACACCACCCCTGTATATGATTCTGCTGTAAAAAAGTTTTTGCGGCATCTGCTGATATTTCCTTAATCCTGCATTTACGTGCAAAGATCCTATTGTTGCCTTCAAATAAGTTTCGTATTCTACTTTTAACGATTTCTGGCTTATTCAACCATTCAGTTTCAAATATATGAATAAGTTGAATACCATTTGCTTCACATGCATTTGTTTTTTCTAGATGATAGCCTGCGGGAATGCAGTTTTCATTATGCCAATGAAAACCATCATATTCAATAGCGAGCTTTTTGTCAGGAAAATATAGGTCTAGTTCTTTTCCATTCAAAACAAGTCTATCGCCTGAAATTATCTTGCCTTCATAAAACGTTTCTATGTATTTACGTATTTCGCGTTCAGGCGTACTAACAAAACGCCTATCATTACAATAGTGGCAAACGTCATAATCATTAGTTCTGTCATAACGGTCAATAACACTACGAGTAAATGCATCTTCACAGCCGCATTTATTGCAGCGAAAGTGAACTTTATCATCATACTTAATAAATTCGCAGTTACACTTAGCAAAGTATTCCTTAAAATGCTTTTCGCTAATTTCCTGTCTTTTAGCTAAGTCATGTAACGGCGAATAATTACCGTTATTCTTTTTTAGCCGGGATTCTTTATTTCTTATTTTCCATTCAAGAATTTCAGAATCAGTCTTGGCGCTATTTGTAATTTTACGCTTTGCTTTGATTTCAGGATCTGCCCATACACACTTACGATTACAGTATGTTTGATAGCCGGTTTTGATACCATTGAACTTTGTTGGTTTACCACATGTTTTACAAAAGCCTTCACCAACAGCCATGATATGTTGTCTATAGTAAGACTCAGGCGAATGTTCTTTATGGTTGAACTGTATATGTGTCAGTAAACCATTGATTTTTTCAAACGTTTCATTACAAATTTTACAAGTAAACATATTTAAACCTCTAGATTATTTATTTAGATAGAGGTTATGTTTTTCATATAAAGTAAGTTAAGCCGTCTGGAGCGAGTTTACGTCTTTTAACCAATCACAAATTTCAGCGATTGGGGCAGTTTTTACTTTGCCGGCATCATCTTTTACTGTTATTTGCGTCTCACCAGTTACACAGGCAAATTCCTGGTTAAAGTATTTGATGCCGTTATCACGTATGACTCGTTCCTTCCATTTCTCGTCACGACCATCAATTTCCCACCACTGGATTTTACATGGGATAAATGAATTACGACCGGATTTAGCTTTCTGCCAGATATCATAGAAATGGTTCATACCCTTAGGCGTTGAAATTAGCAAAAGCATTGAGTCAGGTCTAGATGCCTGTGTAGGGAACACTGATGCCATAAATGCGTCAGCTATGTTATCGTCCAAGTGAGCAAATTCGTCTACAAGTTCAAGGTCAACAGTTTTACCACGAATAGAGCTTGAGGAACTAGCTGCTGAAAATACTCGTGTTTTATTTTCAAGAATAAATTCAGATTGGTTCCATTTCATAATTCCTTGCTGTAACCATAACGGCAAGTTCATATATGCCTGTTGAATACGAAGCATGATTTCATCAGCCTGTGCTGCCTTGTTAGCAAGCACAGCGATAATCTTTGCTTTGTTGAATAATGCAAACCAAGTAAGATATAGAGTAGCAATAGTCGTCTTACCTGACTGACGACCCATCATAATGATTCTGTTATTCTTTTCTGGTACTTTGGTTGTAATTGACTTTACTAACTTTTTCTGATAGCCACGCAGCTTAATCGGATGTTCACCGTCTTCAGCCATAATTGTGAAATAATTCGCAAAATGGAAAATGTCACGACGGCACTTAATGTACTCCTGTACTTGCTCAGGTGTCATTTGGATTTTTTCGCCAGCTGCCTTCAAATTTTCATTTTTCTTAAACATAATATAGGAAACCTCACTAATGTATTTATTACAGCAAAATGGGAGAAAAACCGCAGTTTTTGTGTTTTGCTTGATAATTGACCGTAATAATGAATTACAACACAACCACAGATGTTTTTGACGAAAAACTGTAATAAAATTGCTTAAATTTATGAAATTTAAGAATGGATTTTTGCTTATTTTTTTGAAAAATCAAGTTTTTAAACATAAAAGAAACCCTGGGCAGACCGCCCAGGGTTGTAGCTTGAAACGTGTCCGATCTTATCAGGCTTGGAGCTACAAATTTTTATTTAATGTTGGTAAGAATCCATTTTACCATACTTGGTATATTTCTAACGTCAAAGTCGGCAGCTGATACTTGTTTCCAATCAGCAAAAAGTTTTAATGTTACCTCATTTTCCATCTCGGAATACCCAGCACGGTTGTCGTCCATAATATTTCCATCAACTGGACTAAAGGCTGAATCTACATTGTAAAGCGTTACACGGTATCTGCCGAATCCCAAAAACGTTTTTAATTGCGTTTCTTCCTTGTGCAAGAGTACTACTAACTTTACTTTCAATGCCTTCTTCAGCTAAAGCATTCTTTAATCTTACCAGCACATTGGTATAATAACTATCCTTGTTATCTGCTCCTTTTTCGTTTTTATGCGCAGTTACAGCATCATATGCTTCAGTAAGACGGTAGCCATTTTTCTTTAATAGTTTTACTGCTTCGCCAATATCTCTTAAACCGCTATATCTTGTATCAAAATCATTACTTAATGCTTTTGTTATACCGTTAGCAATTCTTCCTAGCTTTGACTTACTGCTTCTATCTATCTTTTTAACATTTTCAACGACTTTCTGTACATTTTCTAAATAATATTCACTGTTCTCAATAAAGTCATTTACATCGATGTATTCTCTATCATAGTTATCAGAATCAATACCCATAGTTACTTTCTGTACTTTTTGTGCTTTTTGTTTATCTGTTTCTACAACATTACAAGTAATAACATCGTCTGAATCTACCATAAAATGTAACATATACTTTGTTCCTGTAATGAAACCAATATATGATAAATCATGTTCATGGACTTGTTTATGCAGTTTCACAAAATCCAAATTCAACAAAATCTTATCAAGCTTTGACACATAATCAGGCGTGTATTCATCAGTATAAGCATCTTCTGATAGTGTGTAACCGTTCTTTTTTCAAGATTTCTTTAGCTTCGCTTAATAGCATAAAATTATTCCTCCGCAAGCAGTTTTAGCTTGTTCTTTAATTCAATATATTTATTCTTCCAAAGTTCAACTTCAGCTTTAAGTTTCTCAATTTCGGATTCATGGTCGCATTGTACAGAATCCACAAGTCTATTCTTGAAAGCAAGCCATTTACTTTCATCACCTGTATCAGCGTTCCAGCCAATAATACCTGGACAAGGCTTGCCGTTTACATCATAGTGACGAATAACATTCTCAATTGGAATGTTGTATTCATTCATCAGCTGTCTAACTAATTCTACAGCGTTATTTAAAGTTTCTTCTGTAAAATACCAATTGGCGTCATTTGCATTTGTTACTTTCTTCGTTGCATTATTTGAACAGATTTCAACGCCAATAGAGTTTGAGTTCTTGCAAATGTTGAAATAAGAACCGCCTTTGGTCTTGTATAGCGAGCCGCCACAATGCCATGTATATCGGTTCCTGATGTCGGTGTTGAACTGCGTTACTGAATCATCATCAACGATGTAATCTGATGAAGCTTTTGTTTCAAGGCGGTTAAACCAAGCTGTTGTGTTTTCATCACTTTTACCTGCTGATGTAACACCCGCAGTATAATGAATTACGATGAACTTTATTTCACGGTTTTTCTTTGAAGATGTATTGGTCGTTGATGACTTAATAATCAGATTCATAATGCACCTTTAACGACGTAAGCTACGGGCTTTAGCAACAATTTTACGGTAATCACCGTCGCCGAAATACCATCTATAGACAGAATGATTTAGACCAGTAACATACGGGTCACCTTTATCACTGAAATGTACTTTAGAAGTAAATTCATCGCCTGGCCAAATGTTATAGTCCTTGATGTACTGTTCCACATCAGCAGCAATAACGAATGTTGCGTACAGTTCGCCGTCTTTGACTTCTAAGCTTTTAAGCTCAATGTCAGAATAAGCATTTTCAGCAAGAGTCCTACATGATTCTAGCTGAACAGTCTTAGGCATCTTTGTCGTATTGAAATTATTATGATTAAAGAACTTGATAATGTCATTCCATGAATTGTAAGTATATTCATCCGTAATTATCTTACATAACTTACCATTGACGCGTTCTGTTGTTGAAGGACCAACAACAAGTTTATTTTCTTCAGGAAAGAATGAAAAATACTTAGCGGCACCACGGCGAGCACCGGCGCCAGTTCTTTCTTTAAAATAGCCAGTAATACAAGGACCATTATACTTCTTAATGGTAGTTTCGCCATACATATCAGTTTCAGCGAAAGGATATTCTGATCTTTCTTTAACTGTAACACCAGCACCTAATGCTTTTGAACAATTTAATTTGGCAAATGCAATAAGATCATCATTGGAAATAGCATCAGTTGTTTCCAACATGTAACCGTTCTTTTTCAAAATTTCCTTTGCTTCTTTTAATAGCATGTATTACTCCTCGTCAATAAATCTCTTTGTAATGCTGCTTACGGCATTTTCATCTTTTAATCTGATTTCCCATTCAGGTCTTTCAAATCTTCCAGCAAGCCAGAATGAATATGGAAGTAACATATTATCAACAGAAGTAGTTGCGGTGAAAATAACCTTATGGCAGTCTTCCAATTCTGATCTATTTACAACGTGATTATACACCATGTTGTCCCAGATGCCTTCAACCCAACGGCGAGGCATGCTGGCACTGAATGACCAACAAACACCAGCATGTTCAGTATCAATTTCTTCGCCTTTATTTACTACAACACCTCGGTATAATTTAGCCTTGCCCGCAGCTTTAATCTTTTCAAAGGCAGCGTAAGTCTTTTCAAACTGATTTTTTCTAGACTTAGTCAAATATGTATTCCAGCGGTTTTCAAGTTGTTCAGGATCGTTAGCAACGCTTTCACCGTATATAGCAGCTATAAAAAATCGTCTAGCGTCATCATAAGTATAGTCGTTAGACAATTCTTTATATTTCTCGCCGCCACGTTCACCTTTTACAAAATCGCCTTTTACACTGCTTTCTACAATGTAGCCATTTTGCATAAGGATTTCTTTAGCTTCTGATAATAGCATTTAGTCCTCGTCGTCATAATCGTCATCAACGTAGACATATTCGCTAATAGCAGAATACACATCATCTACGAAATCATCAAAGTAATCATTGCCCTTTTGTCTAAGTTCATAAATTGCTCTTTCAATTTTATCAACTGCCGTGTTAATCTGATCTTCGCTGTAGTTTTCATTAAGCTTACAGCCATGTTGCTTCAAGATTCTTTTTGCTTCAGACAATAGCATTAGATTTTTCCTCCATTCTTAATGTAAATTGCTACAGCATGGATGTTTTCAACTGATTCTGATTTGCGGCTGAATACAGATTCATGTCCGATGAACTTTACAATATAACCACGCATACGGTTGTATACGCGATATTCATCTAACTGGCCGTCTTTAGCTTTAACATAAATAGAAGCATATTCCTGGTTTGCGTCAGTATGGTCAAACGGTTCAAATTTTGAAAGCAAGTTTGCTACCGTATCAGCAATACGTTGATTCATTGCTGTTGCATTTTCCTTATCACGGCGCCAATCAGATTCAGTGTAAGGCTGCTTTGCTTTGCCATCTGGTGTATTCACGCTTCTCATAGCAATTTCAGAATAAGAGCTTGACTGACGAAGTTCTTTCTTACGAGGGCCAATATCAGTTACCTTCTTAGCCCATCTTGGTGTTTGGCCTTTGTTAATCTTTTCACGGTCCCAAGCTGAAATATCGCCATGCATATAGCCAGGTTCAGCAGCTTCACCCATATAAATCAGTTCATTCCAGTATTTTTCCAATGCGTCAACGTAAGCCTCAGGATTATTCATATCGCGAGTATGCAGACAAATGTATGATAATCCTTGCTGCACTTTTTCATTACTATTAATGAATTCCGCCACTTCTGCTTTGGAAATTCCAATGCGGCGGGCCGCCATTATAAGAACATCGTTTTTAATACGGCCAGGAATAGTAATTATCTCATTGCTAGCTTCTGTGATAAAACCATGTTTTTCAAGAATGTTCAATGCTTCATTAAGATTCATAAATTTCTCCTTTGATTTATTTATTTATTACGTTTCCAAAGCAGCAGTGATGACGCTGATAAATGAATGTAGACGCTTTGTTTTAGCACGCTGAATAATTAAATTGCTTTTAAAATTGAATACATTAAACACGCTTTATGGGTTCAAAAACCGTATACTAAAAAAAGAGCCACAACTTTCGCTGTGGCTCAATTTTATTGTATGTTTATTAAGATTAGATGTTAACGCGTTTCTTTAGTTCATTTTGTTTTCCTGTTCCCCAGGACTTTTCAATAGACTGTCCAGGTCTGCCCACCAAATACCCTGTAATACGACGGATTCTCAAAATGTTAACGCCGTCGTCCTTAGCGCCGCAGTTAGGGCATTCATCAGCGATGATTCCAATATGGCCACATTCACGGCACCTATCTTGGTCGAATGTTATAGTGAAATATCCTAGGTCAGCGTCATACATAGCGCGAATAGCTTTCTTGACCGCTTCAACATTCATAGCAGGATTACCATCAAGCTTATGATAGAAGATGTGTCCACCATTGGAAAGCTTGTGGAACGGAGCTTCATTCTTGAGCTTATTTGCTAGAGTTGTTTTCAAATCAAATGGCAGCATGTGGCTGTTGGTATAATAACCTTTATCAGTAATGTCAGCAATTTCGCCATAGCGCTTCTTATCAAGTTCAGCAAAGCGTCCGCAAACGTTTTCTGCCGGTGTTGCGAAACAAGACCAGTTCTGGTGGGTTTCTTTCTTTACCTTATCGGTGTAATCACGAATGTGCTTTACAATGCGATAGCCAAGATCAAAAGCTTCCTGGTCAACACCAAGTGTCTTGTCAAGCAATAGCTTACAAACTTCGTAGATACCGATGTAGCCAATAGCATTTGAGCCATGTTTTAACACTTCGCGAATTTCATCTTCAGGCTTATGATTGGCCGGATCAGAATCCATATAGACGCCTTGTTGCATCAAGAACGGGAAGTTTTCATAATGACGCTTAGCAATGAGTTCATATCGGTCTTCCATAATGTCGCGGCACTGTTCGCAACGCTGCTGCAATTCAGTGAAGAATGCTTCAATAGGATCTTTTGCCTTCTTAGCACGAATAGCGATAGCCGGAAGGTTGATAGTTGTGAACCAGAGGTTACCCTTTGCGTCAGTCTGAGTAACGCCATTAACGTCTTCATAGCTCCTTGTTCTGCAGCCCATCGTCGCGATAACACTTTCAGGGACGAGACGTTTAAAGGTTAATTCTGAACCATCTATTGATGATAGAGTATACCAATTACCATCGGACGTATTCTTCTTTTCCCACTTGCCAATATACTGACTAATGGTATCAGCGGTTGCTGTAACCACATCATCAGCAGCGATCTTCTTAAGGACAATAGAATTGCCCATATCAACTTTCCATTCAGTCCAACGAACGCCTGGCTTGTTATATG
Organism: Bacilli bacterium; assembly: GCA_045597865.1. GTDB lineage: Bacteria > Bacillota_I > Bacilli_A > RFN20 > CAG-826 > Fiminaster. The sequence goes on along the minus strand of JAZLKX010000052.1, from coordinate 189,598 downwards.
AGGCATCTGCATTAACGAAATTAGGATAGAAACGCTTAGCACAGATTTCGCATGACTTTTCCCAAATATCATAGTTAGGATCATCAGGGTCAACATTGATACCCATCATCATTTTACAAATGCTAATCGGGAAGATTGCGGTGGCGCCATCGCCCATACCAGCTTCAGTTGCCTTAAGCAAATTCAATGAAACCATTCTACCAGCACGTGTTGTATTCAAACCAAAGTTTACTGAGCTAAATGGAAGTTGGTTACCTGAGCGGCTAAACAAACTGTTGAGATTATGAACAAGAGCTTCCATTGCCTGATAAGTTTCCTTATCCGTTTCTTCAATAGCAGCTTTGATAATAGGATCTGGAATGGTATGTCCCGAAACAGGATCATTGATAGAAACTTTATCAATGTCAGAATCATCAAAATCAATACCAGTATAGCGCTTATATGCGTCTACTTGCTTTTTGAGATTTTTCTTAAATGAAAATTCAACATACGGAGCTAAATCATCATCAAGGTGAGCAAATGCTTGACCCCCAAACATTTGGTTCTGTGATGACTGAATAAGGATAGCTGCTAATGCACCGGCTGAGCCAATACTGTGAGGCTGACGAATATAGCCGTTGCCTGTGTCAAACCCGCGTTTCAACAAGTCTGCCAATGGAATAAACAGACAGTTCATCGTCAAAGAATAGTAATCAAGGTCATGAATATGCAAGTCGCCATTCAAATGAGCAATACGGTTTGCTGGCTTGATATGGGTCATGAGATTGTATGTTTTCCAAGCTTCACCGCCTGCCTTAGCATAGCTTGATGCAACAGTAGCACCATTGACATTTCCATTGTCTCTGAGCAGACTGGAGTTCTTAAGGTCAGCTGCGCCAATTTCGCGAATGGTCTTGAAAAGTTCTGAGTTAGTTTCACGAACCCTTTGTTTTTCAGCGCTGAACAAGATATACGCTTCGGCAGTTTGATGATAGCCGTGATTCATCAATAGTTCCTTGATGATCTTTTCAATCGCGGCGGACTGAACAGTTTTCTTACCGAGCTTTTCCACCTCTTCAAGGGTTCGCTCAATAATGTGGTCAAGCCGTTCGTTTTCAATGCTTTCTTTAGATTCCTTAAAAGCATAGTTAATCGCATTAACGATTTTTTCTGCATTAAAAACTCGTGAACGCCCGTCACGCTTCTTTACATTTTTAATCATATTATCCTCTTTTATCCTAACAATAAATTCACGTCAAATAAACATACTCAATTTGATGGTGATTTATTTATTAGGCAGTTACATTAAATCCTGATGTAAATATAAAAAAAGACGGTCGGAATTACCGACCGCCTAAAAATTTTCTTTTTAGCGTTACTGTTCACGACTCATGAATTTTGCAGCGCCAGCAAGCCACGGAGAGTATTCCTTCTTAGTAGGTTCACTCTGCGGTGCAGGTGCTGGTTCAGGAGCAGGTGCCGGGGCAGCGTCAATCTTACGAACCGTATATCCAGCCTTTTCTGCAGTACGAGCTGCCAAAGCTAGGCGGTCCAAATCATCAGCAACAGATCTAGCAGGTGCTGCCTGCGGTGCATCACCATAACCAAGGCGTGCCTTCGCAGCAGCAATGCGTGCAGCGTTATCTGCAATAGCACCACGAGCAGAAGGCCTTGGCATTTCAACCTTGTAGCCGGCACGTTCAGCAGTGCGTTTTGCGATCATCAACTCTTCTTCACCATTCATATTCACCTCTTCTTTTAACGTTTGGGTAGTATTTATAAAGCCTTCTCTAAGACAGCTGTCAACAACGGCATGAGCACAGTCCATAGGGTCAAACGAGTCTTCATAGAAATCTTTAATCCAATCTTCAACTTTGGCAGTTAGTACAATAGGTTGTCCAGCCATTTTAGCAGCTAGCTTTAGAACTTTTTGAACATAACGTTCGTAAGCAGATTTAAAGAATCCTTCATTTAACTTCATGTTTACCTCTTTATGAATATAACATATTCATTATTGTTGCCAAAATGACTTTTATTAGTAATAGTTTCAACGATATTATATTTATATTTATTAGTTTTATCCACAACAAAAAGATATGATTCACAATCATACTTTTCTAAACAGATATCTATCCATTCATCGCATGTTTTTTCAACTTCATCATTATTTATATTCCAATGTTCTTTACCGCCATAGGGTGGACAAGTAAACAAACACGCAAATTTCTTATTGGTATCGGTTAAAACATCCTGAACGGCTAAGCTGCTATTTTGATAGTTTTTATATGCAATGATTTCGTTTCCTTCAGATATATGTTTTTCATTTATGTCTTGTCCAATATATTTTTTGCCACAGTTCTCACAGCCGATCATTCTTCCCGAAAAACCACTAAATGGGTCAAAAACGGTATCATATTTGGCAAGATATTTGTTTATTAGCCTTTCAGCCAATGTTGGCTTAAATAATGAAACTTTTGGCGCTATTTTGGCAACATTAAATCCCTGAAGAATATCTCCCGGCTTACAACGTTTAACATATTTAAGTCTATTCAATGCACACTTCTTAACCAATTCTTTGTTTTCCCACGCAAGCAGCGGCGAAACGGTATTTTTTCTGGAAGCTTCATATATTGATTTATGAAAGTGATGAATTACGCCTAAATCACTTGTATCAGATAAGTCAGCATTTATATATGGAAATGGAAGATCATTTCTAAATAGTTGAAGAAAGTCTTTTGTATACTTTTCGTCTACATAGTTTTTGTATGACGAATAATCAGTGACTATCTGTACATTATTAGCAATCATACATTGATGTTTTGCTTCGTATAAACCGTCTTGTGTTCTGTCATACGGGTTTATCATTTTACCATTTTCAAAAAAGTAACTTCCTTTTAGTTCTATGTATTTGCCATCTACTAGAAAATCTGGCTGATATGAATGTTCTTTTCCATTATAAGCAAAACTAAATGAAACATTTGGCTGGTATTCAAACTTAACATTTTTGTCTGTAAGCCAGATATAATATGCCAGTTCTGCACTACTGTCGAAGTTAATTCCATCATATGTATATTTGTGCTGAGATCTTTTACGAATTTCCGGAACTTGCATTGGATTGTTTACGCCATAACGTTCATTGCACGTTTCGGTATAACGGTTTAACCATTGTTCATGATTTTCTTTAAACGCAGCAACACGTTTTTCAATGGTTTCAGGAAACTGCGAAGTCCATGTGTATTTTCCATCTGATTTATTCAAACAGTTCTGTTTTATCTTTTCTTTAAATTCATCTGTTTGCACAAACCATTCAGTTCCGCGTCTTTCAAGATTGGTTGTTTTCGCCTTCTCTTTAATGCTATCTAACTGTTGTGGAAATTTCGTTCCATATTTCTTTAGGCACGTTTCATACTGTTTTTCACGATTTTCTGCTGAAGCTAGATTACATTTGACTCCACGAATTTTAAGATTAGTCTGTTCACGCTTATCTTTAATTTCTTCAGAATTAGCCATGCATTTAACACTGCAGTATTGTCTATATCCGCCTTTTTCTATACCAATGAATTTTGTTGGCTTTCCACATGTTTTACAAATTCCATTAGTTGCAGCTATATGTTTATTATAGTATGTTTCAGCATTCATTCCATGTTTATGCTTAATGTGCATACCTAGCGAGCCAACATCACATCCACATTCTTTACAAATCATTCAGGACACCTCGGTATTTAGACGGCGTTAACTTATAAAAATACAGCTAAGTTCTGGCTTAGCTGTACTCTATTTATTAGCAACCTTTAATCACATTCAAATAGTCTTTAAAAGCATTGACTATTGCTTTTGAGCCGCGTTTATCAATTTCCTTGTGGAACTTATTATAAGCTTGGTCAACAGCAACCTTCTTTTCGATATAAAGATTGGTAGATTCGTCAAGAACCCATTGAGTAGATTCATTAACGGCGTTCACATATGCATCTGGACAAGACGGCATGAATACACAGTCAATAGTAATCAAATTATAGTCTTCACAAACGATATTGTCTGCACCAAGTGAACCTGTGCCACGAGAACTCATACCCAAACGGCCACCGCCACGGATAATGCCTTCAATAGTCTTACCACAAGGCGTAGGCAAAACACGAGCCTTACCGATAGCAAGGTCGCCGTCCATATCAAGCTTGGTAATCAAAACGCCGAAACGGTCAGGATTAGGAACAGCAGAATCAGGATGGTTCAACTCGCCAAAAGATTCAGCATTCTTAATCATTGTCTGGAACTTGTTAACTTCGCGTTCAATAAGAGAACGCTTATAAATGCGACCATTACGGTTACGTTTTTCAGCACCAAGGAACGGACCTTCCAAGTACATGAATTTTTCACCGTTATAGTCTTCGCAGATTGAGCGCTGGTCGCCTAGGTTGGCTTCCTGCAAAAGATACTTTGCGTCTTCCATATTAAAATCTCCTTTGATTTATTTATAAATAAGCAAAGAAAGATAAGGAATATCATATGAATCTTAGAAGCGTACCTATTAACAAAGATAATCTTAAAATAATTCAGGATCTTTGGAAGACAAACTTTCCTAAAGAAGCAGCACTTGACTATACATTTATGGACGGTAAAGACATTTTTGAATGTTCCGTTTTGGGCATAGGTGATGTAAATGTAAAGTATTATCTCGTTTACGACGAAGATACTTTGGTTGGGCAATGGGGTCTATACACAACGAAAATCGAAGAAAAGGAATCAGCCTGGCTCGGATGGTTTTCCGTTTTGCCAGAACATCGTAGAAAAGGATATGGCACAAAAATCCTTGAGCTGTTTGAGGCAGAAGCAAGAAGGCTGGGATTTAAGTACATTCGTCTCTATACTGGACGAGATAATTTGACTGCTCAGGCATGTTATCAAAACTACGGATTTCAACTTGAAGATTTTAACGGCGAAACTGACATGGAATCTGAACCGTTGACTATTGGGTCAAAATCTATTTGCGATGAAGATGTTCCAATGTGGGACGATCGGTATATGGAACTGTAAACTAAAAAGCTAGGGAACTTTTGTTCCCTAGCCTGGGTAAGTTCCAGAGCACTATCTCCGGGACAAATTATTTAGCCAGCATCGCCGTTAATGATGCGATTTGTGTTAGCCCATAGTTTCTTTTCATTGATGGGTCAATTTTGTCTTTAAGGAAATTGACGCATTTAGCAATTTCAGCAGCAGCCTCATCAGTAAATTTCCAATGAACACCGCCAACATTAACTACACCGTCTGTATACCATTTGACTAACGAGGTTCCGCGCTCTTCAGCAGTAGCAGCCCAATCAGCCATCATTTCATAAATGTATTCAAGCGGCATTGATGTACAGTCTTGATTTTTGTCTTTCCAGTCACCTGACCACCAGTATTCGGCGTGATGCTTGTTAGCAGTTACATGTTCTTGAACCACTGCGTTAATTTCACGCTTAATTTCAGGTGTCATTTCTTCTTCAGTATAGCAGTAACGCAATGCCTGTCTTTTTAAGTTACGTGGAGCTAATTTATCACGGTCATGTTTCATTACGCTTGCTGTATTTTTGTATTCAGCAGGAATCATATTACTATTAAGCAATACATTATAGAAATGCTTAACGCGAGTAATATGGTCAGAAACACGCTGAGTAACCTTATCTAGGATTTCAGGAGTTACTTTTTCAAACTCTTCACAGATAAGGCTATATCCAGCCGAATTAAGTATTTGATTTGCCTCAGACAAAAGCATTTTAACCTATGTTTAATGTAAATAAATCTTATTTTATATTATTTATTACGATGATAAATTCATTGTTTTTACCAAAATGACTTTTATTGACTAATGTCTCAGCAACGAAGTCTTTATACTTTTCCGTTTCGTCAACCACAAACACATATCGTTTACATTTAAATCGTTTAAGACATTCGTCAATCCATGCATCGCAGCTCATGTCAGTTTCAGTTTCATTCCAGATTTCTTTTAAATGATACGGACTGCATGTAAATAGGCAGTCATACTCACCTTCGCTTTCAAATATGTCTTTTTCTGTGACTGCTGCATTTAGATTAAATGTTTTGATGATTTCATTGCTTTCGTTTACATGTTTTTCATTGATATCTTGGCCAATGTACTTTTTATTACATGCACATGTTCCAAGCATTCTGCCACTAAAACCGCTAAATGGGTCAAAAACAGTATCATATTCAGCAAGATATGTTTCAATGATGTGTTTTGCTAATGATGCGTTGAAAACTGAAACGGTTTTCGCTATACCACTAATATTAAATCCACGAGCAATTTGCTGTGATGATAATGATGAACTGTATATTACACGATTCTTAACTGATTTTTTTAACTTTTCAGGATCTTGCCAGCATGATACTGGAGATAACATATTTTCACGATGCGCAGTCCATATTGATTTATGAAAGTTATGAATGATACTTAATCCTAAATTTGCGTGTTTGTTATAATCGTTTTTAATTAAATGATCATAATCTTTCATCATTCGTTTCAAAGTATATGATGGGTATGGAAAATTAGCCGGTAATGCTTCAATCATATCATCAATCCATTTATCATAGTTAATATCATACACTTTTAGAATTTCACTAAAACATGCGTCAATATTTTTGTCATCGCATACTATAAATTTAACATTTTCTGGAACTAATGCAAATCTTTCATGGTCTAGTTCACCGCGGCTGTGTTTGCCATTGCAGTCTTCCAACAGTCCATGAAAATACACGCCGTCTATTTCAATTAAGATTTCCAATTTATCATTATTAAAAATCGCAAAATCAAATGACTTGCCATTGACTGCATACTGGTGTTTGAATTGAAATTTACGATTAGTTAAAAATTCATAAATCTTTTTTTCAGGACGTGTCATGCCATGTTTGCTAAATGCCTTGGTTTTAAATTTATCGCATTGTAGTGCATGTTCAACATTATATCTAGTAAGCAATGATTGCGTTATTTTGGTTTTAGCGTCATTTGACTGAAAATACCATTCGGTGCCGTATTTTTCTAAACAAGTTAATTTATGTTTATCTTGCCATTCTTGTGTATGTGAAACATGTTCAACATTATATTTTTGCATGCATGTATTTTTTGTTTTTTCTTTAATGCTTTCTAAGAAATGCGGTTTTTCTTCTTTGTGACGTTTAAAGGATTCTGCTGATTTTGCTCTATTTGTATAATACGGATCATCGTATTTTTCTGTCTTAGTCGTTTTCATTTTTTCTTTAGCATCATCGGTTATCCATTTGCCATTTTGTTTTTTCAGTCTCGCCTGCTTTAAAGCATCTGACGCAAACATATTTGGACTGCCATATTTAACGGTGCATGTCTTTTTTGTTTTACAAGACTTACACAAAAATAATTTGGATTTTTTGAAGCATTTAAAAATCATATAGACTGCGTTATCGCAGTCTTTGCATATGAATTTTACTGTATTGGTGTTTTTAATTTGATGAAGATCTGCATTTTCATCAATAAAAATAGCATTTTCTATATCCATTGTCAATTTCCTTTATTTTAAGACGAACGCCAATTCGTCTATATTATTTATATAAGTTAGGCAGGGCATTGGCGTGCCCTGCCAAATAGGAATTGACAACCTATCTGTCCTTAATGTAAAATTTTGTTTACTTAACCTACCGCGAAACAGTGGCCATTTGGACTTTCAAATTCAATGTGTTCTACGCACCAATCCCAGTCTTCTTTGTATGTTGTATAGAGCGAGTCGGCGTTCAAGGAACCGCCGCCTGAAATCGCTAACTGATATTTCCTCAGCGCGTTGGTCCATACCATACCAGCCTTAGCAACAACCATCTTTTTGAACATCCAGTCATTGAAAATCTTTTCTGAACGCTGACGCTTGTAAACCTTCATCATACCCTTAACAGGCGTTTTTGGTGGAGGCATAACTTCAAGCTCTTTTTCTTTTTCATTATAGCGAACAACATAGTGTTCACCAAACATTTCATCAGCCTCGGCAAGCCATGTCAAGGTTGCCTTCCAGTTACCCAAAATGTTACCATAAGAAGCTGAGTTACCGAAGCAGTTACCCTGCCAGCAGTTCATGCCCATAACCTGGTCATATAGCAAAGCATGCGGAACCGTGAAAAGTTCGTTAATACCGCCAAAATAATTGGAAGTCTTGAAGTCAACGACTGACTCTAATTCCTGACATAATTTATACTTGGAAACACCTGGCAGTAATTCCATAATAAGGTAATCGCTATAATTACCCTGACCTAGATAATAACGCTGAATATACTGAACAGTATCGCGGATAATGTCATCTAGCTGTTCGTCAGAAATTTCAACACAAATAACAGGAGAACCAAGCTGTCTTTTGATATAAGCACGCAGTTCAGCTACATTCTGAATACGATGAGCAGCCATAAAGCCATCTTGGGCTGCACAATAATTGCCTGGCTGTGGATCCGGCTGACGCTTAGGATCGTATGGAGCCGGAGATGGCGGCGCAGGACGCGGATCTTTAAAATTCATCATAAACTAAACCTCTAATATATTTATTACTAGAGGTTTAGTTAGGTGCTACTTAGCTTTCAGCCTTTTGGACTCTTTCATAATGTCCGCTTTCTGCTTGATAACAGTAAACTTTCTAGTTAAACCATCAACCATTGATTGTGACGGACATTTGTATTTAGCGCCATTCCAATATGTTTCGTATGTGTAATCATCACAGCTAGTGATAACTTCATTTATCATAGTGAATAAGTCAAAAGCTTTGTTCATATCGCCTGCACCACTATACTTTCTAAATGTTGCGTTATCTACAGCTTTATATAAAGCACCGGTTTTTGCATGGCAAAGACCAGTAAAAGAAATACGGTTTAGAGTTATCCATTGTTCGTTATCTTCAGTAGATGGTTTTATGTTACCTGTGATATAGAAAAGGCTAGGCAGATCTTGGCTGTCTTTTCCAGATGCATAAAAATGTACAGTATATCCAACAAAGTCTCGGCTGAAGTTTCGTCCTTGATTTGGGTACTCGATATTAACCTTGATATTTGGCATTGCAGACAACTTCTGTATAAACTCACAGCTTTCAATATCAGCTTTTAGTTTTTTATGAAAAGCCAGCTTTGTTTCATAATGCCTAATGTCATCATCAAGCTGGTGTATGGATAAAGACATAATTTTTCTCCTATAGTTTTTTAAACCTTGCCATTGTGTTTCTGCTAAACTGATTTGAACTGTATCGTAAGAAATTGGCTATGCAGCCGTCTAGGATGTAGTTTACACACCAGTCGCCATTATAACGAACGCCGCGTCCAAAGCCTTGTTCAAGGCGAGCCGCACAGTCATAGCTATACCAATCAGGTATCAGTTTCATTTTAGCCGCCACAAGGTTATTGGACAGATTACCATACGGCAGTTTCATACAGATACAGAACCGGCATTTATCGCCATCAAAGTTCAAGCCTTCAAGCAATGTCGGTCCAACAAGAATACCGTCAGTGGAATTTAGGTATTTTGACATTGCGTAATTTTTCTCTTTTGCTGAGCCGTAAAGAATAATGCGCTTTTTAAGATCGGCTGGAAGCTTCTCCATGAGCTTTCGCGAGTTCTCGTAATTACCCGTTTGGATAATACCTCGCTGTCCCTTGTGGGTCTTAATAATAGCGGCTATCTGCTGACAAATTGGTCCAATGCTTGTTGCTTTTTCCTTATAGCTCATCGGGTTCTTGTCGCTGAAATAGATAGGTGATTTACTGAAGTCAAATGTAGACGGAATATCCAACCCTCTATACATATCATCAGCAGCATTCTTTAACCCAATGCATTCGCGGTACATTTGAAGGTTTCCTAAAGTAGCGCTCATAAGCAATTCACATTCACTGACATTATGGAAGTACTTCGTAATCATTTGTCCTTCATAAGTACAGTTGATTACTGTTTCATCTTCACCATCAGTTTTTACGGCAATAGAATTACCTAGTTCACCACACAAAGTAAGGAAGTCACCAAACTTACAATTACATTCCCTAGCAAGATTTCCAGCAGCTAGGTATTTGTTCAGCGTCTTAAACTGTTTTGACGCCTGGGCAAACTTGCGAACTTCTTCGTTAATGGAAGTATACTGCGACAATAGGTTACTATAACGCTGCATAATAGCAATGATAGCGTTATGATTATCAGTTGCCTGTATGTTAGCTGAAATGGTAGTAACCTGTTTGCTATTCGGAACAGCTAGTTTGTGCTTCTTAGCATATTCATTCAGTGTCTTCATAAATTCAGGTTCTTTGGTCGGAATGCGCGGTGCGAAGTGGTTCTGAATAATATCAGGCAGTTTATGAGCTTCATCACAGATAACAAAATCACGGGCTGGAAACGGTGCTTCACCTGTTGCAGCAGCCATCAATGTGTCAACATAATTCCTTTGTATCAAATACAGCTGGTATGTCATAACAGTGACAGGTGCCTTGATAGCAAGATTTCGCATCTTGATGTATTCGCAGTTTTTAGCACAGTCATAACCACGCTGGGCTGCTTGAGCATCGTCACTAAGCACAGTCGTACCAACCATATTCAAAGCACATTCACCACAGCTGACGATATTGCCATTTCTTGCACAAACATAATTGTCTTTACCTTTGAGGTGACCCCAAGGAAGGTTATAGCGAGCAAGATCCTGTTCATATTGGTCAAACAAGCTAAGGTCAGAAACAAGAATATATGTTCTTTTCTTGTAATACTCCCAAAGCACGCCAGCTGCAATAATAGCAGTCAGCGATTTGCCTGAGCCTGTTGGCGCATTCATAACCTGTGTTTTTACTTTGCCAATAACACGCTCAATAATACAGACTATTGACTCAAGCTGGTATTTTCTAAATTCAAAGTTTGGGTCAAGGTTGGCCTTCGCCCATGTTTCACATTGTTCAATGATTTCTTCTTTATTCATATAACAAATTTAATAAAGTTTATGTTGGTTTTGCTAAACTGATAACAAAATAATTTCTTAAGACTAAAAAGACGGCCAATTCTTATTGACCGTCTATGTACAGTTTATTAACCGTTATTCAACATGTCTTCTAACAATGATTTTTCAGGTTCACCCTTTTCATTGTTAAAGTATGTTTCCTTTTCGCCTGTGCCTGGAAGCTTTCCTTCAAGGTATTCACGAATTTGAGCGTGCCAATCCTGAGAAGTAACAACGGGAACGTTCTGCGATACCCAAATATGTGTCTTCTTAGCGTTCGGCCAGACGAAATCGTCAGGCATACCCATGAACTTCATCAATTCACGAAGTGTGTAGCCACGAAGTTCTGTTGGGTGTACAAGCGTCTGAATATGGCGGTGGAATACGGTCGGAATATCATTCGGTCCCTTATAGACAGGTGTTGAACAGTCCATAAAGCCCTTATGAATTGAGAGCTTATATTCAATGTGTTCAACCATCTTCAATTCCTTTTCATTCAGATAAGGCTTAAGTTCAGAGAAGTCATATTTGCCTGTCTTGCTAAATTCAGAAAGGAACGGTGCCCAGAATCCAAGCTTACCAGCGATACAGTCACGCCAATTATCGCCAAACTTAGCCTTAGCGTACTTATACCAACCGCTTTCGCCAACCTTTGTGTTATTGGCATATTCCAATGTATTGTATTCTGCCTTAGGGTCAATAGTGCTTAGATATTCAACGATAGAAGCATGCGGCTTATTCACATACTTAAGCTGAGGTGTCTGTGTATCCTTCCAGAAGATACCAAATGTACGAGAACGATACTGCGGGTTGCCGTGCTTATTGGTATTTGTCTTTACCCAAGTAACGCAGTAGCCATTTGCTGTGCCCATTTCCATAATCTTATCACGGACAGGCTTACCACAGTTGGTGAACAAAGCAGGAGCATTTTCAAAGATGAATACCTTTGGCTTGATGCGTTCAAAAGTCATCTTTGCGATACCATACATATTGTTATTCTGCTGGGCATCAGCACCACGCTTAGTAGCCTTTGAGCTATCATTGACTGCGTTAGCTGCAGACAAGCCTGAGCAGATAGGCACCGCTGAAACAACATCAATGTTCTGGCAGTTCTTAACAAACCATTCTTCGTCGGTCGGATCCTTAAATTCGGTGCTCATTGAAAGAATACCACCATTAAGAATCAGGTGCTTCAAACCAGCTTTCTTTACTTCGTTCTGATAATACATATAGGCAGACGAATTGCCTTTATCTGGACCTTCAAAGTCAATGTTACAAACCGGCTTACAGCCAAAAGCATTTTCTGCACCGAGTACCATTCCTCCCACGAGCGGCTGAAATGATACCCATCTAATGTTACTCATAAATCACCTCACTAATAAATTTATGTAGTATTTATACCAACAAAATATAACAAAAAACCTGCCCATTTCTGAGCAGGTTCAAAATTGTCCGTTTTTGATTGAGTTAGCGATTAGCCTTCTTCAGTAGTAACGGAATCACGAGTTACGGTAATCTTAACATCGATGAACTCGATAGATTCAGCAGGCTTAACGGTGATGTTAACGAGCATGATATGCGGATCATCGTCATCTTCAACAACTGATGTTGCGTAATCAATGATACCTTCGGCAGCCTTGACGCGGCTCAAGAAGGAATCAATGGAGTTCTTTGCAGATGCACGAGTATTTGCTGTGTTCTGCTGGAACAAGTACGGTGTCATCATCTGTTCAAGCTGCTTTTCAATGTAGTTCATGCAACGGCGAACGTTGATACGGTTCAAAGCGGATTCCTTCTTAAGAGCAGTTTTCTGACCCCAAAGAACTTCACCGTAAGCACCGCAGAGACGAGATGTATTGATGTTGTTGTCGTACAACTGACCAATTTCATCATCGCTCAAACGAGCAAGCTGGTTAGTGGTATATGCAATGGTACCGCGCAGAACGCCAGCAGGTGCCATCCACGGGTAGTAACGCATATCGCAGTTTGCCATAGAACAAGCAGCAGCTACTGACTTCGGCAAGTAAATCCATGATGCCAATGTTGTGTTATAGTACTTATCGTATCCAGCGTATGGTGCCACATAGGAACCATTGTTGAAGGAGAATCCCTTACCTTCGCTCAACTGACGCTTAATAGTCATAGCTTCCTTAGATGTAAGCTGAACAACGCCGATGTCCATTGTTCTTGAAGCAGCGATTTCAGCAATACGACGCTGATGTGATGCATAGCGCTGCTTGCCATTGAATGTGTCAATAGCTTCAACGTTGAACAAGATATCAAAATCAGACTTCTGACGGTCAACGTAAAGTTTCAAGGCAGCAGTCTTTTCAGCGATATTGTTCTTCTTAGAGTTAATACCACCAGTCAAACCATAGATAGCGAAAGTTTGGACAGGCTGAGCGTATGTACCGACACCAGACATAGCGTCAGTTACTGATGAACGGCTAACATAGATGTATTCAGAGTGACCGTTAATAACGTTCGGTGCATACAAGCTATTGCCTTCACCGTCCTTAGCCTGCGGATCGTTAGAAACGAACCAAGATTCAACCGGATCCTTCAGCAATGCGTCCATGCCGGTGCCCCAAGCTGCTTCAGCAGTTTGTGTCTTGAGCTTAGCGTAAACGTTGATACGATATACCTTCTTCCATGTGAAGTCAACACTAGGATCATCAGTATTTACCAGATCTTCGTCATCATATTTGTACTTCCAGCAGAATGCGTTCTGGTGGTTAAGTGCTGGAATATCAGCACATTCGTTGGTAATCACGCTAACGCCAATATCGTTACCGTATTTACCAGGGCCGATAGATGTGATGATAAGCTGATTCTGCTTATTTGAAACATACTGTTCAACGTCACCATTACCAGGTTCTTCATCGGATTCTATAGTCATGGTGTAACCGTCCTTATATGTTCCGTTTGTACCGTTAAGTACTTCGGAAGTAGGATAAGCAACCATCTTAGTGATTGAAGTTCTGTTAGCTTCTGATGCGTTGTTGTTAATCATGCCGTCCTGCCAAGGAATGGTTACAAGATCAGGCATAGCAGCAGTATAAACAGATAGTAGCTGTGTCTTGCGAGAATCCTTCTTAGAAATAACCCAGAACAAGTTTTCATTATACTTAGTCGGATCGGTCAAGTAGCCATCCATAGATTCAGTATAAATGATCTTGTAGCAACGGATTTCGTCGGCATATTCCTTTTCAGCAGCTGCATCGCTGTCATTCAGTTTACCAGACCAAACATCACAGTATGAAAGCAGCGAGAATTTGTCATTGTTGATGTCAGCCAGGTCAAGACCATATTCAGCAGCAATGCGTGTCATGAGCTTGCGGCCATTTTCCTCAATAACGTTACCTTCGTCATCAGTTTTTTCTACCTGACGAATAACATCAGGAACCTTTGCGATGCTTAGCTTATAGTTGCCTTCATCAACCATAATCAAAGATTCAGCAGTATCAGCCATGCCATATTCACGGTATGCAATAGCAGCAGCCTGACCAACGGTATTAGCAATATCATTGTCCTTAACATAATATGTCTTGGTGTTCAAATCATCCCAGTCAATAAACTCTAGTTTAGTTGCTGCTGCAGGATCATCACAGTAGCCTTCAGCTGAAGTACTTAACTTACCCTTATAGAAATTATAGTTCTGGAATAGCTGTGAGTATGACAACTGGCTTGCGGAGAGAGATGCAACACATGATTCAGTGAGCCAACAGGTAACAGCGACATTATGTTCGTCCAATGTATCAGCTGATGGCACAGTGAACTGCACCTTATAACCCTTCACTTCTTCATTATCAATGTTTACGATGCTATATGCAGTCGTAGGAATAATGCACTGATTTGCCAAAATCTTGCGTTCAGTATTATCCCAGACTTCCTTTTTGAAGATAAGGTCATCATATTTCTTAGTGATAGTACCATCTCTAGAAACGTTCTGTGCATATTCAACATACACACCAGCACCAGCGGAAACAGGAGCTACTGTATCTAAGCTAACAGTGTCATCACCAACAGTCTTGAAAACAGCTACGGCCGGTGCAGCGTCAGTGATTAAATCTCTAATCGTGCAGAATTGTGCACGTTGATTAACATAAAAGTGCTTATCAGCATTTGGCGCATTGTATTCGTTATTGCCTGTAAATGTATAAAGGTCAACGCCTACATCAGGACCATCAAGCGGATCAAGCAAAACAAGGTCAGATACATCTTCGTTGTTTACATACTTAAACTGCGATACGTCCTGAGACTGATAGCGGTAATCTGCTTCAGCATCAGAATAAGGAAACTGAATCTGAGCATACTGTTCGTCACCCATTGTGGCACGGATAGCGAAAAGCTGATTTGAGTTAGTAAGATAATTTTCAGCAGCGAAGTGACCATAGTCAGTTAGTTCTTCAGGCTGGCCAAAAATTCTTGTAAATTCATCGTAAGAGGAAGTCATAATGCGCTGGTTAACAGGGCCTTTATTGGACTTCATGACGATAGCACCAATACCAAGGCCTGGTTCGGCGTTGGTACGGACAGAATTATCAATCTCGGTAAATCTAATTCCCGGAACTGAATACTTTGCCATAAAATACCTCTTTTAGCAAATTAAACATCTAATAAAATCACTCACTCACATTTTTTGAACTAATTTATTTTATTTATTAGAATGCAAACACAAAAAGACGGCGTTTCTACGCCGTCTTATTTGAATTAAATTGTTGGTTATTATCCGTTAGTTAAGCTTCTGTTCCAGTGCAGCGATGCGGATTTCAAAATCAGTTAATACCTGATCTAATGCTGATCCGGTGTCATTAACAGCAAAACCATTTAGAAGGAAATTAACATTTACGCCTAGTCTTCCTTGATTAGGATCTTTGCCTTCTGAGTCTTTCACAACAATAAATGGTGTAATTGTAGTACCAGCCTTGGAAATATAACCATTATCTGTAAATGAGTTAACTTCGTCTGCACTAAATGCAGATATTGTCGTTTCATATGTTGGTAGAGAAAATGATGTAGGCGTGACCGTACCAGCGTTTTTATTATAGTTAAAAGCAAACATCCCGTCTTGTTTAGGCATAGCAAGTTGAAGTCCGCCTTGAGCATCGGCGCTAAGACCACCATCTGTTTTTAATTGCGGCTGTGGTGCTGTATATTCTTTAAATCCAGACTTACACACAAAATATAATTTGTCGCTGGCAAAAGTAGATGCAAAATGTACCTTATTATCAGTTAATATAAGATGACTTCCAGAAACACCAGTTACCGCCGTTGTAGCAGCTGGCAAAGCAACTATGCTAAATGTATTTGTGTCAGTACTATAATTAATGACGCCAGATGTATCAGTTGTTAAAACTGGACTCATCATTACTTGTAAGAAATCTTTTGGATTTCGTACTACATAGTCGGACGGAAATAAGTCTTCAATGCCACGATAATACATGCCGCTAGGTGTTAATGCAATCTGACTAGCGATTCCTGTATGCATGTTTGCTTGAATGATTGCGTTTTTGTCCTGCTTAATTAAATTTTTTGGTAGGTTTTCATCTCCTAAAGCCTTAGGGCCAAAACCAAAATACTGCAATGAATATGCCGGCTGAACGGTGTCGGCAAGACCTCCCGGCACACGGGCAACACTCCTATCATTCATGTTATCGCTGTTATCTGAGAATGTTGTGTTTGATCTTCCCAGCTTACTAGCAACTATACCATTTGTTCCAGATGATCCACTGCCATCTCCACCAACACCAATAGCAGCAAGGTTTGCTGAAATTGTTTTAATTTGTAAATTTGCTGCGTCAATGCAGTCGGCTAGAAACAAATCACGTGAGCTTAGTGGTTTAATGGCATGGTCATTTAACCATTGGCCATCAGCAACCGTTGTTCTATTCCACGGTTGAACGGTAAGGTCAACTTCATCAATATAGCCGTCTTCATCGGCTAAGTCCACTGCATTATCAAATAGTTTATCCCTAACATTTCCTTCCATATTAAATCCTCTTTGAATTATTTATTACCAGCCAGCCCAAGGGTCAACTGACGGCTTGTCTTTTTCACGATTTTTCCAAAGTACTTGTGAATTGGTATCATTTTCTAAATTACGATTGATGGCTAAAACATCACCATCAGCTTTTACCTTTGATGTAGGCAATGGAATATCCTCAGCAATGCCAAGGCTTTCATTTTCGTGTTCAGTAGGTGAAGTCTTATGATTCATATCAAACACTTCAGACAGTTCAACATAGCTGCGTAGGTGTTCCATCTTATCATCATTGGCCTGAGCAATATCAACATCTTCATGCGAATTACGCCAAACACGCAAGCTGAATGTATATGTAATTGGCCTTGACAGGAATGCAGTGCCTTCAGCAAATTCCTTTACATTCAAAACTTCATAGTAAAGGTCACACCAAGGGAAATACATCACATCACCAATAGCAGGCACGGCAGCCGGCCATGATGCTTCGCCGGTAACAAAGTCAACAGTTGACGCTTCTTCAAAATGCATGATGGTTGCTTGCACTGTAACGATTTCAGTATAGATCATACCTTGCAGTTGATACATTTTCTGCAGGCTTGGCACGCTGTCGGCATATACCTGTAACTTAAAGCGTCTTTCAAAGTTTTCTAAAGCGTCTTCGCCATACAGTTTATCGCGGTCAACTGAGTTCTTCTTTATAAAATACTGGACGCTAAAGCCTGACTGCATATAAGCCTCAGAAGTAAGAGATTGTGCTAGTGCATGTTCAGCTTCATAGTCAGGGTTGTTCAGACTATCAAAATAACGCTTGCCGTTCCAGTCAGTATTCTTGACATCGCAGCCGTTACCAAATACACGAGCAAATTCTGAGGCAAAGTCGGTCATTATACAAGCTCCAAGATAGCGTCTCTTACCTTTTTAGGATCTTCGTATTTGATAGCCTGACCACCAGCCATAATGAAAGCATTGATGTTCTTACCATAATCATCAATTAGCAGTGCATTGTCTTTTGCATGCTTTGCTTTCTTTTCAGCAGCAGATACGCCATCGCCAGTCTGAACGATATAAATGTTCTGCTGTGGAATTTCAGGACAGTTCTTAGCCAACCAATCCTTTTTACCAGTATCAGCAGCTTTCCAACCTGTTTTACCTGCTGCACTTAGAATGCACAGGTCAATCTTATTGTCTTTACAGAACTTGTTTAGCCATGTATAGAATGTTTGTGCACCTGGCATCCATGCTAGGTTAGCCCAAAAGTCAGGACCTGCTTTAAAAAGCTTAGGCCAAATGGGTCTACCATTGTCGCCCATAATACCGCCGTCTTTACAGCCTTTCTCAAAATCAGCTAAAACGCCGTCCATATCTAAGTAAATGGTTTTAATCATAAATCATCCTCCAATATATTTATCCAATGAAAAAAGACCGAGCAAATGCTCGGTCTTCCAAGGAGTTGATTAGTTAAGAAGCAAAATCTTAGGTAGAAGATTTCTTACCAAGAGAACGCTTAGTGTTTTCAATGAAGACACCAGCATTGCTCAAAACTTCAATCATCTTCTTTTTATAGTCAAGGCCAATCTTCTGATTCATAGCATTGATATACTTATCATAAGCGTCCTTGCTATCAAACATTTCCGGCTTAACGAATGTCTTTGTTGCGAAGTTCAAAACAGCGTCACCAACATCGGAACCAAGCTTTGCTAGATGTTCAGTCAAATCCTGGGCAACAAGATATTCACCAAACTTGGAAGGTGCTGCGCCCTGTTTGTTTGCTTCAGCTGCGGTAGCTTGCTGGTCAACTGCAGCTTCAACGTCGAGTGGACCCTGGTCCGCTTCTTCGTTCATTGCTCTGTAATCGTTATGAAGCCATGTCTTAAAACTCATGTTA
The DNA here is from genome assembly GCA_045597865.1 of Bacilli bacterium. Lineage (GTDB taxonomy): Bacteria > Bacillota_I > Bacilli_A > RFN20 > CAG-826 > Fiminaster. Next base: position 170,790 of record JAZLKX010000052.1, on the reverse strand, counting down.
AATCTCCTTTCTTTTATTTATTAGAACTGTTGGTCGTCGTACATGGCAATTTCCATGCATACATCAGCAAGTTCATCTTCAGATTTTACTTTAGCACTATGTTCGCTGACAATATAGCGCCATAACATACGGTATTTGCCTTCCTGGTCAGAGGCACGATATGCTTGTGTTTTGCGGTAAGCAGCGAGGCCTGGATCCTTCATAAGTTCAGCCTTATCAAGTCCCTTAGCTTCGTTCATACGAGCAAGCTTCTTGTGGACAAAATCCATGAAAGAATCTTTTAGTTCCTGTTCACGGAATTTAGCATCGCAAGCATTGATATAAGCGTCTTCATCAAAATTGACGGCTGCATCAATGATTCTACCAAATTCATTGTCAACTGTGTCCTCATCAAGACCGAGCTGTTCAGCAACAAACTTTAGCATATCAGTGTGGCTAAACGGAACATCATACTTATCAGAATGATCCATGTAAGCGTCAATAGCGTCCTCGAGTTGGTCGCGGTTAACACCACATTCGTTCAACTTCTTATACTTCATGAAAATCTCCTAAAATTAACTCCTGTTTTATTTATTTATCCTCGTGCAAGATCCCTGCAGATGTGATGTACGGAGCTTCTTTGACAACTCTTGTGCCAAGGTCAGCGTCCTTTGTACCAGTGCGGAAAACAGATGAGGAAGTAAAATCACCATATCCTGATAGGTCTTTGTACGTCTTAATTGTGGTATAGCAGTTTGACCATTTAACATCATACCAGAAAGTACAGTCTTTATCGGCTGATGCAACGATGGCTGAACATGCTTCATTGATAGGTGTGCCATCAGGTTTCACTAATGAATTATAAATGCTCTTGTCATCATCGCGAACACCGCTTATGCCATAGAACTGGCGAGAACCAAATGGGTAGTTCGTAATGTCAGCGTATTCTTCGTAAGCATATCTGGCTGACCATGATTTGGCTACGCCGCCTTCATAAACATAATCAGGAATTGTGCTTTCAGGAATTACTGCCGAAACTCGTCCAATCTTAGTCCCATAGATATCCTTGAAATTATAACGGCTATCAAATGAGCCATCGTAGTTACCGCTAATGCCGAACTGCCAGGCATGATCTGTACCAGCTTTGTTTACCTTCAATGTAGTAACGATCTGGTCAATGATGTAGCCAATTTCAATCGGCTTATAGATCATTGCTTCAACGGTAAATTGGAAAGTAACCGTAATTTCGCGTTTTTCTTCTTCTTGATAGTCAACGTTTGCTTCGCGTGAATATGAGTCAAGTTTCATCTTCAATGAACGACGGATATTTGCGAACCAAAATTCCTTAACATTCAAATAACATTCAGGGCTAAATCGGCCAAGAATCTGTTCAACGAACTGATTGGCATCGTCCAAGAACTCAAAATGTCCAACTAACTCGTATGTAATGTCATACGGCACTGGCTGAATATCCTTCCAGAATTTTTCTTGCATTGGATAGTCAACGCCATTCTTATCAAAATAATCAGCATAGAATGTTCTTATTTCACGCTGTCCGGAAGCACGGTCGCTAGCCCACTGAGCACCAGTCTGCTGATATGTTAAGTTAGGTAACTGTATGTAATACTTTTTACCAGTTTCCTTTTCAGTACGGTAGTCAAATGCTTTCGTTCTTGGACCGTACTTAATAGGTATTTCAATTTCTTTTTTCGGTTCACCTTCTTTAGTCAAACGGTAAATATGCATGTTATTGAAAAAGCTACCGAAGGCCGTATCAATGCAGCGGAATGTATCTGCAAAGAAATAATTTGTTGCATAACCGCCACGAGGCAAGCCGTCAATCTCACCTTTATGCCAATTATGCTGCGACGGATCATATCCTTCTTGTTTCCAATTACTCATGCAAGAACCTCAACAAATCTTCCTGGAATGTATCTTCCAAAACTTTATGACCGCGGCGGATAGTATTACTGTTTTGATACAAGAACTCTAAAATGTCGCGTTCATGAAAGTATATAGAATCTTCCTGAACGCTGTCGCCGATCTTATAAGTTAAACGTGTTCCGATTTTGTCTTTATATTCAACTGGAGCAAAACGAATATCATAAGGCGGCCTTGACAAAAAGCCAGTATAGTCATCAACCTGAAAAATGATAAAACCAAACTGGCTAAACAATTCCTTAATGCGTTTCATAGGAATTGCTTGATTCTTCTTTTTGCCAAATATACTAAATTCGTTTATCATATATTATTTATACAGCTCTTTGAAGCCAGTGAACTTTTGTAGTTCGTCTTCATATACTTCACTGTATAAATCTCGCTGTGTATCATAATAGGCTGGGTCCATATCAGCAACGACTTTTCTGCTATCGCATTTCCAATCCCATTCTTCCTTTGAACGAATTTTCATGTGAGCAATGAAAATGTCAGATGGCGTATTATTATTGAATGCCATAAAGCCATAGATTGGATTTAGGTTGATGTCAAGTGCGTCAATGCGATTGCCGTTTTCATCGAGAGTAATCGGGTTATGAACATTACCAAGCATTGTGTAGTTAAAGTCCAGATTATGCTTAGTGTCCATAGGTTGGTCATCAGGTCCAATTACTTCGTCTTGATAGTCAATTAAACCATTTTCCATTCTATGAGCGTCTTCATATCGCTTTACATCAAAGTATAGATGCCGATATGTGGTATCAACCATGCACTTCACTTCACGGTTTTCGCGGCACTTGTGTAATGCAATATGATCACACAGTTCAAATACATTTCCGCCGTGTCGTTTTTCAGTTGGTTTCTTTGGTACGAACAAGATTGATCTTAACGCAAACTTTGGCAGTTCCATTGACTTTACATATTCGTTAAAATCAACGCCTGAGAAAATGAATTCATCATCGTCAAGCGGCAATACGAATCTAGCTTCGCTAACTTCGCCAATATGCTTCGTGTAAATGTCAGCTTGGTGCGGTGTGCCTTCAACTTTAGTGTACGAAACCCTGTCTCCCCACTTCTTAATCATACGAGGAATGCAAACCACCGATTCGTTATCGTAAATGTGAATATGCTCAATGCCAATCTTTTCCAAATGCCATGTAAGCCAATCATCTAAGTCACTAGCATTATTCGTTTTCACCAAAAGACAAATCTCGGTTAGGTATTTCTTATTCCGAGAATTTGCCGCTGGAACAGCCACATCTTTAGGAACCAAAATATGCATGTTCAATCATTCCTTTAAATTCAGGTGAAGAATTCTCCCATTCTTCGGTTACATTATCTAAGCTTGTTGGTGCTATCGCAAAATCATTATGATATGCTTGACAAACCTTCAAGCATGTATCAAGATGCGGGTTGAAGTAAGGCACATCATAGAAGTCAATGTTAGCTGAGTTATCAAAAAGCATTACACGCGGTGAGTAGAATACATTTCCGTTGTTTTCATACTTTCTAAATTCTTCACCAAACACAACATGCGTGTTTCCGTTTAAGTATGTCTTCAGCAATGTTGAAATGGTGTCCTTACGGAACTCAGCATAATTGGTGCTAACGGAAATAATAATCGCATCCTTGTCGGCTATTCTACTTGCACAATTTTCATTCATTGACATAGCCATAATGGTTTCAGTTTTATCCGGCATATCAACTAATGGACGATTTACAATAACCTTATCAGGCGCATAGAGGCCGTTTAATGCTGAGTCAATAATTTGCCTTACCTTCCAAGGAACATCATTTGAACCGCAGTTTAAAGCAAGAATAACCTGTCGTTTTTCATTGACCTTAGGGGTTCTGTAACCTTTGAAAATTTTCTGCCATTTATCCAACGCAGCGATTTTACTCAACACATTGTACATAGAAATCCACTTTGGTTCTTTCCATGTTTCCAAATTAACAGCACGAAGTTCTTTATACAACGCGGTATCATCGTCGTCAAGTTCATTTAATTTGGTTACTGTTGTAATATCATATTTGCCAGTCTTAATAAGCCAAGGCAATAGCCAGCATTCATCGCACTTAGGCGTAAAGGCATCTCGTATTCCAAGGTACTTTTGCATTACTGCTTCAAGTGGAAATGTACCTGGTGGAAAAGCACACTGACCGCAGAACATCGGCGTATCAATGTGTAAGTTTTCAGTTGGTTCAATTACCGGCCTGAAAGAATCATTGAAAGTTAACTTATTGTATTCTGTACGGGCAATAGTGATAATTGTATTTGGGCAATCGTTCATTCTATTCTGAACGAGCCTAATCAGATCATCAGGATAAACTTGGTCCTCGTCAATGGCGATAACAAGATCATCAAAATGGCGTGGGTATACATACCAGCGCTTATGACAGTATTCGTTATTAGGTGCCCAGCATAACTTTACGTTGTTGTCTATCAAGCAGCGCATCAATGTTGCTGGAATGTCTTTTTCTTTGTTTGGAAACTCGCTTTCAGCTAGCCAAAGATAAAAGTAATCTGGCTTAATTGTTTGCTGCTTAAGAAAACGTTCTATCGCTGGCTTCACTCGATGTATTCGTTTCGGCCAGCTTGTCATTGTTATTACTGTCATCATAATAAAAGCTCAATTCCATGTGTTCATATTTATTAAGCCAAAGTTCTTTATTCTCGTCCATCCATGGGTTCTGTGAAATGGCAATCTTATCTCGGGCGATGGCCTCAGCTATGTCAGCAATTTGCTTTCTTACAAAACTAGGAAAAAGAGGAGACGATGCCATCTCCTCTGTAAGTTCGCTTGCTTTAATCTTAATATGTTTTATCATTCAATGATTACCTTCGTTGGCCCTTCCTGTCTTTGAAGTTCAAGCAGATAGTCCATAATGTCCTTTCGCTGGTCAGGCGGAACAATAAAGTCTTCACCTTCCCCAAGCTCTGGGTGGAATATCTCACGAGCAAACTGGAACATTACGCGGTCAAAGCCTAACGATTTAGCAAAGTCATGAAACTTTGAAACATCTTGAACATTATACTTGCTTATAGTAAATGTCGTGAACATTTCAATGCCATAAGTTTTTGCGATAGGCCGAATGAAGTCAAGGTTTTTCATTAGCTGATTCCACCACGGACCACGAACCTTCAAATAGGTCTCCTCGCAAGCAGTGTCCATACTTACCTTGATTTCCTTGATAAGTTTCTGTCTTGTGGCAAGATTGATTTTGTTCCAGTTCGTTTCATTCATCAGTGTGCCGTTCGTATACAGTGTTATATATCTTAGCTTACTATTCTCAGTCAAATCAGCAGCTAATAAAGCATCATAGTTATGACTAGCAAAAAATTCACCGTCACCGCCAATGGAAATATGAGGAACCATCTTAGCCATTTCAATAAGCTGTTTTGAATCTTCCTCAGTAATGTCGTATGTATGACGAATGTAATCAGGACGGCAAGTCTTGCATTTCAAGTTACACGATGTATCTAGGTTGAACACAATTGTGTAAGGCAACGGATTGGTCAGTTTCCTATTTGCATACTGGCGCCAAATGTCAAGGCCACCTTCACCCCAAGCATACTCAAAATCATCACGATTCCAAAATCCTGTTGTCGGCGCCATTTCAAGCTTTGGACAACCCCAGCAGTCTTTATAGTCTTTTCGCTCAATAATTCGTTTCAAGAATTCAATTCGTTTTTCTGAATTAAGAATCTCTAACGGAAAGTTGCATACATCATTATACTGGTCATGAATTTTCTTCACGATACTTGCATAGCAAAAGCACGGACAAGAAAACCAAGCATAACCCTTCTCAAATTTATCAAAGGGTATAGCTTGAATGTATAGGGAGTCAATTACATTAAAGCAATACTTCGTCCCTATATGTTCATATTCCATCGCTGGCTTTAGATTAAGCTCATTCATTATTGACTGCCAACTTTCTGTCACGGAAGAACGGTTTCAGTTTATCAAGTTCACGAATGACAACATCGGCAATGTGTGCAATGTCATAGTCAAGTTCATTAATGTGAGTTTGAAGATCCTTGATGTCCTGTTCAGTTTTTTCCTGGTCAATCTTACGAAGTGAAATTACACGCTGGTCACAGATGTACTTAGCACCTTCAGTTGCATCAGGTTCACCCTTTAAGCCAGGAAGATTTTCAGCAATGTATGCAATAGGATCATCGCTTTCAAGACCCTTCATAATGACCTTCAAATTCTTGCTTGCAAGAAGACGCCATTCAGCCTTCTTTTTCCTGTCCTGTGTAATGCCTTTTTCAACATTACACATTTTAGTCTCAATATCCTTTCTCCAGTCAACCCACATATTCATCAGGTCAACCATATTAGGAATCAATACAGATGTATCAACATCTTTCTCAACAGCGTTAGACTTTGTTCGTTCAATAGCATAGAAACGATAAGATTCTGCTTTAATAAGCTGCTTATGAATCTTCTTTTCAAAATCTTCCTTTGACTTAATCAAAACTTCAATCTTACATGGGTCAGTTTTGGTTGAAGAATCGTTAACATATAAGACGACGTTTTCATCAATAAGATCGTCCATCTTTTTCATAAAAGCATTCGGCGAGAAGCCAGGACAATAGCCAGTGACTGTCAAAAGTACATTTCGTTTTTCTGCCTTTAATGTATAATCGCATTCATACTTAATTGAGCCTTCACCCTTTTCATATACTTCCGCGATTTCTGCTGGTGTTGAAATGATATGTCCGCCGTACTTATAATCAGGTCCTTTCAGATACTTCATAATATCCTTGACCTTTGTTGCCTGACCCTTCTTAACAACGACCTTCATCGCTTCAACGATTTCCTTAAGGTTGTGTGACGGAATGTTCACGGATAAACCAACAGCGATACCTGAACATTCATTGACAAAGAAGTTTGGAAAACGAGTCGGAATGACAACGGGTTCCATAAATTCACCTGTGTAATTTGGAACCATATCAGCGACATCATTACATTCAAGCATCTTCATGCCAAGCTGTGAAATCTTCGCTTCAGTATATCTTTCCGCAGCCGGTCCATCAGTCAAAGATCCCCAGTTACCCTGCCCGTGAATGATCGGATATTCACATGTCGCCATTGTGGCAAGTGAACCATAAGCAGCGCTGTGCGGGTGATACTTACCCATACAGTCACCTGTGATACGAGCTGACTTAACGGTCTTATTGTTCCAAGTTGCATGAAGATCTTCAGCTGCCTTAAGCAAGCGTCTTTGTGCAGGCTTTAGTCCGTCACGGTAGTCGGATAACGCGCGATCGGATATAACATCCATACCGTAATCATAAATGTTTTTCTTTAAAAGGCTGTCAGCATCAACAGTCTTCTGATTGGGATCAGTTTCTACTTCAAGAAAGTCGGAGATACCCATTATTCCTCCATGATTGTTTTAATTTTTTCTGCTTTTGCGATTAGCTTTTCAAATCTTTCGTGTGCATGTAAATTACGCAGCATGATTTCTTCAGCTTTACTATACGAGACTTTGCTTATTTCAAATGCTTTGACACCCATGCACGGATCACGCAGGAACTTTTCATAGTTCTCTCGGTTGACTTCCATGTCAAGCAGCGCCGAATAGTCATATAAAATACTGTCTGCTGTAAAGATAGGCTTCATTGCGAAAGCCGTATCATACTTCCAGTTGAAATGAACCGCCATTCCTCGGTCAACCTTGACAATGCGTTCATCGTAAAACGCTGCATAACGGCGTAAGATCTTGCTGATAAAATCACCCCTGTTCATATAGTAAATATATTAACTTACATTAGCTTTGTCAATTATCTAAGTAAGTAATATCAAATACTTTTATCCCAACACCGTTGATGTGTGAATGTCTTTTCGTATACCATTCTTTGATTTCTGCGTCACTCCAGCTATCAGGAATGATAACTTCGTGGGCTACATCAAATTCTGGCTTACTTAAACAGTTCAAAGGCTTGTAAAATACCATTACCTTCTTAGGCATAAGCACTCCTTAAATTCCGAGCAGTTCCTTACGGAATGCAACATCGCCACCCATTGTAGATTCGCACATCTTTTCAGTAGCGTCAGTCCATTTAATCTGAATGAGTTTTCTTGTCTTCGGATTTAGACAAAGTTCGCTCAACTGTTCAGCGGAAGTTTCACCCCAACCTTTAAGACGTGTAACGGTATAATCTGAACATTTCAGTTTCTTCATCTGATTGTCAACTTCAGCACGAGTCATACCAAATACTTTATGCTTTGCAGATGTAGCGATAAACAACGGTGCATCAATGATATAGACATGTCCGTTCTTTACAAGATCCGGCATATAGTTGATGAAGAATGCCAAACAAAGGTTAGCAATATGTTGTCCGTCAACATCAGCGTCAGACAGAATAATGACCTTGTTGAAGCGAAGTTTTGCTTCATCATAATTTTCACCAACGCCGCAACCTAAAGCAGCTACAAGATCCTTGATTTCGCGGTTACCGTCTTTTCCATCCTTCTTGCCAGGCTTGCCAAACAAGTCTTCCGGATTTGCTTTCGCAGCGTTAATGATTTTACCGCGGATCTTAAGTTCACCTTGGAAACCTTCACGAGCTTGTTTAAAGTGACCGCCCGCAGAGTCACCTTCAACGATAAACATTTCAAGATCTTTAGGATTCTTGAACTTACGGCGGTCAGCATCAAGGAATTTATCAGAAATTCTGTTTGCAGAAGCGTTAAGTGTCTTAAGACCTTTCAACAAGTCCTTAGATGCTTTCATCTTATTTCTTTGTTCAAGCATCTTTTCAGCGTACTCAACAATACGCTTCAAAACATCTTTATTCTTCTTGAAGAACTTTTCCAAAGCAGGTGTCATCTTGTCAATGATTTCCTTTTCAACTTCGGAGTTAGTAAGTTCGTTCTTTGTCTGTCCCTGATATTGAGGTTCAGCCATGCGATGATGAATGGCGCCAATTACGCCTTCAAGAATATCGTCATTGGTAATCTTCTGTTTTGAATTATCCTTGACAACATTCGTGATAGCCTTCTTCAAGCCATCAAGATGTGTACCACCAAGATTTGTGTAACAGATATTCACATAGGACTTAAATGTTGTTCCATCGCCCTTTGTAAAATTCAATGCTACATCCGTAAATTCATCTGAATAAGAAAAAATGCAATCATCAGTCGGATTCTTTGCGACAAGTTCGCCAAGTCCATCTTCAGAGAAGAATTCAATTTCCTCTCCATCAATGATCATATGAATGTGCAAGAATGGACACAGATACTGAATGTCATGAAGCTCGTGTTTCAAACGGGCAACATCAAGACGGCAGCTATCTGTGAAAATTGTTGGGTCAGGTGTCCATCTTAAAATTGTACCTGTGGTGGAAATTAAGCTCTTCAATTCCTTAGGCGGATCATTATGAAGAACTTCTGATTTGATTTCACCTTTTTCAAAAACCTGTGTATACCACTTTTTGCCCTTGCTGTTGTTTGACCAAACCTGCAGGCGTTTAGAAAGTGCAGAGATAGCCTTTTGGCCAATGCCGTTCTTACCTGACGATGTCTTATATGCATCGTGGTCAAATTTACCACCAGCATGAAGCTGTGTAAATACAAGAGTCAAAGAATCCTGCTGTGCTTTTTCATTGTAGCCAACAGGAATGCCACGACCATTATCTACAACGGTCGTTTCAAATGTTTTGCTGTCATAGAAAACATAAAGCTGCTTGTTGTGACCGCCAAGATATTCATCAAGAGAATTATCAATAGCTTCACGACACAGACGATACAATGCAGCGGATGGATCTCCGGAAGTTGCGCCGACGTACATATCGGCTCTTCTACGAATAGTTTCAAGACCTTTCAAAAAGTCAATGCTGTTTGCGGTATATTCACCCATTAAAAACCTCTTATTTGATTTCTGATTAAAATATAAAAAAGTTGCTAGCATTTTACGGCTAGCAACCAAAAAATTTATTCTTGAATGTTAAATGAGATGCTTCTTTTTCTTTTCTTGGTATTTCATTTCGCAATACTCGCGGATATTCAAATGTCTAAAACAATACTTTAAGCACATGCCCATTCTTATTAAGCACAAATGGCATAGGTGATGCTCTTTGGGCGTAAGCTCCACCTTGTTTGTTTTCTTATTAGATCCACCTTCTGACCGAGGCAGTATGTGATGCTGCTCGGTATATGGTATGTATTCGTCTCGAGTTTGTGCGCGGCTAATCAGTGTATGATAAATTAAGCCGTAATTCAAACGATTACTCTTCCTTTTGTTCAGGCTCCTGAGATTTGGCGGATTTAGCGCCAGCATAGTTTGTCCAATACTTGTTCATAATGGTTGATGGTTCAGCCAAGTAAATATTGCCATCATTATCTATGTATCTGCCAACTGCTTTATTTAAAACACGATAGCAACGGCTAACATTTTTTCTGTTATAAACACGCAAGGCAAGTTTGGCTGAAGGCATCGTTCGTCTAATAACATCAATATCTACAATGGCTCTTTCTTCATTGTCCAATATGTGATATAGTCTTTCAAGTTCAAGAAGAAAATCTATTCGTTCACTGGTTGGTAAATGGTGAAGATTTATGCCAACGAAACAATTCTGACTTTTAGGATGTGGGGCTAAGCAGTAAATAAACGGCATTTCGTCGTATTCAGGATCTGCGCTTATTGCTTTATAAGCGTATGTATAAAAATAGCCGTTTACAACTTCGCTTGTTCTTTCAAAATCTTCGTTCATTACTTAGCTTTTCTTCTTTTCTTGATTCTTCTGCGAAAACGGCTAACAGGTGTTCCACCGTCCATTCTTTTTGCAACAACGGCTTTGCAGTCACCACCCATTGGTATACCTTGGTCAGCGCCAGTCATACCACCTACGCCAATACCAAAGTCTTCATTTACATCTTCAGGTCCATCAGGATTCTGAGCAATGAATTCGTTTCGTCCTTTACGAAGCATCACGATAATGTCATTGAACCATTCTTCAGGTGACTGCTGATTAAATGAATTGAGATAAATTGATGTGCTATCCAAAGCATTCAGCCAATCCTGATGTTGTGCATCATCAGAGTCAACATAAAGATATCCGTCACCTTTGATAAGATGTACATCAGAATAGCCAGCGTCGTCAAGCATTTTTCTCAAACGCTTATTTGTAATTTCAGCGCCAAACCCATTGGCTTCAAGAATCTGTATTGCCTCTGTTAGTTGCATCTTAAAATGACTCATATTTTCTCCAGCTTGAGCTAAGAAATTTCTTTTTGTTCATTTTATAGGTTTTACCTTTGTGTGTGAATTTGACGTCCAGCGTGGTAATTTCAGTTACCTCAACTTCAACTGGACAACATGCCTTGATTTCTTCAACCTTGGACATGTAAATTCCGCCAACTTCTAACACAAATCCATAAACGGCACGCTGTGCTTCGCATTCAGGACAAGCCATAATTAACCCTTATCTAAAATTCGTTCAAGATCTTTGTTTACACGATTGACCATATAAGTTCTTGAAACAGTTTCTGTATTTGAGAAATAGTTCTGTACACGAGCATCGTTTCCAGCGCTCTTTAGCCAAGAAACGGTGGTTAAGAATTGCATTTTTGGAGCAAGCCACTTACGAATTTTGAACATAAGCAAGTCAAGATTTGAGATGCAGTCATGTTCTTCCTTTGTTTTGGGCTGCTTAATCAGGCGACCGTCTTTATCAATTAGGCCAAGGCGGAATGCTTTAGTTCTTGTTGGCAAAGTGAGCAATGATTTAAGAAATACGAATACCAACACATTATCAACCGAACGGTTATGCGTTGCCATCGTCAACTTCTTATTCATTGTCTGCATTGTGCTGACAAGATTATTTGCTTCGGTAAGCATGCCATTGGCTTCCATCATTGAGCTCAACACACGTGCATTATTTACCACACGGCGCAAACAGCTAAGGCCGTTTTCGTCTTCAAGCGCTTCGCTCAATTTATTCCAAAAGTCTAAAGCTACTTCCACTTCTTCCATATAGTATTTATTTGGTTAAGATCCATGCATCTATACGGTCATTCGGTTTGCCTTCGCGGCATTCCTGAGGTATCATTTTCACCACTTCCGGGGGTAATCCTGCGAGGTCAGGTTTTGCCTCGTATGGAGCCCAAGCATTACCAAGCATTTGCGCATACTCAGGGTGCTTGTTTGCTAACTCCCAATAGGAATACTCATGGTCCGGCTTATATGGTGGAATAATCATACCTATTCTTCCTTTTTAAGCCTAAATAAAATACGACCCTTAGATAGATCATAAGTATTCAGGCCAACCTGAACCCTATCTCCCGGAGTAATCTTAATCTTGAATTTTCGTATTTTACCTGAGATAGGTAATTTAACTTCCACGCCATTGTCAAGTTCAACGCTGAACATCGCATTGGCATGTGCCTCAGTAACCGTACCATTTACAATTACGAGGTCTTTGTATTCTTTTTCGTTAATTATAAGTTTGTTAGGTTTATTTTTTGACATTTAGTTTGTTTCCTGTGCTAAACCTTGCTGAAGGATAGCTAGTTCTTCTTCGCTTAGCTGTTCACCTGCAAACTGTGCCATAAAATCTGTCTGGGTCGGTGCCTTAGGTGGAGCCATATCAGTCAACGGATTAAATGCACGACGTGAACTGTCCATAGCAGGCATAGGTGCAGCAGTTTCTAATGTAGGCTGCGCTGGCTGTTGAGCTGCTGGTGCAGATTTAACTTCTTCGTACATTGGCGGCATAGATCTCAATGCAGCTGCAGCAATTTCTGCGACAGTCTGTGGACGACGCTGTTGCTGCTGTTGTGGTTGCGGTCTAGCTGCTGGTTTAGCAGGAGCTGCTTTTGCTGGTGCTCGGCGAGTTGACTGCGGCACGCCATCAGGATACATCATTTGCTGACATGTATCAATGATAGCTTCATCAAGGCGTTCAAGACCTGCCATACCAAAACGGTAAAATACCTGCTGGATTTTTTCCTGCAATGTAGCAATCATTTCCTGAGATTCAGCCAAGATATCGCTGCTTTCAGTCATCGGTGGACGCTTTGGCTGAGGTGCAGGTTTCTTAGGTGGCACTCGTCTAATAGCTGCTGGGTTAGTTTGCATTGTGTAATTTTCCTTAGAACAAAAATCTCTAAAACTCATGTTTCCTCTTTTTGTATTTATTAGTCAGAACAGATCTTCAAGATTAAAATGAATTATGGATTTTGTATCACCGCTAATCTTTAAGCAAGTATTAAGGAACAATTCTTCACTACGAAGAATCAGATAAAACTTTTCTGGGTCGGAATATCGCATTTCACGAAGTTCAACGAATAAGTCTTCATCTGCGAAATAGTCATGAAAATTGATACCTGCGTTAATTTCAAGCCGATTAAGAACTTCAGCGACTTCATCGATGTGTTCTGACATCCATGCAGACAATCTGCTGGTAACGCCGCTTTGTGCAGATTCTGAAAAAATGACCGGATCATCTCCGGTCATTTTGATGTCATATTTTTCGGCGAGATAGCTTTTAACTTTCTCTAATGTAAGCATTATGCTAATACCACATCAACCTTATCAATGATGCCGAACTTCTTTGCTTCAGGTGCGCTCATGTAATTGTCATACGAGAGTGATTTCTGACAGTCCTTGATGGATTTACCAGAAACCTTAGCAAAGTACTTAGCTGTCAAATCAGTCCAGTACTGAAGTTCACGAACTTCATTTGCCATTTCATCAAGCTTACCGCCGGGTCCGAACAAACCAAAGCCTGCCTGATGAATCATGATACGAGAACTTGGGAATGCGTAGCGGCAACCCTTTGTACCGGCCGCTAGAATTACGGCAGCCATAGAAGAGCAAGAGCCAGCACAAATTGTGTAAACATCAATACCCTTCTTCTTGATTTTTTCAATCATATCAATGAGAGCCCAGCCAGCATCGCACAGTCCACCAGGTGAGGAAATGTAAATGTAGATAGGATCCTTTGAACCATCTTCATAGAAGTTAAGACGTTTCATTACTTCAGTAATTACAGGCCAATCAATTTCACCAGTCAACCAAATGATACGATTTCCAACATAATAGTTATTACGAATGTTGTTAAACAAGTCAGGAATTGCCATCGGGTTAATACCCTGCTGGACTGCCTCCTGAATATCACCGTCTTGAAGTGCTTCTACACCTTCTGGGCTAAATTCAAGTTCAACATCGGGTTCTTTCTTCTTAGGCTTAGTAGTCTTAGTCTTCTTCTTTGTGTCTTTTGAATAAATTGACATATGTCTCTCCATGCGTGTTCATTGTAACGTTTCGTTTATTATAACCATATTCAACACTTGGGTCTTCATTCGGCACAATCTTTTCAGCTAAGATCCTATCTTCGCCAAAACTGAAGAACGCAGCATATACACCGCAATAAAGTGTTTTAATCGCTTTCTTTTTCAACAACCTACATTGAAGGGTTATCTTATCACCGTCCATTTCTGTAACGGTAAACGGTATTCCTTTAAGTGAAATGTAAGTTTTACCAATTTCAAAATCAACCATCTTGTTCCACCATATTTCGTTTGCCCAAGCGTGTATTGATTTTGCCGAAGACGCGAGGTTTCCATTTTTCAATGGCGTCCATATCGCCTTCATTAAGTTCTTCCCAATCAGTAATACAATTTTCAGCGTATTCATCAAAGTGTTTGTCAACGTCTTCAAGAACAGATGCAATTACAAAGCTGATTAGTTCATTAGTACTAACCTGTTTACCATTCATAGTATGTGTCATTAAGCTTCCTTCGTCTCAGTGTTAAAACAAGAACGGATCTTGTTTTTGATTTCATCAGTATCAAAGTCTTCCGGTAGAATAGCAAAAGAACGCTCTAACCATTCTTCACTAGTTAGAGCGCGTTGTGTTTTTTGCTTTTCCAAGACTTCGGCTGCTGACTTATTCATTTCAATGATAGCCTTGATAGCGGCTGGGTTTGCGGCCAGTCGCTCCATATCCTTTTTCCTACGCGGAATTAACTGCGGAGGAATTGGTCTTGGCTTCACTTTTTTCATTAGGCTTTGAATTCCTTATCGTAATCAGCCCAAAGACGATTTGCGATGAGATCGGAAGTTTCGTTGTTAAGCGGATAGAAGTAGCTCTTCTTCTGCTTGTTACTCATATTACGAGGATAAGTGATATAACGCTTATCACCGTTATCAATGAGCTTGATGCCTGTCAACTTGATAGCATCACAAAGAACTAGCTGAGCGATAGCAACACACCCGCCAATGCCGTTCTCAATAGGGAGGATCTTCGTAGAAGTAATAGTAAGAGAATTCATTTTGTTTTCCTTTATTTAATTTGTGTTTTAAAATTCAGTATAAAATATAACAAAGATTACAAAAATGTAAATACTGCTATACTGAAAAATTTTCTGCTAAAAGTTCAACGCCCTTTAAGCACTGGTTTAATTTACAAGGGTTCAAGACGCCTTGTTCCGTACAGAGCTGATAAACCTGTTTGAAGAAATCTTTGATAACTTCATTCGGCTCTGCTTCAATTACGCATTCCATAAGGGCTAAAACTTTAGTCGGAACATGAAAGTTTTCAGTCACCTCATTATTGTCATCAATGAAGTGAGTACGATAATCGTTCATATACCAGCAAAGTTTCAAAAGATCCTTTTTAGGCGTATTCTTATCCTCATAGCGCATGCCATACTTCCAAGCGTTACCAAGGTCGTTAGGCAAGTAACGAGTAATTGAAATTGTTTCAATACCGCTTTCATGGCCGCGGTAATGATTAGGTGTGTTTACTTCTTCAAGCAAAGTTTGATTAGACATCGTCTTCTTCCTTATAATAGGCTTTAAGTATTGCCTCTTCAACAGCACGCTGTCTCAGGGCTTCCTGATTTGCTACAGCGGTCTTACGAGCAGCTTCTTCCTGCAGTTCCATTAGCTGTTTACGAGTTTTGTTTAAGACAAGAGCGTTATAGATGCGGACAGGCAAAAAGATTGCGATAGCATAGCCAATAAGAACACCTATCCATTTCAACAGTTCCAAACAGATGGGAATCATCGTAGCTTGAACTGTTGGACCAAAGGCGCCTATGCATGTAAGAATCAGCGTCCAAACGACAATAGTAACGGCCATGATAGCAACAAGCTTTTTATTCATTATCCAATACTCTCATCATCATCTAGAACAATAATGCATTCTTCAGCAGTATCACAAAGATAAAGCTTTTCTTCATTACCATCAATGTTAATTGTCTTGCCTTCAATTTCTTTGCAAGAACCGTAGTTGATGAGCACACGGTCACCAACCTTTACTTCGTTTGGAACGATGGTTCCAGAACGCTTATCATAATGCCCAGGGCCAATGGCGACGATTTCATACATAGTATAAGCAACTAGCATGCCTGGGATAACGATGCCTCCAGCAGTCTTTTGGGTAAGGCTACGAACCACAATCTTGTCGTCAAGAAGCTTCATTATACTTCTCCTTCGTCAAGAATAAACTGAATTTCAGATTCAGGAATGATGTAGTACTTCTTCTTTTCGCCATTCTTTTTAATGGTGATTTCCGGAGCAAGGCTAACATCAACAACCACACGGTCGCCCGGCTTTACAGCAACAGGAACACGTTCACAGCGAAGAGGATTCCACAAACCCGGACCAACTTCAGCGACAGTAAATGTACGCTTACCTGTTTCAGTCTCAGGCATGTAAATGCCACCTACTGATTTATCTTCCTTGCCAGTGAGGAGGATTTTTCCACCAGTAACTCTCATTTTATTTTCTCCTATAATTCAATCAAGAAATCTTCTTTCTTCCAGTCACCTAATACATTAACCTTTTCACCAGGTAAACCAATAGGATTAGAAAGAAACAAGATACCGTCTTTTTTCATTTTCAGTCGGGCGTGTGTATGCCCAAAATGCCAAATTGTTCCGTTCGGCAACATATTTATAATATCACCTACATCCTGAAATTGATAACATGCTTTTCTAGGATCAGATGTAGGACAAGGCAAACCAAGCGGAACAAAATGAGTGACCACGATACGCGGATCACGAACCATGACGGCGTGTGCAAGGCGGTCGTGTTCATCACCTGATATTTCCAGCGGATCTTTTGACCACCATTTTTTCCAACCCATCTTAGTCAAGATTTTCGCTTGAGCAGATGAGGGATCCTGCCCCAAGATCTTACTGATGTAAGAGCAGTCTGGTGCACCCATGCAACCGACAAAAGGAATTTTCTTTACATCAACAATTTTTTTTCCATCTAGCTTTGTAAATTTTGTCTTTATCTTATGTGTTGATGTACAAAGCCGTTTCATTTCCCCAACCCAATTATTTATAGATTCACATTTCAGGGTTACGGAAGGGTATTCCTTGTTTGCTACCGAAATATCGTGGTCACCAAAAACAAAAACAACATCTGAATATCGGTCGCGGCATGCAGCGAGAAAATCCATAAAGATTCTACTATCATCTGCGATGTCGCCAGCGATACACAGAATGTCGGCCGGCAAGAAGTTTTCGTCAATCCATTTATGGAGTACACGGGTCTGCTTAGTGCCTGGCTTTAAATCCAGACCTTGCTGATCTATGTGGATATCATTGACGAAATAACAATTCATGCTTTAAACGGACCAAACGGTTTTTGCTTCAGAACCGCTAACTTCTTCAATCTTAACGACGAACTTGCGGTTCTTATAAGATTCCATTAGTTCTTTGCTGTAGCACATAGAAGTAACTACATCGCCATAAGGCAAACCATTGGAATCGCACTTGAACTTATAGATTTTCCACAACATGATTAACCTCTTACGCGGGCAAGAAGATCCTTATGAAGTGCAAGAATGGCCTTATCAGCATCGCTGTGCTTCATCATGCCACGCTGAATCTTTTCAGCCTTGAAGCAAAGTTCACCTTCAAAGTCAGTAACAGGAACGAGTGCGGATTCAGCAATCTGCTTAGTTACAGACTTATAGATACGCATGTCTTGGCACTGACGACGATTGCGTGACTGAAGAGTGTTGGTGGTAAGTACATAGCACTTGCCGGTCTTCTTGTCAATAGCGAAAGTATTTTTACTGAGATTAGTCATCATTGGATTTTTCTCCTGTTGAATGTTTATGATGATTTTTTGATTGTAGTTAAAATATAAAAATAAAATTGCCCATTTTAAGTTTGGGCAAAACTTTTCCTATTCCGACTTACAGGAATATGTCTGCTTTGTATTGTCAACATATTCTACATTGTCATCTTCACCGAAGAAAGGATTACCATTCGTTTCGTTTCTAGCAGTTTCCCAATTTTCAACAACACGAACGATTTCGCTGACAATGTACTTAGCTGTATTTACTGGAACATTCTGACCAGTTTGATGTGTCTTCTCAAATGTTTGGCCATAAATGTAATAGTCTGTAGGCATACCCATGCAATACAAAATTTCACCTACATTAAGCAGACGATCTTCGTAAGGATGCAGCTTTGCTTGTGTAACTTTATGCATGATGCTAGGAATTTTCTTCTTATCATCAATCACAGCAGTAGTTGTATCAAAGATCCAACTGCCAGCGTCATACTTTTCTTGAGCATGGTTAATCTGACGAATAGTAGAATCACGATGTTTTGTGCTAGGTGCATCATCAAAGGTATAATTTTCACAGAACTTGATAAACGCTTCACGTTCATTATTCTGAATGATATGAGCGTATGAAGTATTTTCCTTAAGCAATTCACGATAGTCATCAGGGTGGGCAGACTTCATATAGTCCAATGCAGCTTGATTGGAATAACCAAGCGGAATCTGTTCTGTCTGTTCATATTGTGGCATTTCATCAAAGAACTGCTTAATAGAAACTTCGTCCTTCACAAAGTTAATGATCGGCGGCATCTGCTTTGTATCACCGGTCCACTGCCAGCAAATAACAAATGTACGCGGACGGCGCTGTGCATTATGATGAAGCATGGTATCAGTCTTGAAGTAAGAAACTGAATAACCCGTTTCTTCTGCAACCTTATTGATGTATTCACGAATAGGTTTACCTTTAGCGCCAGCAAAAAGTGCAGGTGCATTTTCAAAGATGTATGCCTTTGGCTTAATCTTACGAAGAACATATTCAGTTATCCACTGCATGTTCTGATTACGAGCTTCGCGTGTTTCATCATTAGGTGTGGTTGTTGCATTTGACAAACCAGAACATACAGGCAAAGCACAGACGATATCCATGTTTGTGGTATCAATGGTATCAGTAGTTGAAAATTCATTTCTAATCAACTCTGGTTCAAAAGCATTCGGGTCGCCTTTAAATTCCGCAAACATCTCACGGTTAATTGTCAAGTAAGGCGGAAGACGATTTTTCTTCTGCAAGTACTTCAACAAGTGATATTCATTTGCTGCGCTAACGCATGAGCCATCTTCAGCATCACGGTGAGCACACAAACCTGGGTAAGACAATATCCAAGCAGCTGGGCAGCCGATAGCCTTCTCAGCACCAAGATAGAAACCGCCCGTGAGCGGTTGCACAAATCCCCATTTTAATTTCTTACTCAACATTTATATCTCCAATCACAAAGATTTGTTCAACTTCATTATTATCATGGTCAAATACTTTTTCGTATTCATTTACACGAAGATTATATTGGTCCAGAATTTTATTGATTTCCTCGTAAGTAATATCAGAATCAACTGCTGCCATAAGTTCAGCTGGAATCTCACGGGAACTTTTGTTCTTAAATTTTAAACTAAGCATTTGTTACCTTTGTCTACCGTTAAAATATAACAACTTATTTATGGGTTTCTTTTGTAAGAGAAATTTTTCCTACACTTACTTTTAGCAGGATTCAATGAAAATGGGTGATTAGGTTTTACCTTTTTCTTAGCCGGTTTAGGGATTGGTGCAGGAGCTGGTGTATTCTGAATCTCGTCGTCTTGGTATAGCGGTCTTAACGCATAAGCAAGACCGGTAGGACTTGACATTGGTTGAACGCCGACCATTGTGGCAGACAGAAGCTGAGGGAAGGCCCGTCTTATTAACGGTAAGTCAACACCAGTGTACGGAGAGACTTCTGTTTCATCCCTATAAAATTTGATACTTAATCTAATTTCATTCATACATCAATAACTAAAAGTTTTTCACTGTTGGTGCCAAAATGTGATTTGTTTTCAATCAGCTCAACAATCTTGTCTTTATACTTTTCCGTTTCATCAACCACAAACACATATCGTTTACATTTAAATCGTTTAATGCATTCATCAATCCATTCGTCACAACTCATGTCAGTTTCGTTTTCATTCCAGATTTCTTTTAAATGATATGGACTGCACGTGAACAAGCATTCATACTCACCTTCACTTTCAAATATGTCTTTACACACAACAGTAGCATTCATATTGTAGTCATGTATAAGTTCATTGCTTTCGTTTACATGAGTTTCATTAATGTCTTGTCCAATATATTTTTTACCGCAAAGATACGTGCCATACATTCGGCCGCTAAATCCGCTAAATGGGTCAAAGATTGTTTCAAAATCTGCGAGATATGTTTCAATAATACGCTTTGCTAACAAAGGCTTGAACACTGAAACTTTAGGCGCAAGTTTCATTACATTAAATCCTTGTCTTATAGAATCAGGATCACAATGTTTTACATACTTTAAACGATTTGCTGCGCATTTCTTAATAAGAGTTTTATCCTGCCATGCTTCAAAAGGCGATAACATTCCAAAACGTTTTGCATGCCATATTGACTTGTGATACTTTCTTATTACGTCGTCATAGGTTGGATTTGGTTTTTCTGCTGGATATGGAAATGCTGATTTAACATTAAAAAGTTCCAAATAGTCACTGGTGTATTTTTCATTAACATAATTGATATACTCAGTACAGTCCGTTATGATTTTCACATTATTCTTTAACATACACTGATGTTTCGCTTCATACAATGCGTCCTGGTTCCTATCAAAAGGATTTATCATTTCACCAGATTCATTAAAGAACTGCGGTCCTTTTATCTCAGTAAGTTGACCATCTAATATAAAGTCGGGCATATAATTGTGTTTTATGCCGGCATGTTCATACTCAAATGTAACAGCTGGATGTGCAGTTATGTTATGATTTTGTTCAGTGTGAAAAATGTAAAACGCAAGTTCCCATGAGCTATCAAAATAAATTCCGTCATACAAGTATGCTTTTCTGCGCATTGTATGATTATCAGGATTCTGTGCTGGGAAGAAATACCCTGTCTTGTTAAAATAGTTTTGTTTGCGTTTCTCTATGCACAAAGCAGAACCAAACGGTGATGATGCGCCATATCGTTCAAGATTAGTTGCATCACGCTTTGTCTTAATCTCCGTGTTTTGCATAGGATTCTTACAGCCGAATTTTTCAAGAAATATATTTTCAGACTTAGTTTGATTACTGCCATGCAAAGAACATGCATTACCACAATTTTGTATGTTAGTATTTGCTGTTTTTTCTTTTACAGTTTTATTTTGAGATGCCCATTCAGTTCCATATTTTTTCAGATTAGTTTCATTTAGTTTTTTGACACGTGTTTCTTTATTGGCTTTATTTGCTGCTGATATTGCTTTCAGTCCTTCATCTGAATGGTATTTACCTTTTCCATAATGTAGTTCTTTTGTTTTTAATGCAGCTTCTATAGAATTTTCAACCTGACATTGATGTGAACAGTATTTATGATAGCCTAGCTTTAATGAGATAAAACCACATGGCTTACCACAAACGCATATTCCTTCATTTGGTTGCTTGATGTATGTTGCGTAATATGTTTCGCCGCAACAATTCTTATGAGAATATTTTAGGTGTATTCCAAGAGCTTGAAAAGAAGCAAGCTCACGATTACAGATTTTACAAGTAATCATTTCATTCTCCTTTATTTAAAGACGAATTACCGGTTCGTCTAGTTTATTTATAAAAGTTAGGCGGCGCTCCGGTAAGCGCCGCCAAATGGGAATGATACCATCTGTCCTTTTTGTAAATTAGAATTTACAATTAACCCCCGGCTCTGAAACTTAAGGTTTTCCAGTCGGGTAATTCCGCGTACCGATATGTGTAAACTTGGTTGAACATGCGGAAGTTCAGCTCCTTACCACGCATGCGAGGATCGTTCAAGAATTCATCAGATGAGATCCATTCAAAAACTTCCTTCTTAATTGCGTCGTTAGTAATATCACGGCCGCCATTCTTACCACGACCCTTCAATGCAGCGAAGATCTTGATGTGTGGGAGCACAGTTTCAATACGGCGAATAACATCCTTAGCACGAAGAGTAATATCAATGCAGGTGCAACGAGAAGGCAATGCACGGTCCTTCTTGTAAATATCTTTCTTTGACAAGTTAGAGATAAAGATTACAGCACCTTCAAACTGGAAGTAAGATGGGATACCTTCTTTACCACCGTGTTCATCAGCAAATTCAGCAAGGCGAGCTTCAATTTCCTGATGGTCTTCAATACCGAATGTATCAACAATGTCGGCACCCTTTGACATCCAAGAGATTTCACGAGGGTCACCAGAGTCCAAAGCACACTTAAGAATGTTCATACCATCTGCTGTATCAAAGATGCTATCGCAGTCATCAAATACGCAGATCTGGTTATAATGGTAGTACAAGAACTTATACATAGCAGGAGGAGTACAGTGACCCTTCATGATAACGTAATCTTCACCCTTGTTGCCAAAGCGCTTCAAAACATCAGTTACGGTAAATGATTTACCAACACCGCCCTGACCTGTAATCATCAAAGCAGGCATAAGGCCTTTACCAATCAATGTTACATAAGAATCAAGTTCCTTAAAGACAACATCCGGATCTGCATATTCAGTATCGTCAAGCATAGCTTGTGCTTTCTTTGTTGCTTTAGACGGCGTAATTGTTTCCGGCTGACCTTTAACAACCTTGATAGCACCAGACTTAGAAGTAGCAGGACCACCTTCGCCTGTATGCTTAGCAATCAAATTACGAATATGTCCAGGAGGATAGCCAGTTGCAGATTTAATTTCTTCAACTGATTTACCTTCGTCATACATTGCATTGACGATTTCAACCTTTGACTTATAAACATTGCCGTTGTATTCGTAATCTTCGTTAATTGTGGATTCTTCGAGATCTTCCTCAAATTCATCCATAGCGTCATCGTCCTCTGTGCCAGTCTTTCCGCCATTTACGATAATTTCCGCAATTTCAGGTAGGAGGCGAGCGAAAGATGCCTGAGCAGGAGCGATCTTGCCAGTGAAGATTTCAAATGCAGGAGCCATTTCCTTTGAATAGTCGTTCCACCAGTTAATTGAATGGAATGATGTTCCGTCCCAGTTAATACGAATAGCAGCGTTACCATCAGGACTAATAAAAAGAAGGCCAAAATACTGACCGGAGCCATTAGCGTATTCCTGGCCATCAACTTCCTTAAAAGTTGTGCCAAGTCGCTTTTCTAAAAACTTAACGATCTTCACAGATGCCGGATAGATATCCGATGCACCAACAGAAGCTTCGTTAATAAAGTCGCGAAATGTTTTCATTTGTTTCCTCTAATTTAATGAATTGTATAACTCAGTCCACTTGGAGCGAAGTTTATCCTTAACCGTTTCCGTTAAATTATTTATATAAGTCTTGGCTTCACGGCGACCAATCTCATATTCTTTCGTAATAGCAAACAAAAGCAATTCTGTGTCTTTATCTGTCTTTTCCTTCTTATAAGTTTTATAGTTGAACCAATGTTTTGTTGCTATTATATTACACAAAATAGTATAATGCTGCTCATCGGTCAGCTGTTTAATTTCAGAAAGCTTAGCCAAGATCGGTAAATACATTTCAACAGACGAAATGAACCGGTTTATCATGTATTGGCTGTAGGCTTTCTTATAAGCTTCGTCAAGTTCAGACCACGGAATGCGTTTTGTCTGAATCATATCTAATACGTCAAAAAGACCTATCGTTTTTTCTTTTTCTTCGGACGGCTGTTCAGCTGGTTTCTTAGTCTTCGTAGTTGCCTTCGGCATAGATTTCTTCCTTCTTTTGTAAAATATAATAACGTTTTATCGCTTTTTCAGCAGTCTCACAAATTTTCTTCAAGGTTCGTTTTTTATCAGAGATATTATACATCACCGCGCTATTGTTTATCATAAACTTTTCATCATGGTCAAGCGATTCTGTTTCAGCCATGATCTTAGCTGCCTTATCATATAAGAAAAAATCGCCTGACGGTAATGAAACGCTTACAACTGAAATACCGCGTACCTTTCCAGTATAGAAACGCGAAGAATCTCCAGTGGCAAAAGACCACTGGAGTCCAGGAAACTGGTCCTCAATGTACTGAATCTCGTTAGTTCTTTCCACGCCTGTCATCTTTGAACCTCGTTAGTCGAGTGATGGGCCAAGTATCAATTCTTTGGTTCCATTTTTCAAAGAAAACTTTACGCAGTGCATCAAAGCCTTCAGGCATCGCACCAACGCTATCGTGTTTAACGACTACATTCACTGTTGAAACTTTGTATTTTCTAGAAAGTGCTTCACAGCAGATATCCGTATCATAAAAATGATAACCCTTTAAGCTGGTATCAAATCTTACGCCTTCTTCAAATAACTTTCTGTTTACCCAAAGGCAACAACCATCAACAGTTGCAAGATAATCATGTACACCTGGGTGGTCTGCCATAGGATATTCATATTTTTCCATAATTGGCTGGCCAGCATCATTCATGATTGGCTTACCTTTATCATCAACCTTAGGTCTTACCCCACCTTGGATGATATAGCCTGAACCGTTGATGTGACGATTAGGTGTCCACCACTGACATGAACCTTCCAAAGCAATAGTTCCAATTACGCCGCAGACACCTGCACCGTTTTCCCACTGCTGACGAACCTGCGACTCGATGATATCTCGCTGTGTTCTAAATTCAGTATCAGCATGACGGAAGCAAATCACGTCATCGTCTGATTTCAAAATGATATTCTCAATGGCCCAGTTATACTTAGCTGCAATGCCATCAAGATTATCACGATTCTCAATATAGAACCGCTTGTCAGTATCAATCTGCCACGGTTCTCGTTTTGAGATTGGAATGATTTCTATCATATAACCTCGTTATTCGTTTGAGTATTTATATGACTTTAGAAATTCAAACATGTCCGGCATTTCTTCCAACGAATGTACAGTTTTGTCTCCACAAGTAGCAAACTGAAATACGCCGTCAAGATACATTACATGCATGATTTCTCGGGGTTCATGGCCTTTCTTAACGATAAGAATCTGATTATAAGCCATATTAGCAGCCGATAGGTTAAGCTCGGTTTTGAAGCCATACATAGCTTCGGCTACATTTGCAAGTTCGGCAATTTCACTAAGATTGTCCGTATTCATTTATGTCCCTCATTACGAATTTGATTTCATTGTTTACTGCAGCGTAGCCAATCACAATGCGCTGTTCAAAATTATCAAGATTATTTCCATTGCTGAACACAACCATCTTTGCGACGGCGTACTGGCTTTCAAGCATTCGTTCTCGTTCTTCAAGCGGACATGCAGGTGCCACTGTTGAAACATCAATAGGCAATTCATTGTATTTTCCAGCAGTGTTCATAATAGTCTTTTTCTGTTCATCAGTTACACCAGGCGGAAACACATAGTAAGTAAGCATACATTTATTGCGCTGCTTCCTTACGCGTTCATCAATTTCAGCTTGTGTCAGTGGACGCTTACCAAACTTTTCAAGGAATGGCAAAATGATTTCCGCTTGCTGCGTGTCCCATTCAATTCCTACACGAGCAAACTTCAAAACATTATCTTCAAAACCAGCTGTAATAGGATATGCAGAACGGCCGACGATCTTTTCAACAAGTGCCATCTGTTTCGTTGTGGCTACTTCTACAAAATACAGATAGTAGTTGTCAATGTATTTCAGTTCCTGCTGATAACGCTTACAAGCAGAGCATGAGTCCTGTGAAAAGACATACACGCCATGCTTATAGCCAAGCGCCCAATCATCAAACGAAATCTTTTGTGCGTCGTACATTATTTCTTACCCCAACAGCCAGCCAGTTCCATCAAGCAGGCGGCCATTTGTAATGATGGGTCAGCAGACTGACTTGTGCGATATTCATAATCAGCTAACAAGATAGTTGCTTGCGCTTTCTTAATGCACCTTTCATCAGGTACAAATTTTTCAAACAATGCATGATAAACTTCAGCTGCTGACAAGCCTTCTTGTTCAATATACAAGCGTGTTGCTGACACATTCGGCTTACCTGCCGGATCATAAGCAAACTTTTCAACAAGATCTTTTGCCAAATCCTTAGGTACAGCGTTTTCATCAATGGACCCATGTGTTTCGGCGTACTGTTGAACAAAAGAAATTGCTTTACGAATTGAAGGGAATGTTCTGTTTACGATTTTTTCAACAATCCCATCGGCAAATTCAACGTTTTCATGCTTAAGAATACCTTTTACACGAGCAACGATTTGAGGTTCAAGCTCAGTACGATATTTAGCCATGTCAAAGTCAAATACCATCGTTCTGCCTTGCTTAAGCGGTTCAATGATTTGACCAATTCTATTACAAGTTAGAATGAAACGGCAGTTTGACTGAAATTCTTCCATGTATGCACGAAGTGCTTGCTGGAACTGACGAGTCAAACCGTCAGCTTCGTCAAGAATAACAATCTTCTTGCCTTGATTAAAGCTCATTGTTTGAGCAAAGCCAGCAATCTGATTACGAATAACATCAATACTGTTTTCAGATGAAGCGTTCAAATAAATGTAATCAGCGTTCAAGTCAGCGACAATAGCCTTAGCAATGCTAGTTTTCCCGGTGCCCGGTGTCGGGGAGCTCAAAAGAAGATTTGGAATGTCACCATCTTCAACAATCTTCTTAAAGAATTTCATAAAGTCCTTTGGAAGGACAAGACCAGCTACAGACTTTGGGCGATAGCGCTCCACCCACAGACCAGATGCAATACCCATGTTATAAACTCCTATTTATTTTTACCTTTTACAAATTTAATAAAGTTTTGCCTTCATTCATTATTTGCTTAATTTTTATCTGTTTCAAATACTGCTTGTAAATTCTTTCGTCTTCAATCAGTCTTTCCTCAAGCTGCGATAAGGACCAGATTTTCCAATCACCTCGCGTTTCATACAATAATGATTCATCGTTTATAATGATAAGTTCATCATGCAAGTCCTGTGTATACACTGCGATTAAAGCTCGGCCATCTTCTTTCACAAATTTTTTTGCTACTGATGCTGATGTAAAAAGATCATTGTGGCCAACAGTATTCCAGCCATATTTTTTAAATACTTCTACAACAGCTGAGTTTGATAAAGACAGTGTCATTTTTTCTTCTTTCGGCGTTCTGCACGGTTTAACGGTTTTCTTGCAGCTTCAGGAATTTCTTCAGAACGATTCTGTAAGTCTTCTTTAAAGAAAATACAACGGCAACAGATAGGATCACCAGTTTCATGATTAAGTCCAATCCACCCACGGCCATGACAATGCTTGCAGTTCTTTTCTGGGCCTTTCAGCATGATACCGCCCTGTTTTGCTGCATCGCGAATAAGTTTGGCAATACGAGCAGGATCATACTTTTGCTCATCTGTCATTTTTGTTTTGTCAACCAAATCGGCAGCATTAAATCCATTATTCATTATATACTCCTTACAGCGTCAAGCAAACTCTCCATAAATTATTCATCAAGAATTACTTGCTTGCGTACCATCTTCGTGATGTGCATTCTTAAATAATTTTCAATACCTAAGTTAGCGTTGCTCGGATTAGCACAGAATGCACTGCTAACATATGTCAATGACTTATACACAATATCAAGTGTCTTTTTTGCTATTGCGTCTATATTTATTTCGCTCATCCTAGGATCGCCAGGGTATTCTTGTCTTACAACGGACATAGCAATTCTGTAACCCAATTCAGCTCTTGATGAAAACCTACGGTACAATACGCCTGACATTCCTTTTGCTTTTTCGTCAAAGTCATTGGCAGCAGCTTCGTCAAGATACGGCCAGCCATAGTCATCATTGTAATGTTCCATAGTTATTCTTCTCCTTCATACATGAGTTTCCTTGTTTTAAGATAAAAAGAACGGCGAGGAACTTCCTACACCGTTCATATGTTTAAAGTTTATGTAAGTTACTTGCTAACTTTATAGCCTTTCTTGCGAAGCTTTTCTACAGCGGCGCTGACTTCATCATCTTCTTCAGCCGGTGCTTCATAAACGTGAACATCACCGTCCCAGTATTCACCGCCGTTATTTGGATTTACATAAGACCATTCTTCAGGCTTGTTTGTTTTGCTTCTACCCTTACGAGAAAGGTCACGAATCTTTCCACCAGCAATAACCGTATTCTTAGGTTCAGCAGCAGCTTCCTTGTCCTTTGCATCAATCAAGCCACGAATTTCTTTAACGAATGCACCAACTTGAAGGCGTGCCTTTTCAGTTTCAGCCTTATCCAAGAATTCCAAAAACTTTAGCTGAAATTCATTTAGCTTTGTAATATATCTTGGACTCTTAGGATTAGCACGAGACTTGAAAACGGCAAAGTATCCTGCCAACTTATCAAATGCGTGCTGTGCTTCAGCGTCAAAGCCGTCAATCTTCACTGCTTCGTTCATCTTTTCCATTTACTTTTTCCTCCACAACTGGGCCGTTTTCCTTTTCCCAAGCTTCTCGAAATTCTTTAGCAAATTTAGCGACCCATTCGCGGTAAGCTGCCTCACCTAAATCTCGTGCCGCTTTTTCGCTTTCAATCCAACGATGATCATTCATCGCTTTCGCTTGGTCTAACATAAACTTGTGTCTCTTTTCCCAAGGATTCATATCAAGTCCTCCCGAAGATAATGATACACTCATTTCACGTAGTCCTATTGAATTATTTATACAGTTGTGAACTACCCACACCCTAAAGGGTGAGAGCTTCTAGTTTTCGCTTCAACGGAGCTGCTTGTGCGCTACTAGCAGTGCTAATAGGCATAGAGGTAGCTACCTCAGCGGAGGCTTGTTCCAAGCACTCGGCTCTTTTAGATGAGCCAATCATCAAGACAACACGGGCAGAGTGTGTATCCCTATCAAGTGTATATCCACAATCACACTTGTATGTTCGTGTACCCAAACCAATAGGATTGATACACCCACAGTTAGGACATAGCTTGGTAGTGGGTTCCCACTTTGATATTTTGAAACTGCGACCGCTTGCTTCCAGAGCAACAAGTCGTTGTTTCAGTGAACCAAGGCAAGAGGACTGGACTTGTTTACCAAACCATCCCTTATGCCAGTTCTTAATCTGCTCGTCTTGAAAGTAGATCACATCATAGTCGGTTACTAGCCTATGGTATATCTTGTTAGCAATGTCTTTTCTAACATTAGCCAAGTGTTCATATTCCCTAGCCAGTTGACACCTACACCTCCACCTACGCTTGGAGTCCTTCCGCTTCTTGTTCCTATTTAGCTTTCTGCTCAGGAACTTCAGGTACTCCGATTCTTGCACATTGCAGTTGTACTTGTCACCGAACGATGTCGTTATGGAATCCTTTATACCGAAATCAAGACCGACCTCTCGGTTGGTAGGCTTCCTTGATGACTTCGGTAACATTATGCTAATCTTTACATAGTAGCCAGATGCCTTACGGATTAGCTTGGCATCCGCTATCTCAAACTCTTCAAATTGATGGAGTTGGTTAATCCCATGAACTCGCAACTTACGGAAACCCGGAATGGTTATCCTACAGCCATCTATAATCTTCGTGAATCCAGTTATGATAGGAATACAATTAACTTGTCTCTTGTACTTCAATGCACCTATCTTTCTGCCAGGCTGTCTTGCCTTGGCAAGATTGCAAATATCCGTCAGCTTTTGGGCAACAGTCGCCCTGTGCAACACGGATGGTAAGGTAATGGTTGATACAACCTCATTCATTTCCTTATCAAAGTGGGTCACTTCCTTATGCTCGGTATACTTGTAATCAAACATACTACTGTTCTTGGACTTGGACAGCATATCGTTGATTACCCACTTTGCTTCCTTAAAGCAGTTGGCTAGTTTCTGGAACACTTCCTTGGGATTGTGCCTTACGGATACCTTGAGTTCAAATACACGGCAGACCTGTGTCTTCCGTTTAGCCTTCGTTGCGGACATACTTGCCCGTATCTTGGCTTTTGTATCTTCACTTCGTAATCGTTCCATAAGACTTAATTTCTTGACGTCAACTATTATTTATATGTTTTCTACTCAAAATATAATTATTTTCGCATCAACTAGTTTGTAATATTTTCTTTACATACCTTGCCGACCTATATGCCACCCTAAAGGGATGGCATCTTGCGGTCGGGTTTTCTTTGTCAAAACCAAATCTTCGCTGCAAAATCCTAAAAATAAGATCATAAATTTATGAAATTTAAGCAGTTTTATTACAGTTTTTGACGAAAAACATCTGTGGTTGTGTTAAAATTCTTTATTACGGACAATTATACAGTAAACACAAAATTACAGTTTTAGCCCAGATTTACAAATTGGAAACTATACTTGCCGGCAAACTCTTTTGCTCGTGAATAGCAGGCTTCTTCCTCAGTAAAAATCATAGCTTCTTTGATGTCAGTTGTTGAGCCGCCGCCCTGCTTCGGGTAGACATGTTTATCAGTTTCAGGGAACTGTACATAAAAAGTTAGCGTCATTTTAATTCTCCAATGATCTTTAGCATTTCTTCATATTCAATTTCATTCTTTGACCAATTAGCATCGCCTAGTCCATCAACTGCAATGTAATACGGCGCAGCCATGTTGAATGTACGTGCTGATGATTCATCGCCGGCATCAATCCAGACTTTAGCACCAGACTTCATAATCATATGAATAGCCCAGTCATGAAAAGATACATTTGATACAGTTATAACATCTATGTTTGGATTTGCATCAAGCGCTTTTGCGAGTTCAGGAAATTCTGTCTTGTATGTATGCTTGCCACCTTTTGGTGTTGGAACATCAAAGATAGGTTCCATATCAGTTTTTATAGTTTTCTGAATATCATTCAGTACATCAGTTAGAATGCTCATAGTTAGCTCCGTTATTCAAAATAGATTTCTCTGTTGTTCCAAGGAACCAATGGTAAGCTGTCAATAGCTTTACTACCAACAGTTATCTTGTCAACATTACAGTCTTTTGGAACTGCGCCATTATACTTTTCAAAAGTATACCCGGCCTTTTCATAAAACTGAATTGCTTTGTTTGATGGCGAGTCTTCGGTGTACATACGGCAGTATTCATAGCCTGCAAGTTTTGCTTCAGTTTCAAAACATTTTAGAATTTCTCGTCCATATCCTTTTCCGCGATGTTTTTCTAAAACGCCGAACCAGCTAAGCCATGCACTTTCACATTGATCTTCATTCGGTTCATCATAGAAACCTGACATGCCAATGACTTCATCATTATCATAATAAAGATAATAACGATGGCTGCCGATGTTACCTGGAACGAAAGAGTATTCAAAACAGTTCATTCCATCAAATCCAAAGAATAAAGTTTCATTAGGAAAGATTTCCTGCCATACACGAATGATTTCAGGAATCAGTTCTTTTGTCAACGGAACCATCTTAAGCATTATTCACCCCCACCAATCATCAGCGCTCGGCTGCCTATCGCACCACCACGGATTTTCGCATTCATCTTCAGGACCAGCTGAAGAACTCGCAAGAAGGCTTGACTTGAAAGTAAATTCAATAACATTCATCTTTGGTTTTTCATATTGTTTTTTCATGCTGCCTGCTTTGTTGAAATTCTGATAATGATGTGTGTATCAGTTACTTCAATTTTCTGAAACTTATTTACCCATCGTTTGTCTTCTGGTTCTTCATAAGGAACAGCAAGATATTCATCGTTAATTGTGATATGTGTAATATCATTAGATTCTTTAAGTCGCTTTGTAGGATCTTCTGTCCAAACATCCGGACGAAGTTGACGAATTGCCTTTTTGTCTAAAGCAATCTTGATATACAGATCATCAATATAGTCTTCTTCTACAACAAGCATGCCATGCAATGATGAACACATACTTGCACGAGAACCTACTCGTCTAAAACACAAACCTTCAACAGCAGAAGCAATTACATCTACATTTTCACAATTTTCAAATGTGATTTCAAATTTCCAAATATCGTACTGTTTCATTATTAAGTAACCTCTATGATTTTAAAATAACAAAAAACAGGGGCTATGTAAACCCCTGTTCAACATTATTTATCCAACTCCCAGCATTCACGGTTACGATATTTCATTTCATCAAAATAAGATATTTTGCCGTCGCTATTAGTAGGTAAACTTAATTCGTTTAAACGATCTGGTGTTGAAACATAATTAGGAGCATCATAAGTGCTAAAATGTGGCAGTATTAGTCTTTTATAGCTATCATTTTCCGGTAAAGCACGAAAAACATGTTCATCATTCACGTTATTAACCCACCAGCTGCCGGTATCATATATGTGTGTAAATTCGGCTTGTATTGGCATAAGCTATCCACAAGTTAAAGGTTGCGGTTCTTGATCTGGATGAATTTCATATGCAATGTTTGCGTGTAATCGCATAACTCGTTTATTTCCACAAGGTATTGTTTCAAAGTCTTTTTGTTCAATTGGTCGCCAACGAGTTACATTGCCTTTCTGTTCAATGATTGTAACTTCTGTATTGCCATCATAACAGTAAAGTGAGTCAATCAATTCATTAACTGTCATTATTTAGCCCACCAAAGATCAGTGCAACCAGTGATAGTCATTCCTGGGTAAAGCTTACGAAGCTTATCAAAGTAATCAGCTTCACCTGGTTCAGGTGCTGGTTCTTCCGTTATAGTTGGTACATTAGCTACTTACTTAGTATTCATTTTTCCTACCAAACCTTTTGCTTTCAGCTGTTCATATTCCCAAGCAGAAACATTTCTTGCGAAAGTACCATCATTTAGGATAATGTCCATAATCACTCCTTATTGGATTTAAATTCAATGGGCCACTCTCTTACACCACCTTCAGGCATCGTTGAAAGTAAACCTGCCGGAAACTTAGCCCAATAGATACAAACATCCACTGACTTACCAGAATAATCATAAACCGATTTCCATTCAATGTTTCTATCATCAATCCAATGAATGCGATTATTATGATCATCAAATTCTAAGTTTGTTGTTTTCATATTTATTCAGCCTCACATAATTAAAATATAGATTTTACATAAGGACAAAATACATAACCGTTTGGCTTTGAAGTATCTTTAATTTCTGTGCGATAAGTTAAGGTAACAGAGCCATAATCAGTTTTAATATAGTGTTCTTTTATTTCATAAATTTGTTTAGACCTCTGCTTAACGGTATTAAAATATGCTTCAAAAATTCTAAGTGCTTTATCTTTTTCTTCAGATTTCCAAACCCATTTATCTGGACCTATTACATCTTTTCGCTCAACTACAAGTTCCCAATACCTTTTCATTTTGTTTACTCCGCAATCATGGGTCATACCATGCATTACGCCTTTTCTACAATTTTAATAAATCGTCTTTTGCCAATTTTAATAACATCGCCGTCTATAAACGTCCACCTGGCATCGGTATCAGTAACTATTGCGCGTTTATCATTAAATGATTCCATTAGTTCATCATTTATATTTCTAAGACCGTCAAAAGTAGAAAAAATTGAAACGCCGTTGCCTTTAATCATTTTTCTTGCTTCAGATTTGGAATTAAAAATCTTATGTTTGACCAATTCATCAATCAGCAATGGCAATTTTACTGGTTCAACATTTTCTAAACATTGTGTCCATGCCGGCAATTCTTGGTTTTCATTAAATTCAAAAGCTTCAACTTTCATATTTTATTCCTCTGATCATATTTATTCAGCCTCGTGAATTGATACACAATGCTCATTGCAGTTCCAAGACCAGAATCCAACAGCGTCTTCGCCGTTCATATCATCAGGTTCAATCGGAACAAAACATTCAGGAAAACCTTCATAGCCTGATTCTGATTTTACCTTTTCAATGAATTCTTCAGCCTTTTGTTTGGCAACTTCTAAAGAATAACAAATGCCAACAAGGCGTGGAAGATCTTCTTCATGTGAATACACAATAACATACTTTTTCATTTTAATTATTCCTAAATAATCATTTGCCATTCTTCTTCAAAATTGAAATTAGTATAAACTCGTTCAAAGTCTTCTTTTAACAAATTATACTGTTCTTCTAATGTAGATGCATCACGAATTTCAATCCTAAACTTTCTTCCAAATTCAAAAATGTTTTTAGCAAATTGTGCATCATCTAATTGCTTTTGAAATACTTTACCAAAATCAACTTCACCGTGTTTCATTTTACAATTTTTCCTTATCTGTTTTGCGAGAAATTTCCCATAGCGCTAGATTTAAGTTTTCGTCCATCATTTTATCAGTTGTATCAGAATCTTCAGCTTGAAAAATCGTTTTTCCATTTAATTTAGTTTCAATGATATTATCAACAACATCTTTTCCAAATAATTCACATTGTTGTTTAAATGAATCACTTGTTCTTGACTCTTCATTAAACTTTAAAGAATACTTTTGAGTGTTTTCATTATATTCAGATACCTTACATGGTAAAAACAATAAATTCTGTTTATTCATACAATCATTCATTGCTTCTCTATAAAGCATTAAACAATCGTTTTCATAAGTATATTTCACATCTTCATTTTTCATTTACTTAATCTCCTCCATTTGACCAAAATAATTTTATTTTTCTACCTTTCCACGAGGATAAAAGCATTTGTTATAGTCTTCTTCAGTCTTAATTTTTATAATACCATCAGCAATACATTTTTGCTCATCATAAGGAACTATTTTGAATAAATCATCTGGTATTTCTTCTGGTGAATTAACTTGTAACCATTTTGCAGATTCACTGTGTTTTGCCAAATATCTGAATAATTTAAGCTGATTTCTTATTTCTTGTTCGTAATATTCACGATTATAGATAGTATCAACTTTTACCACTCTTCCAGATTTATTTACTAGCATCAATTCAGGGTCTTTATCCCATACTTTCCAAAACTTTTCAATTTGCACATATTTCATAGTTCATTCCTCGTCTAAATACTGAATAGAATAATTGACAACATCACCATTTATTGAAACTTTCCAATCCAAAATGGTTACTCTTTTCTGCCATTGAAATACAGACCATAAATCATCAGCAACAATTTTCACCAAAGTCTTTTCATAATCAAGGTCAAGTAGTTCACAAGTTTTTCTTTCAATTACTCTATGATATGAATAATCAACGACTTCATCATCTGGCATGTGTTCTTTTGAAAAAACTTTCTTACCATCACGATACAATTCACGAACTAACAAAGCGTGAACTGCTTTTTCAATAGGTGTTTTACTGTCATTCCCAATAGGTGCTATAAAATTTTCCAAGCTATGCGGGTCAAGAATTCCACCAATCATATTTTACTCTCCTTATTAAAGATTCCTACATTTCATAACAAAATCTATATAGGCTTGACATTTATTTTTATCATTGAAAAACATTCTTCCAATATTATCTCTACAGTATTCATTCATACCAATATCATCACATAAAGAACAATAACCAATGGTATCATAAAAAGGAATCCAACATAGAAACTTCTTTTCTTCAACGGTGTATCTATTTATACCTAATTCTTTGATTCGCAATTCCATATCTTACTCCTTAAAATTTGATAAAATCTGATTCTGAGCTAAAGATCCTAATAGAAATCTTAAAAATTTCTAAATGCAAACTTTTCCAAGTTAATTCTAAATTATTTGTGTCTTGAAATTCTTCTGTATAATGCAGCAATTCTTCATAAAGTTTTGCTCTAATTATATACCATTCATCTCCAATATCAGATTTTTGTTGTAAATCTAAATAATTATAGATTAACCGTCCACCTAAAACATCTTTCTTATGCTTATACCATTCATATACTTCTTTACAAGCTTTATGTATGCAGTCATCTCTATTTTTAGAGATGCATTTAATATCGGTGTATAGATGTGCTGGATCTGAATATCCAATTACCAAGATCCACTTTCTTCTATTAAACAGCCACATATATCCTCTATTTTTGAAGTTTCTTTGATGTATATTCTACAATACGAATAAGAAAGACCAATGGGCCGAACACTATAAAAAGTACCCAAGCAAAAGTTGAAAAGAACATTATGAATTCCGCATTATTTTTCCAACTAAACTCATCAACTCCATACCCACATGCTGTACTAGCTCTGCACCAGTCCTTGCCTTTAATCTTACAAATGGTAACACCAATAATGAAACCAATAAGAAAATAGCCAAGTATAATCAAAAGTATCATTTACTTATTCTCCTTACAAACACATTCAGTTTTTAGTTTTTCTTTAGCAAGTTCATCTTGTAATATCAAATGAGAACCAAAGAATATAGAAAAAATAATTGCAGCAATTCCAAGTAATGTGCCAAATTCTCGCATATTTATTCTCCTTCAATCCAAACAGTTTCAGGTCTCATGTAACCATCATCTTCAGAATATTTTACCTGTTTTGCGTATACATAATGAATCTTTTCCTTATCATACAGAATTACATCCATTTTATCACCATGCAATTCTTTGATTTTGTTTAACTGTTCAAACAATTCTTTAAGTTTCATATTCTATTCCTCTATAGCATGAACGAAGAAATATCCAACCATATTATCTTGTTCGGTTACAATCTCGTCTACAACTAATGATTTTCTAACAACACATTTTATCCAATGATCATCCTCAAATCCGCCAAACAGAATAGTAGGATATTTTTTAGTACCATCATCTAATACCAGATATGCAACCATATCACATTCTGGTTTAGTAAGATGATTTCCAAATTTTAGATCTTCAACTTTAACCTTTTTAAAGACGGATGAAGTCAATGGTTCAACCAATTCTTTATACCGTGTTACTCTTTCAATGATTTCTTCTTCGGTCATAATCAAATCAACCTTATCTTAAACTTGCCAATACTTTAGATACTTCTGCAATTTGTGCTTTACACAAAGCTTCTTCCATAGAACCGGGTTTAAGTGTTTTCACATCTTCTTTAAGTTTGTTCAGGAACTTTTCAACGAATTCTTTATTCATAATTACCTTCCTAAAGTTTTTCCTTACATGCCGTGTTGCTTAAAATTGTAAATGTTATTCCGCGTCTAGATCCAACAGCACGACCATACACGCATTCATATAATTCTTCATTTTGAATCTTTACTTTTTGAAAATACTCTAATTTCCATCCATTATTACTTGGTCTGTTTTCAACGGTTGGAGTTTCGTGCATGCAGCCAATGAATAAGAACATGGCTAATAAAATTAAAATGTGCTTCATAGTTACATTCCTAGTCTTTTTGATGCAGTTTCCATTTTCTTGCTTAAAGCGTCAATGTGACGGTTAATGTCCTTGTATAGACTGTAAGCATATTCAGTCATAGCATTTAACTGTTTCTTGAACTCAACAGAATTCATTTTTGAGATATTCTCAAATGTATATTTGAAATTATGCAGCAAGTACGGTTCATCACGAACATAAATGCCTAAGTAAAGTTTAGCAGAATCCTTTTTCTTGTTTTCTTCTAAACAAAAACAATCTGGCAGTTTTTTATACTTCCAGATCGTAGCAGAATGTACGGTGACTTCATATCCAGCGTCCCGCATGATTTGTGTAAATTCGTAATCAGTCATATTAAGTCAACGCCGTTTTAAAAACATCATAGTTTTCAGTTTCAGTATCACGGCAGTATACAGCAAATTCAATGGTCTTGAACTTATGTTGAAATTCAAGAATTACGCGCTTATATGCTTCTGCGACGATAACAGGTGAGTTCCTGAATGCGCCGCAGCCAAATGCACCAAGAATGATATGATCATTTCCGTGTGCAGCAGCAACAGCTAGAATCTTTCTTGCGCGCTTAATATGCAATTCCAACAAAGCGCTGTCGGAAATCTTTATCTTTCGGCTGCTGTTCTCATGGTTATATGCGTTACCTGGTTTTTCACGAAGGTTAGGTGCAGCGCAAGTGATAACATTTACATTGTGATTTTTGTACAAGCCGTTGTAAGCATCGGACTTAATGATGGTTACATTCGGTGTGTAAATGATGTCATCATTATGCAAAGGACCAAGATGTTCACGATGCGGCGTATAGAATTTTTCCATCGCTTCATCACAGCTAAGTGCCAGATACAAGTTAGAACAACGGCATAAGCATTCTTCCTGTGCTCCTGAACCCTTTACCACGCCACCGCCAGGATTAGTCGCAGATGCAAAATTCAGAACTGCAACATTATTGTATTTTCTTGCAGCGTCAAATGAACTGCTCTTTGTGACAAGAACTTTAGCAGGTTCTTCAAAACGGTCAGCAGTTTCAGGAACAGGTTCATTGATATAGAACTTCTGTTCAGCGATGCACTTGCTTGTGGATTCGTTTAGTGTCTTACTGCACTTAGCAAGCGTATCATTAAAAATCTTAATGTTTTCTTCTCTTGATGGCATAGTTATTTCCTTTTTATAAAATATAAAAAAATTCTGGACAAAAACAACTGTCCAGAATAAAATAATTTCTAACCTTTATAAAGTTGGTATCGTTTACTTATCGTATGCGACACTTCGTCATTCAATGGTTTAAACCAAATACCTACTCTAGTTCGTCCAACGCCATTCTCGTCAACGAACTCAGGTTCAAGTTCCGTCTTACAGCAATCATCAATGAATCCAAAATCGGTGCCTTCAAGAAGGCCAAACTCTTTTGCGGTGTCAGCAGCTTTCATCAGCTGATTTAAGTTCTTAGCTTCACATATCGTCTTAGTGAAGATGTCATTAACATATCCGTCCATAACATCCTGTGGTATCAGTTGTCCGGTTCTAACAAGATTAAGCCAATAGGCTTCCGCACAGTGGCCAACCATAGCGGCAAGCTTGCCAGCTGTCAAATTCAAATCCTTACGGATAATAAAAAGTCTTCTCATAGCTTTCTCTTTATTCTTAATTCTTTAAATACCAATGTTACAAAAACTTGCCAGTTTGCTTTAAGTTGGTCAAACACATCAATTTTCTTTTCAATCTTTTCATTTGGCCAACCCTGCACAACTACTTCATATTCGCATTTGCTCCAGAAGTAGTACCGACATTTATTTATCAACGCTTCCTCAATGGCTTGGAAAGGAACTCTTTCAAAGTCCACGAGTGTGCCTGTCGTATATTGCTGATAAAAGTCATCTTTCCAAGCACGATTTAGCAAATCTATATCTTTTTGCTTTGCGATTCTTTTATACTTAGTGCGAACCTTTTTCAGTTCTTTCTCAATGACCGGCCATTGGCCAAATTCAAAGAAATTCCTAAACTCAATACCTGTGGAAGTTTCAATTAAAACTTTAAAAATTGAAAAACTCATTTCCTCAATTCCTTATTCTTTGTTTGATATGGTAACCGGAGACAAGTAAGCCTATCCAGACCTACTAATCTCCAGTTACACCATTCTTTGTTTTGACTGGTGAACCGTATGACATTAGTAATCCGACTTATATGTGAACTTACGGGACGGTCACCCTGTACTCCGGCTACATTTCACAATGCGTGTGACGGCTAAGTGGTAAGCGGGCTAGGCTTACCTTCGTTGGCATTCGCATTAAATTGCAGTATCGCCTCTTACTGCTGCGACCTAAGCTTATCCGATAACTCATTGGATTGAGCTCCGAGCCAGCAATAGGTTTTCATTTTGTTCAAATATAATTTAGTTTTCATCAGTTTCATTTGCATAAGTTATTTTTCCGTAAGAGTATGTTGATGTTTAAATGATGTTTAAAGGCGTTTTGCTACAAGTAATATAATTTATCAGATAAAAATTTTTAAGCCTCTGTGCATCTTAAAACTGGCTAAAAATTATTTAGTTCTTTCAAACAGCGACAAATCAATTTCGCTTTCAGCAGCGATTTTTTGTTTTTGTTTCTGAAGTTGTGCATGACGATGATTCTTAACTACATCAGGCAAAAATTCACATAAATGGGCGAAAGAACGAATCTTATGAATTCTTAAAAAGGCGCATGAAAATTCAGCGCCATAGAATGTACATTTTGCTTCGCGAGTATTTGCATACTTACATGCAACACGAAATGTTGCCTCGTCGCTAATGTTAATGTTAATGTTCCAGTAACCCAAGATTTTCACCCTCGTGTTTAATCGTGTTCATAAGTGCTTCTTTTTCTTTTATGCGTTTTACATAATCAATAATCAGTTTTTCAACCTCGTCTTCATTAAATCTTTCTGCTTGACATAGAGCTACAAGAACTTCAATGCTGACATCCTGCAACCTTGCCCAATCATACGCCCTTAGAATTTTATCATGGCTAAAAATTTGTTGTGCTATCTTTATTGGTATTTTGTTAGCAAGTAAATCGGTATGCAAGCTCATGATTATAAAATAACAAAAAAGCCAGAGGCTGTAAACCCCTGGCGATAAAATTTAATCTTTAATGTTTAGACCATCAGTTTCGTGTTCTATACTATACCTAGTTATCGTTTTTGCTTTTTTCTTGAAATACTCCTGTACGCATATCGTCATTTCAGCAAACCACATTTCATATTGCTCGTCTGATATGTTAAACAAGCTATGCGATGTATTGTATTTGTGAACGATTAACTCAGACGGTGCATGCTTATGTTTCAAAAAGTATTCATTGTATAGTTGCATTTCTTTACACCCAGCATATAGCCTTAATTGCTGTTGTGTATTAAAGTCTACACTAGCTGTAAGTGAAAACGCTATCGCTGACCCTGAACAAACATTAAAAGCAGCCTCTAGTAGGAATATGAATGGATCTGATATATGTTCCTTGAAAGCATAGATTGTATTGAAATCTTCAAAGCATTTCATTGCTTCATCTCTGAAGCAAAGTATATCTGGCTGAACTGAAATAATCGTGTTTGATGACAGGACGTAATAATCAGTTATAACGCATTCAGGGTGTTCTGCGATATACCGCTTTAAACGTTTTTTGCTTGCCTGTTTATACGCCTTCAATGTCTTTTTTGCTGCGCTAAAATTAAACATATCGAGTTGTTCTTCGCACTTAAAATACCGCATTCTAAGGCTTGGATCATCTTTCATCCAATCAGGCGCAAGCATGTTCCAAATCATTTCTATAATTTCAGTTTTCATTTCTATATCCTTCCATAAAAAACAAAAAGTGGGTGAGCTTACGCTCACCCACACGGTTCTCCTAACCTAAAACTGATTACTTACCAGTCTTTGCGATATAGAGGATCAAGTCAAGAGCGTCATCGCGGTCCTGCTTGAAGCTCATGATACCACCCTTGGACACTTCCAAGTTGTAAGAGCCCTTCGGCAAAAGGGTGAAACCCTTAGAAAGAGTGGTGAAGTCAAAGTCGTTTTCAACAGATTCGTTGAGAACGTATGCGTTTTCAAATGTATCATTAGTTCTTGTATTGAACAAAGTAACGGTACAAACGGAACCAGAGAATGCCCACTTAATACGGTCAGCACCAGTCAAAGAAAGCATCTTGTTGAGATCTGCAATCTGATCCTGAGTAAGTGTGAACTTAGCATCAACGGACGGGAACTTAACCTTGTTGAAGTTAGGCTTGACAATCACATCTTCATTTGCCAAACGGTGCTTGAAAGCAGCCTTAACCTGCTTGGACTTGATGTGCATTGTAATTGCTTCTGATGCTTCATCATCAGAGTATTCAACAGAAAGAACCGGAGCATCGGCCTTTGACTCGTCCTTGGAATCCTTGTTGAATGTATTGAAGTAGCTGACGAGACGCTTGAAGTCAATAACAGCAAGGCTTTCGCTTGCAAAGTCAAATGCACTGGCAGGTGCATCAAGGAAGAAGCAAACAGACTTATCTGTACCTTCAATAGCCTTAACGGAAACGGTTTCTTCCTCAGTCTTCTTGAAGATAAGCTGAGGGTTAATTGCTGCAAGTTCAGTCATAAGGCTGATATACTTGGGATCATAGTTCATTTGCTTAATCATAAGCGTTTTTCTCCTGTTTATTTTTGTTTAATTGTTTTACAGTATCAAATATAAAAATAAAAATGCCCATTTAAAAAAATGGGCAAAACTTTTCCGAAGATGTATGTTAGTGAATTACTTCAGTCCTGTGGACCCAAACCCAGCCGACCCACGATCAGTATTGTGATCCTTGAAAAATTCTTCAAGCGATACTTCATCTTCATGTGCGACTTCAAAGCCAGAACAGTCAATTAGCACTGGAACGAACTGAACAAGCTTTTCGCCAAACTTAATTGCCTGTTCCTTGTCAGATGTATTGATTACATGCAAGTGAAGCAAGCCTTCGTAAGAAGTATCATCAACGCATGCACCCACGACAAGCTTCTTCTTTGTAGCGATACCGGACTTATTGAAACCGATGAATGCGATGTTCTTGTCAAAGCGTGTATAGATGCCAGAGTTAATCAAGATATCAGAACGAGGTGCCAAAACGATTGAGCCTTCACCTGTCTTTTCATCAACGCTAATCTGTGCGGATGGGTTTTCAGATTTCAATACTGCCTGAAATTCAGGTGTAAGTTCTGGAACGAAAAAGTCAATGCCAGCGTCCTTACCAGGATTACCTTTAGGTGATTTGACTGCGAATGAATTTGTCTTTAGAAATTTAATCATTTGATTCCTCTTCTGTGTTTTTCAATCAGTTCAGTAATTGCTTCTTCAAGCGCCATTGCTTCACCAAGATATTTTACATCTTCTTTAATGACGCTGAGAA
This sequence comes from Bacilli bacterium, assembly GCA_045597865.1. Taxonomy (GTDB): domain Bacteria; phylum Bacillota_I; class Bacilli_A; order RFN20; family CAG-826; genus Fiminaster. The sequence continues at coordinate 128,095 of JAZLKX010000052.1, read as the reverse complement.
GATTAGCTTTAACTAAATCCCAATTAGTTTGCATTTAGTTTTCTCCTTTAAAAATTCAAAATCAAATATAAAAAAAATTTCGCCCATTTTTGAAATAGGCGAAATTCTTCTTAAAATGTTATGTCTTGTTATTTCTTTTTAGGTCTCTTATATCCAAAGCTAGTCAAGTCATATTCAGTTTTCTTAATCTTCGTACCTTTCTTAGTATCTGTATTAAGCGTGCATCTAGCAGTAGAAATTGATTTAGCTTCAAGTTTAGTTAGATAAGCTGAAGTTGCTATATTTTTGCCATTCTTTGCTTTGACATATCCGTCCTTAGCTGCTAACCAGTCAACCATCAAGTTAAGCATACCTGAAGCATCAACCTTCTGATTTTCATCAATGGTATATTCAAAGTTGAAGTCATTTACGTACTCAGCGTTGTTATTGAAGATCCATACATGCATTGAGTATTTCATATCATAGAACGGCACTTGTTCAATACCACGCTTTCTTACTTCTGCTTTGTATTCATCAGCACAGTAGTTCTCAACATAATTGTCAATGGAAATGATCTTAGTATTCTTATCACGAATTTCTGCAATAGCATCAGTAACTACATTGCCATTGCCATCAATTACAACACCAGTTACGCCATCAACAGTCTGAACTATATCATCGCCTGTAGGCATACCACCGTTTTGGTTCAGGATAGGCAATGCAAGTCCAATCTTAATTCCAACGCCGATAGGTTCAGGAAGTTTATCTTCGGAAGCATCTTGAGCAATAATCTGAATTGGTTTCTTAGGATTATATTTGCCACCTTCATTATAGAAGGAATCAACTCTATCCTTGTCAATTTCAGTTACTGGATGAGCTATCTTGATTTCAATATCTTTAACGGACTTAGCATAAACCATTACAGTATCGCATGTCTGATTATTTGCCTTGTCTTGATAGCATCTAACAACAGGATTTAGCTTTTCTGCTTTTAGACCTTGAAGATTTAATGTATCTTGGTCAACGCCGTCTACTGTCCAGAATACAACCAATGAACTTGTTGTTAAGTATTCAGTCCATTTATTATCGCCGGAAGGATATAGCGTATCTTTACCAGCAATAAGCTTATAGATTTCAACCTTAGGCGGAACATCATCAAGAACAATCTGAATTTCAGATTTACCAGTATTGCCATATTCATTGGTATATGAGTAGCTAATTGTGTAGCCTACATTTCCATTTGTCTTCTGGATATTACCATCAGAATCAACTTGATATGAAACGGTAATAGTGTCCTTTCCTTGTGGAACTGAATAAGATATATTATACTTATCTACATAAATATCATTATTGGTTGTGTATGAAATTACAACATCTTGACCATTTACATTTTCAACAAATGAAACCGTAAATTCATCATTTATTAGTTCTTCTTTTTCATTGACGATATAGCTTATTGTTGCCTTAGCATTAGGGTCATAGTAAGAGACACGAACTGAATCTTTGCCAATTACTTCGTACTTCGCATCATAAGTAGGATTAGCAAAACCTATCTGTTTTGATGTTAATGCCTTTACTGGAACATCAACAGTTTTTAAATTTACATTAATAGTAAATGTCGTATCTTTCTTACCACCAGGTGTAGGATCCTTAACAGTTACCTTGATTTCAGGGTTCTTATTATTGACATACTGGTTGCCATCAGGTTCATCAATAATAGTAATGTTATTCACATTAGTCTTATTCTTATCAATGGTAGCGACCGTGATGATAGGTGTCTTGTTTGAATACCAAACGGTTACGGTATCACATCCTTTGGTGTCTTTGCCAACGCCAACATCACAGATTTCAATCTTGTTCTCACCTTCCTTTAGTCCAGTGATAGTTGTGTCTTTATGCTTGTCATCAGTCTTGTAAGTGATTTCAATGTCCTTATCATTCGTATAGATTGGCTTATCTGTTTCAGTGTAAACAGAATCACGTGTATCTACATGAACGATTTGGACATTTGATGATTCAGGTTCATCTTTAACATTGATATGAATTACAGCAGAATCCTTAAGAACTCCATCAGTTACATAAACGATTAGGCTATCATTCTTCTGTTTTTCAAAGTCAAATGACACCTTTACTGAGATAACACCATTATCGTCAATAGAATACTTTGTACTATCAGAAACCCTATAACTAATTTTATCATTGTCTTCGTCCCATGCTTCAACTTTACCAATTGGACCTGTTTTGTTTTCAGGCACAGTCAATGTAGTGTCCTTCACATGAACAGGTTCGTTTACATTATTCACCTTGACCGTGACGGTGATAGTGTCCTTGTCATTTTTGGTGGCCGCAATAACTTTAACCTGAATGACGCTGTCCTTTTCGTAATCAACATCACGATTTAGATAGATGACGCTATCCTTGATTGTAATGTCGGTTCCAATCGGAGTATATGTAATCGTGTCGCCGTCTTCGTCATATCCATGAATGGTATCAAGAACGGTACCCTTTGGCGTGTTTTCATCAACACTTGTCTTGACACTATCAATATGAAGCGGTTCATTTAGGTTATTCACGTTGATAATAACCTTTGCAGAATCTTTCATATTATTGCCGTCTTCAACATATACCCATAAAGTATCAGCCTTTGTAGTTTCATAATCAAATGGGTTCTTCAACGTTAGTTTTCCATCAGAGATAGAATAGTTTGTTGTGTCAGATAAAGTATAGTAAATCTTGTCATTATCTTCATCCCAAGCCTCAACCTTGCCAATAACTCCTTTCTTATTTTCGTCAACTGTAAAGGTTGTATCTTTGATGTGTACAGGTTCATTTACATTCAGAACAGAAATAACAAAGCTCGTATCCTTCTTAGAACCGTCTGTAGATGTCATTGAAACAGTTACTGGATATTTGTTTGTCTTTTCGTAATCAAGCTCTTTAGCAATGGTAATAACACCTGTAGCAGGGTCAATTACGAATGAACCAGTTGGATCATTCATTGTATATGAAACTACAGTACTATCGCCATCTTTACCAGTTACCGTGCCAACAATTCCACCTACGATAGAATCTGCAGGTCCTTCATATACTGGCTTAATATCAGCAGATGCTGCAATGTCTTCATCTTTATTCTTAATTTTGATTTCGTAGTTAGCGCTGTCAGCAAGTCCTTCTTTGTCAGTTACTTTTACCTGTACAACATAAACAGTATCTTCAGTTTCATAATCAAACACATGTCCAGTTGTAATCATGCCTGTGTTATCAATCTTGAATAAACCAGAAGGATCGGTAAGTTCAAACTTTAGATCATTTGGTCTTTCGTCCTTTACAGTAATCTTACCAATTTCGCCAGTACAAGGCGGAATTAGCTGTTCTTCTTCGTAAGGGTCAATCTTTTGTGACTTGTCTAAAACAGGTGGCTGATTTTTATATTCAGCATCAATGATAGCAATCTTCAAGACACCATCTGTTTTATTATTCGGTAGAACTGCGCCGCTCTCAATCTTAATACGAACAACCAAAGTATCAGAAAGTTCAACCAATGTATCTTTCTTTACATTAACTTGAATTGGGTCAGCTGGCCATTTTTCGCCTGTCTTAATAACAACCGCGCCTGTGTCCTTTCCACAGACAGGGAACTCAAGACCTTCAAGATTAAAGTCTGACGTATCAACTGTTTCATTCAGTTCAAAGCAATAACTGAAATAAACATCAACCGTCGCAGTATCGCTTAACTTAATAGGAATAACGACTGTGCTATCATTTTCACGAAGACCGCCATTCTTATTCAGCTCTGGGTCAATGTCAACGATAGGTGTATCAAACGGAACGAACTTGAAATTCTCACCCTTAAAGTCATTGCCAATCTTTAATTCATTAGCAAGCAACTGCCCAGCAAAATCAAGGTTACAATTAAGTTCAATCTTTTTCAAAGAAATGAATGTACCTTGGATTGGAACATTATCAGTGTTGGTAAATGTAATGTCATTATCAGAATAGAACAGAACATTTCCACGGTATTGACTTTGTGTTTGAACTTCATCGCCGTCTTCTGTTTTGTAAACGGTCCGAATAGTTGTATGGTTGCCAATTAGCAAGTTATGAACGAAGATACGAACAAGTCTACCGCCGTCTTGCATACGGAAGTAAATCTTTGCGCTATCTTTGCTGCTTGTCTTGTTGGCGTCAATCGTATTGATGTAAATGTCATAAGGTTCTTTTGAGTCACCATCTGGCACATCAATATAAACAGCGCTTGCAGCCTCACTACCATTTGCATTGATAACGATGTCTTCGTGCGTCATTACATCAGGCCAAGGAATGGACGGAATAGACAAATTCACAGGTGGCTTTGGTAAGCTATCACAAGTATTCGTCAATATACCTTCGCCACGAGTAATACCTTTTCTTGCTTCATTAGAAACATTTGTATCTGCCAAGCAAATAATTCCACTGAAGATTGAATTTCCATTATCATTACCTGTTCTGAGTGCTTCAGCAACAATAGGACCAGTCAATGCTTTACATTCATTACCCATCTCAATTGGTGAAGGCGAAAGAATCGGACCGCCAAGCTGAAGTTGGTCACCTGCAGAAACAATAACCGATGAACCATTCCAACCAGATTTATCAGGAATGATTACACGAGTTCCCATTGTCAGGTAATCATGCCCAAATAGCTTGTACTTGAGCATGTAATCAAATTCTGCTTGCTGCGAAGCAGAATCAGGTTCAACATAATCGTAATAGAATGGTTTTACATCTGCAGCCGATGCAAAAGCCAATAAGCAAAGTAAAAGTGTCAATAACTTTTTCATATTGCATCTCCTTTTAGTATTTATTTTAGTTTACATGCTTTCCACAAACGAAAAAAGCCAAGGCTTTTAACCTTGGCAATTTTATTTATTCACAAAGTATGAAGTTAGTTGTCAACTGGTGTGATGTTAACGCCGCATTGTTTTAAGAAGTTTTCACCTTCCATTGACCTATCATATTTCCTGATGTAGGAAACATTTTTAATGCCAGACGCAGCAATAAGTTTAGCACAGTTCATGCAAGGTGCGACTGATAAGATCATTTCGCAATCCTCAACATTGATACCGTTTTTAAGTGCGAAAGCGATGCAGTTCATTTCAGCATGAATTTCTCTTTCTTCCGCAAAGTTATGATGTGCGGTCTTAAATAGTTCCTCTGAAACAGATTCCCATTCAGCGCCAATAGTGCTGCGCATCATATAGCCGTCGTCTGTCTGTTTGAAATAGGCAGTACAATGACACTGGCCTTTCGGTACGCCGTTATAGCCCACGGAAAGAATGCGACCATCCTTTACTAGGATAGCCGCAACATGCAAGCGAGCACAAGTTGAAAGAGCCTCATATTCAGCTAGGACAGATGAATACAGATTCTTATATTTAAGTTTCATGATAATCCTTAACGGTCTTCAACAACCTCTTCGTTACCATCATTGTTTACTGTTGCATCAAGTGACGTACGATAACTACCATGAGCCTTAATGTTGCCAATCAGCAAAAGGACAATAAGTCCAATGCCAATCAAGATTCCCAGCTTATTCATCTTCATCCTCCGTTTCATCTGTTGGTTCTTCGTCGGCTTCATCAAAGCCGTTGTCAGTTGCTTCTTCCCAGATACGTTCTACAATTTCAGACAAAGAACAAACTGCGCAACAGGAACCAATAACTCGTTCAATAACCTTTGCATCATCTTCAGCAATAGGTGTCTGCTCAAGTACCTTGTCAATAATGCGAATGACATCTCTCGGTGAAAAATCAAGGCTTTCATTTGTACCGAAGTAGATTTCATATTCATAATTATAGTCGCGGGAACGAGACAACCTCAGCATGTCTCCCTTCATGTTAAGAAGGGCGCCACGAGAAAGAATCTCAAAACCTGCGAGGTCAAATTCGTCTGCCCAGTTGAAGTCGCAGTCAACCAAGAAAAGATCGTCCATAGAGTTTTCGTTTGCTATTTTATTTTTCCTTTGTTTGTGGTTTAGATGATTTCTTTGAACCAATCATCGGTTGATTGTAAATGTGCCTGAACCGTTGCATTTACTTGTACTTTAGTTTCTGGGTCAATTGGTTCAACAGCAGGCTTAGCGCCGGCCGGTTTAATCTTGCTGAAGATTTCAATAGTTTCATCAAGCTTTTCAAGTTCAACGCCCATGCCATGCTTTACGATAAAGTTGTAAAATTCACGACCTGAGAATTTGCCTTGTTCCCATGACTTAATTGCATTTATGGCGTTTGCCGCAAGATCCGTTGGAATGAACTCAAAATCAATAAGACGACGGTTATGGTCAAACTTATCCTTAAGATCATTCTTAGCCAACCATTCGTCAAGACCCTCATTAAGGATCTTTACAACAGTCTTTGGACCAACGCCTTTTTTCAACTGAGGAATATCATCGCTTTTATCGCCTGTGATAATCTTCGTCATCAATGCAGCGTGTGGGTCAGTGACTTCAATGTATTTGTTTTTGATAGGATCCCATTGCTTAAAGTTCCTGAACTTATGCAACTGATAAAAATCCTTATCAGTTGAAATGGTCGTGATATTCCATTCCTTCATGTGCTTTGTAATCAAAGCAATAAGATCGTCTGCTTCAAGATGGTCAACACGCAAGAACAATGTGTTCTGCATTACATTTGACAAATCTTCCAAGAATTCATTATTCATCTTGAAGAACGCATCAAAGTCAACCGGAGAAGCTTCACGACCTGGAGCACGGCTGCATTTGTATTCAGTGAACAAGTCACGGCGCCAGTTATGGAATCCTTCCTGACAAAAGATAACCTTATTAGGCTTGAACTGTTTAATTGCCTTCTTCAATGATCCTAAGAAGGCTGACTTGAACATATTAAAGTTCGTATCAGTCGGATCATAAGCAAGAGCAAAAAGACAGCGCATGCTTAAATTGTTTGTGTCAATTAACAGAACATCTTCACGCTTCTGTTCTGAATAATCAACAAAATTTTCTAATTCACTCATTATGTTTCCTTAATAGAAAAGACCGTATCCTTTACCGTCAAAGAATGCCTGTTTAGATTTTGGTGAATGCCAGCCCCAATCAAGGTCAGGCAAAGCAACCTTACAGATCTTCATCAACAAATCGATGTAAGTGTCTGTATCAAGATAGATGCAGCGGTCACCTTCCTTGCATTCGTCTTCATCATAGTATTCATCGGCATCATATACCTCAAAATCTTGCAAAGTCTTGTCATTGAGGTACTGAGAGATCTTTTCGGTATCTTCAGGCGGAATGGTAGATTCTTCATAATCGCTAACCCACTGTTCCCAGTCACAACCAGTCGCAGCAACAAACTTTTTCATTGCTTCGGCCAGTTCTTCGTTTGTGTGATTTACGCGAATGTAACCGCTGGATGTTTTACCGTGGCCATCATCAGACGGATCACCAAGTGTGTATTGAAGAATGTTGTAGTTTTCTGATGCCATATTTATGTCTCCTTATTGGATTCCTTTGATGTTCATTTCATCTTCAAGGATTTTACTTTTGTTTAAATCTTTTGTGAATAAAGCTATTTCACGCTGAATAATAGGTTCAACATCGTGTTGACCGTATTGAATATATAAGTACTTAACACAACGGTCTATATCATTTGCCCATCTTTTACTAGTGTTTGCTTTGGCAAGCGCATTGCTTAAATTGTTAATGATGGCTGTGATGATTCTAGACGGAACAATAGTTCCCTCGGCGGGTGGCTAAGATATTCTATGCAGCTTCTAATACCACTAATCAGAACTTTATCAAGTTCACGTTCAATGATACATGTAAAATCAAGATCCGTTGGAGACGTTGGACGCTTAATATACAGAAACAACTTTATTTCAGCGTATTCGGAAGGTGGCAACGGATCAGTTCGGTTAATAAGCTCAGTAATGTTTTCGCAGTAGTGGTGTATCATATTACAAATTTAATTAAAAAAGCGTTGACTGTAAATAGTCAACGCCTAAAGATTTTTCTATTGAAGTAGCTTAGCAATTCGGTCAGAAAAATCATAACAACGAAATACCTGAGGCATAGCTGTTTCTTTTCCAGGAATCTGAAACAGTAGCATTTCATCAATACGAATGGATGTATGTTTCTCCAACATGTACTTATAAAGGCTTAACTGCAACGAGTATTCCGCTGTGTTGCATGACTCAACATCATCAAACGGCGCCTTCAAATATTCATTGAAATTATTGCCTACTTCAAATTTCTTACTTGTCTTCCAGTCAATAATTGCATACTTACCTGTCTTTGTGTTGTATGCAAGGAAGTCAATGGTTCCGCAGATGCCATGCGGCTGGTCGTACACAATAAATTCATTTGCGACAGGCGCATAGATACGCTTCATCTTCTTAAATAATTCAATGCAGCGCATTTTGCGGTAATCAAAATCAGCACGCATTTCAGGAAATTCTTCATCAAGTCTTGAGTCAAAATGGTAGTCTTTCTTATACCATAAATTTTCCATCACAGAATGAATCTGAGTTCCAAGGTTACACGCATAATCACCACTCTTGGCCCATTCAACCCTAAGCTCTTCTGACTTAATAGCGAGTTCTTCAGCGGAAGGAACATGGCTTGAGCCTTTTTCAGCCTTGATTTTCTTTAAAGCAGCTTTAGCACGAATGGCGTCCCAGTCCTTTTCAGGCGAGAACTTATGAATCCATCCAGTAGCCGAATTATAGATAGTTCCTAGGGAGTCGGTGTACTTATGCTGTGTTTCTTCAAATGAAATGTCGTTAAATGCGTGCCATAATTCTTCATGAATGTTCATAGTCTAATTCCTTTTTCATATAGTTAAAATATAACAAAAAAAAGGCGAGCTTTCGCCCGCCTCTTGAAAATTTTCCAATGTGATTAGTAGATCTTGATGTACGGCGCGGACTCAATGATAAAGTTGTCATCTTCTGCTTTACCAAGCTGAACTGGGTATGCAATACCGCCAGCAAGTATTCGGTAGAAGCCTTCTTCATTAGCCTTAATCAAAGCAAGGAAGTTCTTAGCGACTGCAAGATATGCAGCAGCAACTTCTTCAGGTGTGCTTCGTGCATCAACGCGGCGAGTATAGTCAGCAGTAGCGTCATACTTAAGTACATCCTTAACGAATGTACTCATCTTACCAAGCTGTGCCTTAGCATTAGTGATAGCACCTTCAATCACAACGCTCTTGTGAGAGCTATTGCCGCTTCTTACGTTGATGTTCAAAATGTCAACATCGCTCTGGTGAATATCATGTCCATGTCCTTTATTGAACTTAATCTGGATAATGTAAGACACCTTATACTTACCTTTGTCATCAGTAAGCGATGGGTTTGCGATCTTTGCATTCTTAATGTCAAAGGTATTGTTATTAGACCCAATATCTTCAAACTTCAAGCAAATTTTCTTTTTATCAGAGATATTTTGCCCGATAGCAGTAGATCCTGTTTTGAAGTTTACTGCTGCTAGGTTAACGGATGAACCAACCTTCTTCAGGGAGATACCAATGAAGTCCTTGTCATTGATGAACTGATTCATTAGCCTGAAGTATTCCTGGCGGTCGTCCTGAGCAAAAAGTGCAGCGACGGCTTGCTTAGCCTTTGTTTCATTGAAACAAAGAATGATATCGGTCTTATCAACTGTATCCTTTTTCATACCGCAACGGTCGTTCACAAGATAATTTTCAAGCCAGCTACCATGATATGTTTTAGCACCAGTCTTAGTGAAGAAATGCATGAAACGAGCTGCGGACCAGTTTGATACGCCGTTCTTGAACACGGATGCAATTTCGCCAAGGATAGAACTGTTGTAAAGATTGTTGAATGCGGTTATCCAGCGGTCACCTGCGGACTGACCATTGATTAGGAATGCTACCCATTCTCGCTGCCACTGTTCAGCGTCAGCTGGATCTACTCCACAGTCAATGTAACGGCAGATACCTTCATCGGTTGCGGGATTAGATGCAAGCAGCCATTTCTGAAACTTGGAAAGCTTCTTTTCAGCCTTTTCACCACCAATCATGTTCTTAATGAAATCTGGTAGTGTGACTTCGCCAATCTTGTGCTTAGATGCCATGAGCTGAAGAATGCCAGCAGTAACAGATTCCTGAACAGCAGTCACGAAATTCTGAGATGTGAAGTACTTACCAACAACAGTTTCTTCACCCTGAGATTTTTTAGCGACAGATTTACTTGAAAATCTCATTGATGTAGACTGTCCGTCTTCAAACTTAATAAGCAGGGCGTCTTTAAGTACCTCGCAGTTCATGCCCTTCTTTGTCAAAGCTGATGCAACAGAATCAATCTTTGAACGAGTTACGTTCAATGTGCCGTTGGTATCCTTGAAGAATACAGGAATGTCATTAACTTTACCAGCCATAAGAATCTCAGATGCTTCAGTTTCAGTAGGAATCTTGCCATTGATACCAACCGCGTCAGCGATCTGTTTAAGATACTTTGCCTTGGCTTCTAGCTTTCCCTTTGTGCCAGGAATTGAACCGCTGCCTTCATTCAATGTAAACCGTCCAATGCTTGGCATGTTTTCATTAAGCCACTTGATAAATTTTTCTTGAGCCATAGAAATCTCCTTTACTGTTTATTTATACTAAAATGGGTGTTCATTGAACCCTCCAGATTAGCAAAAGTTAGCGCAAGTAATTGATGAAGTCACGCTTAAATGATTCATCAAATAGGAAATGCTGCATAGAATCATCATGTGACGCCTTGAACTCTTTGAACTTCTTTGAGGTAATCTTCAGCATCGTTCCGTCTTTCAACTTAATAACGACACCTTCGTAGTCAGGACCCCACTTACCTTCATAATGTTCAAGCTGTTTCTCAAATACAGCATTCAGAATGCCTTGTTGTTCCTCAACTGCTTGCTTAACCTGTTTCTTAAGGGCAAGGTCGTCCTTCTTACGAGAAGTATTGGCAAGGATTTCTTTAATGCTGCCAGGCAATGTTTCCTCTAGTTCCTTGAGGTTGTTCTTGATCTGCTTAATGGTCGGTCCAAGGTCAAGTTCAATCTTCTGTTCGGTGTTAAGTTCAGCGTCATCATACTTGATAGATTCAGATGTGCCGTTCTTAATCATGAACTTGATGATACGATTGGAAGCGTCAAGCGGCTTGCCATCAGGCCCAGCGACCATGAACATAACGATGGTTCCGTCCTTGCCAATCTTGTCCTTGCTGTATCTAGAAGCAACGAATGTCATGTTGCCTTCACCATCTTCCATGCCAAGTTCTGAGATGAAGATTTCGGCGTTGATCTTAAATGCACCAAACTTTTCATAGACCTTCTTGAGGCAGGCCTGCGTCTTACGGTCAGCCTTTAGCTTGTCCATCATGTTTGCCCAGCCACGGCCAAGGCGGATTGAGCGGCCATACTTCTGCTCATACTTAGAACGAAGTGTGTCAGAGTCATAGATCGGTCCAGAGTAAGACTGTTCAATAAAGAACTGGCCTTCATCATCAATGCCCATACGGAATGCAGCACCGTCAGATTTTTCTGTCAATGAGAAGTTCTTACCATTGATAAGCTTGCCTTGCTTCTGAAGGTAGTCAAGCAGGTCAATAAAATCAGCTTGGCCAAGTTCCATTGAATTGCCTGGGTTGTAAAGATGCTGTATACCTTTACGTGCAGTAGCTTCCATAGCCTCAAGTAGCTTGTAATCAAGGAAGAACCGAGATTCATCAAGGGTACCGTTCTTTTCTGCCATGCCACGGCAAAGTGCCCACATCTTCGGGGAGTAGCCTGTCATCTGGCAGAAGCCTTCAGCGTCATTGTTTCTGATACATTCACGGACATAGGTGCCGGAGACGCCACCGTCACCTCTGTCAGGAATACCGATGAACTCGAAATTGCATTCCTGGCCCTCAGCGTCATTTGACGGGTCGTATACATCGCAGGTCTTTCCATAGACAGGAATACGGTCAGGACCACAGATCAGAACGATACGGCGGTCTTGCCATTTTTCAGCGATGTCGGTTAATGCAGCGAGGTAGTTGTTGCTTGCTGAAATGAATGCGTCCAAAACATCATAACCGATATCTTCGCAGCCTTTCTTAGCGATTTCAACCTTCTGCTGGAGGGTAAACATATTGCGGTCACTGTCAAGCGTCTCCTTCTTATTCGGAGAGCAGATGACGAATTCTTCAATGCCTTGCTTACGAGCTTCGGATAGCAAACGGCCATGACCGTTCTTTCCTGTGAAAGGCGAGAAACAGCCATACACAACGCCGAGCGGTTTATTGTCGGCGTTGAATGTATAACGGCGGATTATGATCTTCTGACCGTAATTAGGCTTGTTCGGCTTGTCGCCGATAATTGTCTTATGAATGATAGGCATGATTACCCTTCAATGAGCTGCTTATTGATGTAAAGCTCCCAAGCAGAAGCTTCATCCTTGTTAATGACGTACGGGAACACCGCCTTGAACTTATTCAGAATCGGTTCAATAACCTCAGGTTCGCCACCACCCTTCTCGTCAAGATCCTTTCTGTACGCATCAAAGATCTTCTGAATAGTTGCCTTGTTGAGGTATTTCTTCATCAGCGCAAGCACACCGGTGTAAGAATAGATCATCTGCTTTTCCTTGACAGACGGTTCCTTGCCAAAGATGTCCTGGAAGACCTTAGCGACTGATTTTTCAGTTCCAGTAGCATCAACTGAGAGTTCACGAACAGCAGGCTTGCCATCATGCATCACCTGTTTTCCATCAGCGTCAAGTACAGGAGCATACTTGCTGCGGGTTCCCTTGAAACCGAATGACTTAGTCGGGAAGTTACCGTCACCCTGATTCTTGGAAGGCAAATCCTTCTTATTCTGGAAAAGAACGCCCTGACGAGCATAGATTACCTTATACAGCGTGGAAATGATAATCTGCTTTGCCAAGCCCTTGATACCCTGGCTCATGTCTTCCCATTCGGAATTCTTGACGTAAGTGTCAAACTCGTCCGGGTTGCCATTCTCGTCAAAGTCAACGAACTCAAAGTCAATTTGAATGTTGGTTGCCTGCGGATTGTACTTAGCCGGAGCCTTGAAGATGTTGTACACATCGCCCGTGAACATAGAGCCGAGATATGTGAAACCGTTCCACTTAGCGCCTTCGCTGGACTTCAGGAAGTCAATGATTGCTTGACGCTTAGCGGCGTCAACCTGAACGTCAATGTCGCCGAGCTTAGGCTTTACCTTGGTATATTCCGCATAGTCACGCTTGAAAAATGCGTTGCCCGAACCAGAGAATACCTGATAAGTATCAATAGCAGATTCATTCGGGAAGAGCTTTTCACCAGTTGCCTTATTGAATGCAGCGGCGATAGCCTTAACAAGTTTCACAATGTCATTGCGATAAGAGTTATAGGTTCTTTCATCCATTTCGGCGATATTGACTTTAGATGTCTCATCGCCATTCTTTGTCTTAGCGTTTCCGCCTTCGTTAATGAGCATAAAAATTCTCCTTTGTTGTATTTATTTTTCCAAAGTAAGTCCTAGTTCAGACTCCGTTATTACTTTGAATTTGTAGCCATGTGCTTTTGCCCAAAGTCTTGCTTGCGTCCATTTTTCATGGTTCTTACGCAAAACATTACAAGTCTCCTGCCAACGCTCAATTTTCTTCTGAGTGAGTTTTTTCTTCGAGCCCAGATCAGGATACTTAATCTGCCCGCATTCATCAAGACGCGGAACTTGAATAGCCGGCTTGACTTCTATCAACCATTTATCAACAGTTCCATCACGGTTTTTTGACATAAAGATAAAATCAGTCACATACACATGTGACTTCTGGTCAATCTGCGAAAAGTATGGAATCTCGATAAGTTCGCTTCCCCACTCAATAACGTTTTCTTCAATGTCACACCAGTTAGCAAAAATGGATTCCCACGAAGATCTGAAAGTTATCTTGCTTTTATTAGGTGGATATTTGCCGTTCTTATTCAAACATTTCTCAGGATGTCGCGGAATGAACTCACCCTTTGAATAATTGCCATTAAAAAGACCTGCCATTATGTTTTCCGAAACTGTTTTAAATAATTTTTGCCATATTTATCCTTTATGTAAGTCATGATTGGCTTAATGGATATTGCATCAATTATTTTCACTGAATTGTCATGCATGCATTTAATTTTAGCGTCCGGAATCTTTAGGTTACCTGATAACAAGTGAGCACCTTTTATTTCAACAAGGTGTTCATCAACTTTAAAGTCTGGAAAATACCGATGAGCAATTCCGTCGTCGGTTGTGTATGGCAATGAAATGCTTGGGTGATATTCAAAAGTAAAACCGTGGTCGGTAAGATAAATGAAATACGCAAGTTCCCATGAACTGTCAAAGTTCATTCCATCATATTCATATCGCTTACGCCGTTTCACGACTATGTCATGATTTCGCATCGGATTATCAACACCAAATTTATTCATATAAGTTTCAACTTTTCGTTGTTTTACGATCGGATTTTGATTTGGCGAGTCATAACCAGTCTTTTCTTTATATTTTTGTTTCCAATTTTCTGTGTATTCTTTGGACGCAAAATTGCATACATGTCCATGTTTTTCTATTTGAGTTAATTTGCCTTGCTCATGTACCGTTTTTAAACATAAAGGCGATTTAACACCATATTTTCTTAAACAAGTTTCTTCTCTGCGCTGTTGCGGTGTAAGTCTTTGTTTTTCTGTAAGGCGTGCTTCGCGTTCTTCTTTAGATAATTCGTTATGATGCGCCTGTCCATAAATGCGAAGATTGGTTGCTTTTAATTTTTCAATCGTTTCAGGATTTACTGTGCTACAGCGGGAACAACAGAATGAAGAATAGCCAAATGCTACATTTCTAAACTTTGTTGGCTTGCCACAAGTCTTACATAGACCATCAGTTTCAGATTTTAACAAAAACTGTTTATAATATGTTTCAGTTGAAATTTTATGAATCTTTACAATATGTAAGCCAAAGCCTTTAGCTGACACACATTCAAAACCGCATATTTCACAATGCATAAAATACCTCGCTAAAAATAAAGCAGATTGCCGTCTGCTATTGTATTTATAAAAGTAAGGGAGCTGCGGCAACAGCTCCCAAATGCCACGAGGTGAGCATCTGTCCTTTTATTATTTATACCCTGTGAATAAAATTTTTATTCACATAACCATCCGGTGTATCTTTAGTGATTACGTATAATGCCTCGCCTTGATGTTTTGGAAGATCAGTCTGTGTAATTACATTGGCTCGTAATTTCAATTCTGTTCTTAGGAACTCGCAGATAGCAAAAGCGTCAATGATGTCTGATGTGGGTGAAACACCGTGGCCGTTATTAACTTCTGGTAAAGTTGAAAGATCGGGTTTCATACCAGTTTGTTTATCAAAAGCATCACGCATGCCAATCTTATCAGATAGGCCATATCCACTGAAAAATTTCTTGATACCATTGATGGAGTAAAGTCGTATTTTTTTACCTTGTCTAAAAAGACTTTGCTTAACAAATCCCTCAAATTCAGCAAGATTAAAAATCATACCCATCGCACCAGCATGCATAGCGTAATCTTCAACCGCGACGTAATCGCAGTCTTTACACCACTCTAAGATGTGGTCAATCATCCAAGCGTACTTTTCATAATCCGTATTGAATTCTTTGTTATTGTAATAAAGGATGTTATCCGCGGCTAGTTTTTTCTTTCCAGTAAAGCCAAAATAATTTACCGACCGAACATTAAACTGGTCATCAACATCCTCTATCACAATACCAGATGACGATATGGACAAATCGCAACCCGCTATCTTCATAATATACCTCACAATAATGTTTGGTATATTTATGGGTCACTTTCTGCTTAAACGAATCTTGCGGGAAATGACATCTTGTATAAAACCGTTCACCGATTTATAGACTTCTGGTTCAGTGCTTTTGCCGCCAAGTGTCCAGCATTCAATCCTGTCAGCATATACATCAATAATGTAATTGCCGAAGCTAGTATATGTAGAGCCTTCGTATTCATAGATAGGCTCAAACGTAATATATCCTTCGGGGTCCCAGCTTACATCAAAGTATTCTTCTGGAATGTAGTCAGCAATCTTTAAAGCGTTTTCAGTCGTAGCTCTGCTGATTGGTTTTCCATTATATCCGTCCCAATTAGGTTTTTCCATTTGTGAACGGTTTTTCATTATCCAAGATTTATGCGACATTTTATCTTCCTAGCTTATGCCATTCCAATGCAAGACGCTTAATCTGCTTGTCATAAGCGCGGTCTGCCCAAGCTGGCTTTTCAATGTTTCTGAACTCTTCGTATGATCCGCCAATGCCAGCAAACCATGCAGCGATGCCAAAGACACCATTATGACGCATACCTGCTGGAAGTTCAGCGAGCTTTCTTTTTACGTAATCAATGGCACGAGAAAGATCTTGATTATCGGTTCTTTTCTTTGCTCGTTCTCTTTCAAGATTTCTGATGTATTCATCTTGTTTCTGTTCACACAAAGTATATGCAAACGGGAAACCTTCAATCGCTTCAGGCGACCAAAGTTTGCCATTATGAATGTTGTAATAGTAAGGTGCGTCTTTTGACTTTACCGCAGGCATCTTAAAGAACTGTGCTTTGACAAATGATGCTGGGTCAATATGCGGAAAGTACTTCATCAAGTATTCATACGGACTAAATGTCTTATCGTAACACTTAGCAAAGAGCTTATCAATTTCATATTCTTTGTCCATAAACAAAAGAACACGAAACTTGTTATTCGTTCCGTCATAAGAATGCGATGTGTGAATGATATAACGGTATTCACGAAAACGCTTTTCAAATTCTTGGTATGTGTAATCCTTATCATCAAAGTCAAGAATCAGAATGTTCGTCGCCCCAATGTTTTCTGTACATCTATTTTCACCTTTTATAGTGCAGAATTTCCATTGAGGTATCTGAGCTTTGTCGGTAACGATAAGTGGGTTCTTGATTAAGTTCAGAACATTTGTCCAAACCCTCTTGTCAATTTCAAGACCCTTTATTCTGTTGTCAAATTGATTATTTATAGTCGCCAAATACATAAACAAAATATAACAAAGAAACCCGAGCTTTTTAGGCCCGGGTTATTTATTTTTTCTGAAACTTGCTTATTACTTTGTCTTCAAGCAAGTGCTAATCCATTTCATGTTTTATCACTTAGTTTAAAACGCTGTTAACGATTTCAGAAAGACGCTTGCCATCAAACTTGCCCTTACATTTAGGCTGCACTTCCTTCATGATTTTACCCATGTCCTTTTTAGTAGCAGCGCCAGTGGCAGCCTTTGCGGCAAGAACGATTTCAGTCACTTCTGCTTCAGTCAACTGTGCAGGCAAATACTTAGAAAGCAGCTTGACGCGGAATTCATAGTCCATGTAATTAGGACCACCTGAACACATTACCATCAAAGCGTCCTTATACTGCTTAATGGATTTAGCGGCTGCGTCAATGATAAGTTCATCAGTTACTTCGCAACGCTTGTCAATAGCGACCTTTGTGTAGTCAGCCTTGAATGACTTCAAAGCGTTCAGTGTAGCAGTATCGCCGCTTTTTAATGCAGCAACGATTTCTTTTTCAATAGTTTCTTTTAGCATTTTTCTTTCCTTTTAGAATGGTAAGTCAGCACCGTAATTGAGTTCATGCTCAATACCGTAACAGATCTTCTTTGTAAGTTCTTCAATGTTTTCGCCGAATGGCACAGGAATACCAACGGCCTTAGGATGTCCGCCGCCCTTGCCAATAAACTGACAAACTTTTGTCAAGTCAAGCGCATCATTGTTTGAACGAACAGACAACGCGGTTCCATGCTTGATGATCTGGAAATCATAACCATCAAGACGAAGACGAGCACTCATTTCCGCGAGGTATTTTTCCGTTTTATAGAAGCATCCCTTGAGATTCTTTACAGGAATGTCAACAAGTTCAAGGTTATCATACCACTTCTGTTCATCAACTTTGTACCAACGAATGTAATCTTTTTCTTCAGCATAAAGCGATGTATTGCCTGTCATAAAACGGCGAACAAACCATCTGAAACCCATTTCCCAGAACAGTGCATTAAAGCACATACTGCGTGGATCCTTGAGGGTAAACAGATCATAATCATTCGCAATGTTGATAAGATCCTTAAGATAGGACAAATCCTTCTTTACGCTGTAATACTTAAAAGCAAGCATAGCACCGCAAACTTCTGACTTAATATAAACGCCATTCTGCGGATCGGCAAATTGCTTAGCGGTTTCATGATGGTCAAGCACAAGAATAGGCTTACCAATTTTCTGCAGCTGCTTGATATTGACAGGACAGAAGTCAGTGAACACAACAGCGTCAAATGCGCCCATGTTCTTTGTCATCTTATCATAAGCTTCCTGTTCCTTGCCGTAATTGATTACTTCGGTCTGAACGTTCTTATAATAGTTCTTGATGACAACGGCTGAAGCAGCGCCGTCAAAATCAATATGTGTGAAATTCAGGATTCGTAAATCTGGGTTGTAAAAATCAAACATTTGTTACTCCATTTTTCTTTACATACAAAATATAACAAAAAATGGGCACCTTTGACGGGTGCCCATGAATTTATTTTCCAACCAAGATTAAGCCTGGTTCTTATTTACATCGGCCCAGAATGCGGCGTCATCGAGAACGTCAACAGCAGGTGCAGGTGCTGCCTTTACAGGAGCAGGTGCAGCCGGTGCATCAAAGTCAAAGGTTTCAACTGTTGTGGATGTTGCAGCGGGTTCAGCAGCAAACGGATTAGAGTTTGCCATTGAAGCGGCACCAGCCGGCATGTTTTCAAACAATGACTTACCAGTCTTCTTTTCGTATCTTTCAAGAATCTGATTATAATTAGCGCAGTCTTCTTCCTTGTGATAGCATTCATCATGCTTATAAAGCTTAGATTCAATGTCATCAATTTCTGCTTCAGTCAATTCCTTGTAGCCCTTACCGGTCCACTTGTTAATTGCCTGCTGAGGTCCAAAGTGAGAAGCATCAAGCTTAGGACCGTTGGAACTCTGTACGCCTTCATAAACGAAGTTAGCACCGAGTGTCCAATCAAACGGGTTGATAGCCGGAGTTACGCTCAAGCCATCGTCCTTTTCAGTCATAGCTTCAGAAATCATCTTCATGATCTGTGCGCCAAATTCAAAGCGATAAACCTTTCCTTCCTGTTCAGTGTTGTTTGCATTACGAACAACAAGAACGTTGCAGACGTACTTAGAGCGAGCCTTACCGAAAGAACGGGCACGGCCTTCTTCCTTTCCATACTTCTTAAACTGTTCACGGTTGTATTCGCAAATCGGGCAAGGCTTACCAAACTTACCCAAACAATCACATCCAAACCACTGGTCACCGTTTACCTTAAACATGTGGGTACGGTTTTCAATGAACGGTTTGATTTCATCAGGATGTGAAGGGAGGAAGCGCAAAATTACGCTAAACTTACCATCCTTATAAGTCGGAGTGAAAACATTCTCGACCTTGTAGGATTTACGCTGGGTTGCAGCGGGAGCAGCAGTAGCTGCCTGAATGTCCTGAAAATAACTACCAAAATCTCTTTTTACTGGCATAATAGATTCTCCTGTGTTTTGCCTGTTTTGTTGTCTTTAATTATTTGCATTAACCTTAAGAAACGGCTATATGCTGGATCAGCAAGCTTAGATTCGTCAATCTTAAACTTCTTTGTATGAAGTCCGTTAATGAAGAACCAAAAGTTCAATGTTCCAGCTTTGACCAATTCATAAAGTTTATTTTTCTGCTGTTCATTGACTGTATAGAGGTCAAATTTGGCGTCAGAAAATTCTGTAAACGGATTATCGCTTTCAGCTTCCTCTGACAATTTATTTATAAGGTCGCGTTGGCGATTTATCTCATTTACGGTAAACAATTTAAATTTTTTTTCAAGATAATTTAGATTTAAGATGTTTTTCTTCTTTACCTTGCCGTCACGAATAAAATCCTGAACAATGACATATACCCATTGGTCAAAAGTAAACTTACCGTTGTTTATTCCGTTCGCAACATCAATAAAATCAACATACGCATTCGGCATGCGCGGAGTTTCAAAGAACTCCTCTTTGAGAATTTCTTGAAGAGTCAACTTTTCAAACTTACGACGCAATGCCGGCGGTTCATCTTTCAAGAGCTTGCTAAACAAGCTCCAGAAATGATATAGTTCTTTACTAGAAGTCTGCATCTAAAAAATCCAGAAGTGTGGTTTCGCCTTTCTTTTCAAGCTGAAGACGGTATCTTTTTAGAAATTCCGTTTTCATTGCGTAGAAGTTCAATTCATCAAGACACTTGAGCACTTGAGGTACATCAAGATAATCAGTATGCAGATATACAGCAGCATCAGCAACTGTACAAATGCCTTCTTTCTCAAGCTTTGATAACAGATGGTTGAACTTATGGAACTCATCCGTGTTATTCTGCATAACAGGAATAAGTGATTTCGGCAAGCGGTCAAAGCCAGGAACTTCTTCAGTTGTATCATTAAAGTCAAATCCATTCTCTTTCATAAAGTCGTAGAACTTGGCTTTGTTTTGTTTTCGTTCAAGCGCCTGTCTATCACCGTAATCCGACAGCAATGTATCAAAAAAATCAGCCATGATTTTTCTCCTTACATAAAGTCTATTTCATCGGGTGTTGGTACTTCTTCATATACATATTCTTCTTCAGGTTCAGGCGTATTTCGTCTTGGACGATTTGACGCTTCCGGCGCATCAAAGATATTAACCGATCCTTGCTGAATTGCTTCATTGTCAACATCATAAATTCTTTGCTTTTCAATGTCAACGCCTAACAAGAATGTATCATTACGCTGATTACCATAACGAGTCTTTAACAACTTTACACAATAAACATTCTGTTGCTTGTATTCATCTGTTTGAGTTACACCGAAGATAGCGTCTGCCTTCGTAGTTGATGCAAAAGAATCAGCAACATCATTCAAGCTAATTTCTGCAACGCCGTTACCACCGCGGTTTGCCTGAAGACCTGAAATGATAGGAATGCCATGTGTCATACCCAAAGCTCTTACCTGAAGTGAGATAAGCTGCAGTGTGGTATTTGTGTTTAAGTTTGGATTTGGTCTGCCGTTTGGTATCATACAACCAATATAGTCAACAAGCATTACATCAGGTTCAAAGTTTTGCTTATCCTTCAATTCCTTAAGCAAAGCATTCAACTGAACGGCGTTAACTGTACCTTCTGGATATTCCTTAACAATCACACGGTTACCGGGCAATTTCTTTTTAAGATTAGCAAATGCAAGGTTAAAGTTATCGCGGCTCATCGCCTTGTAATCTTTCTGTGTAATGTCAAACAAATTCTGAGCCATACGGCCAGCGATTTTGTTTTCCGGGTCTTCAAAAGTTACATACAAAACATTGTGTCCATTCAACAAGAAGTTTGTTGCTAATGAACACATAATCAAAGTCTTACCAATGTTAGTTGGCGCCATAAACAAGTTCAATGACTTTTCATGGAAGCCACCACCAATCATATCATTGATAATCTTGATGCCAGAATTATAGATTTTCTCCTTCGTGTTTGCATCTTCATACAAACGGTTAGGATCATTCAAAATGTCAAAGCCAATGTTTGTGTCAAAAGTAAAAGTTTCAGCTTCAGCCATTAAGTCAGTCAAAGATGCGTTATATGCACCTGAACTTTGAACGGCTTTATGACCCTTTTCACAAACATTGCTGACAAGACGACGCCTTACATATTCCTGAATTTCTTCAAGCATGAATTCTGTTTGAACATCATCATCAGGAATGTTCATCGCATCTTCAAAAATGCCTAAAGTCGTGTCATCTGAAATAAGACGCTTCATTTCAATGACGTTTGGCATCTGACCAAAGCGTCCATTGAAGTCAATGATTTTTTCAATGATGAATTTATCATCAATGTCAAAGAACCAATCAGTCTTAAGTGCTGGTAAAACTTTACCTCTGACTGTATCGTTTACAAAAAGTGCTTTGATTATAATTCTTTCAAAATCTGCTGGTTTCATCTATTACCCATAAACTGAATATGCCTTGAGAAGATTCTCGTGACGGTCATATACATGAAGACTTCCGATATTATAGAAGATACTTCCGCGTTCAAGCTCAGGATATGTCTGTTTCAATTCTTCATACATCATCTGATACACGAAACAGTGCCAAGGGAAGTCAAACGAAAGACCAGTTACCAAGTCACAAGATCTTTGTGTCACAATGTAATACAGTTTGCCATTGCGGATCATTGCCTGAGCAGAAACAGTACACATAAAATCATGCTTTCCGTTTTCAACGGCATCAATGTGCATGCTCGGTCGAGTATAGATCATCAACGCTTCACGTGTATTTACATCTTCCTTCATTTTCTTTAAGCAGTTTTCATATTGGTCGCCATTTTCCTTTGAGAAAACACACCAACCATAATTTGAGTTGATAAGTTGCTTATCGTCTTTTGATGCACAGTAGTTCCAAATCTTGATGTCGTCCATCCATCCTTTAATAGACAGATCTTGTGACATATACCACTTATGTTCCTTTTCAAGATAGTCCTTTTTAAATGGTCTATTGAAAATGTTCAAGTACGGCTGATATGGATTAAGAGTCAAATGCGCATCAATGATTTCCCAAGTGTTGCCAACCTTATCACCTGACTTATATTTCCAAGCCAAAACATCCTGTACTTCATTACGAATTACATCATTGTTCTTAATGCCAATTTCTGACTCAAAATCAAGATCTTCTTTCAATTCAAAATTTTCAATCATACAAGTTTTTCCTTAACCAATTCCCACACTTTTTCTTCTTTTGTCTTGTTGATGTTAATCAAGTGCTTGTCTTTAATGTTTGAGCATTCAAATGCGACCTCAAACAAATCCTTTTCACGCTGTTTTGTCTTTTTAGTCACCTTGCCCAAGCTCTTGCCATCATCACGCTTAACAAGATTTTTTGCTTCATCAACGAAAACAAACAGTTTTGTTTTTTCAAGGAAAGTTGGATACTTGTCTTCCAAGTTGAAAACATATTCACCGCCATATTTTCTAAACAACGGTGCATATACAAGTTCACCCAAGTGAGCACGGTCAAAGATAAGTACGGTCTTGTCATCTTCTGCAAAAGTATTTGCCAAATTTAACATGTCATCATAACGAACACGGCTCATCTGCTGCAAGATTTTTGCGTTGTACTTAAAACCCTCATCTTTCTTGATGGATTCATAATGAATAACCTGAACAGATTTACCTTGAGCTTCATAATGCTCTTTCATCTTTGCGATTTGTGTTGTTTTTCCCGTTCTATCTGGACCTTCAACGATAATTACCATTATCAGTTCTCCTTATAAAAATTTCAAAACAAAATATAAAAAAGTTTTTAAGAAAAAAGAGATGGGCAGAAAATTTCCGTCCATCTCAAATGCGTGTTTCCTAATAAAGATTAGTCTTCGTCAGGATCATACGGCGTATCGTCTTCTTCAGCCGTAAGTGTCTTTTCGCTCAACTGGCTTTCATCAAGATTCATAAGATCCATGATATTCTCAACAGAAGAAATAAGCTGAGTATCTTCAAAGGCAAATTTCTTTTCAACGAACTTGATGAAGTCTTCGTTCTTGTAAAGAGGAATCCAGAATTTAGCACAGTACAATTCTTCTTCCTTCCATTCGCGTCCATCAGTATCATATTCAGGACGAGTATAGCGACCTGGCTTTGGCTTAATCACAACGCCTGCAGCAACTGCATCTTCAAGCAGACCAAAGTAAGGGTTAATACCGCCAGAATGTTCAATCAAGAACTTAGTCTTAGAAAATTCCTTAGCAGCACGTCCTTTCTTAACGGAAGCGGTAATTACCTTGCCATAAACATTACCTTCCTTGTCCTTTGCCTTTGCAGCAGAGCTTGCAAGAACGATAGCGTCAGAGTTGAAGAACAATCTCTTACCACCAGGAATAGCAAACTTTTCGCCATACATCTGAAGAGATTCATACACATGGTTAACAATGAAAGATGTGTTTCCACAAGCGTTAATGATATTAGCAAGTTCGTTCTTGAACTTAGCCGCGCTCATGTTAACTGCAGAACTTGCTTCTTCAGCCTTTTCCATAACCTGTTCTTCAACAATAGGACCCCAAGAATCAAGAAGAACGAAGATCTCACGAGATTCTGCACGAGTTAGGCCATGGTTGATGCGAGCATAAATCTGTTTAATTTCAGGAATACGTGAAGTCCTGAAAAGCAAGATATCATCAATGTCAATGCCGAGTGATGCTGCAAGCTGTGTATTAAATGCGTTTTCTGTATCAATTACCACGCAGGTCATTCCAGCACGGTACGCATTTGCCAAAACATTCAAACCAATAAGCGACTTACCCCAGCCAGAATCAGCACAGATGGTATTCATCTTGCCTTTCTTAATACCGCCATCAAGCTTACCGCTGAACAGCAAGTTAACTGATGCGCAGTTCGTACTGAGGAATTCATCCTCAATGTTGTCTGCTGCCAAAATGTCAGCGAAGGCTTTTTCTTTCTTGAATTTAGCGACTAATTTATTTGCCATATTTTTCTCCTAATAGATCTTGCATAATGTGTCTTTATTTTTTCTTGTCACGGTTCAAAAACCGTTGGCACATTATTTATTAGGTAAAAATATAACAAAAAAAACCCGCCCTTTCA
This sequence comes from Bacilli bacterium, assembly GCA_045597865.1. Taxonomy (GTDB): domain Bacteria; phylum Bacillota_I; class Bacilli_A; order RFN20; family CAG-826; genus Fiminaster. Next base: position 103,460 of record JAZLKX010000052.1, on the reverse strand, counting down.
CGGGGCGGATTTTATTTTCCAAAATGTGTATGTCAGTTAAACTTCAAAGTAGTTGAAATTATCATCAGCAAGAATTGCCTTTTTGATAATTTCGCTCCTTACCTGTTTTACATAGGTTTCCATGTTTAAAGCAAGTGCATCAAGTGTCTTTCCAGAATTGATAAGTTTAGTTACACCGCTTTTTGAATAAATGTAGACCAGATCGTGCATTTTCAATTTTTCATTATCGTCAGATGCTACAAACATCCACTGATACTGAAAGCCAACATTTTGGTCATTATATACCTGCAGCAAAAAGCCGCAGCTTGCCCAGTTTTGTTTTCCTAAACACCATAAAAGCTGCGGAACGGAAATAGGCATGTTTGGGTCAAAAGGATAAACATACATGCCGGCGTCAGCAAGTGTCATATTCATAACACCCCATGAACTAGACTCAACATATCTGAGCTTATCATTTGATTTTAACTTCTTAGGCTTGGGCGTTGCCTTTTTCTTAGGCGCCGGCTTTGATGGTTCTTTGCTAGCCATAGTCTTTTTGATTTCAGCAGCTTTTGCTTTCACAACCTTTGGGCCTTCTTTAATTGACTTTGAAATGGAATCAGACTTTAGCCAAGCCTTGACCGAGTCAATAAACTTATCAAGTCGCTTTAGCATGTTTCCTCCTAATAGGCGCCAAGGAAAATTTGGCGTCCACCAAAAGGCGGCTTCATAACATGCCTTTCTTCAATAGGAACCCATTCATTGACAGCATGTTTATAACCATTTTCTTCACGAGTTACTTTCACCTGAACAAGAACTTCTGCTTCAGGGTCACTTTCAAGAATGGCAATCAAATCTTTTGCTTTCATTAGTCAACCTCAACATCAATGAAATGTCCATGTACCTGCAGGATAGCAGTAATCTTATTACGCTTAGCTTCAATTTCTGCCTTAAAGTCAGCGTCATCAACAATAATGCGACCATAAGATTCCAAAAGTTGATGATATTCAGCGAGACGGAAAGGAGATGTAATCTTTAAGTCATCATTCCATACGTGAAGTACGGCGTCTCGCCAGCGCGGCAAGATATGCTTAAAGTATGGATTTGTTACCTTTTTGGCATTTTCGTATTTCTGAAGTTCTTCAAGTGTCATATTGAGTTTTCTCCTTTAAAAGCTTTAAGGATTTCTTCATATACCGTATTTGAACGAGTTTCATGATCTTTGCTGTGAAATACCAGTCCACTGTTGTCGGATTTTACTAATCCTTTATAGTGAAAGGTGATTTCACTATCATCTGCTCTGTGTTCAAGCCCAACATATCTTACTGATGAAAGATCAATAGCAACTCTGTTACCATTGCTAAAAGAATGTTCAAAAATCATAGTTAAGCAATCCTCATTGGCTCCGGCATACAGTCAGCTAGTTCATTTAAGTAACGCTCACGGTCAGTCGGCTGCATATCAAACCAGTCCGGCTTAATCGCATCGGCCTGTTTTATTGCTCGCCACATATTGACATACCAGTAAGCGTCATCTTCAGTTTTCTGGCATTCATTGAAACTATACCAATGTTCAATAGTTTCAATGTTCATTTCCGGGATATAGGATAAAACAAAATCCACATATTCCTGCAAGGAAAGTTTTTTAGTCTTCATCTTCCCCGTATCCGTCTTCGTCCAGATATTCACATTTGCTGCACATGTCAGCGACATCGTCTTCTGACATTTCCGCAAGGCATTCACGACAAACTTCTTCCCAAGAAAGAATACCGTCTTCCAAGCGTTCAAGCAACTTATCTGTACATTCACGTGTTTTTGTTTTAGCCATGATTAACCTCAATTGGTTTATGTTAAAAATTTAATTAAAAGAGGAACATTTGTAAACCCTCTTTAGGCGTTGAACATCAATAAAAATCCGTCAAAACCTGCAGTATATATTTCCGATGTTTTCGTGATAAAACTGTAATTTTCGTGTTATCCGTATAATTGACCGTAATAATGAATTACAACACAACCACAGATGTTTTTCATAAAAAACTGTAATAAAACTGCTTAAATTTATGAAATTTAAGTATCAAAATTTCCAACCTCAGCAATTTTTTCATATTTTTTCATATTTGCCTGTTTTAATGAAATTTAAGCAGTTGCTAATATTAAAGTCCAAAAGAGGGAAACTAATGTTTCCCTCCTTTTAAGCAGATTTATTGTCTGTTTACTTAAAATACTATTCCTTTTCGGTCATTGAGCAAGTAAAGAGCTTATCAACCTTTTTACCTTCCTCGTTTTCTTCCTTCAATTTAGCATAGCAAGAAAGCTGCCAGTCAATGTCCTTTTCAACTTCCTTAACAAAGCGAAGTGTATAAACGGTAAATGGCGAGCCATCTTTTGTGTGCTTAATTGTTGCGGAAAGATTATCAAGTTTGGCTACGAATGCAGTATCGCCAAAAACCATATCATATTCAACAAGATAGTCCTTACACGGAATACTGATCTTGTCAAAGATATCATTATTTGCGATAGAGTCAAACACATCCATCTTGGGATGCTTAAACTGACCCGGGAAAGTACGTACACTTGTTTCTTCCGTAACGACAACAGTGAACTTTGTGATAGCAGATTCCTTTACCGGCACATTTGCGTTAAAGGAAGTCATCTTACCTGTGAATAGAATATCAGCCATGTTATTCTCCCTTTAGAACTTCACAGTTCTTAGCCATAAAGGTTACTTTATACTGCAACTTGCCATCGCCTTCCTGGTTAAGTACAAGCGGTCCAATCACGACAGGGTTAACACTATTAAAACGAGTCTTGCCAATGACCTTTTCCATTTTGTCATTGTAGATGTTTACATCAAGTGTGAATGACTGGTTTTCAAACTCTTCTTCAGTCACTGTACCTGCATCAGCTAGCATTTCATACCAGAACGGCAAAGTAGCAAAATCTTCAGCTTCATCAAATGCCACAGTAAACTGTACAAGCTGGTTCTTTGTGATAGGCGATGTTTCAATGGACTTAGCACGAAGCTTCAAAGCCTCAGTCATTTCATCATCGCCAATGCCTGTAAAGGTCATCTGAAAAAGATGTGCTTTTGCTGAATCGGGTAGGTTCTTAATCTGTTCTGACATAATTACCCCAAGAGAAGGTTATCGTTTGCGCTTTCTTTGATGTACACGACCTTTTCACCATTTACGGTTTCCACACGGTTAATCTGTAACTTAAAGCTGCTTAGCTTTTCATTTGCCAATGTTGGGTTCAACAGAAGATCTTCTGTCAACATACCAATTGCGGCTGGGCACTGCTGTGCTGCTCCTTCCATAATGAACTTCATATAGTTCTCCTTTTAATTGTGAATTATTTATTCATCAATGACCATAGAGTATTCAATGATCATTTTACCATTCTCAACATAGGTCTTTTCTGATTTAAACTTATTTGTGTCAAGTATCGTTAATGCTTCAAGTACATCCCAATCAGTCTTTGCGTTTTCAACACGACGCCTAACATTGCTTAAGATATAGTTTCTAAAGAAAATAGACTGTTCAGAATCACCAGGGGTGCATCCTAGTTGATTACATACAATATCAAGTTCCTTTGTCTTTGGGTTATACATTAATTTTACCACAAGTAACTCCTTCTTCATTTTCTGTTATATCTATACCATCTAAATCGCCTTGTTCAGCTGCCTCAATCCAAATGTTCATCTTTTTAGCAATTACCTCACCTTTACGGCGAAGGTGTTCTTTCTGCTCTTCCATCAGTTTAATTTGCTCAGCTTGAAGTTTAAAATAGTCTTCATACATTTCCTTAAACTTTTCAACTTTGATGAATTGTTTATCAACGACCGTTTTTAATTGAGTAAGTATAGAGACAATACCATACTGCTTATATTCTTCCTCAGTAAAAGACAGTACATCATAGCCGATTTCATAAGTGTCAAGTTTGAGTTTAGTCGCAATGGCAGGGTCACCTGGGTCACCATAACTATAATAGCTAGGCAAGCCAACAGCGGGTCTAATGCGGCCTAAACCCAAAATGAATTTATGCTCACCTCCTTCAAGGATAACGGCCATGTTAAAAAGTTTTGGCTGATTTTTCAAAACAGCATTATCACATGTATTTCCATCAGGGTCAGTTAAACGCCAATGTGGACTTCCATGGTCATATTCAAGTTCGGCTAAGTATTTCACGTCGTAAGAATCCTCGTCAGGTGCATCATAGTTATGAACTTTAGCCTGTAGCTCACCCAACGGCGAAGCACGATACTGTTGCGGTCTAAACTGTTTTACATCAACGAATGTGGCGCCGATCTCATGTGCTTCACATTGTGTATTGATGTATTCTAGCATTGCAGCGTAGATTTCGCAAATGACGTTTTGTTTCCAGTACATATTAGTTATCCTTTAAAAGAAGAAGCTATCAAGTCCACCAGATTCAAGTGAGATATGATCCTTCGGTCCAATCCATTTAGCTACTTGGAACATATTTTCAAACAGCGGAATGAATGTCTTGTTGAACATCGTTTCGTAGTCAACTTCAAAGATGCTATCAAATTCCTTCGGCCAGTTTCCAATGAATGCAGTTGCTTCAATGTTATATCTGTTCGTTGGCTTGACATACACATAATTAAACTTGTTCCCATTCATAATCGGCATGTACGGCAACTTATGCTTAGCGATAACATAATTGTAAGCTAAAGCACACTTTGCATTGAATACCTGTCCCTTATCAAAGTGAAGTCCGTTCTTTACATAATTTTCAATCGGTTCCTTTACATACTTAGTGTATTCAGAAATTGACTTCTTGGCAGAAACGGCATTCGGACCTGCTTCTTGGAACTTTGCGTACACATCCTTAATGAACTTATCAGATGTTTCATAATCCTGTCCAGAACAAATCGCGAATGCAAGTTCTTCAGCAGCTTCCTTACAGAATTCCGGCATATCAGAACGCTTAATAGGCACGCCCATGATCTTATGTTTCGGTTTTTCAAATGGATACGGAGTACCTTCAGCGTCAATTACATTTCCGATGTAAAGTTTCTTTGCGAAACAGAACATGTTAGAAAAAACGTTTTCACGGTTATAGTTAATCTTGTTTACTGTCTTACTTGCCTTAGCTCGGATTTCAAGAACCTTCACAAAGAATTCTTGGAACATTTCTTCAGCCTTTGCATAAAACTCGCGATGTTCTTCTTCCGTTTCAATCTTGATACCTTCTTCACGAAGACGAAGTTTCAATTCATTGATACAGAAATAGAGGCTGTCAGTATCAGCGTGCACACAGACGCATTCACGATTCTTAATCTTGAGCGGTGTTGTATTCTTCAATGTAATTCCCCAATGTTTCTGAACATCGGAAAGCATTGCGGTTGATACATAATACTGGTCAAGATACTTCTTCAGCCAATCACGAAGAGTAACACGAGCACAGCGAGTAATTGAACGAGCGCAGTCAATGTCATACATGTGGAATGATGCAGTCAGACAGACACCATACATAGAGTTAATGATAATCTTCTTAATACCCTGACGGTTATCATACAAAGCTGCCAACGCCATATCGCCGTTCTTCTTTGCTTCCTTCATCAGTTTCTTATACTGTTTTCTTTCATCAAATACCTTCTTAACGATATTTGGAAGAATTGCGTTTGGATCATTCAAGAAACCAACCTCAGCGACATCGGAAGCAATAACACGACCGCTTTCAATATCTTCCTTCTTCGGATGAGCAATTTTGCATTCAGGCGAAATCATAAACTGCATGATATGATGAGGATAGCTTGATGTAATGTCAAAGCTCATACAGTCGTCATATCGGCCAGGATAGTCATAACAGTAACCTGCTTTCACGCCGAAGTCATCAAAGTCAAATTCATTGTTTTCCCAGTTGCAGTTCTGATAATAGATGGAACCATCAGCTCGCTTTACCTTAAAGCATTCCTCGTTTTTCCACCAGTCAACATGATGATCGGCTCTATCACGCATAACCTTCTTTTCAGCATGCATGTAACGAAGCATGTAACCTTCAGTGGTCGGAACTTTATTATAGACCTTATCAACCGTCACCAAACAGTCATACGCATAACCAATAATCAATGGCATGATCTGACACTTTGCTTCAATGTTGACATTACTCTTTACGTCAACGACGTTATACTGACCAAACTGTTGTCTTAGCTTTGGATCTTGCCAAACTGTATTGATAGTTCCTTCATATTCCAGCTTACCTTCACCAGTTACGAATTGAGCAACGGTATTAAGTGAATATGATGCCATCGGCGGATGTGAAGCAAATGTCTTCCAAAGTTCCATATAGTCAAAATGCAACAAGCCAGGAATGTCATAAGATGTACCTAGTTCGTTTTTCTGCTTTTTGTCAGCAATATCTTTTGGAATAGGACGCTTGCCCAATGGAGACAATGCGCATTCATATTCAGTTTGAATACCTCTTTCATCACGAAGACGCTTAATACGGTTCACGATGTACGGCATGTCAAACAGAATTGAGTTCCAACCCGCAATGATGTCAAAGTGCTGATTCTTGAACCATTTTAGCCAATCCTTCAACATATCCATTTCATCATGAAAACCACGATGATGTTGAATAATGTCATCTTCATGAATATCTTCAGGATAGATAGACCAAGTATAATATTCCTTTGTCTTTGATGAATAAACCGTAATCAAGTTAATCGGCCATGCAGCTTCTTCAGGCTTAGGAAAGCCGCTATTGCCAGCAGCAACTTCAATATCATAGAAACCAATATGCCAGTCATCAACATTCGCGGTAAGTTCAAACTTATCATAAATGTCGTGCATCCACTTTGCTTCTTCTTTCAAATCAGATTCAGCAATAATGATACCATTCGCCTTCATATTCTTGATAACATCACTGTCTGTCATTTGACGACGAACCATCGGTATACCGAACTGATCCTTCCATTCTGACTTGCCTGTAGGATCCTGCACCCAATAATCTTTCTTATATGGAATTTTTGTAAATTCGTCATCACCTACATAACGAACACAAATGTTCTTCGTAAACTTATCATAATAGACATGCTTATATGCACGCGGTTGAGCAATAGGATTTTCATCAATCTTATTTATCATTATAGCTCCTTTCTTTATGTAAAATATAAAAACATTTTACACAAATTCACAACTGAACGAAACTTTTCTAAATCGTAAAATCACAATGCCGATCTTGCGCCATGATTTCTTCACGGCGAGTCAATTTATTCATGAACTTCAAAATCATTTCTTCATAGCTTTGTCTTGCCTCCTTCCACGCAGGAGAGCTTTTAGCATTTTCTTTCATGATGGCTTTGAACTCTGCACCTTCAGTTTTTATCTTTTTCTTGATTTCAGAAAGTGCTTTGCATTGTGCATGATAATACGGCAGTTCTGCTTTCAAAGTTTCAAACCACTTATCAACATCTTCCTTAGTATTAAGCCTAATCCATTTACGGCAAACTGCGACAGGAATCTTCAAATATGTTGATGATGCTTTGCAGTTACCTCTTCTCATAAAATTCACATTGACATTGGCAAGATCAAGCGCATCAATGAAATGCTGCCCATAATCTGGAATCTGAATAATAGGCAAGTCCGGGCTCAGTGAATGCTTTTGTAAGTCCAAGGATACTCATACGGAATGCAAACACATCGTTCCAACCAACATAATAGCCACGGCTGAAAACTTCATTCAATCGGCTATATGGCTGGTAGCGGTCATTTCTCACAGATCTTGCTTCTTCAATCTGTGCCTGTGTAATCAATCCCATCTCGATGAACTTTGAGGCAATGTATTCTTCTAGTGCACATGGGTTATGGCTAAGCGTCATAATTTTCTCCAGTAAAGAAAAGCGGCATGTTTCAGCCGCTTTTTATTATTTTAATTTTCTTGAAGTTTCAAAACATCAGGTTTCAAGTATTGCGGATAAGCAACGATAAATTTATTCATCAAGTACTTACCCAAGTAGAATAAGAATTTGCAGTACGGATATGTATGACATGCAGCGATGTTCAAGAAGATCAATGCAGTCAAAAATTGTGCATGAATTTCGTCATACGCGGAATTATTCAGCCAACCTTTTAACATATCTTCACATTCAGTATCAATGAATGTACGATGGATGTCAAGCTCAATCTCGCCGTTTGCCTTAACTTCACAATGGAAAAGATTATCCTTGACCATCCCATGGTTCACAATCAATGAATGCCACATTTTAGCAATATCATAGTAAATATCGCCTTCAAATGTCTTACCAAAGTTCTGTCTCCAGTCAAGCATCACGAACTGTTCTTTGCCGTCAACTTCATTCACCAAGATATTTTCAAGATGGAAGTCACCGTGATAGTTATCTGTGATGATAGCTTTATTCGCAATGGCGTCCCAATCAATCATATCTTCAATGATCGTTTTTGCCGAGTAACAATCCAATCCATTGATGACGCATCGGCTGTCAAGATCTTCGTGTTCCTTACAGTATTTCTCAATGCGCTGCAAAGTTTTGTTCTTATAAAAGTCATTATAGATTTCAAGTTTCTTTTCATACGGAACTTCTCGTTCATCAACGCTTTCAAAGAATGAAACGATAAAATTCAAGAAACTAGTCGGATTTACTTCCTTTGACATTACCTTGCCATCAGCAAGACGATAAGCATAAACATTCTTATCGTGGCTCAAAAGTTCAGGAATTGTGATACCTTTATCTTCCATAGCCTGATTTACAAATGTTGTGAAACGTTTTACACGGCCGTCAATGAACTTCGGATCAATGTGGAATTTCACGACTCTGTCATCTAAAAACCAAATTGCTTCGTCTGGCTTTTCAAGAATCGTTGCTTCCATCTTCTTAGAGTATTCTTCCTTAGCAGCAATAAGCTTTTCCTTATTGCCTGTGTCAAGCCAAGTGTCTGTGATGTAATAACGAATGTCATTCAGATTATTCAAGCCAGCACTTTCGCCTGCATTTACGAAAATTTCAAAGTTGTCTTCCTGTGCCTTCCAGAACTGTTTGTAATCCTTGATGTAAGAAATGCCAATGTAAGGCTTAGTCTTAATGCCATTTACATCATAATCACCTTTAGCAAGAATTGCCTGAACTTCGTGCTTACCGATTCTTGCATGACGATATGAATCGGCGTTTTCTTTATCAAATTTGGACAAAACCATAAAGTTATGTTCAAAGTCAAATCCATTGATGTCATCTTGAATAATGCTATCATTAGACCAGAACAAGAACGGTTTCTGCAAAAGGTTCTTAGCGCAAGACAAAGAGTAACCCAAGCCAGAACCTGGACCTTCATAAACATCAACAGTTACGAACTTGATATTTCTGTCAGGATAACAGATTTTCAGGACTTGTTTAAGCAAATCGCCTTTATAGCCAAGAAGCACAATGATTTCATCGGTTACATCAAATTTCTCAATGATGTATGAAATGACAGGCTTAGGACCCAATGTACACATTGCCTTATTGTAATTCTTCGTGAATTCATTAAGACGGCTACCCAAGCCGGCAGCTGGAATTACAACGGTTTTCTTCATACAATTTTCTCCTTAATGCGGTTCACGTTGAACTTGACAAGATCATCACGGTTCATACCCTTAGTAAGATCATCAATCTTAAACATCGTAGATGAACCACAAACAAGTGTTCCATTGGGGTTGATGTCGCCGTATGTCTTAAGTGTTGTGAAATTCACAGAACCATCAACAAAGTAATGTTTATGTGTTGGAACAGCGCCAATTTTCTGTTCAACGATTTGCGGATATGAATTGGTTCCAAGAACGCCTGGAGAGATTCCCATGAACATAACGCCGTCAAAGAGCTGAATGATGCTCGGATCAAACGGTGTAGCCAAATTCATCGCAAGTCCAACCTTAACATTCGGCCATGTCTTACGGATCTTTTGAAGTGTACGAACTGGGTCAGTGACCGCTTCATAATGATAAACGACCCAATCAGAATACGGAGCGATAACATCAACATAAGTGTACGGATCATCAATCATCAAGTGACTGTCAATCTGTACATTCGGAAATTCCTGCTTGATGTCACGAATAAGTTCAGGCGAAATGCCAAGGCGCGGAACAAAGTGACCATCCATAAAATCTCCATGAAACCAGTTAAATCTGGTGTCGCCGTTAGCTGCTGTAAGAACTCGGTTGATGTCTTTATCAACCTGAGACATGTTCATACAGATAAGTGATGTACTGATATTCATCTGTTTTCCTTTATAATCATTCTATATTGTTATGGCGATAGCTAAGAGTGTTGTTGTCTTCGCCAAGCTTTTCCATAATCTTCAAAGCAAGCAAATCAAAGAAAATAAACATCGCCTGTTCATTCAAAGTCGTCATCGGCTGAATGCTGTTAATCTTACTAGGATCATTTTCAGAGTTCAATCCATTATTACAGCCAGTGAACTTAATGACCAAATCAGAAATCTTAGCAAGCGGTGACTCAACATCGCCAGTTACAGAAACAATGCGGCAGCCGCTCTTTTCTTTTGCGATTTCAGCCAGATTTACAACAGTTCGTGTCTTACCAGAGCCAGATGCGAAAATGAACATATCGTTCGGTGACATGTGCGGAATGGTAGTATCATTGTACCAGTAAGCGTGAAAGCCCAAATGCATGAGCCTCATAATGAAAGCACGAAGACCATAACCCATACGGCCAGCAGCGTGTCCAACGATAACGGCCTGGCGCTTGTAAGCCAGTTCTTCAGCCAGTTGGTCAACGATGCGTTCATCAATGGAGCTAAGCGACTGATTAAGCTCAGCAAGTACCTTGTCCTTCAATTCGTTATACGTCATATCCATTCTCCTTTAGTAAATCAATATATGTCTTGTTGAAAAATGTTTCTGCAATATCATATACGGCTTCAGCGACAGCGCCATGACCGCCCATTTCCTGCAGTATTTTATTACAAGCTCGTTTTGCTTCAACCGATCCGTTAGCCGGCACATAAGAATACTTAACCGATTCTAGGCACGGAATATCAACCAGGCCGTCGCCCATGTAAATCGTATTCTCAAGCCCAAAGTTATCTTTAATCCAATTCTTACGGTCACGAGCCTTAATGTTGTGAACCTCAAAACCCATATCGTTTACACGCTTTTTTGTGATTTCAAAACCACGGGTGTCAGCGGATGCAAAAACGATATTGCAGTACGGAGCCAACATCTTTAAAGCATCAGCGTCTTCAGGGCCAAACTTTTTATATGCTTTACCGTTTGCATCGTACAGAAATGTACCGTCAGTAAGCACGCCATCTACATCTAAAACAAAGGTTAATTTTTTCATATTCAAAATATAATAAATGTTTTGTGATATTTATGAGGGTAAGAAATTATTTTTCAAAGATGCAGTCAAAGATACGGTGCACAAAGTCGTTCTCAAAGTATTCAGGTTTCAATGCATCATAGCACTTCCGCAACATCACTCGATAGAAGATAGGGTGACGGTCCAAGAATCGTATCTTTTTCCACAATTCATCAGGTGTTTCAACCTTAAAGAACGAAGGAATGTCAGTATAGAAGTTATCAATGTCGTATGTACCCTTTGCCCAGAAAGGCATGATGCCATAATACAACATAGAGTAAACCTTCTGTGTAACGAAATTTGCGGTCTTAGCAGATGGTGGAGCAACAAGTGTGTATCTTGAGCGCCACATCACATCTTCCATCTCTGACATACCCTTAACAATGAATCTGTCGGTTAGGCCGAGGCTTTCAACCTTCTTAGCTAATTCACCAGAATCCCAGCGGCCATAAATCTTTAGGTCAGCGTCATACGGGAAAAGCCACTTTCTTACATAATCGAGTCTGTCAAAGTTGCCGTTCAAGGTCATGACAAGACCGAGATCTTTCTTATAGGTTTCAAACGGCGTTGGATGAATTTCGTCAGGATTTGAAAAGTTTACTCGTTCTTTCTTTAATAGGTAGAATTTTTCAATTTCAGCATATTCCATCGGTACAGCGTGTTCTTCCTTATGAATCTTATCAACGTAATACCTTGTATGGTCAGTACCCTTGCATTGTGCAAAGATCTTAACTGGCGGGGTAATATCGGCTGGAATATGGTTAATCTGGCGGGGATCATCTACAATCAAATACAAAGGAACTTTCATATCGCTTGCAAGAACAAATGCGTGTGCTGAATGTCTTTGTGATACTAATGTCTTTAGAACGCCTTTTGTTCGTTCTGAAATATATCCGTCGGCGTAATGGGCGATAGGCAAAGTCTGTTCATACTGATAAAGTGCGAGGTCAAATTTTAGGCCATTTTCCTTACAGTAGTCTAAACATGCTTGATAGAAAGGCTTGCTTGTGTTTGCCAAATCCTGTGCGATTGGATCATATCCGTGCTCTTTCGCAAACGCCTTTATAGGCGTGTAGAGGTCCTTTAAATTTTCTGGGGTAGATAATTGACTGTCTGCCAAATCAGATGCTCCAATATAGTAAAAAGTATGTTGTGGGTATGATTCAGCGATACGTTGAATCATGTAAGAAATTGCATCGAACCCACCGCAAAGACGCTCACGATCGGTATTGGTTGTGAAACGTGCGGTCATCATCTTGGTAATTAGAATGTTCATAAAAGCTCCATGTTTGTTAGCTGGATTATTTATGTGGGTAATTTTTTAAGAAAATTTGTAAATAATAAAGGAGGTAAATTATGGCAGTATCATTGAAAGAATTAAAGTTCACTGATATTCAAACAACTGAAAAGAAAAAGATTTGGACATTTACTAAAGACGCTACGATTACCGCAACTTATACTAAGAACAAAGACACCTATCAGCTTGACTTGTTATGCAAGCGTGATTTCCGCACAGATGGGGCTAGTGTGCCTAAAGCATTCCAATGGTTCCTTCCTAAGTGGGACGATAAGAACTTGACATACGACATGGGTGCTGTGTTGCATGACTGCTTGTATTCATCTAGAGGAATCAAGGGAACCTTCACTCGTGAAGAATGTGATGACTTCTTCCGCGGTGCCGTTCGCCAAGCAGGTTATAGCCGTTTTAAAGCAGGCGTTGCTGATAAGGCACTTGAATGGTTTGCGGCAAGTCCTGAACACTGGGGTGATGATAACTTAGACAATAAGAAGAACTGTCTCTTCAGTTTCAGAATTAAAAAGATTTCGTAATCGTAACTGTCTTAGTAATCGCTGCTTGAGCTAACGCTTTAGCAAGTTCAAATTTAGGATCTTTCTCGGTTGTCTTTTCAGCCGAGAATTTTTCTTTATCAAAATTACAATACGGTTCTGAATAGTCAATAGGCAAATCTAAGTTAATCTGCTCAGGATCTGTCAACTTATCTAATCCTCATTGTGTTGTATATGATCATCTTCTGGAATAGGGCGAACATGCCCATCAATTACAGTATACTTGGTATTATGTGTAGCACATTGTATCTTTGCATCTGATAAGATTACGGCTGCAGATTTCTTTGCATATGAAGGATCCATCTTCAGCAGCCTATCATGCATATCAGCCTTTCGTTTCATTTCAATCATTTCGCTTTCTTTACAAAGCACCTCTTTTTTCTTTCCAAATGTAGCCAAAAGCACAAATAAGATAATCAGGAACAATGTAGCGCAGAAGTAATTTACGAACTGTGGCCACAAAGTAAAACCTGTCGTCATGTAAATTGAATATCCACAGCCGATGTTACCTATGAAGTCAAGAATTAGCATAAGCGGGCTAATTCCATAAACTGAACGGCTACGAATACATTTAATCACCTGTGAAAGCGATTTAAATCCGAATGCAATGTTACCAATGATTGATGCGATTAAAACGAAACCTGTAAGTTCAGTCATTTAATTCTCCAAGCTACCTGTAAATGGAATGTATGAATTTGAATGGCGCATTGTACGGCGTTCACGATACACGCCCATTTCTTTCAGTTTATTTACAAGTTCCTTGAAAGGCACAATGATCGGATCAAAGTCCAGCTTACTCATGTTTTCAATCTTACAAGTTAAATGCGCTACATCGTAAGTAATAAGGTATGTTTCAAAGCCTTTAATAAAACGGGTTGTGTTAAAATCCGCAGCCTGAAAGTTTTCAAGAATACCTTCTATAGCCTTAAATTTCCACAGCGCGAACTGATCTGTCGTCATTAAGTACTCCTTTTTACTTTATTCAAATATAACAAAAAACCGGCACTTTTCGTACCGGCTTAAAAATTTTCTTAGCTATCAGTATCCATTACTTACCTTTCTTTGTCTTCCTTGATAATTTTAGCGCCAGCATTTCTCAAAACGGTAAATGCCTCAGAAAGCTTATGCAGTTCAAGGTGACCCTTTCTCATAGCACGGAATGCTTCACGTCTCGATGTTGGGTTGTATGTTGACTCAACCTTTTCATTTGTTTCAGCGCATTCGGTTGCTTCAGGTTCATATTCTTTATATGAACGAACGATCCAATCTACCATTCCCTTAACGAAATGTTCGTCTTTGCACTTGATGTAAAGATAAGCACCTTCATTTTTAATATAAGCATAATTCGTAAAAAGGTACCAGCCGTCATCCTTTGGAACCATTTCATTCTCAGCATTTAATGCCTGAAATACATCATTGGCAACTAAGCCATCGTCGCCAGCATGAAAACTAATTCTGTATAACATAGGTTTAATCTCCTTTGTTATTATTTATTATTTCACACAGTCAAGTCGAGAAATGAACTTCTTTCTAGCAGCTTCCCATTGTTCCATTGCCGTTTCAATCTCGAGAAACCGATGATAGTTCTCAACAAGCAGCTTTGCTATGTTTTTCATCTGTTCTGCATCACGAAGTTTTATTTCATATCTGTCTGACATTTCATAGCCAAGTCTTTGGTAATGTCCGGGTATCTGTGTGTCAATGAAAAGTGTGTCATACGAAACAACAGCAACAGCAATTTGGTTGATTTCTATTTTTTCTTCTAAGCACTGTGGATAGTACTTATTCGGCTGTTGTATCCATGCAACATCTAACCCAGGTTCTACTTCATGAATGCAGGCAAGCATTACACCGCGGTCTAAATGAAAATCATCACTAATAGGACATGAAACAGTTCCAGATACAGATACATGTCTAGGCATAACGACGCCTGCCAAATATCCGTGTATTCGTTTACTTATTTCAGTATTTACACCCATGATTAACCTTCAGATAAAATCTTAAGTTTACTTGCCAGCTTTGCTTTTCATTTTCTTTCTTCATCGCGTGTATCACAAATCGTAATGATAACATCAGCTACACGTGCAATATCTTCGGTCGGCATGTGACGCATGTAAACATTTACATCACCAGCTAACGAAGGAATGGTAAACCTATCACCAACTACCTGTGCAATCATTTCATCATTATACAGCAGGTCAATGGAAGTAGGCGGATCGTTTTCACAACGCATCGTAAATCCCGTTCTTCCTTTTTCATTTATTGCTTCAATGATTTTGCTTAATGTTTCCTTTGTTTCATTCAAGGCAGCCCATGCTATGACCGGTGCTTCCATATATGGGCTATGTACCACACCTGCCGCTGACGTGGTACAACCCGATACAGATGATACCCATGGGTTAAAACCGGATCCGACATACCCGCTAAAAGATGGTACCTGTTTCCATGACGTTTCAAACTGTTCACTAGGATCAACATACTGAATACGCGGAGGTGGCGGTGGAGGAAGCTGCATATCGGTTTCCAAGGTTTCCTCTCTTGGCTTTGTGTCAACAATCACTTGCGGAGGTGGCTGATCTTGTGTGGCAGGACCGTTCAAAAATCTCAACATGCCATCAAAAATTTTTTCTAGCATTTATCCCTCACGATTTACCACTTCCTCGTATGTCTTGCACTTGTCTGGTCCCGGAACATACAAGATAGTTGGGTTATCTTTGTGAATGTCCAAAACTTCTAAAGTTTGCAAGTCTTCATCCTTTTCCCAAAGTGTCTTAAACGTTTGAAGATTAAACGGTCTGGTAATAAGATGACGACCTGACTTTGTAGGAATTACCGCAATAACCTTTTGACGGTCAGTTGGTTCACACTGTTCAATAATAGCCTTGATCTTTTCTTCATAACGCAGATATTCAGCGTCTTCATCAACAATCCATGTTTTATCATCGCCTGCACAGTTTGCGGTACCCGCGGCAGATGCAATCATATGAAAAGGCGAAGAATAGGTTTCACCAGATGCAGCCTGTTCTGCGATATGTCTCAGCATTACCAAAGCAATACGCTTATATGTACGCTTGTTCAAACGAATATATGCACGAACATTGAACATTTCACAAAGCTTGATGATATCTTCCTTAACATCATCAAAGTGTTCAAGTGAACGAATAAAGTAATCCTTGATACTGCGTGAATGCATGTTTCCATGATACTTAGGATCTTTCTTACCATCAATCAGCGGATCATCTGACTGTCTGCGAAGCAACTGAACATAATAGCAGTCGCCTTCATTTTCAAACTTCAAAAGAGATCTGATTTGTTCAAAGTTATTTGTCATCTTTAGTTTCCTCCTCAGTTTCAGCCGCGAGAGAATCTTGATACATTTTTACGGCTTGTGCGAATGCTGGTGTCTTTACATATTCAACCAGTTGTGCTTTAATCTACTTAAGGTTTTCCGCGATGTTTAATGCAACAAACCGTTCTTCAGGATCTGTGCAGTTCTTAATAATGATTTCCTGTCGCTTAATTGTTGCAGCAAGTTCATTTAACGCGATGTCTTTGAACGTCATTTACATTCCTCTTTAATTTTATATTGCGTTTCCCTAGTTATTTGTCGCAACACAAGTAGCAACAACGGTTATAAACATTACAACTGGTAAAAGCATAAACATCTTTCATACCTCCGGAAAAGAAACCGCTTATTTACGATTCCTTTTTTGAAAGTATAAAAAGGCGACCCCTAAGAGCCGCCTTATAGTTTCAATGGATTTACTTAGCCATCTTCTGTGTGATGTCCATAAGCATGTTCAATCCAACGGCGTCCATTGCGGTATTACTTCCGCCACTCTTGCTATCGCCGCCAACCATCATGATTTCAGGCACGATCGGCTGAGAAGATTTAGCAATAGCTTCCGCAATGCCTACACGAGTTTTGTATTCCCATTCGGCTTTTTCTTGGGGTGTAAGGCCAGCCAATACCTTAGCACGGTTTGCGGCAGCTTCAGCTTCACCCTGTGCTTTAATCTTCTTTGCTTCTTCCTGAGCAGTTAGCGCAGCAAATTTGGCAACTTCAAATTCCTTCTTAGCTTCAAGTTCCGCAACTTCCTTTTCTTTTTCCGCCTGAACAACAGCTCGGATCTTTGCAACTTCCTGTTCAGCCTTTTCAGCGGCTACCCTTGCCTTACCTTCTTCATTCGCAGTGATAGCGGCCTGCTTAGCAGTTTCTGCCTTTGTCGCATTTTCCACTCGCTTCATTTCACGGTCGCGGATAATATCCAGCTGTGCCTGTGTCTTCTGGTCAAGGGTTACATCTTGAACATCGCAAGTAAGAATCTTAATTCCGTACTTCGTCAAGTTAGACGGCTTAATGATAATGCGCTGACCCAAAGTATCAAGCTTTAGCTTAGTAACAGTATACTTCTGAACTTCGCCTTTCTTAATCAACTTTCCATCAGGAGCGTATTCATCATCAGTAACCTTTTCATCGCGGTCTTCAGTTACCGTCATGTATTCACCTTCAACAAGCTGGTCTTCAACAAGTCTTCGGAACTCAGCAATCTTTGTAACCTTTGCTTCTTCAGCAGTAAATACAGGTGCGGTCTTCTTAACAGCAGCAACAGTAGCATTTCTTACAAGGTCATGTTTAACCTTATCATCTGAATGCCAGTCAGTATGTAGTCTGATAAGTTCATCGCAGTTTGTTGGAATCTGGTATTTAATAACGCCTGCGATTTCCGCCTTAGCATTTCTTGATAGAGTTACCTTGACGTTGTCTTCATCAGTATCATCGCCTTCCCAAGCCTTACCCTTTACCTTTTCCGTAGAGGAGTTGAAGTAGAAGGTTCGTGCTCGTTCATAACGGTAAATTGTTGAGAAGCCAGACCAGAACATACCTGGGTGGTCCACGCAAGAGAGTTCGCCAGACGGCCAGCTCTGCTTGACAAGAATGTGGGTTGCGTCATTTTCATCAATGCACTTGGCACAGATGAAGATGGCGATGATAGTGATAAGAGTGGCGAGGAATGCGCCTACAGTGATTTTACCATTTGACATTGTGTATTGTCCTTGTTTAAGTTAAGTTTTGGAGGTATTCGTCAAAATAATCCTTGAAGGATTTTCCACCGAAATACCAGTTTGAACGGTCCCAATACTGTTCTCGGTCTAAGCCCGGGAAAGCATTACTGAGCCATAATCCCATGGAACTTAGGGATCGGTAAACCGCAGGATCCGTTGAGTTTACATCATTCGGATCAGTGACAAGATAAGTATTACCCATCTTGTGTACAGATGATACGTAAAATTTCTGGGAATGAACACCATCGCCAACATCCCAAATAAGTTCATCGCCATCGCGAAGGCCAACAAGTGCCTTAAAGCTAAACTTATTCTTCGGCTGGTTGCATGTACGAACGGTTGTTTCCTTTTCAGTTGGCGTTTCAGCCAAAGTAAAGGTTCCGCCAATAAGTTCCGCCTGACGTTCAAAGATGTCCAATACTTCATCAAGACAGAATCCATCATCGCGGTCTTCAGCAAAGTCAAACAGTTCACGACGAGAAGAACGACGATGTTCTTTAAAAATCAAGTGCAGCGTGCTTTCAAGCAAACTCTGCTGGTCGGTTTCAATGTAAGCGATGGCTCGCCAATCCGGCAAAGATTCCGTTGAGGAATTAAAGTTAGCAAGACGCTGTTCAACTGAAACAGTCTTTCCAATCTTGTAACTTCCGAGCCTTTCAAAATCGCCGTTGGTGATGAGATAAACAAAGCCGTGGTCGAGTTCTTTTGCCATAGTGCCCTCAAGTTGTGTTACATCAGCGCAAATATCGCTGCAGTAGTAATTTATTTTTGTTTGTTGTTTTTGATTACGAGTAAAATATAACAACTTTTAACCCTACTGTAAACCCCAATCAAGGCAATTTACAGCAGGAATAATCTAAAAGCATTCTTCGTGTAGTTTCTTAACAAGTTCGGAAGGACTAATCTGTGTGCCATCACACGATATGTTTCCAAAATTGTTATGCAACACAATTTTTCCATTATTTCCATTAGTTAATTCTACCAAAGTACATTTGGAAAGGTCATAATCGGTTCCGCCGACATTCAAGATAACATAATCAAAATGGATATCTGATGTGCTATTCTCAAGAACCTGCCGGTAGGCAACGGAAAACAAAGGTCCAGCAACTTCTGAAATTTCCAGCTGCTTGTTGCCGGGCAATGTTTTGTTGACCTTCAAATATGCCTTCGTCATTTACATATCCTCGCGGTACACCTCAGTCTTAATAGTAGACTTAAGAAGTGCTTCTGCTTCTTTGGCAGCTTTTTCCTTCAAAGCAGTAATTTTAGCCTTAGCCGTTTCAACATTATCAAACTTACCAATGTACTGACGGCCACCACTTTCTGTTACGATGTAAAGCTTGTAAATCGTATTACCGTTTGCATCGCCTTCCTGGTTAATTGAATAGAATGTTTTCTCATCACGTGTTGTGAGCCACTTGTATGTGGTTACAAGTAAAGCAAGAAGCATAAGTGTGATAATCAATCCATAAATCATTTTAAATGTCTCCTATAAGAGTTCTGTATTCGTTATGATATTGGCGAACCTTCATAACATAATTTTGTGTTTGCTTAGGCATGTGATAAAACTTTCCCTTCACATATTTGTTCGCAGCACCCGGCCCGCCATTATAGCCGGCAGATACATAATCAAGATGAGCATACCTTTCATAGAGAGATTCTAAATACAGTACGCCGATCTGAATGTTCTTCTTAGGATCATACGCATCATGTCGTGTATAAGGCAAGCCATTTTTCTTAGCTACTGCCTCAAATGTTTTAGGCATGATCTGCATAAGACCCATCGCGCCGCAATATGATTTTGCATTTACATTAAATCGTGATTCGGTTTTGATAATCGCCATCACATAGGAAAATTCCAAAGGTGATGCGTAGGTTTCATCATAAACCAAACGGGCAATGTAATTTGCTTCAGGGAAGGTTATGTTCTTTTGCGTTTCAAGTATGTCTTCACTTGCTGTTTGAATAGCAATAATGCCAGCGTTGGAGATACCGCTGTCATAGCTGTAATCACCATAGCCGGCAAAAGATAAAGTACATACCGCCAATAAGATTGCGATTAGTCTTTTCATTAGATTTTCTTTGTACGTTTCCAATCATGTGCGATGTATGCAATTTTGTCAAACATCTGTTCATGTGAAGCAGTAAAGATCTTCGTATCACCTTTATACATAAGAGTCAACGGGTTGTTGCCCCAGATGTAAAAATACTGAAGTTCTTCATCGCCATCTTTTACTGAAAGATGAAGCGTGAGTGTATCTTCGTTTTCATTAAAGGATGCAGTAAGGCCCGGTTCTGGACCTGCAGCATATTCCTTAAATGCAGCTCTGACTAACTTATAGTAGTCACCAAATGGACTTGCCATTGATTCCTCCTTAAGGTTTGAATAATCGGTGAACTAACTTGACAATAGAAGATACACATTCAGGTGAGCTGATGTCACGGTCAGTCTTACCCTGTTCCAACAATGAATATACCTTCATAGCTGGACCAACCAGCTTTGGATTGAATTTCGCAAAGCAAGATGTAATCAACTCAAACGCATCACGGCGCTGTAAGTTTGCATCTTTAATCATTTTGTACACACGATAAGCGGTGCTTCGTGCAACATAGGTTGCTTCTGAAATCTTCTTGTCAAGCTCTTCAGCATAATCATGCATTTCCTTCATTTCTTCAGGAATAGATGCTAAGAATTCTGCTGTGTATGGGTGTAGCCAGTTTTCACAATCATAGTTCTCCCAGATCATTTCTTTTGTGATAGCATGGAACTGTTTCTGCAAAGCCAAGAATTCATGACCCTTGATCTTTACCTTGAAACCGTTCTTAAATGTCACCACAACACCTTCCTTTGTTTTAGAAAGGTTCTTTGCATAAGAGATTGCTTCATCAAATGATTTGAACTCAATGATGTCAGCAAGTCTTACTTTTTGCTCAACGGCAATTTGACGAAGCTGCTCTAAAGATACTTCCTCACCTGTTGCAGTATCAATGGCTCCTAATAGAACCATGCCCTCAAAGTCATACGAGATTGGGTGAATATCTGCGTCATAGATGATTTCATAGCAGTAAGTAAGCGAAGTGTCAAGGCCAGAAGTAATGTTCTTCTTTGCCCATTCATTTGCCCACGCTGCTTGATTTGAGCTAAAAGCTCCGCCTGTCTTTACTCTCCAAGAACCTGCATACTTATCGTAAAACATAATTCCTAAAGATCCGTCAAGTTTGTCCATTACGCGGAAGGATTCAGTGCGGTCAAATTTAAAACCACAAGCTTCCATCTTATCAAGAATGTCAGTTCTTGCACCGGCACCGTTGATAAGTTCCTCGTAGTTAAAGAACTTATAGAAAGGACGAGCCACAATTTCACCAGTAGCTTTGTCAAAGACAATTCCACGGGCGTTCAAGGTTACATCGTCCCAATAATGGAAAATGACAGTAGGCGCATTGTACTTGAAACCAATGTAATGCTCATCTTCACAAGCAAAGACACGGTTTTCTTCAAGTGCCTTCATATAGTCTTCAAGTTTTGGTGTGTATGTCATCTTCTTCCTCTTCAAATTCTTTCTTCAGTTTCTTTTTGTTATACCAATCCACAAATTCATTCACGGCACATAAGCAAATTGCCACAACAATTAAACAGCACAGAAATGACAAGCCTGCTAAAACAAAAAGCATGCCTGCAGAGTCAAGTAATACCTGGCCATTGCCTGCATACTGCGCCATCATTAATGTTCGTTCAGTTGGTCCCATATTTATTTCATAGCAAGCTGATAAGTTTTGCCGTTCCGTCGGACAGATGCGTCAAACAGCAAATATCCATCACAAGGTGACAGCCACAAATCACCGACACCGGACGGCAAATCATTCGGATCATTCATCCAAACGCTTTCATCGTCCTCAATGGAATCTTCATCAAGTTTGGAGATAACATTTTCAAGCTGGTGATTCTTGCGGCGCATATCACGGTTGTATCTGCGCTTCCACTTACCCATAGTCCAGTCATCACAATATGCAATACCGACGCGGAAAGTTTCTTTTGTACCAGGAAGAGGTTTCTTACGAGAACGGCTCATGTTATCTCCTTGTTGAATTGTGTTTTTAAAATAACAACTTTTAACTATTCTGGCAATGGAATGATGAAATTTTCTTTCTTGTAACCTGCGGTAGGATCATACCAATTATAGTCCTGTTCACCAGGATAGCCATGTGGGTTACAAAGAATGTGCACAACATTGCCATTCTTGCAGGTATAATCTACTGCATGGAAATCATGGGTATGACCGCAGATCCAATAGGAATCATTCGGCATTCTTTCCAAGAATTCCTCACCGTTGAAATAGAAGAAGCAAGAGCAGTTATCATTCCGATATTCAAACGGAACGCCAACCTGAACAGGCGCAAAATGCGTCATCACAACCTTTGGCTGCTTATCAATGATGGCGTGCATCTTAGCCTGCTGCTGCTTCCAGTATTCCAAAGGTTCAGTGCCATCAAGTCTCCAGTGCTTGCCATCAAACCAATGCATCTTCCAGAACAACGGATAGTTCAGCGTAATGCTTGGGCGATATTCAAAATCGCACATACCCATGGTTCCGCCGATTCCATCAATAATGTCACCATCAAGCAGGACAACATTATCATACTTGGCGCATTCCTTCTTCATAGCTTCAATTCTGTCAAAGGAAGTCTGAAACTGCTGATTAGAGGTAGACGGCGTTGAGCCTCTCACAACCATATCATGGTTTCCAGGCACAATGTAAGTCTTTGAATACTTACCAGAAATCCACTGACAGAAGTAAGTGAATGTCTGAAAGTCGTTTGAGATGTCGCCAGCAACGATAAGTGCGTATGTAGGCGGCAAGTTCAACCCAACAAGCCATTTGTCAGCAAGTGCAGCAAATTCTTCATAAGTATGTTCCGGGTTATTGCCCCTGTAAAGAAAATCTACATGGACATCCGAAAGTACATATCCAGTTTTCATTTTGGATCCTTCTTGTTTGAAAAATGTTCAATGGTAGAATAGGTCAAGCACATAAGACCGAGCAAAGTCTCAAGAATGACGCATGCAACGGGTGCATTTACCATCCACATAATCTGACCTATTAAGATAAATAAGATGCCCATCAGTATTGACATATTACTTCCTAAAGTAACATTACTTTGGCGATGAGAGCCACAAGACCTAAGCCGGTCAAAACAACGAGACCCTCAAGACCATATAGCATGATAACTATAGGATCTTCGTCAATAAGACGGCAAAGGGTTTCGTATAGCTTTCTCATGTATTATTTATTTGGTTAAGTTGTTTAGTGCATAGTTGATTTCCTGAAGCACTTCATTGTGTGACATCGCATGATGAATGCTGTCATCAATCAGCTGTTCCAATGAAGTTCCACACTCTTCAGCGATATTCTCATAGTACTGAGTAAGCTCCGGAGCCAAATCAATGTCTGCATTAATGTCCATATCGTACGGAACAAGTTCGTCTGCGGCGATAGGACGATTGGCAACATCAAAGCAAACGCAGTTCTGCGTCCATTTATCAACTTTAGACAAGAAGATCGGTGAATGTGTATGTCCGTGTACAAGATATAGACAGTTTTCAGGAATAGCGTTAAGAAATTCCGCACCTTCGTGTTTCAGGAAGTATGGATTTTCATTAAAGTCACGGTGCTGACAGAAATATGTCTTGCCACGATGTTCAATAACCGTGTATGAATAGAACTCAATGTTGTCATCGCATAGTTTCTTCTTCAACACATGGTCATGATTTCCAAAAATCATCAACATCTTGTCAACTTTGAACTGGTCAATGAACTTATAAAAAGTATCACGCATTTCTGACCCAGGCACATTCATACAAAAGTCGCCCAAGAACACAACAACTGCATTAGGACCTAATTGCATTGACTTGACGATGGCTTCATTCATCTCATCTGTCGTTTCAAAGTTACGAGGCATGTTGAACGAGTCTTCATAGCCTCGGCAGAGCTTATGATGGCAAAAATGGAAGTCAGAAACAAAATACAGTTCTTTGTCGTCAGGTATCACAATATGGTTTGACATAAAAATCCTTATGCAGCAATGCGCTGCGCTAAAATGTTGTTTTGCTTCGCCTGTTTTAATTTATCCAATCACAGTTTCATAAGGATATGGATTTGCTTCCAGGCGCTTACGCATATTGTCAATGACATCGGCAGGAACATCGTGAATTGAACCGTACCAAGTATTCATACGAATGACGTTTACCTCAATACCGTTCTGTTCAGCAAACTCAATGTAAGGCTTCATTTCCTTTTCAGTCGTGAAAGTGTTTGAAACAACAACTACCGTATGAAAATCTGCGCTGTTGAATGCAGCCTTCATATTGTCAAGGCAGGTCTTATGAGCCAAACCCAGTTTAGCAGGTTCAAACACATACTTAAGCGAACCATCCGGCTGTCGTCTCATCCAGAAGTCATCTGCTTCAAAGTGCGGAATCGGTACAATACCGGTTTCTTTCTGCAGGATAGGAATCAAATGATTCTTTGCATAAGTTGTCTTGCCGGAACCCGCAACACCGCGGATCAGATAGAGGGCAGGGGTGAAATAGTTAGGCATTGTGTTTCTCCATTTTGATTACGAATAAAATTTAACAACTTTTCCTATTACTGTAAATAGTCAAGCTAAGAATTTCCTTTGATTCTTTCCCAAGCTTGCTTCATAGTAAAATCCGGGATGTCATACCCACCAAATTTCTTATCTTTGGTAATGTCCGGGTCATAACTTCCGTTTTTTCCGGGTTTATTCACAAATACCGCGGCAGATCCTCGTTGTATTTTGATATTCCAATCAGTTTCCGACTTAATATGATAATGATAAAGTCTCAAAGGAGCCTCATAATCACAAAGTCCGTAAGTAGTCTTACTTACATCCGATCCGAGTACATCAGAATAGCGGTGCTTGTTTATCCACGGCACATGTCCAATTTCAGTATCGCCGTGATTAAAGGAGTATTTGAGCCAAGACGCCCATAAAACTGCTGCTTTTCCTTGGCTTGACAAATCGCCTCGGCGATAATAGCACGCCTCGGGACAAACAGTGCTTCTACCGACCGTTAAATGATGCGTGGACATCAAAATTTCAGGCAATAATAAACAACCCGTCTGTTTAAAACTGGCTTTTAATGCGCATTCTAAGGACGAATACTTATTTCCATCATACCAAAGGAATTCATCGTCATCTAAGAACATCACAATGTCGTCCTCTTCAAACTTTATCTCTGTTTTTCCATTTAGTATGTTACCAAAAAGTCCCCATTGGTCAGCAAAGCCAAAAAGTGTGATTCTTTCTAAGCCGTATTTCTGACAAATGGGTTCAATGTTTACCGAAGAATCATTATCAATGATATGTATCTTCGTGTTAGGACCAACATGGAACTTTACCCAGCATTCAAAATCATCAAGTCGGTAACTTTTTGTCAAACAAATTATGTGGAGCATAAATCCTGTTCAGCTTCTTGCATAATAAGATACTTATTCCATTCAACCATAGCCCGTCTGTGCTGTTTTTGTGCTTCAAGTGCTGCTGTATGAACTGCTTTGATAATGTTATCCACCAATTCAGCAGTCATAAGCTTATATGTATATCGCTGCCAGCCTATAGCAAAGATTTCAGGTTCTACACGATATACATCGGTGTAATATCCGTGTTCATCTCGTATTTTATAACCCTCAGCAACATGCATATATGTCGTTGCTATTGAGATAACTTGGCCGATTTCTGGAATGTCTTTAAACGAATATGTTGTTTGGTCACCATTCTTTTGAAGCAACGGATGCTTGTTAAGAAAAGTAGCCATATCCTTTTTAGTAAGAAGGCAATGAGCATCGCTCATTGCCTTCTTAAAATCGCATTTTATAGCAACATCTTTCATTATTCTTTCCAACGCCCACAAGATTGGAACTCAGGGCAAGAATGTAGGTATTCACAGTTAGGAACGAGAACTTCCTTAAATTCAGGATTAGTTTCAAGTACCTTTTTGACAACAGTTCTCCAAACCTTCTGCGTAGTAATATCAGCTTTACCACACAGACGCTTTCTTGACATAGCCATCAGCGCTTGAGCATTGACAAGCATGATATGTGATACCAAAGCGCCCTGTGGTGCCTGTTCACGGTCATACTTATCCTGACGATCATTTCGCTGTGACTGAATAAAATGTTCAACGCCGTACTTATGTCTTACAAGGTGTGTAGAAACATAATACGGAATTTCCATCTTGATGATAAACTGCAAAGCACGAATAGGTGAATGCTCAGAACGAAGATATTTAGCCTTCAATTCCTGAGACATTTCCTTATCCTTCATATAGCTCTTGCCCATCGTGTTTAAGGCAAGAAGCTTTACTGTTTGCCAATCATCTTCTGTTGGATGTTGTAAAATCTCAACATTGTAATCAGGCATGTTTTATTAAACTCCTCGTGGAGCTACACCTGTAGGTTCACGATATGTAACGGTTTTTTCAACTGTGACGATTTCAGATTCCGCAATGAAGTCATACATACAAACTTCGTTTGCTGTCATCACATCGTCTGAAAGTTTCTTTAGCGCATTTGACCGCATTGCTTCTGCTGTATCTTTGGAAGCAAAAATATCGCATTCGGTGATAGTTCCAGCATACATTGCATGCAAAGTTGATGGCTCACTGTGTGCACCAGTAAAGTATGCTCCGGTTTTCCTATGTCTTAGCACATAGAATTTGATAGTTTCAGCCGATAGCAGGTTTGCAGTAGAGATCGGCGCATTGAACATATTAGATAGCTCCTGTGATGAATGCACCAACAATGTACGGAGGCGCGTCGTTTACGAATTGAGTTGCCGGAAGTACTACAACTTCCAATTCAACAGTCTGACCATAAAGGGCAGAGTTTGTCTGATTCTTATTCTGAATGCGAGTAATAAGTTCCTTATATTCTTCCTGCAAAGCGCCAAGTTCCTTCATAGCTGCTTCGCGGTTTACTGTTACGATAGGTTCACCATTTTCAGTAAACTTCTTCTTGTTGTTTTCATCAACATCAGCGTGCTTAACCTGAATGTCACGAGCTCTGTGCTGGAATTCACGATACTGAGGATCGTTGTTTTCATCATACACAGCCTGTTGAAGTGCAAGATAATGCGGCAACAAGATTTCATGGTTGGCATAGATGAATGCAGAATAAGTAGGATTCTGTCCCGGCTTATTGAACAAGTCATTGAAATACTCGAAAGCAGTCTTCAACTGATACTTAGTAAACTTCTTTGATTCCTTAATCATTTTGATTTCTCCTTAATTTTTGGTATGTTATTTATATCACACCTAGCTGACTTAAAACAATCACGAATATGAGCTGAAAGATAAATTGCCACGCATAGTAAAATCCGGCCAAATGTAGCATGTTTACTTTATCGCCGTTCGTTGCTGCCTTTTTAGCTGCGCCCGCGCCGATGATCTGTGCCAGAATCTGATAGATGAAAAGTGTTATGACCAAAAGTAATGGTGACATATTGCTTCCTTTTTGATTTTATTCAAATATAATAAAAAACCGGCGCTTTGACGCCGGCCTTAAATAATTTTTTCCGAAGTATTTACTTATATTTCAGAATCCTTGGAACAATCTTATTCAATGTGGTCAAGAATCCATTCAACCATGCTTGGAGTATTACGAGGGTCAAAATCAGCAGTGTCAACTTGTTTCATACCAGAATATAGTGTTAAAGTAACTTCAGTTTCAACTGATTTAAAATCAGCGTGTTGTCCGCTTTCAGGTCCAATGTTATCTTTTTCAACACTTCTAGGAACATGATTCACATATCCTGACTCCCAGTCTTGTGTAGTCTGCCACAAAGTGAAATGACCGATTTTTAACCAGGATCCAGTACGGTCACCACGTAGTTCAGCTTCAACTCCTTCTTCAGCTAATGCCAATCTAATTCTTTTAAGTATATAAGGAACATAGCCGTTTGTGCGTGACTGACGAGAATTCTTAATGTTATTTCTGTCAGTTACTGCATCATAAACTTCAGTAAGACGGTAACCATTCCTCTTTAGGATTTCTTTAGCTTCACTTAGCAACATATTATTTTTATCTCCATTTCGCAATCATTTTTTTTCATTCAAAGATTGCGGAATTGAATGAAAAATTGTTATCTTATTAGCCAATTAAATTGATTAGTTCGTCAATAGAATTGACTGTTGTGTATTCTTCATCATCTTCATCTTGTACAAGAATGCTATCATTTTCAGAATCCACTAAAATGTACCAAGTATGTTTGCCTTTTTTTACACATGCATCATAATAATCATGCGGTGCAGCTTTTAGGCCAGCATCTTTCAATGCATTGATAAGATTATATAATTTTGCATTCCATATTTTACTGTGAAGATTTCTGTCTGTTTTAGTGTTGTAGTGGTCTCTAGCCCAGTACCCATCAGGGTCCAATGCATTTAAATCACGGCGTGCTTTTCCTTCCTTTGTACGCCAATCATAATTTGAATGACTACCTCGGCCAAATCTATCTGCTCGGCGACGATTACGAATATATTCGTCTTTTTGAATTTCAAGATCATCAGAATCATCAGTATCTTCAACTAGACGGTAGCCGTTCTGCTTGAGGAATCCAAAGAAAGATTCATCACGTTGCTTAACGATTGGCGTATCATCATACATATCGTCGTCGTCACCGCTTGGTTTCTTATCGTTTTTAGGAATGAAGAATACCTGGTTATTAGGACTCCAATCAACAACGCCGGCTTTAATCCATTCATTACCTGCAGCAACGGCCTGCTTGATACTTACGCCCAATTCTTCAGCTGCTTCTTCATAGGTAAGTGTATGTTTGCGTTTCAATACTTCAAGGAATTCTTTCTTAAGATTTTCAGCGTTTGCTTCAACTGCCTTAAATACGCCTGCATCATCGTCCCATTCAATTTCGCCCGCATGCAAACAGGCACTGAGAATGTTCTTACAAACATCCCAGTCAAGATCCATTGCACTGCATATTTCACGGCGAGTTAAGCCGCCAGCCTTGGCAACAATATCAACCAGTTCATTCCTAAGTTCTTTTGAACTCTTTCCTGCTCCACCAGCTTTATCATAAGGTTCAGTCAATTCTTTAAAGTCAATGACAAGATCATTATCTTCAAGATATTTTCTACCCTTAGTAGTAATCTTCCACACCTGTTCATGCTTGTCATATTTTGCCAAACCAGCATCAGACATTTCTGTCCAAGTTGCAGAATGGTTACCTGGGGCAGTACTTAGACCCATCCAATTGTGAATATCTTTTTTGCTCATACCATTTTCAGCATGATAAAGGAAATTCAGCATCTTTACATAGCCGCGGTTCTTGTTAGGGCTGTTAAAACCATAACGAGCCCAACCACGATGATCATAACCAGCGTCAACCTTATTTGCTTCTGAAATGATGGCGCCGTTCTTTTTCAAAATTCCTAATGCTTCTGTTAGCTTCATCTGTTAAAACTCCTTTTAATGTATTTATTCAAAAGTAAGTGCCGTGATTATTTAGCCAAGCAACCTTAATCATCCTCGTAAATTATTTATAAAAATACCAAATAAATAAAGTGAGATGAATGTGATAGTTTGGACTTTTGTGATTCTAGGCATTTTACGCGAAATTATTCGTGAGGAGGATTAAGATGCACGAGCAGGATCCTAATGATAAGTACAAATGCACTGAATTTGAGTTGATACTAGCAGCAAGTATCATTGTTGGTTTAATTATATGGGCGCTATAAAATGAATCTTTCTGAATCTTTAAAAATTCTCGCTGAGAACGGTTACATAGCTGAATCCGTATGGGCAAATGATAAGAAATTGAAGCTGATCATTGGTAAGAAGCTTCTGCCGTCAAAAGACGATCCTGCATATGATCCTGATTATGACTATCTCAGCATGTTTGATGAATATCTGTCAAGAACAAGCAGCACATACGAAGACACTTACATTTTCAGCAAAGATGTACTGGAGAAAATTCCTGCTGATGAATTTAAGAAGATCTGTCAGACCTGCGGTTTCAATGTAAGCATACATGAACCAAAAGATAGATGGGGACGACGACGAGATCTGGGTGACGCCAAATACATACCATCCTGATGAACGTGTTGATGATGACAGTTTTGAAATTGACAGAAAGACGGGGCTCCGTATTCTGTATCATCTAAGTCATATCGGCGATCTTGATGAAAAAGGCATTCGTTGCCGTAGCCGTGAGAAGGATAACGACTTTGATGTATATGATGGCCGAATCTACTGCATCTTTGATTACGGCGATATTGACAGAGCTTACAGCATGGTCACAAATGAACATGATGAAGACGATGAACATATCTACTGCTACCGCGTACTTGTGCCGAAGGGTTATGAGATCTATCGAGATCCGACAACGGAAGAAGGTGTGTATCTTACAAACAACGTACCTGCGAAGTATGTGACTAAGAAGTACGATCCTGATTATGGTTTCAAGAAGAAATGGAAAACCGAATGGCGAAACAAAGGTAAGTACAAGAAGCCTGATTATTTCGCGGAAGAAGAGCAGCGACTAAAAGAGTTAGTCGCTGCATCAAAGAATCAGACTGAAGTGGATGGAATTAAGATTTAGGTGCTATAAATGAAAGAGTATCAAGGTGAAAAGGCAATCATTAGTTTAACAAGCTGGAAAGCAAGAATCAATACTGTAGGTAAAACCATTTATAGTTTGATTAAGAACTGTCCGGGTTTTCATATCGTACTTGTACTTAGTGAAGAAGAATTTCCTAAGAAAGAAGAAGAATTGCCAAAAGACTTGATGCTTCTTAGTAAGTACTTTGAAATCTTATGGGTATATAAGAACTATAAATCACTTAAGAAAGTTCTGTTTACGATGGATAAGTATAAAACTGTGCCTATCATAAGTGCAGATGACGACTGTTTATACACATATAATTATGCTGAAGAACTGTATGAAAAATACTGTTTAAATAAATTAAATGTTATAACATACAAAAAGCAAAATGGCTGTACACAGGGCCCATGTACATTATATCCACCTGGTTTTTTAGATGATAAAACTTTAGAAAAATTTTATAAAGAATATAAACACTATTTAAAATCAGATGATGCTTTTTATTTTAAAATGTGTAAAGAGAAAAAAATATCAATTTTATATGTTCATCCAAACAAATTTCCATATTTATTTCATACTGATGTTGGAGCTTTACATAATTATAAGTCACATCCGATTTTAAAAGATTTATTTCTTTAATTCAGCGACTAACTCATCAAAATTAAAATCTATATCTTCATAATTAAAATTATATTTGTTTATGTCTTGTCCTAAATTATTATCATAAGGACATACACAGGCATGTTTATATTGTTTCCATGTATTATTAACTTTGCCATAATTATTGTCAAATATGATACATGGTTTTTTAAGTAAATATGCAAAAATAGACATATGTAATGTATCAGTTACAATTACATCATATTTAGTCATTGTAAAAATTTGTTTATACACAACATTAAATAAAGCATCTAAATTTTTATCATAATTTATTGATTTTTGTAAAAACCTAGATACATATTCGCCTTTAATTTTTTCAATTCCTTTAACCGTTTCTACATCTTTTCTAGCATACACGCCGGTACAATTTGTTGTTTCGTGAGCATAATCTATTCTGGGTAACGAATATACTATATCTGGACATAATTTAACAGTTGCATTTTTAAAATACTTTTTATAATTATCATATGATATTGGATCTCGTGCAAAGATTGTAATTTTAGCATTAACTATTTTATTAAAAGATTTCTTTATTGGCGCAAATGAATTCGGCATCATAATTATTTTATTAGTCTTTTCATATTTGTTTATAATATCATAATAAAAATCAGTTAAAGAACAATCGTATATTCCAACCCAGCCTCCGCCAAGTATTACTATTTTATCCTCAGGTTTAATAGTAAATTTTTTATAGTTTTCTATATTCATAATTTCATATTTAAGTTCATGTTTATTAAAAAGTAATGAACTAGCATAAAAAATTGCTATATCGCCAATGTTTGGATGTCTGGGTGGATTTACAAAATATATCATTTCATCCTCTCAATAATTTTTTCCTGGCCAGCCGTATAAACAAATTTCTTTTTTCCAAAAATAGCTAATCTATTTTTGCATTTCCATTCCCATTCTTTAGCTGACTTATACTGAAAATGTAAAAGTTTTACGTCAGCATCATTATATGGGCCACTTCTAAACCAATTTCCTTTTAATCTAGCGCCATTACATAGATATGACATTTGATTATTTACTATAGGATTATGAGTTTGACTAGACTTTTCATCATATATAACTTCATTTGTAGTCTTTACAAATGTTTTTACTGGTAAATTTCCGCCTGTAAAAAAATTTGCCCATTTGGTATTATTTTCAGTATTAAATTCCATAAGTGATTTATTTCCGCGGTCAGCTTTTGGATCTTTTGGAAACATGTTCTGCCATCTAATACTTAACTTGTTCATATCTTTCCATTTATCTTGATAATACAAAATCATTTTATTTACGTTATCAAAATTTTTCATCCAAAGATATTCATCATCATCAATAGGCAAAACCCACCAAGCTTTACTTTCTTTATTAACATATCTATTATACAGTTCGTATTGATTAGGCCAACCTTTTATCAGTTCATAACTAACTTTTTCACCATAAGCATCACACACCGATTTAATGTCTACTGAACTTTCATTATCAAATACATGGCAATGGTCAAAACCAATAATATCTAAATGCCAATGTAGCCAATCTTTAAAATCCTGAAGATTATAGCTCTTCGTTAATAAAACTACTTCAGTTAAATACTTTTTCATCGTACACCTACTCCTTATGTTCTTTCATATACTTATCGTAAGCAGCTTTAAAATCAAATTTGCTGTAAATCTTTCTGAATGAATCTGTTTGGTCGCCGTATGAAACATTTTCAATAAGTTTATCAGCAACCTTCAGCATGCGTGTGCCTTTTGCTTTAGCACGGATTCCATTCCATTCATCATCATGCAAACAATTAAAGTATTTTTCAAAATCAGATACAGGCAAATCAGCCAAAGAATGTGGTGGGAATAATCTTAAATTACCTACACGACAAATATCACAAAAATATGTACCGCATACTGTTCCAAGTATTGCATCAGGATAGCCAACATGAGCCTGCATCATCATGTCTATTGCATTTGGCTTTAATAAAATGTCATCGTCAGTTGTAATGATAGGCAACTCAGGATACTTAGCCATTGTTGGGTCAAGCTTCTTTAGTGCCTTTGTATTCTTATCTGTCCAGAGTATTTCAAAGTTTGGTTCAAACCGTTCCATCAATGCAAGTGGTTCAGGCAAAACATAATCATCGCCAAATTCTTCTCTTGAAAGAACTAACACAACTTTGTACTTAAAGTTGGTTACCTGCTGTTTCAAAAGTCTAAAGATAACCTTATAGACCTTATCATCATTGATGCGGCCTTTCCAAGTAGTAAGTGAAACAATTACATCATAATCTTTCATTACTTGTACTGATCCCTTACACGCATTACAAAATTACGACCCATGGCGTCATAAAGCATCATCTTATCTGAACTGTCTTTAAGTTCAATAACCGTTTTTATGCCGCCGTCTTCATATTCAATACGATCGTCTGTCAATGTTTCATATGTATGTCTGTTATCATGCCACGGATCTGAGCCGGCATAGTCAAACACAACATTAGCACGATCATTATAAAAAGCATTATGCACCCAGATTGTGTCAGTTGGTTTCTTATCGCCATTTCTAAATACATCAACCTTCAACTTAGCTGGGCCATTTGATTCTTCTGTACCGTAAATCATATTCACCTCGTATGAACCGTTTCAGTATTTATAAGACACAAAAAGAGGGCACGGCGAACCGTGCCCTCTCTTCTCCTTTCCAAAACTTATGAATTAGTCAATGACAAATTCAAGTGGCTGTGCTTCAGGTACTGGCGGAATCTCGATAGTCAAGAGACCGTTTTCAACCTTAGCCTTCAATGCCTTAATATCAAGGCTTTCCTCAACGGGAACCTTGAACTTCAAGGAGGTCATGCCACGAATCTTGTGATGGAGCCACTGACGCTTCTGTTCAACTGCCTTCTGTTCTTCGGACTGTTCCGGAGCGTTTGCTTCAATGACAAGGAAGCGCTTACCCTTTTCAGTGGCTGCTGAAACCTTAACATTTTCCTTGGTCTTACCAGGAATAGCGACCTCAATGGTCTTTGCACCATTTTCGTCCAGCCAGATGTTAGCCGGAACCTGGTCAAGAGCAGTTTCAACATTGTTGCGGATTTCTTCAGCTGCGGCACGCAAATCCTTTGCCAAGCCTGGCTTCTGATAAATGTTATTAAAAGCGCCATCAAGGTCACTCAACGCATCGGTCAATGTTGAAAACAAATTTCCTGTATTTACTGCTGACATAATTCATTCCTTTTGAACACAAATGTTGTTCAATGCTTCTCACTAAAAAGATAAGTCCCACTCGGTAACTTATGAAAACTGAAGGGGAAGCATCCCTTCAATTTTCTGTTTTATTTATTTGGCAATGAGCCGACGAGTTCCTGCTTGTATTGCCTCGCTGGATATTTTTATCCTAGCATCATCAAGTTGTTTAAAGAACGTGTTCTCAAAGTTCTCAAACTGTTTAAAGAACTCGTCATTGCTTTGACGGGCAATGCCGCCGCTTGTCTAGTAAGCGTTGAAGTATTCAGCAAGCTGTTCATTGTTAACTTCGCCCTTACGGCCAACATAGTGGAAGCCGCTGCCGCCGAAGTCGTAGTGCTTAGACAGGCGAAGGTTGCTGTGTGTTTCCGGTGTCCACTTTTCCCAGCGGCCTTCGGAGTCGCGGCGACGGCAGTCGTCAATGATGAGCTTGTTGCTATTGACAACAAGTCCAGTTTCGTACTTGCTGTTGCTTGCCTTCTTGAGGTTGGCAGATGCGAACTTAACCTGAACCCTGTCATCGCGGTTAGGATCGTTGACATTCCAGAGGTTGAAACCGTTGGCTGCATTGCGCATGGAGATGCAGACGCTTGATGCGCGGTAGAGGTTACCGTCAATCTCAATGCTCAAGTCATATTCAGTAGAGTCTGCATCATCAAGGTTCAGATCCTGAAGTGTGTCTTCAAGAGATTCACCTGCATTGAGTTCACCGCAAATTGCTGCCAATGCGTCAAAGTTGATATGATGACCGATGAGTGCAGTTGCCACAGCATCAACCAATTCCTTGTTTGTTAAAGTATCTTCAAGATACTCAACAATCTGTTCCTGTTCACAGTAATTGAACTTGTAATGATAGAGGAAACGACCAGGACGGTTCAGCATGTACTTGCTGATGTTGTAAGTTTCATTTACTGCTGCGATGAACAACTTCTTGCCATCATCCATACCGTCCATCAGGCTCAAGAATCCATCCTGAGAGTGAACATCGTTATCTTCGTGAGCCTGCATTTCACGGAAGTTCTTTTCAAATTCGTCAAGCACAACAACGCATTCAGATGTGATGCGAGAAAGCATAGAGGTGATGCCCGGAAGGTCAGCCTTGACGATAAAGACCGGATAGCCTTCTTCCTTTGCCTTTGCACAAAGGAGCTTGATGAACATGGACTTACCCATGCCAGCTTCGCCCGAAAGCAAAACGCCTGTGTTACGTTCACGGCGCTTAAATGCACGCCATGCCTTTTCAACACGGCGGATAGTATCGCCGTAGACCTTATTGGTTACGTCCGGAACATCATTACAGGTAGTAATGAACAAACCAGTCTGCTGAGAAAAGCCAAAGGTATAAGTACCTGCCGGAACTTCAGAGCTAATCTTGGTGCTCTTGGAGATGAGGGAGAGGTTTTCGCCGTCAAAGGCATAGTTCATATCATGTTTGGACATATTGTTATCCTTTTAAGTTTAAGATTTTTGGAAAAGAAAGGACGCCTTTCGCTCGGCGTCCATTTAGGCACATTGTTTACTGCAATGTCACAGCTGCATAACGATCGGCAAGAAGTACATCCTTCAATGCCTTGTAAGGGTCAAGCTCGTTAGAGCAAACCATCTTACAGATGTTAGCAGAAAAACCAGATACCAAAGCAACGCCCGCTTTGTTTTCACGGACAGGAATTGCTCCAGTACGAGAATTTACATTCCAGAATACGCAGCGAGGAAGGATGTAGCCCGCCTGTTGCCACTTAGCTGCAATGTTCTCAAACAAAGTACGGTTTGCTGAACCGCAACGGTAACAATCACTGCTTACAGCACAGTCATCAAATTCCATATCCGAAACGATCAGCACAGTAGGAATTTCTTCTTGACGAACACCGTTATTCTTTGCCACATCAAGCAGCAAATCAAACACCGCCTCAATGTTTGTGTTAGCACATTCAGTTTCCTTATATGCGCGGACCAGCTTGTCATGCAAAGAAGTCAAACCCTTAAGACTGATGTACTTAGGATGTTCAGAGAAGGTAATGAACTGATCCTTATAAGCGTCCGAAGTGCGTTCAGCAAAGTAAATCGCCAATGCAGTCGCTACATCAAGTGCAGTAGTCTGGCCGTTAGGATCTACGCGGCAACCCATAGAACCAGAACCGTCACGGACAACGATTACAGGCTTAGATGCGTCAACCATGTTAGGCAAGTTCTTCCACAAACCTTCCAAAGTAGCATCATAAGCGCCAGCGCCACACCAACTGTTGCCGCGATACTTAACTGCGATGTCATGCGGATACAGAACACCGGAGTTAATCTTAACTTCGCCCTTCTCAAGCTTACCCAAGAATTCACGACGACGGGTTTCATCATGCTTCAAGAAAGCGTTCTTGTACTTCAAGTTTGCCTTTGAAGGTACGCTTTCATAATCAACTTCCGACCATTCATCTGCACAAAGCTGCTTTTCAATGACGCCGATCTTTGCACGAAGTGCTGAAAGCATCTTGCGGTACTTCTTTTCAGTCAAGCCCATGTTTGCGATAAACTTGTGGGCCAAGGCACGAGTAGCCTTTGAAGAAGTGTTTACTGACGGCATCCACTTTGCCAAAAGGGAAACGGACTTATCAGCCTTAGCATCTTCCAAGTCCTTGTGCAACTGCACAGTGACAAAGTCAAGCATGTCCTTTTCAGCGTCAGTGCCGAAAAGTTCAAACAGTGAGTCAAAACGATTATACTCACCGATGAGAGGCAAGAGATGCTTATAACGAGGAATGATGTGCTTAATCAATGTGCGGAACAGACGA
The DNA here is from genome assembly GCA_045597865.1 of Bacilli bacterium. Taxonomy (GTDB): domain Bacteria; phylum Bacillota_I; class Bacilli_A; order RFN20; family CAG-826; genus Fiminaster. Next base: position 65,932 of record JAZLKX010000052.1, on the reverse strand, counting down.
CGTTCGCCAAGTCCTTCACGAACATCACCTGCATAGAACATCCACTTGACAGCAAGTTCAGGATCTTCCGCGTAAGCCTTCAAGAAATCATTTACGATTTCATTTTCAGACTTGTTGCGGTAAGATGCAACCTTGAAGTTCATGTCCAAGAGAGCCTTGCCGGTAGTTGCATAAGCAACAGCGCCGTTCTCAGTAAGAACCTTGCGGTCATCTTCAATCTTCTTAATTGCTTCAAAGAAATTAAAAGGCATGATATATCTCCTTATGATTTTTGATTTTGAAAACGCCTTTACATCATACAGAGATATTAAAAAGGCACCTAAAGTTGGGGTGCCTTAAAAATATCAAGATGCGTTTTTTTTTGATTTTACAGATCTTTTAATTTGCTGTATGCATCTTATGAATTTCAAAGCAAGATGGAAACCGTTAACCTAACGGTAAAGAGGAGCTATTAAGCGAGCCACGCCGGTCTTCCATTAAATTGGTAGAGTTGCTGTATCCATCTTTAAAATTTTTAGTATTTATTTTTGTTAAGTTTTCAAAATCCTCAGTTGTTTTGTTTTATTACGGCGTAAAATATAAAAATGATTTGGTAAACCGTCAATGGTAATTCAAAAGAATTCTTCCGCGACGATTCTTAAGCATAGAAGGCAAGCTTCTTTTGAGCAAGAATGAATTTTAAGCGTTCAAGCTGCCAGTCTTCTGTGACCTCACCCTTTGCCATTTCTGTAATAGCAAGAAGGTCATCATAAATTGTAAGCAATGAAACGAGCTCATTATCATCAAGACAACTTACTGTTTTGTAAGTATCTTCAAGCTCATCGGTAAGTTCACCTGCCGGTAGATTAAGATCCTCAAAGCTCTTCGCAATGTCTTTCTTCTTAAGCTGTGCAACACGAACTTCAATCTGCTTATACAGTTCTTCTGCTTCCGAAAGATGATCGTTGGGATCAAAGTCCTCTAAGTCAGCTTCTGTAATTACTGTATTACGCTTCGGCTTATCATAAATCTTTACTTCATTTGTCTTGTCGCCAACAAGAATGTCCACAATGTTGCCGACGGATAAATCCATCTCGCCGCCAAATTCACTAAGCTTGGCTATCGCTTCTTGTATTGTCATCTTTCTTTTCCTCCGATAGTTCGGAAATTGCTTGCATCTGTTTAGCAATAATTATACTTGCTTCTTCAATCGCCTCTTCCTGTTCCAAAGACTTTGTAATGTAATGCGCAAGCATGCACCAGCCGGCCGTCATAACAATGAAACCAATGACCGTATTGCCGCCTAGAGAAAGTCCACCCAGGATCAGCGCAATGTTTAAAATGTATCGCCACAGCATGGCGCAGAACCTGTCAAAATGACCTCGTTTCATACTTTTAAAGCCTTTTTAAATAGGAGTTTGGTATTTTATTGACTGTTTAAGATCGGTCTTTAAACATCATTTATTTTCAGTTTGAACCGCGAAAGATTTCCAATCAGTCAGCTCATACGGATTTTCAAATAAAGCAGGTGCTTGCCAGCATGAACATTGACATTTATGCTTTGGCTTCTTAGCATCTGCCCATTCATAGTATTTCGTATTGGCAAAAGCAAGGATTCCTATACACAATATAGAAATTGTTCCATAAATGTATAGGAGCTTGTCAATGCTAGCCATTTTCTGTTTTTCCTGCTACGGCGAAAAATCCATCCTTAGGGACAAGGATTCCTTCCGCAATGACGGGAATATGATTCAAGCGCTGCGGGTCAAATGCCGGGATCTGAATGATATCAGTCTTGAACTTGTTGGTCTTGTACATCTGCATGATCTTTTCAAAGTTAGGACCCATCTTTGCGAAACGAATAAGTTCATTTACTTCGTGATAGGTGAAACCAAGCTTATCTTCATCTGTCTTAGGCTGAAGGCCATCAATAGGTGTCTTGTGAACAAGCTCAGTTGGCAAGCCAAGATCATCGCCAATTTCCATGATTTCTTCAGTTGTCAATTTGGACAACGGAGCAAAAGATCCAGCGGAGTCACCGTACAAAGTTGCATACCCAACGGTATCTTCGGAAAGATTACATGTATTAGCAACCCAGCCGCCGTATGTTTGTGCAACGGCGTATAATGTAGACATACGCAAGCGTGCCGGCAAGTTTGTGATGGTATCATAGGAAATTTCATCACGCGGAGCTATTGCATTAAGCAATGCGTCAAAGGCACCGCCGATGTTAACTGTCATGTTCTTGATGCCAAGGTGGGCACAGAGCTTTTGAGAATCCGCAATATCCTTCTGAACGCCGTTAGGCATCATAACGCCCAAAACGTTTTCCTTGCCAAGTGCTGCGACGCAAAGTGCAGCGCAGACAGAGGAATCCTTACCGCCGGAAATGCCAATCACGGCCTGCTTAATTCCGAGGGACTTAATCCATTCAACACAATCTTGTGTAAGTTTCATCATATTCAATTTTCCTTTTTAGAGCTTTACAGGTCCGCCGATAAACTGTCCAGATCTTGGGATGTTTTCGTTCATTTTGTTACTCCACATCAATCTGGCACATCTTCATGGTCAAGATAGCAGCGTCATGAGATTCCTTAGTGACGCCTGCACAAGCCTTTTCCACAACAGTGATCTTCATGTTAGGGAAGATAGAACGAAGAATCAGCGCATTGGAAACAACGCAGATGTCGGTGCAGAAACCAGCAAGAACAATTTCGTCAAAACGGAATGCCTTGAGGTACTTTTCCCAGCCGTCCCAGCCGAAGGTGTACTTGTCAATGCAGAAGAAATTCTTAGGCGGTTCATTGTCCTTTGCGGTACAAGCTTCACGAACTTCCTTATTCAGTTCCCAGCCTTCAGACAACTTGATGCAGTGTGGAACTGGCAATTTCTGGCCTTCAAGGGTCTTTTCATAAGCCTGAGCGCCATTGATAGGCGGCCATGCAGCGGAACACTGAACTTCATTAAAGTGTGTATCGTGGGTGGCGATTACATCACCTTCGTGATTCTTAATCAGTTCAACAAGTGCCGGTACTGCTGCCTGAGCCATCGGATTGGCAAGAGCACCGTCAATAAAATCCACCTGAGCGTCAATGACAATGAGAAGTTTCTTAGCCATATTTTGATTTTCCTTTTTTGATTACTTAGAGGAGTTTCCCTTAGGAAGGATCAGATAAATGATGTTTGCTACTGCTGCAAGCTGCCATGTGAATGCATGGCCAAGAAGGTAGCAGCAAAGCCAAGTTGCGCCGCTGATAATAGCGACCTGCAAGCAAAGGCAGAAAATAACGGTCAGAATGATGGCAACGACGCTGGCGCCAGCTGCGAGTTTAATCTTAAACATTAGATTTCTCCTCTAAGTTTAGAAGCTCAATAAAAGCTTCTTGTATGGTTTTTGTTGTGAAATGTTTCACCTGGCCGGCTTCAGAATAAGTAACCTCAAAGAGGCCATGTTTCAGTTCAACCTTGATGTTTTTCATTCAGTAACCTTCCAGATTAGTTGTTGTTTTTGATTACGAGTAAAATATAAAAAAGAATTCCCTCGCTGTAAATGGTAAAACAGCGAGGGAATTAAGATATTTTCCGGGAAAGTTATGTTAAAGTAGATTCCATCCAATCATTTATAATGTTGGCATGATGGAATGCCAATGCAGGAAGATCATTAATGTCAAACCACCGTGCTTCCGCGGCGTCATCCGCGCCGACTGCTTTCTTCATATCGTCTCGATGAATACGAACGGCAAAAGCAACATCACAGATCTTCATTCGTGGGTCAAAGTTATGTCCGTAAGCTCTAATCTGCTGGAATGCTTCAGGCGGATAATCTAAAGTGGTTTCTTCTTTAAATTCACGGGCTGCGCCGTAATTTAAATCTTGGTCAGTCTTCTCAAAGAATCCGCCGGGAAGTGCCCAATAGTTTTTATACGGATCTTTCTTTCGTCTGATAAGAAGAATTTCAGAACCGTTATATGCAATAACATCGGTTGTGACAGAAGGTTCACCCCAATGATTTTCCACCTTTTTTTTCGCGTAATCGGCAAGAAAAGCTTCCATTTCAGCGGCGTGCTTTTCGCCTAATTGATTATACAAGCCATATTCCTTAATGTCCTTGAACACACCCAAAGTGATAAAATCCTGAACATCACGGTACTTTGTTTCTGGGTCAATGTAGAACTTCCAACGAACCTTAGAAGAAGAAACACAAGCAGCACCCTTAGCAGTAATTACATGAACTTTCTCAGCAAGGCCCTCCGGGACCATGACTTCTTTCTGTGTTTCTTCGCACAAATCATAATCACGCTTAGCGACAATGAAACGATATTTCTTAAGAAGCTGATCTCCATTGACCCACTTGCCGTCAAGTAACGCTTCCCATTCGTCTTGGCCTACAACCAAAGTAATTTCGTTTTCAAGGCCCTTAAACTGTGTATCAAGGAAGTAACGCATACGGTGCTTCTGTTCCATAATCGTCACAGGTCCAAACTTTGTGTAAGGCTTTACTGCATTCGCAACAAGCATTTCGCGCTGTTCATATGTAGCTTTGTACTCTTTTTCGTCATTATTAGAAATAGTAATGATAAGTTCATCGTCAGCCGTCATGTGCTTGGCAATAGCCTTCAAAATGGCAAGATGTGCCTTTGTAATAGGATCTGCTGCTGTTCCGTAAATGTATTTCATTTAGCCTCCAACACGAAGTTTATCAATCTGCTTGAACTTTTCCTGAATGATTTCTTTAAGCTCAGGAACCGTCATGTTCCTTCCGTCAATGTCATAGAACTGATGAACGAAGTATGCCAAAAAGTCTTTGTCATCATTCAAACTTTGTTCATACATTGACATTTGTTTATTGAACTCTTTACCGTGACTACCGGTCTTGGCTAACGAATCATAGGCAGCTTGGACGAATTTGAAGTTTTCCTTCTGATCATCAAAGATGCGATGCGCATTATACTCTTTGCCGTGGGTTCTCAAAAGGTACTGATCATACTGTTCAAGTTCCTTTCTAAACTGCGGATAATCTTGCTTTAGGCGTTCAATTATATACATGCTGCAACCCCCACAATAACTGCACAGATGACAACAGCAACGCCCAAAGTAATGGCAGCGGTCTTTAATTCTTCAATGAACCAAGCATAAGCGATGTCAGTCATGGCATCAAATTCTTCGTCTGCTTCATTGATTAGCTCAACATTTTCGTTACCATCATCAATGACGGTTTTCACAAATTCTACTTCGGCTTTGGCCACAAGCATGTTGCGGATTAGCTTCTTAAGCATATTTGTTTCTCCTTAGATGTAATTAGGTGCGTCTTTATCAGGAAGACGCGGCTGTTGTGAACTGTTTTCTTCTAAACCAAGAAAGTCGCGTAATACTGCACGCTGATGTGGTGAAAGATTACTGTCATAGTGTACTAACAACTCACGGACCATCCGTTCGCGTGCATACATCATTCCCCTGATATAGTCTTCTTCAGCTTTAGCAATAGTCATACATTACCGTATCTTAAATTGTGTAGAACGGATTTTTTACCTTGAAGGAAACGGTGTAGTCATCTTTAAGGCGAAGAACAAATCCTTCACGTTTGTGTTTCAAGTCATTGCCAAACACAGTGTTTTTATCAGACTGAGCAAGCATTTCCTGAGCAGTCTCTGGTAATTTATAATGTTCATCAAGCACTGGAACAAACGGAAGATCATAAGTTTTCGCAAACTGTACTGATTCTTCAAAGTTCAACTTAACAAACTTTCCATCAACCTTGCGGTAGAAGTCAAAGAAGTAAACTTCCGTACGAGCAAGCTTGTAGATGTTTTTCTGAATGCCAGGACCGACATGTTCACCACGGCAGAACCATTCACCTGGGATAGCCTTGATCTTTTCATCAAGGTGCATACGCTTGACAGTACCCCAGAAAGACTTACCAGAGTTGTCTACAGGAGACAGGCTACGGGTTCTTGAACATACGCCGATCTTTTTCTTCTTACCAAAGAAACCGCGGGTTTCGTAAGAGTAAATGGTGATGTTCTGGCCTTCAAGCTTTTCAGTAGCAACCCATTCTTTATCGCCGTACTTAGCCTTCATCTTAGTGAAAATCTTCTGAACGTTTTCTTCGTCAGATTTTGAAGGCCATTCAGCAAGCCACTTATTGTAAGTTCCGCGCTGCTTACGCCAGTCACGGAACCAAGCATAACGCATCAGTTTCTTTGTGAACCAGCCGTCCTTTGATGTATCAACAACTGCATTGAGACCAGCTTCTTCTTCATCAAGAACGATTTCAGTCACATTGTACTTAAGCGTCAAATCAGTTCCAACCTTCAAATCAGTCGGTTCGCCAAGCAGCTTAAGATCAAACAGAATGCCTTGAGAAATGACGCCGAACTTACCGAGCTTCATTGATTTAATCTTGAATTTCTTCGGACGAAGGAACTCAAAGTAAGGATACTTGGACTCGGACTGAAGCTTCTTCATAGCTTCATCTGCTTCTTCAACGCTTACCTGAGCACCCTTGAAGTAAGAGCCGTCCACGATAGCGTCATAGGTAACCTTCTGTTCAGGCGTAAATCCATCAGGAAGCAAAGAGTCAACTTCCACATACATAGCACGGTCGCCGGGCTGAAATTCTCCCTTCTTAACAACGACTGTATAGTCCATAACCTTCGCAAGTTCAATGCGGTCAGCGCCTGCGATAGGGGTCACTTCGTCAATCTTAACAACATAAGCAAGTGGTTTACCGTACATATTTAAGTTTCCTTTTAGTTATTGTTTTTGATTACGAGTAAAATATAAAAAAGAATGGGTAGGCTGTAAATAGTGCCCACCCAAATTTAAAATGATTTAATCCACTGATTAGAAGTCAACCAAATCCTTGTCAGTATGTTCTTTAATCCGTCGCTTTAAAGCATAGCTAGGATGAAGGTTTTCGTCAATCATGGTTTCTCCTTGGGTTTTAACTTTTTGACAATCTGTTTCACAAAATCATACCAACACATAGTGCCAGTAAACATATATGAGCATAGATCCCATATAGTACAGTAGAACAACGCTGATAAAATTAGCATTGCCCATGCTGGCACCGTTGCTACGCTCATCGCTGCATTTAAAGCACAGATGAAGAAGTATAGGCACAATACTTTCAAATGTTTCATAGAGACTCCAGTTTAAATCTCGTGGTCGTAGTGTTCTACGGTCAACGGTTCATACTTATAGACCTTCTTTGCGTAATCAACGAAGGACTGATCTTCGCACATCGTCTTGCCCGGTTCATCGGAAAGCTTGACAACCGGCTTACCGTTTACTTCAATCACCTTCATAACCATCTTAAGCGGCTGAACTTCGTAAGTAGGCGGAATAGTTCTGGACATCAAGTAGCCGCCCTGGCCAATGGAAACCTTAATGCGGCCATAGAAGTAGTCAACAATCTTAACCACATCATTACGGTCAAGGCCGTCGGACCAGACACCTGTCTTTGTCAGCGGGTCAATCTTATCTGCCTTATAGGCGTCAATAAGCATGTCGCCCCAAGTGAACGGGTTACCAGAGTCGTGACGGCAACCGTCAAACAACTTCTTGTAGTAAAGGTCAAAGTTGCGGAGGAATGCCTTGAAGCCAAAGTTGTCAGACAAAGCAATACCCAAGTTTCCGCGATAGACCTTTGTCCACCATTCCCAAACAGTTTCCTGAGACTTTGCCAAAGGCACGTCATCAAGTCCCTGGGTAAGAGCTTCCATCTGATGTGCATAAGTACCAATCGGCTTGATACCGTACTTCATTGCGAAGTAAACATTGGAGGTTCCAACGAAAGCCTTGCATTCACGCATCAAGCGTTCAATCACATGTGCTTGCCAATTCTTAGAGTCACGGCGACGGCAGCCAAAATCTGCAAGGGTGAAAGGCTTCTTTTCATAAAGAGCATTGTAAGTTTCAATGGTCTTCGTCAGTTCCTTATCGGCCCAGTCATAATCACGAGGTGCCTTGCTCATCCAAAGTTCCTGAACGATTTCAAGAACATAGATTTCCCACCACTGAACATTCAATTCCGGACCTTCTGCTTCAATACAAACTTCATCCTTTTCAAGATCCGCCCAGCAGCGGATATACTTACGCTTGAGGCGGTGATCTTCAAGATGTTCAATAAATTCAGGAGTGAACCACGGAATGTTGCCGAGGAAGTCAAGTTCTTCCTGGGTGTGCATCAGTTCAGCTACACGGTCAAGCTGATAATTGATTTCATCAGTAAGCCATGCAGTCTTTGCATGAGCAGAGCGAACCTTGAACTTCCAGTGCGACTTGATAGACGGACACATACGCCAAATCACATACTGCATCGTGTACTTATAGAAGTCAGTGTCAGTACGATGGGTGATAATCTGCGGATAATGTTCGGTGAACTCTTTTGTGAGAATTTCCATAGTTGTTTCCTTTATTTTTGTTTACGAGTAAAATTTAAAAACATTTACCCGTCCTGTAAATAGTCAATTTTGAAAATGAATGTTTTTATTTCCGTGCGCCTTGTGCAAACTTTTCATGCAACTCAAGTGACTTTAGATACCGAGGGATGAGTTCATAAAGTCTGTCGTCTTCTATATAGAAGACGTCTGCACCATACCATTCAGAAACATTCTTGAGGAACTGTCCAATGCGAAGATCCGGGAAATGTTCTTCGTGAATCTTCGCCAGATATGAATAAAGCGGTAACAAACGAGCAGGATCTCGCATACTTCTTCCTTTTAAGTTAAAAATACCACCCAAATTTCATTAAAATGGGTGGATTTATTACAGCAAATTTGCTTAATCTTTGTAGATTGTGTTAAATGCCGGCCTTCTTAATATCGCTATTGACTTCGGAGAGAGCCTGGGTATAACCCATCTTAAAAGCTTCTTCCTGCCAATAAGCAACAACCTGCTTATAAAGCTCATCAAGTTCAGCAACATCCTTTGCTGCCTTCATCTGCTTGTCAGATGGAAGCTTATGCGGATTAGGACGCTTCTGTGCTTTTTCAAAGCGTTCAATTACTCGGGTCTTGATCTTACGGATACCGTGAGCGATAAGCTCAGAAGAATTCATAGCATCAAAATTTGCGGAATCGTATTCAGACATATTAGTCACCTCTCAATATATTGTTGGTTTTATTTATTAGTCAAATATAACAACATTTTGAGATAAAAACTGATATGAAGAAATTATTCCTCATTCATTAAGCATGCGTCTTGTTTCAGGTTTCATCTTTACTCCGTAAAATAGATGTTTATCATCTGCTTATACTTTTGCAAGACCCTTATCATTTTTTCACCTTCAGTATCTGAATACCGTCCAACCGCAATATCCCACATCCACATAGTTAAAAGCATTCATCAATATAGGAAAGTACACACTTATATGAACGCTTCTTTATGAAGGTCTTGCTTTTACGACATGCTTCAGCAAGTTCGCCAATTTGTTTTCCGTTAAGGAGGTTAAAAAGGCGTTCTTCTTTTAACGCTTTACTTTTTACTTTCATTAAAGATCTCCGCGGCCGTTTTCATAAACGTACTTGAGGATAGGGAAGCGCAAGGAATAAGTTCCGTTTTGGCTGCGGCTTTCCTCAAAGTACTTCACACAAATTGTCTTTCCGATGATCTTCTTAGGATCTGCGTACCAAGCAATGCGCTGTTCCTTTGTCAAGCCGGAACCCACATGAACATCATTACCCTTATATTCAACAATAAGAGCCTTGATGCCGGTGTAAGTTACATTGCCTTTCCCAGGTTCAGCTGTTGTCATTTCTGCAACTTCAACTCGTTTAACAACAAGCTCGGTATCATCAAACTTCTTTACCTTCAAGAGATTCTTGGAGCGACCCGTTTCAAACGGGATGTCCTTACGAAGCATGAAGCCTTCCCAGTTGCCGTCTTCAACATACTTGGACCAACGGTCAAAGTCTTCTTGAGATTTGATAAGTTCCTGTTTAAGCAACTTGATTTCCTTGAACTTGTTGCCCTTCATCATGTTCTGCATTGCTGCATAACGGCTGGTAAAGTTTTCAGAAGTTGCCCTGCCTTCAAATTCAGCAAGAGTGCAGAAGTCAAACATCTGATAGCAAGGATCGGCAATAGTGTAATCCTTTCGCTTAATTTCCTTCATAATAGCCTGGAAGTCTTCGTCTCCGTTTTCATCAACCTTACAGAGTTCACCGTCAGTTACATAATCACCGTCAGGAAGATCACGAAGATACCAAGTCAAAGCTGGCTTAACATTATCAAGTGTTGTGAATTCCTTGTTGCCACGGGAAAGAAACTTGATGGTCACTTCGCCATTTTCCTTATGGCACATGCCAATACATCTCGTCCCATCACATTTACGAGAGGCATAGAAAGTTCCATCAATCGGGTTAACTCCCTTTGCATTGTCAAGATTGACTGCAAGGGTAACTTCAAACTTAGCAGGCATAGAAGCACCAGCGAGCTTTCCAAATGTTTCCTTTGACAAACCGATCTTAAGATTACGGTCCATGATAGCGGCAAGGATCGGCTGATCTTCAGCAACATAACTTCCGATAACGCTTTCAACCATAACAACTGCGTCATTACCGGTTGCCAGGCGGTCAGCAAGCAATTTGAGCATGTTATGGAAAGCATCATAATTGCTTTCAATAGTCAAGTTGCCGGCGGAAGTAGGCATGTTAAACTTCTTCACGTAATACTTATGAGAATTGTCATAACAGTCATTGAAGATTTCAGTGATAACAGGCGTCATATTTGCCTGCATCAGTGCGGCTTTTGCAGAAGCGCCAGCAGTAGTACGGATTTTGTCAAAAAGTTCAGATGTCTTCATATTAAATTTCCTTTTGAAACAAATATAATTTAATTTTCAGAAATTGGCAATAGGCAAAATTGATTATCTTTCCTTGATGCGCTTTTCAGCAGCAGCATAATACTTATCATGCATGCAATTCTTCTCAAAGACCTCTCTCCAAGTTCCTTCAATGCAAGGAATAAGGCCAAGTTTCTTCGTCAAGAATTCATATCGCTTAGGGCAAGTTTGTTTAAGCAAGTCAGGGTTTGACAAGAAGAGTTTCATGCTTTCCGCAAAGCGTTCACACGCATTGGGTTCATAACCTGAAACCTTTTCGCCTTTGTACTTGGGCATGCCTTTCATACGATTAAGCATGTTATCAACATGATGACCAAATTCATGGCAGATGACGCCGAAAGGTGTCCTATCAACAAAGTAGCCCGGGTGGCTCCAGGAGAAGCCGGGAACTTTTGCAAGATTTGCACAACGCTTTACGAGCACATCAATGCTCTTCTTATTGCAGTGATACATTCCGCAATAATTGGCACGCTTTGGCTTATCAATGATGTCAATCTAAGGCATCTTGATCTTGTTCACCTTAGCAAAATCGCTAATAACAGCGAGGCCAGTTTCAACGAGAAGCTGCTGCTTTTCAGTCATATCTTATTCCTCCAATTTCCTGCCGCAATTCCAGCAATACTTCATCTTGCCGATTTGTGTACATTCGTTTTCGCTTTTTGTCCAGTCAACAACTGAAACAGTAATATCTTGCAGTTGCTTGACCTGAACGGAATTTGAATTTTGAGGGGTCCATTGAACCTTAAGCTCCATGTGACGCTTGCCGTCACCTCTCATTTCACAAACCTGGCACATTGACAAATTCCTCAGTTGTTGTTTGTTTTGTTTTACGAGTAAAATATAACAACTATTTCCCGGCTTGTAAATGGTAGCGAAGGAAAAAATATGAAAAAAACTGAATTTTTTTGAAAAAACTGTAATACCGCGGTTTTGCCGCGGTATTTGAATAATTATCCGTGCTTATATTATACAACACAACCACAGAAGAATAAGAGAAAAAACTGTAATAAAGTCTGGGGATTTAATGAAATTTAAGCGCCAATTTTTTCTTACCAGCCGTCAAATGGGTCAATTCGTGTTTCGCCTTGACTTCTGTCTTCCCAAAGCGGGTTCATTGCTTCCGTGCCGCCTTCTTTTGTAATTTCCTCAAGATACCTATTTATTGACAAGTCGTCATGCATAGGTTCTGCTTCCCTAAGCTTGCTTGAAGCGACTTTATAAATTGGGTCATTGATATCTTTCAAAGTTTCATTATCAGTATCAATGGTCATCTTTGTATCTTTATACACCTTAAGAGTAATTGTGTAAGTGTGTTGTGCAAGACCAAATGCGTCTGACCAATTCTTTACATCGCGGATTTCATAAAAGGTATCATTGACTTCAAAATAGATTACATCACCGATCCTTGGCTCAATGTCATCAAATACTTCCGGCGTGTTCCTGTCTTCGCCGCCGTATGTTGACCAATACTTAAATGCAGTCTTTCCAACATACATTGTGATAACATCTTCACCCCATATACCTTCAAGTTGATAAGTTCTTACATTAGGTGGGATTTGTTCAACATAGCCGTTAAAGTAAAATGAACGCTCAATCATATGCAAAGTATCTTCGCCGTAAATCTCATCCTTTTGAGTGTCCAATGATACTTTATAGTAAAGCAGCTTTAAACCAAACTTGCCGTACGCATCAGTTGTTGTTTCTTCCGATGTAACAGATTCAGAATCCTTAACGATATTTCCGGCTATTGAACTTTCTTCACCTTGATTAAAGTCATAACCTGTTGTCGGGCAAAGCCACGGAAACTTTTTATAGTCTATCGCCATTACTTCACCTCAATGAAACCGTTTGTGTTCCAGTTAATCTTGATGTAATCCATGTTTGAGTAAATCGGGTTAGGAAATTCATAGTAAGTCATAGGAATCATTCCGCCGCCAACATGATTATCATCAGTGTATGAAAGAATAAAACCGCGAGCACCATATTCCAGTATTCGTCCAGAATAATAAACATTATTATTTGGGTTCACAATACCTTTCTTAGCTTTAATGCCTTTGAAGCCTTTGCTTCCTTTTGTGGCGACGATCTTATTTATCTTTACATAGTCTTTAAGTCGTTTTTCAACCAAATCATCACGATCCTGAAATTCAAGTGATTCTGCTGGACGATAAAATACCAAGTCTTCAATGATATTGTCTTCCGGTATGTTTAGCTCACGATAAAGATCCTGGCTATAAATGCCTGACAAGTTGTATTCACGAGTCAAATACTGAGCCTTTCTTCCAGGCACAGTTCCTTTAATGCCTTTTGAACCTTTTACATAAACAACTTCGTTAAACGCATTTACATCATAGTCCAAATCTTTAATCAGCTGACATGCTGAAATGTATCTTTCACGACCTTTAAGACCCTTCGTAAAAAGATAGTATTCAGGTTCGGTATTTGTCATGTACTGATATGAATAAGTTGATGATGTATCAGTGTCTTTATTTACCGATCCTGTCGTAACATTTGTCAAATAAGTGTCAGCGAACTGAATTGCATTATCCGGCACAAACCAAAACGCTGAATAACGAAGGAACGGCGATGCACAGTCACGTGTCCAGAAGTTTTTATTTGTTATTGCAGTTACATCTTGTGTAACGAAAGACAAGGCAATGTTATTTTCATTATACCCTGTAATTTCGTTTGTTCCTAAAGCATACTTATATGCAGGAAACACGTATTTAGGATTTTCAGCTGACCAATACATTACTTAACCTCTAATAGCAAGCCGCCAGATGTGCCGTCATAAACAACAGGTGAGCACTGTAGGTTATATGAACCGCCGTCCTCAATTTTCGCACCTGACGTATTATCTATAAACATTATTGTTCGTTCTTGAGAGTCAAGTACCAAGAATCCGCCGAATGAATGCTCATCATTTGCAGAAACAAGTTCACCTTCATTATTATAGTAATAGCCTGCAGCACCGGAAGTATACAGATGAGCACCAGACGGTGCAAGTTTGGTTCTAATGTGCTTAGGTGAAACTGAATTACCTAAGTGTAGATAGTTATTATTATACCAGAAACCATTACCCGAATAATTCAGTTCATCACGGAATACATATCCAAGTCTAATGTTGTTGTCATTCGGCTTAATACCTCTGTTATGCTTATCAACATCAAGTGCTGATGTGAACTTTACATCTTGCGTGAATGACCAGTCATCCACAAATGCACTCTTAGAAGAATATGTATAGTCAAAGTAAATATCTACAACGTCTTGTTTCTTAAAGATCTCAGAATTCTTTAAACAGTCAATGTTGATAGGTGAGAAGTTAGTTGTTTTATGGAACTTATTAACATCAGCAGCAAGTTCACTATGAGCAACACAATACGTTCTTGTGTTTACCGGGTTATCAAGCTGTTCCTTTACAAGTGAAATCGTTGAATAAGCTGATGCGTTTTCATTAGGCAATGTTGGCATAGCTGGAATGAATGTAGTATTTGAACCAAATGTACTGTCAACACTAAGTGGGCCACGTTTACCCATGTAAATTGTCAAAGCAGATGGGTTGCAGTAAGTAATTGCTGAGTTATTAACATTCACGTTGCCATTGGTAATGAAAACATTATCCACAATATCCTGCATATACATTTTTGAACTTTCACCAGAAATGACATCATTATACGTAGGATATTTGTTATCTGAAAATGCAAAGAACGCTGCTGATGATTGGTTAATAGGTGCGTATGACATTCGGTGGCGTGAACCACCAACATTATTGTTAATCACAATAGGTAAATCAATAGCGTAAGTAGTTTCAGTATATTCGCCTGCGTGTGTACCTGCTTTTTGACGAGGTGAACCTTCAGTAGCAACTACAGAAGGCAGCTCATTAGGCTGATACGACATGAAACCAAAAGCAAGTACAGGTTCATTTGCATTGCATTGGGCAGATACGTTTATTTCATTCAACACAATTGAGTTATTTACGTTTTTATTCCACTGGCATGTTTCTGATGTCTGTACTTCCAGCAAACCAGCAATAGCGCCAAATGTATCATGAATATCTTTTGAGTATGCTGACAACAAAGTAACATCAGTTATTTGTGCTTCAGGTACGGCATCATCAAGTATGTAATGTACGTTACAGTTCTGGAATGTTGTACCGGACATTGGCATAAGTCCAGTTATGTCAAGCGTATTCATATTATAAGTTGGCACAACTTTACCAAACAAGCCACCTGCATTAAAGATCGGACGTAGCTTATAAGTAACAACATCATCCATTACATTTTCAGCTGTAACATTGTAGTCATCATACCATGCTGATGTAAATGCACGAATTGGAGCAGATGCGTCAAAGAATGCTTTATCATAGATGTAGTCAGGATTTTTAGTATATACCTTAAATCCAGCATTTATCCAATCAGTTTTTGAGTCTGTATCAATATATCTAATTACTCCTATCTTATTAAGGTAATCCTTCGTCAGAATAGGATTAGACGATACTGCACTGTATTCATCTTCATCAATTTTTGTATCGCTGCCTTTCGGATAGTATTCATAATCTTTCCAATCAAAATCAGGATTTTCTGTTAATGTCTGAACTGCTTCTGAAACTGTTGCTGGCATGATAGGTGTCGTTTTATAGCGTACCTGATAGTTGTAATTACGGCAAGCATCATCATACTTAGCCATTGCAGCTGAGAAAGCAGATTCGTCCATAGTATCATAATTGGGTTTCACAGGTTCATTTTCAAAGTATTTAAACTTATCCTTTGCGTATACTGAGCAGAAGTCAACAAAGCCACGTTCCTGTTTACCAGCAATAGAACCAATAAAGCCAACAAAGTTTCCAACATTAGTTCGTTCAGAGCTAACAACTACGTGTTGAATGCGTCCATAATTGGCACCAACGATTGGTGAAATGTAGTATGCAGCACGAGCCATGTTATTCATGCGCAGTGGCTTGTTTAAAATTGCATGTGGCAAGTCCGACTTAAAATACTTTTCATCAGTAAAGTCAAGACCTTTATAAACCTCGGGCGGCATAAATTGGTTATGCATTTCAATGTGTGTATCATAACGGTATGGCTCAGGATCATTAACCTGGTCATATTCAGCCATGCGCTTATAATAATCATTTTCGGTATCAAACATGTGGCGCATGATATTCCAGTTAAAGTTCAGAGTTGAAATCCAGCTTTCACGGCCTGTATGTTGGTTTTTCCAAGGATCGTTCTCAGGATCTGGGCGAACACAGTTTGTAGTCCAGAAACCATCAACGTCTAATCCGTAATAATTTGGATTCATTGCATAACGACGCGCAGCGTCAGTAAAATACTGCAAGGTTGGAGCAAAACCATAAATTCCAGAAACATCACCAAAACGTGCACCTGGGAATAAAGATGGATTACTTTTCCATGTAGTTGGATCTGTTTCATTTACATAAACTAAATTATCAGTTTCAGATGCATGCACAAATGGACGATACTGAAAATCAGAAACTTGCAATAAAGTCAATACCATTGTACCCGCAGCATACACATTACTGTTTACTAGCATATCATACTTATGCAAACCATTAAAATGTACACCGTCTTTCCATGTCTCTTGACGATGCGATAAATACGCGCTAAGGTCTGACTTATCAGAATCGTCAACAAGAATTTTTGTTGCGTAGTGATTAGGTCCAGTAGTATTCTTTTCATATTCCCAGTGGAACATATAAGATTTTTCAGCACAAGCGTCATCTGCAATTTTAACAGACGCTGCATCAGTTAAAGCTGAACGCATTGCTTCAGGAACTGCCATACCAAAATCGCCGTTGCATGCTTTTTTATACGCATCTTCAACTGACAATTCTTCATCATAATACGCCCAGCGCCCTTTATTCGTTGCCGTTCCACACCAGTGTGTTTCAGTGTCATATTCTTCAAAATTCAAGGCTGAATGTAAACCTATACCAGCGTCATCCTTGCTGTCTTTTGTTACAGTTGGATTTTCTTCGTTAACAACAAAGAAGAATAGCCATGTTCTGGGTTTACCTGGTTGTGATATATCTGAGTTGTCAATAATAGTACCGCCATAATAATAAACGCCTTTTCTAATATGCAATTTATACTTAATATCATTCCATACAGAACTTGATGTATCTTTATTCAATGGCGTCCATCGTAGAGCAGTCCAGTCAAATGACACAATCTTAGCAGGAATACCGTCAGCAGTATAAACGCGGATATCATTATCATTTACTTCAAAGTCTTCATCGCTAATGCCATCATCATCATTTGTTTCAGCATCATCCTCGCCATTTGAAAATACAAACGCGCACTTAATAGCGTACTTATCGCCATCACCTAAAGGATAATAGTATTTTCGTGACAGGCTATCGTCATCACTATCATCGCCCCAGTTTTCACCCCAGCTATTAAAGTTGCTTCCTAGAACTTTATAAGTTAAATTTTTCTTATAGTTAAAATGTCCAGCATGGAAATAATAACGGCGTTGTCCTTTCTTTGCCTTCTTATCATAAGCAGTACCGTTAATCTCAATAAAGTATTTAATGTCTTTGCCCAGTTCATCTTTACCAGTATAACCTAAGAAAAGTACACAGTTTGTTCCCCACTCAGTATCAGCGTACTGATAATAAAGCGGATCGGTTAAACATGCCTTTCGTTCAGCATCATGTTCACCGCCGTCCTTGTAAATGCCTTGATCCGCAGCAGCCTTGACGAAGAATCCAAATCTCGTCATACCAGATGATAAGTCCAACGTTGCATCGCATATACCAGCATTGTATTTTGATTTTAGTGTTGGATAAGATTCAATGCAATGAATAGTAGCTGTAGTAGCATCATCAGTTGAATACGCATAACCTCTAGCCGATTGTGCAAAAAGACCTTCAGCAAAATAGCCAACATACGGGCAAACATTTCCTGGTGAATTGATACACCAGGAATTTAGGTAATACATATTTTCGCCTTCGTCAAACTTAGAACGAATGGTAGAAAAATCATTATAGTTATCAGATTTGTTTGTTACTGAATATACCTGTGGTACGAAACCTGAAAAACGGAACTGTCCTAATTCATGTGCATCGATGTTTACGATATGTCCATAGTTACGGCCAACAAGAACGCCTGCATTAACGTCTCGGCCATTCTTCTTGATATGATTTATGTCAATTAGTTTTTCACATTTCAATGAAACGTTATCAGGATCATCTAAAAATCCTTGATTGTTAATAAGTTTGATGTTTTTAACTGTACCTTCCGAACCTAAGATACCAATAAGACCATTATCATCATTATCACAGATAACAGTGACATCTTCTAAAGCGTGGCCATTGCCATCAAATACGCCTTGGAATGGGTAATCTTCAGATTTACCAATCTGCCCATGAATAACACCGTCAATGCCATCACCCAAAACGCCGATGATTCTATTATTGCCTGAATTTACTCGGTCAGCAAACCAACGAAGTTCATCTTTCTTTAGGATGTAATAAAAACCACCTGATGCAAGATAAGTATTTACATCGCGGTTGCCTGAAACATCTTTATAAAATTCGGTCTTCTGAAAATCTTCCCAGTTACTTGCTGATAATTGGTTGCCATCTTTATCAAAAACACCGGATGTGATGAACATCGGTTTAGATGTTCCGCTTGTATCTAATGGTTTATACCAATCATAGTCTGTGCGAATACCTTCAAAGTATGAATTATTCATTGCATCAAAGTTATGGTCAAATAAATCGCTAAGTGAACGAAACTGCTCAAGCTTAAATTCGTCCTGTGTACGAACGAATGTGTTATTAAACTTTTTATTTACCGGTAGAAATGTCCATGTATCATTTTTAGGAACTTCACCATTTAGAAATCTTTGTTTAAACGCATTAAATACAACGGAACTCATTTATCTACTCCATTCCTCAACATAAGATTCATCTGTGCCGTTCAGCGTTTCAAAATACTGACGCGGTATTGTGAATGAAATGTTAAGTACTTCATTATCTTCACGTATTGTATTTATTTCTGGCTTATAAATCAGCGTTGACTTTTCATCAGTAATTACTTCATTGGCATATTCTTCAGAAATGTCTTTAACGAATGTATATCTCTTCCAATGTTGATTGATGGTCTTATCTTCACCCTTGCCAAAGTAAGCTTGGCAAACTGAGTTGATAAAATCAACATGTTCTTTATAGATTAAGTCAGACCACCACTGCATACCAGGTATACGCAGATAATAAAGCAAACAAATTTCGCCCGCAACAGTTCTAAAGATAGGAGGAATACCAATGGAGAATGGATATCTTCTTGTACCTTTGTTGTTTAGATATGTTTTACCAAGCTTAACAGTCTGAAAACTGTCTTCATCATATTGTGAGAACTTAGTATCGTCAGATAGCTTAATTGAGCGCCATGCATAATACATGTTATTATAGTTGATACGTGCACTAATGAAAGGCCCGCGGATGAATCGCTTTACATCATATAAGTATTTTGCTAAAACCTCTCTGCGTTTCTTAACAGGTAAAATTATCTTAGTTGCAGGATCCCATCCATTCATACCATTCCATAAAAATAGCTCAAGAGTATGATGCTTAGTGTGTTTAAAAGTACACCAGTTACGTAAAGTATTACACCAGAACCAAACAGGCATAGTTTCCTTAATCTTATACGTCTTATACTTCTTACCAAAGATACGGCTAAATGCTTTAACAAATCCATTCGGTCCTTTTACAATCGTTTCAGTTGGTTTCCAGTCGCTGTAGAATTCATCAGGTGTCTTCCAAGGATTCGTTGGCTCGGCCAATGCGTTGTTAAGTACATCTTCAGCAGTAGTTTTATCATCAAGATTAGGTGGATATGTTTTTCGTAAATCCTTTACCCAAACCTTACGTGAATTATACGTCCAAGCTGACTTATGAAACTGTACTTTTTCAATTTTGCCATTTGCTGATAGTTCTGGGGTAGTTGAATAAACATTTAAACGGTCAACTTCCATGACATCAGCGTACATAGCAACGATTTCAACAGCATGACGAATTGCGTATACATCATCACCAGTGCTTTTCTTTTTATACTTAACGCCAACCGTATTGATATTGCCTACAGAAGGTGGTATAAACAAAACGATAGCGCCATCAGCTGCGAATGTTGCTAAGTTATTTACTCTATTGTATGTACCATTGACTGCCTTAGAACTATACAGATCGTATGAACGACCATTATACGTAAATTGGAATCTTTTTGTCGTAGCATTCCAAGTCAAATTCTTAGATGTACAGTTAATAAAATCTAAAACTTCACCAGATTCATCTATACCACATATAATATAGTTTTCTACATCATAAAAATAAACTTCAGTATCGGAACCTTTCATTAAAACAGTATCATACCATACTGCATTTGCATCTGACCATCCAATACCTTGTGAAGCGGATGATAGTTTTACATATGTAAGTAAATCGCTATTTTGGTATGCACCTTGTCCATCAAGTATGTTGGCAGTCAAATAAGTACTACCACGCGTATCATCGTCATTAAATTGTGTATCGCCGTCGTCGTCATCGTTTTCACGTTCATCGTCAGTTAAATCAGGACGGCAATACGGACGCTTATCTTCAGAATAGATAAGACCTGGCCAAAAATGGCTGGTATGATCATAATTCCAATCATAGAAAAATACTGTAGGATCCATACTTTATTTATATGTTAATTGAGGTTGATATGAATGGGAACTCTTGTTCCTTATAATACTCAAGTCGTTCTTTCCAATGCTTCAATAAGTAGTTTTCAACAACACGACCTCTGCTTGTCTGATATGATAAGTCATCAACAATATCATAAAGCACGATCTTATTCTTGGTAACATGTCTTCTAAGACCACGACCTATTGACTGAAGCACCTTGATCTTTGATTTACTGTTTGCATATAGCACGACATCGTGCAACTTAGGTATGTTTACACCAGTTGACATCGTCTGATATGTTGCAAGCAGAATAAGTCCGTTTTTATTTTCAACGCCTACGCGAATTTCATCGCGTTCTTTACCTTTGACTGCGCCGCTGATGATATTTACTTCGCGTTCAGGGAAAGCTTCCTCGCACCACTTTTTAATATCATTTAAATGTTTGATATGATTGACTAACACTAGTATATTATGGTCGCTAGGGGTATGATGAAGAATGAATTCTAGCGCTTTGTTTCTCCCGCTATAATCCTCTACCAATCTTACCTCTTCCTGATAAGCTCTACCTTTGTTAGCCATGATAAACTCAAGCGGATACTTAAGAATAACATTTGCTATCTGCAACTGTGTGAGAACACCTTGGTCAATTAGTTCCTTTGATTTAAGTTCAAAGATAACGCTACCAAGCACAGACTGCACTTTTAACAGTTCTGCTGCATCTGTGGGTAATGTACCTGTTGTTCCAATCTTGATTCTTGCATTTACACAATGACCAATGATACCAAACAGTTTCTTTGCTTGAGAGCCGTGGCAATTATGAACGACTATACCATTAGCAACATAATTTTCATTATCCTTAACAGATATATTATAAACTTCTTCAGGTTTTTCAATGATTTCAATTTTTTTAATTTTCATTTTTTATCGTCCAAAAAATTTTTTAATAATTTCTGATGAAATTTTAGTTGAACAAAAATCATAATACATATTATGATTTTTTACATATTCATACCATTCATCGCCAATATGAATGAAATTAAATCCTTCTTTAATACATGCGGATTTTATCAGTTCATACTTCGCTTTATTTATTTCATACATCATCCTATCAGGTTTAATTTCAAAAATTGTGTTGGTTTCACTATCATAAAAATCTGAAATATAAATTTTTGTTTTTCCATCTAACACGTATTTTTACTCTTTTTGTTTCATATTCATATTTTTCATCATTTATTATATAAAAAATAATTTCCCATGATGATCTAAAATTTTTTCCATTATATTTTAATGTTTTATGACAGAGTCTATTGGATGTTTTTGGCGTAAATTCATTATTTAGAATTTTTTGTTTCATTGTTTCAGATTGTTTAACATTCATTAAAGTTCTATCAGGTTTATTTTTATATGAACATGGATTTTTATCACCACGCCTACTTATTGAAAGATTTTTTAAACGTGCATCAGTATTTTTAGTCAGACCTTTATTCCATGGAGTCGGCATTCGTCCAATTTTACCTTTATTCCATGGTACGTGTCCTTTAATAGGTTCATGATGGAACCCGCCAATATATCCATTTATTTTATGATACAGTTTCTTAAAATAAAAATTATCACTATAAAAAAATTTTTTTATTAGTGCGTCATAAATTTCTGGAAATCTTGAAAATACATCGTGCTCAATGTATTTTATTAACATTTTATATGCCTTAACAGCATTAAATGTTAAAGATAAACTGATACTAAAGAAATCTTGAATAAACTGTTCTTTTTTCATGGTCTTCACTCCAAAAAAAAAAATGGCGTTTATGATGCTTAAAGTGAAGAACAGCATCATAAACGCCAAAAAAATTTTTTTTATTTATAAAGCTGATTTGTCTTCACTCAAATCATCCTTTGTATTATTTATAAAATTAACATCAACAATTTCATCAGTTTCAGTTAATTCACCAGCAATAACCCAACCTCTATTTTTAGTTAACACTGGATGATTTTCTGTAATTTCAATCGTTTCATCATTTTCCAATGTTATTTTTATCATTTTAGCTGATTTACTTGATGTGTGATTTATAAATGTCTCAAGCACTTCTTTATATTCAAATTCCTTAGTTTTATTATTAAATGATAAAACTAATTCACCTGCTTTAATATCTTTAATTGGTTTTTTTCCTCCTTTTGTTTCAATTAAAGTATCACCAGCGAGGCATTCATCAACGAATACTGCATCAAAATCTTCAAAGAAGTCAGCTGACTTATTTTGCAGCGACTGCCATGTTGAGATTAACACAGGAGCTGACATATCAGGTGTTTCATCACCACCCATCTTTGTCAATTCTAGCTCGTAATTGTCATAGCCGTAATCAACGAAGTCATCGTACATCTGCTTAATAAGCAAAATGTTTGGAACGATTAAAAGGATCTTCTTAAATCCTTCACGACGAATGTTTCTGATGATATTGTAAAGCATCATTGATTTGCCGCTTGATGTACAAGATAACAAAATACCTTTTCTAAAGGTCAATGCTTTGCGAACTGCTTCATCTTGATATGGGCGAAGCGTTCTACCAGAATTTTTCATGTTGTCTAGGATCTGTTGCTGGTATGTTTGTTCATCAATAGTATGACGCAGATCCTCTAAGGTGATACCTTCTAAGTCAAATGAATAATTATTTGACCTACAATACTGCAGAACATCAAATAAGAATCCAATTGGGAGAATACCTGTTCTGATATTGAACAAGTGAACTTTGCCGTCCCATATACGGCACTTGAATTTAGGATTAAACTGATAGCCTGCTTGGTATGCTGAATATCGTGAGTATAGGTTATGAAGAATATCATCTTCAGCCTTTATCTCTAATACTGATTCATTTATTTTGCATATTGTTATATCTTTCATGAATTATTTATAAGACTAAAAGAGGGTGCTTAGCGGCACCCTCAAATCAAGTCCTATAAACTAGGCTTCTTCAGCTACTTCAACTTTTTTCTTACGAGTTTTCTTAACAGGTTCAACTACCGCTTCTTCAGTTACAGGTTCCTCAACGACTTCAACCTTAATTGGTTCTGTTGTTTCTGTTACTTCAGTTTCAACATAAGACAGTCCTGGTGCCAATACAGGTTCTTCAGCTTTAGCTTCCTGTTCTTTGGCTTCCGCTGCTGCAGCTTTTGCTCGTTCCAAAGCAATAAAAGCTTCATACTCTTCTTCAAAAGACATTTTCTTTACATTAGTCTTTTCAGCAGATTTAATTTTATCAACTTGGTTAATAGTACGAGGATAAGTTGTCACACCAGTAGAATACATGCCGCGCTTTGCTCGTCTACGCTGTAGTGTTCTCATATCAAAACTCCTTTATAAAATTGAATTAAATGTTTCTATTCTATTTATATTCTTTGTTTGATATGGTAACTGGAGACAGTAAGCCCACAAGGGAACAAACTGTCTCCAGAAACACAAGTCTTTGTTTTGACTGGTGAACTGTATGACATGCAAGAGGACTTATGGTAGGCTTACCGAGCGGTCACCCTGTACTCGGACTACATACTACCTGCCTGTGACGGCATACGAAACGGTGGTTAATCGTTTCTCATTCAGCTACACATAATGCAAAGCCCAGCGAGCCTCTCTGGGATATGACCTACACATGCCGATAACATCATTGGGTTGAGCTTCGTTCCTGTAAGTAGGAATTTAAAATGTTTAGACAAAATATAATAACATTTTTCAAGTTTGCATTTATGCGGAAAATAATTTTCCGTGACAGTTATGTATGTCACCATGCTTTGTACAGTAAATATAAAAAAGTTTTTGGATTTTGCGGAGCGGGATTTATTTTTCCGTAAGAGTATGCAAATGGAAAATTTTCCGCTGAACTTTAAATCGTTATAAATTTATTAAATTTGATACAGAGGATTTTATATGGCTTTAACGAATACTCAATTTGCACAATTACAAACTATTGCAGAAGCAGATACCAAGATGACTGATAAAATAATGGACGTAGCTGAAAAGAACTGTCAGCTTCCAACAATAATTCAGCGTTGGACTAAGCTTTACACAAATCAGAATTACTGTGTTCAGATTCTAAAGATTGAACTTGATGAACTCTATGGAGAATTATTTAAAGAGTACAAGTTTGAATCTAATTATGACTGGGGAAATACCACGAAAGGTATTGACTCACAGATTTACGCTGACAAGCGTTACACTTCCAAGCTTAGAGAACTGGCTACACAGAAATACTATCTTGATTTCATTTCAGAAACATTAGGCACTTTAAAGCAGATGCACTATACGATTAAGAACTTTCTTGATTATAAGAAAATTACAACGACAAACATCTAATTTTGATTTAAGAATAGTTTTGGGTACTCAAGTTAGTACCCATTTCTTTTTTATATTTTAACAGTAAGCAAAAAAGGATGAAACATGTTTGTAAAATTTGAGAGTATAAGATTCAAGAACATTCTTTCATACGGTAATAAATGGACTGAATTGAATTTTCACGATGGACTTAATCTGATTAAAGCACAAAACGGCTCAGGTAAGTCAACGATTTTAGATGCGATTAACTTCTGCTTGTTTGGCAACCCGTTTCGTGCAATTAAAATAGCGCAGTTAATCAATCGCTATAATGGTAAAGAACTTTGTGTTGAACTCAAATTTAAAATCAACGCTGATTCTTACACACTTATACGCGGTATAAAGCCTAACATTTATTCACTGTCTAAAAACGGAAATGAAATTGCTTCATTGTCATCTAAGAAACTTAATCAGGAAGAAATTGATAAGTTGCTTGGTATCAATGAAAGGCTATTTAAAAATATCGTAGGCATTGCGGTTACAAGTAATAAGCCGTTCTTAACCATGAGCATTGCTGATAAGCGTTCACTTATTGAAAGTATCTTCAACATTGATGTTCTATCTGAAATGGGTAGAGAGGTAAAGAAACGCAATGCAATGGATAAGTCAGAACAACGCTTGCAGCTTTCTGAGCTTAGCGGCGTCCAATCAGGTATCACTGACAACAAGAATTACATTGAAAAGATTCAGCGATACATTGAACAGTTTGATGAAACTAAAGCTAATAACATTGCATCGCTGATGGGTTCTATTGCTGAATACAAAGTCGTCATTGAACAGCAGCAGAAAAATGTAAAGAATGGCAAGGCTGCTATTGAAAAGGCTAAAGATGGTGAACCTGCGCCAACAACTGAAGAGTTTGCTGAAGTCACAACAATGATTGGTGCTTATGATCATGAGAAAACTAACATTCAGAAAACTTTAGATTCAGTTGGCGGTAAAGCAGTTTGTCCAATATGCGGCGAAAAGCTTGATGATGAAAGAGCTGTTAATCACTTTAATGAACTTCGTGCTCGTTTAAAAGAAATTAAGGAAGTACATATTCCTAAACTGCAAGCTGCACAAAATGAACTAGCTGAACGTAAGCGCAAGTTTGATGAAATGACAAAGCGCGTCAATTTAATTAGCCAGAAGGTTATTGCTGAAGAGGTGAAGCTCAAGACAAATCGGCAAACATTAACTGATCTTGAAAACCAGGTAAAACAGCTTGAAGAAAAAACTTGTGATCTTACTACTGCTGAAAATGAAATTCGTTTACAGGAACTGTCTGAACGATATGATGTCATAAATAAGACACTTGATGAGTTGAACCATCGCATTGCAGTTGATACTAAGCTTATAGATGTACTTGGTGATGAAGGTCTTCGTATGTATTTCTTCAAGAAGCTGCTGCCGATTCTTAATCAGCGCATCAATTTCTACTTAAAGAAATTTGAACTTCAGGTATCTCTTGAATTTGACCAATACATGGAAGCTAAGATTATGGTTGGCCGTTTTGAACAAGCTTACATGCAGTTCTCAGGTGGCGAAAGATCTCGTATTGACATGGCTATTCTGCTTTCATTCTTTGACATCTCAAAGATGATTTCAAACTGGTCCTGTTCAATCTTATTCATTGATGAAGTTATGGACGCTGGTGTTGATGCGAACGGCACATCTCAGTTCTTGTCAGCACTTTACAACATCGTAACAGAAACGAGCAAGAACATTGGCATCTATCTTATTAGCCATAAGCTAAGCGACATTGATGTTAACTGGAATGAAATTATTGAAATTGAAAAGAAGAGCATGTTCTCTGAACTAAAGGTAGGTAAATGATGAAATACGTAATTGCCGTGGAATTAGAATCTAGCAAGAAATACTGCCGCGATGTTGATGGTAACATTCTTAAGTTTGATAAAGTAGACCAGGCAGAATCATTTATAAAGCTATTTGAAAGATTTCATAAAACAGTAAAAATAGAAGAGGTTGAAGATGCGTGATACATTACTTGTAAATTTGTATGCAGGCCCAGGTGCTGGAAAATCAACTGCCGCTGCATATATCTTTTCACGACTTAAAATGATGGGCGTAAATGCTGAACTTGTAACTGAATATGCAAAGGACAAGGTTTGGGAAAAATGCGATACTGCATTTAAGTGCCAGCTTTACGTCAATGCAAAACAAGTGTTTCGTTTATCACGAGTGAATGGTAAAGTTGATGTTATGATTACTGATAGCCCACTGCTGTTAGGTGCCATTTACTCAAATGAAAAACACATCATTGACGCTGCAATAGGTGAAGACCGAAAGTACACAAACAGGCTTGACTTTTTTATTGGACGAAATCCAAAGCGTGAATATGTTCAAGCAGGAAGACACCAAAACTTTGATGAAGCAGTTCAACTTGATACTGAAATTAAGACACTACTTGAAAAAGAAAAGCGTCAGTTTAAAACTATCCCAAGTACACAGGATGGGTTTGAGGCTATCGTAATGGAAATTTGCATGAAGATGGGTATTAAGTATGAAGATTGCTTTATTAGCTGATTTACATTTAGGTGTTAAAAAATCTGATTTGGTTTTTCAGCAGTCACAGATGCGATTCTTTAAGAACCAGTTTGTGCCAGAGCTAATTGAAAAGGAAATAGACACAATCGTTGTTTGCGGTGATGTATTTGATACACGTCAGACGCTCAACGTCAACACTGAAAACGTCGTCATTGATTTGTTCAAGAATGTTTTTGCTAACTTCAAGGTACATATCATCGTTGGTAATCATGACATATATCACACAACGACGACTGAAGTAAACTCACTTAAGTCGCTTGACCTTTTGCCGAATGTAACAGTATATGAAAAACCGACCGATGTTGAGTTTGATGGCAATAAGGTTTTGATGCTACCTTGGATCACAAACTACATTGACTTTGATATGATCGTGCTTGACCATTATAAGTATGCCTTTGCTCATCTTGATGTTGTTGGCTTTGATATGGGTTCAAATAACTTAAGTACTGACGGTCTTTATGTAAAGCAAATCATTGATAAGATTGACCATACATACACAGGTCATTATCATACTCGTTCTCGTCGTGAATATCAAGATGGGCAAACAGTTACTTACATTGGTTCGCCTTATCAGATTAACCGAGGTGATAGAAATCAGGCCCGCGGTTACGGCATTCTTGATTTTAGCAATGGTAACTTTGAGTGGGTTGATAATCATGAGTCAATGCTCTTCACTAAGTACATCTATCCTGATGTTAACGAAGAAAAGATTACAGGTAATCAGGTTGATATTGAAATACCTTATGATAAGATTGGTGAAACTAAAAAGATTTATGATTTGGTTGAACGCTTGAATAAACTTAAGCCAGCATATCCTGTAAATACATTCAACGGTGATAATCCTAATGAAACTACTGATATGGAAATTGAGGTTGACCAACTAAACTTGTTGACGATTTTTAAATCGTATGTTGACCAATTAGAAACTGATATGGATAAGACTGAAATTTACAATGAACTTGTGAAACTGTATGATACGTTTAGAGGAGTTAATTCATAGATGAAGCTTGAAACATTTGACCAGTGGAAAGCTAAGATCTGTAACGGAGCCATAAGCAATTTGCCTATGGCTTCTGCTTATCGTTACGCAGATGTTCTTGATTATGTTTGCCGTAACCTAGATCTTGACAAAAATTTTGACTCAATCATTGAGCGAGTTACACGACGTGAATTTGGTACATCTTTATATG
Source organism: Bacilli bacterium (assembly GCA_045597865.1). Lineage (GTDB taxonomy): Bacteria > Bacillota_I > Bacilli_A > RFN20 > CAG-826 > Fiminaster. The sequence continues at coordinate 37,316 of JAZLKX010000052.1, read as the reverse complement.
AAGAGTACATGGAGACACATCATACTGATAATCTGAAAAGACAAGTTGCTGAAGAAATCATCGCAGTAATGGAAGAAAAAATTAAAGAAGGAATTTACTAATGAACCACATTGTCGTTTTAACTAAGTCATATCGCCTAGAAGATTTTTATTGGTGGTTTACATACCATAAGAAAATAGGTTTTACTATTCATGTCATTGACAACGAATCACAATGCAATGTAAAAGACATCGTTAAGATTGATGGCACACTTGAAGATACATATGAAACGATTACAGGCTGGCCTAATCAGTGGCAGCTTTTTGATGATATCTTAAACGGCAACCGTTATAACTTTAAAGACGGTGACTGGGTAGCTTTCATTGATGATGACGAGTACATTTGGTATTATCTTGATTACTGGAAGCAGTTTGAAAAGCTTGACCCACAGTTCAAAGACAAAGAATATCCAACTGTTGACCAATACCTAAACTCTATCTGCACTGAAACTGCTTTGCCTATTCTTATGCCACAGATTTTAATGTCAACACCTGAAGTAACTGATACTCGTTATAAGTCAGTCATTGAACATTCAGTATATCGTCGGAATGATACATCTGCACAAGGTAAAGTATTCGTCAGATATCATTCAGGAATTGAATACAAGTTCAATCATGACATGCCTGAAAAAGGTCATGTACCTTTGATTAACGGTCTTCGCCGCTCAATCGTAAACGGCGTAGGTTTTTCAAGTTCAACATACGGCGGCGTTGACACAACTGCTTGCCTGCGTCTTTATCATTATCATATTAAATCTCGTTCTGATTGGACAATGAAATGGAATAGAGGCTCTGCTGCTGTTGACCATCAGTGGTATAATGCTGCTATTGAGAACAACAAGAATTTTGGTGGGTACATAACCCCAGATTTTACAATGCTTGAAACATGGAGACTATTAGGTCTATGCTAAACGAATATCGTGAAAAGTATGTACGCGGACTAATTCCTCGTAATGATTATGATGACTGTCGCTTTGCAAGTGATAAGGTCAAATACGCAAAAGATTGGCTTTTGAGTCAGCGTAAAATCAATTTAGATGACCCGCAAACCATAGTAGATGTCATTTGTAAAGAGAAGATTGATTTGATTACAGCACCATACGAAAAGCTCATTAAAAAGCAAAATTGGAGCGACAAAATTGCTGTGTATCATGAAATGAAAAAACTTGGCTTAGAGGATTTACTTATTCCTTGTGAGCTAAAATGCTACATGAATAAAGCAAATGAAAACATCTTTAAGAATTTGGAAGAAGGTGTAACCTACATCATTAAGACTAATCATGGTTCTGGCTGGAATATCAAGTATACTCACGGAAAGACTGATAAGCAGATGGTTTTGAATAAGTTAAACGAATGGCTTAATACAAACTATGCTTACATCTCAGGATATGAATTGCAGTATAAGTTCATCAAGCCAGGTATTCTTATTCAGCGTCTTATTACTGAAACACCACTTGACTGGAGTTTCTGGTGCAAAGATGGAAACATTGAAGGTGTTGGCCTAACGAAGAAATACGGCAAGAACTACGAGGATTATGTTGCATTCGTTGATAAAGATGGAAATATGCCGCCTTGGTATATTGGCATGGAACCTGCTATGCTGCATCTAAACAATTCACAACGAGAAATTCTTGAACGCATGAAACCTATCGTAAGTAAGATCGCCGAAGGACATAAATTCGTTCGTGTAGATATGTACTGTGTAAATGGCAAAATCTATTTCGGCGAGGCTACCTTTACGCCTTGCAGTGGTATACTAGATGTTTCAACCACCTAAGCAAATGAACCCTGAAGATTACCGCAAGGAATATCTTGCGGGTCTTCATCCGTCTTTATATAACGATTGTCGTTTCGCTGAAGATAAATTGGCTTATGCAAAACACTGGCTTGATACAGAAGTGCCGTGGGCTGATTATGAAGCGCCGCGTAACATAATTGACCGTATTTGCCATTATAAGTTATATGACAAAGATCCTAGAAAAGCATACTGGGCTGATAAGATAAATGCTATACACGAATTACATAACATGGGTTTAAGCGAACTTGTTATTGAACCAACTATGTATTCACGTGGTTATCTTACTGATAATGATTGGCACAATTTACCAAATGGCAAATACATATTAAGAATGAATCACGGTTCAGGTTGGAACATTGTGTTTGATAAAACTGATGGCACTGACCCAACATACATACAAGAAAAGGTGTGGGAATGGTATCAGCTAAATTTTGCCTACATCACCGGTTATGAATGGCAATATGAAAACATTGTGAAAGGTTTTATCATTCAACCTTATTTAGGACATCTGATGAACTGGGAGTTCTGGTGCGAAAACGGTGAAATCGTAACAGTCAATCTTCAACGAAAGATAAGCAAAAACATTGAGCAAGTTATTGCTTGGTTTGATAAAGACGGCAATGAACCAACATGGCAGCTTAATGAAGGTATCTTTAATTTTGCATTTAATCATTACACAGAAGAAATGCTTGAAAAGATGAAACCGTATGTATACAGATTAGCATCCGATTTTAAGTTTGTACGTGTTGACTTGTATGGTATAAATAATGAAGTTAAATTTAGCGAGCTTACATTCACCCCAAGCAGTGGCCGCATACAAAGAGGATATAATGAATAATCGTATTTCTGATTATGCAATGGAAAAACAAGTGAAACTATCTATTGCTGAAATTAAAGTTCTTGATGAATACTTTAGAATGATGTATACACAGGCGGGTGCTTCGAAGAACTGGAGCATGTTAGTTTTAGATAATCTTAACATATTTGAAATGTTAGATCAGATCATTGAAACTAAGTTAAAAGCTGCTGGTATGATGCCACCCGACCGCGCCGAAGAATATGTTGCCAAGAAAAACGAGTTGGCAGCAAAATTTATTGACCGCGATGCCCAAGGCGAGGGCAAATTTGGTAATAACGGCGAACCTATCATCACTGATATGATCGTTGAATATAATGAAGCTATGGCTCAGTTGGATAAGCAATATCCTGAAGTAGTAGCATATCGCCCTAAAGACGAAACCGTCATTCTTGAAGAAGAAATTGAGTTCATGCTTGTTATACCAAAAGAGTACAGGTTGTTGCCTGAGCAACTGCCGCCTGTACTCTTGGCAATTTTCACTAAGTTTTATGACTAAGGGTTATTTTCATGGAATGAGATCCATGAATCTAGTATGACCGCTGGTGCTCCCAGGTACGTGTTATTTCCTGAATAAGCAACCGTTGGCGGTGTAAATATCGCACAGTTCGCTGATGTGAATTTATATCGGCCTTTCAAAACAAAATACTTATAACTGTTATCAACAGAAATTAAACGACAGATATTTGGATTCACAGAGGTGCCACTCAGCGATTTATCAGACGCTGAAAATTTATATGAAAGCCGCATAACATGATTCGCATCATCCTTATATGGAAATGCTGGCGTTTTTCCATCAGGATATAAATCATGCATAGTGCCACACTTAATATACATAGCCATTGTATGAACTGTATTTTCTTTTGGAACACCAAATAGTACGCCGAAGACCGTATTCATCGCTGTTGATGGCCAAATGTCTTGATTTTTTAGTCCAAGCAAAAAACCGTATGGTTTTGGCGAATAACCACTAAAACCGGTGGGTTCTTCCACTATTGGTAAAATGCATGCATTTAAGATGCATCCGGAGTCTGATTCCCATGAAAAACATTTTTTACCAGTCGCCTCGTCAAATAGCTGATTTGCTGAATATACATGTTGCATAAAGCAACCTGATTTTGCGGTTGCTCCAGTATAATAGTTGCCACAAAAATCACGATACCAAGCAGGGGATGTATATAAACGCTGATCTTTAGAAGTCGTTGAATTCATGCTTGACACAACACCGTCCGGACCAATGTACCCAGACGGAAAGCCATGAAACCACATTGGATAACCGCCGTTCGCCATCGCATCTCCTGCAAATCTCCGTTCAGCTGACTTTTTATCTTTGAAGTAAAATACATCATTAAGTTTTTTACCACAGGTAACATCAAACTTAATTAAGCGCAGCGCTTTTCGTGGAAGTGTTGCGAGTTTTGAACCTGTGTGAAATACCGGTGAAAAGAACCATTCATTTGGATTTTTTGGATCTGACCTAGTTGCGAAAGGCATAAGGCCTTTCGTTTCGTCCCACAATGTATATTCACCTCTGCCTGGTATGATAGTAGTCATTTTGATTTTAGCAAATAAACTAACTAAATTCATTGGTACAGCCATAATATCCTCTATTCACAAAATAATAATGTGTTTTTTCCTGTGCCGTGTCTATTTCCTGTGCATTCTGTTGGGAAAAAAACAGCCGTTACATTAGTGCCAGTTCTGACCCAGCAATCGTTCGTACTAGCAGTATATAGTCTATTCCAATACGTTGAGCTGTTGTTTACATTGATTCTCATGCTGTCAACAGTTTCAGCTGAATTTGCTATATATTTTGGTATAGAATCCCACATTCCCATTCTCACAGCTACTTGTGTATAAGCAAACGTCCAGTTTGATGCACTATTAAATACTGTAGTTTTACATGCATTTAGTTTACTTGATAGCGCGGCTTGGGTTAATAGATTATTAAGATCAGCCTTTAACGCATCGTATGCTGTTGCCATTTTATCCCAAGTAGTTGCTGAATTATCAACTAAAGCATTCCATTTGCCAGCGCTTGCATCAACTGCAGTTTTCATCGTCATGTATTTGTCAGCACTAGGTTTTAATATGTTCCATTTTGCTGCACTATTTGTAACCGCAGTATTATAAGTATTCCATTTACCAGCACTTGCATTAGTGCTAGCTGTGCAAGTATTCCATTTACCAGCGCTTGCATCAACTGCTGCCGTCAAGGTATTCCACTTCGTAACATTTACATCATAGGTGCTGTTCCAATTTGTGTAATTTTTGTTCACAATAGAATATGCACTATTTAAATTAGATGCACTTGCCAATATGATAGAACCGTAATTGCTCCACTGTTTTCCTGATGTTGCTGATAGGCCGACTAAAGCACCCCAATATCCTGATTCAGCTGAGACAGATGAATATGCACTGCTCCATTTGTCAGCCGATGTTGATGCGGCCGTTAACTTATCAAACGCTGAAATGGCAGAGGCCAATGATTCCCAGCAAGTACCTGAATGGGTAGAAACAGTTTCAAAGAAAGACTGCCATTTCTCAGCCGATGTAAGCTTATTCCAACCAGCTGAATTGGTATTTACTGTTTTATATGTTTCTTGCCATTTATTAAAACCTGAAATAGTATCACTTTGAAAAAGCTGATACATGCCATTCCATTTTGATGCGCTAGCGTCTGTTGCGGCGGCTAACGCGTTCCAGATAGGAACCGCTGTACTAGCAACACTAGCTTCAGCTCCATATTTGGCAGCGTCACGTATGGTTTCATAATTTGCCGTTAAGTATTCAATGCCAGTTTTTAATCCGTTTAATGCTGTGTATGCTTTTTGACCGTTCACAGCGTAAGTATACATATCGGCAAATGAAACACCAGAAACGCAGCTCCAAGCGCTTTGCCCTTGAGCTGCTGCTGCGCTGATGTCGGCAATTCTTACATCCTTAACACGTTTCCATGCTTCAGCGCCAGTCTTAGCTGAATTAGTACAGCCAGAATAATTAAAACTATATGCTTTATTCCACGCAGCCTGTCCAAATTCGGCTGAATTTTTAATAGCAGACAGGTTATATTTTGCTAATGTTGCTGACGCTGCTGCACCTAATGCAGCAGATGCTTTAACTGATGGTAAATCTAGCAAGTCAGCTTCATCTAGTGCCTCAGCTAAAGTTTTGATGTTTGTAACATTTATGCCAATCACACCAGAAGTAAACCAAAGACCATCAGCAGTCGTCTGTCGGCTTACCGGTTTTGTACCAATGATTTTTTCAACGTATGCCATTGTGTCCTCACATTAAGCAACATCAAACATCAGTGCGTAAATCGTGCCATCCTGTTTTGTTGCAGGTACCTCATAAACCGCGGCTATTGCTGAGATATATGAACCTGACACAAAATGGCTGGAGTTTGATGACAACCATCCATAAGCCGCGTTCCATTTATCGCCACTTGCTTTCACTAGTCCAGCTGCAGTATTCCATGCACCTGATACAGAACTTAATGAGGTAACGCCAGCATTCCATCTATCGCCACTAGCGGTTAACGTACTGTAAGCACTATTCCATTTTGCTGAACCCGCTGAAACTACTGAATATGCGCTGTTCCAGTTAGCTGAATTTGATGAAATAGTTGAGCATGCGCTGTTCCACTTACCAGAGTTTGCTGATATAACACTGTAAGCGCTGTTCCAGATTCCGGACCCCGCTGATAGCGTACCGTATGCACCATTCCAGATAGCTGAACCGTTAGATAACGCACTGTATGCACCATTCCAGTTTGCTGAATTATCGCTAATAGTTTTATAAGCACTATTCCAAGTTCCTGAATTAGCTGTGATTGTTGAATAGGCACTATTCCATTTTGCTGAACCCGCTGATAGCGTACCGTATGCACCATTCCAGTTTGCTGAACCTGCTGAAACTGATGAATAGGCACTATTCCACTTAGCTGAACCGGCTGAGAAAACGCCGTATGCGCTGTTCCAGTTAGCTGAGCCTGCTGAAACAATTTTATATGTGTTTACCCAATCGCCAGAAGCACCTGTGAATGTTGAATAGGCTGAGTTCCATACTGCAGAATTTGTGATTATGTAATGGTATGAAGCTGACCAGTTGGCACTATTGCCCTGTACAGTCGTGTAAGCATTGTTCCAGTTAGCTGAACCAGCGGTTATTTTATTATAAGCACCGATCCAATTTCCTGACCGGCTGCTTACTGCGCTGTAGCTTGCTTCCCAACCGCCGCTTTTAGCGTAAACAGTATCATAGGCGTCATTCCATGAACCGGATTTTGTCCTAATAAGATCAGTTGCCGATGACCATTTTGCTGCACTATTGCCAACCGTCGCAGCCGCACTAGTCCATTTACCAGAGTTTGCTGATATAGCACTAAAAGCGCTGTTCCAGATTCCAGACCCTGCTGAGATTGATGAATATGCACTATTCCACTTAGCTGAATTTGCTAACAGCGTCGTGTAAGCATTCATACCAGATTTGGCCGAACCTTCAATGTTCTTATAGTTAGTAACCGCTGTGTTAATGGGCGCAGTTCTACCAGATAGCCATGACCATGCACTGTTGCCATTTTCTGCTGATGTATAGATCTTCGGCAATTCATACGAAGAAACCTTATTCCAGGCGCGTGCGCCATTCTGCGCATCGGCGCTAAGTGTTACAAAATCTACTGCTGAAACTTTTTGGTATGCCAATACACCTGATGCAGCTGATGCACTAAGCGCATTAAAATCAATAGCTGAAACTTTTTGATAAGCTGCGTATCCAGACTTAGCTGAGTTCGTGATTTTGCTAAGATCATAATTGGCTAGTTCATCATAAGCAGCTTTACCTAATTCAGCATTTTGCTTAATGTTTGGTATTTCGGCTATGCCGTTATCATCCATAGCTTTCGCAATAAGTACGATGTTTTGGTACATCGGCGTGAAAGTATTGGCTTGCATCCAGTCACCGTCTGCGACCGTTCTACGGTTCCATTCAGCTACGTCTTTCAACTGTTCAACTAAACTGGCTGCCATACATTACCTCTTATCCTAGAGAATTATAGAATGTTATAATAGCAAGCGAAAGCTTGACCGCGTCAACATCACGAGAATCATTATGACGGATAATCTTATATGCACGTGGTGAAGAATTGTGTTTATCAGGTACAAAGTGTTTACCTTCAACAACTGAGATAACCTGTTCACAAGCACCTTTAGCCTGCTTTTCAAAGTTCTTAACTTGCTGTTCTTGGTCCTTCATTTTCTTAGATGTACCTGTCGTTTCAGCACTATCGCCAATAGCTTCAATGATTGATTTGGCTACGGCTACAGAAGGTTCAATAGCCTTGCGAATTGCGGCACGCATATCGGTTGGCTTCTTTTCTTCAACAGGTTCTTCGTGATGATGTTCTTCCGGAACTTCGTCATGAACAGGTTCAGGATCATCGTTGATCTTTCCTAGTTCTTCAACCAAAAATTTAAACTCTTCTAATAGCATACTTAAAAATCCTTTCTATATTTTATTTATACAGAAAAAGTGGTGCATCGAGCACCACTTTTATAAGACGTTTAAAGGCATGTTTTAGGATAACGGTGGTTGCCCTTGCTGCTGTGAGCCTGTGTTTGTAACCCCGGTAGAAAGACCCGTAACATTGACTATTTCAACCTCGCCGGAAGTACGCTTAATAACTGCAATACCTGTGAGGTAATTTATCCATTTGCCGGTTGTCCATTGCGAACCACCCGCTTCATAGAAACGCATGTCTATCTTTCTGTTAGATTCATAGGCAACTAAAGGCAACATACAGAAGTCATGTGAAATGTAAATGTTAATTGTCTTATCATTATCCTTAGGCGTTGCGTATTCAACGATACTATCTGAAATGGTTTTCTGATCTTTATACTCACCTTCATACGGTTGACCATAAGCATATCTTGAAAGATCATCCCATGAATTTCCGCCTTCAACGATAGTATAAGCGTGACCTCTCAAAAGATCACTAGCAACAGCTACATCCATGAAATCATCTACACCAGGAACGGTATCGCCTCTGCCTTTGGCAATAAGTGAAGCAGTCTGTTTACAACGATACACAGAAGTTGCGTATAAAGCAATATCATTCTGTGCTGCAATGCCGCCCTGAAGCAAAGTGCCTAATGCAGTTGCTTGAAGTTCGCCATTTGCATTTAGCTTGCCTTCGTCGCCGTAGTCGTCTGCATTACGTTCTGCATGTCTAATAACAAATGAAATCTTATCGCCTGCATTCAATGAAGCATAGACTTCAGGTATTGAATAGAACTTTGAAAGATCCCACTTAGAACCTTCGCCAAATGAAAGTAGTTTATTACCCAGCTTTAGCAACTTATTGCCAAATTTCAGAATCATACAAATACCCCATCGTCCATACCTGTGCCATTGAACTGAAGCACTGTTGGCGCGCTTCCACTCTTTGAAAATTTTGTATAGACGGTATCATTCACAATCCATTCACCATCTGTATCTTTTCGCATTGCAAGTTTAGCAGGGCTGATTACTTCTGTATTTGAACAGTAGCAAATGCGGTTACGGTTAAATGTTTTCTTGCTGTAAGTAATAATGTTTTCTTCGCTAGCATTTTCCGTCTTGGCTTGATTACTCAAGTTGCCGGCTGCGGGGAAAAGATACATTTTACCTTTATGCAAGATGATAGGCTTCTTTAATGTATATAAGTGATAATACGCAGAATCTAACTTTTGTGATGTACCAGCATTTGTAAGTTCAACCTGCGAAGGCGTTAGCAACAGTTTCATCTTGCCATTACTATAACTGGTTGGATCATCTTTAACAAAAACATAGCCGCCTTGCATCGGTTCCGTTGTTTGACTTCCATGCCCATCGCAAATGCCGTATGATGACAGAATGATATCTTCAGCTGGAACATATGTTTGCAGTGCATAGATGTACTTATACTTTGACGCGTTGTCATCGCCACTTGCAAACTGGCCAGATACTTTATTATACGATGTTGTTTTCGTTTCTTGAATTGGTTCTGGCACATCTGAGGTCGCAGTAACGCCTATGTCATTATCAGCTAAACGAATAAGTGTACCGTTATATGTCATGGAACTCATCGTTGGACCTCAATTAAATTAAGCATCTGTTTCAGGTGCTGTATAGAAGTAATCTTCTTCTGTTGCATACTCAATAGCATCTGCTGCATCAAGCATGGCGATGTACTTATCAATGCGTTCATCGGTTAGGAAGTCATCTTTAAGCATCTGACGATAACCAGCAAGATACTGTTTTGCTTCACGGAATGCACCTGCGTCAAGCATAGCGATAACTGGAGTAAGTTTTTCAAAAATCTTCATAGGAGAAGTATCAGATTCTTTTGTGAAATTGGTAAGAATACATTCTTCACGGAATAGAGAAACGAACTCTTTGCCAACCTGCATATTGTATTCAATCTGACCAGCACGGCCGTCAATAGCGTTAATCTTGTTTATCATATTATGATATTCAGAAATGAATCTTGCTTGATTAACAGTTTCTCTGTCGCCAAGAATTGTTTGTACAGTGTGCTTATCATATTCAGCGATAAACTTACTTAAATCGCTTGTCCAAAATTCTTTATTATTGTAAACGCATTTACCGTCTACATAAGCGATACGATTAACATATTTCATGCTATCAAGCTCCGTTAATATAAAATAATTTTCTGCATCTTCGCCGTGTTCAACCAAGTAATCATTTGCATAGCTTGTGTTATCAAATGTACCAACTAGTGTGTTAAGAATTTTATTTACTAAATAAACCATCTAAACCTCTGTGAAACTAATTATTGCCTTTGTACCATTTGTAGTTTTTCCGTCGCCTTGCCATGTATGTTCAATAGCACCGGCTTGCATCACACATGTTGGAATTACGTCTTCCGCAGTGTTCGTTGTCCATGCATGTGAATGATTATTCCATTCATCATATGATATAGGCAACATATATGTATGACCTGCGGTAAGTGTTAATGGAGTAGTCTTTGTGTAATTATAAGTCGTTTTCCAAATGGTCTTACCATCAGTTGTTTTCTTTGTATGTTGTACAGATGATCCTAATGAAAAACTACCGGTTTCTAAAATAGTTCTATGAGTAGAATCTATAACTTCAGCAATTAAATTGATACCTGATGCAAAACTCGTTGCATGATTTAATGTATAAAATGTGTAGCTTGTAAGTTTACAATTTACTGTAGGCGTAAATAAAAGCCATGTTGCATTTGATGTAGTTTCACCTGCATAAGTATCATTGTCGTGATTTATCACGACATTATCTTTGTACTTTGAAACTGGCACATTGCCGTTTTTGGTTTTAAGTGTACATACAAGTTGATATGTACCATTTTCCAAATCAGCGGTTGTAACTTCTGTCTTAGTAACTACTTCTGTTTTTGGCGAAGGACCGTTTCTAAAAACACAAGTATATGATTCAATTTGATCTGCATAATCAACATCACCCCACATAGCGGTCCATACCATTTTATCATTTAGTTCATCTTGTGTAAAGTTTAAGTTGACATCAATGCTCATATCAATAGTAATTTCAGGAGTAACATTTCCTTCACGTGAAACTGCTGTTGCTTTAGCAGGAAGAGTAAATGGCCTTGCGGTAAATCTCAAATTCTCAATTGGCACAATCTGGTTCGTCGTTGTGATTTCAGTTCCACCAAGATCAAAATTGTATTCAGTAATAAATGGTGCAAGATCAATGACTGTGCCAGCAAATTCCGTTGTAGCAATAAACTTAACAGTTTCAAATTCCTGTACCAAGCTTATATCAGCTGTCAAGATTGGATCATCATCAAACGCAGATTTAGTCTTTATGTCGAGTCTAGCATTACCCGATTTTTTTATCCAGCTCGTATCATCCCATGTACTATAATAGCTCCCTTCAGCGGTGTTTTCATATGCAAATGTTGTAAAATATCCATCATAATCATCGTTGTCTTTAAACACCAAATCATTGCCGTTAGCTTCATACTGGTTTTCTTTACTATGTGGTAATCTAAATAAGTATGAACCCGGCAATAACTGTATACCATTAGTTGTGTCATTAGGTGTAACATCAATTCTATAGATTGGTTTATTATCGTCGGTTGCGTAATCAGTTTTTTGCGGCGTTGAATACGAAAGACTAGCAGTTGAAGCTATCATTTTCATTCCACGCGAATTAACAGCAGTATCAAAATCGCCGTCGCACCTTGAAATTGAAATACCTAAACCACTTTGTTGGGCTGGCGGATTATAAATCGTATAAAATGAAAAACCTAATAATTTAACTGGTTCATTAAATTTTACTTTAGCTGCTGGTCTTATCGTTGCCTGTTGGGCGCCTTCAGCAACAAGATATTTCCATGCATCAACAATCGCTTTCGGCCAAACCAACTTATTGCCAAAATATACCTTGGCAACTTTTTTGTTACCAAAGTACATTTCTTTTACATTTTTGTTTCCAAACGAAATACTCATATCAACTTATTTATTCAAGAATGAAATGAAGCGTATTATCACCAGACCAACCGCCTATCGTGTCATCAGTAATCGTACCGCTATGAACCTGTTGTGCAAACATTAGACGTGTAGCCCAACCACCCCATGGGTTCGTATCGCCACCAACTTGCAACATACAAACAGGAGTCTTTGATGTATAGTTTATGCAGTTATTTGGATCCTGAGATGCTTTAAAGATATCTTCAATTAAATCGGCACGAACCACACCTAAAGCAGCCATGTTGCCATTATCATTACCAATCTCATGACGCTTTATCCATGCACCCATAGCAAACGGGAATACGTCTGTACCATTCGTAGCAGTTGCTGCTGCATCATAAGTTGCTGCATTACCTGTGTTTGTAATCGTAAGATGACAATTTTCAAATACAACAGTGCCTGAAACAGTTTTACCTTCACTAGTACCAGATAGAGGCAAATACATACCAGCCAACACGCTTGTATCAACGCCAATTTCATTGCCTTCAGTGCCATCGCCTGACAACGTATCAGAGTCAAACAGATATGTACGGCCTTCGCCGCCTTGTACTTTTGCCCAGCCTGCAGTAGTTAAAGCATACTGGTCAGTTCCAACAATCGTACTTGATGTTACAAAATCACCAGTAACTGAAATCTCAAGATCATCACCTGTAGGTGTTAGCTTAATGAAATCGCCTTGAAGCAGACGCCCAGTTGTTCCTTCCCAGTCTTTACCATCGGTTCCATTCCATGCTGTAAATACAACATCCGTCTGCCATGATTCTGGGTATGTGAATGTAAGTTCAGTACCTGTCTTATTTGTATCATCTGTTGATGTGACTGTCTGTGAAGTCAAAGACGGCGTGTATCCGTTCGTTCCATTCGTGCCATTCGTTCCGTTCAGTATTGTGCACATCGGCTCGCCGTCTACATACAAAACATTACCTGTACTTGTAGCAGAAGTTGTAATGCTAGGCGAACGACCATCTGTTGCGTACGGAATTACTGCTACTGGTTCTTCGCTATCGTTGACGTGAATTTCAATACCTGTTTCGCCATCAATAAAACTGAATGAAGGCGTTTCGCCGCGTTCGCCTTTTGGGCCGGTAAAAGCAACACCGTCATCAGGCCAGCCATCAGCATACACGAATAATTTTCCATCTTCACTAGTAACGATATACGCATCGCCGTTTTCAGCATCAGTCGGTAAGTTTGCTTTAGTAGCAACCGTGCCCTTGATAGCAACACCGGCACCATCTACACCGTCAGTGATTGTAATTGATTTACCGTCTGAGAATTTAACAACGTGTGTTCGGCCTTCTTCTTCAATATTCGCAATCGTAACAGATGTACCCGGTTCGCCGTCTGTACCATTTTCACCTTTTTCGCCCTGCGGACCTCTGATATTTGTTGGGTTTGGTGCTTGCGAAGAGTATGCTGCTAACTGCCACGAAATTGTGCCATCATTGCTGATGGTTGGAATCCAAGCCATTTTGACTTGGTCGGTTCCTAAGATGCTTTCTATTTTGTTTTTAATAATGGTTTTTTCTGTTTCAGTAAACTCTTGTCCGAGGTTTGTTAAAAACTTATTCATAACGGTCTTCTCCTTCAGCAAGAGCCTTTAACAGCCATTCTTTAGCTGAGTCCATTCCAGGAATTTTTATGTCAGCAATTACACGAATTGCTGACTGAAACAAACCATACTCAATGTATGTAAGTACTGGCATGTAAGCAGCAAAATCAGTACCTTCTTTATCGTCTAACTGCTTAATGAAATCGTTGATAATAACTCGGCCGATATACTGATTCCATTCTAAGCCGGTCTTTTCAAATGAATTATAGTAAACCTTCAATTCGTCAGGCGTCTGAAGAGCTTTTAGTTTCTTACGGTTATATGTACTTAGCATTCTTTACCTCTTACTCAACAATTTTCTTGTTTCTAAACTGCATGAATACACGTGGACACTGCGGTAGTTCATGATATGCTGCGTCGACGTCGCCCCAACCCATATCATCAAGATGTTTATCTTTATCTGCATCTGTTGATAAATCAAAGTTTACATTTGATTGGTCACATGTAAGCTGTGGATTGGCGTTGAATCTTACATCATAACCTGGGCAAGTAGCTAATTCAATACCTGTACCTGCGTTCTTTGAAACATAAATTGCCGCGTAGTAAATACAGCTAGATTTAAGATTTGGCGTAGTTTCACCATACTTGTTAAAGTGAACCATCTCAAATTCATTAAATCCAGCCTTAAGAGTAACTGGGCCTGTATCACACAATGCGACGGTTTTTCCTAATGTGCCATCGTCATGCTTGTATTCAGGGTTATATTCATAGATGCCAAACATAATTGGCTTTTGTGTATATGATTGTGATGCATAAACGCCAACAACTGTTACTTTGCCTGCATCTTCAGCATTCATGCCACGAATGTAAACAACGTTCTTAATTGGCACCGAGAAAAGATATCTAATTAAAACGCCATTTCCAGTAGTTGCTCCGTACTGTGACATATCAGAATAAGTTGTAATGCCAGCGTAATCATATGTCGTAGTAACTTTTTCATCAAGGTCATTGGCCATTTCTTGTACTTCCCGAACAGTTTCTTCGGCAATATCATCAAGCACAAGTTCAAGATCGGTTGACAATTCAGATTGTGAAATCTTTAAACCATTACCAACCGCAATAGTAATGTTTTTATTGTCATCAAACTTAAGGCCACCACCTAGCTTAGCTGCAAGTTCATTTCCGTCTTTACTTAAACCATCGCCAGCAACAATATCCGTTTGTGAACTTGTCAATAGTCCAGCAACATTCACAATCTCATGAATGTTAAAATAGCTTAGCGTATATCCAACACCAGCTGGAAGATTTTCAATGCTTAAGTCAACATCTGCTTCTTCGCTAACCATTGCATCAAATGATAGACAAACAGATTCATTATGCACATATGAACAGTCAAGATCAATTTCAGTAGATCTTGCGGGTGAGAAACCTGCAGCAAGTTTAACCGCTTCACACTTAGGTGAAGGCGTAGTCACTCGAAGCATTAACTTTACATCGGCGTGGTAAAGACCTGGCTGTAAGGTAATGGAATCTGTATTTGATGTAATCTTATCGCCATAAAGTTCTGCCGTCTTAAGACCAGTGACAGTAACATCTGCTGCTTCATCTGCTGCTGCAACTGAATTCGTTGTGAAACGAGCGTAAGCAATTTCTTCTTTCTCAAGGCCAACATCCCATGCTGATGTTTCATCATTCCATACTGCACTTACGTTATTTTCGCCGTGAATAATCGTATCTAGTCCAGTTACTGACACGACATCATTTGTGATGTCAATATAATCACCAGCAGATAATGGCGAAGTAGGCGTAAAGTTGTCAATCCAAGCAGAAGCAGCAACGCCTTTAGCAATGTCGCCTGCGACTGATGTTTTATAATCATCAAAATCTGTATTAAGAACATAGCTTTCAAGTGAAGATTGGTCAGCCTTTTTACCAAGATCAGTTTCAACAGTGTCTACGCGATCATTAAGTGTTGAAATATCTGTCTGTAAATCAGACACATCTGTCTGTAAACTTCCAAGATCATTTTCAACATTCGTTAAGCGATCTTGTACATCTGAAACATCTGTGTAAAGACCATCAATGGCACCTGATAAAACCGTGATGGCGCCTTCATAACTATCCCAACGGCTTTTATCACCGGCAGTAACATGGACATCTTCATTCTCGGTATGAGCCGTAACAGTTGATGACAATGAAATCAAATCACCAGAAACAGTTCCTACATCTGTGACTGCCTGAAGTACAGTATAGCCATTTGCATTAACCCAATCACCAGCTGCAGAACCTGCTTCTATTGCTTCAGCTACTGTATCTATGTATGTTTTGAACTGCTGGTCGAGTGCATCTAATGCACCTGAGATTTGTTCAGCACCTGAGGTTTCATTCTTTTTATAGTAATCATTTAATGCTGTTGCATCAAGCTTTGCATTCCATGCTGTTTTTTCTTCAGCCGTAGTATGCATATCAGCATTAGCACTATGCGCTGTAAAGTTAGCTGAAAGATCATTAATGTCGGTATGAGCTTGTTTATCCCAAATAGGATATGCGTTGCTTCCGCTAAAAACTTCTGTAAAAACTTTAGCCATATAAATTCCTTTACAGTATTTATCCTATTTCTTCAAGAACCATGTAGATGGTATTCGCAGCACCTGTTGTTGGTTTTTCTGCTGCATCAATCAGTTCAACGGATTTACCTGTGTATGAAATTGTTACCATTCCATTCTTATTAGCAACATCAATGTTTTGCCCGCCCGTGATCGGCAGTGCTTCATCTAGCTGGTCTGCTAAAGAACTTACTGAACTTATTGCTGACAGCTGTTCATTTGTTAAGCTATCCTGTTTCCCAGTAACAGTATCCCATGTTTCATAACTGTTTACTGCATAGTCTAGGAATGATTTGAAAGGCTCATCTATACCAATCCATCGTTTTCCAAGACGATAATCAGCGTACAGACCATTTTCCGCAGTAACAGTATCACCGCCGCCACCTCCGCCGCCGGTTACTTCCTGCCAATCCCAGCCGTTGCCCTGGCCTTTCCAATAAATTGCATATTGCTTATCAGGTTCATAATTTTTCAAACCTGAAACATTTACATAGCCAGCATTATAGATTTCACGAATGCTATCTTCAGCAGCAATAACACGAACTGTTAGGTTAGTATTTAGGTTGTTAATAGAACCGTAAATGGCTTGCTTATCTGTCTCTGCTGCTTCTTTAGTATAGTATGTTGATGATAATACATACTTATCTATGTATTCATTGGTCACCCATGTCTTAACGGCATCAGCAGAACCTTTTTCATCAAACTTCGCTGTCAAACCGTCAAGTAACGAATTCGTTTCTGTTTTTGTGTATACGTTGCTGATTTGTGCAAACCGCGTATCCGCTGCTGTTTTGGTATAGTAATTGTTCAATGCTGCAGCATCAACGTAATTACCGATATGCTGATACAGATTATCCGCATCTTTTTCAGTTAAAAATCCAACAACGCCCAACGGCACAAAACAGCCGTCGCCTGTCAAGGTCTTACCATCGTGTTTGACCTTGTCTATCGCTAAAACTTTTCCACCGCTGACTAGCATGCAAAAACCTCTTAACTGTCTTAATGTTTCTATTTTTATTATTTATACTAAAACAGGACGGAGCCTAAGCTCCGTCCTATTCCTCAGCGATTTTCTTTTTCCGAATGTCTACACGCTTCTGAGATTCCAATTTATACAGTTTATTTTTTACAATTTCAATAAACACCCCCAAAGAGTCACTGTAACCGCAATCGTATTCATATAAAGGCTCGTAGACACCCTGTACGGGGTTCAGCAATGAATACCATTTAATACTCCAAAAAAGCTCTAGAACCCCGGTTTGAGGATGAATTAAAGTTTCAACTTTTCCTAAAGTGTCCCTGTGATCTTCGGCTGAATACACAAAAAGGACCCAATGGTTAAAGTATCCCATTGGGTCTGGAAATGATTCCACGGAAGAATAGACAAAGTTATCGTCTAATAGTTTCTTTAATTCATCAATTTGTTTTTCCGCTTGTAGGTCTGTCATTTTCCGGGCGATGCTTCTCAATTAAAGGATTGAAGACTTCGTCAATGAAATCCCCATTAAAGTATTTATCCTCCAAAAGATCATACATAATCTTCAAGTACTTTCTGTACTCATCCGGATTTTCCAAAAGGAAACGAATTCTTGTCCACATTTCCTCAGGTGTTTCAACCTTAAAGAAATCTGGCAACTCACTGAACAAGTTATCCACATCATAAGTGTTCTTGTCCCAGAATGGAATGATGCCGTAATACATCATTTTCCAAACCTTTTGAGTTACGAAGTTTTTACGGCTCTTCATGAATGAAGGCACATAAGTGAATTTCGCTTCCCACATCTTATCCTGAATTTCAACAATACCTTTCTTGATGAATGTTTCGGGATACTTTTCCTGAGCAGCTTCATCCCACTTACCATAAACTTTACAAGCAGGCAACTTATTCAAAACCCATTTCTCCAAAAATTCCAAACGGTCATAGCCGCCGTTAAGTGTTAGGATAAACGGTGTCTTCTTTTGATATACATGCTTACCAACTTTAATGTTGTCAGGATCGGTAAAATCAACCTTCTTCAAGTTTCTCAAGAACCATCTTTCTGTCTTGTAATACAAAAGCTTGAAAGGTTTCTTTGTATATGTTGCTGGGTCCTGTGTGTAAGAATCCAATGAAGAAATCTGATATGTTTCATTACATTGAGACAAATTGAATTCTTCGTGACAGATAACATCTACATCCTGAATAGGTACATAACGAGGATCTTCAATGATATTGTACCAAGGGAACTTCAACTTATTGATTAGGTGACGCATTGGACCATTATACAATGCAGCCATCATCAAGCACTGTGAGAATGAACCCTTCTTGTTCTTACAAGGAATATGTTCACCCATAACAGAAACACGAGCATCAGGACCCTGCATGAAGATACCCATGTCAAAATGCAAGTCATGTGTTTCAACATATTCGTCAAGCATGCGCCATGGTTCTTTGCCTTCAATCTTGTACATCATTTCTTCGGTGTAACCTTTCTTACCGAAGTTGTACTTTGTACCAATTTCAGCCTTAGCGCTGTTCCAAACATCAACAATGTTTTCAGGTACTTCTTCTTCAGCAAAAAATCCACTGTTCTTTTCTTTCCACTTTGTAAAGTCAGAAGCGCCTAAAATATAAAATGTATCATCAGGATGTTTTCTTGCGAGTTCTAGATACACAATCTTCGGGCTATCATCACCCGCATAAATTGACCATGAGCTTTCATCAAAGAACATGCTTCGGCCAAACTTACCAATCGCGATATTCATAACACCTCTTTTGTTTTGTGAATTATTTATGACCTTTCAAAATATAATAAAGTTTTATGCACTATTTGGTTTAAGCGATTTTTATCTTTAGTTCATCATTAAGTATAGCCTGTCGCTGTTTGATAACATTAATGAACTTTTGCTTTGCATCATCTGCATCTTTCTTAGCTGCTTTAGCAATATCTCGTAATTCACGAACTTTATCGGCGTATGAAAGAATTTTTTCATCTTTCATCAAAGTATTTCGTTCGGTCACAACTTTAAGTATCGTTTCTATGCGTTTATTGAAAGTAGTAAACCAAAGCAGTTTTTGTCGGTCTCCAAATGTACATTCTTTTTCACACGGCAAACTATTACCTAAGTCCAAATCAAGCCCACCGGCACCAAATGGCGTCTTTCGTTTTGTTTTTAAAATGGACTCAATGAATGCATCATCTGCTAATACCGGTCTGTCATAAACGTATCCTGAATGCCAAACGCATGAATCTTTTGTTACTCCAGGATTGGCTTCTATGATTTCTCGCAGAACATCTTCCCGTGATTGACAAGTTATATACATGGTGTTTATATATGATAAAACCGGCGTAAAGTTCAGCTTTAAAACAGGTTCAGCGTATTTCTTATTGCTTTTTAGTTTTTCATCAATAGGCAAATCGCTGAATCGTACAATCAATGTTTTAATCTCATCATATTCCCAACAATGACTGTATTTTTTAATGCAGTACTTAAAACCTTTTTCATTCAAGAGCTGTTGAACTTCGTCAAGCGTGATTACATTATACATGTATCTCCCTCCATTAAAATCAGTTGTTTCTGAGTAAAGACTGATGCAAGTTTTTCTATTTCTGCACGTAACATTTGGCTTTCACTATATGAACCGTCGCACAACAGCCACTTGTCGCGTAATGTGGTTACTTTTGGGTTACGAAACAGTTCGCCTTGCTGTGTATAAAAATCAGTAACATGCTGCATCTGCTTACGCAGGGAATCTTGCGTATGAAATGAACAGTGTGTCCAAAATTCAAAATCTTTATTTGAAAATCCAAACGGTACACAACGGGCACAAGTCATATAATCAATTAAGAAACTTTTGAAATATGTTTTAACATATTGCGGTGTCATGTACGGTACACGAATTTCCCGGTCAAATGTTGCTGTTAAATCATTTACCGTTTTGAACCATAAAATTGGCATCTTTGTGAGAATAGTTTCGTTTGAGTTAACCATTGCAGGAATGTCACCAGAAAAGATAACCCAAGCTATTTCTTTTTCAACTTCATCTGTCGTTGATGGCTTTTTAGATGTTATTGAGCGAGCGCATTTATGAATGCCAAACTCGCGAAGAACAGCTATAATTTCTGAAGTGTCCATACATTTTCGTCCGAGAAAGTTATGCGTGTATCATCAAGTAAAATTCTGAATGCGTTTTCAATCTTAGTGAATTTGCGTTCAAACATTTCTGCTTCATCTTCTTTTGACAGGGATCTTAATTCAGTTCGTGCTTTATCAAGCACGTCGCTGTTTTGAAAATCAATGCTCCACTTAACTAAAAAGATAGCTTCTTTTAAACGTTTATCAAGTTGCTCAATGGTTTCAATTTCTTCATCCCAGCTGTCAAGCCAGCGTCCTGTGCATACAGGATCATTATTCATTTCAGGTCCAAGCGAAGTATACACATACTTACGAAAACCATCTTTCTTAATGATCTGCGGCATGTGAATGAATATACGACTTACGCTGTCCGTAATACAATAGCAAGATATGACCGGGCAATACATACGAGATGCTAAGTTAGAATTCTTGATAGGTTTAAACTGATTCCAACAAATTTCTACGCTGCCCATGTCAGGATATAAGTATGTCTCAAAACCCCAACGGCGAATAACCTTTACAAAGTCATCATACTTAATCATATCTATCATATTTACTCCAACATAATTGACATCTTTCTATGAATGATCTCAGAGAACTTATCAATCATTTCAATGCAAACTTTTTTATTTGTTTCTGCATCAAGTGCGGCTCGCCATTCCTTTGCTTTATCAAAAACCGATTTAAAGAATACATCATCTATGCTTTTCAGTATGTCAACATGACGCTTAATACATTCACGAATGCTGTCTATGCTAAGAGCAGTACACATTGCCCACTCATTAATGCCGGTGACAGAAGGTGCAACCAAGTCTCCACCTTGCAGATAATTTTTGAATGCTTGCATGTATCCGCTAATCGCAGATATATTTGGGTACCATGAAATCATATTGTCAACAGTCATACAGTTTGATGAAACGGTTCCAAGACGATACCTAACCTCAAATTGAAATATAACATCTTCATCATCAAAAATGCATGTAGTCTGATTAGCTATTACCGGAATGTTCTTAATGTATACTGACCAAACTTCTTTTTGCCATTCATCTTCTGGTTCGGACATATACGTAACATTTTCATCACGGTCAAATGATATATGATATTCCTCAAACAGCAATTCTATATCATGAGCAGTCATTTTATTCACCAAGAATTTCTAATGTATTAGTAAACTTTGCAGTCATCTTATCAGCCATTACCTGTCTCCAATATAGTCAACTGGAATGCCTTCAGTTAGACAAGTGAACTTATTAGCAAAAGCCTTAATCTGTTTTTCCTGCCAGTCATCTATAGTTTGACTCATCGCTTCTTCTTCTGCCACAATCTTGAGGTATTTGGTTGACAGATCATCACGTATCACAGAGTAAGACGCTTCAAACTGTTCCTTCAATACCTGCAGTGTTTTTGTAAGCAAAGCAACTTGTGCAAGAATTTCCTTTAGCTCATCTAATGATGTTGCCCACTTACAGGATGTCAAATCAGGCAAATCAAAGATATGCTTAGTATGCTGAGCAAGTTTCTTTCGTTCCTTAACATTGATGCAAGCACTCCATGTTTCACGGATTCGTGCCTGCATATCGCCATACTTAGGAAGACGCTTAAATTCAATCGTGGCCTTTACTACACCTTCGCAGCTACGTTGAACACATGCTCTTACTTGCAGCGGACCAATTCCCTTAGCAGTCTTCCACATAAAGTATGCAACACGAGGCATTGGGTTGCCATTTACATCTGCTTGATATTCATCTGACGGCAATTCAAAGTCAGTTGTATCAAATCCTTCCTTAGTAAGGTATTCTTTGATTTTTGACAAATTCCAATTTTCATCAGCAAGGTTAAATGCCAATGTCTTAAATGCTCTTTCATTAAGTAGACGGCGATCTTCTTCCACCTTTGCATTCTGTTCATTTGCCATAGAAAGCAATGCCTGCATAATGCTTGCCTGTTCTTCATCGGTCTTGCCAGCCAATACATCAGCAAGTGCACTTACTGTACCCTGTAATGGATTTGGACGAGTCCATGAATCACTTGTGCTATACCGACTATAAATGGCGCCGTTAAACGGATCATAGCCCGCGTTTACATACGTAGCTGTGTTATATCTAGCGTTTGCCCATTCGGCAATGTCAGCACGGTCGTATGCAGTTGCTTTAGCAACGCTAACAGGGAGTGCATTGAAAATTTCGTCAAGATCTTCGCTGCTCAATTCTTTGTTCATCTTTATACCTTAGTATGTTGAGTTTTCTAAAACTGAAGTAACCATGCTCTCAGTTATGATTTTTGCCTTTTGTAAAAACTTTTCTTGTATCATAGCACGACAACGATCACGCATACAATCCAATTTGTTGTTTAACCTTTCCATGTCATGCCGAATCTCATCAACGATTTTTTGACTATCATTTATGTATTCTTGAAACTCGTCTTCAAGTTTTTCCAAAGCCTTACCAAAGTCAAATATCGTCTTTAGCATTTCATCTAATGCTGCTGCATCTGCTAAACGATCTTCACGCCAATCTTGTCGTGGACGCAGCACATATTTGGTTAAACAAAACTGCCCGTGATAATGTGCCGCAATGTCTTTAAACATTTCCCAATCTCTAGTTGGTAGCATAAAGCAAGATGAAATTGCGGAAAAATCATCAGCTATGTTTTCTCTAAGTCTTGGTTTTTCAACGCCGATGTATACGGAACCACCAGAATCACGAATAACGCTGATTTTAAACTTCTCTTTGTTGAGTTCCTCAACGCCTGCATTCCAGTAGCTATCGCGGTGCTTCATAAACTTAGCTTCAATAAGCCACGACTTATATGTCATGTTGTTTTCATCAGGAATGTCACAGCCAGCGTCCAAATTGTATTTAGCAAGTACTTCTTTAACTGCTTTAAATATATCAATGGACTTGCGATAGTTTTCCTTTATTTGCTTGTTCTTAACTTCCGCGGCAAGCTTTTCTTGTTCTATGCTATGCTGTGCAGCAGAAACAACATCTTGCATATACTTCATTACATCTTCTATGCTTGTGCCGCTTTTAAGCGCGGATTTCACTTCAGAAACAAAAATGCTATCATCAAATGCAGCATTATAAGGATGCAACGCTTCAAAGTATTCACCAAGTGCTTCATCAGGATTATCCGAATCTTCAGGCTTATTATTGTAAAATACATACTCCCGGCCGTCTTTCATGCAGACAACAACACATCCGTCGGTGCGAAGATACCGGCAAGAAAAACCGGGTGATGTGATAAGATCCTTATACATAGTTGAATTTTTACAGTTTTCTTTAAAATCCGGTTTCGTCTTCACAGTTGCCACGATTTTTGCGGCTTGGTTCACATATTCCTGAAAGTCCATGTTATTTCCTTTGTTGTTTTACAAACAAAATTTAATAATTTTATGATGACTTGTAAACCCCAATTTGATGCACGGAAGAAACTATTATCCTAATTTAGAACCTTCCAAAGAAATCTGTATCGCTGTTTCCATTTTGTCCATAATTTTATTCACAAGCTGGTGCAGCTCCTGTCTAATTTGTAAAAGTTCATCATTCCGTGCATTATACACTTTCCGTGCTTCAGCTACTTCCTGTTCTTTCGCAACACTAGCAAGCCATAAAGGTTCTGATTCCGTTAAAGCTTTTGCATATATCGCGTCCAACCCATCAATCGTTTTAAGAAACTCAATTAGATAAGTAAGGTTTTCCTTAAGCATTGTGATAGACGTAATTGATACTTTTACTGCCGACATAGCTAATTTAGGACTATTTTCACCAAGTGAAAGTCCTGTACCTAATGTACGCTGCAAATCCGACCGTGTCGGCGTGAGAAGCTTGAATGACGTAACCTCAAGTACATTCGTTTTAGCAGTCAGCACAATGGAAATGACTGTTGTTGCGGTATCTGCTGTTGTAATAAATTCACTTTTCAATCTGGCTAACGATAAGTCTAGCCTAAAGTCTTTATTTTCCGGAACTACCAAGTCATTTGGCAATGTAAAGAATTCTGACAGCGCATCAAGTACAAGATGAATGTTCCATTCATCAGTCTGCATACCTTCTGGCATATCATCTTCTTCTGACATGTCGCCGCGAAGTCTTCGCGCTTCACTCCATCTTCCCGTATTCATTTTGAGAAACCTTTTGTTTTAGCCTATACAGTTGTACATCATCATTAAGACCGCCAAAAATAGCTCGCTGCGCTTCACACGCCGCTTGTATGCCAGCATCAAATGATTTATATGCGTCAGCGAGATGCTCGCTCGCCACAGCAATTTCATCTAACAGTTCAGCCGTTCTTTCCACGGTATCATTTATAACATTACGAATTTTTGGCAAAAATGATTCCTTAAGTCTATTCACAAGAGTGATTCTTGCGTCAAGGAACTTTTCAAATTCATCCATGCTTATAAACGTAATTACCAAATTTCCAGTCGCACCAGCCAAAACTTGCATAGTACACAAGAAATCATTCTCGACACCTTTACATTCGGGTTTCATAATTACTCTGTGAATTGCGTTTAAAGACCCATTGAGTATTTTTTGTTGAGCCGCTATACGATCAGCCTTCCAGCTGTCGCTAACGCAATCTATACGGGTTGTGCCAATGTAGTCAATCATACCATTAAAGGTATTACGGACGTTCTTTGATAAACGGTTTATGTCATCATTTGTATCAGATATCATATTAGGCACTCTTACATATAGAATGTTCTGTCCTGCACGATCATCTGCTGCTTCTTTACATATCTGATATAGATGTATCCTTTCAATGAAAGCCTTATTAGCAACGTCACCTGAAGGTGTCTCAAAAGTTTCCCAAATCAATGATACATGATGATTACCATCCTTTTTCTCCTCTGCATCATCAATGTTCAACTTACATCCATACTTCTTGAATAAAGCAACAATCTTTTCCGGTGTAATACGATCTGCTGCTGTAACACGCATTTCAATAAGTTCATCACGACCCCGTTTTTCTTCCGCGCTAATACCAGCAACACGTATAGATTCGCGCCAAACGTCATTGCGCTCCAAAGCATTCAGCTTTCCTAAAGCGCCAAATGCTTTATACAGCGCATCAAGTTCATCAGGCGTTAACTTGTCTTTATACGTCATTTCTTTTTTACTCGGACTGTTTTGGGCTGTTAGCAATTTTCTAATATCCATGGTTGAATTGGCAAGGGCAACAGCATGTCCGTCGTCCACTGATGTTATATCATCGTCTTCAATTTCATCTTCATCAAACATATTTACCACACAATGGTTGAACGTGAAGCGGTATCGCTTGGAAAGCAAGCAGCTTCGTGAATGATCTTCATCTTCTCATGAAACATTTTCAATGCATGTGCCTTTTCAGAAATGCACAGCAGCCAATCATTCACTTGCTTCATAAACTGTTCTGGGTTTGCTTTAGCAGCCTTATCATACGCAATCATAATGTCATGATTTGCTGAAAAGCCAGGAACGCCGTCATCGCTAATTTCCAAAGACGGATAAATGCGAAGGCTATTACTTTCTATGACCATAGCAACCAAAGCACCTTGATATTGATTTCGTTCGGCTTCATAACCCATGATTGGCAACCATATCTCATACTTTTCTATTGCAGTTGCAGGTACATCAGCATCTAGTATTGGCTCAAAGTGACCGCCGACTTTCATGTACGGCACAGTGCCAAATCCGGCTTCTTCAGCCATATTCGCAAGTGTATGCATAAGATCGCGGTTCGTCATAGTTTTGCTGCCTCATCTATAATTTTAAATTGTGTGCTGAGTTTTCTCAAAAGTTGATACTTTTCCATAACAGCGCTTAACATTTTTCTGAAATCCTCAATTTCTATATCTTCACAATCATTAAACAAAATCGTTCTTTCGTTTTCATCTCGACGAAAGTAAAAGTTGTGTGATTGACGAAAAGAAATTGTGTAAGGATTCGGATTTCCTAAACATACCTGTGGGTACAAAGTTCCACGACCTGTATTTTTGTAAATTTCCGCGACGATTTTATTCTCGGCGAATCTTCTTTCATAAGCCAATACGTCCGGCGGAAATATAAGTATCACCTGATTAGGCAAGATTGTGTTATCAACCATAAAGCCTTCATCAGTAAACATCTGTAAAATTTCTGTTTCAGACATATCCATCTACAAGCTAATCCCCAATCCCTCAAAATCAATTACATGCCGAACCAGAAGCATCTCAAGTTCCTTTGTATGCTTCTGAATAGTGTCCATCACTGCTGTCAGCGTTTCAATGCTAATGATCTCAACTTCATTTACACCAACGCCTGCCAATTCTTCATTCCATATAAATGTCAGACACGGATCTGCCTCATAGATTATCCGTTTTCCTCTATGCGCCATTACGGGATAGATTCTAATTGTTCCATCAAGCAAGACCTCTGCAACTACAAGCGCTGTTGTCTTACCCCATGTGTTTGCCTGCGACGAATATACTCGCATAGCAATATCAGAATCTAAAACATCTTCATGTCCCATTTCAAGAACATATCCTGCTGTTGAAAAAATTACCTTCAAAACATCAAGTGTCATATAAGTTGTTCCTTGTTTTATCAATTAAAATATAATAATTTGCTTATTATCTGTAAATACCCCCAATAAAACAAATTATCCTATTGTAGAATGATTATTACAGTATATTTTCCAATCATACAGTATCTTTTCCAATCATAGGGTAAAAACCTGTCCATTCATTTTGTATAGTTGTAATTTTTTTATAGGGACCATTTTCTGTTTAATCCGCCTCTGCTGCTGCTTCCTTCAACATCTTGTTTTTTCTTCAGGACTATCATTTTGAAAATTTTTTATTTTTTTTTTAAAGGGACTATGGGGAAATACTGCGTGAGTATTTGGGGAAGACGTCTTATTTTGTTTTTCATCATAAAGAAAGATACATCTTCAGTGCTGCCCGTTTTTACTATACAGAACCATTTACGGAATTTTTTTTTATTTTTTTTTTGCTACTGCTATTTTTGTTTTTCATCATAAAGAAAGATACATCTTCAGTGCTATAGAAAACCGCTCGCCAACCCCCTAGATATATTTTGACCATAGTGCTGAATACATTTTAAAATGGGTAGTCGCGCAGTTTTACCGGTAATATGGTCAAAAAAAGGCTACAATATACCAGTCAAATAACCAGTCAGAATCGGCAGTTTTTGAAGAGGACTTGACGATGACCCAAGACCCAAGACGAACCTAGTATGACCGCATCATCATCATCTTTAGACCCAGGCACCGCCTTAGTTCTAGGGAGTTTGTGTGCATTTACTGTGCATTTATAGTAAATAAATAGTTTATTATTATTATTGAATGGTATACCCCTATGGTATACCATATTATTGTATCAAAACAAATTATTATATGGAGATATTGACCATGAGAACAGTACCACAGATCCTTCGCTACTATCTCGTGATGAATACTATTAGAACGATGGAGATTGATTCGTTATTAGATCATTGCGATAATTATCCACAGCTACTACATTGTAAGCGTATGCTCTGCCACGATAAAGCATCAGGTGAGAAACAGATCAACCATTACATTGATGAGTTAGCAAACAAACAATTCCATTTCAAATATAAATCTCGAAAGGAACAAGGCGCAGACTACGATCCTACGGCTATCTGGGAGGAAGATATAGCTGGAGCCAAGTATACTAACTGGGAGTTGATTAAAGTATTGCGTGAGCTTCGCATGTGGCTGCAACAGCAAAAGCCTTATCGTTATCCGGCTGAGATCAACGGATAACTTTTATTATATACTATTAAAGAGCCCCTGGCGTATTGCTGGGGGCTCTATTGTTGTATTGTTTAGAGGCTTGCTAGTGCGTCCTGAGCCAATACTTTGTCTATATTCATAGCGACCATCGTAGCGCCATCGCCATAGCCTTGCTCACGGCATTCCTTGCGAGCACGGAATAGCTCACGCTGCTGTTCCTTTAGCCTTTTCATCGTATCACGGTACTGTATAGCTCTGGGGCTGCTGGCGAGCTTATGCATGAATTCAAATCCAGAGGACTGGAATGCGAACACCTTCTTGATGGTATTCAATGTTGGCTTGCCACAGTTCAGCTCCTGTAGATAGCTATTGTAGTTGTGCCTGCGCTTCTCGACCTTGCCACAGGAAGCATAGAACCAGCGCTTGTCCAGTGATGGATTGCGGATACAGCTCTCGACGAACCACTTATATCTGACGCGAGCATAATGGTCGTCTGAGGTGCATTCATTCCTGGCTACGCGAGCTGCCACTTGCTCCTGCCTGCGGTATCTGACATCTTCCCTGAGTACTATTCCGGTGATTTCAGTCACTACCACCTTGTTCCAGTGGTACTTACTGTTGCTGTCGGTCCACGAGCGATAGCCGAGCTTAAAGCTGATCATTGGAGCTTTGCTGGTCTTCTTGCCATCAATCTTTACAAGCTGAGGCATCTGGCGCCACTCGATATGGTTCGCCAGCTCGTCGCTGACTATTATCTCCCTGGGGAGCTTTATGCCCATGGACTTACAGAGCTTTCTGAAATCCTTGATGGTCACGAGATCAACGCCTTGAAGTAAATCAGCCATTGTTATACCTCCTTGCCTGCACGTTCAATGTTTGCTTCCATGCGCAGATAGTTGCTGCAGACGGATTCGTTGATGGCGCCGGTATTGATAAAGGCACGCATGTATTCCTTACGCAGGTCGTAGGCCTTACGTTCAGCTGTCAGGCACTGCTGGATGTATTCAATGATACCAGCTGCGTCTTCCTTCTCACAGGCGAAGTTCAAGGAAGTGGCGTCCTGAACACCGGCGTCAATAGCGAGCGAGCGCATAGAAGGATATGTGATGTACCACTTGCCAGTTTCCTTCTTGATGCCCAGAATGAACGCCACCTGCATTGCACCACCCCAATAAGTGAGATAGTCAACCGGCTTGGCGTTTACGAGGAGGGAGCCCATCTTCGGCAACGGGAGCAGGCCATGGGTCAGACTTTCATCGGATTCGGTGTCACGCTGAGAATAGAAGCCCGGGCAGCCTGCGACCTTCTTGTTCGGAAGATTGGTGAGTATGATCTGCCAGTCGAGGCCGTCACCATTGCATTTCTGCGCGACTGCGCCAAATCGCTGTCCAAACAGATCCTTCATCCCGGTGTCTGCATTGAAGGCGATGTAGTCAACGTCGTCGGTGAAACGGCGTACATCCTTCTGCATGAGCTTCTTGGTGTGGTCAACTTCAACGTTCTTGACGGTGAACTTGTCGGCCTTCTTGAAGTACTGAATCAGTACAGGAATGCTGCGGTGGAATTCACGCCAGTTGCCATCCCAGCTGCGTGTGTTTGTACGGTAGCTGCGGGCCTTAGCGCCCCACTTGTCAAAGGCGACCTGAGACATGCGGGTGTACTTACCGGCGATATTGCCGTAGCTGTCAATGGTGCGCTCGAACTTCTGGTAACGGTCAACGAGAATAGTGATACTGTTCTCAGCAGTGATTTCACGGAGAGCGTTGCGGTAGATCTGCAGCTGCAGGTGAAGTCCGGCTAGTTCAGGATCGGCGTCACTGCGGAGGCACAAAGTCAAGGAACTATCCGGTCCGATCTCGTTGCGGCAGCTTTCAACAGTGACCCACATGCCGTGGTTAGAAGCGATACGACAAAAGTCTGCGGTGATGCCTACGAGACGGTCAACGGCGATCTTTTCGGAATCATTGATGTCTTTCTTGGTGTTCTGGAGGAGAATGTCGCGAGTGGGGAGTTCAAGTTTCATGTAACCTCAGTTGTTTCAATTTTACGAGTAAAATATAACAACTATTCCGAGGTCTGGCAATGGTATATAAGGAAAAAATATGAAAAAGTTGAAAAAACTTTAAAAAACTGTAATTCCGCGGTTGTATTGGCAATTATACAGATAGAAATGCTACAACACAACCACAGAAGAATAAGAGAAAAAACTGTAATAAAAGCGCCCAAATTTCATTAATTTGAGCGCCTAATTTTGCTTATCTGCAGCAACAATGGCTACATTCGGAGTTTTTGTCGCAGGTGCAGGTTCGGCAGGACTTAGCCTTGGCATACAGCAAGCGAGCCAGATCTGCTGCTGCGACGCCGTTGGGGTGACGCTGACGGAGCTGTTCAACTGCGGCACGGAAGGTTTCGTTGGTGAACTTGTAATTCAGCAAGCTGATGGCGCCGGATAAGGTCGTCTGTTCACTCTTACTTACGCTGTCGGTAATCAAAGCACGGAGACAGCGTTCAAAGGTAGCCTGTCGGCCAAACGCCTTGATGTAAGTGAACCCGGGAGCTGCGCTGAACGTCTGCTTAGAGGTAACGATCAGTGTCAGCCAGCACTTGCCCACAGTCTTTGTTTCGTATTCTGTTGAAGCTGCATTCAGCGGTGCAGGACTTACTGCATAAACCTGACAAGTACAGGTACGCTGGCGGTGTTCCTTGTACTTCACCTTTACCTTGCCGTTACGGCCAACATATTCAGTGCCGCTCTTGTTTGCTGGGCTGTGGTTGAAACGTACAATGAAAGGCAGGCTTACAGTATTACTGTCAGCAATCTTGACGGGAAGTGTTAAAAGCATTGTGTATTCCTTTTGAAAAACAAAAATGGCGCCGGTAGTATACAAGCATCAAAGAACAACTACCAGCGCCGGGGAGGGGAAAGACTTGGGGTGAGAGGGTTCACCCTGCTGATCCTTAGATCAGGTCGCTGACAGCGTCATTGCCGTCGGCGAGAATATCAGCCATGGTCTTGTGAACACCGAGCTTGGTGAAGGCGTTCTTGATACGGCCAAGCTGGCCACCTTCAAGCTTGAGTTCACCGTTGATGAACAACTGGCGTTCAAGCTGGGTCTTACCGTTCTTGAGGGTCTTGATGGTTTCGGTGAACTTGATGTCACCTACATCAGCGACCTTGCCGGTGAGCACGCCATCAGCGAGGGTGAATGCCTTACGATCGGCACGAATTGCTTCGGCGATCTTCTTGGTGAGGTCAGGGTCAACCACCATCTTGCCAGCACCCTTGGTCACCTTACCACTTACGACCATACCCATGAGCGGGTAGAGGTACTTCTTCTTGAAG
Organism: Bacilli bacterium; assembly: GCA_045597865.1. Taxonomy (GTDB): domain Bacteria; phylum Bacillota_I; class Bacilli_A; order RFN20; family CAG-826; genus Fiminaster. The sequence goes on along the minus strand of JAZLKX010000052.1, from coordinate 5,755 downwards.
TTGCCAAACTGGACGAGGCGTTCCTTGCCGTCAGCCAAGAGAACATACAGTTCTCGCTTGTGGCTGGCACGCTTGCCTTCCTTTGCTTCAGCCTGTTCAATCTTCAGGCGATAGTCAGTCGGGCCCTTGCCGAGGTCAACCTTACGGAGATAGAAACTGCCGTCTTCGTTCTTCTCGATGCAGTCAGCATGAGCGCGGACGTATGCCACGAGGCTCTGTCCGAAGAGTTCAAGCTTGGAGAGGGGTGCCTTAGCAACAGCTGCAACAGCGTTAGAAGCTTCAACCTTGCTCATCTTGGAGGCCTGAGCGATAGCCTTAGTGTTCTTGTTAGCCATAGTGATACCTTTTGAAGTTGTTTGGCGTTTTGTTGGCGCCGGTTATCTATTTCAATTTCCGACTAGTATAATATAAAAATTGTTGAAATGGTTGTCAAGGGAAAAAATTGAGTTTTTCATCAATTTTTTCCGAAAAGTTATGTTACTTGGATTGGAAGTGAACAATCATGCGGAGCTGCGGATTTTCTTCCAAGCGGCCAATAGCCTTATGCAGCTTGACAAAGAGTTCCTTTGCGCTGTTAAGATCAACGCTGAAGTAGCCTTCCTTGATAAGTTCATAGCTTTCACCGTCCAGTTGAACGGTCTTGTTGCTGTTGGCCGGCTTACAAGCGCCACGATCCCAATGGAATGCGTCAATGCGAACACCAGTGCCTTTCAGCTGATCACGAAGTTCACAATAAGCAGTATCGTAGCACGGACCGCTAACAGTGCGCTTTGAACCATCTGACAATTCGGCTACATAGCGCTTTACATTCTTTGCCTCAGGCTTAGGTGCCGGCTTTACACCGTACTTCTCACGAGCGAGCTTTGTTTCGCAGATACGGCACACTGCTTCATTGTGACGAGAGCGAGCTTCAACGAGCGCAGCTGCAGCGTCACGGTAATTCTTGCGGACGCGAGCTTCTGTGCATTCCATTGCCTTGCGGTCTTCGCGAGTGAGCCCGAAGATCTTCAGGTTATGAAGAGTTTCAATTTCGGCGAGTGCCTGACGAAGGGTGGCCTTTGCGCAGCGAGCTTCAAAATCACGCTGCTGGAGTTCAGCGGAGAGCTTTGCGATGAAACTTGTTTCAGGAGCAGTGAGGGTCTTGAGGACCGGTGTGTAACGAGACGGTTTGTTCATAAAGTTTGTTCCTTATTGAATTTACGGTAAAAATATAACAAATGGCGCCGGTTTTGTCAAGGGTAGCGCCAGAAAAATTTCCGTTAGATGCCCATCTTCTTGTTGTAGGCTGCCTGGCAGATCGCTGCAGCGAGCGGGCGGTTATTGCCACGGTCACGCTTGTGAGCATCAAAAGCGCCACCACGAGGAACCTTGGTCCAGTCAATGTCAGTAGGAAGTTCGGAATGCTTACCGCACCAGCCCTTAGTGGTGCCAGCGATCTTGCCAAGCTTACGGACAGATGCCGGAACCTTAACAGCGTTCTTCTTGATTTCACGAGCGAGGGTCTTGAGGGAAGCGGTATTGTTTGCCATAATCAAACTCCAGTTTGTTTGCCGCGGCGCGGCGTTGTTTTTGTTTTACGAGTAAAATATAACAACTATTCTGCGGCGTGGCAAGGGATAAATTGGAAAAAATGAAAAAAATTCAAATTTTTTCGTATACTGCGGAATTTCATCAAATCTGCAGTATTACAGTTTCGCTGATCTTCACGAGCAATTATACAGCTGGCGCCGGTATAACACAATCTCGCAGGTTGAAGCAAGCAAACTGTAATAATTACTGCGGTTTTGCCTCTTTAAAGGCAGCAATTCTCGCTGGTATTACCTTTGCTGCGTTGCATTCATCACAGCAAACAAAATTTGCCGGCAGGATCGGCGAGGGGTTATTTCCATAGCCGGTGAACTTCCGGCCGCAGATATTGCAAGTTGTCAATTCAGTTGCCATTACAGTGCGCCTCCCGTAGTCCAAGCAGTCAGGATACAGAGCATAGTAACAGTGGCATGGTCGGCTGTGTACAAATCTGGCTTGTTCTTAGCCTTCCAGCTTACATGCACAGAGCAGCGAGTGCCATCTTCATTGAAAGAAACTGTCGTTTTCTTCTGGTTGATCTTCTTGCTGGCCTTCAGCAGTTCAACGAGCTCGATAGCGTATTTGTTTTCAATAAGCATAGTAACCTCAGTTGTTTTGTTTTACAAGTAAAATATAACAACTATTCAAATATCCGTCAAGGGTACAATATGAAATTTCTGAAAAAATATGAAAAAAGTTCAAAATACTGTAATTTCGTGTTGTACTGTATAATTGTCCAGTACTGATCGGTACAACACAACCACAGAAGAATAAGAGAAAAAACTGTAATAATAGTGCTTAAATTTCATTGATTTAAGACTATAAAAACCTGTGATATTTGCTACCACAGGTTAAAATAAAAGTTTGAGGTTGATGTGAAACACATGGCTGAGTCTGCCCACATCATTCAGCATATTTAATCTTTTCCGCGGTGCTGCCAGGACAACTCATAAACCCCGCTGATCCGTCTTACGCCATTTTGAAACCTGTAAAACATTCGCGACTGCTTTCTCAGGCTTGCTTACCTCAATGTAGTACCCAAGGTGGGACTTGAACCCACAAGCCTTTCGGCACCAGATCCTAAGTCTGGCGTGTTTGCGATTTCACCACTCGGGCAAAACGGAGAGTGCAGGACTTGAACCTACAAGAGTTTTACCTCGGTTCCTTAGCAAGGAACTGCCTTACCTATTAGGCTAACTCTCCAAAATGTTTTAAAGCTCTATGCCGGACTCGAACCGGCAACCGCTGCTTGGAAGGCAGCCATGTTAGCCATTACACCAATAAAGCAAATGTTAGCAGCCCTACTCCGATTTGAACAGAGAACCCGAGATTTGGAGTCACGTCGGTTACCAATTACCACATAGAGCTATAATTAGAGCCGTCTGTAGGAATCGGACCTACTCATGTAAAATTTTGCAGACTCACCCGTTCCCACTTCGGCAAGACGGCTTGTAGTTGCCCGTGATGGATTTGAACCGCCGAATACCAGAGTCAGAGTCTGGTGCCTTACCAACTTGGCGAACGGGCAATAAGAACAAGATGCTTTTGTGTTCGTGCTCTTCCAATTGAGCTACAGCGCCACACGGACGCCGACAGGACTCGAACCTGCAACACCGGCTTTATCAGAGCAATAAGAGAATTGCAGTAAGCATCTTTAGTCTCCCCTCTTGGATTCGGACCAAGGTTTTGCCTGCTTGTAAGGCAGGTGCCATAACCATCTAGGCGAAGGAGAGATATCCCATGGCCGGAACTCGAATCCGAACCTCAAGTGCCACAAACTTGCGTGCTAACCATTAACACCACCGCGGGGATGTAGAGCACCTATCCGGGTACGATCCGGAGCTTCAACCATGGCAAGGTCGTTTGCTACCACTACAACATAGGTGCGAATTTTTTAGTGGTCCTGCTTGGACTCGAACCAAGAATACAGCGTCCGTAGCGCTGCGGTTTATCCATTAGCCTACAGGACCAAAGTCAAGATACAGACCCGCGTAAGCGCGGCGCAGAGTTTTCTCATTCTCGGCGAGAAACCACATCTCAAAATAACCTATCCAGTTCGTCTAGCTGGCAACTATCTGATTTCTATCAGCAATATCCCCTATACACTGAGGCAGGTGCCATTGTAACTTGGCGTTTGTGCGTTATTAGAATTAGAGTTGCTGTATGTATCTTTTCGCGGAGGCGGTAGGACTCGAACCCACAAGCGTTTGACCGCGGCAGATTTCAAGTCTGCTGCCTTACCAATTAGGCTACGCCTCCAAATGTTTTAGTGCCAGCGGGTGGAGTCGGACCACCTTTCTGGGATTTTCAGTCCCGTCCATTCCCACGAATAACGGTTAGAAATTGCGGTAAAGACAATTTCAAATAGCTGTGAACTATCTGTCCCGTTAAGCATTATCAAGGTGAGAGGACTTGAACCTCCAAAAATCCTTGCTCCCAGGGCAAGTGGCTTACCAATTAGCCCACACCTTGTTAATAACCAAAATTTCAAAATGCACTTAACATTCAAAGATGTAAGTTATCGGCAAGTGCTCTACCAGATTGAACTACATTCCGATGACAAGATGCATTTTTATTCTTCCAAAAATAAGACATTGTAGAGTTGCTGTATGCATCTTTTAGCTCTAGGGGCAGGACTCGAACCTGCGGCGGATTTCTCAGAAGATTAACAGTCTCCCCCCTGCTACCAACTCGGGTACCCTAGAATATGTTTAGTGCCGAGAGGTGGATTTGAACCACCGAACTCCGAAGAGGAGGGTTTTACAGACCCTTGCCCTTAACCACTAGGCGATCTCGGCAAATAGTTTTAGCGGTCCCACCGGGTCACGATCCCGGACTACCTGCGTGACAGGCGGGCGTACATCCATTATACTATGAGACCAAGAATTAAAAAAAGCGTCAAGTTTTTCAACCTGACGCCTTAAAAATCCATTATTGAAATCTTTAAAGCGTCAACTAATCCAATCATAATCGTTACCAAAGCATGGACCAAAATAGCCTGGTCGGCTCTGGCAATTTGAATTATGTAGATAGGACTGGATCATCTTTATTCCTTTCAATTTGTTTTATTTATAAAACATCAAGTTCCAAAATCTTTAGTGCCCACAGGCGGACTCGAACCACCAACCCGCTGATTACAAATCAGCTGCTCTACCAATTGAGCCATGAGGGCGAAAACTTTATAGCGCTACCCCGACTCGAACGGGGATGTAGTCCAGCTTATGGGGCTGGTGAGATTCCAATTTCTCCATAGCGCGATAAATTTTAGTAGCCCCCTCCGGGAATCGGACCCGAGTTTATAGAATGAAAATCTATTGTCCTAACCACTAGACGAAGGAGCCAAAACTCAAGGCACTCAAATTTTCAATCTCGCATGCCGGACGAGATACTGGGTTACCAGCATAACAGTTAGTGCTCACCCTTGGACTTGAACCAAGAACCTCCGCCTTATCAGAGCGGCTCGCTGACCAATTGCGACAGATAAGCAAAAGTTGTCACTTCCAGCAGTCACGCTGTTAAAGTAAAGGTAGGAACAGTGACGATTCCTGAATGCCAAACTTTCGCATTGGCACGACTTTTTACTCGCAATGGTATTGGATCAGTGACTGGCTGATCTTGCCATTGATTCCTGCTCGTAATAGCCGATGAACAGGTACCAGGGTCTTCCCATTATCCAACATTGCCATGACCGTAAAGGTTGGGACGTGCGCCCAGGCAAGGAGCTTGACAGCTCCTTCGGTAACTTCAACCTCATAGAATAACAAGAATGGGTCGTGGACGAGACGGGTCTCGAACCCGTAACCTTCTGCTTGCAAAGCAGCTGCGCTACCAATTGCGCCACAAGCCCATATTGAAAGTATTTATAAAAGTTCAAGATCAAAAATCGCAAAAATAACGTTACATACATTGCTCAACTTATTTTTGCTCAATTTCACCCTGAACTTTATTAGTATCTTGTAAAAGCCGGAATTTCAATCAGCAGCTAGAGCTCGGCGGCTCAGGCGTTTGTTGTTTTTGACAGTATCAAATATAAAAATTAAATTTGATTTTGTCAATGGTGGTTTGAAAATTTTTTTTCATTTTTTTTTCAAACCGGCGGCGATCCTTATCGGAGATCAAGCGGTTGTTGTTTTCAACGGTTTAAATTTAACAACTTCAGGCGATCTTGTCAATGGTAAAAATCAATTAT
>JAZLKX010000051.1:0-1451 GCA_045597865.1 Bacilli bacterium | reverse complement strand
GGGAATGCGGACAAAAAGTTGGACACAACTAAGGACCGCATATGGCTCATTATAGCGACAAACAAATAAAAAAAGCGTTGAAAGAGTACCACAAAATAGGATCTGTAAAAAGAACAACCCAGAAATTGGGCTTTCCTTGTGAAATTACACTTTACCAATGGCTGGAAAAAGAATCTATGGGATATTTTTCCAATCCTTCGGTTAAAGAAAAACCTAGACATGTTGTACGTCTTGCAACAAATGTTAAATTAGATGCTATTCACAGATGTTTTGAACTTGGTGAAAATGTTGAAAAAGTTGCTAACGAAATCGGCTGTACAAGGATAAGCATTTATAATTGGAAAAAGGTTTTCTTGAAAAAAGGAATTACAGGTTTGCATGGCGGACGCATAAACAAAAAGAATCAGGACAATCTTAAGGAGAGACTTCAATCTGGTGACGTTGACGCCCTCAACGAAGAAATAAGAAGCCTTCAACTAGAAGTCGCTATTTTGAAGGAGACTATAAACGTCTTAAAAAAAGACCCAGGCGTTGACACATCTGCTTTAAGCAATAGGGAAAAAACAGTCGTAGTCAACGCCTTAAGAAACCACTTTAGTCTTGCCGCACTTTTGAAGAAAATGAATTTACCTCGCAGTGTCTTTTATTACAACATAAAGCATATGGGAGATCGAGAAAATCGAGATTCGCGGCTAATTCTTCCAATAAAGGAATCATTCGCCAATTCTCGATCAACTTACGGATACAGACGAATTCATCAAGATTTAAAAGACTCAGGAATAACGATTTCGGAAAAAATTGTCCGAAGAATCATGAAAACTTCCGAATTGATTGTATTTCGCCCCAAGAAGAAAAAATATTGCTCCTACCAAGGCGAGATAACTCCGGCCGTTCCGAACCTTTTGCAACGCAACTTTCATAGCAATCACCCCAATGAAAAATGGTTGACCGACATTACAGAATTTTCTCTTTCCAATGGAAAACTGTACCTGTCTCCGATTATTGATTGCTTTGACGGTAAGCCTATTTGCTGGTCCATAAGCGAGAATCCCGACTCCAAGCTGGTTAACGGAATGTTGGACAAAGCCATAGCTCTTCTCAAGGACGGAGAAAAACCCATTATTCATTCTGATCGGGGAAAACATTATCGATGGAAAAGCTGGATTGACAAGATGAAGGAGGCCGGCCTTAAACGTTCCATGTCAAGAAAGGGTTGTTCACCGGATAATTCTGCTTGCGAAGGATTTTTTGGAACAATTAAAAATGAAATGTTCTACAATAGAGACTGGAGCAATACTACCATGGACGAATTTAAGACCATTCTAGATGATTACTTAAAATGGTTTTGTGAAAAACGAATCAAGATGCGTTTGGATGGGATGAGTCCAAATGATTATCGAAAAAGTCTAAATTTAGACTAAAACCACGTCCCAAAAAAAGTCCGCATCCCC
>JAZLKX010000050.1:0-1510 GCA_045597865.1 Bacilli bacterium | reverse complement strand
TTCTTCCGCAGCAACCTGTAGTCCATCATCCAGACCCGCTCCTTCAGGTAGGCGAGTGCCTTTCCCGCGTCTCCGTCGACGGCTTCAAGCGCGGCCCCGAACTTCCTGCCGAGGTTCTTCATGAGCGACCTGCCGCCCCACTTCCTGAGAATGCCCTTGAACCGCCTGTAGTCCGCCGCGCATTCGCCCGGGGCGGAAATCGTTTCGAGAAGCGCATGAAGGTAGCCGCAGGCGTGGACGAAGTCCAGGGTCCGTATCGCGCCGCACCCCCTGAAGGCGTGTTCCCAGATCTTCTGGATCCACGTCGCGCCGTCGCCGAGGAACTGGACGCGTCGGATCTTCCCGATGCCCCTGCGCCGGGCGAGCATGTTCATGACGGACTCGAGCTCGTCGCTCGAGCACGCGCTGGCGAAGTACCACACGTCCCCGCGCCGCACGATCGGGCGTCCGTTCCGGTCGACGTGGTCGTAGAGGGCGATCGCCACGACCTTGATCTCCCTCGTCCCCGCCTCGCCGCCGTCCTTCCCCCTTACGCCATCCGTGTCGGCATGCGTGCACGGCGCGCCCGTTCCGTCCACGAGCACGACCATCGTCACGCCGACCTCGCGGGCGTCCTTCGGGAACCTGCGGGCGGAGAGGATCCGCACGTTCTCCACCAGCGTGTCCGCCATCCACGCCGCCCGGGTCTTCTCCGCCGCGCCCCGCGTGATCGCCATCATCGTCGTGACGGAGACGTCCAGGCGGAGGTTCTCCTTCAGGAACGTCTGCGCGTCCTGGAAGGAGTCGAGCTGCGCGCCCGACTCGGCGACGATGCGCCTCGCCTCCGGGGTCGCGCGCGACTTCCCGTCTTCGCATCCGAACTTGGCGAGCGCCTTGCGGGACACTCCGCGCTTCGGCGCGTACGGGTACCTGAACGGGACGCGCCCGCCGCACGAGAGCAGGCTGGCGGACCGGTGGCACACGGTCCCTGACTCCTTGAGGGACTCCGCGGCGGAAGACGCCATCGCGGACATCTGTGCCAGCGCGTCCGCCCGGAACGCCTCGGTGACGCGCACGTCCATGTCTGCGGCGGAGGCGTCCGCCGGCCTGCGCCTGAATTCGGCTATGACCGCCGCGATGTTGGCGCAGCAGATGCCGACGTTCAGCGCGAGGAGTTTTTTTTTGAGTCGCCGCCGAGGTTCTCCGCCACGGCCGCGGCCTCGAACCTGGCGATGAGCTTTCGCATCCCCTTGTACTTGCCGGTGAGTTCGCGAACCCTGGCGTATGCGTCCTTCGGAATGCGCCTGCACTTCTGCCTCCCCGTCGCCGGATCGGTGTAGGTGTAGATCGGCATCGCATCGTAGACCTTGACCTCGCCGTTCTTGCGGACTCTCTTCTCGGTTGTCCTGCGGACGCTCCCGGGGAGGAACGGCCCGTATGACGCGATCTGCGCGAGGATGGTCTCTGTCGTCTCTGTTTTCATAGCGAAACTTGCCCTTTCGTATCAGTCTATGGGGTATAGACTGATATT
>JAZLKX010000049.1:0-12328 GCA_045597865.1 Bacilli bacterium | reverse complement strand
CTTCTGGGCGATGCTTTCCACATTGATAGATCCAAACAATACAATCTACCAGTAGTAATTACAATTTATATCTATTCTTGTTACCTGTCGGGCAGTAGAGACTAGGTTCTACTGTTGGCCGGATATTTTAATAATTATTGACACTATTATTATAACAAAAACTTAAGTTTTTATCAAGGTAATTTCGCGATAAAAACGCAATACATCTACAACGTATGATTTGCAATAAATTGTGTATGTCCGTATAATATACACGTTATGAAAAATACGATATGTGATTAATCTACTTTTTAAAAGGATTAACCACATTTTTTCTGAGGTAACAAAATGAAACGTAAACTATTAAGAATCTTACCATTCCTCTTACTTGGAGGAGTTTTAGGCCTTGCCGCAGCACCTGCAGCATTTGAAGCAGCGGGGGTTACGGCTTCTGCAACTGGTGATTTATACTCACTTGTTACGGATGCCAGCTCTTTAAAAGCCGGAGACGTTGTTTTATTCGTCTATCATAGTGGAGACACAATTAAGGCCAACGGAGCCTTGACTGGCGAATCGAATGCTTATTTAAACGTTTATGATGCATACTTCGAGGATGAATATTTATATTTTGATAATTCAAACATTAAGCCATTAACTGTTGGTGTTTCTGGTGGTGCTTATACTTTTACCTATGGTACAAGAACAATTGCCGCTAATGCTGCACCAACTAATCACATGTCTTACTCTACAAAAACTGGTGCATCTGCAACATGGAATGTAAGTATTGACTCATCAACATATGCTGCAACCATTCAAAATACAAATACAAACTATGGATATATTCAATATAATCCTAGTGGAGGTGGACGTTTCTCAAACTACAAGAACACGATGAGTAACGGCCAAATCTATAGAAAAGGTGGAGTTGCTAAAGAAATTCAATTAAATAAGACTGAAGTACAACAAAATGTTGGAACTACATTTACATTAACTGCTTCTGGAAAAGATTCATATGTCCCTGAGTCATATGTCTGGTCCATTGAAGAAGGCAGCGAATATGTTTCTCTTAGTACAACAACAGGCAATAGCACCGTAGTGACATTTAATTATGAAGGATCCGCAATAGTTAAATGTGTTGCAGATGGAAAAGCAGACGCAACATGTACAATTACTGTTACAGATTATCAATATAACATTCTTGCAAAAGATAAATACTTTATTGCTGAAGGTTCAGGCTTAGCTATGCTAGGTAGTGATTTATCATACATTGGTAATGTCGACTTCTCTGATGAATCAAATCTTTGGACATTAGAAAAAGCTTACCAAGGTGATAACTCATATTACGTCACTAATGGTGAACAATATTTAGCATATAACCGCGATATTCCAGGTCACGAAAGTGATGATAAAGAATCTAGGATTTCTCTTAGTGATGAAGCAATTAATGCCTGGACAGTATCAATAAAAGATACAAACTATGTGTTTTCGACACTCACAAAGAAAGGCAAGACTCGTTCATTAGCAGTTCATGAAGAAACTTGGTATGCATTTGAAGGAACATCTAATTATGTTAAGTTCCTCGAAACTGGTGAATTTGACGACTATGTTGTTGATAAACTTCCAACAAAGACAAAATATTATGTTGGCGAAAAATTCTCTACAACTAACATGAAAGTTACTGGCTACTATACAAATGGATACAGTGCTGACATTACAAATAAAATTGTTTGGGGAGACCTTACTCCAGGAACGCAAGTTCACGGAACATTTACTTCTGGAGAAGATGCATATGACATTGTAGTCAATGGCATCAGTGTTTTAGGACCAAAAGCTGGTTCTATGGTAGTAACAGGCTTAAGAGATACATATTTAATTGGTGAAATGCCAAAAGAAACCATTGAAGAAGTAAAAGTTACTTATTCTGATGGTGTAGTCGAAGAAGTTAAAACATTAAAAAATACTGAATTTGATGTCTCACCAGCCAAAATTAATAGCAGCACAACCAAGATTGTTGTCTCTATGGTAGATGATCCAGAAGTTAAGTTCGAAAAGGAAATAACCCCTGAACATGCTAAATATTTCGCCACTAACATGATTGAAATTGGTGATAAAGTCACACTTGGTACAACTGTTGGCGCAAAAGATGGTAACATTACTGGCGGCCAAGAAATTGCAATGGTTGATGGTAAACTTAGTTCCCAAGCATTTGGCTATTTACCATCTCCAGCAATGGAATTCACAGTTAAACAAGGTGTTAATAGTGGAACATACGCATTTGAATACAATGGTGCTTATTTAAGATCAAATGGTAAAACACTTGATTTAGGAGATATTTCTAAACAAACAGCTACCAAATTTGAAGATCTTTATGAATTTGATTTACCTTATAGCATCGACGGCAATAACGTAATGGTTCACTTTACTGAATATTCAGAAGGCTCTGAGACATTCTGGGGTTATTACTACAATTACATGAACAATGATTTAATAACTGCAGAAGCAATTATTGCAAGTAACACTTTAGCAGTTGATTATGACTTTTACGCAAAAGGTGCAGAAGTTGCAGTTGAAACTTCGAGTGAATATGAATGTGAATTCGATGGAACATGGGTTATCTATCTTCCAACTTCACAAGAACTAACAACTGCAAATTCATTCACATGCAACTTTGTTGAATCTCAAAATGATTGGGTTGATGACTATTGGGAAATCTGCCCAGTTAACGAACCAACAAAACACATATATTTAAACGCTGATAGCGGTAAATTTGGTGTTGGAACAAATGTTGATTATGACGTTATGCTCTACAGAGACATGACGAAAGATTTCTCACACGAAATTAAGTCAATTTCTGTTTCAATTCCAGAAGGTATGCCTACAACAGTGGAACTTGGCGAACCATACAACTGGGTTGGAATCACTGTTAAAGCAAAATATGATAATACAACAAAGAAGTTACCACTTGGTGCTTATGAAGTAGATGTTCCAGCATCTGATACATATGGAGATAAGACATGCACAGTTACATATGGCACATCAGGCAACAAAGTTACAGCTACATTTAAATTTACAGTAGTGGGTGGTTATCAACCATTCATTAAGCAAAATACATATGAAGTATGGGTTGATGACACAAATACATTTACAACAACTCAAGAACCTCCAGAGGGAGAACCAGTTACATGGAGTTCATCTAATCCAGAAATTGCAAACTTCGAAGATCCACATGTTGGTGATTTAACTTCATATAAATCAGGTAAAGTTACTATTAAAGTAACATCATATGATGGCTATTACTCAGACGCATCTGAATTAACAGTCTCTCAAAGACCAACAGGACTCACAATTGATGTAACTGAAAAAACAATCAAACAAGGTGAAAAATTCACAATAACTGGCACTGTTTCACCTACAGACGCTAAAAACAAAACCGTTTTGTGGTCCTCAAGTGATCCAGAAATTGCTACAGTAAGTTCAAAAGGCGAAGTTACTGGTTTAGGTATTGGTGATGTTGTCATTACTGGCCAAACACAAGGAAAAGGCACTGGCGAAAAAGAAGGCTACAAAGCAACTTGTACAGTTCACGTTGAACAAGGTGAAGTAGTGAGAGTTACAGGTGTTTCCCTTGATTGTGATTATAAAGAATTAAAACCAGGTGATACATTCCAATTAAATGCAATTGTTAATCCATCAAATGCTACAAATAAGAATGTAACTTGGGAATCTAACGCTCCTCAACTTGCAGATGTAAATAGTAGTGGTAAAGTAACCGTCAAAGCTTCAGCATCAACTGGTAAGACAGTTTACATTACTTGTAAGACAGAAGATGGTGGATTTACTGCAAGATGTGAGATTAAAATTAAAGCATCTGTTACGCCAGTTCCTGTTACATCTATATCTTTAGATATAACAAGTAAGAAAATTGATGTTGATGAGACATTTGAAATTGTCGCAACTGTACTTCCAAATAATGCCGATGATAAAGGACACATTAATTGGGAAACATCAGATGATTCTGTTGCACAAATTATAAGTGCCGGACCATCTGCAGTAACTGTTAAAGGCATTGGAGAAGGTACTGCTACAATTACAGCATCATGTGGTGGAAAGACTGCTACATGCAAAGTAACAGTAGGTGATCAACCAACTCCTCCTCCAACACCAGTTAATCCAGTTGAGTCAGTCTCAATTCAAGTAAATGGAAAAGACGTTAATACTCAATCAATTCTCCCACAAGAAACACTTGATTTAACTGCAGTTATTAATCCAGCAAATGCTGATAATAAAAATGTAGTTTGGTCTTCATCAAACAAAGAAATTGCAACAGTTGATGCAAGAGGACAAGTTACAGGTGTTGCACCAGGAACTGCTACAATTACTGTAGAAACAGTAGATGGCAACAAAACTGATACAATAACAATCAGAGTTGTGGATAAACAAGCACAACAACAAAGTATTATTATCTTGTCATCAGTCTGTGGTGGAGCAGCAGTTGTTGGCGTTGGCTGTGGTGTTGGTATTCCACTTGGCTTAAGAGCTAAGAAACGTAAACATCTTAAATAATAATATTAAATAGAAACCCCTTAATAAATCACGGTCAAAAGGCCGTGGTTTTTAAAATTATAATAATTAATTATTTTAATTTGATACGTATTAGCGTACAATATGGGTGTATGTTGATACGCGAAATAAATGCGCATTTCCTACTCATACTAAAGTATGATATAGAGGTTTATGCGCTTTTTTTATTGTCGCGTATGTAAAAAAACGTAAAGAATACGTAAAGGAGAAAAAGAGTTATGAAAAGTATTACAAAAAGGATTGTTTCTACTCTTATACTTTGTGGCGCACTTGTTTTAGAAGCAGGGGCCACAGCGATTGGATCATTAGGAAAGGCACTAAACAACATTGCTAAAGTTAATGCTGCTGACACAAAAGAGTTGATTATTGATGGATCGAAATTGTCAAGTACTGGTTTATCAGAAGATACTGATTTTGAATATGGTGATTTTACAATTACTATGTCTGATAGTGCTAAATATCAAACTTCTACTGGAGATAATAAATTTACTGACAAAGCCATTTTTATTGGAAAGAGTGGTAAATATATTTACAATAAAGACCCAATTGGTAATAAAATTACAAAATTTGAAATTTATGCAAATAAAGGTGCGTCAGCAAAAGTTTCCGTTGGTGTAACGTTTAGTGATTCTCCAATTACTAGTTATTCTACAGGTGCTAACACGTATACTGCTACTTTATCTACTCTTGATTCTATTTACGATGCATCTAACAAGTTAACCTCAAATTGTAAATATTTTTGGTTTCAAATTACAAATGCCAACAATTCTCAAGTTGAGTTTAGAATAACATATGAAGAAGGGACAACGCCTCCTACATCTACATATTCAGTCAATTATTTAACAAACACAACTGATGAAGTTACAGGAATGCCTGGTTCTGATACCGGCCTTTCTAACGGCGAACATACATTAAGCGCAACAAAACCAACTCGTAGTGGTTATGAATTTGTTGGATGGAACACCGATTCAGCTGCAACTACAGGAATAACTTCAGTTACTATTAATAACGCAAACGTCGATGTTTATGCTATTTGGAAAGAGCAAAGTTCTCCTAGTGAGTCTTTATGGTCTAAAGTTTCTTCAACTTCTGATATTAAAGATGGAGATAAAGTTCTTATAGTGACTACCGATAATAGTGCTTACTTCAACACTTCAATTTCAAGTGGTCATGGTCAATCAACAGCATTTGCTAGTGGAGAATTTGATTCGACTAATAAAGTTCCTTTAATTTCTCAAGACAAAACCGGTGTTTTAGATGCTAGCGTTACAACATCTGGTTTTAAATTATCTGCAAGCATTGATAGCTCAACTAAATATTTAACTATAACAGCGGCTTCTTCTGGAAAACTTTCCTTTCAAGATACAGGTTCAGAATGGACTTATTCTTCTTCTGGTAGTAGTGCAAACTTATGGTATAGCGGAGTTACCAATGCAAGATTAAGATCTTACAATAATTCGACATTTAGAAGTTATGGCCAAGATAACGGAAATCTGGTAAATATCTATAGATCAGAAGTTTCAAAAAAAGTTCTTGAATCTATTGCTGTTAAAACTGCTCCTACTAAGGTTACATATTATGAAGGTGAATCATTTGATCCAACTGGATTAGTGATTACAGCAACATATGATGATGCTTCAACTGCAGATATTTCATATGCTGATCATGCAAGTGATTTTAGTTTCTCTACATCAGGAAGTTTGGAAACTACTGACACCAATGTTGTTATTACATATAAAGAAAAGACTGCAAACCAAGCAATTACAGTTAATTCTGATACATTAAATTCAATCACATTAGGCGGTAGCGTCTCATTTAATGGTTCCGCCTGGGATTTAAGTGGAGTAACTTTAACAGGACATTATGTTTCTGGTGATAGACCAATTACTTCGTTTACTCCTACTACAACAACTGCTGTTCCAACAAAGAGTGGCACTTATGATGTTTCAGTAAGTGTTTCATTTGGAGGCAAATCTGATTCTAAAAACTACAGTGTCACTGTTGCAAAAGGTCTTTTTGAAAGTGATCCTTTAACAGTTGCTGAAGCAATTCAAATTGCTAATAGTCATACAAATGCTAATGTTACTGATCTTTATTATGTTGTTGGAAAATTAACAAATGAGGATACTGACAATCCTTATAACACAACATATGGTAACTTCTATATGAATGATTCTGGTAGCAAATCAGATAGCAAATTAACAGTCTACGGTGTTACTGAAACAGCATCAGCAGTTTCTAAAAACGAAAGTGGATATTGGAATTTTACAAACCCAAAGGACTTTAATACTGATGGTAAAGCCACAAAAGGTTTAACAAAAGGTGATAAAGTTTTATTAAAACTTCGTTTGTATTTATTTGGCGGAAGCACCCCTGAAGGTGATGGTTTATTTATTAGAAAAATTGTTAGAACTCTAAGTTCTATTGCAGTTACTAACAATCCAACAAATCCTCAATATAGCGGAAAAGCATTTGATAAAACAGGAATGGTTGTTACTGCTACTTATAATGATGGTTCTTCTGAAGATGTTACAGATTCAGTTACATTTGAACCTGCTACATTAGCATCTGATACAACAAGTGTCACCATTAGATATAGCGATACTATCACAACTACACTTACAATTGATGTCTTAACATTAAGCAAAATCACTATTGAAGGACAAACAACCAAGTTTAGAGCAGGCAACACCTTCACATTTGATGGAAACGTCTACCCTTGGTATACACATTCTAGTGGTGCAGCAGAAAGTAAAGGTGCAGCATTAGAAAGCACTGAATACACTGTAAGCAAATCAGGCACATTATCAAGAGGAAATGGCCAAGAAGTTGTTGTTACTCATACAGCAAGCAGCAAAACAGCTACTTATGCAATTGATGTTGATTATGCTTATGTAACAGATATTTCAATGGATTCTTCTATTGAACTTGGCCTTGGTGGAGAAGCCACATTTAATGCTTCTGTCACACCAGAAATAGCAGATCAAACTGTAAATTACTCAATTGATACAGAACAAACAACACTTGATGATAGTGAATATACATTAGAAGGAAATAAATTAACTATTGATGATGACATTGCTGCATCTGGTGAAATTTACGTTATTGCAACAACTGTTGGTAAAGATGCAGAAGGACAATCAAAAACAACTTCATGCAAAGTTACTGTTACAAAAGCAATTATTGCTCAAATCACAAGTGTTACAGTTGGTGGAACAATTACTGCAACAGAACAATATGTTGGAAAAGATTTCAATTATGATGGATTAACATTTACTCCAGTTTGGTCTGAAGGCGAACATGATGAAGTTACCATAACAGGTGCTGATATTGAATGGCCAGAATTAACTAACGGAATGACATCAATTACTGGTTCATATAACACAGGTTCAGCTAATCTTGATGTTGTTGCTTCTGGATTCACAGTTGTTGAAGATTACTTAAATTCAATTGAAATTGCAGGTGATATGACTAATAAAACATATTACAACAATGCAGAAGAATGGGATTTTGCAGGCTTAACAGTTGCAGGAAAGAATGCTTCTGGTGACGATGCAACTATTGTTCAAGAAAGTGTCGAATTTACTGCAAACTTAACTCCTGCTGAATATCTTTCAACAAGCGCAGATAAACTTGTTGTAACAGCTACCTATGGTGAAAAAACAGATACAATTGATATCATGGGAATCGTTGTCAATGAATATAAATTAAATAAAATTGAAGTAACATCAAATCCAACTAAAACCGAATACATTATTGGTGAAGCCTTTGATGAAACTGGTTTAGTTGTTAAAGCTACATATTCAGATGGAACATCCGATACCAACTTTACTGGCTACAGTTTAGATAAGTCCGGTATTAAAATGTACGAAGCAGGTACATACAGCGTTAAAGTTCAAGCTGATGGTGTCGCCGATACCTCTTTCAATGTTAAATATGGTGTTGTTACACCTCAAGAAGGCTATGATTATTGGCAAAAAGTAACCTCTGATCAAACTGATTGGTCGGGTGAATATTTGATAGTTTATCAAGATGATTCTTTAAATTGCACATGGACTGGCGTTGATGCCAAAGCTTGTACTGTTGCAATTGGTGATACTTCATTTGACAAAGATGGCAATATTGTTAGTGCGCCAACAGGAGCTACAACAATTACAGTAGCTTCAATGACGGATGGTTACTCAATCAAGGTTAATGGTGGGGATAACAACGGAAAATACATTTATGGTACATCCGGAAGTAATAAAACTAATTTTGGCACAACCGCCTCAGCAGCTTCGTTCGTACTAGAAGATGACGGAGTTAAAATCACATCAAATACTTCGGTTTTAAGATATAACTCATCAGACACTTGGTTTAGATTTTATAAATCATCTACTTATACTGCTCAAAAACCTGTTCAATTATACAAACATATAAGTCAACCAGCTGTTGAAGCAGAATTAATTAAAGTCAATGTTTCTTGTGCTAAATCATTTAAAGAAGGCGAAACATTAAATATTTCTGACTTAACAATTAGTGGTTTATATAATAGCGGTGAGACTGAATCTCTTACAACCGGCGTTACATTTAGTGATGGCACAACATCTAAAGTTTTAGCTGCTGGCGAAAATACATTAACACTAAAATATGGTGAATTTACTGAGACTTTCAAAATTTCAGCAACAGCACTCGTTAAGTATGATTTAAGCGTTGATATTAATGCTGATCAAGCTGAATACTCAGTAAGTCCAGCATTAACTGATGGTCAATTAGTTGAAGGCAAAGCCTACGAAATCACAGTAACAGCTAAAGAAGGTTGTGTAATTGATTCAGTTACAGCAACTGGAGCAAGCGTTTCTGATAATGTTGTTACAATTACTAGCGCATCTAGTGATGTTTCAATCACAGTAACATCTCACGAATTAGAAATGTTTGATATTACAGATAGCACAGATACATATGCAACATTAGTTAATACTGCAACACAGGTTAAAGAAGGAACAACATATGAATCTGATGTTACTTTTGCAACAGGTAAAGAATTAAATAGTGCCTCAGTAACAATGAATGGTGTTGAAGTTACAGGTGCTTATAGCAACGGACACATCAAAGTTGAAAATGTTACAGGTGACTTAATAATTACAGTTACAACTAAAGATGTTTACTATGGTATCGAATACGATTTTGAAGATTGTAGCGGTGTAGCAATTGCCCCTGAAACAGATTTACCAACGAGTGTCGTTCATAATGGTACACTTTCATTTAAAGTAGAACCAGATGATGGTTATGGAATCAATAAGTCAAGGATTACAGTAATAAATGATGGTCAACCAAAAGCATTTGAATATGATCCAATCACAGGAATTGTTACTATTGCAAACATTACTGGTGATTTAAGTATTAGTGCTACAGCATTTGAATTAGCAAATGTTACTAAAGATCTTGGTGAAGGATTAGCAGTGTTGTCTGAAACAAATCCTGTAAGCATTGGAAGTTCTTATAATTTATTAGTATCTATAGAAGATGAAACAAAGGAAATTACCAATGTTTCCGTAACAATGGATGGAGAACCAGTTACTGATGTTTGGGACGAAACACTAGGCTTGGTTTCTATTGCAACAGTTACAGGCGATATTGAAATTACAATTGAAACACAAACAATTCAAATTCCTATTAATGCAAATGGAAACTTCACAGTTGATCCAACAAGTGCGGATATTAATTCAGAAAATATTACGGTCACATTAACTCCAGATCATGGATATGATTTCTTTGAGTGGTCCATAATGTATTACACAATTGGTGATGATGATACCCAACATGAATTTACAGGTGGCACATTTACAATTGATAAATTAACCGAAGAAATCAATGTCTATGCTTATACTGATGCAGTTTATTATCTTGATTTTGATTTAACTGATCTCACATATACTTCTGAGTTTCCTACTATTGTTAAAGATTTTGATGGTTTTGATATTACGTTAGAAGTTAGCGGTGATAAATCAATGTATGAAATCGATATGTCTACTCTTGTTATAGAAATGGGTGGCGTAGACATTACTGATGATGAGACTTTAGTTTCCTATAATCTTAATAAAGCTAACGGAAAACTCTACATTACATTAATTCCTCTAAAGTTAACCGGTGATATTAAGGTTTCAGCAGCTAGAGCTCTCAAAGAATTCGAAGTCAATGTTTCAGGTGATACAGAGTTGGTTGAAGTTACTGGTGATTTAGTTATTACCTATGGTGAGACTGGTTCAGTTACATTTACACCAGCAGATCATTATCATTTTGTTGATAATGGTGTAACAGTCATTAATTCTGGATTAGCAGAAATTACATTATTTTCACAAGATGATGGTTCAGTTATTGTTACCTTTAACACTGGAGTACAAGGCGATATTTCAATTAGCGTTAAAGTTGAACACGACACAGTTAGTGTAACAACTGGTTCCTTAACTAATATTAATTTTACATTTATAACTATTGAACATGAAAATGTTGAACATTTAACACCAATTCAAGGTTATTTCACTCCTGAATTTGGATATTTCCGTCCATCTTCAATTACTGTCACATGTTATGGCGAACCAGTCGCAAGCAGCGATTACAGTTATAATAAGGACACTGGCGCATTTTCTATCTTAGCATTTGGCGACATCGTTATTTCTGCAACAGGTACTCAAGAACAAGTTGGTTTCTCACTTGTTAATACAACCGAAGAAGGTCAAGCAACACTTGAAACTCCTTACGGAGAAACACTTGATTCAGGATTCACAATTGATAATAAACTTGTTGTACCTGAAGGATACGTTATTGAAAGCGTTGTTATTACAATGGGTGGTAATGAATTAAAAGGCTTTAATCCAGCTGATAATTCTATCTACATCTATCAAATTAGTGGTGATGTAGTAGTTACAGTTACAACACGTGCATTAAATGATTACGACGTTACTGTATCTGGAACTGGCTTAGATCACGCTATTACAAACTGGACCTCAGGCGCAACAGTTAAAGAAGGTAGTAATGCATTTTACACATTTGAAGCTGCTACAGGTTATAACATTGTTGTAACTGCAACAGGTGCAACAGTCACACATAATAATGGTGTTTATACTGTTTCAGTTAGCAACGCTGCAACTGATGTTGCAATTAGCGTTAGCGCAACTCCAATTAAAGTTGATGTAACAGTTGATGTTACTAATGTTGAATGCACAATTACTTCTGGACAAGTTGATTATGATTCCGCTCTTACATTTAAACTTACTCAAAACGATAATACATTTGATTACGTTTATAGCGTAACAATGAGTGGAGAACCAGTTGATGGAATTGATGGTGTTTACACCATTGAACATGTCACTGGCGAAGTAGTTGTTACAGCATCAGCAACAATTATTGAAGTAGAAGGAATTACTGCAGATGTTGTCTCTTCAGAAGTGGAATATGGTCATGTCTTTACAGTTGAAGATTTCGAAATTGTTGTTATTTACAATAATGGCGATACACAACGTTATGAATGTAGTGACTTCGAAGGTTATGATGAAACTCAAGTTGGTGAACAATCAGTTAAAGTAATTAATTCAGACAAAGAACTCGAAGCTTACATTGTGATTACAGTTAAACAATCTGAAATTATTCATCATATTGATGCAGTTACAAACTTCAATGATATAGAATTTGGTTCTGACTACGATGAAAGTTCAGTTACAGTCTTCGCAGTTTACGAAGATGATCGTTTAGAAAGCGTTGATGGTTTCACCATTAGCGGATACGACAA
>JAZLKX010000048.1:0-35488 GCA_045597865.1 Bacilli bacterium | reverse complement strand
GTTGCAGTTCCTTGCTCATTGCTGTTCGCTTTTCATCTTGACTACTATTCGATAGACTGTTGAATGCCCCATGACGAGCATTCGTGCAATCTTCTCTATAATCTGTCGGTCGGACACCTCTGGGTTGTCCTCGCGATACTTTGAGAAGAGGATTCTTACTTTCTCCTCTTTCTTTTCTCTGATTGTTTTTGGAGTTTTAATTTTCATACCGCAACCTTTTTATTATTTTTGCCGTTTGATTAAATCAAATGGTTGTTCATTTGATTTTGATAATGCAAAGTTATTCTATGTCGGATTAATCACCAAATAATTTCGATTAAAATTTAATCTATATAATCTATTTATAAACAATCTAAATAAAGTTTATTATGGAAAGATTTGTAAATCAGAGAGTTGAACAAGCTATTGAGCAGCAGAATATATCGCTTAATAAATTAGCATCTATGATAGGATATACTCAAAGCAAACTCTATAAGCAGTTAAAGGGCGATACCTCATTCAATGTTGACACGTTGAGATTAATCGCGCTTGGATTACCAAATGTCTCTGCCGAATGGCTATTGCGAGGTGAGGGGGATATGATTAAGCCGACTAGCTTCTTCGGCAAGGTGGTCAATAAGATTGAACAAGCCTTTCCGTGCGGTAATGCAAGTGATACTTCCGTCAGCATCTATGAGGATCTTCTGGAGCAACGAGACAGACGTATCAGAGAGCTTGAGATTGAGCTTGCCAAGGTGAAGCATTCTGAGCGTGAGATGATGGTTGCTACTGAAGGTAATCCGATTAAGCCATACAACGCATAGGAATAATTCCTACCTTTGCCGAAAACAAAGGAGGGAGATATGCTACTAATAAGTCAAGAACATGCGCGTTCATTTGAAAGAAAAATTGCACGAGAAGAGGTACGCTTGCGCCCCTTGCTGTGTAATCAAGACCCTTTGTGCAACTACTGTACCAACCATAAGTCATGCTCTCTTCGACACAGGATCTACATATACTGCGATAAGCGTAGAGACTGCCTTGAGGCTAGGAATAAGGGCATCGAGAATGGATTGTTTGACCAACTCAAGCGGGAATCACGAAGTTGGTTTTGCTCGGATATACCTTAGTCTTGACAAAGCGGTTTTCGATGTCGAGGTTGCGATAACGCCCTTGCCAGAGTGGGTGGAAGTGCTGATAGGTATGGATATAATAACCAAAGGCAAGTTCGTCGTCAATGGCGATGAGTATTTTGAATTTATAATAGACTATGAAAAATGCCCAATTACCACACAAGATATGCCACTACTCCGTTAAGTATATTCCTTTCTTCGGAGCGGTGGCAATGACACTAAGATGTCTGCTTCTGTATCTCGGATATTGCACGGACTACTTCGAGTATATCTCGGATAGTTGTCTATGTTCGTTTATTATGTTAATGTTGGCTAGTTATGCTATGGGATTCTGTCTGTGGCACAGATTATGCGTGACATACATCTATGTCGTAAGCCTATGCGTCGATACTCAGCGGTGTATAGGCTTCTGTGAATTGCTCCAGCCTATGAGAATGATCATGTTCTGTATTGGCGTGACAATTCTTCTCGGATTCGTCACAAGTTGTCGAAAAGGTCAATAGCAGATTTCTTCTTGCTATCAACTATCTTGGCATATATCTGTGTCGTTGCTATGCTTGCATGACCTAATAGCTTAGAGACTGTATATAAGTCTGCTCCTAACGTCAATGCGGTCGTGGCAAATGTGTGTCTCGCAACGTGGAATGATATATGCTTGCCAAAATTCAGCTCCTTGCTGATTATATTGATGATTGTACTCTGTGTTGCGGTACTGACAAAGAACACATTTGAATCTTTGTCCATTGACGATATGTCTGGCAACAATGCAATAGCCTTATTGCTCAGTGGTATGACTACCCTGGTGTCTGGCTTATCCATAATCTTGTCGATGGCAATAGGCTTGCCGTTTTCTGTTACGATATTGCTTACCTTGAGTGACCTGATATCCGATATTCTCAAGCCAGTGTAGCAAGAGAATAAAAACAAGTGCATGGCTCTCTTCTTGTGCGGTTTTTTCTCGTTCATGTATGCCTCCTCAAACATTCTCAGTTCGTCTATTGTCAGATAGCAGACCTCTTTCTGTTTCGCGTAATGTTTCAATATGTCTTGTCTGTTTATCGGATTAGTCAGTATTAGACCTTGCTTGATAGCAGTCTTGAATATAAGATTAAGTTCAGCTATGATAGTCTCGATATACTTCTTGCGGTATGTCTCAGCAAACTCGGCATGAAACATCTTAGTTATAGCAAGTTCGTTTACGGCAGACATCTTCATGTTGTTTTTCTCTAACATCTTCATCAAGGCGCGTCCCGATGCAATATCATGAACCTTATCCTTCGCGAAGTCATACAACTTGACAGAATTGTTAGCTATGATACCTCTGCTTGCAATCTCCTTCACCTTCTCAGCTCGCAATACTCTTACCGCCATCATGGTATTCTCGTTCTGCGCTCGATCCATTGGAGTTTTCTCTGCCACCAACTCTCTGCCTATGCTTTCCTTAACTCTCTTGCCAGATAGATAAGTATCGAAGTAGATAGACCATGCACCATTGCGGTTTTCTCTGAAGCGGATCTTAACGACTTCAGCATCATTCTTAACAACAAATCTCTGTCTTGAATCTCTTGCCATAATAGTAAGTTTTGCGTCTTGTTAGTTCGGATGCAAAGATACAAACACGGGACAAAATTGAGACAAAAGTTAGACAAATTCAGCCTAATTTAGAAACATATAAAATAAAAAGCGCAACTGATATTCAATCAATTACGCTTCTATCCACGCACCTAAATATGGCTCAATTATATAGGTTTAATAAATATACTCTTTTTTTATATACATTTGTAGTGTATTATATTATAGATAGTTATATCAATTATCTATAACTTCGTGAGACAAAATTGAGACAAAATCATGTCTATAATTTTCTTCCGCAGAATGGACAGAATTTTATCTGTAATGTTACTGAATAGCAAGCCTTTCAAGTTCTTCTTCGTCAATTTCTTCTTTCCATTCAGCAAGAAGTTATTTCTTATTACTATAAGACTCTTTGCACATTAGATAAATGTTATATAGCTCCTCATCGGAGTATTGGGTTGGTATAATCATATCCCATTCCCACCTATCAGCAAAGCCACCGACATAACGCCCCAAATCTTCGGGTATCTTATGCATTATATTGTAATTTGGCTCAGTTCCTTTCATCAAGGAAATAATATCCTCTCTATCTAATTCTACTATCACATCTATTCTACTTTGAAATTGTCTGCAAGTTTAGTCAGTCCACCCATTTTTCTTAAGAATCTCTTCTGTGAGAGGAATTGGCTCTGCATTTAGAACGGCACAAGGAGGATATTCGCTTTTGTCGCTTACTCTCATAATGACAGCATTCATTGAGCGAATATCGAACTTGCACAAATGACCTCCATACTTAAAAAGGTCTCCGTGCATCAATTCACTTGCTTTCATAACTATTCATCCTTTGCTTTAAGTAAATAATCAAGAGCTGCATCAATGGCAGCGAGTGTAGCTTCTTTGCGAGAAAAGTATGGTGCACCATAATCATAGATTTCACCAAATATTTCAAACATCCATTTTGATTCTTTACAAAATGTAATTTCAATCGAGGTTAGTCCTTGCTCTTCCAGCCATCCAATCATTTGTTCAGCGGTAGGGATTATGTATGTTACTCCATTTATAGGAGTAAAATTATACTTCTTTGCTATTTCAGCCGACATCTCTCCATTACCATATATTGCTATCTGCGCACCTAATTCAAGAGCTTTCTTAGTCTGCTCGGGTGTGCATAAAATTGTGTACTTATTCATTATTCCTCCACTTCAATGAAATTAAATTCATTTATTCTTTTATCCAAAGACCTTTGTCTTCCTATTTGCATAAGAATCCTCATAGCCTCATTAAATCCATCCGAAAACGAATGAAATGCTACATCATTCTTTACTACATTGTATGTACTGTCTTCACTGATCGGAAAATTTTTGTCGGCATACTCTTGTGCCAATTCACGTAAATTTTTCATAAGTCTAATTTATACTCTCCTTCCATCTGCTCTGCTGGCAATCGCAGATTAACGGTTTTTGTCTCTTTCTTTTTTTTTGCAATTATGTGCGTATCGGTAAATTTGCGACCGTTGGAGTATTCCAATGTCACCATACAACTGCCTGTTTGCAATGAAGTTGATTCTTCGATGACTCTTACGAGTGTAGCACGCACCCATCTATCATCGCTGCTATATATAGTTTTGGTTTTACCTACATTGTCAAAAGTTACGTCCGTTGTTACTTCATTACCAAGTGATGGGGAGTATGTTACTATTGTTTTCATATATTTTTGGTTTTGTGGGCGATTGCTCGCCCTTGTTGGTCATTCACTTAACAAGAATAAGTGTAACACTCTCTTCATTCTCGCTGACTTGACAATCGAGAATGTGATGCTTAACACCATCGATTGTAAAGTCACAATCTTCATACTCGTAGTGCTTGCCAACATACGACTCACCTTCTTCGTACTGCATTGTAGCGTAGATGCAATTTTCTGTTTCCTCTATTTTCATATCAATAAATTATTAAATTTGCATTGTTTTAATTTAATCTCATAATTTAATTAAGGGTGGTTACGCCGTGATGGTTTCGCCACCCCTGTTTATTTACTCTTCTACTTCGCCAAACAGTTCTTCATACTGTTCAACACTGCCATATTTTTCAACAAATGTCATTGCTTCGCCGTCGCTTATAGGAACGATTTTTTCGCTACCCCATTGGCTTCTTCCGTCGCTCTCGTGATATGCAGAATTTGCGCCACCCTTACCGTGAATAAAAAATTCACCCGTTTTCTTCTTGTAAAGAATTTCATGTACATAGTTGAAATCCGATGGGTAAGCGTATGTGTTTTCTACCCCTGTTTCTGTTGCTGTTTCTGTGTCGTATTTACGACCATTTATAATTTTCTTCATATTCTTGTCGCTTTTATTTTGTTCATAATCTTTTAGTCCAACAAATTTATAATTAAATTTTAGTCCAACCAAACATTTCCATTAGTTGATTGAGGATAACTTCATAAGAAATACACTCTTCGAAGTTCTTAGTCTGCTTAACTCTGCCACCTAAAGCATGAGCCAGGGCGGTCATAACTTCAACCATCTTGCTATCTTCGCAGTAAAAGTAAGTTGAGATCCACGGGAAATTGCCGTCACTTTCCCTGTGTGTGTTCGGCAATAGAATTTGATAATACTTCATAACAATTAAATTTTAAATTCTAACAAAAGGTTCATCATCGCCATTGATATATTGGTCGATAAAATCACATAGTGCTTGTTGCTCAATCTCTTCATCGCTGAATACAATGTAACGATCGGCGCACTGGCGATTGAAATCTGCTTCTAATTGCACTATTTCAGAGTATGAAATATATCTTTGCATAGTCGTATTTATTTGTTTAAAAACTTATCAATAGAAATGCGTCTTGTTAGTTCTGTTTGCTTTCAAGTTCGTTTGCTTCGTCTATTAGTTCGCTTGCATGATCGCGAACGAATTGTAAGGCGTTCTTTTTGTTGTCGGCAAACAATTCGAGACGATGAAGGGCAAAAACATGGTCAACGCCATCGATAACGCGATGTTTATTAACATAACCCTTCCAGCCTTCGCCCCTAAAGAGAAAAGCTTTAAAAAAGCAATTGTCAGACAGACGAAACACGAACTCCGTGCGAGTGTTAGAAATCATTTCCATATCTCTTTAATTTAGTCGTGAATACCTAATAAGATAGAACAACCGAACATAACGGAAGCAAGAGCCACAACAAGCCATTTGACAAACAAAGGGGCAAAGGCTATCATTTCGCCATATATGCCACCAATGCCAAGCAAGGCAACAAAACAAACCGCGAACACGGCAAAAAGTGTTGCAACAGAGATTTTTTTAATTGTTTCCATATCTGAGAATTTTTAAATTATTAAATTAGTCAGGTGGGGCGGAATCGAACCGCCCAAAAACCATTCACCCCAAATGTTTAATTAGTTAGTCTTCAATGTTTTCAGCGCAATAGTCAGAGAAACGAAACGCCACTGTTTCGAGGGCAGACCATGCCAGCGCATTTGCTACATATTCATCGTGTAGCCTCTTGTTGCCATAGAGAGTTTTGCAAACTTCTTCCTCTGTAACTCGGTCTTTCAGACAATTAAAAGACATTACAAGACCGCATAGACTATCATGCCCGAACTCCACCGAATCTTCAGCAAGACATGAAGTAATCACCTTACGATGCTTGCAATAGAATTTGCAAGTCTCGCCATAGTAGATAAAACCTGTATAGCCATCGCTTGCGCTTCTAACATTGCGAAGTTCTTCAAGATCTCCGATCTGACGACGAACCGCCCGCGCCAATCGCGAGAAATTCGAATCCTTGCCAAAGTCGTTCAACATCATGTTGAACACATGAGCCAAATTTTTCGCAGTTGCTTTCATAACCATAAAATTTTAGTTGTTAATAAATTGCTTTAATTACTATGCGTCAATTGGTGTTTCAATTGGTTCACGATGCAAAGCTAAAGAGATTATTTTAATCTGCAAAATAAAATCGATAAATATTTACATTAAATCTTTTATTATTATTTAGACTAAATTGAAACAAATGGCTAATATATTTGTTTTCAAATTATTACACACAATATATATTTGTTGTGTGTAATCGATTTATTTATAAACAGTTTATTATGCACTATATATTGCATATATCGTGTATATGTGTGCACGTGTGCGATTATATATTAAGTGTAGGTAATATTACACGGCGATAACAGGGATAAGAAAGAGGGGAAAAGGAATAGGGAAAGAGAGGGAAAAGACCATTGCTTTCTTCTCACAGTAGAAACATAGCTGTATAATCTTGTGCTACTTCAGCGACAGCCAGACGAGGACAGAGAACAGACGAGGACAGACACGACCGACAGACAGAGAGA
Organism: Bacilli bacterium; assembly: GCA_045597865.1. Lineage (GTDB taxonomy): Bacteria > Bacillota_I > Bacilli_A > RFN20 > CAG-826 > Fiminaster. The sequence goes on along the minus strand of JAZLKX010000048.1, from coordinate 28,464 downwards.
GGGGGTAGCACCCCCCCCACTGGGTGGCTGGCGAGGGGGCACGGCAACTCTTTTTTTTCTTTTGCATACTTTCATTCTTTTCCTCAACATACTTTCATGTTTTTCTCTTTCCTTTATGTGTAGTGTTTTGTCTGTATCTTGACGATGATTTCTTACTTATGGAAGTGATAGAGCTATCGATTTATCGGTAGCGGAGTTAGCCATATATAAATTATAATATTATTACTAAATATATCTTTCGTTATACTCAATCATATTTAGTAATAATAATATAATTAGGGGACTGTATAAATTTTCTTTATTTTTTATTTGTATTTAGTCCGAATAAACATTATCTTTGTATCACAAATACAGATAGTTATGGAAGATAATGAGGAACAGACACAGCAACCGTTGACAGGCAAGGCATTATGGGAGCAGAATATCAGAGCCAAGTATGGAAATGAGTTGTCAGAGGATGAGCTCTATAACAAGGTAGGAGCAGACTTCGATGCTGAGAAGAGCTATGCCAGTGGAGCGCGTGTAGAGAGGGAGAGACTTCAGCAGGCAGCATTGGCTGATCCTGATATTGCCAAGTTCATACAGACGGTAGGCAATGGTGGTTCAATCAGTGAGGCAGCTAAGAATATCCCAGAGGATTTACCAGAAACAGATAAGATAGCATACGCTAATATGGAAGCAGAGGGAGCAAGACGAGTAGAGGCAGCAGAGCAGAGCATGAATAAGCTCAATGAGAATCTCAATCAGAGTAAGGTTGCCATTGAGGAATACCTCAAGGAGAATAACATTCCAAAGGAGGAAGGCGAGGAATTGATTAACCAGTTCGTTGAGCAGGTTGTCAAGCCTATCTCTGAGGGTATGCTGACAAAGGACACTCTTGAGATTGTTGCAAAGGGTCTCTGTTATGACAAGCACAAGGTTCAGTGGGAAGAAGCTGGACGTGCAGCAGGTCGTAACGATAAGATTGAGGAAGACAAAGAGAAGTTCAAGAAAGGCATTGATGGTCTTCCAGCAACAGAGACACAGACTGGTGTCAAGGAAGAGAAAGGTGAAGGTACGGATAACGACTGGCTGAATGCAGTCATTGCCAATAGCAGACCTCACCCGATGTTTGGATAGACAGTTCTTACGGCGGTAGGCTGTGCCATAAAGTTTTATTAAGGTTATGCTCATTGGTGTTGGTGGTGGCACGGTGTGACTCAGGCAGTGGTTCGATTCCACTATGGGCAACAGAATAGGGAATATATCCAGATGATAATTGCCACGATTGCTATGATGTTGGTGATTATGTAAGGAACAATACTAACAATCAAAAATCCGAAGAAAATGACAGAACTATCGTTCACTAAGGGCGCACGATTCTACGAGAGCGCACCGATTGAGGTAAGCGGAGACTTCGCGCTCCACCTCGAATTTGACAAGGATGATGCTCGTGACAATGACATCCGCATCTATCGTTCAGCAACAGGCAGTAACCATGTCCTCTGCTCGTCTGTCAAGTTCAGCGAGAGAATCTATGACATGACATACTCAGGAGCAGTTGAAGGACTGTCCATTGTGGTCAAGACACTCAACCAGCCAACCAGCGGAGCAATACTATGATAGACAAGAGCATAGGCATGAAGAGCCTCGGACTTCGCAACATTGGTGTGCGTTCCGTAGGCTGCATCGGTGTTCCAGGCAGGAAGAAGGGTGCGCCTGTACCCCCGACACCTACGCCAGCACGCATTCTCGCTAAGATGCAAGCAGAGCAACCTGCATTGTATGCGTCACTCAGACTTTGGTACGACCCACGTCTGCAAGGTTTGACGAATGAATATATACAGGAGCAAGCTATTGAAAGCGGAACTTTCTATCTTGAAAATTTGCAAGGTGACTCAAGATATGATATGAGAGTATCTGGCATGAGTGGATTGGAAGATGACGGATATATTAACGAGGAAGGGCAGCTGGTGTTTGACGGAGTAGATGATTATGCTATTACACAGAATGCATTCCCATTCTCGGGAGTTACTGCTTGTTCGGTTATCTGTCGTGTGTCAGATATTCCACTTGCGTTATCACGGCAATATGTCAGCACACAAGTTGCTTATGTTATATTAATGCGTAATACCGATAACTCCCGCGTCCGAGGAACATTTTTAGGAAGTGAAGATGTGTCGTATCTAATCAACAACCAGGATGTTACATTCGAGTTCCGTTATCCGTCGGATATTCGCAAGTTCAACGATAGAGAAACTGTTGCAACAAGAACACGTGTCTTAGATACAGATTCGGCAATAAGGCTTGCATACACTTCATCACAGATTCGTTCGAACATGATTTTTCACTTTTTTGCTTTGTTCCTTCGTGACCTCACCGACACAGAAAGCGCATGGGTACGCGATAACATGATTAACATCTAACCAAAATAATAGGAAAATGACAACGCAATTTTACTTAATGTCGAAAGAAATCGACACAGAGATTTGGGGTGCTGCAATTGCAAGCACTCACCGCTACAACAATGACAACACTATGACGGTTGTTGCTAAGTTGACAACGGACGCAAGGGCGAAGAAATTCGGCAAGTCACATCTAACGAATGACCTGTATGTGATGGACAATGCAGAGAGGGTTGCCTTGATGCAGACTCCAGAGTGGACAGCACCCGAAGAAGAGGAAGAGGAGGAATAGCGTCTGTATGGGATTGCTTGAGATTATCGGAATATTGGCGTGCATCATCGCAATAGTGGTGGTGTATGCCTTCTTCTGTGTCAGATTGGTGATATGGGTAGATGATATGTTTAGGTATCTGGCATATAAACAAGAGGAAGATAAGGAAGAAAAAGACTGCAAATGATAATTATTCCCACTTTATTTTTATTTAATCTAAATAAATAATTATCTTTGCATCACGAGGGAAATATCAAACAAACTAAAATAGAGGGAAATATGAAGAAGTATTTGATGAATTTGCTTTCACTCCTCGTTACGGCAGTGCTTGCTGCCATTGACGGAGGTGCTATGATGGCAATGGCTTTCGAGCCAAATGGTAAGGAAGATGTGGGCATGCACATCAGCGACAAGGTGAAGACTGATGCTCTTGAGCGTCGTGATGGCGACAACTCACTCGGCACTCAGTACAAGCTGGATACTCTTGACAAGGGAGTGCTGATAATTAAGTCTTACATCTCTCCAGTTGATACAATTACACGTACAGGAAAAATTGTTCATGTAAACTCTGTTGAGTTCAAGTATTACTCGCAGGACACTCGTAAGATTCACGCTAAGACAGTAGGTGCTGTCGTAAAGACTGAAAACGAAGGTTTGCCTGATACATTCGCTGTTCGCGTTGACAACGTGAGTGTATTCGATGTTACAGACCAGATCATGTTCCCTAACGTGAATGGCTACACTCTCAAGGGTGAAGCTACGACTGGCGGTACATCACCTCTCACAATGTATGTGAAGTCTATCGACTTCGAGACAAAGACGTTGACTTGTATTCCAATCAACGGTACAAAGAAGCCTGATTCTCCAGAGCACATGACATTCAACGAAGCTCTCATTACAGCTGATTCTGATGTCATTCGTCTCGGTCACATGGCAGACGAGCTTGCCTTGAAGACACCTTCTTACTCGGCATTGCCACGTAAGGACTTCGGCTACTGCCAGAAGTTCATGTCTTCAACACTTCAGTCAGGCTGGTCACAGCAGACTCCAAACGAAGCAGGCTGGACAATGGCAGACGATGACGAGTTGGCAATTGAGAACTACAAGCTCGACATCGAAAAGACGTTTATCTGGGGTAAGCTCGGTAAGACATTCAATGTTGATGCAGAGCATGGCGGTCTCCCTGTTTACTCTTGCTCTGGTATCATCCAGCAGATTGTAGAGAAGGGCGGTTCAGTTCTCACATACAACGCTAACACATTCGACGATGGCGATGCTGTTGAGCTCATGGAGAAGATTTTCGTAGGCAACAGCGGTTCTAACAACCGTATCTTGCTTGCAGGTGCAGGCTTTATCACTGCACTCTCTAAGCTCCCATCACTCCAGCGTCAGATCAACGCTACTGAGACTGACAAGGTATTCGGTTTGACATGGCGTAAGTGGGTATCAAATCATGGTACTCTCAACCTCATACCACTCCCTATCTTCAACGTAGTCGGTGAGTACGATGAGAAGTGGAGCAATTCGGCAATCGTTATTGACCCACAGCACCTTGACAAGCGCGTCTATCGTGCAATGTCTCGTCAGAAGCTCGACCTTCGTTCTTCTGGTATCATGGATGCTGACTCTAACGTATTGTCAGAGGTATCGGCAATCTGCTTGAAGTATGCTAAGTGCCACGCGCTTATCATGCCAGAATAGTCAATTCTGATTAACCATAATAGATAGACATGGGGAGGCTGCTGCCATAGTGCAGTACCTCCCTTTCTTTTTAAAACATTTGCGACATGGTAACAAAGACATATAAGATTACGGGAATGCAGAGAGCGTTCATCAAGGTTGTTGTTCACGATTACAAGAAAGGTATCACGTTTGACAACTTCGAGCCACTCGACTGCACGTGTAAATACTCTACCTCAAACGATGAAGTACAGCGAGCTATTGAGGCACATCCTTGGTTCTGCAAGGGTATCATCAAGTTGTTCCGTACTACTGGCGGTGAGGTTGATGCAGACAAGAAGGCTGACGATTGCAAGAATACAGAGCCTTCACGTTCGATGCCACGCGTCAAGAGCGTGAACAGCGCAGTCAACATTCTCGTTACGCAGTTCGGTTGTGAGATGGAAGAAGTTGATACTCGCGAGAAGATGCTTGCAAAGGCTGAAGAGCTTGGCGTGTCTTTTCCTAATTTGAAGTAATATGGATTTGAGAGGGATAGATGAGCGCAGAAGATTTCTCATTGAGAAGACAAGACTAAGGCTTGAGGAGTGGACTCGCGGAGAGGACACAGACTTTCTTCTTGATGAAGGTAGCGAGGATAGAGCCTTCTACCCTATCGCAACCTATATCAATGAGTATCTTGACGAAGCAGCGCGAAAGGTTCTGACAATAGTTCCGCATCATAGACTTGACAAGGTAGCCAAGAGTCTTCCTCTGAGAGAGGTTGAGGTTGATGGAGAGACCATCACTACATTGCCAGTCATTGAGAACGGAGTTGGCTATATTCCTGTGCCAAGCGACTTCATCAAGTTGTTCGGCATAAGGATGAAATGCTGGGAGAGAGCCATTGCTGATACGCTCAAAGTGACAGACGATGAGTATAAGAATCAGCAGTTCATACACAGCAAGGGCATACAGAGCAAGCCAAAGGTGGCTGTAGCTTTCGGTAACATAGAGGTCTATTCGTGCCGAGACAATGAGCCAGTCATGTTTGCCAGGTATATACCAATCACGAAGGCAGAGGACTTGCCAGAAGAGTTTGACGAGTTCGTCACTCTCGTATGTGCGAGCATAGTGGAGAAGGTGTTTGGTGAAGCTCAGCAGAGCCAAGTGTTTGACGAACAGATAAGCGTCATGCTTCAGATGTGGAATGTATAATAGGAGGGAAACATGGAGAATACGATGAAGAAGATGCTGGAAAAGCTCTGGCAGATGTGCAAGGAGCGTATTGACAGCCTTATAATGAAACTCGTTGAGGATGGTAAGTCGAGCAATCTTGAGAGCGACTATATCCTTCTCTTCGACAGCCATAAGATACCGAACCGAGTAGGTCATGACCACATGACTTATTTCGATTTCCGAGAGTTTCTTAAATGGCTCAGAAAGATGTTTGACAACTACTACACCAAGACAGCGGTAGATGCCAAGCTGAAGAACCTGAAGGAATATGTAGATGAGAATATGTGTAAGTGCGGTAGTGACGATGATGGTTACATACGCTTCAAGGATAACTTGTATGTAGATGGTCAGGAGTTGCTTGTAAAAATCAAAAGAGACAACGCCACAAAGATACTTATCGAATCAAGCAGTTCTATTGATGTGTCATGTAATGAAGCCAGCATTGTTGACAATGGAGAAACAATAGGCACATTCAGTTCATCATTCACAATCAATAGCGAGAATAGTGTTAGAGGAGAAGGCGAAGATGTTCGTTCCATTGAGATTGTTGGATTCAATAACATCGCAATGGGTGGTAATGCATACACCATCAAGATAAAGAACAGGCAAGGTAATGAGATCACACTAAAACTTATTTGCGAAGATGTTGTCAACAGACTTGAGGAGGTTGAGGATAGACGCAAGTTCACAGACGATACGGATGCAGAGGTTGACATCACAGACGGCATCACACGAGATATGTTCGGTAAGACATACGTAACGTATTTCGTAGAGCATAACTCATACACGTTGGAAGATGAACTCATTCCAGATAACTCTTATGACAATATCATAGACATACAGAGTGACGATATTTCAGTTATAAGTGTGGAGTTCATTCAGCTGCCAACGATAGTAAGCAATGAGTATGGCGTTGGAGGTATTGAAATCAAGTGCAAAATCAACGGAGAAGGTGATGCCAATATCATTATCAGATGCGAGTGTGGTTCATCGCTTGTCATTCCGTTCGCTACAACGACAAAAGAACGAATATTTACTTGGTCTGATGGCGTTAGCACGTCAAAGATTCTCTCTCTTGGCGAGATAGACAGCACTATTGACGGCTATGGAATATTAACAGTAACTAAATCAGAATAGGAGGACATAAGATATGGGATATGTACTTTATGAATACGGTTCAGGGAAGACGAGCTACGACGACTTTAACGCTTCAACTTTTAACACAAATAATTACAGAAGTGTTGGAAGTAGCGCATCTACAGCCAAAGGCTCTGGCATAAAGGTTGAGCAGGGAAAGAGTTACGTGTATAAATTCAACCTTGATGGAGTAAATGATAAGACAGCCTTAGTCAAAAGCGAATTTAAAAATGACTATGTTAATAATGTGCTATATAAAAACATTGTTAATGGAGAGCAGTATCATCCTGAATTGTTGTGTATATATATATTGGGAAGTAGCGACCAAGGCTACGAATCAAAGTATGGAACATCATTTGAGTGTCGTATAACTCTTACTCAAAAGAGTGGAAGCAGTTTTACTCAAACTCTTGGAGGTCTGTCATTAGCTGTATATTGCACATACAATGCAAACGGAGGAGCGTTCTCTGGTGGAGCTACTACTTATCAAGAAGAAGCTGTTGATGGAAGAACATATAGCTCAGCACCGACAAGAGCAGGATATAACTTTCTTGGCTGGGCAGATTCAAGCTCTGCCACTTCATCTAACTATGGAACGTCAATAACGTATAGCGGATGGAAATCAAGTAAAACAGTATATGCTGTTTGGAGGAAGATTCCAAACACATATACGGTTAAATACAATCCAAATGGCGGTACGTATAACGGAAGCGCATCTACAAGCAGTGTTGCAAAAACGGAGGGTGATACGATAACTCTGCCTGCATCGAATACGATGTCAAGAACTGGACACGTATTCGGTGGATGGAAAATAAACGGAGGTACAACGTACGCTGCCGGATCATCATATACCGTTCAGGGTAATGTGGAGTTTATTGCTCAGTGGAACGCCATTGACTATAAGTTCACTATTGATTGTAGCGATGCAGGCATTCAGGGCGTTTCGTATAAGGTGTGGACGAATAGCAGTAAGACAACAAGTGTAGTATCTGGATATACAGACACGAATCGCGATGTCACTATCAAGTATGGTTACTATTACGAACTTACAGCATCTGTAAAGAATGGTTATAAGATAGAAGGTAGTGCGAGCAAGGCTGGCAGTATGGGCGCATCTAACCAGAGTTGGAAGCCTGTAACGAAATTAGATACATACACTGTCACAATTTCAAAGGGTACTGGAGTTGAAGGAGTGAAGTATAAGATTGAAAATGGCAGTTGGACTTTCTTAAACTCATCATCATTCAATCTAACGCCTAATAGTAGTCAGCGTGTATATGTCTATCCTGTATATGTGGCAGGTTACAACTCTTCAGATAATTATTCAGAAGACAATCCTGTTACATTGTCGTATGGAGGAAGGACAAGTATCAGCTTCTATGCAAGCAGAGCCAAGTACGAGATACGTTACTTCTTGAACACCACTGGTCAACCAATGGATGCAAGCCTCCACAATGGAACGTATGCAACTGAATATACATATTCTGAAGACTCTCAGAATGTGAATGTAGGTATTGCAGCGTTTAATGTTGGCACTCAAACTCTTTCTGTAGGTTCTAGTACCAAAGGTGGATTTAACCCTGCTTCAGTTACCAGTGATAATGTCAACAATATCGTGTTTACTATCCCTGCAAAGCAGACTGGAGATATACAAGTTGTTTTCAGTATAGCAGATAAGGTTGTTGAGAATGCTATTGGAGACGTAACAGCAGAAGGTAATGGTTCTGTTGTAACAAAGCTCGATGATACGCATATCAGAATTGTCACTACATCTGGTGCGAACAACAACATTCTTGTTACATTCAACTCAAACGATACAGGTGTCAACAATGGAACAGACCTGAAGATTGTTGACGAAGAGGACATATATGGAACAGAGCCGACAAAGCTCAAGCTCATAGGTAACTCTTCAAGCCAGTCGTTCTATCTTCGTTTCGATAGCAAGGAGAGAGTTGTTTTAAAGATATACAACTACCAGATAAGAAACCTCGTTACGGAGAATATTCTATTCAATGTAGAGTGTATTGTATATGACTTGCCATACGTTGATGCTTTGCGATATGATGCTCCTTCACTACAAGGCATAGGTCAGTATTCGGTTATGTCGAGACGCCATGTCAAGGATTACTATCTTGGAGATTTGAAGTCGTTAAGCATGACAGACGGTACTCAGCAGATTATATTTAATGATGAGTCTGACACAATCAATGGCAGTGCTGCTGTCGTAATACCAACAGTGCTTCGTCCTAACTCAAGCAGTAGAGCAAGACTTAGCGTTGTGGTTGTGTATCGTGGTGATGTTCAGGTTATGTCAATCAACGACAAGTGTGTTGTGGTATGGCTTGGCAACAAGTTTACGGCAGTATATGTTGACAAGAACACAAGCGTATTGGCAACAAAGGTTGTTGACATTTCATCTTCAGAGTATGAAAACTCAATAGAACTAATTGCAAATCCAGCGTCATACGATAATATCATTGATATGTTCTTTGGTGGCAATCAGTCTCTTCTAAACGCAGTTAAGAGCGAATTGACAGATTAACATGATGTGACAAGGCAGATGGTTTCCCCATCTGCCTGGCACATACACACAGGGAAGGAGGGTAAAATGGAAGAGAATTTCGTTTATAACGTGTATAAGTTCATATCATGTATCGTTGCTGCCTTCATTGGCTATGTTGCTCCGATGTTTCCATACTTGGCAATATGTATCATTGCGATAGTGCTTGATGCTATATCGGCATGGGATTTAAGCAGGCGTGTTGCCCTGTATTATCCAAAGCAGAAGGCAAAGAAATTCAACTCGGCAGATGCAAGCAAGATTATCGGAACAATGCTGAGAATAAGCTCACTGATTGTTCTTATGTATATGATTGACACGCACATACTCACATTCGTAGAGATGTATCTTGCAAACATCATGAGTGCAGTTTTCTGTATGTTACAGGTGTGGAGTATATTGGAGAACATATCATCATGCTCAGACGAACGATGGGCAAAGGTATTGCAGAAGATACTTGTTGACAAGACGAAGAGACATCTCGACATAGACATTGACGAAGATGATTTCAAGGGAATGAAGAAAAATACAAAAAAGAAACAGGAGGAATAGACTATGTGTGGACTTACGGCAGGACTATTGATTGCAAGTACGGCTATTGCTGCTGCAACAGCTACGAGTTCAGCAGTCGTTCAGAAGAAAGCAAGCGACCGACAGAAGGACTACGAGGCAGACAAGCAGAGAAAGATTGATGCAAAGGCTGCTCAAGAGAATGCTTTCTACCGCATGGAGTATTACAGAGACCCGATGCGTACGGCAGAAGGTGCCAATGCCTTGAAACAGGTGAGAGAGTATAACCAGAGAATGACCGACATTCAGCAGAACAGAGGTGTCATTACTGGTGCTACCCACGAACAGGCTGTTGCTCAGCAAGGCAGAGCTATGAGCGCATACTCGGATGCAGTAAGCAATATCAGAGCCAACGCAGAGAGAACTCGTAGACACATTGGTCAGAACTGGATGGCTGCACAGAACAATCAGTTCCAGCGTCAGATGAATGCAGATGATGCTCAGCAGAAGTTGCAGATGCAGAGTGCTGCAAATGCGGTCAAGAACATACAGAACTTCGGACAAGTTGCACAGGGTGCTATAAGTAGCGGTTTGATGAACGGAACAAATGCCAAGCCAGAAGGTGGCAACATGGCAGATACAAAGCAAGTACAGCAACAGCCTCAATATCCGACATACGACCAGAGCTTGAGCACTGCAAATCAATACGCACTACAGAATGGTGGTAAGCTGAGTTCGTTCGGAACTTACCAAGACCCTTGGTTGCAGCAGAGAATAAAGAACCCAACCATTAAACCTATACGATAATGAACGAGATAAACGGAAAGGACAGACTATCTGTCAAGGAAAAGATGCTCAAGGTGTTTGACAGCCTGTATGCCAATAGCGAGGATGATATTGCACAGCTCGATGCAAAGGACAGAATGAAGCTGATGACAGACTTGGCTAAGACATTGATGCCTAAGAGCGATGTGGATGCTGCTGACGAGAAGAACAACAAGAAATCCAACGAGGCAGCGATGAATGTTTACTTTGGTAAGAAAGCAATTTAAAGGAGGGAAAGATGTTACTATTAGCAGACGATACGAAACACTTGACAGATATTGTCAAGTTGGATATTTGCAAGCGCAATATCAAGAACAGGAAGCTCGTTCACTTTGCATACCGCATTGATGATATTATCAAGGAGGTCAAGAAACGCACCAACTATATCGGTGCAAACAGAGCGGATCAGAACGGCAATCTCCTTGTTGACAGAATGACTTACTCAAATGATGAGTTTGACCTTAACAGACCATTGACAAAGGACGCAATGGCACAGGTATTCATTCCTCTTCTTGAGTTTACTCAGTCACTCGCAGAGAGCTACCTCTATGACGAGGAAGATTTCAAGAGCTACAATAAGGTTGTTGACAGAGGATATAAGTTCACGACCAAGTTCACGTTTGACAATGCTGACAACAGCGTAGAGATTGCGCTCCGAAGCAACAAGCAGATTGCTCCTGAACACTACGTTGAGGCAAGCGTTGAACTTGAATACAAGGTTGAGGACGTTATCGGTGACATTTACAAGAAACGCACTACTGCCGTTGAGCGTATTGACATGAGCAATGCTTCAATGCGCACTGAGGAGATTGACGGCAAGACGGTCTATACGTACACCAAGAAGTTCATTCCAGACTACGAGGCTGATTTTGAGGATAACGGCATTGGTGCAGAGCGAGTCTTTGACGTGATCGTCGTTTCAGTAAAGACAAAGACACAGGACGTTCACCCACATCGAATCAATGCAGGAGACTGGCTTGAACTCAAATATGACGAAGACCTTACCGAGTTGTATGTGGCTCATACCAACTGCACATCGAACAACAAGTTCGGCTGTCCTTATTACTATGAGTTCATGCCGTTTGATTTCCGCAAGACGATTCACTACATACTCTTCATGCCGTTTGCCAATAGTACGGCAGCATTGAAGGCTCTCGATACGCATATTGAGAACGCCATCATCACATACTGCATCTACAGGTGGTTCTTGCTGGTAAGACCAGAAGAGGCGCAGATATGGTACGAAGAGTTCCTGAAGCGAATGGAGATGATAAAAGAGCTTCTGTCATCGCAACAAGGAGTGATAATGGAGAGACCGCTGTGGTATTGCTGAATAATTAAGGTGATGCAGAAATGTGTCACCTTTTTTTATTATTTTTGTATTGATTTACAGAGGGAAATATGGCAGAGAAACTTATAGAGATAGGTAAGATTGTGAGGAATACCACCAAGAGCAACCTCAACAATGGAGATATGGAGGAGATTGTCAATCTCCGACGTGAGGAGGGAAAGTGGAAGCCTCTGACAGAGAACGTCCGTATATGGAACGGAATAGAGCCTGAACTTGAGTTCTATTCTCAATTATTCGTACATACTGGCAAGAACTACAAGCATATTCTTGGTGTGCTAAAGGATGGCTTTGGGGTTGATTATGTAGCCAACATCATTGACAATGATAATGTAGAGATTATTCCAGATGGGAATAGAGCGACTGGTGTCTTTGCCAAGCAGGACTTTGTGCAAGTGCATCAGGTTGGCAATCTGCTTTGCATCAATGATAAAAACAAGGTTCAGTTCATTCAGTGGAAGAACAACAATAAATATGTCCATATAGACATTGACTACAATGGTGACGTGTGGAGTGATAAGCTCAGCCCTATAGGAAACATGAAGCTGAGAGTAAAGCCTATCACGAATGATAAAGGCGTTCCTCAGCTGCTTCTTACTCCAGGCAACCTCGATGAAGACAACAAGAGTGGTACGTGGGAAGGTCTCGGTTTTAACGAGCTGACTGCATCAAACAATGGTCTTGGCTGTATTGCCCAAGCAAGAAAGACAGCGAAGGAACTTGGTTGGGTGAATGGCTTTACCATTGCAGTAGTTGCTCTTGAATTGTACGATGGGAGCTATGCCTATACAGGTATGCCAGTCATGCTGCCACAAGCAAACGATAGCGGTACACGATACAAGACAGACAGAGGCTACGAGAGGGAGGTTTTTGGAAATAACATAGATACCGTAAAGGATGAATGCAAGCAAGGCGGTCAGATTCTATCCAAGCCATACACATACAATGAAAACCCTAAAGGCATGGACTTGATACGTCCAGAGGTTACTTGGGGTGGATTAACAAAAGTGTATTTAGGTGAAAAGATTGAGAAAGAGACCAACGAGGCTATCAATTTCAGCTATGGCTACAAGACGAATGCTGCAATGACCTATGGTATGCTAAGCATGGGTGGTCAAGGCGAAGGCAGTAACTCAGCTACGTATGCACGTCTTGATCTGTTTGGCTTGGAAAAAGGTGACTCAATAAAGAATGATGTTGTTGTCCCATACGCTTTTCAGCAATACACATTCGACGATAGCAAGGACTTGGATTCTTTTGAATATGCAGACCAGTATGCTACAATGCGTTCGTGCAGTTGCTGCGAACAAATGACCACAAAGAGCACGTTTAACTCATACAAGAACAAGAGGCTCTTCAATAAGAACTGGCTTATCATGCACCCAGACTGCTTCAATCCACCAAACGCATTTGCTATTACAGGAACAATAGCTCAGGTTGGAACATCAAGAAGCCATATATCTTCTGGAGAGCAGGCAGACAACTTCCATACTTGCTGGGGTGTGCTGGCAGGACAGAAGCTACAGATAAGAATTGACGATATGCTTGACGATGTAGTTGATGATATAGTCAAGAATGTCTGTGTGTTCATGTCGAGCGAAATCTATTATGCCAACGAGAGCGGTATGTCGAGCGACCTCATTGAGACATACGAAGTGAAGAGTACTGGCAGTTCGCACGCAGCAAGAGAGCTTCAGCATAGCGGTTATACAATCTATGCAAAGCCAAAGAAAGACGAAGAGATAAAGAAGGAGATAGAAGACACTGCTGTCCTCTACAAGATTTATTCAGCTCCATGCAAGACAATACGCAAGGGAGAATGGATAGACATCAAGATGGACGAAATTCTAAATATCCTTGAAGAAAGCGAGACACTTCCTGTTGATGCAACGATGCAACGCAACGGCTTCATGGCAGAGTGTGCATATATGTATAACGGAAGACTTCACATCGGAAACATAACGGAAACCAAGTTCAGCGGTTATCCATTGAATGAAATGGAGATACCAGAGCAATGGTCTCTTACTGCAATGTCAAAACATTCTCGCGCTCCATATTCGGCAAAAAGCAAGGACAATAACAAGTATTGGATGCGTTTCATTAGCAGTACTGGTTACTATATCAAGGTTGACAACAAGCTATATAGAATAGATGAGGCAAGTGGCGAGGTAAACGTGAACGGACAGACATATTCTGCCGATCGCGACGCATACAAGTTCACGTACAACAACTGCGTTTATTACGCATACCTATACGAAAGCGAATGGATAACTGACACAGCGAACAGGAACGCGAAGGATATTAAGGTTTCCAAGCAAGGTCAGTCAAACATGTTCACAGTAATTTCATACGATGGTGTTATATCTACAGAACCTATTAGCGTATCATCTACTCACTACAACTATATAGTTTCAATAACTACAGAGTCAAACAACCAAGACATCACTACCATATATGAGTCTGAAAAGATAACTCTGAGTGACGATGAGTTCAAGAAGAAAGAAAACATCGATATTGCTTCTGGAAAGTTCAAAGCGAACTATGCAAACTACTACATTCAGTCTCGTGAAGCCTGCGCATATCCAGTGTGTGAGCAGTGGGCAATGACAAGCATGACTGGCGTTAGCGGTAGTGTTACAAGCTATGTAATCGTTGACATAAAGACAGAAGACGGAAACATAACGGTAGGCAGACTCTGCAAGAAGAACGCCACAGAATACAAGCCACTCAACCCGATGATTTCATATCCGAGCTCGCAAGCAACAAAGATGCGTATCGGATATGTTACTGCTGTCGAGAATGGCAAGGTAAAGGTTAAGGAGTCTGTGTTTGAGCTCAAGCCATTCAAGGCTGTTGAGTGTGCTTCGTTTGTCAGTGGTGACCTGAAACCTATATGCTGGTGGCAAGATGCTGAAGCAAGTAACAAGACGGACATCTTTGGGAACAATGTAAACAAGCAGGACTATTACTTCCATGAGACATCATACGATGCAAACGACTTGTTTATGGTTGAAGGCAATGAGATTGTCGGTATCAGCGAAGTTAACAACAAGACATACAGACGTAATGTACTCAAGGTATCTGCAACGGAGTCACCGCTATTCTTCCCTGCTGAGAATACATACCAAGTAGGCAATGGAGAGATTGTAGGAATGTGCAGCAATACTGTTGCATTATCTACTGGTCAGTGGGGCGATGCTCCTCTGTATGTCTTCTGTAGCGATGGCATCTATGGCTTGTTTGTTGACTCATCTGGTCAGCTTGTATATCCATACGCGCGACCAATATCACGAGAGGTATGCAACAACTCACTTGGCATCACACCTATTGATGATGCGGTTGTATATCCATCGGAGAGAGGTCTCTTCATGATTAGCGGTTCGCAGAATCATGAGATAAGCAAGCCAGTTGAAGGCAGACCTCTGCAATTCGCAGAAGAGTATGGCTATGAGAGATTGGATTCAATGCCAGTGATACTCAACAAGAGAGGTAACAATGGTGAGGTACGCAATGACTCATGGCTCAATGAATGTATGCGGACTGCTCCTACTGATGAGGACTTCAAGGAGTATATCAAGAACGCCAAATGTGGTTGGGGATATACGCATTCTGAGGTGTGGGTGAGCAATCCAGACAAGGATTACACATACATATTCTCTGATGGCGGTTGGTCTAAGGTGATGAGAAAGATTGAGTACTTCATCAATGACTACCCAAGAACGTATTTCGTAAGCAAAAGCGAAAGTGATGGTGATGTTTCTTATGAAGTGTATGACATGGGCAAGAACAATGATGCTGTCATTACAGACTGCTTCTTCCTCACACGTCCTATTGTCATTGACGGAGAACTTGCCAAGACATTCACAGAGGCATGGCTCTACGGCAACTTCAGCGTTGCTCTAAACAGACCGCTTACAGACGAGGACAGGAAGTTCGTCCACAAGGCAAGCATCATTGTGTATGGCTCACAGGACGGAACGAAGTTCTCAATGATAGGCATTGGCGGTGTACGAGGCGAGACACGCAACATAATTGCCAAGCTCCACAGAATGAGTATGAGATATATACGCATTGCCTTTGCAGGACGATTGAGAGCTCATAGTGAACTTGAATGTCTCGGAGTAGAAGCCAAGATGAGTTGGGGTGAAAAAAGCAGTAAGAAGGTAAGATAATGGATAAAGGTGTCATAAGATATATCAACGCTATTGCTGATGAGTGTATTTATGACTATGGTCTATCGGTGAAAAGCGTAAAGGACAGACAGGCAGTACTGCGACATACATACAAGACAATATTAGGGTGCTTGCCATTTGAGAATCGCACCTTACGCAAGGAGTTGAAGTCCGAAGTGGGAAACCTCTTCGGCTTCAAAGACCGATGGAGTGAATATATAATGACTGGAGTAGGTGCTAAAGCCAAAGAGATAGAGCAACGTGTCAAGTATTGGGAGTGCGGAGTGTTTGGCGTAGGAACATCGCATACTCTCAGACCAGCATCATGGTATGAAGACAAGGGTTGGCTATTGAAAGACCTTGGTCTCATTGATGACAATGGCAACTGGCAGAGAGAACGATACAAGATACGTATGCAATATGCAGGCAAGAAAGCGACTATAATAAGCAGAAACGGAAGCAGGGTGCGTATTGCCCAGGACTGCGGAATACATGAATGGGAACTTTTAGAATTAATGGAGGGAGAAGATGAAGGACTTGGAACACAGACTGCAAGTTAATTGCGTCAGATGGTTTAGATACCAATATGCGGACAAGATAATATTTGCCATACCCAATGGCTCGTTCCGCAATGTAATAACGGCAAAGAATCTCAAAGATGAAGGTGTACTCTCAGGAGTGCCAGACCTATGTGTGCCATGTGCAATGGGTGGCTATCATGGACTGTATATCGAGATGAAGAACGGCAACTCAGGACGATTGAGCGATAATCAGCAGAACGTCATTGACAAGCTGAGAAAAGAAGGCTATAAGGTAAATGTGGCTCGTTCGTTTGAAGATTTCGTCGGCATAGTTAGAGAATACTTTGCAGAGGAACAGGCTACGAGAGACGAACGTATTGCGCTCTCAGTGCAGGATGATGTCATTCTTGACAATATAAGAAGAAAGCAAGGCAGAGGAGCTGTCATGCCTATAGCAGAGGAGATGATTGACAGACATTTCCACAGATGTGCAAAGCCACGAAAGATAAAGGACTTTATAGAAACCGATACAAATAATCAGAATAGAGATGAAAGAAAAGAAATCAAAATCATTCATGAGGAAAATCAGAGACCTGTACTTCCAGACTGCGGATGTAATTAGAGGTCTGAAGCTGGAGGTACGCCACAAGGTGAACTGCATTGTTGCCAGGAAGGGTGGCAATGAGATGGTGGTATATGCAGTTAGGAACGGAGTATTGCCTTCTGTCATTGTAAGCGATAAGCCATTCGGCAGTGCATGGCTCACGAGGAGAAGTAAGGTATGGAGAAGTCGAACGAACTATGCTTTCCATTACCTAATGCGTCACGCAGGTAATGATGGAATAGCACTCAGTAAATCCACGTTCGACTCTCTAACCTTAAAACGCATCAAAACGAAGCCATAGAGGTAGAAGATACGCTCCATGTCTGATCGTCCTTCAAGTCGTCATACTTCTGTGGAACGCTAAGATATTGATAGCATACCCACACACCGATGGCGCGAGTGATGTGACGGTCGTCATGGCTGCCATCTGAAGCACCTATCTCTCCGCTTGATTTAATCTCAAGTGTACGATGTTCATCAACGGCTTCCTCGCATCGCTCAAGATATAGGCTATGTTCGAGAGCCTTACGTTGATGGTCACACACCATAGTCTTGGTCTGTCTGTTAGTGTGGAAACCCCACTTAGGAGGCAGACCTTGCCTTACCTGCTCGGCAGGAGTACGGCAATACATATTGCTGTAGTAACGAGAAATCTCGTCCATGATAAACTCAGAGTGAACGCCCTCCGTCCTGTGTGATTCAAGTGTGTTTGACTCTATTACGAGCAAGGCATCATGATACCACGTAGCTACCTGAATGGCAAGCCATGCAAGTTTATAGTGAGCTATATGCCCACACCATTCAGCAACCACTTCAGGAACACCACCATTAGCCATGTGGTATCTGTCGAACACGCATATCACTGATCGGTCAGCCTGCTGTGACATACCACCAATATCCACTACCACGACATATCTATCTGTGACAGCCTCGTATGTGGCTGGCTTGTTCCATACTCTGAACAGACCTCTGTCATTAGGAACAAGGTGGATATTCTCCAATGCAGCATATCCACCGAAAGGCTCATCAGCAACGAGGTCGCCAATGATTGTAGGCTTCGTGCAAGTCTTGGCAAGACGTGACACGTCGTCTGGATTGTAGAACGGATGTCCCGTTGATTGGAATGCAACGGTAGGATTGTGTGGAAACTCCGAATGGAAACGCCATATATCAGAGTATTCAAGCATCTTCTCCCTACACCATGCGATACCTTCAAGAGTTGCTCCCTCTTCAAACAGTTCAATCTCCTCTTCAGTAAGAGTCTTTGCGAACGCTACTGAGTCCTCAATCTCAAGAGTATATTGATCAAGCAGATGCCAAGGCACAAATACTGGCTCGAAGTTGGAACGCTCCTGCGGATTGGACGTAGTGGCACGTTTCCATTCACGATGGAAGAAATTACCTACACCCTTGGCAGTTGATTCATATACGATAATGGTATTAGGCTTATTCTGAATACCAGACGTGATAGACTGAACAAGGTCTTCTGGCTTTGTCTGTATCGTAGATGGGAACAGACCAATCTCGGACAAGTGTGCACAGGCAACATCAAGACCACGAAGACCATCAGGTTTCATGGCAGAACCGATTGAAATCTTACAGCCTCTGTTTTTGATGATACGAGTCTTCTGTGAGTTTTCATAGTTGGATAGCTTAATGTCATCACGCTTCTCTGCATCGCATAGCCATAGAGGATAATTCTCCAAAAGTTTGGAGTACATACCTCGCACGTTGCGTGATGTGTTCTCCGTATGGGCACAGATAACGGAAGACCACTGACGTTTGATTACCAGCTGAAGCCAAGCGATATATACTTGTGTAAGAGTAGAACCACCCCACTGACGAGCCTTCAGGAGAATGATACGAATAGGTTTGCCCTTGCGTCTCATCTCTTCAAACTTGTCAAGCAGTCTCCGCTGACCTCTGTTCAGCTTGAAAGGAATATCGGCTGCTGTCTCCTTGTCTTGGATAACTACGAATGATGCTGCCCAGAACTCGAAGTCATACTGGATGCGGAGCTTGCAGAACTCCTTCCAGAAGCCAATGACATTCTCATCGGTAGGATATAGACCACCATTAGTTAGTGATTGTTTGATAGAGCCACACTCGACTGCATTCTTGACAGCCTCGTATTCGAGCATTTCGTCAGGCAGATAAAGGTCGCTGCCGATAGGTGAATCAGATAGATGCACGAGTGTTCGAGGAACGGCAGTAGAACCAAGACCAGTCACTGGGTCGTATGGTGCATTGCGCTCCTCATTACGCCTTCGATTCTCTATGACGATTTCACCTATCGTCAGTTCTCTTTTCTCCTTCTTCATTACGTGCTTCCCTCTTCTCTTCCTTCTCTCCTACCAAGATACCATAGCTTCTTACAACGACCTTCTTTCTTCCTATTGCTCTGCGATATGCTCTCGTCAGTGGCTTTATGAGTTTAGCCACAGAGTAGCCGTCACATTCAATCAAATCAATAATAAGTTTCAACACATTCGGATTACTGATACAACCATCATTCTTCATGATGAGATTAAGTTTTACCAAGTAGTCCATGTTTACCTCAAGGCGAGCGAGAGCCTGCTTAGAAAACTCGTACTCTTCCTTGAATGTTGGAGTTTTTTCTTCTTTCATATAAGTCATATATTAATGTGAATATCAACGAGTATGCAAAAGAGAGGACGTGCAGTCCTACATTGACACTGCCTATCAGATAGTACAGACCATTAGCTACTACGGCAAACGACAATATCCTCCATCGTGATTGCTCAAAGTAATATGTCGTTGTGGCAAGCATGGCATATATAACGCCAGACAGACCAACAGTAGGAATATCACATTCTGTCCCGAATGTGGCAAGGAATGCAGCAAGGAATGGAGTGTACTGCATGGCTGTTCCCTTCACCATCTGTGATATGGAAAAGTAGGCAATGAGATTCATTGCAAGGTGAAGTATGTTGGCGTGTGCAAACATATAAATAAACCTCTGATATGTAGAGCCATAAGCATATCCTGCACCATCATAATGAGCCATTGCAAAGCAAGTTAGCACGATAATGTAGATAAACACATCATGGGTTTTGGATATATCTTTCATATTTAGTAGTTTTGTAATGTTTATTTAGACTAAATAAATACAAAGATATAAAATAAAATCGACATACGCATCATGGGAAAACTAAGAGAGAATATAAGGGCGAGGAGGGAGCAGAGGAAACTCGATGATGCCTACGCTGAGAAAGAACGTGAGGAGCAGATGTTGCAGGCTCAGGAGGAAGGGAGAGCCAAGGAGCAAGGACTTGCTGAAGAAGAATCATATCAGGCAGGATTGGCGAATGCTGAGGGCATAGCAAAGGAGAAAGGTCTCAAGGAAGAGACCAATCAGCAGTTACAGCAAGAAGTGAACAATCAGTTTGATGCCTACGACAAGGCAAATATTGATGCTTCCATTGCAGTTCTCGACGCATACAATAAAGACGCAGAGGCTTACGAGGCAAGACAGCTTGACAATGTGAAGCCATCGGACTTGCTCGGTGAGAGAGCTGTCGAAGAGACTCCAATATCACAGAGGGATAAGGTTGGCACGCCTTCTGTAGATACGGCAAGGGTAAATATGGCGAATCCAAATCTGAAGAGTGGTAGCGGTTCGTCAAGCGGTACTTCTTTCAACAATGACAGAGCAAGCAGTGAGATATATAATTTCATTGACAATGGCATCTTCGGTGGAACACCAGAGGCTGACGCATACAGAAAGACGCACACACCACCGACAGAGCCAGAGTATGATCCACGCAGAGAGAAGGCATTGAACTGGCAGAAGGCTATCATTGCTCTCGGTAAGCTCGGTGGAGTTATCCATGATACAAAGACAGTACAGAATGGTGGTTTTGTATTTGAGAAGCCACAAGGTGAGAAGGAGATGTCTGTTATTGATACTCACATCAACAACCTCAAGCAGACATTTGCCAAGCAATACAGCGACTACCTCACTATGGATAAGGAGTATCGAAACGGACTATACACAGCATACAAGAACGACCTTGAACGACAGAGAAAGATTACAGAAAAGATGATACCTCAGTACAAGGACACTTGGAAGGAATCAATCTCATGGGGCAAGCTCACTCCACGCGATGCTGCCAATGTTGCAAGACGCGGAGGCAGTGGTTCGGAGGATGCGAACATCCTGTTTACCGCATACGGAACTGACAGTGACAGATTCCCAAATCACTTCTGGGTAACACCAAAGCAGGAGAAGTCACTCAACGAGACAGCAGTCGGTATTTTCATGACGGATAGAAATGCTCTTAGAGACGTGTTGCGCAACTTCGCAGAGAATGGTGACTATGTGCTTGGTACTGACATCACACACCTTACGGATGAACAGCTCAATGCTCTGCTTGCCAAGAGCGACCAGATGTCCGTTCGCGGTGCGTTGATGGGATTGATGAAGAAATACCCATCTATTGCAACTCAGTACCTTATTCAGAGTGGTAATCCAGCCTTCATGAGGAAGTGTGAGTTGTATGCAGGTGTGGATGCTGGAACATTCTCTATTGGCGAGGAGGAAAAGATATGGCTTGCAAACGCATTGGCTCACATTAGACCAGAAGCAGAAAGACTTAGTGCATTGCAGGATTATATGCGAGCACTCGATCAAGGAGCAAGTGGTATAGATACTCTCAGAAATATATTCAACGACCCTAACAATCTTGAGTTATTGAAGAGAAACGGAATAATACCAGACGACGTTACCGCGTTTGTGTCTATGAGAGAAAACGATGAGAATGCTACTATCAAGAGAGCTAAGTTCGGTAGCACGGTAGGACAATATGCCTGGGATCAGTTCGGCACTATTCCATACGGAGGCGACAAGAAAAACAATGGTGAGCAGAAGCCAAATGCAGGTAATATAGAATAATCAAACAACATATATAGCTATGCCAGATATAAGGAAAGATGAGACACAGGGAGGGAAAGTAGATAAAACCTTCAGTGGTGTATTACAATCGTCACAGAATAGCGGTGGCAACGATAAGTTTGAGAAAAACTTGGAAGGCTACACTCCGAGTCAGGTGGGCAGTAACGCAAAGGCAGAAGTTCCGTTGAAGAACAATGATGTAGTTATTGATGCCGTTGAGAAGGAGAATGAGTTTACGAAGAAGGCGAACGAGATTAAAGACTCCATAGAGAGTAGAATCAACAAGTCGAAAAAGGACTTGTCTATCTTGTTTGGTGAGACTATCAATGATGCGAGCGACCTTCAGACGATGCTTTCAAAGCCTGAGTATATGTCTAAGTTCATATCGTTCATGGATGAGACTTACAAGAAGCGCGGTCTCTGGGATGAAAATACGACGGACAAACAGAAGGCTGACATTGTAAGACTGCGATATGGAGCGTTACCTATATATGATGATAAGGGTGAAAGACAGCTTTACACTCCAAAAATCAAGTATAGAGACGCAGCGGACAGAGGTGTCAATATAGATGGTGACGACTTCAAGAGCGCACGCGAGGAAGTTGACAGAATATATGGCATCACAGATGGAGACGTTGTTAGAGGTCAGTATGTTGACAGCAAAGGCAAATTGGCTGACGACAAGAGAGCGTTGACATTCAAAGGTAATCAATGGATTGACCTTGACGACAAGAGAGCTGCTGCCAAGTATGACGAGCTTGCTGAAGCAATGAAGCGAATGGATGCCAAGAACGGCATCACCATGAAGGATAAAGTCAACAATGACTTCTATTATAAGGTGCTTGCTGTCAAGACTCTCGAAAATGAACGCAAAGGGTGGGCAGCTAATGTTAAGGCTATAGATCCTCTGCTTGATACAGCAAGACTTAATGAGGCTAAAAATGTCACATACACAACAACTGTAGGCATGAATGCCCAGCAATTTGTCAAGAGAGAGTATAAGGGCGAAGGTGCGACGTGGGCACTCGCAGCCAAACTTGCTGACCGAGCTAAATACACATACAGCAAGGCAGATTTCACTAACGGCAACTTCGGTTCGTTTGTTAATGGATTCGGCAGAGAGGCATTCAACGAGGATAACTACTCATTCGGTTTGCAGGAACTTCTCGATCAGCAGATAATAGACGGTATCCTTGAGAAGATTGAGAAGAAGGTTGGCAAGAATGGCATAGAGTCATACTTTAATGGTGATGTGCAGGTTGACCTTACAGATGCAGAGTCGGATGTAATCAGAGCGTATGCTTGGAACATCATGGCAGACATGGACAGAATGGGCACATCATCTGTATGGTCTGACAATGGAGAAATGACTGGTCAGTCTGTAGCGATGATGGCAGAGTACGCGCCTACTGGTGCTATCGTCAGTATCGCCGAAAAAGGCATGGGCATGTTGGCTAAGAAGGCTATCATGGCAGGCGTAAAGGCTGGCACTACTGGCTATAAGTTCGCTAAGATGGTTCAGAAGGTTGGCAAACTCAGAGATTCACTAAAGAGATATGGCGAGCGCACATATATCTCAGCAGCAGCAAAGGAAAAGGCTGTAAAGGAGGGTCTTAACAGAGGTGTTGGCAGAGCGGTTGCTGATGCAGCAGTAGGTGTTGGTGAAGCTGTAACGGACGCAGTTGTAGGTGGTGCAGTACAGAGCGGACTTGGAGGCAGAGCGAGAGCTATGGAAGAAAAGGCTTCGTTGCGTTCACTCAAGTTTGACGACAAGGGAAAGATTGTCATAGACAGAGGAATGTCCGACCAAGAATATGCAGAGTTCTGGGATGGAACTATCGAGGTAATGTCCGAGCGAAGCGGTGATGTTACTTCCAGATTTATGAACTTGTTTGGCATAAGCAGTAAGTTGAGAGGTACTAAATTCCAAGTGTTCGCTAATCTCGGCAATGCGTTATTCAAGACATCAAGCATGTTGAAGGCAGCTGGCTTTCATGGTACATTCGAGGAAGTCACAGAAGAGATGTATGGCGAGCTTGGACGTTACGTCTTGGGCTTGAGAACAAGCGACGACTTGGAGAATTTCTTTTCTGCTGGCAATCTCGAAGAGTTGTTCGTCGGCTTCTCTGCGATGTCTATAATTCCTTTTGCTACTGGCGTTGGTTCGCGAATAAAGGCAAACGCAAATCTCAATGGTGCAGTAAGAGACTTGAATACTGCCCTTGCTGATGCAGGCGTTGATATTGATATCAAGGGATTCATGACATCGGCAGCACAGGCATACGATGCTAAAGACATGGCAGAACTCGTCAAGAACACATTGGGTGGAGTTCCTATTGAGAAGATGCACCAGATAATTCCTGCATTGGTTGAGGTTGCGAGTCGCAGAAAGTCATTGCAGATACTCGACGAAGGTGAAGGTACTAATGGAGCAGAGCAACTTGTAAAGAATGATGCTCAAGCAGTACAGGCATTGTCTGAAGGTTGGGGAATCAGCGAGGAAGATGTCGCTGCCATGAGCGAGGATTTGAATACGACACCTACAGCCATCGTTTATGGTCTTGGGCAAAAGGGTGACAATGCGATGAAACGCTCATTGCTATCTACCATATATGCAGACAATGAACTGGCAGAGGCAGAGGCTAACGCTATAGAAGAAGGTGTTGCAATAGCTGGACGTGCAGTATTGCCTAATACTGACAAATTCACTAATGTCTGGTACAAAGGACAGACAGAGGAAGGCAAGATTATCGTCAAGACACAAGGCAATGATGGCAAGGAATTTGAGATAGACCCATCGCAATACAGAGAGGATAAGGTGTATGACCTTTCTGAGGAAGGCTTAGTCGGTACACGCAA
Organism: Bacilli bacterium; assembly: GCA_045597865.1. Classification (GTDB taxonomy): domain Bacteria; phylum Bacillota_I; class Bacilli_A; order RFN20; family CAG-826; genus Fiminaster. The sequence goes on along the minus strand of JAZLKX010000048.1, from coordinate 3,460 downwards.
TGGACTCATTGACGACTACAATGCAATGATGGAGTATAGAACTGGCGACACATTCCAAGACAATAACGGAAGTGTGTGGTCTGTACTTGGCGTGTATGGCGGTAACATCCATATCTCAACAAGAATGAACAACGGTTTGCCATACGACATGACAATACCTCTCAGCGAGTTTGAGAATGGCATCAAGGCAAACAAGTTCGCTCGTAGTGTCAACGTGGGTGAAGTGTTTGAGCAGGGCGGTAGAAGATACAGAGTTGACTACCGAAACGGCATGATGGACGGAGAGGAAGGTACACGCGATATGTATATGGTCTCTCAGATTGACGAGGACGGAAACGTCGTTGTGAAGAGAGACAGAGACAATAGCGGTAAGAAAATATCTACACCTCAACAGCAGTTGCTTGGTGAGGCTGACATTCTTGTGTTGCGCTCACAAGGCACAGCAGAGGCAGAGGCTAAGCAACGTCAGGAGGATGAAGAGAATGCACGCAGAGCAGCGGAGGAAGAGAAGCGCAACAAGGAGTATGACACTCCAGACGAAGACCCACGTACTCATGCCGAGAATGTAATCGCTCAGATGAAACGTCTTTTCCCTGAAGATCCTTATGGAGTTGCTGAAGCACGTATCAATGATGCAATCAAGACTGCCATTGAAGCAGAAGCCAAGCATAGAGCAACAGCTCTCAAGATGGGTGCTAAGAGTGGCAACGGCTTCCAAGACGTAATTGCCGAGGCAACAAGAGCAGACAATGCTCGTCAGATGGGTGAATACTACAGCTCGGTACTTAACGAGATTAAGCAGATGCGTCTCGATGATGTTGAGGAACAAGCGAGAGAGAATGCTCGCAGTCAGCAGGAAGAGGCTCAGCCAGAAGCAGACACTCAAGAGCAGATTGGAGAGACTTCGGAGAATACGGAAGAGAAGAAGGAAGAGAAGAAAGAGGATAGCGAGGTTGATAAGGTTGTTCGCAGAGCTGGCAGTGTGGAGCAGGCAGTGAAGAATATTGAGGCTACTATCAAGAACATCAACAACGATATTGCCAAGACACGCGACAAGCTCAACAAGACAGACCAGCGCAAGGAGAAAGAACTTGAGAAACTGGATGCTGAACTTGACGAGCATCTTGCTGAACTCGACAAGTACAATGCCATTCTCGATGAGTTGAAGAAGCAGATGCCAAAGGCAGAGGAGAAGAAGGAAAGCAAGGAAGAAGAGATAAAGCCTATAGGAACAAGCTCATTCGGTGCTGTGTATGACCAGTTCAAGGGCAAGGCGAAAGAGGCGTTCAAATGGTTGTTTGAACACAAGGATGGCGATTTGCTCGGCGTATTCCATCGCGATGAACTTGGAAACATAGATTTGGTCTGGGGCAAAGTAACGAATAGTGAAAAGCACAAAGGTTATGGTCTTGCTCATATATGGGATAAACATAAAGACGAGTTCGGAACAAAAGAGGAATTGGCTTCTGAAATAGAAGATATAATAAACAATGGTAGGTTTATAGAACAAGGCGAACACGAAAACACATCAGAGTTCGTTAAAGGTAGCAAAAAGGTTGTAGTTAAGAGAGTCTGGGGCGATGGAGACGCATCGACTCATGTTGATAAGAATTGGGTCGTAACTGCATACGAGATTGAGAAAGAAGGAAGCAGCGACACGACACCACACTCTGACACTGCAAGTGCAGAGGAGACTCGCTCTGCAACCTCCAACCACAAAGGTAAAAACAAATCTTCTAAAAACAAAGAAATTGAGCCTAAAAACGAAGTTCCAGAGTGGACTGAAGATACATCTTCAAGAGCTCGTGAGCGCGGTTATCGAATGAGAGGTGATGAAAGAATCAACAGACAAGGCAATGTTAAAGCAGAGGTCGGTTCTGATACGGAAATCATTTTCTCGAACAAAGACAAGGTAAAAGGCAAGTTTGCTGTTGTTGATGCTTCAGAGTTGCAACCTTCACATATCGGTGGCAACGTGAACATTAATCACTTCATTCCAGAGGCACAGCCAAAGGAAAGAACAGACAAGGCTTCTACAACGAGAGCATCACAGATTGCGCAGAACATAGACCCATCACAAGTCACACAAGGTGTAACCGCGTATGTCGGCACTCCAGTAATCAATACTCGTGGCGAGGTTATTCAAGGCAACAACAGAAGTGCAGCTCTAAAGGAGTCTCACGAGATTGGCAAAGCAGACAACTACAAGCAGTATCTCAAGGATCATGCTCAGGAGTTCGGTCTTACAGCAGAGCAGATTGACAACATTAAGTCTCCTGTGCTTGTCCGTATTGCAGATGTTATAGACGAAGAGGCAATACGTCTCGGTCAGATGTCTTCGCAGGACACAGAGAGCGGTGGCGTAGAACGCATTGATGCAAAGAAAACTGCAAAGAAGCTGGGTTCTAACTTTGGAAGCATAGTGCAGAATATGCTCGTAAGCGAAGATGATGCAGCTACACTCAAAGAGACAATAAGAGCCAACGCAAGAGATATTGCGGATAGACTCAGGGCACAGAATGCCATAAGTGACACTCAGTATCAATCAGCGTTCAGAGATAATGGAGAGCCTACAAAAGAATTTGTTGAAGATTGTGAGAATCTATTACTCGAACATATCTTTAATGGCACTCCAGACAATACTCGCGCATTGTTCAACACATTACCAAGCAAGGCTCAGAATGCCATTGCTTCAGCCATGTGGCGTGATGCTTTGTTGTCAGAAGAAAAGCAACTGAAAGACTTCGTTGTTGAGTCTATTTTTGCTTTTGATACCATGAAGCGGATAGATGCTTTTAATAACGCCAAGACGCTTGAGGAAGTACGTGCTGTGATTAACGACATGAACAGGCAGACATCCATATTTGACAACAAGACAGATGGTGAGAGGTTCAGCGACACAGCAAAATATCTTGCTGGACGCTATAAAGTCAATACGCAGAAAGAGTTAAAGACATTGTTCGGTGATTACTATGGAGCAGTAGGCGAAGATAATAGCTTGTTCGGCAACGACTCTAAGAGCAGAGACGAAGCTATCAGCGTTGCAGAGTTCAGCCAAGCAGTTGCAGAGCCATACACAGAGATTGATTCAGAGGAGGCGCGCATTGCCACAGAGGAGGTGATGCGAATCGCCAACGAACAGCCGAATATCAATGTTGAGGTTGTATCTCAGGCAGATGCTCAGAGGTTTGCAGAGGGAGCGGAGAGACAGGAGACAACCATGTCTGACCCATTCTACAGCAATGCTGCCAATGCCGTAAGAAATATCAAGCAGGACAAGGCTACTCCACAGCAGTGGCTTGCCATGATACAGAAGAATGGTGGCTTGAAGGCAGAGGAAGATAAGTGGATTGGATTGAGCGACTGGCTGAAGGAGAAAGCACAGAAGAAGACAGAGCGCCCAGAGGTTATCAACGTTAATGGCGAAGACTATAACGTGAAGGAACTGGAAGGCTGGCTG
>JAZLKX010000047.1:0-1794 GCA_045597865.1 Bacilli bacterium | reverse complement strand
ATTGTCATATTTACAAGCGCGGGGCGGGGCCACCCTCCCCGCGCTTAGCTATCATTGTTGCGGTGTGCTCTTCACCCAATAGACGACTTGGATTCTGTCGCCGGGCTTCGGATAATAGTTTCCGCGATTCTTAGCAGGATCATAAGCGAGCTTATACTTGTTTCCAGCTTCCGTAACTGTAACCACTTTGTTGATATTGTCACCAACATACACGCCGTTGATGTAGAGTTGGATGAGGCGGCCCTTGGTCACCACGGAAGTATAGTCTGTCGGGATGGTGAGTTGCATTTTCCCCTCGCTGAAAGTAGTGCTGTCAACATAATCGAAGCCATCAGCATCAGTATAAACGGTGTCCGCGTGTTCATCATCCGGATCAATCCAAACCATCATGGAGTATTGGATTTCGGCATCGTGGTATTCGACCAGATCCTTGGCATTTACAGCGCGGAGGGAATCCTTGGCATTGATGCTTCCGTCAGGTTGAACAGCGCCTTTGTTTACATATACCGTATCTTCGAAGGTGTTCTTTTTATCAAACGTGTTAGCCGTATCTATCAGTGCCACGCGCGGGCATTTCACTACCTCACTGCACAAATCCTCAGTTTTCAAATATTTGCTCAAACTGTCAGTCAATTTTTCGATGTTGGTAGTGTTGGTTGCTATGCCGGTTGTATTGGCTTCGATTGCGGTAGTATTGGCTGAAATACCAGCCGTATTGGCTTCGATTGCAGCAGCATTGGTTGAGATGTCATGCGTGTGTTTTTCGATGTTGGTCTTCATCTCTATGATGCCTGGGCATTTCATCACACTGTCGCACAAATCCTTCGTCAACAGATAATTCTCCAACGTGTCCTTAATATGATTCATTATGGCCGTGCTGTCGGCACTCATCTTGCCGGCCAGTGCGGCGCTGTCGGTATTTATCTTTTCAGCCAATGCCAGACTGTCGGCATTTATCTTTTCAGCCAACGCCAGACTGTCCGTATGCATCTTTCCGGCCAATGCCAGACTGTCGGCATTTATCTTTCCGGCCAATGCCACGCTGTCGGTATGCATCTTTCCGGCCAATGCCAGACTGTCGGCACTCATCTTTTCAGCCAACGCCAGACTGTCGGCATTTATCTTTCCGGCCAACGCCAGACTGTCCGTATGCATCTTTCCGGCCAATGCCGCACTGTCGGCATTTATCTTTTCAGCCAATGCCAGACTGTCCGTATTTATCTTTTCAGCCAACGCCAGACTGTCGGCATTTATCTTTTCAGCCAACGCCAGACTGTCCGTATGCATCTTTCCGGCCAATGCCGCGCTGTCGGCATTTATCTTGCCGGCCAATGCCAGACTGTCGGCATTTATCTTTCCGGCCAGTGCCAGACTGTCCGTATGCATCTTTCCGGCCAATGCCAGACTGTCGGCATTTATCTTTTCAGCCAACGCCAGACTGTCCGTATGCATCTTTTCAGCCAACGCCAGACTGTCGGCATTTATCTTTCCGGCCAACGCCAGACTGTCCGTATGCATCTTTCCGGCCAATGCCAGACTGTCCGTATGCATCTTTCCGGCCAATGCCAGACTGTCGGCATTTATCTTTCCGGCCAATGCCACGCTGTCGGTATGCATCTTTCCGGCCAATGCCAGACTGTCGGCACTCATCTTTTCAGCCAATGCCAGACTGTCCGTATTTATCTTTTCAGCCAACGCCAGACTGTCCGTATGCATCTTTCCGGCCAATGCCAGACTGTCCGTATGCATCTTTCCGGCCAATGCCGCACTGTCGGCATTTATCTTTTCAGCCAA
>JAZLKX010000046.1:0-91795 GCA_045597865.1 Bacilli bacterium | reverse complement strand
CTTCACGACCTATACCTCCGTCATTTCTTCGGTATCAATGCTAAGGGTGAAAAAGTAGCTGACAATGATTTTAATAGAAAAATTCAAGATGAAAAATTCTTCAAGCAGTACCTTCAAGAACTACTTGGTGAAATAGAACCTGATATACCTGCCGACAATAGTAGCAACGAAAACTTATCTATCGATAATATTCTAACAAGTATTGATAGTATCAAAGAGAAAGAATTATTTGCTCTTAAAAATGGTATGATACTTATTAAAACAAAGGAAATGGTCAATAGTAATATTCAATGTATTCCTTTGGGTATTTCTATTAACGATGACGAACTAAAAAAAATCAATAAAAAACTTGGAGAATTTAATAACCTAGAAGAATTAGAAAAGAAAGAATATTTTACAAAAGAGTATAAATATTTTGCTGATACTTTACAAAAAACAAAACTATTACGTGGTAAAGACGAACTTCCACAAGATTACATTACCGAGCTATTTAATGAACTAACTAGCATTAATGGTAATATACAAAACTATCTAAGTAGCAAAATCAAAAATGAAGTAAGAAAAGAAAATACTAAAAATACACAAGAAGCAGCAAAACAAGCAGGTTTAGACCAAGCTATTGATGATGATTCAGCATTTGATGTAAGCTATATCAAAACTGCTAGTGCGCAAGAATTAGCATTAGCTAGAGAAGATATAGGCGCAGACCAATTTAAACCAGCTTGCGAAACTCTTGCTATGGCTTTTACTAATGTTATTGATGATTATATCGACGAACTAAAAGCAAAAGCAAAACAAGAGAAAGATAGTTTAGAGCTAAAAGAAATAGAACTAAAAAATAAAAAAGAAGAAATAAATGCTAAGCTTGATGCTTTAAAGAAAAAATCAGAAAACACAAATTTATCAAAAGCAGAACAAAGTGATTATAATGAATTAAATAAACAACTTAAAGAGACTAAAAACGAATTAGGTAAAGTTAGAGATACTATAATGGATTTAGATAATAAAACCAAATTCCTAAACGAAGCTCAAAGAAGTACTATCATAAAAACTTTGTGCAAAAACAAAAAAACACTATCACTAATTCTAAAAAGAGTTCAAGATATTTTTCAAGGTGATAGCAATTACACCAAAGAATATCTTATCAAACAACGATTGGGTGATGACTATAAAAGAATAATGTCTAAACCTGAAAACGAAGATGAGTATGTAAGTGTAATAGATACTACTTGTGTTAGTTTTGATAAATTCGATGAAAGTGAAGATAATGCAAATGAAATTGAGGATAAATTGAATGATATAATTGATCTTCGTTATTCCGATAATTACACCAAAGAAAACTTTATTGATGCTTTATACGAATATGCAACAAGTGATATTGCACAAGGAAGTTGTATTGGTATAAATAGAAAAAGAGTAGATATATTAGGAAAGCACTTCAAGACACTTATGAAGAGTGCTTTCTATGATATTTGTATTATCGAAGGTGGTAAAGTTAATATGTCAACATTCCTTTCTTGTGTCAATAATCTTGATTCCGTTTTAGACAAAACCAAAAAAGTAGATACTCAAACTTCTTTGACAGATCTAGAACAAGAAGAGCAAGAGAACGAAGAAAGCAAAGACATGGCTGTTACCGAAGATGTTTACGAAAGTATATCAGACGGAGAAACGCTAAGAGAGAAATGGCAAATGGACGATACAGCATCAAATGTTTGGGATTCACTAGGCGAAGAAATCAAACATTTGCTTGCTACTTTGCACCCAATAGGAATATCTGATAATATTGAAAAAGTAAACCGTAAAGCTAGCGAAGGAAACAAATCTTATGGTAAATCACTTAAAAATTTCTTTGGTTTCCAAAGAAGTGTTAATCCTATGCAGTATTATTGTCAAATAAAAGACGTACTTATTATGATGCAAAACCCTGATGATATGATGACAAAACTAGAGGGGTTAGCTAAGTGTATGCCTGAGATAAATGTAATTATAGACAAACTAAAAAAAGACCGCAGACTTAAATATGCCTTCTATAAAAACTTTAACAAAGACCGTAGAGACTTTTATTTGGTTGATTACAAAGAAGGTAACAAAACACCCGAACTTGTAAATATTAGCCGTAGTGATTATGCCGACGACTTTATGACAATGTGGAGAGATAAGTTCGACCAAAATATGTTGTCAGGCAAACAAAATCAATCTATATTAGAAGACGAAAAAAATAAACAAGGGTTCGAGTTTGTTGAAGTTGAAGATTATTTTTGGAACGATGATAAAAGGAATGATATAACTCTTGCTTTATATCAAAAAAATGATAATAATAAAAAAATTATAAGAGAAGATGTTGTAATTCCAGCAGGTCAAGTAATTAAAGTAAAACATTATATTACTAAAGACAAAAAAATGTATAGTGATTTAGTTGGTAAACTAAATTATGCTTTGTTAAAAATAAATCAGATTAATCAATCTAAACCAAAAAAAGAAGGGGAAGAAGATAAAACTATAAACATATTCGCTCCTAAAAAAGAATACTATAATGCTGTTGGAGGCTTAAAAAGATTCTATAATTTTGATAATTCTAGTGGTGATTTCTTTAGAGGTCTTGCTTTTGATAGAGGTTATTCTAGTTATGTTTTTGATGATATAGATTCATATTTGCAGCATCTTGGTATATTTGAAACTACTGTCAAAACTGATTATACTGATGATTTCCTAAAAGGACTAGAAAGAGATTTTAATTACAAAGAAAAAGAAATATATCAATACATAGCAGATGTACTTAACAATGTTGGTATAGACATTACCAAATATCAAGTACAATCTATGGTAGAAATTTATCCTGAAAATCTAAAAGAAATTCTAGGTGATGTTCTTACTATGATGTTTTACAGAGGTGCTCTTCGAGATGATAGTTATTTTACAGGTTACAAAGAAAGTAATCCTATTGTACGTTGGGGAGAATGTTATCAAGATATAGCAAAAAACCTTAAAATATCTAATATAACAAAACGTCAAAGTATTGCTACAATATCTGATATTAAACTTAATACAGATACTCTACCTAATAGAGTAGGAGATTTTTTTAAACGTCTTCAAAACATTGCTCTACTTGGTACAGGAAAAGAAAGTGATTATCAACCATTACTTAAAAAGATTTTGGAAGAATATCAAGAAGATACTTTCTTCTATAATGAACAAATGGGCGAAAAGGGTTTAGATATTCTATCAAAAACTATTGTTGAAAGAGGTGTTAAAAAAACAACAGAAGTTGGTAATACTTCAAAATATCATCATTTCTATTTGGATATACTTAACGACTTAGCAACACTATCAAAAGAAGATGTTATAAACAAATATACTAATAGACAGAAACACCTAATTAGACAAAGTGAAAACCCATTTGAAGTATTGTTCAATAACTTTGAATACTTTGGTGTTAAGGTTATTCGTAACGAAGAAACAGAGGTAGAATACAAAAACTGGTCTGATGTTGACCACCTAAAATGCCAACTACAATTCCATTTCCAAAAACATTTTAAAGAAGATAAGAGAACTTGTGTTGGTCGTAAAACTGCTATACCTATTACCGCAGAGGTAGAACAAGCTATATTTACAACTATGCCTTCTGCATTAAATTGGTTTAACGCAAGAAATGGTGATACTGATGGTGGATTAGTAGGTGATGCTTATGGGTTCGACAAAGTATTATATCAATATCACAATCTTCTCAAAAAAGAATATAATAGAATAAAATTCTTTTCTGAAAATCCTGATGCTGCAAGAGGTACAGGTATTCAAAGAAATGGTAGCAGATTTATGTTATTTGATAATCTAAATAACGTAGAAATTACCAAAGAGTTTATCGAGCAATTAGGAGATATAGATGCTACTTTGTTTGAAGATTTCGACCTAAAAACAAACGATAACATTTACACAAAAGATAGTTCTCTTCAAGAAATGAAAAATCTTGTTAGTTTATCTAAAAAGCAAAAGGATTATTTAATTGATTGTTTTGAACTACTAAATGAAGGGGAAGAAGATGGAAAGAAAAAACCTATAACTATAATAGATCTTTTAAACTATATTAACGATGTTCAAAAAGTAGATAGTGTATCTTTCGACAAACTTCTTTATGCTCTAAGTATCTACAATATGAAGTACGATGCTGACAATGTACGTTTTATGTGGGAAGATATGGGCTTCTTAGATACTGAAACAAGAGACAATGGAGAAGTTTATTACAAAAACCTAACATTTAGAAAAGCTATTCCTAATAATAGTGATAGAAGCGGTTATGAAGTAGATGTTAATGTAAAAGAAAAAGAAAAATTTGCTAAGATACTTTATGATTATACTTGGAATACCAAAATCAATATGATTAGTATGGCAGAGATGCTAGCAGGAGATGCTTCTAATTATAAAGATTGGGTAGATTTCCAAAAACGATTCAAAGAAGTAGTTGCCCCAGGATATAGACCTGCCGACCTAGAAGGTTTAGGTAATTGTCGTGCTATTGTATTAGCTGACGAAGACCAACCTTCTCCAAATATCGTTTCTAATAGTAAGATGATTAAAGCTCAATTAGATGCTGGATTAATTACTTTATCTACTGCTAAATCTATGTTTGAAGCATATATGGATTATAAATCTACCGATGGTATGGCGTGGCGTACATTAGATAGTTTTGTTAAACTACAAAGGGCTATGGTAGAATGGGACGATAGTTGGAATGATATAGTTGAAGAGATTAAAGCAGGTAATAAAACTATTGATGAACTTGAATATTATATCAACGCTAAGAAACCATACGTATTCGACAATACATATCAAGATATAGGAGGAGGACAAAAAACAAAAGTTGGTATTCAATACAAAAACCAAGAAGGTTTGTTATGGGATAGAAAAAACTATAAACAAGACGCACTTATTAGAGCATCAGAGATTGTAGGTATAGATGTATTTGAATATGCTTCTTGCAGTAAAGTATATACCAAAAATCCTGTTAATATCAACTACTATACAGCAGAAGAGATTAAAAATCATAAATCTGTAATAGATAAAAATAACAAAAACGAAGAAGTATTCTATATAGAACACAAAGCGAAAGAAATACAAGATGGTAAACTAGTTGATAAAATATACAAAATCTACGCTCTGAAAGGCAAAAAAAGAGTTATTGATGGTGTAACTTACCATACAGCAGAATCGTTGCGTAGAGAGGCTTTTGATAACATTATCAATGGATATGAGAATAATATCTCCGATGAAGTTATCAATTCTATTGTAGATAATTTTATTATCACTAATAGAAACGAAATTATCAAAAGAGTCCTAGACCATGCTCTTGTAAAAGACGAAAATGGTAAATATCTAACTGAATCAGGAAGTTTTGGTATTTCTAGAAATCCCGAAGGTTATTACGATGTTGAAAACAAAGATTGGGCTAACCTAGAAAAAGAAAAAAGAGACATACAAAGTGCTTTATCTAAAACAACTGACACAGAAGAGGCAGCACAACTAACAAAAGCATTTAAAGATGCACAAAGTAAAGTAAAAGAAAAGAAAGCTGAGCATAGAAAAAATGTATTGGCTCAAAAAAATAGTTTGAAAGTAAATACCAAAAATGTTCACGACTTTGGATATGACAAGTATTCAATTCAAACTGCTGTTCACGAACACTTCTCCGACAAAGAACGTAACCAAGGAACACAGCTTCGTAAACTAATCATTGGTAATATGGACCGTGAAGCTAAGATTAATAATCTTGGTAAAGAAAAAACAGGTAAAGAAATAGAAAAAGAATACATAGAAAACGAGATAAGAATTATCCTTCATCAGTTTAAAAAACTTGTAAAAGACTTATCTGATAACGATGGTAAAAAACTTATCAAAATCCTAAACGATACAGCTAGCAAAAGTCCCGATCGTGTAGGAGCAAACTTTATGGACTTTATCCGTGTTGACGAAAATGGTAACCCAATATTTGATTTAAAGAATCCATTTATTGCAGATAAACTTGGTTCTACTCTTGTAGCTAAAATTTCAAAAGCTATTCAACGTTGGGAAATGCCAGGCGGTCAACTAGTTCAATCGGCTAACATTGGTAGTAGTAATGATTACTGCCTACGTTACAAAGATAAAGAAGGAAATTTACTTTACTCTCAATCAGAATGGGAAGACCCTAGCAAATGTAACCTAGAAGAGGAAGAAGAAGCACTAAGAAAAATAAAAGCAGAATACGAAGAAAAGTATGGTAAAGACAATGCTTTTACATATTATTCTCACGATATGAACCAAAAGTCTTTGTCTATTGCATACGGAGAATGTATGAGTATGCTTCCTATGGATAGTATGTACGATAGAATAAAATCAACTAAAGATGGTGTTACTTCTTATGATATGCGTAAACTTACCAAAGAAGAACGTATGATGATTGGCTATCGTGTACCTACCGAAGGTAAGTGTTCTATGATACCCCTTATTATTAAGAAGGCTTCTCCAAAAGGAGTTAGCTCTCAAATTGTTATGCCTAACGACTGGGTAGTAATATCAGGTTCTGACTTCGATATAGATAAACTTTATATTGATAGATTTTCTATTAATGAAAAAGTTAAACTAGATATTAAGAAAGCAGAAGATAGAGCAATTATCGAAAAATGGTTTACAGATAATAATGTAAAAATACCTAGATTTGATAACAAAAAAGAAGATAGTAAGATTAATTATAAAAAAGCATTAGAATATATTATAAAGAAAGAACCTAAGTATCTAAAAGATTATAGAAATATTGTAGATTTCTCAGATAAAAATGCTTATTCTATCCATAACAAACAAGTACAAATTGCTTGGGATATTCTTACAAACCACGAAATGAGTTGGCAAACACTTAAACCACAAGGATTTGACAATGTAAAACGTATGAACTATACAATGCAAATTCTTAAATCAGGTAAGACAAAACAAGCATTTTTTTATTTGAAAGATAAGTTAGGTAATATTTTAGAAGGCAAAACCGAAAACGATCTTAACGAAATTCTTTTTGCAAAAGATAAAGATGGTCAATATATCGTACCTGATGATATAGTAAAAAAAGTAGCAGGTGCTTATGCTAGAGTTGTTGGTATAGGTGGTATATTTAATCCATTCTTCCGTACACAAAATATGGCAGGTTTGGATATGGTTGGTATTACCGCTAACCAACAAACTAACCACGCAGAATATCAACACACTGATTTATTCGGTGTATATAACATCGAAACTCTACCATTTGAAATAGACAAAAACTATTTTATTGACCAATCTTTTGCAGACGAAGATGGATATAAAAAATATATTGGTCGTAAAGTTAAAGGTAATATACACCACGATAAAAATAAAAATATTCGTAATCGTATGTTCAAACTTGGTACTTTACGTGGACTTGTTAAAGATTCTGAAGGTAATCTTACTAAAGGTGAATATATTTCTTTTGCACTATCAGAGTTCCAAGGAGCAGCTGTGGATAATGTTAAATTAGCTGTGCTTGCTAATATCAACCTTAACACAATTACTTCTGATGGTTTCTTCTATATGATACGTAGTGGTATGCCTATTGATATGGCAACTACATTTATGAACCAACCTATCATCGAACAACTTTGTAAGTTTGTTAAAAACAATACACCTGATGGTAGATTAAATAAAGAGGTTGTAGAAGCATATGCTGAAAAATTATTTTCTCAAGATTTTAATGCTCTTTCTCCTGAGGAGATAGAAGATCTTGCAAAACTTCTTGACCAAGACCTTACAAGCAATAATAAAAAAGATGAGAACAAAGACGAAGAAGATACCAAAAACTATGGTACATTTAAATCAGAAAATCTTATTAAGAATATTGGTAAATCTCTAAAAAGCAATGACAGTACGTTTGCTAAAGAGCAAATTAATATTCTTAACTCTTTCCTTGCTCTAAGTAAAAATGCACGTAAACTGCAAACTGCTATTCTTAGTACTAAAGAAAGTACAAGTAAAGCAGCATTGAGAGATACACCTTGGGCTATGATGGAGAAAAAAGATAAAGGAGATAAAATAAAAGAACGTGAACTTATACACGTTAAAAGAGGTAGTACATTAGTAAATCCTATATCTACAAATCTAAAGAACTTTGATATAGAAGAAGCTGTTAAATACTACTGTCAAGCAGGTATGCCTAGAGAATTTTGTTATTTCAATCTTCTTTCTGAACAAGCAAAAAAACTAGTAAAAGATTATTCGCCTATATATTCCGACGATTATCAATATGCTATTAAGACTTGTTTACAACTAACAGGAGCTAATTCATCAGACCTTAAAAACTATTCTCAAATGGCTAATGAACTTTATTTCTACAAGCTATTTGAAACAATCCCTGAAATCATTAAAAAAGATTTTATTGACGAGGATAAAAACAAAGGTCTATCAAATCAAGATATAGTTAAATACTATACCTCAGAATTTGTATATGAATTTAAAACTTGGCTAGAAAGTATTAAAGATACTGCAACATATCAAGATAACTTCTTCCTTAAAAACCTTATTGTTAAAGGTCATGCAGAAGCTAGTCCAACTATTGAGTTTAGACTTAAATACAAAGCAACCGAAGTTGACAGACAAAACTGCGCATACGATTGGGCTAGATTATTTAGCCTCACTTCAAATGGTAAGCAAATAGGCAGAAATATGGCAACAAAATTATTTGTCTATACAATGATTAACTCTGCGTTAAAAAACACGCCTACGAGCCTAAAATACTGCATTAACAGCGAAATAGTAAATGAGGTACGTGGAGACAAATTCAATGACTATTGTAAAGGACTAGATAATATATTTGATGGCGACATTGATAATGTTAAAATGTTTATTGATAACTATGTTGCTAGTTCTTCTGCACCAACAAAGATTAGTCTTAATAGACTAGCTAATACAAAAGATTTTAGTTATAATGGTAAGATAAATAGTGGTAGAGATAAAATACTAAACTTCCCATTAACTATAACTATGGATAGTTTACTAAAAGAAGGTGGCAAAGGTAGTTTGTATTCTAATACCAAAAATTTTAAAGGCTTTCCACCTTATATCACTTTGGTTCAAAACACTGTTGATATAAGATATAATGGAAATAAGTCAGAAAAGAAAAAGCAATTTATGGAAGACTATAAAAACCAAAAAGGTAAAATTGCTCCCGAAATCTTGTCTGTTACTTATCGCCTACATATGGAAAATGGAGAAGTTGTTTACAAACCTATCAATCATGGATATAACTTTGGTAGAGTTGTTCCTCACGATATGAACGACCATTATGTAGAAAGTAAAGAACAAGAAAATCTAATTAGTGAGTATGTTAAATTTGACGATGGTATAATCATAAAAGGTATGCCTGAAGTTAAGAAAGAAACAAAACCTAATAAGAATTTCAACCCTGTTAATAATAGTATTACTTCTATCTATCACACTTACGCTAATGCTAGTGATATACCATTCATGAAAAATAGTAAGAACCAAAATCCTATGTATAAGATTGGTGTTACTAACTCAGAAATAAGTCTATTATTTGGAGTTTCCGAACAAGAAGCAAATGATATGGCTAAACAAGAAAACGACGACGAGGAAGTAGAAAACCAAGCAACGGAAAACAAAGGTTACATAGGAGAAGGTTCTCAATATGATAAAGAATCTGAACAGATAGCAGAAGACGAAAATTTTTGTGATGCACCATTTTAAAATATAAAATATAATGAGCAGTTGTAAGATGACACCTGATGCTAGGGACACTAAAACCCCTAGCCAATTATTTAAAGATTTAACCAAACTAGTAGGAAGACAAAAAGCAATAGATATTTGGTCGAAAACAAGTACTAAGCAATTTAGAGATGCTTTCGATGACCTTATACCTACCGACAATAATGGAGATTATACATTAGAAGGTTTGCTTGAATTTACTAATTTGTTAGATTTTGTTTCAGAAGATACATTAAAAGAAATAACACTTAAAGATATGAACATATCAAAAGAAGAGAAGTTAGAAAATAGCTTCTCTTCGGCTGATAATGTCTTTGAACGTGTAAAATCTTTTATGCGAAAATCAAAGCTAAGAGATGTTTCAAAGGTATCAGTTGATGTAAACAAAGAAACAAACAATCTTGAAGTAACAATAGAGAAATCTAAATCAGCAAAAGCAGATAATCAAAAGCTAGTACACAATCATATTGTTAATCAAAAACTAAGACAACTTCTCAACAAATGGGGAGTTGGTATCAATGCCTTAGAATCAGTCGAAGGACTAGATTACAATGGCTATGTTTCATTCAATAATGTTCAGTTTTGTAATAATCTAGCAATGGTTATATCTCTAGCTAAAGGAGAAAAAGGAGAAGAAGCATTACCCGAAGAGTTTTCTCACTTCCTTATTAGAGTAAAGAAAGACGATCCGATAGTAAAACGATTTATTACAGCTCTAAGAGAATCTCCCGAAAGTATGTTTAATGTACTACAAGATCAATTCGACCAATATATAGAAAAGTATAATGGGAATATGGACTTGGTAGCAGAAGAATGTGCTGGAAAGATTTTAGCAGAAGCACTAGTTAATTCAGACCAATATGATTTATCCGAAGATGACTTTGGACAAAACGCATCAGGTATTACAGGACAAGCAGTCAATAGAGTAAAAGACTTTCTTGCTTCCAAACAAGAATCTGATGTACTAAACATACTTGACGAAGCTTTCGATGAGATACAATTACTTGCAAGCGAAATTGCTAAAAATGTATTTACCAACGAAAACTATATCCAAAAGCAAAATATAGATTGGGATAAATTTCAAGCAGACGAAGCTCTTTACAATCTAAAGAAAGAGAAAAAAGATATGATAGAGCATTTAGATAACTTAGTCAAAAACTCTTTTAAGTTTCAAAAGATGTTCTATAAGAAATTCAACAAGAACAAAAAAGAGGGCGAGGAATACGAGTTTTTTAATACTAGTGGAGTAGAGTCATTAATGAATGATTTAAAAGACGACATAAAAACACCTCAACAAGTTCTTGAAGATATTACAAGTTATTTCGATGAACTACAAAAACAAGCGAATGGGTTATATAATTTGCTAAAAAATCTAAACCCAGAAAAGTTATCTAACGAAGGTCTTGCTCGACAACTAACAAGAGCAATATCTCAAAAAGAATATTACGACCTTTGTAAAGACGACTTAATAGATTTAATGGAATACTATGGATTAGATAGAGAAAGCGAAACATATAACAAATATCGTTCTTTACTTAATGCTCTAAATAAAGCAACAGTAACTGCCGAAAATCTTATACGTTCAAATGCTTCAAATATCTTTATCAACTTTCTAAAAAATGTTGTAGGTAAAGATGAAATAACTATACCATTTGGTAAATACAAAAACAAACCTATCCGTATAGAAGATGCTTTAACAACAGTAACACAAGACATAGGTTTCTTAGAGACTTGGCTAACTTCTATGTGTAATTCTTCCGATTGGACATTAGGTGCTTTCGATAAGGCTGTTAAAATAGCTAGAGAGAAAGGACGTTTCGATACGCTAGATGCTGTCAAACAACTTCAATCAATAGCATTAGATGCCGAAAGCAAAGGAGTTAATATCAACGAACTTATGCACGAAAGAGACGAGAAAGGTAATCTTACAGGAAGATATATTTCTAAATACGACTGGGTTAAATACAATAGAGACCTACAAGCATTTATGGATAGTCTTCCAAAAGCAGACAAACAAGACCTAAAACTTCAACGCTCTAATGAGAATAAGATAATTGAATGGAAGAGAGAACATAGCGACCTTGTCGAAGAAGAAGATGGTACAAAATTCTATGCTCCAAAAGAAGAACTATATCATAATGATAAGTTTGATGCTCTTATGGAGAACCCTGCTAACAAAGAGTTCTACGATAAATTTATGACTCTTTATCGCAAACATACCAAGCAAGTAACCGGTCATCATTGGTCAAAGATGATTATGATACGCAAATCTTTTATGGAAGAGCTTTATGGTAATAATAGTCTAGCAGAAAAAGTAGAAAATATTTGGCGTCGTAAGTTCGATAGTCTTATTAAAAACGAAAGTGATACAGAATATGTAACTAATGGTTGTTTTGACTTTAATGGAAAACCTGTTGATACTTTGCCTACATACTATCAATTCGACACAGAAGGACAAGAAGATAAACTAAAAGATTTCTCAACAGACTTAGTTTCCAATGCTTGTATGTATTTTGCTATGTCTAATAGATTTAGTCAAATGAACAAGATTATCAACCAATTAGAAATATCTAAATACGTACTAGAAGAAAAAAGACGAGTTGAAGCTACCCAATGGGGTAAGCCTGTAACAGAAGAAGATAGCCACGGAAACAAAACTGTCGCTACCAAAGCTTTCAAAGAAAGTTATCTATCTAAACGTTTAGACAAATTTTTTGAAATGGCTGTTTATGGTAGATATTACGAAAGTTTAGGAGATATTAATATATACGGTAAATCTATATCAATAGACAAGATTTTAGATGCTATACGTGGTCTAGGCGCACAAGGTAATCTAGGTTACAATATCCTTGCACAAATAGCCAATGTTAATGGTGGTATTCACCAAACTAATATAGAAACAGCTTGCAAAGAATTTTTCTCTTTCAAAGACCTTAAAGACGCAGACAAACTTTTCTTTACTAAGTTAATGCCTGCTTATTTAGCTAATCTTCCCAAACGTGTAAAAAACGACAAGCTAAATCTTTTTATCGAGCATTTTAATATCAAGAATGACTTTGAGAAGATTATGTCCGAAACCGATTGGTACAAAAAAGATAATGTTGTAAAACGCTTCCTTGGCGATCGTTTAGGTTTCCTTGGTAATGAACTTGGCGATACTTGGTTATACTCTCGTATAGCATTAGCTCTTGCTTCCAATACACACTTTACAAACAATAAAGGAGAAACAATAAATCTACTTGATGCTTATGAAGAATACGAAGTTGCCAAAGGTGTTAAAGCATTACGCATAAAACGTGGTTTAAAGGACGAAAATGGCAAAGGAGTTATAACTGACCAAGAACTAAAAGAACGTAAAGCAGAAGCCATAAAAAACGCTCAATCGGACGACGAAGCTAAACTTCTAAAAAGTAAACCTCTTAAATATTTCCTAAAGGAAAACGAGATAGAAGAAGCAAAGGTAGCATTTGCTTTTACTTCTAAAAATATTGGTATAGGTCAAAAAATATTTGGTGTTTATTCCAAAGATGATAAACCTGCTGCTACTCAAACTGCCATTGGTAGATTGTTGTTTCAATTCCGTGATTGGATGCCGCCTTCTGTTCAACGTAGATGGCAACGTGCGCACTACAATCATATGTTAGACAAAGGTGAAGAAGGTTTCGATAGAACACTAGCTCGTTTTATTCTTGATTGCTCACAAGATATAAAAAAAGGTAAGTTAAATATTAGAACAAAGTTCAACGAACTATCAAAAGAAGAACAACAAAATATCAAACGTGCTTTGTATGATATTAACACTTATTTAGCTATTTGTGCTATGAATGCTTTAACACTAGCATTTGTATTACCATTTGCTTTAGGAGGTGGCGGTGGAGATGATGATGACAAGAGTAAGCTATTTAGCAAGAAGAACGAAGATATATCCAACCATCTAATTAAACTTGCTTTCTATATAAGCAAACGACAAGAAACAGAAATAGGTTCTCTAATTCCTATTTGGTTTCCTGGGGCTAATATTGGTATGCCTTCCGAAATGTGGAAAATGCTTAGATCACCTGCTGCTTCCATTTCTACTATGGAGAATATATCTGATTTATTTGGCATAGTAAACCCTTGGAACTGGACAGAAGCTGCAAAAGAAGGAGAACCTCCAAAAGGTTTAAAGATTATACTAAACTCATATTTCAACCCACTAAGAAGTATTTACAAAACAATAGATATAAACAACAAAATGAAATTCTTCTTATACGAGTAACAAAAACAAAACCCATACTGAAAATCTCGGTATGGGTTTTTAAATTAAAAAATAAACTATTTAAATGAAAAAAATCCTTTCTTTTTTAAAATGGTAAATCGTCTTCTTTAGCTTGATAGATAACACCATCATCTTTCGCTTTTGGAGTTTGGCTTTGTTCAGAGTTGCCTGTATTAGTATCTCCACAGAAATCAATGTTTTCTACTCTTAGTTTAATCAAACTATGTTTTTGACCATCTTTTTCGTATTCTTCGGTTACGATTTTACCTTGCATAATAATTGGCGAACCTTTCTTAAAATACTTGTGCAAGAACTCAGCTTGTCTGCCCCATAGTTCAAATGGGAGAAATAGTTTTTGTTCTCTGTCT
The DNA here is from genome assembly GCA_045597865.1 of Bacilli bacterium. GTDB lineage: Bacteria > Bacillota_I > Bacilli_A > RFN20 > CAG-826 > Fiminaster. Next base: position 77,413 of record JAZLKX010000046.1, on the reverse strand, counting down.
TTATATTTCTCGCTCCATGCAATTACGTTAGATACTGCCGAAGTTTCTTTGATTGTTTTAAGTTCTATATCTTTACAGATACGACCTTGAATACATACTGAATTTAACATACGCTTTTGGTTTTTAAAAAAGCCCCTTACTTTTACATAAGGAGCTTTAAAATAATCTATTCCTAAAATACTAAAATAAAAAAAAATATTACTTACTGTTTTCCTTTACGCTGATAGCTCGAAAATCTTTAAGAGCTTTACATAGCTCTACCGATTTTACTCTAGCACGTTTTTGTGCCGATTTGTTGTTAGTTTTTTCTAACTCTGTCATAAACTCTTCAATAAGAGTTTTTACTTTAGCTTTAATTTCTTCCATATAAATCTATTTTTGTTAGTTTTAAATTATACTCAAAGATAGTGTTTATAAAACACATACGCAAATTATTAGTGTTAAGAAATTGTTAAACATTACCCACGATAAATATAGACTATTATTGCTCGTTAGTTGCGCTATTTAGTAAATATCCTGCACCTATTGTTGGAACAGCAATTTTAAATATATTATTATTATCCCAATTTACTTTTGGATAACCATATTGATCTATTGTTGTGTTATCTATTTGAAAGAATTGAGATTTAGTAGGAATATTATGAGTAGGTTTTTTAAGTTCGTAAGATTTACCAAGCACATTTCTTCTTTCATTATTCATAATATATAAAGAATAACTTTCGGCTAATGGTGTATTTGGGTTATTTTTTACGTATGCTTCTTTCATCTTTAAATCCTTTTTTAGTTTTAAAAGTTCCATAGCATAGTCGCCTAATTGTTTTGAAGTTGGTTTATAATCAGGTTTACCAATTTCATATCTAAAAGCATCTTTTAATAATTTATTATCATTTAGTATATCGTCAATTTTATACAAATGTGTTCCTTTATCATATGGTTTCTTTTTAAACTTATCATATACTTTTAATGTTCTTTCAGGCATTAATAATGATTCTCCTACTACCAAAGGATTTTTTAAATTTGAACTTAGTATAGCATTATATAAATCTTCTGATACTCCCTTTTGTCTATTAGCACTACCTTCAGTTAGATTTTTAATCATACCTATATGTGTTCCTCCAAGTACAGGCTCAAATGTAACATCACCTATACTTTTCCTGTCTTTACCTAGTAAATTAATTTTTTCTAAACCATCAACTATGTCTCTAGTATGCAAAGCAACTCTATCAGAAGGATTATTTAAAATCTCTTCTGTTCTTTTATTAACCAACCATTTGATTTCATCTTTATTTAGATTATTTGATATATTTGGATTTATTTCTTCCATTAAATTAACTAAATCGTTATCTAAATAGTTTAAATTTTTAGCTTTTTTAAAATTAACATCTGTATTTAGTCTATCTTCTTTATATGCCTTTCTAATTTTTTCATATATATCATCAGCATTATTAATAGCAGCTTTTTCTAGTTTCTTTCCTAAAGGTGATTTTCTAATAGCTTTCTCAACTACATTTGGCAAAACAAATCCTGCGCCTAGCATACCTGCTTCAAACATACCTTTGCCTGTTTCTCCGTTAGCAAAGTAATTACCAGCCTTTACTGCTTGTGCAACATCACCTACAATAGGCATACTTTCTATTACGTCTGTCATAAACATACTATTCTTATTCATAGCTTGTCGTACTCTATCTGCAAACTCCTTTGTTCTCCAATCAGTAGGCATCTTACTTGTTACCTCTTTGCTCTTTTGGTCTTTCTTATCAAGCAAACCATAAGCTAGCTCGTCAAAGCCTAGGTTATTACTTCTTGCCCAAGCTCTACGTGCTTCTGCTTCTCCTGTGTTTTCAAACCAACGCTTTGGATTATATGCAATATCTAGCATATATTGTTGTGCTGTGGTGTTCGACAAGTCATCGCTAAACTGATTGAAGGTTGGCAACATATCAGAGTTCTCTAAGCTGTATATCATATTCTCTTGTGCTGCTGTTAGTTTCTTACGTTTAACGCCACCACCATTGTCATATTTGTTTACCTTGCCACCATAAGCAGCAATATTATTATAGTAGTTGTTATCGTTATAAGTAACCTCTTTAAGAAGTCTTCGTAGTTCATCGTTTGATAATTCTTCAAAATTATGCCATATTTTTTGGTTCTCTAGTTGTTCGTCTTTTATCTTATCAATATCATTTTTTAATGGACTTAAATCTAAATCGTATCTAATTTCATTTAGTCTTGCTTGTATTTCTTTTGGACTATAGTAATAAGAGCCTCTGTCTAATTCGTTTTCAGAATCAAAGTTTTTCCAATACAAATCACTATACCGTTTGTTTCCTAATGCTTTTTTAACTTGTTCTTGTAATATTTTATTATCATTTAACCAACCTAATTCGTCTTGTATAGCGTGTGTTAGTTCGTGCAATCCTGTACTAGTTTGGTCATATACATTTTTATGATCCCTTATGTGAATATTTTTAAATAAATCATGATAATATCCTGCTACATTATCTTCCATTTTGTTTGAATGATATATAGGTGTTCTATTCAATTTGTTTTTTATTTTATTATTATCAAAACCTTGTTTAGCAAACCAATCTCTCAACCATTCTTTTTCAGCATTGTATGCTTGGTTAAAATCCGATTTAGAATATTTTTTGCTATTTGGAGTAACTACAATAGCATCATCTTCATCAAATGAAGGCATACCTGAATGAAAAACAGTTCCTGCATTTATTAATCTTTCTTGGTCTTCGATAGGTAAATCACTAGCATTTATATAATAACCACTTTCATAATTATCACCATCATTAATTCTTGTTAATTCATTATAGTCATTATTATAATTCTTGCCAATAACCTCTTTTTCAACTCTCTTTCTATTAGTGTCACCACCTTTACCAAAAGCATTTATCTGTCTTAGGTTATTTGCTAGTCGTTCTATATCTTCTCTATTCATAATATTCTGTTTTTCACAAAGATAAATAGTTATTGCTTATATTCTTTATTCTAACTCTAAAAATAAAAAAGGTGCAAGCCGTAGCCTACACCTAAAAATTTAAAAATAATTTTATGATTTTTTATTTGCGGTATTTGTTAATCAATCCTCCGAAAGCATAATTCAATCTTTGCTCTCTTGTGCGTTGGATATTTCCACCATTTGCGTATCGGTTATATCCACCATAAGCCATCATTCCTTCAGGTGGCATACCTCCTTGTGGTGGCATACCGCCCATACTTGGGTCTTGCATCATACTTGGGTCGCCTTGTGGCATTCCACCGCCTTGTGCCATTTGCATTAGTGCTTGTACTACTTGTTGTAGTTGGTCGGGAGGTAGTTGGCTTAGCATTGCAAGTACTTGGTCAACTTGACTTCCTCCGCCCATTCCTTGGTCAGGTGGCATCATACCACCATCGTCGTAACGGCGATAACCACGGTAACCACCATAAGCATTTGTAGTAGGAGGATATTGTTTTAAATCACCTGCTTGATATGGATTAGTTGTATCATCTTTAACCTTTGATAAATCTCTTTCAGAAAAATCATGATTTAAATAAAGAAACCCATCTTTTTCATTATTTAGACCTTCAGCTCGATTAACACCAAACCCACCATTACTACTGTTTGCCTTTTTATAAACAGCATTTATATCTGTTGGCATTTGTTTTATTAAGCCAAGATATGTAGGTCCTTTACCATTTTTCCTATAGTAATCTAATCCTAATTGATTTATTCTTTGACTTCCTAATCTATAAAATAGATTCAAAAGATTCCATTTATTAAGTCTTCCTGCAAATTTTCTAACTTTTTCATCGTCATAAAATTTATAATTTTGTGGTAATACTTCAATATTATCAAAAATAGTATCTAACTTATAGTCATAAACCGGGTTACCTTGTTCATCTACTCCTCTTTGTATTCTAAAATCACTACTATTCATAGCAGGATTATAGAAAATATCATTCCCATTTACATTAACATATCCTGGGTGATGATCTCCTGTTCCAATTAGAGCTTGATCATTATCTATTGCAGATAAAAAGTCTATAATATCTTGTTGCGTCCATCTATCTAATTGACTAGATGGTGAAATTTTCTGATTTAAATCTAAAGGAATTTGTGCCATATTGTTATAAATTAAAATTTCCCAAATATAAATATTATATTTGGAAAATTTTATACTTTAATTTTAAAAGTAAAGATAAGGAAGAAAAGGATAATTACCTAATACGTTTAAATCTGATTTTTTAAAAAGTAGTGTTATATCGCCTACCATTTTTTCTTTATATTTATAATCTTTATCTATACCAATTGAACGAATATAACAAATTATATATTCATTAACAACATCATAATCAAAAATTATACTATAACCAGTTATGTCCTTATTGTCTTTATGGCAGTTTATTATATGCTTTTTTACTAAATAATTCATATCTTTATCGAAATAAACACACCAATAATCATCACTATTATTAGGATTGAATATTGTATCTTCAAGATTTTTTATAGAAGAAAAATAAATACTATTCCATGTAGTATCTTTTGAACGGCAACTAGTCATATACTTATGATCTATCTTAAAATCATCTGAAAAATTAAATAAGAAATTATCACCTATTTGACATTGTATTTTACCTTTTTTGATAACTAAATAATCACTTTCAGAACATGGTTCTATTTGTTTTTCGTGTTTATCATAATTATAGATAACATATAAAGGTTTTAATATCAAATTAATTTTATCATTGTTGACCATTTCATCTAATTTCTCATATTCATAAAAATTTTCATCAATAACCAAATAATCATCTTCATTTACCTCTTGACCTTTACAACAAAAGCTAATAATCCCTAGCAAAATAATAATAAAAATTTTTTTCATGATGTGATAAGTTTTTGATTAATAAATAAATTAACTATACCTATAAAGCGTATAGATTTTGTTTTTATTGTGTGAAAACGAAAAAAAATTAATTTTTTTTTATATATTTGCAATTATGAAAAATGAATTACCTTACGATAGTATAGAGTTTTCATTGTTTATAATAGCAATGGCAAACGAGGAAGGATATGTAATGAATACAACAAAAGTTCAAAAGTTGTTATACATTGCTTATGGAGCTTATTTGTCTTTGTTTAATAATAGAATTGTAAATGAGCAACCAAGAGCATGGCTATATGGTCCTGTTTTCCCAAAGTCTAGAAAATATCTTTCAAAACTAAAAAATTTTATGGATATAGATTTAAATGATAGTCGAATTAAAAATATTGTTTCAAACAATCAAATGCACGATTTAGTAAAATTTGTATTTAAATGGTTTGGAGATTGGACAGCTAGTGAATTAATAGAATGGAATAACAATCCAAAATCTCCTTATATACAAATTCAAAGTATAAATGATTTTGATTGGAATTATATTATACCTGATAAATTGATAAGTATATACTTTAGAAAGATTATAAAAAAAAATTGAGTTGCCAAAAATAACAACTCAATCAATTTATTTAAAATCTTTTAGAGAATTTATAAATCTAGCTTTGACGATTTCTAGTTTACGTTTACAACTATTAATTTTATTATAATTCTTGTATCTCTTTTTATTCTTTATATGATGTTTCATATTAACTATAATTTTAATGTATTTATCTATTACAAATATAAGTATTTGGTTGCTTTAATTAAAAAAAAATAATCAAGGGTCGCAAGACTAATCAAACGACCCCGTTACTCCTTCAACATCTTGGTTGAAGAGCTGAATTATTTTATTTGTGCTACTTTTTTTTCCAACTCTTTTATTCTTTCTTGAAGACTATTTATAATATCGCTATCCTTCATAACAGCACGTTCCCATAGTAGATTAAGCTGAGTAACATTATCTTCCAAATTATGGATTTTAAATAGCATAGAAACAAGACTTTCGTAGTCTCCGATTATCTGCCAATGGTGTATCTCGCTGTTATCACACGGATATTTAAAATACCTAGGATTCCAAAGTATTTTTCTATCGTTTGGTCTTAACCAAATAACATCTTGTCTTTGTGGCTCGTTAAGACTAACTATAATATCTTTTATCTTGTTCATTTGTTATTAGCTTTGTGTTTACTTATTTTCTCGTTAGATTTAATTTTTTCTTTTTCAACATCAAATTGTTTGTTATTTTTCTCTCTTTCGATAGATAGCTTTTTATCTTCGTTCTTTAGTTTTTCTAGTTGAAGTTGAATACTATTTAAATCACTTTCTTTACTACTAAAAATCTTAGCCCATTCTAGTTCACGTTTCTGAGCTGCTTCTTCTACTTTGTTTTGAAGTTCTTGCGCTTTCAACGCTTGATTTTGTTCAAACTCATACTTTTGTTGTTCTAGCTTAGCAAGTTCTACTGTATGGTCTTCGGGGTGGTCATACATAAGAGCAAGTCTATTAGCTTCTGCTTGTGCATTAATTTCAGCAACCTTAATCTTAGTTTGACTTTCAAGTTGTGCAATTTGCATTTCTTGTTGCATCTTCATTTGCATTAATTGCATTTCTTGTTGTCTTTGTTGCTCCATTTCTTGTTGCTCTTGTTGTGCTTGTTGTTGAGCTTGTTTTTCTCTTTCAGCTTCTTCTTGTTCGATTAGGCGTTTCTTTTCTGCAATAGAACAACTATCGTATAGTTTAATAATCGAACTAAATTTAAGTGTTTGTGTTTGTAGTGCTGCTTGTGCAAGTTGTTCTAGTTTTTGGTTTAGAATCATACTTGTTTCGCCATTCTCCACTACCAAACCATAATCACATTCACTAAACTCATCGCCATCAATCTCCATAATCCTACGGCTAGCATCTTCCATAATGTATTGGAATTTCTTTCCGTTTTTATTTTGTTTCAATGCCGATTTACAAACTTCCAAGAAACATTCGATTGTACGTTTTTTAGTTTCTTCGTGAGTTGTAAATACCCAGTTAGTAATATAGTTCGATTGCATTACACTACGCTCAATACCACCTACTGTTTCTCTTGTTCCAGTTTGTGCTTCTCTTTGTCTTGTAATACCAACAGCATTACCCATTTCTTCTGTGATATACTGCATAAATTGGTAGTATTGATTGATATTAGTACCAAATTCAGCATCAATCACTTGAACAGGACTTCTACCTGTACTACCTGCCATCTTACCTGTTGCTACTCCAAATTGTCCTTCTTCAAAACTATTTGTTAGAATAAAACCATTCTTACGTGCATACAAAAGCATTTTATCTATGCTTATTTCTTTTGGTAAATGTGCTTTGTCGATATTAACAAGTTTACCCCAGTTACGAGCCATCATTTTGTTCATACGATCGGCTGTAATATCATATAGGTAATTGTATCTTTTCATAATATCAACAAAGGAATAAGGTTTACCTTCATTAAGATTATAGATAGTTCCTACAAAACCAAAATGACATCTAGAAGGATTATTTATTCTATTAAATTGATTAGGGCAAGGACGGATATTGACATATATGTCTTTACCTATCTTAACACCTTCCCAAGCCTGATTTATCCAATAAACCTCTTCCGATTCTCCTTTGTCTTGGTCTATTTGATATTCTTCGGGCATATAAGTATAATCTTGGTTACCATCATCGTCAAAATAAATAATCTTTTTGATTTTTCTTTTCGACTTCCAAAACATTTTGATTACTCTAATGTTTCCGTCTAGGTCATAAGGTCCATCGCTACTTACGTGCTTACTAAATAGTTCTTCTATGTCAAATTGGTCTAGTTCATCTACACGCCTAAAATGATTAGAAGGAATATCATTCTTCATTTCGTCGTGGTCGTATTCAGTACCAAAGTTATTAGTTTCTATCTTTTCAATATCTTTGTCCGATAGTACATCATAATAGGTATCAATTATTCTTGCTGGTGACCAATAATCCTCATAGACTATAATATCAGCATCTTCTACTTTGTTAGAATATCCGCTCATATATATACTTATCTTCTGAGGATTAATGCGTTCTAGCTTTGGTTCACCGCTTACTACATTACAATAATAGATTTCCTCACCGCAGATAATAGCATCTTTAAATCCCTCATTAAAAATTATATCAAAACTTTGTTCTTTGCTATAATGATTAATAAGCGAATTTGCTCTTAGCTCTCTCATATCTTTCCAAGTATAGGTAAAATATTTTCGAGCTCTTTCTATTTCTGCTTCGTCTTCGGGAGATAATTCAGGTTCTTGTTGCTGCTGTGTTTGTTGAACACTATCTTGTTGCATTTGTTGCTGTTGAGCTTTTTGTTGTGCTTGTTCTGTTTTTGTTTTTATAAAGCTCTCTAGCCACTCTAAAATATCTCTCTTTTTATTTTCTTCTATTTCTGTAATAACATTCGGATTTGTTACTATAACACTATAATTAAACTTACGTTCTTTCTCTTCTCCAAATAATACTTGAAGTTTAGAGTTCATAACAGGATAGTGTTCTATCTTCTCACTATCAAATTGTAGGTTTTCGGGATCAAGTGTTTTATATAAATCACTCATATCCAAAATACCATTCATAAGGTCGTAGTTTATCTTCTTGTTACGTTGGCTTTTACGTACAAGACTATTATGTTGATATGAATTGGCTTCTGCCCAATCCAAATGTTTCTTTTTCCATACATCACCTTTCAAAGAAAATGATAACTTTTGTGCAGGTAATCCTTTTATCATAATGTATTTTTTTTACAAAAATAATTTAAAAAAATAAATATATTATTCTTTAATTCTAAATGTTAAAATCCAAACCGAACTTTAACCTCTAATACTCTATCATATTTCTTAAAGAAATCGTCTTCAAAAAATTTATCTTCAACTCTTACAGCCTTTCGTACATCACCACCATACATAATCATCTTTTCTTCTCTGTATAGCATAACCATACCTAATGCTCTAATACGGTCGAAGTTTCCTTGTGGATTAAAGTTTATCAATTCTTTTATCAACGCTCTATTCTTTAATCTATACAGATTACTTACTGTAACTTCAATATCATTATCATTCTCGTCTTTCTCAATGATAGTGATAGGTTTTCTTAGCCAATCTCTAATCAATGTATTAGCATAGTTATTTATCGGTGCTGTTGCATTTACACCTTTAAGTTTATTACCCGATAGTTGTACCTTTACCAAGTCTTTGTCTTTAAGATATTCTGGACAATCAGCCATAAGATGCGAGCAGTTCATTTTTACAAAGTAAGCATACAATCCTTTTTTATTAGATTCATATAATACTTTACAATTATAAAATAAACATAACTTTCTTACCACTTCAAAATTCTCTTCTGCAAACATCAATCTACCTGTCCATTCAGCCACAATTTCGTCTGTCCAAAGGTCTAGTACAAATGTGGAAGTCAGTGATAATGAGGAACTTACGTCGTCGTCCACCGGATCGTGTCCTATTATGTATCTATCAGGGAAAACCTTTCCTTCTGCATCAGTCTTAGGTATAGAGAATATTTCCAATGCACCTTCTGCCTTGTTGTTTTGTAGGGGAAATTCCCTAATTGGCATATTTGTTCCAAGACTAAATTCTACCTTCCCATTACGGAATACTAAATCTCCTACGTGAACATCATCGTAAGAGTGAAGATTAATGTCTAGTTGATTTAATCTTTCTGTTAATTCTATAACAGGGAAGATATTTCTATTGCTACGTAATATTGCTTCAGCTGGAGTAATAGGAACTTCGGATATAGCTTTTGTAATAGCATTAACATCAGAAGTGTTATACTTGACATTATAACGCTCTTCTAATATTTGCAACAATGCTTTTGTTACATCGCTGTTACCATTTTTGTCGTAGCAACCTTTTCTGTTCATATATCCACCAAAGAAGAATACAAACGAAGGTCGTCCTTGTCCTTCCTTGTCGAATACATTAGGTAGTGGGTTCATATTATAACCAGTAGGGTTATACATAAGCTCACAAGCGCCTTGAAAATCGCTGTCTTTATCACCTGCTGTACCCATACAGAATATTTGTCCAAACACACTATCGCCATCTTCTACCGATGGTCTAAGGTTTCCATATAATTGTAATAGATTGGGGAATGACCCAAATTCTTCAAGAATTATTAGGGCGCCTCTCTTGCCTCTTAACTTAGATATGTTATCTTTCGATGTAACACCTATTACTTCATTCAAAGTTCCTTTTTTAACACCTGTTTTAACGTCTTCGTAACCAGCTTGCCATTGCATTTCTTGGAGGTTATTCCTCAATCTTCTAATAGGGAAATGAGGTGCGCTTTCCGTGCAAAAGTCTATATAAGTTTGGAACTTACTTAGTAAACCGTCTTTTGTTAGATACTCCTTCTGATATGCTGATGCAAACGAAGCTAATTTTCTACTTGCTTTTTTGCTTTCGCCTATTAGAAATCTCTTTGCTAACATACTTGCCATTGTAAAAGACTTACCTTTACCACGACTTGCTAATTCTGCTCCATGCTTTCCTTTTAACCTTGCTTGATAGATATAATGGAATTTTAGATAGTGTCCTTCCCATACTTCGGGAAAATCTATTATACGTTCCGCCATCTTTGTTCCTTCTATCATTCTTGATAACATAATCGGACAATAGTTCCAAAAGAAATAACAATCACCTGTTATCCATTCTCCATCACTCTCTCTTACGTAACCATACCAACAACGTCTTATTTCTTCTTGATACCATTCTTTGTACTTACGCTTATCTAACTCTGTATTAATAGGATAAGGATATAACTTACCATACTTTTGAAAGTTTAGAGCAGTTGGTCTAAAATAGTCCATATCCTCTAGGATATGAGGCTTAGTTACATCTACTATAATTCTTCCTTTATCATCTCTAGGTAAATCACACGCTCTTGGTCTAGCATCACTAACAAGCCATCTTAACATCGGAACGGTATTCATAAAATCATAGAATTGCTCTCTGACCTCTTGTGGCTTATTCAAAAGATCCAATTCCTCTTCTGTACTCTGTAATTTATTCATCTTCTTCTATATCATCAAATCCGTCCTCAGTTTCACCTTTCTTATTATCTTTACCCTTTGCGGTTGATTCAGTAACCATTTCTTGATAGCAGTCAGACAATGCCTTGTTATACATTTTAGTAACTTCGGGTATCTGCTTCATTGCTGTCATTGTTTTGGTTAGGTCGTAAATCAATCTACCATTCTCGTCAGTTGCGTTCCAATCAATCTCATCTAGGTAACGCTCCAACTTGTCTAACACCGCTTGTGCTTTTGTTAGCACGTTTGCACTAGAAAGCTCTTTTGATATTCTCTCTTTGTAGAAAGCTAAGAACTTTTTAAAAGAAGATGATTTTCTAAAATTACTCAACTCTTCGTCGTGTAATATTTCTGCTAATCGCTCTTCTTCGTCAGCTGTTGTTCTGTATGTACTTAATGGATAGTACATTAGATGCGCTAACTTCAAATGCAACTTGAATAAATCTTCGTTTCCTTTGTCGCTCTCGTATAGTTCTGCGACTACTTTGTAATTGAGGATTTCTTTGTTATACTGCAATTTGAAATCCTCGTACTCAATAAACTTGCTTATCATTGTCTTATGTATTATTTAGTATCAAATGTCAAAACAAAGTCGTGAAGAGAGTATCGTCTATCTTCGTTAATCTTATGATTGCCAAGTAATATCTTAGCCCATTGATTACGTATTCTATCTCTTCTAACTTTTTTATCTCTAGGTATTTGTATTCTCCAAGTACGGAACAATCTTTTTAGATTACTACTTCCGTGTTTTCTAAAAGTTAAATCAACTATTCCTGTATCTTGGTAATTATTCCAACATCTAAAATGAGTAAATGCTGGGTGGTATAATTCTTCGTTTTTAGGCAGTTTTTCGCTTTGATTGATAATTTCGTAAGGTTCGGCATAAAAGTCGCTTATACCTTGTCTAATGTAGCAATCAGCGTGATAATCTAGGTTATAGAATACCTTATCCATAAAACTATTTTCACTTGCAACAAAACAAGTATAAAATGGTCTTGTGTATTGTCCTTTGCTCCATTCGTAAATACCATTAGCATTTACCATATACTCACTATCACCAAAGATATTAGAACCTATATTGTTTCTATATAAATCATAGAAACTAGAGAAACCGCCGACAAACTCAGAGAAAGCTATACTATCAGCAAATGTATCATTATCAATACTATGCTCTAGTAATAATTTCTCATGGTTATTTCTTCCGTGCAAAGACATCATCAAATCTTTGTAGAAGTAATTGTAGTATAAAACAAAGTTCTTGCTAGCATTTTTAATAAACCAACTATACATATTAGTTTGAATACTAATACCTGTTTTATCTACTTGGCAACTCTCATCAATCATAAATAGTTCTTTGTTGATACTATCTAGCCAGTAGATACCTTTGTCAGTCTTACAACATTGATAATGCTTTTGTAATCCAAAATGGTCGGTCATTGGTGTAAATCCTTGAACCGATTGTTCGTTCATAATGCTAATAGGATTAGTTCCTTCTAGCTGAACGATACCACGTTCGTTGTATGATATTACACTAACTTTGGTTTCTTGGAATACAAAGAGCTTATCACCAAAACTTTCTATTTTAGTTATAGCACCTGCTGTTTGGTCTAAGTCTATGCTACTGTTGCTAAATATCTTATCGAAAGCAGAAGTTCCTTCAACAAGTGGAGCAGACTTTGGTAAACTCCAATAAAGACGATAATCTACATAATCGAGTGTTTTATTATCAATTATTCCTGTAAATTCATATATCATCTTTCTAGCACCTTCGCTGTCAAGGTTAGGATTTCTTCTAAATGCTTTGTTGTAGTCGTCTGTATGTAACAACAAACTTTCGTCTTCCATTTTATAATAACAATTTGGATCGGTTGTAGTATATACTTCCGCATCTATAATATCCAATACTTGGTTAGGACAACTAGCATCAGGGATAGTTGCAATGTATCTTTGTTCGCCTTTGTAAACATCACCGATAGTAGCATAGATAAAGCCATTAGCAGTAGATTGTATAGTCGAAGCCTGATACATTATTTTGTCTTGACGTTGGGGGTCTGCTATACTTGTTACATTAGCAGTAAACAAATAAGGTTTTTCGCTATATTCATTATAAAAGAAATTACCACCATCTGTTCCATAGGTATCTACTTCTATTATAAAATTATCCTTAAACTTACATAATATCCCATTTGTAGATTTATATTTTATAGGAGTATCAGATTTGGTCAAATAACTTTTATAATCAGGGAAATAACACGATTTATTAAAATTTGTATTCTTGGTTAAGTTTAACCAATCGAATAATCCTGATTGGATATGATTTTTACCATCTTCTCGTGCTGTAAATGAATAACCTATTAGATTGTGTTTTAGGTCTTTTTCGCTTAAAGCCATAGCACACCAAAAGTTTTCACTTACTCTGAAATTGTTATTGAACTTTACACCAGCACACAAGCGAGATAATATTTGACCTTGCTTTAAATATATATCAATAGTTCCTTGGTGTTCTACTGACATACTTTCAGGCTTCCAAGCATAGTCTATTAATGGAGACCCACATTCACTAAATAATAAATCAAAATCATTATTATTCAATAAGCCAGCAAACGATTTTGTTATATCATTCTCAAACGTAAAATCTGTTTTGATAACATTCGTTGATACTTCTCCTATAAATTTTAAACTATCTATTTTTACAAGTGGTGTAACTTCGTCTAACTGTTCAATTTTTACTAGTTTTAATTCAGGTGCACCATAAGCATACTTAGCTTTAATCTGATTACATTTTCTTATATTGATAGTTTTTTGTTTTATATCAATATCACCTACTTTCAAAGGTGCGTAAAGTGGTGTATAAATAACATTATATTCATTATCACCATCAGGCTCTTTTGCTAGTGTTACACTACCATCAATACTTTCTATATTCCAATTTGGATTAATTGTTACACGAGGCAAACATACTCCAATTCTATGAGCATATTTTTCTTCACTTGTTTTAAATACTAATCCATTTAATCCAAATGTAGATGCTGTCTTTTTGGTTGGTGAATTATCTGTTGTTTCTCCTTGTGTTAAATCCAAATCAGCAAAAGTATAGCAAGTCGATTCTTTAAATTCTAGAATATTAGTTATTTTATATTCGCTAGATATATTAAACAATGGATCTTTCGCTATTGGCAAAACCAAATTAACTAAATTATAATTAACACAAACATTACCAGAACCTTCTTTTAATTCTGTATGTGTTTTATATAATAATTTTCTTGTTTCTATTATACCTTGTTCATTTGGAGGATAAAATTTTAATTCTATAGTTTCTAACTTTTTTAAATCACCATCATTTTCTCTACCATTTTCTATTTTATAATAATGAGTTCCATACCAACCATTTAATACATTTGAAAATGCAAATTCACAACCTCTACTGCCTGTTGCGAACAAAGGATAGCCATTTCTAAACTCAACAAAACTAGAATTTATTAGGTCTATATTACTAAGATTCCCACAAATGTAATCTTTATCTAAATTAACATCATCTATATATCCACAACCATAATCGATTGTTTCATAGGCATCACTTTTGCCACCTAATGAATTTTTGCTTACATATCTATCTGTAATCCATTCTATCTTCGATTGATAATAAACATCGAATTTTGGTATTATAGGTCTAAATACAGAGCTATTAAAAAAGTTTTTACAATCACTAAAAGACCTAGTCCCCATAACTGCTTTATCGTAATAAACTAATGTAGGATTAACAATACCAGTTTCAACAAATTTTTGTATTTCACTAGTGCCTACAAAGGCTCTAGCGTATGGATAAGCTCCCTTAAATTTATTAGGTATTTCCACCATAACTCCATTCGCAAACTTCCCTTGTTTGTAATCAAAACCAAACTTATTGCTCTTTACTCTTAGTTTTACTTCTCCATTGCTATCCAAAAACTCTAATCCGAAAACATAACCATTACCATCGTAAAAGTGAGTTGTTTTACTCAAACTATCATTAGGACTATCTAATTCTTTTGTTACTAAACTATAATTTATATTTTCGTCTTCCCATTTTGCTTCAATATCGCTATCATCTTTCTTTGTAGAAACAAACAATCTATCTTGAAATACTTTCAAACAATTCACATTATCGTTTATGTGATTTTGTTGTAAAAGCAAATCAGGGTCAATAGGTATTTGACTTGTACCATTATCAATAACAATACTCTCGCTTGGTTGGAAATTACCTACACAATGTGCAGTTACACCTCCCGAAGTATGTTGTAAGCGATATATAATTACATTTCTTATTTTATTTTGTTCTTCTTTTGTGATATTCAATGTCAAGACAATTTGTTTAGTCTTTTCTATATCACTATCTTTTACATAATACCAGTCTGTGTCCCATTTGTTACTTTCTACTCCTAGGTCGTTAGTAGTCGAAATAAAGTATTTTACCATACCTTGTGGTATCATACCACCATCACGTATTTCCACTTTGGTAATACCTTCAAATGGGAATACTGGCTCACCTAACAAATTTACATTCTTTGCATCAACTAGATATTTTTGCAAACCACCGCTGTTCTCACTTGTCCAAAAAATATAATTAGCGTATGTATCTTCTCCAAAAGTACATTGAACTATCTCATCTTCTGCATATTGTATAGTTGTAATATGTGGATTATCTTCTCTTTTAACATAATCAAACTCTTTAGTTTGTTCGTTAAATTCCAAATCAGCAACTACTATATTACCAAATAGGTTAACAAAAAAGAGACATAATCTATTGGAGTCATATTTTAAATGACCTATAATTTTTTCACAAGTTACATTGTCTGTGTTGAGATTATTACAAGTTAGGATAACTTTGTAATCACGTTCATTTTGGAGCGTGCCAATAACATTCGACTCAGTATTAATGAATCGAACATTAAAGTTTTCTAGACAAGTGGTTTTTTGATACTTACTTTCGTCAGTATCTTTGTCCATTCCACTAAATATCAGTTGCTGATTTTGTATCATTTTGTTGGCTGTCTTCTATTAGTTTTAGTCTTACAGGACAAACACCTGTGTATTTACAATATTTAATTTGTTCTATTGCTATTGTTAGTTTGTTTACCGATCGTTCTAGTTTTTCTATTGTTCGTCGGTCTTTTTCTTGTTCTTCTTGTATGTGGTGTAAAACACGTTCTAGTTGAACAATAGCAACACTATCATTTTTCAGGTCCATCTTTTTCTTTCTAGTTTTGTAATAAAGCAAACTAGTTAAACCACCTGTACCAAGTATTGCAGCAATCAGTCTAATAATTTCTCCTATCTCTATTTCCATAATATCATATATTTATTCGTTGTTCCTTGTTTATATCTCTAAACCCGCTCTTGTGTGCGTGTGTTCTAATTATATGAGTGTTCCAATTATTAGAAATGCTTTCTAGTTGGTCTAGGTTCATTTCTTTCAACTCTGTGCTTGCTTGTGCTACTTTCCAAGAATAATCTTGTTGAGCTTTTTGCAATACTTGTCCCGATATTTTACTTACATCATACAAGTTGTCGAATACTCGGTTTTTAATATAGTAGAAAAGAGCATCTTTAAATGTAGTAGTATCAGGTATCATAGGGAAACCTTCTTCATCTACATTAAGAGATTGGTAGCATATTTCTATTTCTCCTTCTTTGTTAGATGTATAAATTACACTACCTTGTACTTTGTATGTTTTAGCTAGTTCAACTTTGTCTTCGCTATCAAAGAAAATATCCGTAGTTGAAAGATAAGGATATTTGGTTTTATTATCTCTCACTGCTATTAGTTTCATAATATCACAAGGTAATACTGCCCTGTAATTTTCTACTTTTAATACAGTTACATTCTCTTTATATAGTTCATAGACATTAAGCAACTTTACAAAATCAGTTGCAAAGTCCATAAGATGTTCTTTATCAACGCTTTTAAGTAGGTCATTGCTCGTTACTCTCGGCATTACAACCTTGCTTGTTATCCAATTTATTATCATAGTATTTCCTTATTAATTTTTTAGGTGCAAGCTCATTGTTTTCTATTTTAGCTCTTATCTCTTTCATCAATCCTTTCGATACTACAAATTTTGTATTAAAAGATTTTCTTTGTTCCAAATTGCTTTTTAGTGGAGTAAATAGAATAAATAAAGGGTTAGTAGTATAATATATTATCATACTATCGTCATTATATTCTTGTCTTGCCTTTCTTGTTTCACCCCAATTAATAGCTAGATGCTTAGTTATTACTTCACCATTTTCGTCTAGTTGTAATTTTGGTTTCCCACCTTCCACCAATTCCAAATAACCTATTGTTGGAATAAATGTCGAACCATAATTCAGCAAATCTTCTCTAAACAATCCTATAAATATATCTAATATCTCAAAGAATTTATATCGAGCAAAACTCTTTAATTTTGGTTTTACATACTCTTTGTAAAAGTCGTATCTTGTTTTTAATTTCTTCTTATATTTATAATTTAATCTCATTGTTGACTAGGTTGTGTTTGTTGATTAGATTTATCGTCTTTAGCATTGTTAGTATCATCCACAGGATAACTATGAACAGGATTTAATAACTCTTGTACTACTAGTTGAATAAGTCGTGGTATTAGGTCAGACTCCAAAGGGAAGTCCATTTCCATAATATCACAATCTGCTTCACAACTAATTTTACTTGCTTCGGTAAAATCCTCAAATATCGCCATCAGTTTTAGCTTTTTTAGATATTTGAATTGTGGATTACAACTCTTTAAATACAAGTAATTATTTGGTCCAATACTAGCATAGATAAAGTTTTTTAGAGTTGGGTTAATACCAGCCCATCGCATTTCTTCCTTACTTCTAAATACTATATTTGTATTCGGATAGTAATTTTGTGGATAAATTGTAGTGCTACTTAATGCAGATACTTTCGGAAGTTTTTGAATACTCTTTAAGTATCTACCTTCACAAAAGTCATTATCTTCTTCCTCTAAATCCAAACAAACTTCTTGATAGTTAGTTTCGCTTGGTCTTTCGTTTGCACTACCTCCTCTAGTATTGAACTTGTATGTTTCTTGCAATACAAGATTTCTATAATTCTTACATAAAAACAATATATGATTTTCGTTAAAGTAACTATCATCAGAATGAACCTTTAACTCATCTAATATCATATATACTATTTCTTTATTCTTTGCCGCCATCTACTAATAATTCTTTTGGATATGGAATTAAACAATTACTACCATATAAACAAGATAACATTTCGTTTATAGCCTTAATATCTTCGCATTTAAGACGATTTCTAAACTTCTTAATAAAGTTTATCACCCAAGACAAAACAATCAAGCTATTGACAGATTTTTGGTCTTTACTGCCATAGTTCTCCAATGTTCTATAATATCTTTGGAACGCTTCAAATAATATATCTTCTAATGCTATCTTTTTCATATTACTCACAATTACAGCGTTTATAATCAAAACCTTTAGATTTATTCAAGATAAATTCTTTGTACCATTTGATTGCGGTTTCCCATTGTTCAGAAGCACAAGCAACATTAAATGCTTCATGTCTTAATATTGCATCAATAAAATCTTGTGGAGGACAACAAGCCTTTGCTGTTTCTCTTACATATCCCATCATTTCGTTTATGATAGGTAACTTGTTGTAAGTCATTGCAACTACTTCTCCGTTCTCGTTTTTCAAAACAAACAAGTCTTTGCTTACGTCAACTTCTTTTTCAGGGAATACTTTATTAAAGAAATTATTGTCTAGCTTTATACCACTACAAATAGGCATACATTTACTTACAAGTTCGTATAAGTCTTTTATTTCTACAATCTCGTCAAAAGTATTATTATCTTTGTTTTGTTTGCAAAGCATTAAGAAGAAAGGATTTTGAATGTTTAGCATCAAATATTTACCGTCATCAGATACTTTAAATAATCTTATTTCCTTTTGTTTTTCCATAATTTTTTTCTTACAAAAATATAGCATTATTCTTCTTAAAATATACCTTAATTTTTAAAATAAAAAAAGCTGTGCTATTTCTAACACAACCTTCCAAAATTAAAAACATAAAATAATGAGATTCAAAATTATTCTCCTAAAATCTCACAATTTGGTAATTCGTCTTGCATATCTTTTAGGTCATCAAACAAGCCATCAAGATTACCTGTTTCGCCAACGAATACCAAAACTTTACTTGATTTTTCTTGGTTGATTTCGCTGTTCCAAAAATACTCAATACGAAGTACATCGTATTCTTTGTCGGTATCATTGCTCAACATACATTTGGTTTGTTTGTTGTAAGGAAAACCTTTTTGGCGAAGTTTATCACCACGCATACCAATCAAGAAATATTCGTAGTCAGCGATTTTTTGACCATTGATATAACCAACTTCGGTATTACTTACAATAATAAGACCTTCATCGTTAGCAGAGTATTGTGCTTGGCTTAGTTCGTCTTTTGAATAACCACAATCTTCAACGATACCCCAATTAGCAACATCAACACCATCTGCATTGAATTTAGCAGTATCTAGGTCGAAATCAATACCATAACCAGGATTAAGACCAATAACCCAAGGTTGTTTGATTTCTTTTACGATAATACTGTCAATATCAGTATCAGGAATTTTGGTATCAATATTCTTTTCGGTCCATTCGCTTTGAACAAATTTCATTGTACCACCACTGATAATATCAGGAGTTTTTTTACCAACATAGATACGTACATAAGCACCATAGTAGTAAGTATTTTTTGCAAGCGATAGTGCCATACGTTTGATACATTGTGCTTTGGTCATACCATTTTCTCCACGACAATCTCCCATAAGTACAATTTCGTCTTCGTCAGTAATACCTGTGGTAATGCCACGAAGTCTCAATTTTACAATATATTCGCTGTCTAGATAAGTAGTCAAATCACCGCTACCGTCCGAATAAAATGCTTTATCATCAAATTGCATACACAATGCTTTAAGTGGAGTACGCATATCTTTTGCTCTTGTCAAAGATACTCGTTTGATTTTGTTCTTTTGCATAATATCGGTAATTGCACGAGTAAAGAAGCCTTGGTATTTAAGCCACATATCTTGACCTTTGAAGTCTTCTTTTTTCAATTTGTACAAAGTACCCGAATTATCGCTAACTTCTTCTGTTGCTTTGTAATCTTTAACAACGTAGATTTGATCCACGTCTTGCATTTCAAAAATTGCCATAACTGTTTTGTTTATTGGTTATTACTATTATTACTATTATTATTTGTATTTTGATTGTTTTGTCCTAGGTATTGCATTTTATTTTGTATCGTGTATTGCACTGCCATATCAAGTATTTTTCTATGTAAGCTACTATCAAGCTCACAATTACTTTTTGTATTCTCAGGGAAAATATCCTTATCAATAGATACATCTCCATAATCCAAGTCTATAAGCAAAATAGGTTTAGGTTTTTTTATATATCTAACAAAGTAATTCTTTATATGATACTTACTTACTAACTCTACCTTATTGTCTGCTATATCCATTCGCATTACTCTATCAGAGTCAACTCCCCTAAAAGGGTTACGTATTGTCTTAAACAATTCGTCTTGTGTTACTGGATATACGCTATTTATTTTGCCATTTAAGCACTTATCTTCTTCGTTTAATACAACGTGTTCATAAGTCTTAAAAAGTACGTTTAAATCGCTTAAATCAGCTTCATACACAATACTCTTATTATCGTATTTTATCTGTGTTTCTAAAACACTAAGAATGTTTGTTCTAACTAAATTTGAGAGATATTTACGATTTTGTTCTACTTCTTCAAAAGAAACTCCTGCTCCTCCGTTATATAGGTTAACAACAAGTTCTTCTTGCATTTTTGTTAGAATAAGACTTTTCTCGTATTCGTCTAGTGTTATCGGAGTTTGCGCTTTACTAAAATCAACACCTAGAGAATACTCATTAAGCAATACATCAAACTCGTTACTAAATTCTTCTATTGTCATTGTTGTTCTCTTTGTTGTTGATTATTATTCATTGCACCGCCTTGTTGATAAACTTGGCTAGCATTACTACACGCTAATTTGATTATTTGCTCTACTATACTATCAGGCAATGGACTTATACTTTCAGGGTTTTTACTATAACATTCTTTTTCTCCTCTTACAGTATCATCGTCGGCAAAGTCCATACTATCTCCATTATTAAGTATAATAGGATAGGGTTGTTTTACGTATCTGAGTTGTACTTCTTCTATTTCTTCTTTGTCGTGTGCTAATATCTCAATGCTATTATCTTCTCTTATACAAGCATAACAAATTCTTTTTGGTGGATATGGATAAGGTTTTCTATGTATTCTATCCATTTCGTCAAAATTCAAAAATGTTGCTGTATATACATTGTGGTTATTAGAAACTATCTCAACATTAAGAATTGCAAAAATATCATTCTTTTCTTTATCATTGCGTAAATCATAGACAATACTCTTGCCTAAAGTTGGCAAGAATAAAGTCGTTTGATTATCAGCTTTGACAGGTTTTATCTTTCTAGTAGCAGTTATATTAGCAAGTTGAGATATAGAAACACTTTGTAAACCTACAACCAAATGGCTAGGCATAAGCATTCCATTCATAAACTGATCTTGTGCATCAGTAATGAATATGCTTTTTTCATAATCATCAATAGCAGGTGCTTGATTGCTATTTAGATTATTGAAATGTAAGTCCCATATTCTACTTGCTTCTTCTACTGTCATGCTTCTAGTTTTGCTTTAAGTTTCAAATATAAATCTTGATGCTTAGGATTAGCTAGGTATATAGCAGCATTTTCTAGTGTGCTTTCATTATTACCATCACTTAGTGGTTGGTTTGTATCTATTGTATAATACAATCCGCCTTTGTTTGCCAATACACCATTGTCAAGGCATTTCCTAATAAATACTTTGTGGTCTAGATATTTATCTTCTGCGTATTTAATAAATAGTTTTGTATTAATGTTTTTGTTGTCGTTTTTCAAAATAACATTAATTTTGTTACGCAAGAAGTCAATGCTTACATTTGTAAAATGTTTACATTCAAT
Source organism: Bacilli bacterium (assembly GCA_045597865.1). Taxonomy (GTDB): domain Bacteria; phylum Bacillota_I; class Bacilli_A; order RFN20; family CAG-826; genus Fiminaster. The sequence goes on along the minus strand of JAZLKX010000046.1, from coordinate 55,357 downwards.
AGCCTCTAGTATTACTTTCAACTTATCTTTATTATCTTCAAACTTACCAAGAAGTTTGTATGCCTTACTTGTTAAATCGTAAGTTTCTTTTTCTTGGTAATTTACCTCGTCTTCTGTAATAATTACAAAGATATATGTTGCTTTATGATTTTCTTCTAATTCTTTCAAAGAAGGACATATCATTTTGTTTGCTAGCAAGACTTTATATTTCAAGAAATCTTCAGGTTTGTCCAAATGAAGATAATTGTCTTTCTTTTCTAGGCATACTTCAAAAGTGTCCCAATAATTATCCTCTCTTTTATAAGGACTCATAGCTCCTTTATCCAAGTCGAATAACTCTTCAAAGTACGCTTGTTCTTCGTCGGTTAATACTTTTTTATAACCTTTACCATTGTCGTTCAAAGGACAAGTAAGGTATTTTTTTGCGTCATCGTGAAAACCATTGCTAACCAAATGGTCTTTGTTTTTGATTTTCATAAAAGGTCTATCAATTAGTTTTACGATAACCTTTTTGTTAATAAGTGGTGTTGTTTCTGTCATATCTTCCAAAATTAAATAAAATTAAAAATTAGGAAGGGTTTTAATACCCCTCCTAATTAAAAAAAACAATATATGCTAACCTTGTAGTACAGTAGGTATAAAGCTCATAGTTCTAGTTGGATCTAGCACACAAACGCCGATTGCAGGGCAGAATTTGTGGAATTGAGCTTCGTCGATTTCAGTACTCATGTAGTCATTGTTACGTTGACCTGTCCATGGGTTTCTGAAACCAAATTTATATCCGTGTAGTTCTTCTTGACCTTTAACTTTACACAAGAATACATTGGTTTCGCCATTGTTATCAGGTGATAGGTCAAAAATATCATAACGGTAACTAAATGCAGGTGCGCCATTGATTTTGATTTTACCGTGCCATACAGGGTCGTCGTATGCTGGGTCAACCATCACTGATACGTGAATACCGCCTGGTGCCATGTATTCGGTAAATTGGAAACCTGCTTTTAAGCTAGGAGTACTACCGCTCCAATTATTAGAAGCTGCTTTACCAACGATATTTAGGTCAGATGCGTTAAAGTCAAATACTTGCCAACCCAATACTTCTTTTTGTACTGCTTCTGAGAATTGCATTGCTCCGTAAGTACCTGTTACAAGAGTTACGTGGCGATTGTTTGGTGCTACGTTTCCTGTTCCACAGAACAAATCTGTTAGTGCATTAGTCAAACGACGAAGACTAAATTGTGAGTAATAGTGAGTATTACCTGCTTCCATTTGTTCGTAAAGACCTGCACCTGTACGGATTTCGTTGCCCGAACGACCAAAGTCATGAACTTCGTTGTTTTCGTCAGCATTGCTTCTACCAAACAAAATAGCATTTGCAATATACTCACGCCATTTTTGTTCCATTTCGTATTCACGCCAAGACATCCACATATTGGTTGTTTTACCTTTTATGTTGTCTCCTTCGTGTTGTTTAGTGATTGGTACTGCAATAGCAAATTTGCGATCTAGTTCACTACCACTTGCTCTATCATAGATACGGATTGAACTCCAATCATTACGCATATTGGTTGTGGTACTGAAATTAACAGTTCCTGCTTTACGTGATAGTTCACGTTCAACAAATGCTGTCATATAGCTAAAGCGTTCGCCTGCTAGCAATCGTTCTGCTGGAATACCCTCAGTATTGTTACCAAATAGTTGAACTTTGTAAACATAGTTAGTACCTTCCATACGTGGTCTTTCCGAAATAATACGGAATTGATAACGCTCGTTAAGATTACCAACGATAATTTCTTGTTCGCCAAAATAATTTTCGGCAAATACTAGTTCAAATGGAGCTTTGCTTACACCTACCATACCCGAAGCTGCTGTAACTACATTACCTTTTTCGTTACGTGCTTCTAGTAGAGGAATATTTCGTCTAGCACTACCAATCAAATCCCAAACAATTTCGTTGTAGTTATCGAAATATTTTACAGGAAGTTTATAAAACTCTGATAGCAAAGTTTTACCTCTTTGATAGGCAAACATTTCTACGATTTTTTCAGTAGCTCTATTTGGCTCATTCATCAAGAGTGTGCCTAAATGGTTATCCATAGTAAGACCATTACCTCCCACTTTTTGGGATTTTAAGTCTACCATCTGCCATTTTGATAGTTTTATTTTTTGTTCTGCCATATTGTTAAATGTATTTTATATCATTATTAGTTCCAAACGTAACCTTTCTTACTTTCTAATTCTTCGTTCTTAGTGCTATTGTTCGCTAGTTTAAGACCGTTGAAATTATTGTCTGTTGTATTCTTCACTAAGTCATCTAATATCTTAAATCCTTCTTTTGCTTTCTTTCCAGCCAATCGATTAACAAATTTTCCAAAATCATTAAATCCATCGCTCAATGTATAAAGTGTTGCTACAATAGCTTTGTAATATTCAGGATTTCTTTCCTCAAACATTTCAATAGCATTTTTGCCATTGTAAGATTTATCATTAAGCATATTGCTTACTTTGTTTTTCAATCTACTGTCAACTTCGATTCCTTTCAAAGCACCATTATTGACAAGATTGTGAACATAATTGTTTCGATTAATTTTGTCTTGTTTCTCTCTTTGCTTTTGTATTCTTTCTGTCTCAACATTTTCATTATACAGCTTAGAATACATTTGTCTTACTTCTCTTACTGCATCAATAGCTTCTTCAACATCATCACCACTATTTGCAAAAGATTTTATCATTCGTTTTGCTTTCTCGTCCGAATATCCTTTGTTTTTTGTAAGATTGTAATATATAATATTAAGTCTAAGCTTTTGACCTTCTTCCGATTCTTCTCTCAACTTCTCAGGAGTAAAAGTATTATCCAAACTATCTATTGCATTTTTATATGTATTTAGAGTGTCTTCACTTACTCCACTTTTCAATGCTCTAAGATATTCTGTTTCTTGTTCTCCTCTATTAAAGTCAATAATACCTTGTATTAAAGCTTTAATATCTTCTGCTGTACTGATTTCGTCAAAATTAATCTTTTGTTGCAAATCAGAAGGTAGTAAGTCATCGTCTAGCATTGCCTTAGCGATGGAAGAATACACAGAATTAGAAGTTCGCTTATTAGTCGCCTTAGATGACTTATCCTCCTTAATTTCTATCTCATCTTCATTGTTTTCACCGCCAAACAAATCTTCTATATCTATTTCAGATTCTTCCTCTGCTGGCTTTTCACCATTTTCTGTATCAGTTGGTTTTTCTGTGTCATCAGAAAATAACTGACTAATTTGTTCATCGTCTAAAATGTTTTCCAAATCTAATCCTTCCATATTCTTCCAAATTTTTCCGCAAATATGAAAACAAAAAAAATGTTTGTCAATACCTTAATTTTTAAAATAAATATTTACATTTTCTAATCTTTTTAGTTAGTCTAACTAATTGTGTAAAAAAAATACCCGCCTTTCGACGGGTAATGTAGAGATTGTTATTAACTAACTCTAGTGTGATAAACCCAAGCTTCGGGTGTTACCCAAGAGTCTTCGCTTACATCGATTTGTTTCCAAACAAAATAGAATTGTTGTTTTTCTGTTTGTTTTCCACTTGGAGTATCGTATGCTACTGTTATTTTAACATTGAATATATCGTAAGTATTACCATTTGCTTTTATTGTTCGTTTTTGATAATCTTCCAAAATATCATCAGTTCCTCCAATAGGTATAAACAAATAAGCATTAGATCTATTACCGTAATCACCTCTATTGACGTATTCTAAATTAATATTAGCTACATCTTTTACAGGAATAACACGTCCAGCTTTTATAATATTACCTTCTTTTACAACTGTAACTGCATAAATAGCTCCGTCTGCTGTTCCCGAAGATGCCAACGCAAACTCTTGACTAAATGAAAAATCTCCAACAATACTACTTGTTTTGTCATATACACTTAGTGCATATTCATTTTCTAACAATGTTTTCTTTATAGGAGACAAACTTTCAATTTGGTATAATTGGAATTTTTTTCCTAAATCATTTTGTCTAAATGTTCTGTTAAATGTTGAATCGCTAAATCCAAAGTCCTTTATTTGCTCTTCTAAATTACCTGTACTTATTTGGTCTGAATATGTAGCTTCAACATATATGTCTCTTACTCCTGCCATAATTTGTTGTACAATATAATTTTCATCATAATAAGGAGCAACACCATATTTCACAAACATTTCATAACAATAACAACCTTGACCTTCTTTAAAAAACTTTAATATAGTAACATAGTCATTAGTGCTAAATGCGTGAGTGTAAGTATCTTCTTCAACTTCTTGAACAGAATCAGGTTTGTTTTTGATATAATCTGTATAAGAATTATATCTTCCAAAAGATTGCTTAGCTAAATGTATTGTTACATTTGTTTCATTGGATTTTGTTACAGTAAAACTAACAGTTAAGCTTTCTTCATTATTTTTTATGCTAGTTGTTATTTGCTCTTCTGTTGGTAATGTCAATTTACTTTTAACACTTCCTGTTGGTATTTCATAACCATTATACATTACTTGCATAGCATTTTTAAAGCTATCGTAGCTAGTTGCAAATCTGTAATTGTAAACAATTAAAGTATAATTATTAGTGGCATCTATTAATGCTATATTTATACTTTTAGGTTCATCTTTTATTATAATGCTATTTTTATTCTCGTCTTTTTTTACCTGAACTTTGTAACCATCTTTCTTTAGGACAATAACATCTTTACCTAGTAATCTAACTTTAAAACCACTAGTGATTTTTATTGTCTTTCCGTCCATTATTACTCTTGCCATATTACTCTCCTGTTATTGTGAATTTACAATTTTCTATATCCTCTCCATCATATTGTAGTTGGATAGTAACTTCATTATCTTCATTAGATACAATATCAAATCCAAACTTGGTAGTATCAATATCCGCTGTCTCATAGGTAAATGTATTACTTTCTCCTGCTATTTTTTTAATCTTAGTAACAAATGCTTTTGGTTCTTCAGGTTCTTGAATTACCAATTCAGGATATTTTACAATACCACCTAGGCTATCCCATTTGTTACCATTCCAAGCAAAATTGGTGTTTGCTTCATAGTGTTGCTCTTCGTATTCTCCTGCGGTTTCAACGTTCCATACATCGCCAACACTTTGATTAGTTAGTTTATGAAGTTCTGTTAAATCAACAACGCTACCTTTATAAATATAAGGTTTATCGTTAAGTTTTACATTGTAGGTTTTGTAATTTGCACCTTCTTCGCTTGCTTCTTCCTCTATAATAATTCCACCTTTACCAAGGTATTTAGGTGCATTTAAAGTAACATCACCTGTTTCTTCATCTTTAGATTTTGTTAGGTTGTTTCCAGCAATTACTTTAGAATGTATTGTAACTGTATCTTCTTCTTTTTTAATAACAACATCACCACTTTCAACAAAGTCAATGTTTGCTCCACCTGAGATAGTTACAACATTGTTTTCTTGTGTTACTTCAATACCACCTTGTCCCACAAACTCTAGGTTGCTAGTAGGAAGAGTTACGCTAGATATAATCTCATCGTTGGCAAGTAAACAAATGCGATCGTTTCCTTCTTCGTCTTTGTTTAGTTCCAAAGAATAAGTCATACCAACTTTTTCTTCTAATTCGTCAACATCTTGTACCAACTCATTGAGAGTATCTGCAATATCTTTAAGATTGGTATCGTATAGACTACGCCAACGGTGTTCGGGAATATCCCATACAAATAGTTCAAACTCTCCTCTACCTTTTTCGGGTTCGCCTACTACAACGTAACGCAACCAAAAACAAGTTTTGTCGTGTGGTGGGTCTATTGTTGCTACAATCTTGTGATGTCCCCAATATGGGAATGGTGGACAATCGTGATGATGATGATGTGGATTGTAATGGTGCATTGCATCGTTACAATGGCAATTATCATCTACAATGTAATGGTGATGATTGTGAGCAGGTAAATGGTCGCAACCACAAGGCTCAGGCTTAGGCTCACAACATCTTTGTAGGTTTTGAATATCGATTAATTCGTTTTCCATATTACTAATTTTTGTTTGTTTCTTTTTTATATACTGCTCGTTGGCTTAAAACGGTCAATTCATAGACTTTTTCTTCTAGTTCTTTCACTTTATCAGCCAAAGAGAATATTAGTCCCAAATCGCCTAAAATCTGCCAATTATCGCATATATCAGTTGTCTTTACGTAACCAAATCTTTTAGGAAACCAAAGTAGTTTCTTATCAGTTGGTCTAAGCCATAAAGCCCCTGTATCTTTAGGAGCTTTATTGCTTATTATTATGTTATTTATAAATTCCATATCTATCTCATAAATACTCTAAAGATTTGCCCGTCGTTATTAAATGTAGTTTCTTCACATTCTAATGCGAATTTACCATATACTTCATCAAGTCGGAATCTTAAATTTATATTTTGTCGTTTTAACGTACCTTTTTCACTGTCCCATCTATATAGTCTATCAAGATTAAACCACCCTTGATTATCACTACTTACAAACCACATATAGTTTTTGATTAGTTCCAAATCAAATACTTTATAAATAGTCATATATGGATTATTTTCGTAGTCATCAGTAAGATAAAGAGCCATTTCTGAGTATTTATTTATTACGCTAGATAAATCGAATACATAACGTTTACCTTCTCCCGAGTAAAGATAATGTTGTTCATGAACCAAAGTCCATGGTTTTTTAACTACACCATTGATGTTAATGATTGGTGCTTTTAAAGTAAGTATATCTCCACTAATAGTAGTATTAAGTTTGTTATATGGGTCGCCTTCATCATCACTGTCCCAGTTTGCAAAAATAACATTTTTGGTTTTTCCACTTTGATAAACTGAATTATCATCTTGTATTAAATCAACTCTATATTGTTGATTAGCACGCATACATACCCAGCCGTCGCTATCAATCCATATATCACCTTGTTCTGTTTCTCCATTTCCTGAAGTTATACCTAAATAATTATCTTCTAATCTAAAAGTTGTTGACAAAACATTTACTTCAATATCGTCTTTTGAAACAATAAGATTACTAGATTCTCCTTCACGATTATAAGGATATAGTTTAAGTGAATTATCACCACTTGGTTTTCTACTTTTTATTTCTATCTGATCAGAAACTATCTTTAACTTACTATCAGACTTAGGTGTTATGTTTATATCACCATCAACGTCAAGTGTAGCACCAGTTCCATTTAGATATAGAGGCTCTGTTCCACTACCAATGGTTATTGGGCTACCAGTAGTATTTATCAATAACTCATCGCCTGCTGTTATATCAAGTTCGGAAATAGTATTAAGATTTATAGTATTACCTTTAACATAAATATCAGTGTTTTGTCCACCTACATTAAAATCAGAAGAAGTATTTGTAGTAATGCTGTTATCACCAATAGTTACATCACCATCTGCTAACTTTACTTTCAAAGAAGTTATGCTTTTGTCGGTAAGATTTTCTTTCTTTACAAAATCGGTAGTATCAATATCAATGTTTTTAAGGTCGTCCTTTGTAGCAAGTTGTACTTCTTTTGCATAAACCTCTGCCATTTTTAATGGACCAAAAACAACATTACTATAAATAGTTCCTGCTCCATTATAAATTACATTTGGACCACCTTGAAGTAGAACACCAATGTTTGTAGTTCCATAATACAACTGACCATTGTCAGCAACACTTTCTATTTTAAGTAGAACTTTGTCATCGCCACCACTTACAGCATTAATATAACTTCCAACTACCTCGCTTCTCCAACGTGCTATTTCTTCTGCTAGAGTAGTGTTAGGAAACATTGTTCCAGAAGTATATCTTGCTTCTCCTAGCTCCCAACTTTCGTAGTATGTTTCTCCCTTTCCTGTATATAGTTTATATTCGCCGTATGGTGTTTTATATATCTTCTTTTCTCGCTTATATGGGTAAGGTACTACATCTACCTCCACCAAACCATCTGCCGAACCTGAATAAATGCCGTCGTCTTTTACCTCAAGAGCATTTCCAGTTTCTTCTGATATTTTGATTGATAAATCTATTTTACTTTCATTTTCATTCTTAACGTTGATAGAGCCATCAGTTGACTCTACCAAGTTAAGTTTGAAAGTATTAAGATTGTCTAAATTAATTAATTTCTCAGCCATTCTTATTACTTAGTTTAATTAGAATTAAGGTTCAGGTACAACAGGTTTACCGCTATCAGGATCTGAGGTAGTTACCGAGAAAATGTCCATAATGTCTTGTTCGGTAGCGATTTCATAACCTTGAACAAATACACCATCTTCTTTGATTTCGATAGCATTACCTTCTTCTTCCGATACTTTTAGTTTAAGGTCAGTACCTTTAGCTTCGTCAGTATCAACTGCTTCAATGCTAATTGAATTGTCGGTTGACAACAAAGCACCATCGGGTGATACAAACAAACCATCTTCTTTTAGTTCTAGGATATTGCCTTCTTCTTCAGAGATTTTTGCAGCAATATCAATCTTTGCGTGGTCTTCGTTTTTAACAGTCAACGAACCATCGGTAGATTCCATCAAGTTCAATTTGAACTGAGTTAATCTCTCTACGTTAATTAGTTTCTCCAATTCCATAATTTAAATATATTAGTTCCAATAAATTATTTCTTTATCTTTTAGTCGGCTAAACCCGATTCTCCGTCCTTCAAACTTTTTGAGCTTTGAACGGAGAACCCAGTTATGACCTTTCTTTTTGTTTTTTGAAAACTCAATTTTGTGTTTTCGAGGATATTTATTTTTATGACTTAATCTTCTAAGCATTAGCTAAAAATATCATTAATATCTTCTTCGGTTGCAATATCAACATCGCCTCCACTAACTTTGTAGTTAGTATCACCGATTTTAATACTTTTAAGACTAATGTCTGTTTCTGAGGCATCTTCGGGATTAGCAACAATATTTGTTACATTATCCAATTTTTCTTTTTGCTCAGGAGTTACATGAACATCAGGATTATCTTTGTGTAAAACAAATTCAGGACATTTAGCATAAACAGCACGCATATTATTTAAAATATATCCTTGTGCTTCTGCGCTTAAACGTTTACCGTATCCTACTCCTGCTGTTGCAAAATACCATTTAGGAGTTACCCAATTAGTAAAATATTCAATACTTTGATTACCTAATTGTGTTGCACCATAAGTCTTATTATATGTAGTATTTGTATAATTATAAGGATATTTACCACTTGAACCACTTGAAGGTAATACTAAATATTTCCCTTCTTGGAATATTCGTTTCCAATTATAATCAGGATTATCTCCAGGGTAATATTTCGGATTAATTGCAACTTGAAAAAAAACTGTTGTTCCATCTTCATTTGTTATATCCCAAAAGAATATATCTGTTTTAAATAGCAATTCCAAGCATTGTCCAAAAGAAGCAACTCTACCTAAACCATTTATTTGAGCTATATCATACTTCCAATTTATATTTTCATATCTCTTAACCATAATTTGAGTACCCCAATTAGTTTCTGCTCTTGGAGTTAATGGCTCACTAGTAAATCGTTCAGGATATTTTGTTATCCAAGTATCTCTTGATAAAGCTTCTTCTATTATCTCATCAGGAATATCTGCTTTTGGAGATTTAGTAATATTATAAGTAACTCCATTTATTTGATAAGTTCTAGTTTCTTCTTCGCTAGAAGTTTCTAATCCACTATCAAAATTATCTATAAAGTTTTGTATATATTCTTCGATACTAATATCAGATATTGTACTAAACTCTTTATTAGGAGTTATTACTTTAGGGTCATCGTGATAATACCAATTACCACTATCACCCAAACTTAATGCTCCAATATTTCTATCTGCCCAAAGAGTTCCACTTGATAATTCTAGGTCAACAAATTTTCCTGTTGGCTCTTTTGTAAATAGAACATCATAACCATTTTCGTTGTTTTTATTTATAGCTTCTACAACATCATATATACCTTCTTTTAAGTCTAAATTAGTATCATTCTTTTCTTGATATTTTTTTGCATCATTAGCGGTTACTAATTTAATCCCTTTGCTATAAACTTCTTTACTTATATCAGTTTCAACATTGTATATTACGTTCTCTTTCTCTTCGGGTAATTCTTCGACTTCTTTAACAGCATCAAACTCAACCTCTTTAGCGGTTACAAAGCCATTGTCATCAATTACCAATGCCTTGCCTTTAAGCTCTGCTCCTTGGTTTTTCTTAACAAAGACTTCTTCTAAATCTTCTACATCTATTGAAGCAGCTAGTTTATCCCAACCTTCTGCTGTCCAAACAATGTTATCACCTTTGCTAATCTTGATTTCTTTTGCTGTACCTTCGTAAAGAACACCTTTGGTTGTAACATTATATACATCACCGATATTCTTGTCGGTCATAACAAGAGCTTTTATTTGAGCTAGTGTTTTACTGCCTTTGATATTATAAACCGAAGCTAGCTTGTTATTAATTTCTTCAATAGCCTTGTCGTATATTACAATCTTTTGGGATAACAATATCTCTGTTTCTTCTGCTTTCTTTGCAGTAGCGTTAATCTTTGCAAGTATCTCAGGAGGAATATCTCCCGAACCTCCGCTTCCTCCGTATGTTATCCACAATCCATTCTCATTGACTTTGATAACATTATTTTTGCTATCAGCCCAAATAACACCTCTATCATTAGGCGGATCGTTGCTTATTATGATTTTAGTTATTACTTTCATAGAATTACTTTTTTACAAAAATATATATATTTTCTACAAAATTTTCACACTAATTTTTAAAATAAAAAAGCTGCCAATCCTTTCGGAAAGACAGCTAAAAACAATTAAAAAATAAAATGAAAATTACTGAACTTCTTGTGCTTTACATTCTTTTAACAATCTAATTGCTTCTTCATCTAGTTTATCAACTTTTGCTTCTTCTTCGTTCATTTGCCAATTTTCTTTTTCTGTTTCTTCTTCATTGAGCATTTGCAAATCAACATCAGGATTTAACATTTTCTGAATGATGGTTTTAGACTTTTCTACGAACTCGAAGTCAAAGCTAGTTTTGTTCTTTACTACTTCAATATAGAAAGCAAGTTTTTTACTTTGTACTGCGTTTCTTAGATTGATATTTTCATCTTGTAGAGATTGAATATATTGATTTTGGTTTTTTGCAACCTCAATCAATTCTTCTCTAGATAAATCGTTGATATTCTTTTGATTTCCTTCCATTTATTTTATTTTAAAAGTTTCATAAATTCTTGTTTACCTTTAATTGTTATCAATGTTTGACAACCTGCGTGTTCACTAGTTGAAGATGCAAAGTCTTTGATTTTAAATAATCGATTATCTTTTTGAATATATTGATTATAAGGTTTCAAATGTTTGTGCTTATCTCTATATATATAATTGTTATCCAAAAGTAATTGAATAAAATCGCTTTGACTTACTCCTAGTTGCTTTGCTGTATCTCTAAAGTTTGTCAAATGTTCTCTATTACATAGTGCATCATAATACTCTGCCTTTGGTTTCATTTCTGCATTTTCCAAAGCTAGTGTTTGTTTTTGTTCTTCCGAAACAACAAGAGCTTTTAGAGCTGATAAATAATCTTGTGGCAAATTGTAAGTTCCTGTTTTACGAATAGAAGGTAATACTTCACTTGTAACCCAATGTTTGAATTGTTTTGCTTCAGGGAGTTTACTACCTAGAATCAACGAATAAACACCTGACTCATTAATAATAGTTAAGCCTCTATTAGGAACATCTATTTGAACAAAATCAACAGGTAAAACGTCTTTTGGAATGTGATTTTCCAAAGGTCGTAAATCGCTACCTTTCAAAATGTTTCTGTCTTCTTCGTCAACGTGTTTAATTAAAGCATCTTTTGTATTTGAATACCCCAAGATACTAGCAACATCTTTTCCGACAAACCAAGGTTCATTGTCGATTACTAAGGTTCTTACCTTCCCAAATTCTTCTTTCTCAAAGATTTTAATTTCGCCTGTCATATTATGTTTTTTTATTAATATTAATATTCTAATGTTCAGCCAAACTGCAATTTTTCAGTTTGGTACTTTGCAACCTTGACAGGATTTGAACCTGCACTACCATAAAGCAATCCCTATCTATTGCAATACAGCGTTCTACCAGTTAAACTACAAGGCTTCCAAATAATATATGTGTAATAAAACAGTAGCCGATAAGGGACTTGAACCCTTACCACCTTTTCAGGTGAGCAGATTTTAAGTCTGCCGCCTATACCAATTCGGCTAATCGGCTATCCTAATTAATATTTTATATTATGAACTTCTCCATAATGTTTTTAGTATATCAATTGCTTTATGCTTTTAATATTAAACTAATTCTTTTAATTTTTCGATTACTGAATCATAATAAACAAAAGTATCTAGTTCTTTTGCAGAATATTTAGACTTTGTTCTTTGCCATTCGCCAAACTCTTCTGTTTTAAGTTTGTATTTGTTAGCAATAATACCAACCTTATTAGCAGAGATACCAAGTTTCTCTCCGATTTCAGTAGCCGAATAAGTTTTTTTTGTAGGACTTGGTAGAGGTAACAAAAACTCTCCTGTCAATTCTTTAGTAGCGTGAGCATCAAGTATTTGTTTGTAAGTTTTAGATTTTCCTTCGTACTCGTTAGCAAGAGCGTGAAGTCTATCGTAAACAGCAATTCTAAATTGTAAATCTGAAACACCTTCTACTTGTTGTTTGCCTTCAACAATATTTCTGAATTGCTTTTCAGCTTCGATAAAATATTGACGAAACTTTTTGCCAATTTCTGTACGTTGAATCATACAGATTTCTTTCGCCATATCAAGAGTGATAGCGTAATCAGTAAATGTTGTTTCATTACCTTGAGCTGTTACTCTTTTTTGAGTAATAGCTACAAAATCTACTTTTTCTTCAAAACCATACTCACACATACGCTTAAACCAATCATTAAAGCGTGTTTCAATACCCAACTTTTCGTGTAGTTCTCTTGCTGATACGGTTTGTTTACCGTTATCGTTTTTAATTGCGATTAACTCTGTCATAGCTTTTTATTTTTTAAACTCTTTAGCGATTGGTTTACGAGAAAGCATAAGAACTTCATAAAGTCCGTCTTCTGTAAGAAACCATTGCTCTTGTTGACCTTTTAATGCGTAAGGATTGTTTACGCATTGTTTTTCATCATCATCGACTACTACCAGATGTATCTGATACGAAGATTGTTCGTACTAATTAGTGAGAATGTTTTGCAACTTTTGCCTCGCCTCCTCGTCCATCGTTGTAATAAACATTAGAGAATCTGTGAACTGCTTGATGAAAAACTGTTAGATATGCCCAAACTGGAGCTGCTCCAGTTAGAACGATAGTATCATCAACTATTGGATAAAGCATTTCTTTTGCATTTCTACCAATTTTGTTGATAGCTTCTTGCATTGGAGTTGTTACGTTTTTACGTCCTGCTACTTCTTCTATTTCACAACCTTCCCATAGTTGTGTATTTTCAAGTGATAAATCAAATGTTTGCATATTGTATTTAAATTTTTATTTTAATTTGTAATCTTTTACCAAAGACCAACCACAATATTTTGTTAGGTAATCCAACATACCCCATGTTTTGTTACCAATGTGAGTAATGTTAGGATTATAGGTTAGAGTTTTTTCTCCTCTATTTACTATTATTAGTCCGCGTCTAATAATAGAAGCAAGACAACAAATTTCATTTCTTTTTGCCATAGCTTTTATTTTTAATTATTTAACTTAAAATTGCTCTAACATCTGCTTGGTAGATTTCTAGGCATTGTTCTCCGTCCAGTGTAACACTTGGTGGAGCAAATCCTTTTAATTGGCTCTCGACAACTTTGTCTTTCTTTTGGAATGGTTTTTCTTCATATCCAATCAAAGGATAGTTGCTAAGGCTAATTCTAACTTTATCACCAACTTTTAGTCCATAAACATTGTCAGTACCAACTGCTACAACTGTTTGAACTTCTTTGTAATATTCGTTGATTTCTTCAACTTTAATTATCTTTACTCCGCTGATTTTACTACTTTCATTTTCTTCCGAATATCTATTGGCTGTTACAACTAATCTACTTCCAATAGGTTTGTAGTTTTCTCTTTTAAATTCTTCCATTTATTTTTGAGGTTTTATTTTATGTTTTATATAAAAAGTTCCTAGATTATTCATAATCACTCGATTAAACTCTTTTTTATTTACATCTTCTACCGACTCTATTCTGTTAGAGTGATGAATCATATAATGTAAGTGTTTAAGAAACGCATTTAAACACACTGAAATTTGGTGTTTAGTGTATCTATTCTTACCATTCTCATCTTTAGTTTTTTGTTGAATAATGGTTGTTATATCTCTAACTGTTTGATAATGTCTTGGTTGCATATGTCGATTAAGATTAATATTTGAGCTGTCTTATTTTCTTTTTTCTTTGGTAATATCTTTTTATTAAACCCATCTTCTTTACTTAGTAATTTTCTTTTTCTAAGCATCGAAAATATTACTTGAAGATGACTGTCTGTCAAATCTCTTGTCCATCTTTGTTCTAGAAATGCTATAAGACTTTCTCTTTCATTTTTAGAAATCATTATATCATAAATCTCTTTCTCAGATAAGTCTTTCTTAGTTTCTAATATTTCTTTTCTTCGTTTCAATAAATACGCTAAAACTTTTATTTCTCGCATTGTCAACCCTAAAATAGGATTATGAAACGACAACCAAGTAAAATAAAAATCATAGACGTTATCTATCTTTTTTGCTATTATGTTATTATACTTTATTTCCATTCCTTTCTTGTTTAAAAATGTTATATGTTCTCTTTTGTATTTGAACTATTATTTGACACGTAGTCAGTCTATAACAGAAAATCAACTAGCTTCACAGGAGCTGATTTTTTCTCCAAAAACTCAATTTCAATTAAAAAAAACGAAAAAAAAATTTTTAATTGTGAACCTAAGAGACTTGAACTCTTATCTTCTCCTTTAGGGAGCTGTTCTATCCATTTAAAACTAAGGTTCTTTTGTATTGTTGTCGCTTCTTTCCACATTCCCATTTGTGCACTAAGGAATAAAGGTCTTATTCGGGCTTCTGCTTTATCTCAGAGAACTTCGTTACCCTGCCCACACCATTAACATAAGCAACTACACCGTAACATTAGAGCGTATCAATACACCATTTTTAAAACAAGGCTAAACACTGAACTGATTGCCATACCACCTTTTAGTAAAATATGTTTACTATCAGTGTAGCCCCGTGTGGACCTTGCAGGACTTGAACCTACGACCTCGAAATTATGAGTTTCTTGCTCTAAACCAACTGAGCTAAAGGTCCATATGAGGGCTTTATATTACATAGGTAACTTTGCCCTCTTTATGAATGAAGTAATTTATTTGATCAACAGTCTAAATGTTTCCTTTCCTTTGCAAGTAATCAATGTTTGAATACCTGTACTGTCTTTTGTTTTCCATTCTTTAATATTAAACAAATCATTTACAACATGTTCGTTATAAGGTTTTAATTGACCTTTATTATCTCTAAATATGTAGTGATTGTCCATCAACCAATTAATAAAAACCTTTTGGTTCATATTAAATTCTTTAGCAGTATCTCTAAAGTTTGTCAGTAGATTTCTTTCTACCAAATCGTCAAAATAATCTGCTTTTGGTTGTAGAGCTTTAATCTCTTTGCTTTGTTGTTCAATCTTTAGTTGTTGCTCGTAAGCAAGTTTCAACGCTTCGGCAAATGATTGTGGTACATAAGAACCAGTCTTACGAATTGTTGGTAATACTTCGTCGAATACCCAACTTTCAAATTTTTGTGCTGCTGGTAGTTTTGAGTGAGCAATTAGTCTGTAAACATCACCTTCTGTAATAAATCTTGCTTCTTGCTCTCTACCAAGTGAGTCGATGATACGGCAAAACACCGCATCACCCTTACAATGTTGATTTATAGCATCATTTGGTCTTGCATAACCTAATACTTTTGCTACATCAGAGCCACAAAAAAGAACTTTGTCTCCATTTACTACTGTTCTTACACTACCAAATTCTTGGTTTTCAAAAATCTTTACTTCATTCATCTTTATTTGTTTTTAAAATTTAACATTCTATTATTAGTAGCGGTCGCCTGAATCGAACAGGACTTCTAGGTTATGAGCCTAACGTGCAACCATTACACTACCCCGCAATCTCTAAAACACTAAATAAATTTGGGCATATCCAAAACATAATAAACTCTTTCAATTCCAATAAGTTCAATTAAAAAGAATATGCCCAATTAATAATTAAAAACTTAAAATTACAAACTTAAAATCAATTAAAATCAAAATGAGTCCTTCCGCTTTTTGCTATTATCGTACTTGTTTTTCACTTCACTATTAAGCCATTCTTCTATCGTCCCCTCGTGGATAGAATCACTACCGCAATCATCGCAGTAGTCTATCCCATCTACCATTAAGATCTTCGGACTACCGCAATTCTTGCAGAAATAAAATGGTTCATTATCTATTTGTTTTTCCTCGTCTGTCATAGTAAATTATTTTTATTTCCCTCGGACTTACACTCTCAATCTTGTATATATCCTCAGGTTTTATTTTATTCTCGTTCAAGAACTCTATCATCTTCGATTCTCCTCCCTGAACTATCTCAACTTTCCACATATCTTTAAATCTTTTGACAATGCAAATATAGTGTTTATAAAACACATTTCCAAATTTTTTCGCAACTTTTTTCAAAAAAAATTAAACTTTTTTTCTAATGTAAAAAATCCTTGTTTTTATGCAATTAACAATTTATTTATTCATTAAGTGTATTTTATACACCTAACAGAAAGTAAAGTATATACCTATCAATACAAGGTCTATAACAAGGTTTTGTAAACTATATCCTAACTTTAGACAAGCTCATAAAGAGAAAAAGAAAAAAGATAAAGAAATGAAAAAAGAAAAAAAACAAAGAAAAAAGAAAAGAAAAAAGAAAAACGAAAAAAGAGAGAAACGAAGAAAAAGAAAAGTAACATAAAAGAAAAAGAAGTAAAGAGAGAAAAAAGATAAAAGAAAAAAGAAAAGAAAAAAGAAAATAAAAAAAGAAAAAAGCAAAGAAACAGAAAAAAGAAAAAGAGAAACCGCTCGCCGCGTGGCATTACTTTCTTGTAAGAAAGTAATCAAAGAACTTTTAAACCCCAACCCAAAATTTTTTTTCGAGGTCCAAATAAAATCCTTCAACTCCAACTTCAAATCTCTTTCCTCAATCTCAATTTTTAATCAACCTTCAAAATCTTCGTTTTAAGCCATTATTTTTCAAAAGTCGATAAATTGTTCAACTTCCAAATTAAAATCTCTTAAATCGTTTAAAAATGGCTAAATTCGATATGTTGTGTCTATTAATCACTAACTAAAATCTTTATTAATTTTTTCAATCTTTAAAAATCCTGTTAATTCCATTTAAATCATTTCTAAAACCATTTTCATTTTTTTAAACTCAATTTTCGATTTTTAAATCTTTCCTTGGTTTTATTCTTCAAAGTTTATTTTTATTAAATTTTAAAATTTTAATTCTAAGACATTATTTTTAAAAAATCAATGACTTTATCATCTTTGATATTAAAGTTTCTTAAACCGAAGAAAAATGGTCTTAAATCTCATTTTTTAATCTTTGTCTATATCTATTTTTTTTAAAAATTTTTTTTCAATTTTTTTTAGAAAAATTTTTCATCTATTAATTAATCCGAAATTATTGGATTCAAAAAAGTCTTTTTAATTTTTTTTTGAAAAAATATGAGCGGAGAATAATTAACGAAGTGGGGGCTTATTTTTGACTGACAGGGGTAACCCTCGTAGGTTGATTGTGTATGCTTGCAATGTTAAATAAAAAGCATAAAACTTAATTATAAACTTCAAAATTTTATTATTATGATAACAAGTAAAGCATATTGTCAAGACGTTACATCTTTTATTAAAGATTTTGAGATTATACCTTTTTCAGGTGTAAACTCAAAAACTAATGAAAAATTTAGTTGCTCAATTATTAGAGCACTAATTTCAAAAGAAGTCGAAAACGTGTTGGAGGAGGAAATATTTCTTCCTGTCAAAAATGTAGACGATAAACATTTGTTGGCAACCTTTATGCCAACAAACAAGGCAAGCAAACTAAAAGACATAAAAAGAAATCTAGTTTCTTTTATTGTTTGCCAAAAAAACAAAGACTCAGAAGACAAGACAATTAAATTCTGTGTTGGTAACAAAGTAATTGCTGATATAGACGAAAAACTTTTGAAAAGTTTATCTAAATAATCAGCGACTCGTCATCATCAGCGAGTATAAATAATTGATGATTTTTTATTTAAAGATTAAGAATTAGCTACGAATAATATAATCCAAAACTATGCCTTTTTTTGTCTTTTTTAACACAAAAACTACGTCACAAGGATTTATTAAAAAGGTTTCATTAATCTTTAAATAAATATTGTTATTGATTTTAATGCAATTACCATTTTCAATACTATTTGTATAGTATATATGCTCTAATAAATCATCTTCATTGATTTTAAAATATAGTATATTATTAATTATTTCAATTTGTGGGTTTTTACGATATAATAACGTTAATTGCAACAGTGGGAAATAACCTATTATATTTAGGCATTGCTCATAAAATTGTTCACTATACCACTGTTTGAAATATATTTTTTCCATTTTTTCATTCACATTAATATCAGATTACGAAATAACTACAAATTTCTTACCAAAACTTTTGTAGTTCTACAAAAATCTGTACATTTGTGTTTAATAAACATATCTAATGCAGCCACCTTATGGTGAGAGTCCAAAGCCTCTATAAATGCAGATGGGATAAAAAAACTAGTGATAGCTGAGTTTTTTCGTGCGATAAGTTCACGTTTTAGATGCTATCGAAATTTTAAAAATAATAAAGATGTTTGAAAAACTTCTTTATGGCTGCATGACAGCAGCAGCGGTGTACTACATCGTAAATGCTGTCATCATTGTATTTCCTTTCCTATAAGGATTAATGCAATGTCGAAAGGTGAATTATAGTAACCGAGTAGAAGCGGACTCTCCAAGAAAGCCTTTGGAAATAGAGTTGGCAACAGAAATAGGTATTCTAAATCTCTTTCACTGCTAGAGAGATGATAGAATTAAATTAGTGGCAGTAACGTGTTAAAAAGCTAAAAAATGAGCGAACAACACGGTAGATTTACTATCGAGTTTGACGGCTACTCATTTGTTGTTTACGAGGACAATATCCAAGTAAGAAGATACACTTCTTATGAAGATTGTCTTTGTTTCATCAAAAGAGCAAGACGATAATTCGGTAGTTAACCAGAGAAAACTGGGATAATTAAATCTAGTGCAGAGTAAACTGCCTACATAAAAAAACAAATCAATTTATAAATGACCCAAGCAGTCAGGGTCAAGTTAATGACTGTATTAAAACATTAAGGATATGTTTAGAACTATTCCTTTTTTATTTATGATGACTTGGTACTTCATGTACTAATCATCAAAACCCACGCCAATGGGGGAAATACATTGGTTAGAGCAGTTTCAAATCTGCCTACATAAAAAACCAAAATTGACACGCCATAGTTTGGTAACTATCCTGTAATAAGCAGGATAATCAAGTTCGATTCTTGATTATGGCACTTGGATTAAAAGACTACAACTACAAATGTTGTAGTAAGATTTACCATTTGTTGTGAAGAATAGTAGCAACCACTAAGAAATAGTGTTGGTTTTTCTAGGTAGATAAAGTCTCTTCTACCGAAATTGAGCAAACCTACAGCTGGTGGTAAGACAATATTGTCAATAAAGCTGAAATTCAAAATTAATATGTTATCATGGGAATTGTTCTCTCTTGGCTGGGAAGATGCCAAGAGAGATAATGATAATTCCTCTTTGAATGTTCCAATGGAGCATTATAGAGAGGAATGGTCATACCAAGAAAAAACATGGTATGACTACGGTTATTTCACTTATAGAAATAACCCTATCGACCCTCGATTGATGGGGAAATAATCAATCATAATAGAACCTCACTACGAGTACTGGCATTGCAGGTGGAAAGTATATATGATTGTGAGAGGCGAATAAAAAAGAGAGAAATCTCCCACTGTAAGATAGTGGTCTTAGATTTTATAGTCCCACAAGTTCACCTAATGCTGGTGATTAAATCTGTTAGCAGACAGAGCTTGTTTTTATTCAAGGACTTATTTTAGCTACGAATAACTATTGTTCGTAGCTTTTTATTGAAAATTTATTTATAAATGGAAATCAAAAAAATAAATTTAGATGCCCAAAACGATTTCCAAAAACGAAAAAAAATTGCGGAGCATTTTAATTCATCTACGAATAAAGATGAATATATAAGACTCTATAACCTAGAATTTGATAGGTTAAAAGAGGATTATAAAAAGAAATTGACTCCGAAAGAAAGAGCATTATTCGAGATGCAATTTTGCTTTCAGAATAATCCTATGAATGACTATCTTGCATTAAAAGGCACAGATAGAGTAGGTTATTTTGAAAAATTAAATTTAACTACGAATAAAAACTATAAAGATTTTTACAGATCGGAGACAGAATTTAACTACGAAAAAGTTTTAAATTCAATTAACCGATTTTATAAAAATAATTATGGAAAAGAAATTTCTTTCAAGGACTTAGGTCCAACTACGAAATTTTTTATACATAATCTAATCTTGTGGTTTTTTTATTGCTCTTCAAAAACTATTGGTGATAAAACATACACCTTCCTATCTCTTGACCCTACTGATAAATCTAAAGTAGTAGGTAATCTAAACAAGGGAATATTAGTGTATGGAAATTGTGGAGTAGGTAAGACTTCTCTTATAAAGGCTGTCAATAGCCTAACTTACCAACAGCATTACTCTACAAAACCAATTATACCATTTGAGTTTTTAGGGAAATTGTGGAATTTTCATTGGAACGACAATACTACCGCAATCGACATAGTTAATGCTGACTATGAAGATGACTTTAAAGATAAAGGTAGTTTTATTAATAGATTAAAGAATGTTCCAATACTATTTATTGATGATCTAGGTGCTGAGACCAAAACGAATAAATATAAGCATCATTCACAGGCGATTGAGGATATTATTCAATATCGCTCAGAAGGAAAGTTCTATACCATCATCACAACTAACTTGTCTATGGACGAGATTAGAGAAAGATATGGTGAAAGATTTTTCTCTCGCATCTGTGAACTCAATTACTATGTAATTGAAGATAATGTAGATTTTAGAAAGAAGAGATGACAAAGCAAGAATTAGCATTTGATTTAATTTTAAAGAAAAAGAATTTATTTCTCACAGGAAAAGCAGGAACAGGTAAAACTTATTTACTGAATCAATTAAAAGAAAAATTAAATGATTTAGGAGTAATCTACTATGTATGCGCTCCCACTGGCATTGCTGCCATAAATTGTGGTGGTGCAACCATACATTCTACGTTCCAAATACCAAGAGAAGTTTATAATCCGTCAAAGTCTTACAATGTTTATATGACGGAAACATTCATGTCTTTAAAGAATTTAGAGTTATTAATTATTGACGAAATAAGTATGACTAGGATAGATGTACTATTCTGTGTCCATGAGTTTCTTCAGGACATAAAAGGCAACAAACTTCCTTTCGGTGGTGTCCAATTACTTCTAATTGGAGATTTATTTCAACTACCACCTGTCGTTACCTCTAGCGACAAAGCTGCCTTAGAAGACATTTATCCTAAGTGTGGTTATTATTTTTTAGATGCTTTAAAATTATCAGGAATTGAATGTTATATAGTAGAATTAGACGAAGTTTATCGTCAGAAAGATATAACATTCGTGAATATCCTTAATAATATTAGAAATGGAACACTAACAGATACCGACCAAGAAATCCTTAATGGTCGTGTATCAAGGGAATGGGATAATTCATATACCATTCTAACCCCTTACAAGGATATGCCATTTAAAGGGGCTAAATATATCAATGACAAAGAGTTACAGAAATTGGACTCTGAGGAAAAGATATATTTAGCAGAAGTAAGTGGCAAATTCCTTGAATCTGAATATCCAACTGATGAGAAACTCCATTTAAAAGTCAATGCCAAAGTAATGATATGCAAAAATGGCGAAGATCTTTATGGGAAGTCTTATTACAATGGATTAATAGGATTAGTTACAAGCCTAGAAGATGATGCTATTACCATTAAAGCAGAAAATGGAAAGGATTATAATCTAGGTTACGAAACTTGGTCTAAAATTCAATATAAGACCAAGAAAAAAGCAAGAGTCCAAGAAACAATAGGGAGTTTTAAACAAATTCCCGTAAAGTTGGCTTGGGCTATTACAATACACAAAAGTCAGGGGTTAACCCTTGATAAAGTATTCTTAAATCCTGCTGCTTTTGCTCCAGGACAAACTTATGTTGGTTTGTCAAGATGTAAAAGTCTTGAAGGATTGAAACTAGCCAATCCAATTAACAAGAAAAATGTTTGGATTGACGCTAGTCTAACAAATTATAAAGAATATTTTGTTGAACCTTAAAAAAAAATGGAAATCAAAAGAAAATTGAAATTTAATATTGGTGACAAAGTAATGGCAGTACTAGGTAATCAACTTTACACAGGCAAAATTGCATCAGTAATGATGATTGTAAACGACAAAGAGACCTTTGTACATTACAACGTCCAAAATAAAGAAAGAAGCTGCCAAATGTTTTACGAAAAAGATTTGGTAAAATCTATTGATGACCTAACATTAGGTCAACTAAAGAAAATTAAAATGTAATTTTTTTTGTATTTTCTTTGTGTTTAATAAACATATTTTGTATCTTTGTATATGAAAAATATTAACACAAAATGGAAGATGTTTGGAGAATTTAAGAAATACAAACCTACAAAAAGGGTTTGTAAAAGGTATTCTAATTATGCCAAATACGGCATAAAAACAGAAATAGTAGAAGAAGAGATTGTAGATAAAATTGATTATCAAAACTTTGAAGTTGATAGTCATTATGTCTATAAAGCAAACTTCTATTTTATTTCTAAAATAGAATATCAAATAAAAGGACAAACATCTTTCAAAGAGAAAAAAATACTATTGCACACCCAAGAGTGTGATAGTCTAACTCCCTCTCTAAAGTCTTGGGATTGGTTAGAAGAAAACAAAGATATTCTAACCAATGATAATATTATAACCGAGTTAGAGAAATCAAAATTTTTATCACAATGGCAAAAGAATTAAAAAATATTTTCGAAACAATTAATGCTGTTATGCAAGATGTTTCAGCGATTGGTAAAAATTCTAAAAACCAATCGCAAGGATTTATGTTTAGAGGCATCGACGATGTAATGAACGAGTTAAATCCAGCTATGAAGTGTCATAAGCTATTCGTTGCTCCTGAAGTATTGGAACAGCAAAGATATGAAAGAACTAATAGCAAAGGAAGTGTAATTAATTATTCTTTATTGAAAATAAAATTCACTTTCTATGCAGAAGATGGTTCAAATATCTCTGTTATAACATTAGGTGAAGGAATGGATAGTGGTGATAAGGCAAGCAATAAAGCTATGAGTATAGCTTTAAAATATGCTTTATTCCAATTATTTATGATACCAACAGAAGAGATGAAACAAGCTGATCCTGACAAAGAATCACATGAGCTTGTGCCTGAGACGGCTGAACAAGCTTATGAAAGGCTTGCTAATACAGCAAAGAATAAAGCAGAGTTAAAAACACTTTATTCAAAATTAAATACTACTCTAAAAAGTGAATTAAAAAATGCTATTATAGCATTAGGGAATTCACTTCCTGAATAATCATAGGCGCATTTCTGCGCCTTTTTTTAACAATCAAAAAAAATAAAAAAATGAAAAAAGTTATATCAATTAATGGGAAAATCTTTATCCCAAATCATACAGAAAGATTTATCATCTTCAATAACGAAGGTGAAATAGTTTACCAAACTTCAAATGAAAATGAAGAAGTAAATTATCCAAATTGCTTTTTGTATGATAAAAAATTAAATAAATTTTGTCATGCTTCTAAATAAAATGTTAAACAATCAATCTCTGTTAGTAAATGTACAAAAAACAGAGATTGAAAAAGCAACTCCTGCTCATAAAATAGTGGGAGAAATAGCAGGCATTAAGGAATTTTTCTACGATTTATGTTATTACATAGTCGTGAAGAATGATTTTTCAAATGCTAAACCTCAGCTAGCAAATTCTTGTCTAGCTAATTCAGTAATTCCCATTTCCATCTCTAAAAAGCGTCTTCTTGGTCACGAAAAAGACTTCAAGGAAGGCGATATGGTCGAAGCCGAAGTATTTTATGGCTTAGACAACTTCAATGCTCTTAGAGCTTTTATTAACACTATAAAAAAAATCTAAAATGAAAAGTTTATTTAAAAGAATATTAAAAAAACTTCAAGGATTACAACTAGAGTATTCCTATAAGTACAGAATACATATAAATACTCATGGTCCTGAAAATGAAAAGGATTGGTATGCTATAAATGTAATAATATTCTGTAATAATAAAATTCTTCTAATGGAAGATTTTATTTTCAGTTCTAATCACAAAATAGAATTTCCCAAAATTCTAAAAAAAATAAGAGAAATATGCCAAAAGTAAACGATAGCATATTCTTCTTTCAAGACAATCAATTAAAAAAAGGCAAATTGATTGCTCTCGAAGAAGACTATACTCCACTAGGTGTAATGGAGTACTATGTTCTAGACCTTGCAGGCAAAGAACATAGAGTATTAAAACCCTACTGCTTTAGAAATAGAGCAGAGGTATTAGAATATATAGCCGAAATGACTACTATTCTACAATAAATTAGTATTAAAACATTTAAAAAATTAATATCATGGAACTAGTAAAACTTAATAACAAACCTCAAGTTAATATCCAAAAAGTAGCAGAAAAGAAAAGTTTTAACTCAGCTAAATTCCTTGATTTCGACAAGGAAAAAGTGCAAGTATTAACATTGGAACAGTTAGCAAAGACTCACAAAGAGGACGATGTTAATGGTAATCCATTGAAAGGTATTTACAATTTTGAACTTCTTGAACAATTACAAGAAGCTGCTTCTCGTCATGGATTGAACACTGAAATTTTTGATTTGTTTGCTGC
Organism: Bacilli bacterium; assembly: GCA_045597865.1. Classification (GTDB taxonomy): domain Bacteria; phylum Bacillota_I; class Bacilli_A; order RFN20; family CAG-826; genus Fiminaster. The sequence goes on along the minus strand of JAZLKX010000046.1, from coordinate 30,204 downwards.
TAACAATAGCGACAAGAATAATCCTGGAGTAAGTCTTCTTCCACAAATTGAGTCGCAATATGGAAGACAAGCCATAGAAGCACATATTCTTAGAAGAGTGTATGCTAATATTCGTATCACAGATTATGATACGCCAGATTATACCACTAATTTGGCTGTTTCCTTCCATCAAAAAGGGATACAAGTTGGTCTTGGCACAAATGTAATCATTTGTCATAATCAGTGCATGCTTGGTAACAAGGAATTTTACCTTGCTACATATTCAGATGGTTATCCATTTACTGACCGTCAAAGACATACTTTCCCTACTGCTAAGGAAATTGTAGGTATCGTAGATGGTTGGTTCGACAAACTAGAAGAAAGCCTTGAAACAGAAAGAAAACGAATTGAAGCGTGGAAGGCTAAACTTCTTTCAGACGAAGAACTTATCCAAATGCTAGGACTTCTTCATTGCGCTAGAGTACAACACGATACAAGAATTAAGGAAATTAGAAACAACAGTTCTAATTATCCTCTTTCTCAAACTCAGCTTAACATCTTTACAGAAGGTGTTATGAAGAAACGTGTTTGTGATGGTAATATCTCTATGTGGGACGTGTATAACATTGCTACGTACCTTTACAAAGGTGATAGCATGGAGATACCTAACATACTACCTCAAAACGCAGCTATGGTCAACTTTATAGAATCTAATTATCAATTATAATGAAAGAACAAATTTATAGACTAGAAAACACAAAAGGAATAATAGGATATTTCTCAGACTTAGAAAATTTTAAACATTTGAGAAAGTATCTTTTGAAGAAAAATGTTACAAAAGAAGAGATTGAAATTCTTTTGAGAGATAAAATAACAGAAAATTATCTCTTAACTAAAATGAGTTAATAACCAGCGGGGAGATTGCATCAAACCGCTTAATAATTTAAAAAATGGAAAATTTAGTTATTTCAAATTACGGTAATTCTTCTTCTAAGAATTACGGAGTTCATACTCTTAGAATATCAGACGAAAACAGAACCCTTTGGTTTTCATATTCAACATTAGTTGCTTTCCAAGACAAATAAGGCAATAAATATGTTCGCAAGAACGATTGGAAACAAACCACGGGTAAGCATCTAAATCTAATAGATGGAGGTGCAAAAGAAAGCCGAATCGACGGAGAAACCTTCGAAAGAATATTTAAAGAAAAGTTTAACGAAGATTTACCAACAATTAATATTTGAAAAAAATGAAAACAAGAGAAGATTTTAAATCTTTTGATGAATTTTATTCATCAATAGCTAATCAAAAAGGAGTTACAGAATATATATCGGAAGTAATATTGTCAAGATACAATAAAGAAAGTTCTCTAAAGACGAACATTTCAATAATATTCCACTTGATTTTTGGGATTTCGTAATTCCTTATCCTATTCCTCAATTCATTAAAAAAGCATTTAATAAACACGGTGAAACAAGTATAAGCTTATCTATGAAGGTTTGTCTTGCTAAGACCGTAGCAAAAAATTTAGTAAAATGATACACTTTAAAGACAATACAGATTGGCAAAAAGCCTACAATTTTATTGGTAATAACCTTCCTTATACAAAGGAAGAAATTGATTTTATCCTTGAAGAACTAAAGGAATACAAACCAAAGGTTTTAAATTATTGATCTGACAATTCTTTAAAAACCTTTGATATTATTTTCAAAATCAAAAAAACGGAAGAAAAAAAAGCAACTGAAAAACATTTTGGATTAACTCCAATTAGCAATATCCATATTATTTTCTTTTCTAGTAATCTAAAATTATTAGAAGGAGAATTTAGTCTTGAAAAACTAAGAAAAGCAGTTCCTAATAGACATTGCTTTACTTGCTATGTTTATACCGATGGTATTATCCATGTATATCGTAAACATCATAAATACGATGATCAATATTATATTAGAGAATCAGATACTGATTTAAAAAAATTAATTGAAGAAGTAAAACAATTTATAAAGGGATTATAATGGAAGAATTAAAAAACAAAATTAAAGAATACGAAAGTTACATATCTAACTTCTGCCAAAGACATCATTTGTCAGAAGAAGATATAAAAAAAATGGCTTCTTGTATATCTGAAAGAGACCATTTGATTTATCAGTCAAAAAATGAGAAATGGATTAAACTAGCAGGTCCATATTTAGGTATCGATGAATTTACTGAGAACTATCTTGATGATAGATTCAAGGTTGTTATTCACTTTACTCAAAATAGAGAAGAATGGAGATTAACAGAAATAGAAAAAGGTTTTGGAGTTGATATTGACAGTTTATATCGTTCATCATACTATGATGAAGACGATAAAGAACTAGATAAACTGACAGATGAATTCAGTTCTTATGACAAAGAGTTCATTCTATGGGCTCTTAATAAAAGAATGAACAAAAAAGTCATTTACAAGAAAGTAAATTTAGATTGTTCCTATGACTCTTACGAATGTTATTTCCTTGTCAAAGATAAAACAATGTCAGACCAAGAAATTGACGAAGCCATTGATAGAATGGTATTGTTTATAGGAGACAGGGTAAACCATAACTTTAAACAATTCCAACCCGAAGGTGATGAAATTATTGGCAACGATGGTTGCATTTATACAATAATGGCACACGAACTTCCTAGTGGTGATATTAATAATATCAAGGAGGTAGAAGAAAAACTAGCATCATTTAGTGAAACAAACCGAAAAATAGTAATAGAATGGAATTAAAAAAAAATAAAAACAAATATGCCTTGTATTTATCTGAAGACGAGGCAAAAATATTAGGTCCTAGCATAGAAGATTATGCTTGTAACCTACTTGAGGAAATCAAAAGAGAACAAAACAAAATTCCAAAAGAACAAGAAGGACGTTTGGAAGCAAGATATTTGTCTCTTAAAAGAAGAGACTATGATTTCCTTAATGAAGTATATTCAAAATTTATAGAGGAGGGTTTAGCATGAACGTAAAAAAACTAAATCAAGAAAAAAAAGAACTCGTAAGACAGTTATATGATGCTGTAAACGAGTTGACAACTGTTGTCAATCACGGCGACACAACTAGCGATGCTTTCAGAGTGAGAGCGATCGCTGTTGCCACAATTAACAACAGTATTTTCGAAAAGGATTGCGAAATACAAAACGCAATTCATGATATGTACAAAAATGTTTAACCCTTTTTGGTAGTGAAATCGATTTCACTACCAAAATTAAAATTTATAATCAAAACAATTTATAAAATGGAAAATCTAGAAAAAGCAAAAAAAATTCTATCTGAAATGATAGATTATATAAATCTTAATCTTGAGCCATACGCTCGAAAAGAAGATTTTAAAAAGAAGAGATTATTCTTTGTTGAAAGAAGAAGAATCTCTTCTTTTAGAGGTTATTGCGACCTCTATTTTTATCTTGACCCAGCTAAATCAAGATACGAATATTTTTATGTAGGTGGATATTGTGAAGATGGAAACTTTGTCGACTATAATATAACAAAAGAAAAAAGTCGATATTCATACAACGAAGAGGACTATCAAACAATTGAAATCGCACTCTTGATGGCTAAAAATTGGTCATTAATAAAAAGTGAGATAGAAAAAAGTATAAATGAATATAAAAAACAAAGAGAAGAAACAAATAATCTTCTCGATAATTTTAAAATTTAAAAATAAAGAATATGAAACACAAAATTTATGTAAAAGAAATCCTCTCAAGATGTGTAGAGGTGGAAGCAGATTCATTAGATGATGCTTTTGAAAAAGTAGAAGAAATGTATAAAAATGAAGAAATTGTACTAGATGATTCTGATTATACATGTACAACAGCTTTTGATGAAGCTGAAACTATAGAAATACCTTTATAAATATAAAAAAAATACAATGGCAAAATTCAAAGAAAAAGAAGTTTGGAAAGCTGTAGTAAAACTATATTGGATGAATGTTGTTTCTAAAGCAAGAGACAATAATCTGCCACATTATAGACTTAATATGAGAAAGTCTTTCGACAGAGTTGTTGGCATAAAAGTCTACAACTTAGTCAAGTCAGATAAATTCAGGTTAGACGTTGAAATAGCAAAAAGAAACATTGAGAAACGAAAGAAACCAAAAACATTTCAAAATGTATTGCAAAATCCACTAGTCAAGGATTATATAAAAAACAAAAATATTGCCAAGGTTTACGATGACCATATAGATTTTGGAGTACGTAATCATTGGGCTAAAGACGAACAAGATTTAAAAATTTTAAAAATATTAAAAAAATGGAAAGAGAAGAATTAATAAATGAAGTAATAGCATTAGATGACTTACTAAGCCAAATACATACTGGTGTAGGTATATCTAATGGGAAAATAAAATATATTAAAACCCTTTCTAATATTGAATTATTAGAATATAAATATGAATTAGAAAATGAATTACACCATCAGTAAAACAAAAGAAGGCATTGAATACAGAGCCTTCGTAGAAAACCCAAAAACAATACCTGAGATTTTTTCTCTATGTGACGGAGATAATATAGAAGACTGGTTAGAAGAAAAATATTCCAGCTCTTCTAATTTTGGGGTTGATCATCTTCTAAAAGAAGGTTGTTACCGTAAAGGTGGTTGGTTATTTGATTTAAGACCATACCTAAAAAAATATATAATCAAAGAGCCATACGGTTTCTTACATATGGCTTACGCTCCATCAGTATATTTACTGAGAAGAGTTGATAATTTGAATAGTTTAGTTAAAATAGCATTAGCACCTAAAAACTTTTAATCATGAAAGAACTAATAGAACAAATAAAAATGGCTAAGGCACAAGAAATTGCCGATGTCAAAGAAGAAATGCTGTATTATTTGGCGAAAATTTAAATTTTTATGACAGAAGAAGAAAAAAGAATAGAAAATTTAATATCTAATTTGTCGGTAAAATTGACGAAAGAAGATATTAAAAAAATCGAAGAGTTTGAGCAAGAAACATTTGAATACGCTTATAGATGTGAGCGTGAAAATCGTCTTGATGAAATTTTCGGAAATGTTTTAAATAAATTATGGAAAATCTTAGAGACTAAGAATTCCATTAACATATCATATATGATAGAAATTTTAGAAAAAGAATCAGAAAATATCAATAAAAACTTATAATATGAAAAACATTTTAAAAACATACTTGGAGCAAAAATTCAAAGGCTCAGAAAAAGAATTTTTCTCAGAAGAAGAAATAAACGAGTTCCTAGAATATTATTCCAACGACATTTGGAATAGTATAGAAAATGACTTTATTAATTACTTCAGCGAGAAAAAAGAAGTTCGTCAATGCTCAATTTGCGGAAAATTGATGGACGAAGGTTATATATATGACGGAGGAGATAGTTATTACTGCTCCGACGACTGTCTTCACCAAAACTTTACTCCTGAACAATGGGAAGAAATATGTGATACCAACGAAAATAGCTGTTGGACGACATGGTGGTAATAACTATAATTTATTTAACAAAACCAAAAGAAGGTTTTTTGGTTTTATACAATACTATTGAATAACATATAATAAGTTATTAACACCTAACTCTCTCAATAATTTACTTATAAGATCTATAAAATTAGTTTCGATATATTCCCTAAAGAATGTACTTGGTACAGAAATAGTCAATGTATTGGACTCTAGTTTTATAGGTTTTATTGGTAAAAACCACGTTTTAATTTCTACTTTGTTTAAATTTTCAGTTGCTTTTTTTATAAAACAATTCCATAAAGCAACTGCCTTATTATCAATTTCTTTGGCGCAACTTTCTTTAATTTCTTTTAATTTTTTTATTGCTTTGTAATCTACCGAAAATTTATTAACATCTATGAATTTATATACAGCGAGTTCAGGCTCATACTTCCAACCTAAATTGTTATTAAAATCAACGAAATTCTTTAGATATTTCGGCTTTAAAACAATGTTTAGGTTAGTTAGTATATCCTTGATAAAATCTTCGCTGTAAACGCATTTTTTTTCATTTTTATTAATAATTATTTCTTTATTACTTATATTATTATTTGGTAGTTGTTGATTGTTTGTTAGTTGTTTGTTATTAGCTTGTTGATTGCTTGTTAGTTGTTTGTTAGCAATATCGAAATTTGTTTGATAAATATCATATTTAGAGATAGTTATAATACTACCATTGTTTGTTGATTTTATAACTATCTCGTTTGTCTTTTTTAAATTTTTTATAGCAGTTCTTACCTCTTGTATTGAGAAGCAAGATAACATTGAAATCTCTTTTATAGAAGTCATTAATTGACCTCTTTTTAATGTATCTGTATCTTTGTAATTGGCTAAGAGCAAGCATACTATAAATACATTTCTAGTAGGGATATTATCCCACCATTGCCAATTAAATATTTGGCGATAAAGTGAGATATATCCGATTATATTATTTACATTCATTATTTAGATTTATTTCGTAATATTCTAATGCTAGTGGGATAACGAATAGTTGATTTCCTTGATTACCTTGATTGTAATATGCTCTCTCAGTATAACCTTTGGGAGTTTCATACAATCCTTCTAGTAATCTCTTATGGATTGTTTGTGGTTTAACATTACACAAATTAGCAAATGCTTCTTTTGTTATCAAATTTGAACCATTTATCCATTCTTTAATGTTATCAACTTTGTCGATTATCTCATCTAGCTTTATTTGATTTTCTTTATATAATATGTTATGCTTTTCAAGAGAAATATTACACTCTTGAATAAGTCTTTCTACATATTTATTCTCATTATTCATTTTTTTCTTAATTTTTATTTGCTTTTAATTATTTTTAATATACATTTGCACCCACAAACGCTACAAATGTAGTTATAATAATTAATATATCTTAATATTATTAAGGATTATTTTTATTTTATCTTAATATTTTATTTGAATTAATTAAAAATCAAAATGTTAAAACGATTAGAAAATTGTATTTTAGAAGCAAGTAAGCAATATGGAATCTTTAAAAAGAAGCAAATTGCTGACTTCTTAGGTCTTTCTTACCAATATTATGTTGGTATTACAACAGGGAAAGAAAAGATTTCTGAATCTTTCTTGAAGTTATTATCGGAAAAATTTAATATAAATCCGAATTATATTACAGGTAATGATAACGAAATGTTTTTGCCAAGATATAACAATTATCAAAATGTAAATGGTAATAACAATCACGTTATCGGTAGTAATAACAACATAACCGAAGCAGAAAGCAATACAAAACACATAATAGGCTGTAAAGAAGGCAAAATAATCGAATGTGATTTAAATGCCATAAATAATATTAGTCTAGAGGAATATTGTTTAGGCGAACCTTTGAAAGAAGATCCGTCTAGTCTTATTCCAAATTGCACATTTGCTTATCAAATATGTTCAAGAGAACTAGAACCTTATTTGCTTCAAGGAGATTGGATTTGTATTAAGAAAGTATCATTTAATGAAGTTCGTCACCAAGGCGTATATCTAGTTGATACTGTAAACGATGGGAAAATGATAAAAAGAATATCGCTATTAGATGATGGAGATTATATGTTATCGTTACCAATTCCTAATACTAATTATCCGATAATAACAAGAAAAAAAGAGGAAATTTATGATTTCTACGAGCTTGTTTCTAGAATACAAAATTCTCCTTCGATTATTTTTAATCAACCTTCTATAATAAAAGAAATGATTAAGAATAATACAGAGATTTTAAAGTTTTCTAATCAGATATTAGAGAACAATACTATTATGTTAAGAAATATTCAAATTACCTTAGATAATCATAAAAAAACTTTAGATTTATTAGAATTAGCAATCAAAAACAATAATAAATAATCAACATGAAGTACAACATTAAATTCGACTTGGCAAAAAGCACAAGCGATTTAAAGCCTGTTCGTGTTAGAGTTTCATTCAATAGTCAAAGAGTAGATATTCGACTAGGATATTCTATACCTGAGACTTGTTGGAACGCTAAGATGCAACAGGCTAAGGCTGATAAGCCTAAAAACAGAGACTTATGCAGTAACGTTAATAGTGCAATAAGAGATATTGTTACTAAAATAGACGATTTATTTAAAAAAAATGAATATTTAAATAATCGAATACCTACTTTAGACGAAATAAAAATGATAAATTCGTCTAAAAGTAATGAGTCAGGTGTATCTTTTGCCGAAATCTTTAACAAGTATTTAGATTATAATAAATCTAATATTACAACTGGTAGTGTTAGAGTTTATCATAATTTTATGCGTAATGTTAATGATTTCAACAGCGAACTAAAAATTAACGATATATCGCAAAATACATTACAAGAATTTTGTGATTTTATAATCTATACAAAGAATCTACAAAATACAACTTGTATTGTATATTTACGTTGTTTTAAAGCAGTACTAAGATTTGCTAAAGGTCAAGGATTATATGATAATGATGGCTTATCGTACGCCATTAAATTAAAAAAATCTGAACCAATAATTGTTTATTTAGAGAAAGAAGAATTAGAAAGACTTTTTAATTTTTTGCCTAACTTAAAAGAAAGTGATAGTGAATGTCTAAGAGCTTTTTTATTCTGTTGTTTCACTGGACTCAGATTTTCTGATATGCAACAACTAAAGTGGGTTGATGTACATGATGATTATATAGCTTTCCTTTCTATAAAACCAAATATAAATTTAAGAATACCTTTGAATAAATACTCTAAAGGCATAATAGAACAACAAAAAAAATTCAACAATATAGGAGTATTCCCACGATTTGATATAATTACTTTTAATTTAAAACTAAAAGAAATTTGCAAAAAAGCAGGAATTGATACACCTATTGTTAAAAATTACTTCAAAGGAAATTCAAGAATTGAAAAAATAACTCCCAAATACAACAAGATAACCTCGCATTGTGCAAGGAAAACTTTTGTTGTAAATTCAATAGCTTTGGGCATTCCTCTTGAAGTTGTTATGGAATTTACTGGGCATAAAACCTTTACTGCTCTTAAACATTATCTAAAGGTAGTTGAAGATGTAAAGGAAATAAATATGCAGAAATTCAACGACTTATTTTAAAACCCAAAAAACCAAAAATTGGGATTTTAAAAATTTGGATGCTCCCAAAAAAAAAACCAATTTTTATTAAAAACAATTAAAAACTTTAAAGTACATTTAAAAGCAATGTAGATTAAATTTAGACAAATAAAAACAAAAATAAACAAACGAAATATCTAATGATTTTTAACAATAATTATTAAAGGTTTGTTTATCAAATAGTTACAAGATAAGGCTCACAAAAAGCACCCATTTTTTAAAATTTTTGTGAGTTTTATTTTGTTTATATTCATTTTAAAGATATTTTTGTGCAAATATTATTCCACAAAAATACTAAAAAAATGAATAACCCTGATTCTCAAAAAATTTTAGAAAGATTTTTTCAAGCGGTTGATATACTTATACAAGTAAAAGCAATAAGAGGAATTAATACTTTTACTACTAAGTATAATATCGATCGTAGAAATTTTCTTGGAAACAAAAAAGATTTAAGCAGACAATTTTTCCAACCAGCGTGGTTATACTATTTAAATAGAGATTATGGTGTTTCTCTAGAATGGTTAATCAATGACGTTGGAAAAGTATTTGAACCAAACTCAATTTACTATGATACTTACGAATGCGGAAATATACAAATACGGAAAAAATAACAACGGAAGACAATATGTTTGTTTGTTTATTGAAAATGGTTTAGAAACCATAGAACAAATGACAAACAAACATGTTTCTATCTCTATAAGAGAACCTTTACGAAGCAAGCAATCAAATCAATATCTCTTTTATTTAATAAAAGAAATTTCTAACATTACAGGTAGTACTCCAAAGCAAATTTATCAGCATTTTGTTTTAGAGTTTCAGAATATAGATACTGAGATTGTACCTATTGAAGAAGTAGATAAAAAATGTAGAGAATTTTGCAATGACCACGTAGGTAGAATGTGCAAAATATCTAATACAAAATCTGAAAAAGAAAAAGAAATAGTTTTTTATTACGGAACTTCAGATTATTCTACTAAAGAATTTCGTACTTTTATCAATATGGTCGAAGATGAACTTCAAAATCTTCGAACTAACCCTTAATTTTACCTATAAATGTGTTTAATAAACATACTAAAAATTAATTTACAATCGTTTTAGATAAAAAAAATGAAAATAATTGTAAAATAATTTGGAAATGTGTTTGTAAAACACTATATTTGTATTAAATTTAAATGTGTTTAATAAACATATTAGAATAAAATGGGAATAAGTGAATTTATTATGAGCATTGACCCTACAATTAGGGCGATTATAGGCATAAACGTAGTAATAATAATGGCTATTGGTGCCTATTTTATTAAAAAGAAAGAAGACGAAGATAAACATAAATATAAGTAACTATGAGAGTTTTATTAAAGGTTATATGGAATGTTTTGATATTAGGTGTCATTATGTATTTAGTCATAATCTTCTGCAATATAAAAAACTGTATTGAAGAAGAAAAACAATTAAAGAAAGAAGAATATGACATTATCAGAGAAAAAATTAATGACCTTAATAATGATGTTCTAGAAATCGAAAAGAAAGTAAATAGAATTGAAGTCAAAGTCAATATCATAGACAAAAATGTTGATACCTGTAAGCAAGGTATCAAAACATTATTAGAATTTAATGAAAGAGCCGAAAAAAATGGCTTTTTCAAGTTCAATTTTTGGAATTTTTAAATTTTTAAATATGAATAAACACACAGAAAAAGCAGTAGAAAATCTAAACTGCCGAATCAAAGAGTTGGAGCATCTAAAAGATGCAGCTCAACATCAAAAAGAGTTTTACGAAAATTGCATCAAAACAGAAGATGCAATAGAATATCTAAAAACCTTATCTGCACAAAAAGAAATGAATATGAAGATGGTGGAACTTGATCCAAAGTCTTTATGTGGGCAACTAATCACAAAGCAAATAAAAGCGATTAGTGACCTTATTTTTTTATTGGAAGTGCAAGAAAAAATCTAAACTAACTCACCCTACTTATAGCCTCCTTTCGGGGAGGTTATATTTTATTATGAAAGAAAAAATAATTATAAGCATTGACGGCTCAATATTCTATGGTTGGAAGTCAGCATCTCGTGTATTGCTTACTACCGATAAATGGTTGTTCGTAAAGGCTCATAGATACAAAGGTGTTTTTGAACACAAAGGAAGAAAGGTTAAAGTGCTGAATTTTTCTAAAGTATCTAATTATGAAAGATTCAACCATTTATTAGAAATACAGAAAAAAAACACTAGAAAGTACGAGAAAAGCGAGCATGGGAAGGCTCACAGATATACTCACAATAAAGAGTATAGAGAAGCTAATCGTGATGCTGTTAATGCTAATTATAGAAAATACTACGAGAAAAACAAAGAGAAAATTATAGCACAAAAAAAATTAAATCAAACAATTAAAAAACTAAAAGAAAATGATTTTATACAACAAAGTATTACAAACTAAATACGGTGAACTAGACACCATAATCACCAAAACTAAATTCTTATTTTGGAATAAAATAAAAATCGAGCAAAGAGTTCCTTATTTCGCTTTAGACAGTGAGGAACGTAAAATAGCAGTAGATGCTATTGCAAGGCATGAATATTTAAAAGCTAAAGAATGGCTTAAAAAAAACCAAATAAAGTATTAACAATTAAAAAAGAAACAAAATGAAATTCAAAAAAGAAGACTGGAACATTGCGGTTCAAAGAGCATACGACAAGTACAAACAGGCAAAAAAACGCTACAATGATGATTCGCACGAATACAAAGACTTGTCTGAGGAAGTAGAAGATGAAGAAAGAAACATGCAAGGTTGCGTTCATGACTTTATTCTAAAAGAACTTGAAGAAGTTGTTGATGGAAACAAATTCAATGACTTTCAAATTATAGGTGAAAGTTTTGATCGGGGACCTTTAGGATATCAGTACAATTATAACATCATCTGTTCCGCAATAGGTGATGACAATAAACCTTATCTGTGTTATTCCATTGATTTGGAATATGCTGACTGGGACGAAGTGGACGAAATTTACGAATCATTAATAATTGACTAAAATGTGGATTGTAGAATATAACAACAAAAAACGATTTTTCCATACAAACGAACAAGCAGTTGAGTTCGCTGAAATCTTAGCAAAAGAAGGTGTAGATTGCTTAATCTATAAATCTTTACGTCCTATTAATCTTAAATAAAATGACAAAAGAAGAATTAAAAAAACAACTTCTATCAATAATAGAAAATTCTGAGTCTTTTATTAATGAAAACTCAGACCCAATTTGGGAAAAAGATATAGAAGCAATTAAAATATGCTTAGATGTAGTTGAAAAACACTACAAAGATAAAGAAAATACCTGCAAAAATAAATTTGCAGCATTTATAAGATGTTGCAATGGAGAAAATGTTGAAAGTGAATTTTCATTATCAAGTTTCGATGAAGCATACAACTTAATTTTAAAATGGTTAAAAAATGAAGAATATACAGATAGTTGGTATGATGCACAATATCCTATGTATAGTGCTTACATATTGGAATATACTGTTGATTCTGAAGGTAATTTAAACGAATCTGTAGAAGAAACACAAATAAGTTTAAATGGAGAAATATATAATGATTAAAACAATGACAAAAAACAATTTTGAACTAGATTTATCATACTTCCAAATTATAACTAATTCTGAACGTGGAGATTGTGGTTTACAACTTACAACAGAAGATAAAGATTTTCTTGCTTACTGGACTGCTGATGATTTTGCAGAATGTTCAGAAATAGAATTTGAAGATACTATATTGAATATATTGAAAGATATAATAAATATAGCTAAAGAAAAATCAAAAATATTAGGACTAGGCGAAGTTTCTTGGGAACGTAAGCTAAATACTATAGGTAAGAAAATTCTTACAACAAAATCTCCTGTTGGAAGAATAATAATAGAGTATTTCCCACAAGTTCCAACTTATATTCTAAGGAATAACCTTGAAATAAAAGAATGCGGAATATTAATGGTTAGATCTATTTTAAATAAAGCAGGAATATCTAACCCAACAGATGAAGATTTTAATTGGTTAAAAAATGGCACTATTAACGAGTATAATAATTTTAGGAATATTCTTAATCCTAGCAACACTTTAGAAAAATGAAAATAGAAGAAAAAATAATAGACCTTCATGCAGAGATTTTAAATACTCTGCATAACACTTTTAAAATTAAAAATCACGACTACGGCAATAGTTTCTTCGACAGCATTGACGAAGATGGACTAGTCGCTGCAAAAGTGAGAATTAAAGACAAAGTAAATCGATTTTCTAATCTTATCAAGGAAGAAAATCAAGTAAAAGAAGAATCATTAACAGACACATTGCTAGATATGGCTAATTACGCAATAATGACAGCAATGTACTTAAAACTAAAAGAATAATGAAAGAAAAATTAAGAAAATATATCGAACATTTAAAATATAAATTCCGCTGCTTAAAAAATGCAGTGAACTTGTGGATTTACAAAAATTGGTGGAAGATAGTAGCAATAGTTGTTTTTGCTCTTATCGTGCTTACAAATGTAGCACACAAAAAAAGAGAGAAAGAAGTAAAGGTATATAAAGGATTAATAGATTACGTAGATATGCGTAGTCAATTAATCCCACAAAAAAAGGTTAGGAAAAAGACTAATTGGATTCCGCTTCACCATACAGCTTCGGAGCTTCCTTACAATAGGACTCCTGAACAATATATTAAGGAAATAGAAGCTATGCACACAAATCCTGCCGATCCAAATCACGGTTGGAGTAGTATAGGGTATCACGTAATTATATGTGATACAGCAATATATTATTGTCAAAATTTAAATAAACAAATTCCTGGAGTTATGAATCATAATTCGGAAACAATAAATATTTGTGTTATTGGAAATTTTGATAAAAGAGAACCAACCCAAAGAGAGTTGGAAACAATCGAAAGATGTTTGCGCTGGATAGCCACTGCATACACAAAACCTAAATTTTGTTTCCATAGCAACCTTAACAACACAAAATGCTGTGGAGCATATTTGAAAAAAGCAATTAAACCTTTAATTAATGAATTAAATTATGGCAGATAAAAAAAATAAAATGAACAATAAATATTATATTTTTAATACATCTATAGGCTTGTTTAAAAAAGGAGGAAATTATTTTTTTAAAGAAGCCCAAGCTTTTTCTTTAGAAGAAGCTAAAAAGATAATTAATGGTCAAGAAAATGAATTAGAAATCTTTAATGAAGACCAAAGAAAGGCTATTATTGAAAAAGACTATCTAGAAACGATGGTTTATGACCTAGGACATATGTTAACCAGAATATCTTTGTTAAACGACAGAGCAGAAAAAGTTTTAAAAAAATGCTTCGTCGATTACGTAAATAAATTATTGGATTATTACAATCCAGTAATTTGTGAATCAATTTATGAATATTATAAGGTCTTTGCAAGAAATTTTCAAAAGAAAATTAAGGAAGTAAAAAAAGACCCAAATAGACTTTTCTAATAAAACTTTAAATCAAAACAAAATGAGAAACTGCGACAATTGCATACACCAATGTATAATATTGGACAAAGTAGTCAAGTTACCAAATGGTGGTCACAAGACAACAGTTCCAAGAGACAAGCCAAAACTAACTTGTGGCAGAGTTTCTTGTGAATACAAACCAAGACCAACAGGCAAATCGTCAGAGCCTAATAGTAAATCTGACGAACAACAAAACAGATGATTAAAATGGCGAACAGAAATTGGTATGCAGAAGGTTATAGCGACGGCTATGAAGGTCGTGAAACTAATCCACCAGAAGACTTGGATGATTTGGAAGAGTACAAACAAGGCTATATGGACGGAGCAGAAGACGCTAACGATGACCTTGAAAAATTTAACAGATAAACAAACCAGCCCTAGTGACAGTAGGGCTTTAAAACTTTAAGCGAAATGACTAAATCAAAGATACATTGGATTAACGCTACAATTGAAAATATAAAAGCGTTAAAGCAAATGAATTGTATGGTTATAATGGCTTTTGAGGATTGCGATGATGAAAGTTTCAAAACATTTTTTGAATATGAAGTAGAACATACATCATTCTTTAAGAATGGCTATTATGACCAAATGAACGAAATAGATAAAAGAAGGTTTAAAATGTTTGCAATAATTGCTAATGAGCCTTACGATAATTAACAATTAAATCTTAATAAATAAAAGAATTATGGACAAAAAACGATTACACAAGAAATGGTTTCACGCTATGAGCAAGTACCAAAACCTTATGAAAAAAAGAAATTCTTACAAGGAAAATAAAAGATTTGTCAAAAACGATGTAAGATTTGTCGGTGAAGACAATGATGGTTGGTTATTGACTGACAAAAAAGACCACCCATTGACAAAGACATTTGTTAATAACTCTATGGCAATTATGTATTTAGGTTATATTGCGAAAGAGTTAGCGCAAATGGCTTTTGGGAACAGTGATAATGAAGTTAAAACAATAGAATTAATAGAACTATGATAGGAGAAGAATTAGATATTAGCAACATTACCTTACAAACTCTCATTGATGAGTTGCAAAAATTAGATAAGAGCAAAAAAATAATCATTAAGTATGAGGAAGGTGATCCGTGTGTAGGAGTTAATGAGGTAACTGCTGGTTATCTTGGTGTCAAGATAATTGATAACAATATAGTTATTGTAATACAATGAAAATGGATAATTTCATAGAATATCACTTTTCTAGATGCAAAACTCCTCAGCAAGCAATTGTAATGAACTCATTTTATGAAGAGTTGGAAAAATTGCTACAAAGTAATGCAAGCAAAGAAAAGTTAGATGAGCTAAGAAGAAGAATACTTAGCTATGAAGTTTCTATTGATAATCAGTGGATACCTGTTGATTTTATTACCTTATATGAAGGTGATTATACAAATAATTAATTAGTATTTACAGCAGGGAGATTGCATCAAACTGCTTTAAAACAATGATAGAATGAAAACAATAATCAAAATAAATTTTAAAGACGAAACCAAATATGTCAACACTAAGATATTTGGTAAAATTATCTTAGAAGACGATAAAAACCGAGCAACTGAATTTGACGACCAAAAAGATGCTTTGGAATATTTGAGTCTTATTTCCAAACATTTATCAGATTTTGGAGAAGTTAAAAAAATAGAAATAATTGAAATTTAAATTATGGACAATTATGAAAGAATTAATAGGCAAAAAAGCATATGTAATAGTACAAGGTAAACGCTACGAGGGTACAATAACAGAAGTATTTAAGGAAAAAGGGATTTGGATGGTTAGACTAGGAAACGACCCCTTTCATACCTATTATTCGTTAATAAGATAAAATAAAATTATGGAACAAAAAAAAATTTACACAGAAGTCTATCAGATAGATACTGATGATTTTAACGATTGGCTTGAAGAAAACGAGTCAATTATTGACAATAAAATTCTTGAAATAAATCCTGATATTGACATTAGTAAATGCGGATATAATGCTAATACATTTATTTGTGATGAATGTTACGGTTCATTGACACAAGATGATGACATCGAAAAGTACAAGGACGAGCCTTTTGTTGTTAAGAAAGAGGCTATATGCCGTGTATTCTTTGAGCAATATCCCGAATGCAAAGACAAATCGGTAATAATTGTAAGAAGTTAATCACAAATATCCCGAAGTGTCCCTTCAATTTTAAAACTACTAATTATAGGAGATTACCAAATATGTAAGCGAAATTCGACACCATATAATAAAGAGCCTACAAAAGCCATTAGAGAACATTGTAAGGTGGTGTCTAAAATAGACATAGGGGTAGTTACTGGTAAATATAAAGATGGTAGAGATATAATTCAAAACGTTGAAACTTCTTTTATCCCTGAAGGTGATGTATATAGACTAATAGTATCTTCTAAACTAGAAAATGCACAAAAGTTTGAAAGTTGGGTATTCGATGAAGTATTACCAACAATTCGTAAAACAGGTGGATATGTAGCAAACGATGACTTGTTTATTAACACTTATCTGCCTGGGGCAAGTGAAGAAACAAAGATTTTGTTAAGAGGAACATTGGAAACAATGAGAAGACTTAACAAAGAAAAAGAAGAACTAGAAGTTAAAAACAAACAACTTGCAGAAGAAGTAACTTACAAAGAAGACGTAATAATCGGTTTGGTAAAAGATATTAGTCTAGCAGATAAACGACAAATAATTACTAGAGTCGTTCGTAAAGGTGTATCTAAAAATTATAGTGAAAGATATGCTATCCTATATAAAGAGTTTGAGCAAAAATTCCATTGTGATTTACAAAGAAGATTAGACGGATATAACACTTTACATAAACCAAAACTCAAAAACAAGATGGACTATATTGATAAAGTTATGGGTATGATACCTGAACTTTATGAACTATGTGTCAAATTGTTTGAAAACGATGTTAATATTTTAAAACAAGAATTATACGCAGCATAATAATTAAGGGGTGGTAATTTTACTGCCCCATTTTTAAAACTATAAAATAATGAATACAATACCTTGTATAATTGAATTATTAGAAGGCGGTCAAATGCCCTCTAAAGCTCACCCTGAAGATGCAGGGTTTGACTGTTACGCTAGAGAGCGTTATTTTGATGAGTTCGGTAATATTTGTTACTCATTAGGTTTCAGAATGGAGTTTCCCGACGGATACGAAGCACAGCTTAGACCTCGTAGTTCTATTAGTAAGTATCCGTTAGTATGTGCTAACTCAGTAGGAACAATAGACTCCAACTTTAGAGGTGAACTAATTATGAAGTTTAAACCAAGTAACTTCTTTGATAGAGAAGGTAGAGTTGTTAATTTTGAGAACTTGGTGAACTACCTTCCAAAAGAAGGTGATAGAGTAGCTCAACTTATATTTTCTAAGTTAGAACCGATCCAATTAAAGAAAGGGAAAGTTAATTTAGAAACTAATCGTGGAGAAGGAGGCTACGGCTCAACTGGGAAATGAGAAACTTTTTAAGAAAAAAGAAAGCCGATGGAGAATCTAAGTACCACGCTAAAAAGTGTGAATTTAACGGCAAAACATTCGCTTCAAAGAAAGAAATGAAGCGATACATTTACCTTTTAGATCTCCAAGAAAAAGGAGAAATAACTGGTCTAGAAACCCAAAAGAAATACGTTTTAATCCCAGCCCAAAAGGAAGATGACGTTGTTGTCATTACCCCAAAAGGGAAAGAAAAAATAGTAAAGGGAAAATGTCTAGAACGAGAGTGTGCTTATTATGCAGACTTCGTGTATATAGACAAAGAAAATCAACTTGTAGTTGAAGATACTAAGGGGTTTATAACTCCTGAATATATCATAAAACGAAAGTTGATGTTATTCGAGTTTAATATTAGAATTAAAGAATTATGACAAAAGAAAATCAAGACCAAATAAAAAGAACAGAAAAGAATATATCGGACCGTTTGGAGCATTTAGAAAAACTCCAAAAGAATGATAAAAAATTCTTTGAAAAAGAAAACTTCTTTGAAGAAAAAAGTTTCTTAAAAAAAGCAAAAGAACATTTGGAGAATTTAATAAAATTCTACAAAGAGCATTAAACAATTAGGGGAGGCACTAGACGTGTCTCCCCTTTTTTTTTAAATCAAATGCTGCCAATTAATAGTTTTTCCTTCGGATAACTCCGAACAATGCCATCTTTTAAATGGTAGTTCGTCGTTACCGTCAGGGTCTTCTAAATAATCTTTTACAAATAAAATCAAATGCAATTCGTCTTTAATGCTAGACCCATAAAAGTCTGCTAATGCCATATTTAAAATATACAAAGCATCGTATGGATATTTAGTATCTATCTTTACGTTATGCTTAGTTAGCATACTTTTATATTTATCTAGTGTAATAGGTACTAATGGTCCTTCCTTAGTAATCATTTTAGAGGTGGCATAATCAACAGCTTTGGGAGAAAAATGCCAACCATATTTACTAAGGTATTCTTGCATACCTGACACATTGTAAGATCTAGTTTTTTCTTCTTCGTGATTTTCTTCACAATCATCACAAACTAATAAATACTTTCTCATAGCAATTGAAGTTTATTAGTTTGCTTATCAAAGAAAAACTCATAATAACCAACGCCTTGAAACATAGAAACTAACCATTCGGTTTCACCGCTTGTACTTTTTGTTAGTACAGGTTGTTTAACTCCGTTGGTAGAAAACTCAATAGGCATTGTAGCAGAAGCAGTAGAAGGCAAATCTTGATTTAGTTTTACATATATTACTCCTCTATAATTGTTGTTAGCAAAAGAGTGGTTAGGGAATGTATAAACAACCTTATTGTCTTCTACACTTACATTAGAACTTTCAATAACAGCAGAACCATTACGATTCACAAAATAATAAGGTAGCATAATAACACCTCCTTTTTTAATTCCAAAATCCACCTTGTGGTGCTATTCCATATTGATAAGCAACTGCATTAGGAACAGGTACGAAAGGTTGATATTGTACTGGATAAGTAGGTGGCATACTAGCTTTAATTGTGCTTACTTCATTTGTAAGAGTACACAATGCAGTATTAATTGGTGCTATTGCTTGTTGTAGCATTTGTCCAAACAAAGCAGATTGTTGTCCATTATTTATTTGCATTGCATATTGGCTATTCTTTTCTTGAAGGCTAGCAATTTTCGCTTGCATTTCTCTAATTTCTGCTTGTCTTTGCCCATCAAGTATTGTAGATACACTATCTTTAATACTATTTTGGATAGCACAAGTTTGTGTTTGAGTTGCATACGCAGTATCGCAAAACCCTCTCTCCATTCTTGTACCTACATTATTAATACTATCGGTTAGTTGATAGGTTTGGTGTTGATTTGCTAATTGGTTTTGATAGCCCATAGTAGTAATATTATTGTTAATACCACATAATTGACTAGCTATATTAGCATTACCTGATAGAATAGCATTAATAACTTGTTGGGTACTCATACCTATACTATTGCCTACGTTTTGAATTTGACTTGATAAATTTCCTAATGCTGCTTGAATAGAATTAATAGAACAATTTAATGTGCTAGCAAGTTGAGAAATAGCTGTTTGATTACCATTTATGGCTTGCATTAATAGTTCTCTACCACTATCATTATTAATTAAATTAGATAGATTTCCATCATTGCCATAAAAACCATTTCTACCAAATAGGATAAGTAAAAACAATACCCATACTACATTATTACCATCAAAATTACCATTTCGCATAGATAATAAAACATTTGGATCGATGCCTTTTTGTGTTAATAGTGCGGTTAAAAGACTAAACATTCCGCTGTTGCAACTGTTACTTTCAGGTACAACGATTTCTTTTAATTCACTCATATCAATAAATATTAAAATTAGTATGAGCAAATATACGATACCATAAATAATTATAAAAATATTTTACTTTTAATCTTCTTGAAGTTTGCTTTTAATTTCCTTTATCCAATTATCTATTTCTTGATTAGACTTGTATTCTCTAATTATAAAATTAATTCCTTGTGGAGTTTTATGTAGAAGTTTAGAAATCTCTTTAGTTGTTGTTAATTCGGACATAATAACAACAACACAATATCTTATTGCAGAACATTCTCTATTCCTATTATATATTAAATCATGCTTAGAAACAGAGAATAATTTATTGCAAATTTTAATTATTTTTGTAAATTGTTCTTGTTTTATAGTCATTTTTAAACATTTTAGTTACACAAAAGTATATGTATTGATTTTTAAAAACAAACAATTTACTTTAAATTTACTTTCTTTTCGTAAAATAAAATCTTAACTCTAAAAATTAGACAATAAAATAAGGCATATTATTATATATTTTTGTAACTATAATTACAAGAATATGAGTGGTTTTGATTATAGTAGTTTAGCAAATCTTTTTGGTAAAAGCAATAAGCAAAGAGATTATAAAGATATGATACAAGATGCTGGGAATATACTATCCGATATAGGTATGTTCTTTGGCAATAGAGCTAGTTCTAAAACTGCTCTACAAAATGCTGCAAATTATAATAAACCAAGAAATGTTATAGATAACAATGGTTTTCAAAATATGTTTGCACTAAGAGATAGCGCAAAAAATGGCGTAGCTAATTTCTTAGGTACTGCTTATGGTAACAATTATCAAAACTATCACTTTGATAAAAATGGTAATTATATAGGTAATCTACCTAATTATAAAAATGCTTCTAATGGCATTTTATCTAATGTAGATATTGATAATCTTAATCAGAATCTACAATATGATAAAGATGGAAATTACATAGGAAATCTAAATAATATAAATAATGGTTCTAATGGAATATTATCTAATGATGATATAAAACAATTAAATAATAATGTTGCTTACGAAGCTTTTAAGAATGTCCCATTAGAAGGTAATCCTAAAGGTTATCTTAGTTATAATACACCTAGTCAAAATGAGATTTTTGGTAAAGCAGAACAAGGAATGTTAAATTCTGTTACTAATGGTAACAAGACTAGTTTCTTGGATAAAGTTGGTAATTGGTCTAGTCAATCAGTGGGGAAAGGTGGGTTTCAGACAACAAACGGGAATAGAGTACAAGGAATAGTTAACACAGTTGTTGATTTCGGAACGGATCTTTACAAAAATCTTAAAAAAGATTATTCTACTTGGTCAACCGAAGATATGATTAACGATGCTATTGGAGGTGGTGTAGGTGATGACCCATTAGCAAGAGCTTTCACTGGAAAGAAACGAAGCAAACTTGCTGCCGACGAACTAGGACAACGTATTAAATACGAAGGAACTGGTGGTTTACAAGGTGCAAACGTAGAAAGTTCAGCTTGGGACAATCATAAGTATAGCAATCTTGCAATGAACAAAACCAACTTTGGGAAAGGTTTTGCTCAATATAATATGGACACTTTAAACTATGCAAAAAAAGGCTTTGATATAGGTGGACCATGGGGAGCTTTAATAGGTGGTATAATAGGCTCAGCATCTTCATTGTTGGGTCATATAGGCGAGAAAAATCGCATAGCTAGACTTAAAGAAGCAGAAGATAAAGCTAACAGAAAGGCTACTGCAATGCACTCTAACGCATTGAATGTAGCAAACCAAAGAAACCAATTAACTAACCTAAGGAGTATGGCTAATATGGCTTCTTATGGTGGTAATATAATAGGACTAAAAAGAAAAGATATGAATTATTTTGCTAATGGTGGATATACTTCTAAAGGAACTGATATAAACGATGTTGTATCTATAAAAACGGGCGGTACACACGAAGAAAATCCTTTGGGTGGAGTTCCTTATGGGAAAGACAATCAAGGTAAACAAAACCTTGTCGAACAAGGAGAACAAATATGGACAGATACAAATGGACAAGAATTTGTTTTCTCCAATAGAATTGAGGTACCAGAAGAGATAAAAAAAAGATATAAACTAAAAGGAGAAACATTTGCTAATGTAGTAGAAAATCTTAAAAAGAAAAATAAAGATTTAAGAGACTCTATTACTAAAAGATATATAGATAATGTCTTGGGTAATTTGCGCAAATCTCAGGAAGAAATAAAAGCCAATAATGGTATGCAAAACAATTACCAAGAAGCTAATCAATATGACAAAGGTGGAGTTCTTGATTGGATTAAAAATCGTCAAAGTATAATAGAACAAAATAGAATAAAACAATATAACGACAGAGGACGACAAGGTCTTCAAGGTGTTTTCTTAGGTAACGAATATAATCCTGACTTATATTCTACTATTTTCGATAGAGACGGTTCTTTATTTAACTCTTTTGTAAATAATCACGTATATAGTAATTCTAATGAAGATAGTAAAGATAAAAAAGATTTACAAACTCAATTAAATACTTATAAAAATAGAGCTTGGTCTTCACTTGACAATGCAGAAAAAACAAAATTTTTAAATGACAACCTATCAGGATTTAAAGAATATAATGCTTTAAATCAAGCACGTTACAAGATAGGAAATGAAATAGAAGATATAGCTGACAAATGGCGTAGAAATAAGAGTATTTCCGAAACTCTTGATAATACAAACTTTGGTATGGGTGCTATGCAATTTATGAAAGCATTGCTACGTAAACCTAATTTCGAGCAAGCTGAAAAGCCTGAACGATACGCTATGACTATTCCTGACTATCAGAATAGTTTTACACCTACATATCAAAAGTATGTTCCTCAAAACAGCAATCTTTATAATGCTCAGCTTCAAAATGATTTATTATCAAATTTGAATGCTATGGCATTTGCAGGAGATAGAAGTCAAGTTGCTGCTAATGTTGCTGCTAATCTTGGTAGAATTGCGACCGATCGTGCTAATGCGATGAATCAA
The DNA here is from genome assembly GCA_045597865.1 of Bacilli bacterium. GTDB lineage: Bacteria > Bacillota_I > Bacilli_A > RFN20 > CAG-826 > Fiminaster. The sequence continues at coordinate 6,802 of JAZLKX010000046.1, read as the reverse complement.
ATCTACCAACAAAACGAACAGCAACGTAATGCAATAGCACAATTTAATGCACAACAAAATGAAGCTCTGGAACAACATAGAGCTAATGATTATCAGTTAGCCAATAATAATAGATGGGCTAAATACAATGCTATTAATACTGCTAGTGTAGCTAGACAAGCAGAAATGGATTCTAACGAAACACTGCAAAATAATGCTTGGGCTAATTTTGCAAAACAATTACAAAATTATTCTAAGACATTACAAAATCGTAGAAAAGATGCAATGTACAATACAATGTATGGTACTAACAATCTTGACAACGATTACTACTTTGCATCACAATACTTCTATCCACAATTATCTAACCAAAGCTATCGTCGTCGTGCAGATGATGCTACTATGGGACAATACCTATCTTGGTTAGAAGATAATAAAGAAGAGTTAGAAGGACTTTCTGATAGTGAAAAACTAACAAAATTCCAAGAAGATTACAAAAATAGAAAAATATAAAATAAAACAATATGGCTATTAATGCAACAGATTTTAGTTTTGTAGATTACAAACCAATAGAAGATAACGTAGATTTTATTAAAGAATACGGAGAAAAGACCGATAAAGCATTTGCAGATGCTCTTATGACAGGTGCATCTGCTAGGGAACTATTAAATACTTTAGACCCTAATCTTTCTCCTAAAACAAAAGAGTTAATAGAAAGTTATGCTATTAACGCAGAAAACCTTGCTGGTTATATTGCTAAGAATGGTTTTAATCCTAATGTAAATAGACAAATAGCAGCACTAGCTCGTGATTATGCTAGTGATATTGCACCTCTTAAAGCAAAATACGAAGACTTTGTAAAAAGAAGAGATGAAGAAGATGCACGTTTTGACAAAGATGCACAGTTGCAGAAAGTAGGAAGAAGACTAAATACATATTCTCTTGATGAGATATTCTTTAATCCTGATATTAGAGATACAAGAGAATTATCTACTTCAAAATTACATGACGCTGCTAAAGCTATGATGACTAATCTTGTTAATAGAACAGGTAAATCTCATTCATGGAGTAAGCAAATATATAATCTTGTAGAAGAAATGGGGCAAAAAGGAGTACGTTCAGGTACAAAAGGAGGTTCGTATGATATTAAAGGTGAAAAGTTTACTAACACTAACTTAGAGGCTATGCTAGATAAACTTCGCAGAGGTGAAGGAGCAAACGATGAAGATAAAGAATATTTTGGAGCTTTATACGAAAGTATGCAAGACCTTAAACGTGAATTTAAACTAGATGATTTCTCTCCTGAGCAACAAAGATTATTCGATGATGCTATTATAAGTGGAATTTGGGATGGTATAGATCGTCATTATATAACAACTTCTACTGACAATACTTCATTTAAACCATATAATGATAGAAGTGGTAATGGTAATAAGAAAACAACTGATATGTTCGATGGTAAACTAGAACTTTATAATACAAACAATAATGATTTAGAAAAAAATTATAATAATATAATTAATAACAAAGGTAAAGTATTAAGTAAAAAAGAAGCAGAAAATAACTATATTATAAAAAATGTATTAAAAGATAATTTATTTAATTTCTTAGATGCAAACTCTGATAAACTTGGCGTAAAAGTATTTTCATCAGATACTTTAGATATGGTAGAATATGGATTAACAGGATTACCTATTAATTCAAAAAGTGGGAGAAATTTTGATGCTGATTATTTCTTAAAAGATTACCCTGTAACTAATATTGATTTTGAAGATAATAAATTAATCTTTACAATCAATGGTAAACAAGTAAGTTACGATGTACCTGCACAACAAATTGGTGAATTACAAAAAATACACAATGAAGCTAATGAAAAATTTAAAGATGTTTACGAAAAAATAGGACATTTAGTTGGTAAATCATTATCAAAAGATGAATTTAAAAATGCTACTAAAGACCTTTATGTAGAATATGTACCTTACATAGATGTTCAACATAATTTTACAGGTATTGATGAAAAATCTGTAAAACAAGCGATAGGTTCTATAAGTAAAGCTGAACTTAAAGATGGTAAATTTGAACTACAAGATGGTATTTATATGTATAATGGTAGAGCCGAAGATTTTAGTTTACGATCAGATAAACTTTCAAAAGAAGTAGATTTAGATAATCTAAATTATGGAAATATGAAAATAGCAGTCTTTACTAAAGATGCAGCTATTGGATTATATTTTGGCAAAGACCATTGTATTGTAATTCCTGCTGAAAATATAGATGATTATGCCGATAAAAAGAAAATATACCAAATACAAGAATTTTACAAAGGTTTAACTGAAGGACCTGCTGATGATGGTTATTATTATGTTGTTGATAAAAATTTAAATCCAATACAAGTTAATGAAGAAACATTAAACATAATGAAACATGAGCTAGAACAAGATATGTTACAAATAGCAGAAAGAAAATTTGGGTTAAAGAAAACCACACACGACGATAACCAACCAATGCAATTTACAAATAATTCACAATAATATTATGGGAATAAATTTTAAAAACATAGATAGTAAAGGTGTACGAAACGAAGATTTGTACCCTACAAAACCAAGTGATAATAGCGAAGATATAAAACTAGATTGGAGTTATGTTAATACAGAACAACCTAAACAAGCTCCACTAGTTGACGAAGAATGGCAAAAAAATAATATACGCCAAAGATTGTTAGATAATGCAGAACAAGCAATACCTGACAACTTAAAAAATGCCAATCAACCATTAGAAGAATATAAAACTCCAAAAGGATTTTTGCCTAATTTTAATAATATAGTATCTATTCTTGATGGTACATTTAATACAGGTGTTTCTTCATTTGACGCTCCTAGAAAAGTATCTAGAGAAGAAAATCCAGAGTTGTATGATATGTTTACAACTACTGATTATGATGCTAATTTTATGTTTAATCCTAGCATTCCTGAACTTATTAATAAACGACACGAAAATCAAGGTACAGCACGTAGATTTTTTAATGGAGTTACAGGATTACTAGGACAAGCTACACTTACAGCAGCAGATACTTTTGTAGAAGGTTTCGTTGCTCCTGTACAATTTGTTAGAGCAATTATAGATACAGTAGGTGGAGAAAATTTCTCAGATGCTGTTGCTCAACGAATGTGGAATAACGACTATAATAAATTTATGGAAGGCTTGCAAGACGACTTAGATAGAGCTACCAAAAACTACCAATCATACTCTCAACAAAATAAAAAATGGTACGAGGATTGGAATTTCCTAACTAATATGTCTATGGTTTCAGACAATATGAAAACCCTCGGCTTTACTATGGGTACTATGTTAGGAACAGCAGGTCTTGTTGCAACAGGTGGTGGTACTGTTGGTTGGCTTATTAGTGCTGGTTCTAAACTTGGCAAATTTGGCAAGGCAGCCAAAGTAATGCAAATGTTTAGCAAACCTACTTCAAAAAAACTTGTCGGCAATGCTATCCAAGATAGTGGTAAAGCTATGCGAAATATCCTAGGACAAGAGATTAAAACTGCCGAAGGATTAGTTGAGAAAGGATTTAAAGGCTATGTAAATCCTCATGGTAAAGCTATGTCTCACGTAATCAATATGGCTGGAACTCTTCAAGAAAGTGGTATGGAAGCACGTACTGCTGCTAAAGAATATTTGGAGAAATATGGTAAAGAAGAAGATGCTAGATACCAAAAAGAATTAGCACTTATTCAACAAGCTAATATCTCCGAAGAAGAACGTGCATACCGACTAAAACAAGCAGAAAAAACACATTTAGGACAACAAAATAAAATAAAACACCTAGCAAACAACGTAGGTAATATGACTTACGGACTAAATATTCTTACCGTTGGACCTGTAAACTTTGGTACATTTGGTAAATATATGGCAAGACCTTTTACTAATATGATTAAATCTAGTGGTAATGGTATTGTTGGTGAGGTCGTTAAAGGTGGTGCTAAACAACTAGCCGATACAGGAGCAGAAAAAGCTATGCAAAACACAGCAAAATCTGCTATGTCTAATATTGCCGATGGCATAATGGACGCATCTAAACAACGTGTTTGGTATAATAAGGCTGTTGATAAAGTAACAAACCTATTCAAAAAAGAAAAAAATGATTTAGCTAAACAATTAAAAAAATATACTACTATAAATATAGGTGATGATATTTATGCTCTAAGAAACACCAAAGGTAATTGGAGTGGTTTTAGAGCTGCTATGTGGAACAACCTAATGGAAGGAAATGAAGAACTATTACAAAATGCTATTAGTTCAGGCTCTCAGGCTTTCTATAATCCTGATATTTGGGATAGCGAATGTAATTATATTTCTAAAAACGGAAGATCTGCGCTACAAGAGTTTTTCCATACAGGTTTGGCAACACTTAAAAACACCTATTTAAACCTAGATAACTACCAAGAATTTCTAGCAGGAGCAATGACAGGCTTCTTACCTATGGCACACGGCAATCCATTCAAACTTAAGAATTGGAGAAGCTCTGCTCTTGATACTATGAGAGAACATAGACAAATGGGAGAGGCAAACCAAAAAGCAATAGACTTTATGGTTAATTATGCTTCTAATCCCGAATATAAGAAGTATATCAAAGCAACAGCAAATCGAATTAAAAATGGTGAAACTATGCAACAAGCATTGCAAATGAACGACCATTTTGAATTTGAAAATGCAAAACAAAAAGACTTGTACGAAGCAATTTCTATTATGCACCGTAACGGAAGAACCGATATGATGAAAGCATTGGTAGAAAATGCTGGTATTACAACCGACGAAAATATTGATGACATTCTAAAAGAAACAACAGAAACAATGCAAGAATGGACTGCCGAAGGTAATCCTATCGAGAAATTTGTTGGACCATACGTTAAAGATGGACAAATAATGTCTAGAGAAGAAATAAAAAAAGAACTAGAACGTAAGAAAAAACAAATAATCGATTCAATAGATTTGTATTCTAATGTTTCTGATAAGATTTATTCATTATCGCAAGGCAGACTAGATGACGATGCTGTTGCGCACCTTTCTATGCTTGCTTGTCAACAAAAAGACCACGAACTTCGTCAAGGTGAAGTATTCTCTCAACTATCTCCTGCTTTCGATAAGATTGCTTCTGAGCTTGCAAAAAAAGTTATAGCTTTACAAAATGTTGAAAATCCAACAGATAAACAAAAGGCTGCTCTTAACTATTATAAAGCTTACTTAGATGTTTTTAATACTCTAAGATTTGTTAATGCTTATGATAAAGAAGATGCTGATTTTGATAAATTAGTTAGTGATAACTTATTGTTTAAAACAGATGATTTAAATAGTCCTGAACTTCAAAATATAAGAGAATCTATAAAAACTCTTCAAGATGAATTAGCTTATCAAAACGAAGATACAACAAATGATATAGTTAAAAATCTTAGTTTGAGTTCAGATGAAGTTGACAAAGCGATAAGTAATCTAAATAGTAAAATTGAAGCTTTAGAAAAAGAAAGCGAAGGTTTACAATATAACAAAAACAACTATAAGATTAAAAGAGAAAAAGAGAAACTAGAGAATCTTACAAGCAAACAATCTAAAATCAAAAAATTACTATCTATTAATAAAGAAATTTCTGATAAGTTCAAAACGCTTAAAGATTTAATAGATCAAGAGAAAGAAGAACAAGAAAGATTAAAGAGTATTAATAGTGTTGAGTCTTTAACAAAACCTACCAAAGGTGTATTACAAAGACTATTGGGTGCTTTTACTCTTAATCCACAACTAGCAGGTGAAGTATTTGGAATGCTTAATACTTATTTACCAAAAGACCAAAAAAATGATTATCTAAAACTATTTGCTGACCTTTGTAAACTTACAGATGGTATCAATGCTTTTAGCTTCTATCTAAACAAATATATGACTGATAGTGATGCTTATTACAACACTAGAAAAGATATTATAGATGCAGAGATTGAACAAGCTAAACTAAGAAGATACGAAGATGTAAGAAAAATTGTAGAAAGTCAAGAAAGTATTTTAGATTTAATAAATCTTTTCCATGAAGAAGTAGATACCCCAAGTAGAATAGAAAAAGATTTTTTTGGCGATGATCATTTGGATTTTGTAAATTTTATAAGTTATCTAACTCAAAATAGTAAGTTCTATAAAGATTTTGTAGATAGTGAACGTATAGGTGATAAACTTCATAGTGAATTTGATGGTTACCAAGACGAAGACCTTAAAGCAGAATTAAATATAATGAGCAAAATTTTTAGATTAGTACAACTAGAAATAGTTAAACCTAAAAATATTGATGAATATATAAGATTAGATTTCCTTCAAGATAAAAATGCTTTGATTAAATCTCTTGAAGAACTTATGGGTAGAGTTTCAAACGACCAAAGTATAGAACAAGCAGTTAAAGATGAACAAGTAAAAACTATCGAAGAATTTATTAGTTGGATAGATGAATTTAGAGACTATGACGTTGTTAAACTAGAGTTTGGAACTTGCTTTAGAGATGCCTGTAAAACTGTTACCGATTTAAATAAATTTGCCGAAGAGTTTAGAAAAGCAGGTATTAAAATCGAAGTTCCTGAAGTTGTTCAAGAAGAAGCTACTAATACCTACGATGATTCTAAACAAGAAAAGAAATCTTCTAGTAGTAATACCGCTAGTGGCGAGGGTAAACTACGTACATTAACAGACGAAGAAGTATATTATGTAGAAATACAAAAAGAACAACAATATTTAGAAAATGATGAGATTAAAGTAGAAAAGGTTACAGTAAAAAAAACATATCCAAATT
>JAZLKX010000045.1:0-1157 GCA_045597865.1 Bacilli bacterium | reverse complement strand
TCGTACTGGTCGACCTTCTTGATCGCCTCGCAGATCTTGACGACCTCGGCGTTCTTGCCGCCCGCGATCACCTTGTCGACGAGCTCCATCGCATAGCCGTAGAGCTTATCGGCCGACACGCGCATGCCGAGACCGAACTGGGCGTTGTCCTCGAAGAGCGAGTTCGACCACGCCGGACCGCGTCCGTCGGCACGCTGGCAGTACGGAGTCGTGGGCGAGTTGCCGCCGTAGATCGACGAGCAGCCCGTCGCGTTCGCGATGAGCAGGCGGTCGCCGCAGATCTGGGTGAGGAGCTTCACGTAAGGCGTCTCGCCGCAGCCCGCGCACGCACCCGAGAACTCGAAGAGCGGACGCTTCAGCTGGCTGTCGAGCAGCATCTTGGTGTTGAGCTTCATCGGATCGACCTCGGGGAGCCCCAAGAAGAACTTCCAGTTCTCGGCCTCGCTCTTGCGGAGCGGGATCTGCGGAACCATCTTGAGCGCACCCTTCGGGCACTGGACGACGCAGAGCTCGCAGCCCATGCAGTCTTCCGGAGCGACCTGAATCGTCACCTTCTCGCCGAACTTCTTGGTGAGCACGCCCGCGTCCATCGACTTGAACGTCGCAGGCGCCCCTTCGAGGGCCGCGGCCGGATAGACCTTCATGCGGATCGTCGCATGCGAGCAGATCGCAAGGCACTGTCCGCACTGGATGCACTTCGAGGTGTCCCACTCGGGGATGAACGCCGCGACGTTGCGCTTCTCCCACTGCGTCGTCGCCGTCGGCCACGTGCCGTCGTCCGGAATCTCGGAGACCTTGAGCTCGTTGCCCTTCTGCGCGATCATCTTCGCGGTCACCTTCTGGATGAAGTCAGGCGCCTCGGCCGGAACCGCGGCGGGCATCTTCGCGACCTTCGCCGAAGGAGCGCTCGGATACTCGACCTCCTCAATCGCGGCGGACGCGGCCTCGATGCACTTGTGGTTCATCGCCACGACTTCCTCGCCCTTCTTGGAGTACGCCTTCGTCGCGTAGTCCTTGAGGACCTGGACCGGATCAAGGACCGTGCCGTCGGCCTTCTTGAGCGTGATGCCCGAGAGCTTGAAGAACGCGGTCTGGAGAACCGTGTTCGTGCGGGTTCCCATGCCGTTCTCGCGGGCGATCTTCGCCGCGTCGATCAC
>JAZLKX010000044.1:0-1597 GCA_045597865.1 Bacilli bacterium | reverse complement strand
AACCCATATCCGATAAGCATTTGCTGGAAATTCCGATAAGTCGTCGTCTTTGAGATTTATACGCGCATTTTCAAATAAATACTCCGATTTTTTGTCGTTATCTAATGAGTTTTGAAGAAATTTTACTAAACTCTCTTTTTTTAGCATTTTTTTGGTAATTATTTATGGGGATTTCTAAAAAAAACTCTTTGATAATCAAATAAATATTTGTATTTTTGTAGCAAATTTGAAGAGAAAATGGATACATACAAAAGGGCATACAGAAAGCTTGGCAACCAAGGATTATTTGATTCAGAAGAAAGAACTTCAGTGTTGAACGCATTGGGAAATCCTCTGGAAAGGCTTTCTGAAACGATTGATTTCGAAATGTTTCGTGAGACGTTGGAGAAGGGTTTGTATAGAAAGCGTCTGACGAACGCTGGAGCAAAGCCATACGACTATGTGCTGATGTTCAAGACACTTGTGCTTCAACGGATGTACAATTTGAGCGATGAACAGACCGAATATCAGGTTGTTGACCGCACAAGTTTCAGGAACTTCCTCGGGTTGGCAGGCGGCGATAAGGTGCCCGATGCCAGAACCATTTGGACATTCAAAGAGCAGCTGACGGGAAAAAATCTCTATGACAAACTCTTTGCCGATTTTGACAAGTTCCTGCGGGAGAAGAATCTGATAATGAACCAGGGCGTAATAATAGACGGCAGTTTCGTGGAAGTGCCCCGCCAGCGCAACACACGCGAAGAGAACAAGGCCATAAAGGAGGGACGCGGCAACGAGCTTTGGAACGAGGAAGAGGGTGATAGTGAGGAGGATAAGAGGAAAAAGGCCAACAAGAAGAGGCACAAAGACACGGATGCCCGATGGACAAAGAAGGGCGGACAGAAGTATTACGGCTACAAGAACCACGCAAAGGTTGATGCCAAGAGCAAGCTGATAAAGAAGGCGGTGACCACGAGTGCGGAACAGCACGACTCCATTCCGACCAAGTTGCTGATAGACAATGACGACAGGGGGCAGGAACTGCATGCCGACAGCGCGTATATCGGAAAGAACGTGAAAAGCGTGATGCGCAAATATCAGATGAAGGACCGCGTCATCAAGCGCAGTGTGAGAGGAAAGAGGCTCAGCAAGAAGCAGGAAACGGTTAACCGGAAGAATTCCAAGACACGGGTGCGGGTTGAGCATGTGTTTGGCTACTGCGAGTTGAACCTGCATGGGATGTTCAGCCGCGTTGTGGGTTTCGCGCGGAATGCCGCCAGAAACACCTTGACCAACCTAATTTACAACGTGTGCCGATATGAGCAAATAGTACGATTAGGAATGAATTGATTTGTGTAACACACTGATAAACAATAATTTACCAAAAAAAATGTAAAATAATAATAAAAAAAGTTAGAAATTAGAAGAAAATTTATATCTCTGCCACGTTGTTCACTTTGAATTTTGGCTAACGGACTTCACGAAGTTCAGAGGGACGGCGCGAAAATGTTAAAAATAGAAGTCCCCTTTAACATAATATTATTTTTTATAATATGAGGGTTTTTTTTGTTCGCTAAATTTTAATATACTTTGCAAAGATACAATTTTTCCCAAAAAT
>JAZLKX010000043.1:0-1571 GCA_045597865.1 Bacilli bacterium | reverse complement strand
GGAGACCAGCTATGAAAAGTCAAGCTTAAATTAGCTGGAAAATAAAAAATCTTTACGTGGCTAAAAAAGGGTAACTTTAATAAAGCTCCCTAAAGGTGCTTTTTCAAAATCTATTCGATTGATATACAGACCTCTTACTCGAGGTTAAATTCTACTTCGTCAGTGAGCATCTTCCAGATGACTCTGACAAGTTTGCCGGCACAGTGTCCTAAGGCATTGTAGTGGGTCCGGCCTTCAGCCATTTTGGTATCGTAATAAGCCTTAAAGGTGGCATTGTTCTTTACAACATTGTGAGCTGCATTTACTAGTGCATAACGCAGAACTCTTGATCCTCTTTTGGACATACGAGTTCGCTTTGCTTGGAAGTTACCAGACTGATATACAGATGGATCCAAGCCTGCAAAAGCAAGCAACTTAGTAGGCGAAGAGAAACGGTGAATATCACCGATTTCGCCTAGGATTATTCCGCCATTGACGCAGCCAATGCCAGGAATAGTCATAATAACAGAGTGCAAACAGGTGACAAGGTTTGCCATTTCAAGCTCTGTTTCGAATAATTGGTTATCTAATAACTCAATTTGTGCAATGGTCTGAGTTATTTGGATAGATAAAGAGCTGTCATTTAAGCCGACAGACTTCTGTGCGAGAACTCTTAATTCTCTAGCCATATCTTTAGTGAAGTGACCTCGCGAGTTTTTCACTAAAATGTTAGCAAGATGAGTCATATGCATAGAAGCTATGTCTTTAGGCATAGGAGCTTCCTTAAGAAGCGCATAGACAGCTTTCTGGTGCAGACCGGATTTAAAGAAATATTGAAGTTCTGGGAAGGCCTGATCAACATAAGAAGTCAGCTGTATTTTTAACCGGGTACGCTGCTTAATGGTCTTCTGACGGAATCTGCCAAGTTCCTTGAGTTCAATGTAATCCAAATCCTCTAAGGTTGTAAAACGAGGATTATCCTGCATCATAAGAGTTTTGGCAATAATGTAAGTGTCGACTTTGTCAGTCTTAGTCTTGCGTACGTTGTTCTTACGCATAGACGAAGTCTTTAAGGGGTTCAATACACACACTTTGTATTCCCTTACAATAAGGAAACGAACAAGGTTGTCACCGTAGTGCGCCGTTGATTCAAGACCTATGATGATGCTGTCTTGATTAAGAGAATCAAGTTTAGATAGCAGCAGATAGAAGCCATCATAGTCATTTGTAAATTTGAACGGTTCAATGAGTATTTCGCCATCACTAGAGATAGCAGATGCGAAATGGTTGAGTTTGGCAATATCAATGCCCACATAAATCATGAGGTTGTACCTCCCTTTCATAAAGTCTGATACCGTGATATCCACCAGCGATTATCATCGTAGACTTGATTGAAATAAGTACTCATTGGAACATGTGCTCCGGTACATCCAGCTTATAAACAATTCAGATAAAGGTAGCGGCAATACACTCCAGTTAAGTAGTCAAGCTACAGGGAAAAATCAAAAGTCCACAGTATCTGAAAAGTATTATAACCACGATATTAAAAAGAAAGGAACGTATGAGTTTTGCTTCTATAAACATCATACAAG
>JAZLKX010000042.1:0-1165 GCA_045597865.1 Bacilli bacterium | reverse complement strand
ACCGCCTGTGATTCCTACAACTGGAACGGACAGACCTACAGCGTCTCCGGCGACTACATCCAGCATTTTGAAACCGTCAACGGTTGCGACTCCACAGTCACGCTGCATTTGACCGTCAATTACAGCGCTGCCACCGAGTTCAGTGAGACCGCCTGCGATTCCTACAACTGGAACGGACAGACCTACACGACCTCCGGCGACTACACGCAGACGCTGCAGACCGTCAACGGTTGCGACTCCACTGTAACGCTGCACCTGACCATCAATAACAGCATTGCCACAGAGTTCGGCGAGACCGCCTGCGATGCTTACGTATGGAACGGCAGCACATACACCGCCTCTGGCGACTACATCCAGCACTTTGAGACCGTCAGCGGCTGCGACTCCGCCGTGACCCTGCACCTTGCTATCAACCACAGCATTGCCACCGAGTTCGGCGAGACCGCCTGCGATGCTTACGTCTGGAACGGACAGACCTACACGACCTCCGGCGACTACATCCAGCACTTCCAGACCGTCAACGGTTGCGACTCCGCCGTGACCCTGCACCTTGCTATCAACAACAGCGTAGCCACCGAGTTCGGCGAGACCGCCTGCGATTCCTACAACTGGAACGGACAGACCTACAGCGTCTCCGGCGACTACACGCAGACGCTGCAGACCGTCAACGGTTGCGACTCCACAGTCACGCTGCATTTGACCGTCAATAACAGCACCGCCACCGAGTTCGGCGAGACCGCCTGCGATGCTTACACCTGGAACGGAGAGACCTACACGACCTCCGGCGACTACATCCAGCACTTTGAGACCGTCAGCGGTTGCGACTCCGCCGTGACCCTGCACCTTGCTATCAACCACAGCATTGCCACCGAGTTCAGCGCTTCGAGTTGCGACTCCTACACCTGGAACGGAGAGACCTACACGACCTCCGGCGACTACATCCAGCACTTTGAAACCGTCAGCGGCTGCGACTCCGCCGTCACCCTGCACTTGACCGTCAATTACAGCGCCGCCACAGAGTTCAGCGAGACCGCCTGCGATGCTTACGTCTGGAACGACAGCACCTACACCGCCTCCGGCGACTACATCCAGCACTTTGAGACCGTCAACGGTTGCGACTCCACTGTAACGCTGCACCTGACCGTCAATTACAGCGCCGCCACCG
>JAZLKX010000041.1:0-5091 GCA_045597865.1 Bacilli bacterium | reverse complement strand
GTGCTCTTCTTACAGGTCTTGATAAGTACAATAACATCTTTATGATGGCTGATTCTGGTGCCCGTGGTTCTGACAAGCAGATCAAGCAGCTTGCTGGTATGCGTGGTCTGATGGCTGATACAACTGGTAAGACAATCGAACTTCCTATTAAGTCTAACTTCCGTGAAGGTCTTGACGTACTTGAGTACTTCATCTCTGCTCACGGTGCTCGTAAGGGTCTTTCTGATACAGCTCTTCGTACAGCCGATTCAGGATACCTTACACGTCGTCTTGTTGATGTTTCACAGGATCTTATTATCCGTGAAATTGACTGCTGCGAAGGCAAGGAAATTCCATTTATGGAGATCGCGCAGTTCAGCCAGGGCAAGGAAGAAATCGAGTCACTTGAAGAAAGAATTACAGGACGTTATGCAGCTGAGGACCTTTACTCACTTGCTACAGGTGAGCTCGTAGTTAAGGCTAATCAGATGATTACACCTAAGCGTGCAGCTCTCGTATGCGAGCCTAAGCTGGGCGCTGATGGAGAGGTAATCGAAGAGCGCAAGACTGTTAAGATTAGAACAATCCTTACATGTAAGTCAAAGATTGGTATCTGTGCTAAGTGCTATGGTGCTAACATGGCTACACAGCAGCCAGTACAGGTTGGTGAAGCAGTAGGTATTATCGCTGCTCAGTCAATCGGTGAGCCTGGTACACAGCTTACAATGCGTACTTTCCATACTGGTGGTGTTGCTGGTGATGATATTACACAGGGTCTTCCTCGTGTTGAGGAACTTTTCGAAGCAAGAAAACCTAAGGGTCTTGCAATTATCGCAGAGTTTGGCGGCCGTGTAGAAATCAAAGAAACCAAGAAAAAACGTGAAATTGTTATTACTAACCAGGAAACAGGCGATTCAAAAACATACCTTATTCCTTATGGCTCAAGAATTAACAAAAATATTCACGATGGAAATGTTATCGAAGCCGGTGATGAACTTACAGAAGGTAGTGTAAATCCACATGATATCCTTAAGATTAAGGGTGTACGTGCTGTTCAGGATTACATGCTTAGAGAAGTTCAGAGAGTTTACAGAATCCAGGGTGTTGATATCAACGATAAACATATCGAGGTTATCGTTCGTCAGATGCTTAAGAAGATTGAGGTTGACGAAGCTGGTGATTCTGAATTCCTTACAGGTACAAGCGTTGATGTTCTTGACTTTGAAGAAGTTAACGAAAAACTTATTGCTGAAGGCAAAGAGCCAGCAACTGGTCAGCAGAAGATGCTTGGTATTACAAAGGCATCACTTGCAACAAGTTCATTCTTGTCAGCTGCGTCCTTCCAGGAAACAACAAAGGTTCTTACAGAAGCAGCAATCAATGGTAAGGTTGATCCACTTATCGGTCTTAAGGAAAATGTTATTATCGGTAAATTAATTCCTGCAGGTACAGGTATGAAGAGATACCGTGACGTTAAGCTTGATTCAGACCAGTGGGTAATTGAACATGCAGAACGCGAAGCAAGAGAACGTGCAGAAGAAGCAGCTAGAGCTCGTGAAGAACTCAAGGCAGATGAAGAGGCACAGGCTGAAGAAGCTGAAGCTACTGAAGTAACTGAAGCAACAGAGGAATAATTTGCTAAATCAGGATTTAGTGAAGTTTGGAAATTGTTTCGGCGATTATAAGTAAATGTTATAAATATTGTAACTATAAAGGGATTTGCATATTGCAAATCCCTTTTGAATTTACTTGCAGCATTCGCAAGGATGTTTAAATTCAGAAAGTGTAACCTTCATATTGCAAATGCCGTTTTCTTCAGAAATTGTTTTAAAGAAGAGCTTAGAAAAAAAGCCTTCGATTTCTTTTGGACATTTAATATCGATATATTCGGCACCAGAAAGCATAGCTTTGTCGGCGAGCATTCTTACCATAAATTCGCCATAGCCTTTGTGCTGGTAATCTTTTAAAACACCGACTAAATCCATAGTGAAAAGTGTGTTGTTATCATCATCCAAAAGCATTGTAAGACGACCAGATCCAACATAATTATCATTTTCGTCTTTGACTAAAGCGTGGATGCTAAATGCATCAAGAGCTTCATTTATATAAGAAGAATCTTTTTTTATTTCTTCATCAAAAACGGTATTTCTAATAGAAATAACATTTTCCAAATTGTCTTCTATACTTAAGTATTTACCTGTTATCATGTTAAACCTCCGAAAAATTTTTAAGAGAAGGCGAGAATAAAAATTGGCGCCTTGTTTGATTGGTAAATATTATATAAAAGAAATTGTACTTGTGCAAGTACAAAATAGGGATAAATTAAATTGCCTAAATCTATTTGTTATACAAAATGGATATATTTAATTTACTAGATATATTTGCCGTCTAAAATATGGCTGAAAAATAAAATGTACTTCGTTAGTGTATAATAAAGAAATTTTTGGTTAAAATAAAGAAAATTATTGTAAATAATAATATCATAATGATAAAATGAAAATGCAAGTTTTTAAAGAAAGAAACAAGGAAGCGAGGTAAATAGTGATGAAGAAAAAAATGGCAATTTTATTAGTTGTAGGTGTAGTAGCAGTCGGGATGTTTGCAGGATGTGGAAACAGTGCCAAAGATCAGACAGAAACAACAACACAAGAAGACATAGGCATGCCAAATCCGATGGTTGAAATTAAAGATGACAAAGATTTTAGCGATAAATTAGGAATTGATATTAATGTTGATAAGCTTACTGGAACAAATAAATTAATGTTCATTATCAGTGATGAGATAGCGGAAGTAAAATGGACGGTTACTGATTCAGATAATAAAACAACAGATATAACTCTTAGAGCAACAAAGGCTGATATGACGGGCATTGAATTGTCAGGCATTTATGATAGTACAATGCAGGATAATGGAGAAGAAAACTTCTCGGGAGTTGTATTCCACAAATACTACTCACCACAGGAAAACACTGCATTTATATATGAAACAAAAGCAAATGGTGTGACTTATACAGTATCATATTTTGGTGAAATAAAGGATGATTTGTTGAATTCGGTTTTGAATACTGTATGTAATGCTTGCGGATTGAAGTAGAAGGTTTAACAAAAAAGTATTGACATTAAAAAAATGTAAATATATAATCCTGTTTTTGACAGTTAAAAAAATACAAAAGGCCTAGAATGCCAGTGTTTATGCTGGGTTCTGGGCCTTCGTTGCATGTAGTGAAATATAGTATTTTATTTTCTTCCCTTACTTTTTTTCTGAATATTTCTCATGTGGCTTTTTGTGATGAACTGGAAGTCTGTTTCAAAACCGCAAACCTTGTGCAGGGCATCTGTCAGTTTGTCTCTGGTATATAACGGAATATATCCTTGTTCCTGTATATCAGCGAAGTTCATACTTTTGAGTTTCTCCAGGATTCTTTCACAGGTATATTCACTGCCTAATTCTTTTTCAAGATATCGATAGATAATCAATGAAAGAAAACAGATCAGGAAATGTGCTTTTATGCGGACATCATCGTGTAGGAAAACCGGCCTTGCCTCGAAATCTGTTTTCATGATGCGGAAGCATTCTTCAATCTCCCAGCGGCCTTCGCTTACTTTCAATATATCTTTCACGTCGTCATCAAGAAGATCAGTAGTAACAGCATACATCCCGTCATAAAGTTCTTCTTGTTCAATCTTATTTGTGTCCAGGTAATTCTGAATCTTTGCAGCTTCCCCATCTTCGGTAACAGCGATCTTTCCGATGAACCGGGCAGGATCATTTGGGTTTTTACGCTCTTTTTTTACACTGCCACTACTGATCATTTTTTCTGCTCTCTCTACCTGTGCATCACGGATTGCCTTCTGATATCTTGCATATTTAGGAGAGTAGGTGATAATCAGGCGTTGGTGTAAGGTACCCGGCGTATAGGGTTCATCCTTATAGTAAAGACCGGTATCGTCATCACCGATTTCGGATAGGTCAACAGGTGAGTCATCAGAGACACGCTTGAAACCTGATTTATCAAGAGCCCACGCCTTATCATCCTTGTTCAGCTTCTTGATTGATTGGGTTACGATAAATGCACGTTCACCTGCGTGATTTATCTTTTTAATCTTTTCAGAGCCGAGACCGGCATCACTGCAATAGATAAACTTTGTACAGCCGAAATCCTGAAGTACTGTATCTTCCAGTGGTTTCAAAGAAGTCTGCTCATTGGCGTTTCCGGGAAATAAGGAGAAAGCAAGTGGAATTCCATCGCCATCCATAAACATTCCCATCTGTATGATAGGATTTGGACGGTGTTCTTTGCTTTTTCCGTATTTTTTGTCACCATCTTCCTGTTCGATCTCAAAGAAGTAGTTTGTACAGTCATAATAAAGAATCTTATCATTTCGTTTACCAATGAGATGACTGTTTTTATAAACTTCTGACTGAATGAAGTCAGATTCATTGCCAAGAACATCTAAAGCACGGTAAACATCATGCAACTGATAAGAAGGTTTTTCAAGGAATTCGGAAGCAATCTTATAAGAAGAAAGTTTACTGGCAGGTTCCAGGATTCTTGCATAGATCAGATCCGAAAGAATCGCGTTGATATCGAATTTGAAGTTATATTTATCTCTGATCTTACGGCATGTTTTATCAAGCTGAAGCTGATAGTAAAAGGACTGTGGAAAGAGATATCCGCCGCGATAGAAAACCTGCTGATCATAATCCAGCTTATGGTTGGAATGAAAAGTAATCTGAACAGCCTTAGCCTGCTGTTCTTTTTTATATTTAAGAGTCTCAAGTCTGGCTTCTTCTTTTGCCCATTGCATGACATCATCGCGGGTAGGACCATGTTCAATCAAGAGTTCCTGAAGAGTTCCGAGTTTACGAACATTTACAGAGGTACTCTTACCCTTATTATTAATAAAACTTTTGGCGATATAAAAAGATTCAGAATTTTTGGACTTTGATGTTGTAACTTTCATAGTGAAATCCTCCTGAATATAGTATATCACACTTCTTAAAATAATGCTATATAATACTATAAAATAAAACAAGAAATTTGACATAAAAAAAGCAGGCTTTATAAAGCCTGTAAGGTATAATGGACTTATTCAACTGTCAAACTCCCGG
>JAZLKX010000040.1:0-77472 GCA_045597865.1 Bacilli bacterium | reverse complement strand
CCGTCTTCACTGTCTTTAAACATGCCAGCTTCAGGAGCAATAAAACTCTCGTCATTAACTGGAATGTTAATTTCGTTTCTTTCGTGAAAACCGTTTGTGCTGCATCCGCCCCATTTAAGCGTTGCGAATTTATGCTCGCTTTCACCCCGTACTCTGACGGTCATATTATTATTTGAAAGAATTCTATCTTTTAAAAACTTAGGTCTATTAGTTGCAAGAAGCATATCTATATCATGGTTTGATTCAAATACATAATAATCAGCATTTTTAAGTTTTGATAGGGTTTTGACAGTGATTTTTCCAGAATCAGTTAAATAAACAAGCTTTTCTTCTTCGTTATTTATAACAAATCCAATAGGGTTTTTAACATCGTGACTTGTTGATACTGGGATAATCTCTAAATGGCCAATGTTAATTGGTTCATAAGGAATAACAGGATTAACATTTGGTGAATCATATGTTTCTTTTGTGCAATAAATAGGAACAGGAGGCAAATAACATATGCCTTTGGTATGATCACTATGCTCATGAGTAAGAAGCAATGCTTCTATGTTGTACATATTAAGATTTTCTTTTGTTAAAGCCTCTTTAAGTGCACAAAGAGTGATTCCCATATCAATTAAAAGAACACGGCCCTTATCTATGATAAGAGTCGCGTTGCCTTTAGATCCTGATTCAATAACAACTATTTTCATTAATTTTCTGAGAAATAATTGATCTTTTCAGATTCGAGTGCACTAATTTGTCTTTCGGCTTCTTCTGAAAGTGAATCAAATTTACAGTATTCTCTCTTAAATAAGAGTGGAACTTCACCTGGTGAACCAGAACGGTTTTTACGAACATATAATGTGACGAGTTTAATATCGTTATTTGTTTTAACAACTTGTTGTTTTGCTTGATCAACAGCTTGATTTTGTTTTTCAACAACATTCTTTGGTGCTTTTGCATTTTCATCAACAAGTTTTGTTTCGTGAAGCATTAAAACTACGTCGGCATCTTGTTCAATAGAACCTGATTCACGAAGGTCGGATAATTGTGGTTCTGCGTCTCCACCTGAACGTTGTTCAATGTTACGGTTAAGTTGAGCTACACCAAGGATTGGAACTTTTAAGTCCAATGCAAGTTTCTTAAGTGTTTGAGAAATCATTTGGACTTCGAGTTGTCTTGATTCAGACTTTGTTTTGCTTGTTGTGGTTACTAAACCAATATAGTCAACAACAATAAGACCTAAATCTGGTTCTTTTGCTTTTAATTTACGGCATTTCGCAACTAAATCTAAGAGCTTGATACCAGAGGTATCGTCAATATAAATTTTGCGTTTTGCAAGTCTATTACAAGATTCACCTAATTTATATCTAATTGAATCGTTTAAACCGAAACCTGTAATAAGGCTATCAAACTTAACGTTTGCATCAGCAGACACCAAACGTTTGAAAAGCATTGTAGCAGGCATTTCTAATGAGAAATATGCAACTGGAATATCATGTGCAGCAGCATTATATGCTAAGTTTAAAGAAAGTGCAGTTTTACCAACACCTGGACGGGCTGCTAAGATAATTAATTCACCTGGTTGGAAACCATGTGTCAAAATATTTAATTTTGAATAACCGGTTGGTGTTCCTGTAACTGTGTCGTCGCTTGTTGCAGTTTTTAAATTCTTTAATTCTTCATCTAATTTACTTGCAACTTGGTCAGCTCTTTGAAAGTCACCAATTCTACGCTTCTCAGTGACATCAGTAATCTTCTTTTCACTCTGTGAAAGGAATTCACTAATTTCATTAATATCCTTTGTGTAGTATGTATTTGAAATATCATCAAGAGTCTTCAAAAATCTTCTTAAGATTGATTGGTCTTGAACAATCTTTACATAACTATCAAAGTTTTCAAATGTAACGACTGAATCAGCAAGTTCCAATAAATATTCAGGAGCACCTGATATTTCTAGTTCTTTTGAATTAATGAGTTCATTTGTAATGGTTTGTGGATCAATTGCTTCACCACGATTATACAAACGATAGATTGCACCAAAAATAGCACGATGATTTTCATTCTCTGGGAAGAAATCGTCAACGTCTAATTTTGCAACTGCTTCTGAAACTTTGCTTGAGGAGCGAATCATTGCACCTAAAACAGCTTTTTCAGCTTCAGTATTGTGCGGTAATTGTTTTTCTTGTGCCATTTACGTTCCTCCTATTTTTTCTCGTTAACATGGACTGTAACGGTTCCGATAATTCCTTTGTATAATTCGATTTTTAGTTTGCTGTAACCAAAGTGATCAACAGCCATCTTTTCAACAAATTTTCTTTTGTCAATTTCAATGCCGTGTTTGGCTTTGAGTTCTTCTTCGATTTGCTTAGTTGAGATGGTTCCGAACATCCTTCCGTCACCGCTTCCTTTAGCTTCAAATTCAACGACGATTTTTTCTAATTTAGCCGCGATTTCACGGGCATTTTGCTTGTTTTTCTCAATATTTTCAGCTTCAACTCTTTTTTGTTCAGCGAGGATTTCCATGGCTTTTCCAGATTGCATTACTGCTAATCCATGAGGGAACAAAAAGTTGTTTGCGTAACCGTCTTTTACTTCAACAACATCAGACTTTTTTCCGATGCCTTTTACGTCTTTAAGTAAGATAACTTTCATGATATTCCTCCTCACTAAATTCGAGCGTCGTTAAGGTAGTCATTCAAGACAGAAAGGAGTCTAGATTCAACCTGAACGAGTGATGCTTTCTTAAATGTACATGCTGCTTGTGTGAAGTGTCCGCCGCCATTTAGTTTTTCTGCTAAAAGTTGAACGTTGATTGTGCCGTCGCTTCGACAAGAAATTCTTGTTTCGTCGAGAGCTGTTCTTCCTATAACAAAGCAGGCGTTAACACCTTTCATTTGCATGCATTGGTTAGCAACTTTAGCAAGAGTTGCTTGTTCGATAATGTCATCTTCATCAGCCATACAGTAAACGACTCCATAGTATGGAGTTTGTGTGCTTGAAATAATTCTTGTAATAAGTGCGAATTCTTCGAATTCGTCTTTTAAGAAATCATCAGCCTTGGAGTTATCAGCGCCATATTCTTTAAGTGCCATTGATGCTTCAAATGTACGAGTACCAACTGTTGTTGCCTTATAAAAGTTGGAGTCCATAAAAATGCCAGAGAGCATGATTGTTGCATAAGCTGCAGGAATCATAATTCTTGGGTTTGCAGAGCAATAGCTGACAAGTTCAGCAACCATTTCAGATGCTGAAGAAGCAGATGAATCAATGTGAGAGAAGACAGGGCTTTCAATAAAGTCTTCACCACGTCTGTGGTGGTCAATAATCATAATCTTGTTTGCTTTTTCAATCACCTTTGGTGCGACAGTCATATTTGCTTTATGAACGTCACAAACAACAACCAATGTATCAATCTTTAGGTTGCCGAGTGCTTGAGCTTGGTTAACAAAAAGCTTATCAACTTCCTCTTTAGAAAAGGATGCTAATATTGCACCTTTTGTTTTTCTTTCAGTGCTCTTTGGCTCATAAATGATTTGAGCAGGTTTGCGACAATAGTCGCACATAGCTTTAACACCTAAACATGCGCCCAAAGAGTCCATGTCAGTCATAGCGTGACCCATAATGATAATGTTTGAAGAGTTACGAATGAGTGATAAAACTGAGTCAGCCATAACACGAACTTTAACTTTGTTACGGTTTTCTTGAGCTTCGGTTTTACCACCAAAGAAGACAAGGTCTTGTCCGTATTGAGAGACAACAACTTGGTCGCCACCACGAGACATAGCAATTTCAATAGCAGAACTTGCCATATCATTAAGTTTGACTACGTCAGGGAAGTCATAAGCAATTCCAATTGAAAGAGTTGGTGGAGTTTCTTCCTTGTCTGAAATAGCGTGAATTTTATCGAGCAATGAGAACTTATCAGCAATCATTTTCTCTAAAGATTCGTGGTTACAGAGTAAGAAATAAGCATCAGATCTAACTCTTCTAAGAAGAACTTGGTAATCTCTACCATAATCCAAAATAAGATTTCTTACTTTTGAAACAATATCTGAGTTTTCATCAGCAGAACCTGAAATGTCAGCATAGTTATCTATAACTATTTGACCACAGACTGTTGCTTGACGTTTAGAGAATGCTGAAACTGTTTCATAGTCAGTAACATCTCTAAAGATGTATAAACCAGCATCTTTAAGTAATTTTACTTCATAGTTACGGGAGTTAATGCTTAATTTAACTAATGAGTTAATACCACCATCAATGAGTTCTTGAAGTTCTGGTTGCCACTCTAAAATGTTTTCATCAAGGATTTCAATTTTTCTTTCAGTAAATAGGTCATTGATCCAAATAACTGTGTTGTTTTCGTTAACAACTGCAAGACCGATCATACCGAAGTTGTAGGCTTCTTGAATATCACTACCAATTAAGTCAGCAGCTCTTAAATCACTTTGTTGTCTAATCTTAGAAAATCTAAAGATTAATGCCCAACAGAAGGCAATATCAAAAATAACAAGTGCACCTAATATTATGAATATTAACTCAGTAGAAAATATGTTTCTAAAGTTTAAAAAGTCAAGGCCATAGCAGATTCCAAAGAATATCAAAGCGGCCATCTCTATAAAGACCACAATAAATGCAAAGATTTTTGTTTTAAATAACTTAGTTTTCATAATGTGCTTTATATTATATCAAACTTAGCATTCAAAAAGTTATAAAAAATAAACTTTTTAATTTGTAAGTAAGAGTCTATATGTTTTTTTGACTTTATTCTTGTTAATTTTATGTATAAAATGTAGACACCTTGAAAGGAAACTTAATATGAAAATTAAAAGCGTATTATTAGTCGGTTTAGCAGGTATTGCTTTAGCAAGCTGTGATGGCGCTAAAAGCTACAAGACACAAGTAAAGAGAGAAACATTTGTTTCTGATCTTAAAAAAGCATTTGATGCATCTTCATTGTTTAATGTAAAAGATCCTTATTCATTCGTGGAAGATGGAGAATCTACATTTAACGAGAAAGTAACTCACACAAAAGACGGTCGTAATTTCGTTGAAGAAAAAGATGATTGGACAACAACATCAAAATTTGAATATGACTCTGTTTCAAACATTATTCGCTCAAAATCTGTTGACAAGAGAAAAGAATCAAATAACAGCGAAAAAGTTGTTACTGAGAAGAAATATGAACAGCAAAATCAAGCAGATAGTAAGAATTACTATATAATTGATTTGAATGGAAAACTATACACAAAATCAGAAACAGAAGTTGCTGCTGATGAAATAAAAGAAAGAGCACTTATGTACATTTCTTATCCGGTAGAAGCGTTTTTAGATGAATACTTGGGTGTTGCAGTGATGGATGATCCTGGTTCAAAATTCTTCATTGATGGTAATGTTTACACTTGTGAAAACATTATTGATGAAACAGAAGATGGTGTCCATAACTACATCCAATCTATTTATCAATTAGTTCTTTTCGATAACGGTTTTGATTTCCACTACATTGTCAATAGAGATAAAACTGAATTAAATGAAAAACTTGTTATCAAAAGTGCTGATCACTCCCACTTTAGAAGAAAAGATGGATTGAATATAAAATCAATTGATCTTCACAATTATCTCCAAGTTGAAGAACTTCCATCAATCAAATAATTAAAAACAAAAGCCTCTCATAGTTGAGAGGTTTTTATTTTATAAAAAAAGCACTCGGGATGAGTGCTTTTAATTTTGATTTTAATTAGTCTTGAACGTATGGTAATAAAGCCATGAAACGTGCATTCTTAATTGCTTTTGCAACTTCTCTTTGGTGCTTTGCACAAGTACCTGTGGAATGACGTGATGCGATTTTACCATTTGGAGTAATGTACTTACTTAAGGTTTCGACGTCTTTATAATCAATGTATGCAACTTTGTTTTTGCAGAAGTTGCAGACCTTCTTGTGTGGTCTAACTTTTTTGAATCCCATTTTGAATTTTCCTTTCTAATTAGAACGGAAGATCGTCATCAGCAACATCGATTGCATCTAAATTCTTAGATTCTTCGACTGGTTCTGAAGGTTGTTCATCATCAAAGATGATTTCTTCATTTGGAATTTCTCTTGAACCTTTTGGTTCGAGGAACTCAACGTGATTGGCGATAACTTCAATGACTGAAGCTTTTGTTCCGTCTCTTTTTTCGAAGGTGCGTTGACGAATACGTCCATCAACACCAACGAGTGATCCTTTTCTTAAGAATTTTGCGACATTGTCAGCTTGATTGTCCCAAACAGTAACACCAATAAAGGTTGTTGTTTTTTCTCCATTTGGACCTTTCATATTGTCATCTACTGCAAGAGTAAATGATGCAACTGGCTTATCTGAAGTTGTTCTCTTGAGTTCTGGATCTCTGGTAAGTCTACCAGTTAAAACGATACGATTTAACATAAATGTTAATCCTCCTTAATTAGTCTTGATCGACAGTAAATAAGTGACGTACAACATTTTGATCGATTTTTGCTAAACGAGAGAATTCGTTTAATGCAGCTTCGTCAGCAGTGAGCTTAACGACTACATAGTAGCCTTTTGTAAGCTTATTGATTGGATAAGCAAAGTCTCTTAAGCCCCATTCCTTAACATCGCCGAGCTTTGCTCCGTTTGATGTGAGGATTCCGTGAAGTTTTTCGATTTCAGCTTTCCTTGCAGCTTCATCGAGTCCGTCTTTCACGATGTACATGAGTTCGTACTTTTTCATATTTTTACCTCCCTTTGGTCTTCTGGCTGACATCTTCTGTCAGCAGAGAGAAACGCTTTCGCGTAGGTATATTATACACAAGACGTTTGCGTGTGTATAGGAAAATATGTTTGTTAGTAAATTATTAAAAAATTTTTACATATATTAAAAATACCTGGGTAATACGTTAAATATGCTGTTTATATATTTTTAATATATGTAACGTATATCCCCCCTATTGTTAGCTATTAAACAGTATGATAAATTATGCTCGCCAATTGAAAAATTGGATAGTTTTTAAAAGGAGGTCAAGGATGGTCAAACGTCATGGGACGCCAGGGCGGTTTGATCGGGAAGGAGGCTCCGTGAACTGGAGTATCTCACCATCCTAGTTCTTGTACTCGTTGCTTTAAAGCTCCTGTATAAGGACTAGTACGGCCGCCTTGACGTCCATTAAAAACGAAGAAAAGGAACCGGTTGCCCCCGGTTCCTTTTTATCTAGGTACGACTGCCTTGACACTTATAATATAACACAATGATTTATAAAATCAAAGATTATTTACCTGAATCCTTCATACATGGGAAGAGAAGGACTTCTCTGATAGATGTTTGATTGGTCATAAGCATGACGAATCTGTCGATTCCGATACCGATACCACCTGTTGGAGGCATACCGTATTCAAGAGCTTCGAGGAAGTCTTCATCCATTTCAGATGCTTCTTCATCACCTGCAGCTTTAGCTTCAAGTTGTTTCACTAAACGTTCTTTTTGATCAAGTGGATCATTAAGTTCGCTATAAGCGTTGCCATATTCCATGCCGCCAATAAAGAGTTCAAATCTATCGGTGAACATTGGATTATCTTTACACTTTTTGGTGAGTGGTGAAACTTCAATTGGGTATTCGTGAACAAATGTTGGAGTTTGAAGTAAGTCATCACATTTTTCTTCAAAGAATGCATTGAGAATGTAACCAACACTGTTCCAGTGTTTTTCAAGTTTGATGCCGTTATCTTTTGCAAGTTTAACAGCTTCTTCCATTGTTGTAACTTTGTTAAAGTCAATTCCTGTAGCTTCTAAAACACATTCTTTCATTGTCTTCCAACCAAATGGTTTTCCGAGATCAAGTGTGCCTTCGCCATAAGGAATTGTGGTTGTTCCATGAATTTTCATAGCGACTTCTTTGAAGAGATTTTCTGCAAAGTGTCTCATATCTTGAAGATCACCATAAGCTTGGTAAAGTTCAATTGTTGTGAATTCTGGATTGTGTTTTGTATCCATTCCTTCGTTACGGAATAAACGGCCAATTTCATAAACTTTTTCCATACCACCAACGATACATTTCTTTAAAGAAATTTCGGTAGCAATACGTAAGTAGAAATCTTTGTCTAATGTGTTGTGATGAGTAACGAATGGTCTTGCTGCAGCACCACCAAGAATTGGTGAAAGAATGCTTGTTTCAACTTCAGTAAATCCGAGGCTATCACAGTAGTCTTGAATAGCACGAATAATTTTTGGTCTTGCTAAAGCAATTTTCATTGAATCGTCATTCATAATAAGGTCAACATAACGGTGACGATATCTTTCTTCAACGTCAGTTAAACCGTGGAATTTCTCAGGTAATGGACGAAGTGATTTTGTAAGGTGTGTGAATTTTGAAACTTTGATGGTCATTTCTCCTGTTTGAGAGAACATGATATGACCTTCAACACCACAAATATCGCCAATGTCTGAAAGTTTGAATACTGAGTAATTTTCTTCGCCTAAATAATCGATGCCTAACCAGCATTGAATGTTGCCAGTAACATCTTTGATGTTCATAAAGGCTGCTTTACCCATTTTACGTAAAGCCATAATACGTCCAGCAACTTTAACTTCTACTGGATTTGCTTGTAAGTCTTCGTTTGTTTTTCCGGTGCATTTTTCACGGACTTCTTTGATTGAACTTGAGCGTTCAAATTTTTGTCCAAATGGTTCAACACCGAATTCTTCATAACGTGGAAGTTTGTCTCTTCTAGCACGTTCTTGATCTGTTAATTTACGTTCCATTTTTAAAAACCTCGGTTAAGAGTATAGCAAAAACTTATATTGTTAACAATAAAGTTATTGAATTTCGTTAAGAATTCGCTCAAGTGAATCCCTGGTTGTGAGTGCACTTGCGAGCTTATTTTTAGCCTTTTTCATGTCTGGATAACTGTTCAAAAATTTAGGTGCAATTCCGCGCAAAACCATCATAGCAGTGTACTCACCTTTTTCCTCTATTAACATGTCAGCTAAATCACGAATATATTGTATCGATTCTTCAATTGAAGAACTTTCGACTATAGTGCCATCTTTAAAGTATGAGTCAATCTGCTTAACTAAGATAGGGTTTCCAACCCCTCCGCGGGCCACCATAACAGCATCAGCTTTCGTGCATTCTAGGGCCTTTATTGCATCTTTTAAAGTGTAGATGTCACCAGAGACAATTAGTGGAACTGACATTTCGTTACGAAAATCCTTTAATAAATCCCATCTTGGCTTGCCAGCATAGCCTTGTCTTGTGGTTCTTGCATGAATTCCGATTGCTGCAACACCAGCATTTTCTAAAGCCTTAACATTCTCTTTGAAATTAATTTCATCTTCATTCCAACCGAGTCTAATCTTGGCAGTTACTGGAAGTGGTGAATGTTTGCAAATTTTAATAAACATTTCTTCTAATTTTTTAGGATCTCTTAAGAGAGCAGAACCTGCACCAGTTTTGGTAACTTTTGGAGCAGGACATCCTAAATTGATATCAAAGATATCGATGTTATGATTATGTTTCAAAACAACATCCATTGCTTTGCAAATGGTTTCTGCAGATGACCCAAAAAGTTGAATTGCTATCGGTCTTTCTTCTTCTGTTGATTTTAAATAATCAATTGTCTTTTGGTTATCATAAATAAGCCCACAATCTGAAACCATTTCAGTTACTGTTAAAGCAACACCGAATGGTTTCATAAAATTTCTGTAGCCTAAAGAAGTGACACCAGCCATTGGCGCCAATACAACTTTTCCATTAATTTCTACATTACCAATTTTAAACATAAGTAAAAGGGAGGCAAGCCTCCCTACAATTTATTCAGCTTTCTTTTCTACTTTTTTAGCAGGTGCTTTCTTGGCTGGAGCTTTCTTTGCAGCAGGCTTCTTTTCTGCTGGTTTTTTATCTTCAACCTTTGGTTCTTTTTCTGGTTTGCCTGCTAAAACAGCATCAATTTCTTCTGCTGTAATAGTTTCTTTTTCAAGCAATGTTTCAGCAATTTTAATAACGTCAGCCTTGTTTGCTTCAATAATTTCTCTTGCTTTTGCGTGTGCTTGATCAATAATCTTGCGAACTTCTGTATCAATTTCAAATGCGATTTGAGTTGAGAAATTCTTTTGTGTTGAAGCATAGTCTCTTCCAAGGAAGACTGAGCCAGTATCACGTTCATATTGGATAGGACCAAGTGAACTCATACCATATTCTGTAACCATTGAACGTGCAATTTGTGTTGCAACTTCAATATCATTGGATGCTCCTGTTGTAACATCTTCAAAGAAGATTTCTTCTGAAGAACGTCCACCTAAGAAACCGATAATTCTAGCTTCAAGCTCAGCTTTGCTGAGTAAGAATCTATCATCTTCTGGTGTCATTAAAACGTGGCCACCAGTTCTTCCTCTAGGAATGATTGTAATTTTTTGAACTTTATCAGAATGAGGAAGTTTTAAACCGATGATTGCGTGGCCTGCTTCGTGATAGGCAACACGTTTTCTTTCATCAGCATTCATTCCTTTGGAATTCTTGGCTGGACCAGCAATTCTTCTATCGATAGCTTCATCAATATCTTTAATGCTAATCATTGGTTCTTTATTACGAACTGCAAGAATAGCTGCTTCGTTCATGATATTTTCAATATCAGCGCCTGAGAAGCCAACTGTTCTTTTTGCAATTTGGCCAAAATCAATTTTTGGATCAACAAGTTTATTTCTTGAGTGAACTTTGAAAATTGCTTCACGACCTGCTTTGTCTGGTAAGTTGACTGTAATTGTTCTATCAAAACGGCCAGCACGAAGTAAGGCAGGATCAAGAACGTCTTCACGGTTTGTAGCAGCAATAACAATAATGCCTGAATTGTCTTCAAAACCATCCATTTCAACTAAAAGTTGATTGAGTGTTTGCTCACGTTCATCGTTTCCGCCACCAAGACCAGCACCTCTTTGACGTCCAACAGCATCGATTTCATCGATAAATACTAAACATGGAGCTGAAGCCTTTGCTTTTCTAAACATATCACGTACACGACCAGCGCCTACGCCAACGAACATTTCGACAAAGTCAGAACCCGAAATTGAGAAGAAAGGAACGCCTGCTTCGCCTGCAACTGCTTTAGCAAGCAATGTTTTACCTGTACCTGGATGTCCAACAAGAAGAACACCTTTTGGAAGCTTTGCTCCAAATTGTGTATATTTTTGTGGGTCTTTCAAGTATTCGACAAGTTCAACCATTTCGGCTTTTTCTTCGTCGCAACCAGCAACATCAGAAAATCTAACTTTTGAATTTTCAACTTTACGAGCTCTAGAACGATTGAAATCCATTGCTTTGTTATTAGAACCATTAACGGATCTAGAAAGCATAGAGAATAAAAGAACGGCAATTAAGACAGTAACAATTATTGAAATAATTGATGGACCCCATTGATCCCACCAAGAAACTTCAAATGCGTAAACTTCTTTGATGTATGCTCCTGATTTAGGATCGCTTTTTAGGCACTCATCAATTTCTTTTCCAAACAATACTCTATATGATTCAGAATTAGTTAAAACTCCGTTTTTATAATAACTAAAGTTATTATTATATTCTGTCTTATTAAGAGTGACTGTATAAGGTAATGTCTTGTTTTCCGCATTAATATAAGTGCCAGATACTTGAACAACGGTGTCTTTATCGTAAACTTCTGCTGTTACCACTTGATTGTTTGATAAAAAGTTGTCCATTGATAGACCATCTGAATTAAGTTTTGTAACTCGAGCTGAAGTTGCATTAACGATAAGTGCTATAAATGCTGCAATAGCTGCAACTATAAGAAGAAAAGGAAGAATTGTTCTCGCAAATCCTCTTTTTGGTGCTTGATTTTTATTTTCATCCATAATTAATACCTCCGGGTTATCTAAACAAATGTGTTCGCTAAAAATGATACCAAAACAAAAAGTTTTGTAAACTATTTTGTAAATATATTTATTTAAATAATGCGTATCAGACTTATCTATTCCCAATTTTCGTTAAATTAATTTTAAAAATAGATTTATGATTATCAACAAATTCTTTGCGATATCTTGGAACATAAATTAATTCATTATTTTTGTTATAAATTCCTGGCCACATCTTTCTAAGATGAGTTGGCATTTTCCAGTTTATAAATTGACGTCTCACTTCAACAAAATAATCCTTAACTTTTATCTTATCTTTCGGATTAACGTTTCTCACAAAAAGTGGGAAATCTTCATTTCTAATCCCGCGATCTTCAGCTCCCATAGAAAAATCAATTTCAATAAAAGAATTTTTTGCTTTTTTGTTAACAACTAACTCATAAACGTAATTTGGTTCAAAATTTAGGATTTCAACATCATCATAATTTTTTGCCAAGAAAACGTGTTCGGTGATTTTGAAGGATGCGTTGGCTTTATTTTCGAAACATTTTTGAATTTCCTGGACAAATTTATTACTTAAATCTCTATGCTCGTTTGCTCTAACCATGAAAAAATCAATGAATCTAACCACATTTTCGTAGCTCATTTTTGCAAAGTTTTTATAAGAAATTTTAGGATTAAATTTTTCACAAGTTTCGTTCTGCTTTTTGAGCTCGGAAATGATTGATTTTCTTTCTTCTTTTGTTAGCTTCTCGACAATGCTGTGACGAACCTTATTTCTTGAGTAGTGATCTGTCAAATTTGACTCATCGATTGAGTATGGAATTTTGTTATCAATATCATACTCCAAAAGTTCCTGTTTCGAATAACCCAAAAGTGGTCTTAAAACGCGGACTCCCAAAATATTGTTTTCCTTGCGAATTCCCCAGTATTTCACTAGGTTTTTGCGGTTTTTTTGCATTAAATAGGTTTCAATAACATCGTCTTCTTGGTGGGCAACAAGAACACCAAATGCACCGTGTTTTTCACATACTTTTTTAAAGAAATTATAGCGCGTTTCTCTAGCCCATTCTTGGAAGTTTCCAGACACCGTTAAATTTGCGGTATCGAGCAGCTCAATTTCGACATTATTTTCCTTACAAAATTTAGTTATAGATTCCTGCTCAAAATTTGAGACATTTCTCTTGTGATAATTAACGTGAGCAACGACAATTTTTAGATTATTTTTTAGGGTTGCAGAAAGTAAGGCCATTGAGTCAGGGCCAAAAGAGCACGCAACAACGTACTTTTTGTTTTTATCTAAGTTCAATTTGATGTCCTTAACCATTTTTCGCCTTCTTATTATATTTTTTATAAAGTGCAACAATGCATTCAATGATAGTTTCAAGGTCTTTCACCCAGTTATCGATCTTTTTGAGTCTAATTTTTAAAACTTTATTGAGATAGGTTACATTAATCTTACTGAGATATGGGGTTAGCATCTCAAATAATGCTGATCCAATTCCAGAAATGCTTGAAAAATTGTTCGATAAAACTATCTCAATTTCATTTGGATATTCATTCACATTTTCGAACTCTTCATTGTTCATCAACATATCTATTCTTCTCTTGTTAATTAAGAGCATAACTTCATGTGGAATTTTTCCATAAATATCGCGGATTTTAGCCTTAATTCCCTGCAATTCCTGGATATTTTTGGCATTTTCAAGTTCTTGATAGAGCTCAACTTTATCCTCTTTTATCATGTAAGAATCAGGTATGTAAGCATCGATTTTAAAGAGTTTGACAGGCTTAGGTGGTTCGTATGCTTTTCCAGTCTTTTTCTCCTCTATAACTTCGTTCAAAAGTTTGAGGTATAATTCAAGACCAACAGAGTCAATAAAGCCAGCTTGTTCAGGTCCTAAAATGTCGCCTGCACCACGAATCATAAGGTCTCTTTGTGCAATTTTGTATCCGGAACCCAATTGAGCAAAGTCTTGAATGGCTTTTAATCTCTTTTGGGCTGCTTTATTTAACGTTTTTTGCTCATTATAGAACAAATAAGCGTATGCAATTCGACTTCCACGTCCAACTCTTCCCTTAATTTGGTAAAGTTGAGACAAACCAAAGTGATCAGCGTTCTCGACAATGATTAAATTTGCGTTTGGAATATCAATTCCGTTCTCAATAATAGATGTTGCAACTAAGACATTAACTTCACCAGAATAGAATCTCATCATGACATCTTCAATCTCATCTTTCGACATCTGTCCATGAACAACTCCAACATTCGCAGAAGGGATTTGTCTGCTGATTCTATTTGCAACCAAATGAATTGAAGAAACTACGTTATGTATGTAAAAAACCTGGCCTTTTCGCGTTAATTCTCGCTCAATTAGTTCTCTAACAACACCTTCATTAAATGGTGTAACATAGGTCTGAATTGATGATCTATTCTCTGGTGGAGTGTTAATTTGTGAAACTGGTCTAACGCCAATTAAAGATAGCTGTAATGTTCTTGGAATTGGAGTTGCAGATAAAGATAGAACATCAATATTTGTCTTCATCTCTTTTATTCTTTCTTTTTGCTCGACTCCAAATCTTTGTTCCTCATCAACAACCAATAAACCAAGGTCTTTAAATTCAAAATCTTTACTTAATAATCGATGAGTACCGATAACTAAGTGAATTTTTCCTTCCTTTATATCCTTAAAATATTCTTTTTGCTGTTTTTCAGAGACCAATCTAGAAATAACTGCTATATTTACACCAAAAT
This sequence comes from Bacilli bacterium, assembly GCA_045597865.1. Lineage (GTDB taxonomy): Bacteria > Bacillota_I > Bacilli_A > RFN20 > CAG-826 > Fiminaster. The sequence goes on along the minus strand of JAZLKX010000040.1, from coordinate 62,876 downwards.
TTCTAAATCTTTCACATGCAAGCTCATAATGTTGTCTTGAAAGTAGGGTAGTTGGGCACAAAATTGCAACTTGTTTACCAGAGGAGATTGCTTTAAAGACCGCTCTAAAGGCAACTTCGGTTTTACCGAAGCCAACATCACCACATAGCAAACGATCCATAACATCATTTGACTCCATATCTTTCTTAATATCTTGAACAGCTTGTTCTTGATCATAAGTCAATTGATATGGGAATTCTTTTTCAAATGATTCTTGTAGCTCATCATCTGGCAAAAAGGCAAAGCCTTTTCCGTGTGCTCTTTCGCTATATAATGCATATAATCTATCTGCCAATTCATTGATTCTAGTCTTAATTTTTGATTTAGTTTTTTCCCAGTCATCAGAATTTAAATTAGAAAGCTTTGGCTCAGCGCCTTCTCTTCCAGAATATTTACGAAGTAATCTAAATTGAGTGAGCGGGATAAATAAAACACTGGTTCCGGAATATTGAACCTTAATAAAATCTCTATGAATGCCGTCAACTTCAATTGTTTCAATATCAATGAACTTACCAATTCCGTAATATTCATGAACAACAAAGTCTCCAGGCTTTAATTCTTCGTAATTTCTTAAGATTGTAGCCTCTTTAAATCTATTCAAAAATCTTGATGCTCTATTTTGGAATCCAAATAGCTCTTTTGAAGATACAAAAACAATTTTTCCGTCAGGTAATTCAAACCCTTCTTCAAGTGAAAAAATAGAAACGCCGATTTTCTTAGTTGGAATCTCTAAACCTTTAAGTGCATCGTATGGAACTTTCTCAGATTTTAAGAATTCTACAACGGTGTCATACTGTTGTTTATTTGAAAGTGCGAGTACGATTTTTTCAGAAGTTGAGAGGTACTGATTTAAGATAATTTGAAGGTTAGATGAATTGGCTTTTGAGAAAATAATTGGATTGGTCTTAAACTCAATTTGTTCGGGATTTTCGCGGAAATTAGTCGAGAAAACCAGGTGTTTTTCAAATTTTAGAACATCTTTAACATCGCTGTATAACTCGAGGTGAGTCATCAATTTTCCACCTTCATTTAATTCGGAAAAATAGCTCTTAGCTTCCTTGGTAATGAAGTCAATTGTAGTGTCGAATTGATTCTTGTTTGAAATGAAAGTAAGATCGGCTTTGAAGTAGTCACAAATTGAATTAGTAAAGTGTTTAATGTACCTGGTAAATTTATACAAATGAGGGTGATAAACACGATTCTGAATTCTCTCATAATCGTTGTAAGCGTTTTGTTCCAAATATTTTGCTAAATCAGGAGATAAATTTTGCTTATCTTTTACAATTTGCTTATCAAGATTGTCTTTAAACTCTCCAATTTCTAAATCTGTGAATAAAACATCATTTGCAGGTTCAAATTTAATTGATTCAATTTGTTTGATTGATGTCTGGCTTGAAATATTAAAATACGAAATCGATTCAACTGTGTCTCCAAAGAATTCTATTCTAATAGGATTATCCTGTGACACAGGATAAATATCTAAAATATCTCCACGAGATGCAAATTGCAAAGTTTGATCAATTTTATTGACTTGCTCATAACCTGCTTGGACTAATTTCTTTTTAACTTCTGTTAAGTTGTAATCTTTATCTTTTTCAAAGAAAAATGTGTTTGATAAAAAATCACTAACAGTTGGTAGTGGTGTAATTAGAGCTGAAGCATGGGTGACAATAATTTTTGGTTTGTCTTCTAGTGCTTTTGTTAGAACGTACAATCTTTGAGCAAGCAATTCTTTTGATGAGGAAAGGCTTTCGTTTCTCAACATATCATCAACTGGGAATAGATAAACATTATCCTCTCCAATGAGTGATGCGATGATATCAGACACCTTTTGAGCAGTATAGAGATTTGATGTTAAAAGTAGGTATTTCCCAGGCTTTTTGCTGAAAATACCCGCGAAAAGCAGGGAAATTCCAATGGTATCGTCCACGACAAATTGCCCACTTTTGGAAATGAGGTGGGTAGCAGCTTCAGAATTGGAAATAAGTTTTAAGAGTTCATCATTCAACTATTACCACCTCCATTAAATTTAGACATAGCGTTTTGAAAATCATTTATCAAAAATTCGCGTATAGCTTTTGTTGCGCGATCTATAGCAGAGTCTATTTTAACTTTGTCATCTCCAGTTGCTTCACCTAAAACATGCTTAATAGCATCATATTTTGGTTCACCGATGCCAATACGAATGCGTTTGATGTTTTCAGTAGCTAAACATTTAATGATATTTTCCATACCTTTTTGGCCGCCACTTGATCCACTTGCTCTTAATCTAAGAGCGCCTGGTTCAATAGCCATGTCATCATAGATGACAACAATGTCTTCTCTGTGAATTTTAAAGAATTTAACAATTTCATAAACTGCAGTTCCTGATAAATTCATCATTGTTAATGGTTTGAATAAAATAACATCTTCATCGTTTAATTTAAATTTTCCATAGATACCATGAAAATCTTCCTTATCAATGTCAACACCAGTTGCATCAGCAAAAGCATCTACAACACGAAAACCGCAATTGTGTCGAGTCATTGCGTATTCTTTACCTGGATTACCTAAACCAACAATAAGTTTCATAATTGCATTTGATTATATCACAATCCATTATTATGTGTTAAAATGTTTCACATGAAAAAGAAAATGCCTACTCCTATAAAAGACGGTCTCATAGGACTTGCTTTTGGTATGGGCGCAATTATTCCTGGAATCGCAGGTGGAACAATTCTTCTTGTTGCTGGGGCTTACAAAAAAGTTGTTAATGCTGTTGCCAAGTTGTTTACCAAAAACTTTTTCAGAAATCTCATCATTCTATTACCATTCGGAATTGGCGCGCTTTTAGCTGTTGCTGCACTTGTTTATCCACTCAATCTTGCCATGGAATATGCAGCGTTTGCTATTGTCTGTTTATTCGCTGGTTTAATCATTGGATCTCTTCCGAGTGTTACCGATAAAGTCAAAGGCGAACCACGTAGAAAACGATACATTATTTCGTTTATTGTGTTCTTTGTTTTAACCGCACTTATTGGGGTTTTATCGGTGATTTTCGGCACAAATTCCATAATTAATGATCTTTTTGAACAAGTTCCTTTTTACTTGTATTTGATCATTTTGGCAGTTGGTTTTGTTTCAGCTGCAGGACTTATTGTTCCAGGATTTTCTGGTTCAATGTTACTCCTCGTTTTATGTTTTTATGAACCAATTCTTGGCTTATTCAAATTCCAAAATGTTGGAACCTCACTTGGGCTTCTTGGAACATTCTTTGTTGGTGCATTAGCAGGTTTTATTTTCTTCTCTGCAGTTATGAACCACTTCTTAAGAACACATAAAATTGGAACATATTACGCTTCAATTGGAATGATTATTGGTTCATTAATTGCTGTTTTTGTTAATTCAAAAATGTTTGACTACATCACAAAGAGTGGTCATTTTGATTTAATTGATGAAATTGGTGGTCCAGTTTTACTAATTCTTGGAATTGTAGCTGGATACATGTTTGTTAAATACGTTAGAAATCATCCAGGATTTGAAGAAGATGCCGAGAACTAGAGAACAATTTTCTGAAATGAAAGACGAGAGATTAACCTCAATTTTAGAGGCTGCTCTTCCTCTGTTTTCGTTAAATGGAAAAAAGGTCTCAATCGATGCGATTTCTAACAAGGCAAAATGCTCTCACGGAATTGTTTACCACTACTTCAAAAATTCCGATGAAATCTACCAAAAATTGCTCACAAGTTCAACTTATGTTGAATTATACAATAGACTCTTCACAATAAATGAAGGCTCAAGTTACGAAAAAATTGAAGAAATTATTTCAGTTTTATTAGACGTTTCAGAAGCAAAATTTGAGAATGTTTGTTACCTAAATATAATCATTAAAAACGATGATAAAAATTCATTGTTTTCGTTGCTCACAAAACTCGTAAAAGAAGGACAAAATTCTAACAAAATTATCGCAGGAGAACCTGCTGATGTTGTTAATACTTTGTTCTTTGTTTTCAAAGGAATTTATCTTTCATTTTTACAAGAAAAGCACCCTGTTATTAAGGTGCCTTCTTTAGAAAATGTAATGCAGCTTATTCGCAAGCCTGTTTTATTTTAAATATTTATCATCAAATTCTTTGATGTCTTTATAAATACCTTTTAAGTTTGGATACATTTTCATGTATGCATGCTCATACAAGTATCTATACTTTTCAACGTTCTCTGGATTTGGTTTAAATTCTACGCTTTCATGAACCATTGCTTCAGCAGCTTCTTCTTTTGTTTTAAATTCACCTGCTGCAATGAATCCAGCCATAGCACATCCTAAGGATGAACATTCAAATGATTGAATTCTAGAGACTGGTCTATTAAAAATATCTGCAGTAATTTGGCAAATAACATCGCTTTGTGATCCTCCTCCAGAAATTCTAATTTTTTCAACTCTGTGGTGGAGACGTTTTGATTCAAATAAATCAAGACCTTCTTTTAAACAATAACCAATGCCTTCAATAATTGCACGATACATATGAATTTTTGAGTGAACATCACTAAATCCAATGATTGCGCCTTTGGCGAGTGGTCTTCTTAAGCCTGGTCCCCAGTATGGTTGAAGGACTAATCCGTCAGATCCTGGAGCAATCTTGGCCATTTCATCATTAAATGATTGAATCATGTTTCTGTCGACAACAATTTGCTCAACTGTTGGACCTTCACAACCAAATTGTTTAATAAACCAATTTAACATCCAATAACCACGATAGACTTGAACGTCCATATCGTAACCGCTGACGATGTCAGGATAGGATGGGAGGAATGGTTCAGCATCACTATATTTTTTTACTGGAACTTCAACTGTACATGCTGTTCCATATGAAACTGCAGCCATCTTATCATTAACAACACCAAGTCCAAGTGTTTCAGCTGATTTATCAGAGCCACCAGAAAACATTTTCATACCTGCAGGTAATCCAGTTGCTTCTGCAGCTTCTTTTGAGATAGTTCCCATTACTTCACCAGCTTGGGTTAAACGACAAAGTTTTTTGTTTGGAACACCGAAAACTTGGCCTTTCAAATGAGTGTCTTTTTTGTACCAGTGTCCTCTCTTAAAATCGATAGGTAAATGGCCTGCTTGACATGATGCACAATCGACATAATCTCCAACGAGTTTCGAGGTAATATATGTGGAAATCATCATGAATTTCGCCGTATTTTTCCAAATATCTGGTTGATTTTCCTTAAGCCAAACTCCCATTGATCTCTTACGATTGAGCTCAATAGTTGGGCCCATTCCTACGAGCTTAAAAATAGCTCTTGAAAGGGCAGGGAGTTTTTCCTTTCCTTCTGCTCTTCTTTCGTCTAACCAAAGAATTGCAGGACGTAAAGGTTTTAGGTTTTCATCACAACAAACAACAGAGTCTCTAAAGAAACACATTGAGATTCCAAGAACATCGCTCATTAATTCAGAATTATTTTTTGCAATTTTCTTAGTACAAGTACAAAGAGAATTGAAGTAATAATCTGGATCTTGTTCAGCGTATCCAACAACCGGTGAGTGGTATGCTGGTTCATACTTAACTCTTTCCATGGCGACTATGTCGCCTTTTTTATTAATAAGTCCAACACGGACTGATTGCGTACCAAAATCTATGGTAAGAATGAGTGGTTCTTTCATATGTTTGCTGCCTCTATTTATTTAGATTTTAATCTTTTTTGAAACCGCTTTTCAATTATTTTTTCTTTGCGATTACACTCGTATGTGTGTATACTCATATTCGTGTGCGATTTCAGCACATCGTATATTATTGTCACTTTAGGAGGAATAATATGGCAAAGAAATACATCTACAACTTCAAAGAAGCCCATGGTTTAGGCAAAGAGTTGTTAGGTGGTAAAGGTGCCGGTCTTGCGGAAATGACCAGCATTGGAGTTCCAATTCCACAAGGATTTACCATCACAACAGAAGCATGTAATCTCTACTATGATTCAGGTAAAAAATTACCAGATGACATCGTTGAAGACATTTATGCTCACATCAAAGAAGTTGAAAAAGAAACAGGCAAAAACTTCGGTGGAGATCATAACCCACTCTTAGTCTCTGTCCGTTCAGGCGCAAGAGTTTCCATGCCAGGTATGATGGATACCATCTTAAACTTAGGTTTAAATGATGTTACTGTCGCAGCCTTAGCAAGAGAAACTGGTAACGAAAGATTCGCATTTGATAGCTATCGTCGTTTCATTCTTATGTTTACAAACATCGCCAAAGGTCATCCAAGAACCGAAATGGATAAGATGCTTGATGAGCTCAAAGAAAAGAATGGCTACAAACTCGATACAGAAGTTACTGCAGATCAATTAAAAGATCTCGTCAAAGCTTATAAAGCTTACTACAAGAAAACATTTGGTGAAGAATTCCCATCAGATCCAAAAGTTCAATTACTTGAAGCTGTTACAGCAGTCTTCCGTTCCTGGGATAACCCAAGAGCAAACGTTTATCGTATGATGAACTCAATCCCATATTCATGGGGAACCGCTGTTAACGTTCAATCAATGGCCTTCGGTAACAAAGGCGAAACATCAGGTACAGGTGTTGCATTCTCACGTAACCCAGGTACAGGTGAAAAAGTTATTTCCGCAGAATATTTACCAAACGCACAAGGCGAAGACGTTGTCGCAGGTATTCGTACCCCACTTCATATTGAAGAACTCAAGGCAAGAATGCCAGATGTTTACAACCAATTCGTTGAAACCATCAAAAAGATGGAACACCACTACAGAGATATGCAAGATATGGAATTTACCGTCGAAGAAGGTAAACTCTACTTCTTACAAACACGTAATGGTAAACGTACACCAGCAGCCGCATTAAAGATTGCATGTGACTTAGTCGATGAAGGATTAATCAGCGAAGACGAAGCAGTCTTAAGAATTGATCCAGTATCATTTGATAAGCTTCTCTTACCAGCATTTGATAAGGATGACTTAACAAAACATGAACCAATCGCACAAGGCTTAGCTGCAGGTCCAGGTGCAGGCACTGGTAAAATTGCCTTCACAGCTGAAGAAGCTGAAAGACGTCACGCAAATAAGGAAAAAGTTGTCCTTGTTCGTGCAGAAACATCCCCAGAAGACATCGTTGGTATGGTCGCTGCAGAAGGTGTTCTCACAATGCGTGGTGGTATGACTTCACACGCAGCCGTTGTTGCCCGTGGTATGGGTAAGTGCTGTGTCTGTGGCTGTAAAGAAGCTATCATTGATGAAGAAGCTCGTACAGTTACCATTAATGGTAAAGTCTACACAGACCAAGATGAATTATCACTCGATGGTTCAACAGGTAAAGTCTACCTTGGCTCAATCGCAAAGGTTATGCCAGACCTCACAGCAGGTTACTTCGGTAGATTAATGGCTTGGGTCGACAGAGCACGTACCTTAAAAGTTCGTACAAATGCCGATACTCCAAGAGATGCAAAACAAGCAAGAGAATTTGGCGCTGAAGGTATTGGCTTATGCCGTACTGAACATATGTTCTTCGATAAGGACAGAATCTTCTCTATGAGAAAGATGATTCTTGCGGACACTGTAGAAGAAAGACGTGCTGCATTAGCAGAACTCGAACCAATGCAACAAGCAGACTTCGAGTCACTCTATGAAGCAATGCTTCCATTCAATGTAAACGTTCGTTTACTTGATCCACCTCTACACGAATTCCTCCCACAAGAAGAAGATAAGATTGCAGAACTTGCTAAAGCAACTGGTAGAACAGTTCAACAAGTTAAAGATCGTATCGAATACTTACACGAATTCAACCCAATGATGGGTCACCGTGGATGTAGATTAGCTGTTTCATATCCAGAAATCTGTGAAATGCAAACAAATGCTATCATTAAGGCAGCATTAGCAGTTTCAAAGAGAACTGGTAAAGCAATTGAACCAGAAATCATGATTCCACTTGTACTCGAAGTTAAAGAACTTAAGTTCGTTAAGAAGATTATCTGCGAAGTTGCAGACAAGCTCATTAAAGAAGCTGGCGTTAACATGAAATATCATGTTGGTACCATGATTGAAATCCCAAGAGCTGCATTGCTCTCAGATGAAATCGCTCAAGAAGCAGAATTCTTCTCATTTGGTACAAATGACTTAACACAAATGACATTCGGCTTCAGCCGTGATGACGCTGCTAAGTTCTTACCAGATTACTACAGCAACAAGATCTTTGAAGAAGATCCATTCAAGACACTCGATCAAAACGGTGTTGGTAAACTCGTTGACATGTCCGTTAAACTCGGCCGTGCTACACGTAAGGATCTCCACATTGGTGTTTGTGGTGAAACTGGTGGTGAACCAAACTCAATCGACTTCTACCACAGAGCAGGACTCGACTATGTCTCATGTTCACCATTCCGTGTTCCAGTTGCACGTTTAGCTGCTGCTCAAGCTGCAATTAAACACAGAAAATAAGTTCTAATTTGAACTAATTAAGCCTCAGGTTCGCCTGGGGCTTTCTTTTATGCACATATGTGTGCATAAATAATTTGCATATCTGCAAATTATTTAGTATAATATATTTAGGTAAGGAGAGTATAAATGTTTGATCCATTTGATTCCAAACCAAAGAGCAAGAAAGAAATTGAAAGAGAATACAAAGAGTATCTTGATGATCCTCTAACATTCTCAATCGATGAACAGCTCCAAGTGCTTGGACCACGTTACGAAAAGATCTAATCACCTATCTTATTTATTTAAATAAATAAAAAGACGCATTTTTTTATTCGCGTCTTTTTTAATTTTTATTTTCCTCTAGCAAGTGCTTGAGAATCTAATTTTAGATCATTATTTGGAGTTACATAACCAGCGAATTCTTCGCGTATGTAGATATCATTATTATCTTCTATATAACCGACATATTCGCCTTGAATGTAAATTTCTCCTTCAGGTGTTAACATTCCAAACTTATGACCGTTTGCAAACATATCTCCATCTGGAGAAATGTAACCTACTAATTCATCGTCAATGTAAACATTTTTGCCGTAACATTCGATAAATAACATAGTTATCTCACTTTCTTTGTTTTGGTTAAATATACATCATAGCCTTTATTATCGTATTTAAGGTACTTAGAATAGGCTAAACCAGCATCTGTGGTAAGTGCAAAGACACAGCTTCCGGAGCCAGTCATAAGAACACATTTAAATCCATCCTTTTTAAGCATGTCTTTAATTGTTTGAATTTCTGGAACTAAGGAGATTGCTGTTTCTTCTAAGGAGTTGAACATTCCTTCAGCAAGCATGTTTTCATCACCAAGCTCAAGAGCTTTGATAACTTTATTAACATCTCCGTGCTTCATAACAAAATTGTCAGATGCTTCAAATACTTTTTTAGTAGATAAACCTAATTTAGGTTTAATAATAATAACATGGAAACGTTTTGCGCATGGAATTGGTGTAACTTTTTCTCCAATTCCTTCAACATGCGCAGGAACATTTGCCATACAATAAGGAACGTCAGCACCAAGTTTTAAAGTAAAATCAAGTTCCTCTTCAGGTTCCATTTTCACTTTAAAAATTTTCTTAAATGCTTTTAAGCATGCAGCAGCATTTGAAGATCCTCCGCCAAGACCTGCGCAAATAGGAATTTCTTTGTGAACTGTAATATTCATATTACCTGTCGCACCAAATTTCTTTCTAAAAGCATCAAGTGTTTGATGAATTAAATCATATTTTGTTTCAGATTCTTCTACTCTATCACATACTATGTATGTGTCTCTCATTAAAGGACGGTATTCAATCTCGATAACGTCATGTAATTCAAGTGGTAACATAACCATGTCTAAATCATGGTATCCGTTTTCGGTTTTGCCTTTTACATCAAGGTAAATATTAATTTTTGCGAATGCTTTTGCGTACATATTAATATTATTTCCTCAAGAACTTAAAAGTTCAATTCTTTTAATAACGAGATGTAGAAATTAATGTCTAATTCTTCAGGTCTTTTATTTGTGTCAACACCGAGTTTTACCAAAATTTCTTTTGCTTTATCTTTGTTTTTTGTAACATTTGTTAAATTATTTAAAATGTTCTTTCTTCTTAATAAGAAGAGTTGCTGCAAAAGTTTTAGCAATTTTTTATTATTTTCATTTTTAATATTCTTATTTGGAGTTAATGTAAAAACAACAGAATCAACGTGTGGAATTGGTGCGAAATTATTTCTTCCAACATCTTTAGCTGGAGAAATGTCTACAACATAATTTAAGAATAATGATAATGGACTCTTAAAATTAGACAAAAGTTTTGGATAAACTTCTTTTTGAGTCATTAAAACTATTTTGTCTGCGTTCACTGCTGTTAATAAAATATGTTCAATTATTGAAGAGGTGATGTAATAAGGAAGATTACCAATAATTTTTGTGTATTTTGCTAAATCTTCTTTCAAAATATTTTGTCTTCTGATGATTACATTTTTTATGTTTCCAAATTGATCATTTAAGAATTGCAGCATTCTTTCATCAATATCAATTAATTGGGTTTTTGCAGGGATTTTTGACAAAAAATAGGATAAACTGCCTAAACCAGAGCCAATTTCAATAACCTCATCTTTATCAGAAACTTCAAGCAAATTTACAATGTTTTTTGCAACTTCAGGATTAATTAAAAAATTCTGGCCTAGCGATTTGTTGGCAAGCAATTTATAGCTCCTTACGTTTTCAAAATATTGGTTCTCGTTCATAAGTTTTCCTTTAACTCTTCCAATGTTATACCACAATTATTGATTCTTTTAAGAAAAGTTTTTGCATTACAGAATCCCAAATGGAACTTTTCACTGATTTTTTCTCTTTTAGCATTCGAATCGACGCTCCCAACAAGATCTAAGGCTACCAAATCTGACATTTGTATATTTCCAATTGGATCTTTTGAATTAACAATATAATTTTTTAAAGCATTTAACACTTCTTCTTGAGTTGATTCTGCAACACCAACTTTATTATGTTTTATTGATTTCTCTTTAGCTACAAAACAATGCTTTAAATTTGGTATCTCTGCATCTAATACATCTCTTATTCTTTTGCCCGGACTGTCAGGATCTGTCAATATAAAAATATCGCGGTTTTCACGGCAATTTTTCAAATATTCTATGGTTTTCAAGGATATTTCTGAACCGTTTGTTGTTACAAATTCAGCATCAATAAATTGTGAAAGAAAGGCCACATCAGACTTGCCTTCCACAACTAAAATTCCATTAATTTTTGTCTTCATAAATCGAATACTCTTTTAAAGTTTTCGGTAGTTTCTTTTTCTACTTGTTCAGGAGTTATGTTTCTTAACTCTGCAATCTTGTTTCTAACCAAATAAAGATATTTTGAGTGATTTGGTTGTCCTCTAAATGGTTCTGGAGTCAAATAAGGTGCATCGGTTTCTAAAACATAAGCGGTGGAAGGTATACTTGCAACAACTTCTTTAGGTCTAACTGCATTTTTGAAGGTTGTTGTTCCTCCAAATCCAAGTAAGAAACCTAATTTGATAAACTCTGATGCCATTTCCACGCTTCCTGCATAACAATGCATAATGCCTCCGTGGTTAACTTTATGCTTTTTTAAGATATCTAGACAATCCTCAAGGCCATCTCGACAATGAATCGAGATTGGGAGATTCAATTTGTTAGCAATTTCTATTTGTTGGATGAATGTTTTCTTTTGATAATTTCTTACCTCTGAATCTTTATCCCAATAATAGTCTAAACCTATCTCTCCAATGGCAATTACTTTCTTGTTTTTGGCAAGCTCTTCAATCTCCTCAAAATCATGTTCACCAGCCTTTTTAACATCGCTTGGATGAATGCCTACTGCTGCGTAAACATATTCGTGATTTTGAGCGATTTTCACTGCAATTCTAGAAGATTTTAGGTCAAAACCAACATTTAAAAATTCAGAAACACCTGCATTTTGAGCTTCTGAAATATACTCATCTGGATGAGCTAAATAAGCTTCATCATTTATGTGACAATGTGTGTCAATCATCTAAGTTATTTTCCAACACAAAAACGAGAGAAAATTTCATCTGTTAAATCGTTTTTGTTGTTCTCGCCTAATAAATCTAAAGAAGAATTATAAGCAGCCATAATATTTACTGAAATTAAATCGATTGGCTGATTATCTTTTGCATCTAAAATTGCTTGATCAAGATACATAACCATACTTTTTAAGATTCCGAGTTGTCTTGTATTGTTAAAAGACGGTTTAATTGTAACTTCACCAATATTTAACTCTTCTTTAATTTTATTAACTAAATCGGAAATATTATTTTCCTTAGCAGAAATATAAATTTTATCTTTTTCTTTCTTTGAAACTAAATCTGCTTTGCTATAGACAACTAAATGTTTTTTATCTTTTATCAATGAATATAATTCATCATCAAAACCAGTATCGTCCACCAAGAAAAGAATTAAATCTGCTTCATCGATTACCTTTTTAGCTTTGCTAATACCAATTTGTTCTATTACGTCTGTTGAGTCTCTAAGACCAGCGGTATCATATAAATGAACAGGAACGCCTGAAAGATTAAATTCGCCCTCAACAATATCTCTAGTTGTACCAGCAATATCGGTAACAATTGCTTTATCTTCCTTAAGGAAAACATTTAAAAGTGAGGATTTTCCAACGTTCGGTTTTCCTACAATTGCAATTTTTACACCTTCTTTATAAATTCTATCTTTCTCGCCTTGTTTAATTAACTTATTAACATCTTCAACAATTTTTGAACACTTAGTAATAATTTCTTCTTTAGAAGTAACTTCAATATCTTCGTATTCAGGATAATCAATGTTTACTTCAATATGAGAAAGAATTTCTCCTATTTCATCCTTAATTGGTTTGAAGATTTTTGATGTCTTTCCTATTAAGGAAACCATAGATAAATCTTTAGCTTCAGCAGTGGTTGCATTAATCATATCATTGATTGCTTCTGCTTGAACTAGGTCAATTTTGCCATTTAAATAGGCTCTAGAGCTAAATTCACCATTGGTGGCCATCCTAGCTCCTGACTTAAGTAAAAGGGCTATTATTTGATTTACAATCAACATTGAACCATGTGTAATTATTTCAACAGAATTTTCGCCAGTAAACGAATGTGGTGCAACATAAGTTAATAAAACAACCTGATCAATTTGTTTTTCATTATCCAAAATAAAACCATAGTGAATTCCTTTTTCCTTAACCTTAGTTAAATCTTTAGAAAAAACTTTAGAAACAATCTTAAAACAATCATCTCCAGACAATCTAATTAAAGCTAGAGCTGACTTTGCTGGTGGTGTTGCTAATGCTACTATGGTTTCAAACATATTTTATAATGAAAATAGAGATTAAAAATCTCTATTATTCAACGTATTTAATTGTAACTGCTCTTTTGTGACCTTCACCAATAGATTCGGTTTTGATGTGTGAGAATTCAGCTACTGCGCTATGAACAACTCTACGTTCATCTGATGGCATTGGATCTAAAGTGACATCAACTTTTGTTTTTTGAACTTCTTTTGCAGTTCTACGTGCAATGGAAGCAACTCTTGAATATTTAGCGTTCTTATAATCGCCAATATCAAGTAAGATTCTAAATCTTCTACGGAATTTTCCTGAAACTGCTAATCTAGTAATTTCAGTAAGGGCTTGAAGTGTGACACCGTTCTTTCCAATTAAAATTGGATTGTGGTCTGAATCAACTTGAATACGAATAATATCATCTTCAAGCGAGGTCTTTGTTGTTACTGAACCAACGCCTAATGATTCGATAACGTCTTTGACGTATTTCTCTGCAAATTCAATTGCATCGGATAATTCGTAAACGGTAATTGTTGCTTTCTTACCAATTAAACCTTTCTTTTCTTCGGTTATAGTAAAGATTAAATCGTTTTCTTCGATTCCAAGTTCTTCACTTGCAACCTTGACTGCTTCTTCAACAGTCTTAGCGGTATATTCTTTCATAATTTTCTCCTATTTTTTACGTTTCTTACCAATGAAGACGTATTGAGTTAAGAGTGTTTGTATCAAAGATACAATAGCACCGATAAACCAATAAACACCCATTGCTGCTGGTAATGTGAAGCCCATGATAATAATCATAGCTAACATTACATAAGAAACGATGTTTGCTGTTCTGTTTTGTGATTTTTGAGCTGGGTTAACTCCCATACGAGCAACCTTTTTGGTTTTTGCTTTTTGAATCCATTGTGGAACCTTCAAAGAAATGAATTGGGAAACAGACATCAAAATAATTAATCCAAATGCTGTCCACCAGCCAACATTTCCTTTAGGACCCATTCTTAAAGTTGTCCATATTGAATCGGATAAATGTAAACCCATAACTTGTCCTGTAGCCAAGACTGCAGAACCTTGCATTGCACCCCAAACACCAATAAAGATTGGGAATTGTACTATAAGTACAAGTAATTGAGATAACGGGTTGACTTTATGCTTTTTATACAAACGCATTTGCTCTTCAGCAAGTCTTTGTTTTTGAGCTTGATTTGTATTTGCGTTTGGATATTTTTGTTGAATTTTTGCAAGTTCAGGTTGAAGTGCAGTCATCTTTTGTTGTGACAATGTAGATTTAATTGTTACTAAGAAGATGAATAAACGGACAATAACTGTAACCAAAATTAATGAGAGTAATTGTGGAACACCTTGCAAGAAGTTAGCTGGATCGTGTCCTGCAAATATATTTGCAAATGTATCGACCAACCATGCTACAGGATAAACGATTAATCCTTCAATAACGTGGCCGCCCTTACCCCAGGCTTCGCCCCAAGTTACTTTGTCTAGCCAAACTGAAACATCCTTATTATCACCATAGTTTCCGTAATTACCACTTACAGTGGTAATACAGGAACGGAATTGTTCAACAGCGCTAGTCATTGTTGAAATATAAGCATTTTCAAAATCAATAGAAGCTGCTTTTTCAAGATCTAATGAATTTCTTAATTCGTTATTGATTGCTTTATAACCACCAAAAATGCTATCAGATGCTGCATCATAATATCTTAAATAACCATACATATGTAAAATTTCAGAAACTTCACTTTTTGGTTGTTCAGATGCTGCATTTGCATCAAGCATTTTTTGGAAAGCTAATTTATCAAAATTGATAAAATATTCTTTAGAAGGTGTATAAATTCCTGATGAATTTGCAGAACTAATAATGCTATTTAATTGTGGAGCATGTTCATAGGTGTTGTCTTCATTAACCTTAACAATTTGATAAACAGTAGTTCCATTAAGATCGAATTCGTTTTCAACAAAAGATTCAGAACCTGTTTTATCAATAACAAATTCTGAAACGCCTGGTTCAACAGCAAAAGCTATTCTGCTCTTCTCAACATTTGTACAGAAATTTGCTGTACATGAAGACGCAGCCATACCAATTGCAACTAAACCTAATGCTAATAATGCTACTTTATTTCTTTTCTTCACGAGTTTGTCCTACTTCTTAAAAATTTCCTGAATATCTTGCTCGATTTCAGCAAAATTTTCAGTATTGTATGCCTTTTTAATAATCATTACTAAATCTATTGATTTAGAATAATCAGTATTATGAGCACACATAGCGCGTATTTGGCGCTTAATCTTGTTTCTAATAACCGCGGTCCCGCTCTTCTTTGGAACAGAGATTCCAATACGAGTGTACCCAAGTTTGTTTTCCAAAATATAAAATGTGAAGAATTTTGATCTAACAAGTTCACCCTTCGCAATCACTTCTTGGAATTCTTGATGTTTTTTGATGCGGTTTTTAACAAGCATGGAAAATTAAGCAGTTAATTTTGCTCTTCCTTTTTGTCTGCGGGCAGCTAAAACTTTTCTACCACCTGCTGTTTTCATTCTTTGACGGAAACCATGGACATTGCGTCTGTGTTTCTTGCTTGGTTGATATGTTCTTTTCATATGTGTATCTCCCCTGTGCTTTTAGCACGCGAGGAGTATTATACACACGCATAGCAAGTTAGTCAAAGATTTTTACAACATGCAGGTGCGTAGCGAGCACACACAATCCTCTAAACAACAAAAACAAAATGTAAGCGGTTTACTTGTCCACAAAATTGACTTGATTTTTTGCATAAAAACCGGGAATAATCAACAATTAGCAACATAATTCACAATATGTAAAAAATATGTTGAAAACTCGAGTGGGAATAGAAAATTAATCCGATAAAATCTAACTTTTTAGTAACAAAACGTATGTGGAAAGTAATTTTTGTGTTGATAAGTAAACAGCTAGTTTTCCACATTTGTTCACAGTGGGAATAGAAAAATTAATAAAATATGTGGAAAAGTCAAATAATATCGATTAAATCTTAATAAATTTTCGTTGATTTTTGTGGAAAAAATAAGTTTTTAAAAATAGTGCTTGCTATTTATAAATAAATAATTATACTTTTGTCTTAATCGGAAGGTAGAAAATATGAATGAAAGTGTTTCTGAGCTCCAAAACATCTGGAGTAGAGTATTAGAAGAATTACACGCAACCATTGAAGACACCATGTTTTTTGATGTTTTTCTTGATGAATCACACATTCACTCAATTGAAGACGGTGTCATGACCGTTGCAGTCAATTCTAACTTAGCGGTTAAAATTTTAAGTTCCAAGTATGTTGATCAAATTCAAAATGCTGCAAAGAAGATTTTAGGTAATCCTTGCAAAGCAAAATTTGATATAAAAGAGAATTTAAAAAATGTTGCCGCCCCTGTTGAACAAAAACCTACATATTTCAAGAATTCTATCGTCAATCCATCCTTTACCTTTGATTCATTCGTTACTGGACCAAGCAATTTAGAAGCAAAACAAGCTGCTTTATATATTGCTACTTATCCAGGAAAGGGTTTTAACCCTTTATTTATCTATTCGAATCCAGGTTTAGGAAAAACTCACTTACTTCACGCAATCGCAAATCATATAAAAGCAAATGCGCCAGGAAAAAGAGTTCTTTATATTGATTCGACTGATTTTATTCAAGAATATGTTAATCACGTAACTGGTGAAAAACAAAATGTTAACGCATTAAAAGATTTTGTTACCAATTTTGATGTTTTTATGATTGATGACATTCAAATGATGGCAAACAAAGATTTAACTTGCAACTTCTTCTTTGATGTATTCAACATTTTACACCAACACGGAAAACAAATTGTCATTACATCTGATAGACATCCATCTGAATTAAAATCTTTCGAAGAAAGATTAAAATCAAGATTCTCAGCTGGATTAACAGTCAATATCAATCAACCGGATGTTGTTACATGTGTTTCCATCTTAAAATCCAAAATCGAAAACAGTCCATTAGACATTAATTCATTCGATCAAAAAGTCCTTGAATTTATCGCTGGTAAGTTCTCTAAGAACATCCGCGATATTGACCAAGCTCTTAATAAATTGGTCTGGTACGTTACAAGTTTCAGACCTACAAGATACATCGATATGGATGTAGCACTTGAAGCCCTTCAATCTTTGATTGATGTTAAGGATTCTAAGCAAAAACTCAATGAACAAAAGATCATTTCAGTTGTTGCAGACAAGTACAACTTAACACCATCACAAATTACAGGTCCTTCTAGACAAGGCACAGTCGCCTTAGCAAGACACATCTCAATGTACTTAATTAGAATTATGCTAGACACACCATACACAAAAATTGGTCAAACGTTTGGCGGAAAGGATCACTCAACTGTTATGTCTGGGGTAGAAAAAGTGGAAAAAGAGTTGAAAACTAACACCAATCTACAACAGGCCATAAACGAGATTAAAAACCAATTAAAAGCATAATCTTATATAAATATGTGCGTGCGCGAGGCAAAATGCGTGCTATAATACATGTAAGTACATGCAAAAATACATAGTTATCCACACTATCCACACGCCTTATTAATATAACTAATATACTAAAGGAGAAATAAATAATTATGAGATTTACAATTGATAAAGAAGCATTAATGAAAGGACTTAGCCTTGTAAGTAAGGCAATTCCACAAAAAGCTGAACTTCCTATATTAGCTAATTTTAAGTTAGCATTAACTGAAAAAGGTCTTGAAATTACAGGATCTGATAACAACATGACAATTATGACTATTGTTCCATTCATGATTGGTGATAAAGAAATTATTAGAAACAGTCAACCAGGTGAAACTTTAGTTGCAGCAAAAATCTTAATTGAGGTTATTAGACACCTTGAAGAAGAAACTGTCACATTTGAACTTGTTGATAGCTCAATTCTTAAAATTGAAGATTCAAAATCAAATTTCAAATTAAATTCAATTCGCGCAGACGAATATATCCAAGTTGATTTAAGCGTTTCTGGGGCATCATTAGAAGTTGATGCTAAAGATATACAAGCATTAGTTGATTCGACCGCCTTTGCAGCCTCTAATAAGGAAACACGCCCTATTTTGACAGCAGTCAGTCTTGAAGCACATGACAATTTGCTCACTGCAACAGCAACCGACACTGCTAGACTTGCTCGTAAAACAATCGAGATTGATTCAGATGTCAAATTTGTTGCAAATATTCCAGCTAAAAAACTCGTCGATATTGTTAGAAGTTTTGAAGGTGGAGAAAAAGTTACTATCGCTATTAGCGATAAAAAAGCAATTTTTGCCTTTGGAAATTCCGTTATTTCAACACGTTTAACTAATGGTGAATATCCAAATACAAAAAACATCATTCCAACCAAATTTAATTACTTCTTGGAAGTCAATTCACAAGAGTTCTTAAAAGCCATGGAACGTGTCTCACTTTTAAGTGCAGAATACGAAGGTGTTGTTAAGCTCATTATGGATGAAGATGAAGTAGAAATGATCTCAAGATCATCACTTGTTGGATCCGCTAATGAAAAATTATCAGTTTTCCAATTCTCTGGAGAACATTTAGAGATCTCATTCCGTGCCTCGTTTGTTGCAGACGCAATTCGTGCTTGCAAATGTGAGGATGTCACCATTGCATTTGTCGGTGAAATGAAGCCGTTTGTTGTTAAAAATAACAAAGATGCTTCCATCGAAATGTTACTCACTCCATTGCGTTCATAATTGCCGAAAAATCGACATTATAAACATATTACAAAATAAGGGAATTTATTATTCCCTTTTTATTTTATATATGATAAAATGTATCTCGAGGATAAAATTTAACCTTTTTTATGATTAAAAAAACAACCGAAATTACTATCACAACTGAGTACATTACTTTAGGTCAGTTCCTCAAATTTGCAGACATCATCGGAAACGGTGGAGAAGCAAAAAGTTTCTTAGCACAGAATGAAGTTAGAATCGATTCAGTGCCAGACAACAGAAGAGGAAGAAAACTTAGAGGTGGCGAAATTGTTGAAGTGTTAGGTCAAAGATTCGAGATCAAAAGATGATTGTTAAAAAGCTTACCCTCAGGAATTTCCGAAACTACGATTATGTCGATGTAGAGTTTGACCCAAAGCTCAATATCATTATCGGTGATAACGCAGCCGGCAAGACAAATATTGTTGAAGCAATTCACTTTCTGTCCTTGGCCAGGTCGTTCCGAACACTAGAAAGCGCTGAATTAATAAAGAATAGGCGCCAATTTGCCACGATAGAGGCTAGTATCGAGCAAGATACCATAAAAAAAGATATCGTTGCTCTATTGACCTCTTCTAGCAAAAAGTTCACCTGCAACGACAAACCAGTTAAGAAAATTTCCGATCTTTCTAAACTTATAAATGTATTAGTCTTTCAACCGAAAGATACGCTTATGTTTAGTGATTCACCTTTGGTGAGACGCAATTTCCTCGATGTTAACCTCTCCAAAAAGTCACCAGTCTATTTAGAGAATTTGATGATTTTTGAGAAACTACTTCGAGAAAGAAACTCAATCCTTAAAGAAGATAATATTGACCATGTACAACTTAAAGTTGTCACTGACCAATTAATCGAAGTTGAGGAGACAATCTGCAAATATAGACAGGCTTATATTTCTGAAATAAACCAAATCTTGAGCAAGATTATCACTCAACTTAAAGGTGAAATGGAGACTGCAAAACTTGAATACTTGCCGTTCATTAAATTGGATGACAAGTTTAAAGTCTCCTGCGCACGCGCATACGAGCGTAATGAAGAAAGCGACATCAAACACAAGATGACGCAAATCGGAATTCATCGCGAAGACATGAAGATGATTCTGAACGGAAAAGATATTTCCCTTCAAGGATCTCAGGGCGAGAACAGAATCGCTGTTATAGCCCTTAAAATAGCGCCTTTCTTCCTCATTGAGGATAAAGACCTAAAACCAATCATTGTGCTCGACGATGTGATGTCAGAACTCGATTCAGAGCATAAAGAAAGATTAGTTACATTTGTAAAGGGGTTAGGACAAGTGTTCATAACCTCAACAAACACAACAGTTAAAAACGCTTCAATATATGAAGTGAAACAGCATAACATTACAAGGAGGAATGCTAAATGGTAGAACAAGATGAACAAGTCGAATTAAATGTAGACGCATCCAACGAAGATCGTCCAGATGCAGACTATTCTGCTAAGGATCTTCAAGTTCTCGAAGGCCTAGAGGCGGTTCGCAAACGTCCAGGTATGTACATTGGTACTACTGCAGCAGCAGGTCTTCACCACCTAGTCTGGGAAATTGTCGATAACTCTATCGATGAGGCCCTAGCAGGATTCTGTGACAAAATCGTAGTCACAATCAACCCTGGCGACACCATCACAGTCGAAGATAACGGCCGTGGTGTTCCAGTCGACATCGTTGCTAAATCCGGATTATCCGGTGTCGAGACTGTCTTTACAATCTTACACGCCGGTGGTAAGTTCGGTGAAACTGGTGGATACAAAGTATCCGGCGGTTTACATGGTGTTGGCGCATCAGTCGTTAACGCTTTGTCTGAATGGTTAGAATGTACCGTTCACAAAAATGGAAAAGTCCATTACATGAAGTTTGGTCGTGGTGGTAAACCACTTGATCACTTAAAAGTAATTGGTGACTGCCCAGCTGAACAAACAGGAACAACTGTTACATTTAAACCAGATGACACAATTTTTACTGAAACAACAGTCTATGATTACGATGTAATCTGTGATCACTTAAAACAAATGGCTTACCTTAACAAAGGTGTCAGAATTGTTGTAAGAGATGCACGTGTTGCTCCAGCTAAAGAAGAAACTTACTGCTACGAAGGTGGTATTAAGGAATACGTCCAATCAATTAACTTTAATAAACAACCAATCATGCAAGAAATTATCTATTGCGAAGGTAGAGGAAAATACATGGTTGGCGACGAAGAAAAAGGTCATATCTATTGTGAAGTTGCTATGCAATATAACGAGAGCTATAACCCAACAATCTTCTCATTCTGTAACAACATTCACACACATGAAGGCGGAACCCACGAAGAAGGTTTCAGACTTGCAATGCGTCGTGTAATGAATGATTACGCAAGAAAAGCAAAATTACTCAAGGATGATCAATCAGACCTTGAAACATCCGATATTTTGGAAGGTTTAACCGCAATTATCTCAGTTAAACACCCAAACCCACAATACGAAGGACAAACCAAGACAAAACTTGGTAACTCCGAAGTTCGTAAGATTGTTTCACAAATCGTCGGCGAACAACTTGAAAGATTCCTTATGGAAAATCCAAAAGTTGCCGAACAAATTGTTGCAAAACTTACAATGGCAGCAAAAGCCCGTATGGCTGCACGTGCTGCACAAGAATCAGTCCGTCGCAAAACTGGTCTTGAAGTCACAACTCTTCCTGGAAAATTAGCTGACTGCTCCAGCAAAGAACCAGAAAAGTGCGAACTTTACATCGTCGAAGGTAACTCCGCTGGTGGCTCAGCCAAAAACGGACGTGACCGTGAGACACAAGCAATTCTTCCACTTCGTGGAAAAATCTTAAACGTTGAAAAGGCAACTCAAGAAAAAGCCTTCGAAAACGCTGAAATTGGTAACATGATTGTCGCTATCGGTGCTGGTATTGACCCAGAATTCCATATCGAAAAAGCTCGTTATCACAAAATCGTTATTATGACCGATGCTGATGTTGACGGAAGCCACATTAGAATCCTCTTATTAACATTCTTCTTCAGATTCATGAAGGAATTAATTGAAGCTGGTTATGTTTACATTGCACAACCACCTCTATACAAAGTCGATTACCATGGTAAGTCATATTATGCTTACAACGATGATCAACTTGAAAACATCAAAAAACAACTCGCTTTAAAACCTGGATACCCATTCCAACGTTATAAAGGTCTTGGTGAAATGGACGCAGAACAACTTTGGGAAACAACAATGGACCCAGCACATCGTAAAATGCTCCGTGTCACTATGAGTGATGCTATCGAAGCCGATCAAGTCTTTACAGACTTAATGGGTGATGAAGTCTTACCAAGAAAAGAGTTCATTCACAAATATGCTAAGTTCGTTAAGAACTTAGACATCTAATGAAAGGAGAGTAAAATTATGGCAGACGAATTAAAAGAAAATGAAGTAGTCGAAGAAGAAGCTAATGAAGAAGCTCCTGCAATTGAAGCCGGTGTCGCAGCTGGTCTTGAAGATACAGATTTAGCTCAAGAAGTTAGAAATTCCTTCCTTGATTACGCAATGTCAGTTATTGTTGCTCGTGCTATTCCAGATGTTCGTGATGGTTGTAAACCAGTTCACCGTAGAGTCATTTATGGTATGCACGTTACAGGAATGGTTCCTGGAACTCCTTATAAGAAATCAGCCCGTATCGTTGGTGATGTTATGGGTAAATATCACCCACACGGCGACTCAGCAATCTATTCAACATTAGTCAGACTTGCTCAACCATTCGCAATGCGTTATACACTTGTTGATGGTCACGGTAACTTTGGTTCTGTCGACGGCGATGAACCAGCTGCTATGCGTTACACCGAAGCAAGAATGACAAAGCTCGCAACCGAAATGGTTCGCGACCTCAACTGTAACACAGTTGATATGGTTGACAACTACGATGGTACAGAAGTTGAACCATCAGTCTTACCAGCTAGATTCCCTAACTTACTTGTCAATGGTAGTAATGGTATCGCTGTTGGTATGGCAACATATATTCCAACACACAACTTAGGCGAAACAATTGACGCCGTTGTTGCTGTTGCAAGAAATCCTGAAATTACTCCACTTGAGATTATGCAAGATTACCTCTTTGGTCCTGACTTCTCAACAGGAGCTACCATTTTAGGAAGAACTGGAATCAAAGATTATTTTGAAACTGGTACCGGATCTATCACAATTCGTTCAAAAGCTGAAATTAAAGAGAACGAAAAGACCGGCAAAAAACAAATTATTGTTCACGAAATTCCATATCAAGTTAACAAAGCTAACATGATTGAATCTATCGCACATCTTGTCAGAGACAAGGTTGTCGACGGAATTACTGATATTCGTGATGAATCTTCAAAAGGTAATGTTCGTATCGTTATCGATGTTAGACATGACGCAATTCCTGAAGTTATTTTGAATCAACTTTATAAGATGACTCAACTTCAAACTTCAATGGGTATTATCATGCTCTGCTTAGTTGATGGTGCACCAAAAATCTTACCTATCACTGAAATTTTAAAGAAATACTTAGACTTCCAAGTCGAAGTTGTTGAAAGAAGAACTAAGTTCTTGCTTGCAAAAGACGAAGCTCGTGATCACATCGTTTGTGGCTTACTTAAAGCTATTGGCGATATTGACGCAATCGTTGAAACAATCAAGAAATCAGCAACTCCAGAAGATGCGACAAAAGCATTAATGGAAAAATTCGGTTTCTCCGAAGAACAAACAGCCGCAATTCTTGCTATGACTCTCCGCAGACTTACTGGTCTTGAAGAAGGCAAGCTCGAAGAAGAACGTGCTCAACTTGAAGCAAATATCGCAAAATACCATCATATTCTCGAATCAAAAGCAAATGTCACCGACGTTGTCGTTGAAGAATTACTCGAAATTAAAGAGAAATATACAGATGAACGTAAGACCGATATTTCAGATGAAGCCGCAACCATCGAAGATGAAGCACTCATTCCTCAAAAACAAATCGTTGTCACATTATCCAAGAATAACTATGTTAAGAGAATGGATGCTGATACATTCCGTGCTCAAAACCGTGGTGGTCGTGGTGTCCGTGGCACAGCCTTAAATGATGAAGACGAAGTCTCAATCATGTTACACACAAGAACACACATTGACGTTATGTTCTTCTCTAATTTAGGAAGAGTTTATCGTCTCCGTGGCTACATGATCCCAGAAGGCTCAAGAGTCTCCAAAGGCATTCCAATTCAAAACTTACTCAACCTTGAAAAGGGTGAAAAGATTATGTCTATCATCCCAATTGAGGATTACTCTGAAGGACACTTCTTATTCTTCGCAACAAAGGACGGATTAGTAAAACGTACTCCAGTTAAAGAATATGAATCAGTTCGTAAGAATGGTAAGATTGCTATTTCACTTCGTGAAGGTGATGCATTACTTGATGTTAAACAAACAGATGGTAATGCAAAAATCTGTCTTGCATCCAGCAAGGGTAAACTTGTTAGATTCCAAGAAGATCAAGCACGTCCACTTGGCCGTACAGCATCAGGCGTTAAGGGTATCGAACTCGATGATGGTGCAGTCACAGTCGGTATGACAACCTCACTTGAAGGAAATTACATCCTTGTTATCACATCTCATGGTTTCGGTAAGATGTCAGAAGTTGACGAATACCGTGAAACCAAACGTGGTGCAAAAGGTGTTACTGCTCTTAACTGCACAGTCAAGAACGGTAAGCTCGTTGCAATGAGAGCTGTTGCAGGTGATGAAGACTTAATGATGGTTACCAACACTGGTGTCATTATCAGAATTCCGCTTGAACAAGTTAAGATTGCACACCGTGTTACTCAAGGTGTCAAAGTCATCAGATTAGAAGATGAAAAACAACGTGTTTCTTCCATCACTGTCGTCCCACATGAAGACGCAGAAGAAGGTGCTGAAGAAGCCCCAGTTGAAGCAGTAGAAGCTCCAGCTGAAAATGAATAAAATATACGGGAATTCATAGGGATTTCTCGAGAAAACAGGGGGTTTTTGAGAAAATCAAGACCCCCTCAAAATAAGAAAGAAGGATTTAATTATGATCGATGTAAAATTAATTCTTGATGATCCAAAAGGCATTGCTGCAAAGCTTGCTAAAAAAGGTTGTATCGTCGATTTTGATCCATTAATTAAATTGCAAGATAAAAGGAAAGAATTGCTCATCTCTGTTGAACAAGCAAAAGCTGAAAGAAATAAACTTTCTGCATCTGTTCCTCAAGTTAAAAAAGAAGGCGGCGACATCAATGCAATCTTTGCAAAAGTTAAAGAAATTTCTGCAAAGTCTGCAGCTGATGAAGTTGAACTTGGCAAAGTTGAAGAAGAAATTAAAAACTTCCTTATGCCACTTCCAAACCTTCCAGATGACGATTTAGTAGCAGGCGGAAAAGAAAATAATAAGGTTATCCACGAATATGGAAAACCAATTAAATTTGATTTCGAAGCCAAAAATCATGTTGATCTTTGTGAATCTTTAGGTCTTATCGACTATGAAAGAGGCGCAAAAATGTCAGGTCATGGTTGTTGGGTTTACACTGGACTTGGTGCACAACTTGAATGGGCTCTTCTTAATTTCTTCATTAGCGAACATCTAAAAGATGGATACACAATGATTCTTCCACCTCACATGTTGAATGAAGAAAGTGGATACGTCGCCGGACAATTCCCAAAATTTAAAGAAGATGTATTCTGGTTAAGCAATTCAGAACCAAAGAAATTCATTCTTCCAACTGCAGAGACAGCTCTTGTTAATATGCATAGAGACGAAATTCTCGCAGAAGATGAACTTCCAAAGAAATATTTTGCTTACACACCATGCTATCGTAGAGAAGCAGGCACATATCGTACAGAAGAACGTGGTATGATTCGTGGTTATCAATTTAATAAAATTGAAATGTTCCAATATACTACAGAAGAAGGCGATCAACCAGCATTCGAAGAACTTGTTAGAAAAGCAATTTCATTACTTGAAAAACTTGGTCTTACATTCCGTGTTTCTAAATTAGCAGCAGAAGACATTTCTGCTTCTATGGCAAGAACATACGATATAGAAATCTATATCCCATCAATTGGTATTTATAAAGAAGTTAGCTCTGTCTCAACTGCTCATGATTACCAAGCAAGACGTGGAATGATTAGATACCGTGACAAAGCAACTGGTAAAACCAAGTATGCTCATACATTAAATGGTTCAGGACTTGCAACTTCACGTGTCTTCCCAGCATTAGTTGAACAAATGCAACAAGCTGATGGAAGCGTCAAGATTCCAGAAGTCTTAAGACCATGGATGGGCGGACTTGAATACATTAAACCTATCAAGAAATAATAACTTAACTTAAAGGCAGTAAATAAAATTACTGCTTTTTTTGTTACTTTCTATTTGCTATAATTTTCTCGCCATCGCGATGGTCTACTTCGAACCAGGTCAGGACAGGAATGTAGCAGCCTTAAGGAGACCAGGTCATGCGCGATGGTTTTAATTTATGAAATCAATAGACGAGAAGTTTATGTTAATGGCTATAAAAGAAGCAGAAAAATCTGCATCTTTAGACGAGGTCCCAGTGGGGGCGATTATCGTAAAGGATAACAAAGTTATCGCTCGTGGACATAATTTAAGAGAAAAGAGCAACGATCCAACAAGTCATGCTGAAATTAATGCAATTAGAAAAGCATGCAAAAAACTCAATAGTTGGAGACTTGAAGATTGCACAATTTATGTGACAATCGAACCATGTTCAATGTGTGCCGGAACTTTACTTTGGACAAGAATAAAAAGAATTGTTTATGGCGCACTTGATTTAAAGGGTGGAGCTTTAGCTAGTTCATTTAATCTTTTTGAAGTTAAAAATATAAATCATCATCCAGAAATTACTGGTGGCATTCTTCAGGAAGAATGTGGAAAAATGATGTCAAGCTTTTTCAAAGAAAAGCGTAAATAACATTTGTACAGTGTATAAAATTTGCTATACTTATTTCACAAAGTTTATAACTTTAGGTCGTTTGTATATTCATGTTTAAACACATTCGCGTAAAAAATACAGTCGTAAACAATAGAGAAGATTTTCCCGTTGATGTAGAAAACGGTTTATCAAGTGCTCAAGTTTTTGCGCGTCAACAAGACGGCTTAGTTAATAAAACTAAAAAGCACGTTACTAAATCATATTTTATGATTATTTACGAAAACGTAATTAATTTCTGGAATCTTTTACTTTTTGCAATTGCAGCACTAATGATTGTTGCAAGGATTTCTATTACTTCCTTTGCGTTTTTGGTTATTTTAATCGCAAATATTGTAATTGGACTATATCAAGATATTCGTGCTAGAAAATTACTTGATAAGTTGAAAGTTGTTTCTGCACCTAAAGTCACTGTTCTTAGAGATGGCAAACTATGTTCAATTACTGCTGATAAAATTGTTTTGTCTGATTTAGTTGAACTTAGACAAGGAAGTCAAATCGTTTGTGACGGTTCTATTGTTAAGGGATTTATTGAAGTTAACGAATCCTTACTAACTGGTGAACCTGTTAATATTTTGAAGAACGTTGGTGATGCAGTTTATTCTGGATCGTTCGCTACATCTGGCTGTGCATTTTATAAGGTTGAAGAATTAGGAAAAGCTAACTACGCCGAAAAGCTACAATCAAAAGCTAAAAAGTTTAAAAAAGCTAAATCAGAAATTCTTCAATCAATTAAAGGCATTTTCAAAGTTATTGGTTTCTTTGTTGTTATCTTAGCAACCGGTTTGTTTTTGGTTGCATATAAACAAGGAAAATTAGAGTGGCCAGGTCTTGATAGTATGTCAGGATCACTTTTCCAAAAATCTATTGCATCAATTTCTGGTTCTTTGGTAGCAATGATCCCTATTGGTATGTACTTATTAACATCAGTTACTCTTGCAGTAGGCGTTATTCGTTTAGCAAAACAGAACACTTTAACACAAGATATGTACTGTATCGAAATGTTAGCTAGAGCTGATATTTTATGTTTAGACAAAACCGGAACTTTAACTGATGGAAGTTTAAGTGTTCGCGACATTATTCCTGTAAGCGACATTTCAGAAAGGGACTTAGCCAAGATTGTTTATACTCTTGTTATGCAAACTGGAGATAGAAACGCAACGGCTATGGCTATTATCAATAAATTTGCTAATTTAAATCAATTCGATACATATTCAGCTATACCATTTTCATCAGACAGAAAATTCTCTGCTGTAATGCTTGAAGATGGCCGTTCAATCGTAATGGGTGCCCGTGAATTCATTCCACACAACAATCCAGAGCTTGATGAAAAGTGCAAACTTTATGAAGCTGATGGATTACGTGTTTTAATACTTGTTCAACAAAGACATGTTGTCTCTTTAAATGAACCTCTCGAAGAAGGTGAAGTGCTAGGCATTCTAGTTTTAGAAGATCACATTAGAGATGATGCCAACGAGAATATAGAATGGTTTAAAAACAATGGTGTTGGTATAAGAATTATTACTGGTGATAACCCAGCATCAGCTGGAGAGATTGCTAGAAGAGCAGGAATTGAAGGATATGAAAAACAAATCTCGCTTGAAGGTATGCCACTTGAAGAAGTTAGACATATTGTTAGAGATTATGTTGTTTTTGGTAGAGTCTCTCCAGAACAAAAAGAAGTCATTATTGAAGCACTACAAGATGACGGCCATACAGTTGCAATGACGGGGGACGGTGTTAATGATATCCTTGCCTTAAGGGTTGCAGACTGTTCAATTGCAATGGCTTCTGGTAGTGACGCTGCTAAGACAGTTTCGCACTTAGTTTCATTAGATTCTAACTTCTCATCACTTCCTGCAGTTGTTAAAGAAG
Source organism: Bacilli bacterium (assembly GCA_045597865.1). Classification (GTDB taxonomy): domain Bacteria; phylum Bacillota_I; class Bacilli_A; order RFN20; family CAG-826; genus Fiminaster. The sequence continues at coordinate 33,947 of JAZLKX010000040.1, read as the reverse complement.
GCAGACGTGTTATTAATAACTTACAACGTGCTATCTCGGTATTCTTAGTCAAAACTGTGTTTGCTGTTGTTTTAACCGCAATATTCTTGTTCTGGGGTTTAAGAGATTCTTTAATCGAGTATCCATTCGTTACAAATAATATGTACTTATGGGAAATACTCTTCATAGGTATAGGCTCATTGTTCTTGTCGCTACAACCTAATGACGAAAGAATTCAGTCAAAGTTTTTGCGTAATATTTTGTTTAAAATAGCACCAGCATCAATAATTCAAATTTTAATTGTCGTATTCTATTTCATTATTGGCTATTTTGCACTCAATTGGTTTGACATGGATACAGCAACAACGTTATCAGTTTTAACATTCTCCATATTTAGTTTTGCTATTTTAATCCGTGTTTGTATGCCGTTTGATATTTATAGATTATTCTTAACAGTTGGTTTGGGCTTTGTTGGTTTAATGGCAGTACTAGCAGACTTATTTGCATTTAGAAATAGTTCTATATTAGGTTTAAAATACGATTTACTTACTGGGCCTAACTTAGCCGTATTATTTGTAGTATTAATAGTAGCCATAGGTGGTTACATTGGTTTAGAAATACTATTTAAACATCTACATGACTTTATCGATAGAAGAAAAGAGGAACAAAAATATGATCATTTCTAAGGAAGTACAAGACGCTATTAAAAATGGCAAACCAGTTGTTGCATTAGAATCAACAATTATTTCTCATGGTATGCCATATCCAAAGAACGTTAAAACAGCATTAGAAGTTGAAGCTGTAATACGTGAGCACGGTGTTCTACCAGCAACCATCGGTATTATTGATGGTGAACCAGTTATTGGAATGAGCCCAGAACAAATAGAAGAGTTTGGCAAAAGAGAAGGCATTACAAAAGTATCAAGAAGAGATTTGCCAGTTGTCTTTGCCAAGAAACTTTGGGGAGCTACAACAGTGGCTGGCACAATGATTCTTGCAGCTCGTGCAGGTATTGAAATATTCGTAACGGGTGGCGTCGGTGGCGCACATAGAGGCGCTCAACAAAGCTTTGACGTATCAGCCGATTTAGAAGAATTAGGTAAGACAAATGTTACTGTTGTTTCAGCAGGTGTTAAAGCAATTCTAGACTTACCACTTACTCTTGAAATTTTAGAAACAAAAGGTGTTCCTGTTTTAACTTATGGTACAGATGAATTCCCAGAGTTCTATACAAGAAGCTCAGGCATTAAAGTTGAGACAGTTGTTAACTCACCACTTGAAGTCGCAAGTATCATTAAATCTAAACGTGACAATAAGTTTGATGGTGGTGTATTAGTTGCCAATCCAATTCCAGAGCAATATGCAATGGATAGAAAAGCAGTGGACTTTGCTATTAATAAAGCACTCAAGAGAGCTAAGAAAGATGGCATCTCCGGAAAGAACATTACCCCATATCTATTGAAAACTATTGTTGAAATTACAGGTGGCTTATCACTTGAAGCAAATATTCAACTTGTTAAGAATAATGCTGCATTAGGAGCAGAGATTGCTAAAGAACTTTGTAACTTATGAAAATTGAGCAAGTATTCCAAGAAGGATTAAAAACATTACTTAAAGAAAAACCTCTTGAAGATATAAACGTAATAGGGCTTTGTGAATTAGTTCATTCTAATCGCCAAACGTTCTATTATCACTTCAGAGATATTTCTGATGTAGTGGAAGCAACTTTCCTTAAAGCCAAGATTGGTTATGGAAAGAAATTTTTGGACTACGAATCAATTGTTAAAGAAATGATAACTTACATTACTCAAAACATAAGTTATATCAATTCAATTATTAAGTCATATGCATCTGATAAATTCTATTCGTTTATGTTCTCATATTTCTATACAAAGGTGGGGGCGTTACTTAAGAATCATAATGTTGCAGGTGTTGAAATTACACGTTATATATCGGTACTAAGTGCCAACGAGATCAACTTTTGGGTCTCAAATAAAAGAAAAGAAAAATCATCTTCATTAATAAAAAGATTAACCACTGTTTGGTTTTATTTAGTTAATCAGTATCAATCTGATCTAAATAGAAGATAGGAGTAAATATGAGAAAAGAAGAAATTGCTTCCCTTGTCGTTTATGCATTAATGATTATTTTAGCTGGTGCTATTGGATTAACGGCTGTTAAAAACGCAATCAACTTATGTGGAACTGGTCATATTGTTGATTATGTTTTTGTACTTATTGTTATTGCTATAGGCTTACTCTTTAACATTATTATGCTTGAATTATTACATGCATTAGGAGGTTTAATAGGTGGCTATCGCGTGTCTTCTATTAATATTTTGGGTTTTTGCTTTGAGAAAAAAGAAGGCAAATTCAAATTTAGATTTAAAGATTTTGATGGCTTAACAGGCGAAACAAAATTAGCTCCAAAAAAGGAAAACTTAAGTTTAAAACCTTATATTTGGTTACCTTTATTTGGATATGCTGTAGAATTGGCCACCGGAATCGTTCTGTATTCACATATGACAACCAATAATAGTTCTGAAGTAAGCTGGCTAGGTACTTGTGGGATTTTGTTTGTTATCGTATCAAGCATGATTGCCTTATATAATTTGGTTCCTATTAAGCTTGATACTATGACAGATGGCTACAGAATGATTTTAATTTCTAAACCTGCAAACGTTGTCGCTTACAATGAATTGTTACGCGCGGAAGATTTAGAAAAAAATGGAAAACCAGTTCCTGAATTAAAAGTGTTTGAAGATATTACTGAGTACACTGCAAACATTAACTTATTTACAGTATATAAAGATTTAGAAAATGGAAATCTTCCTGGTGCCGAAAAAATTGTTGATTTAATGCTTAATAATAGCAAAAAACTCGAACCGTCTACCCATTATCACTTAATTTCTCAAAAACTTTATATAGCAATTATGACTAAAGAAGTAGAGGAAGCAAAAAAGATTTACGACGAACTTTGTGATGATAAGATTAGAAGATACATTGCCAATGATGTTTCAATGGAATCTTTGCGCGCATACGTGCTAATCTCTGGTATCTTAGAAAAATCACAAGCCGAAGTAAAATATGCTCTAAGCAAGAAAGACAAAGCAATGAAACGCGCTTTAAAACAACGTGCGCCTATTGAGGAAAAATTATTTAATATAGCATTGGATAAAGTTTATAAAGCTCATCCAAAATGGAAAGAAGAGCAAAAAGAAAATGCAGCCGAATAGCGGTTGCATTTTTTTGTTAGATAAGAATAAATTAATCTTTTTCTTCGTAACGAGAATTGTCTTCTCTAGGGAAGTCTTCAAGCACTTCAGACTCAACGGGTGTACCCTTTTTGTGTATTTTGCATATGTGCTCGTCGTTTTTCATTCCCTCTTTTGAAAGGGTTGAATCTTTAGACATAAAGTCATCTATGTCCAATTCAAGTTCACAGCATAAATAGAACAAATATTTTGATTCTGGTTGTGCTAGTCCATCTTTCCATTTTTTAAGCAATCCATATTTAATACGGAAGCGCGAACAAAAAGCACGATCATTGAGATTGTACGATTTTTGTAAAAACGCTACTTTCTCAATTACCGTCATTTACTTATTTAGCTTTCTTTTCTTTTAAAAGATCACGGATCTCAGTAAGAATTTCTGCTTCAGTTGGTGCTGGAGCTGGTGCTTCTTCAACAACCGGTCTATCTTCTGGGTGTTTCTTGTAGTGTTCTTCAAGAGCTTTTGCTTTTGCTTCATCTCTTGCTTTTGCTAATGATGCTGCAACTTTAACAATGATAAAGAGAACGAGAGCAATGATGATGAATGAAATGAATGCGTTAATAACTGCACCCCAGTTGATAATGGATGACATGTTATATGCATATGTGTTGCCATAAAGAGTATATTTACTTAAAATTGTGCTCTTTGTGCTTTCAATAAGAAGTGCATCTGGTGTGCCTTCATAAGTTTTTGTTGCTAATGCTTGAGCTAAATTTTGTAAATCGCCTTTTGCAAATGTTTGACCTAAGCCAATGCTGCCATCCATGCCTTTTTGTGCATCATTGAGAGCTGGGAGAACTGTAATTAAACCATTAAGTCCACCAGGAACTGCCCATGTACAGACACTTAACAAAATGTTAACAACTGCTGTAACAATTGCGCCGAATGCGCCACCAACGACAACACCGACTGCCATATCAAGAACACTACCTCTGGTAATGAAAGCCTTGAATTCAGCCCAAACGCCTTTGCCTTTGGCTTTTAATTTCTTTTCTTTCTTTTCTTTTGCCATTTTAAAATAGCCTCCAATTAAAATTGATTATAAATCAGTTTTATTTCCTTTTCTACTTATTTTGATATAATATATCGCGGAGTTTAGATATGAACAAAGTACAAATTGTCTGTGATTCAACACTTGATATCACCCCTGAATTATATAAAAAATATAACATTCATGTTATTCCTCTTCATGTAAACTTTGGTGAGGAAGATTATATTGATGGTCAAACCATCACACTTGAGCAATTATATGCAAAAGTTAAAGAATATGGAGAACTTCCACATACAGCAGCAGTTTCATCTGCTATCTTCGAAGAAGAATTCAAAAAATTCATTGATCAAGGTATGGATGTTGTCTATGTTGGTATTGGTTCAACCCTCTCTAGTGCATTTCAATCAGCATTTATTGCAAAGCAATCATTCCCAGAAGGAAGAGTCGCATTAATTGACTCTAAAAACTTGTCTTCAGCATCTGCAATTTTAGCAATTCATGCAGCAAAATTACGTGATGAAGGCAAATCTGCTGTAGAAATTGCTGAAGAAGTTCAAAAACTTGTTCCAAACGTAATAGGTCAATTTTCAATTGAACAATTCGAATACCTTTACAAAGGTGGTAGATGCTCTGGAGCAGCTAAAGTAATGGGAACTTTGCTTCACATTCGTCCGTTCTTAAGAGTTATTGATGGCAAACTTGTGGTTTATAAAAAACCACGTGGCCCAATGAAAGTTGCAATTAATGAACAACTTGCAGGTCTTAAAGAAGATTTACCTAATGTTGATCAAACAGTTGTGTTTATTACACACACTGGTATGGCACCAGGAATGGTAGAATGGGTTAAAGAAGAAGTTGGAAAACTTGTTGATCCAAAATGTATTGAAGTTACAACTGCTGGAGCTGTTATTGGTTCACACTGTGGGTCAGGCACGCTAGGCATTCTATATTTAAAGAAATAAAGAAAAAACATCAGGCAAATAACCTGATGTTTTTATTTTAATTAATACATTAATTATGCTGCTTGTTCAACGACAACATCGTCATTCTTTTTGGAATGCTTTTTGTCTTTCTTTGATTGCTTTTTGTCTTTTTTGTCTTGTTTAAAATCCTTTTTGACTTTATGAGCAATGATTAAGTAGACAATTGAAACAGGAATCATTGATAAATAAATGATTGATGGAACAAATGCAGCTGTTTTAAATACAACATTTAATCCAGCTAATAAGCCTTGTGCTTCTGCTGGGATTTGTTCTCCAGCAACTTGCATGATTAGCGGTGTACCAAATTTAAATACGAGTGTAATAATGACACCGAAAACTAATTGAGTACATGCAAATACAAATACAATCCAAGGTTTTGTCCAGCATTTTTTCTTTCTAATTGTTCTGATAATTGTAAAGACAGCAAACAATGCCCATGGGAAAATTCCTAATAAAATAACTCCAAGTAAGACATATGGCATAATGCCACCAGCTGAGTAATCGATATTATTAATATCGAATGGAATTAAACCTTTGATAAATTCAGTGACCTTTTGTTTAAGTTCTTCTTCCTTAGAAGTTTCACTTGCGCCTGGTTCGTCACGCATAATTCTAAGAGCCTTTGTTTCTTCTTTTGGCTCTTCCCCTGTAGGTTCTGAATCAATGATGTGTAATGAATCTTCACCTTGATCTACTTCAGTAGTATCTGCTTTTGGATCGCCAGATGATTGTGTTTCATTTCCAATTTTATTAGCGTTTTCGATAATGGTAATTAATGCTGTAGCAATATCAGTAACAATTAATTCTTTAACTTCGTTACCATCAGCATCATAAACAGGATTTCCATTTGCATCAAGTTTTGTTCTTTCTTCAACTAAACCTGGAACGCTTTGTAATGCTTCTGTCATTGGTCCTTGAATATCTTCAGCTTTAACTGTGTTGACGTCGATATCCTCAAATCCAGGAACATTGCTTTCTTTTAAACTTGTTAAGATGCCTTTAACACCACACTCTTCATCATCGGTGATTGTTGCTGCCAAATCAGCAATTGGAACGTTACCTTCGGCAAATTCATCAACAACTTTATCAACTAATTTATCAACTTTTTCTTCACAACCACTTGAAGCGAAAATTTCATTTTCGTCACCAGCAGTTCCTGATTTAGCTAATTGATCTTTAATTTGTTGTTTGACTTGGTCAGTAATAACGTCTTTTGCAACAATTTTTGTAACAATAACCATAATTTCTGACACATATGTATAAGCGTCTTCAATGAACTTAGTAAGGAATTCATCTACAGCTTTTTCGAGGATAACATAGTTATTTTCTAAATCAAAATAGGTTTTGATGTTATCTGGAGAAACATGTATATCAAACGAAAGTGTTAAGTCTCCAGCGCCAGCACTCGCAAGATTTTCTTCAGTTAATAAATCTGAAAGACTAAATTCATCTTCAGATGATTCTTCACGCATAATATAGTTTTTTGCTGGTGTTTCTTCCTCTTCAGCAGGAATCATACTAGCTATTTGTGTTGCAGGAATAGAAACTGAAACTTGTAATGTAACCAAAGGTTTGGTTAAAAAAGCCACAATTGACATTGCTGCAGCAACTAAGAAGACAAGATTAAATATACGAACCAATATTTTTCTCATAGTTTTCTCCTCCTAACTCAAAATTTTATATTTATTTTTAAATTTTGTCTATTATTTTCCGCTGATTGCCATTTTGTTTATATAAATATATGGACATTGTGTGGTGGTTCTAATAACAATTTCTGTTTCCTTGGACAAACCCTTAATATTAGAGAACATATTTACTAAGTTGTCAGCAACTGTAATTAGAGCAACTGGTTCTGCAATCTTGCCATTTCTAATCATAAATCCAGCACAAGGAAGTGAGAAATTTCCTGAGTGAGAATTCATACCAGAATGGAGGCCTTGAAGGTCATTAATTAAAATGCCTTCTTTAATCTCGGAAAAGAGTTCATTTTTTGATTTTCGTCCAGGTTTTACCATTAAAAATGCGGTATCTGCGGTTGCTTTTGAACCAGAACGATAACCGTTTCCTGTTGGTTCAACACCGGCAATTTTTGCAGTTTGTAAAGTATAAAGATATGTCTCCAAGACACCGTTTTTGATGATTGCTTTTTTGTTTGTTGCGACGCCCTCGTCATCAAAATATCTAAAGAATAGATTTTTTTGTAAAGGATCTTCAATAACTGTTAATTTTTTACTAACAATTTGCTGATTTAACTTTCCTTCGAACAAAGAAGTGTGTTTTTGAACTTCTTCAGCATCAACAGACTCTAAAAGATGGCGTAAAAGAATTGATGCACACTCTGGAGTAAAGACAACAGGGTATTTTTTGGACTTACATTGTACTGAACCGAGTTTTCCAAGTGCATCATTAGCACAATCTTCTACAAATTTATTAATTTCAAACTCATTTGGATCAATCGAAGCAAAGATTTTAAAGCCTGTTCTAACCTCATTTCCATCTTTTGCGGTAACCTCAGCAAAATAGGAATAATCAGCAACTTTCGATGCAAGCTTTAAGCCATATGAATTTGATAATTTTTCTTCGCTCAAGCTCTCTTCATAACCGACCGTAACAACTTCATCAATCCTCTTATCGAAAGCCTTCAATTTTCGCTCAATTTCAAGCAAAATACCCACTTTTTCCTGGATATTTCCACTTAGAACAGCTTTATTGAAAACTGATTTTTTATGATATTTTTCGCTGCCTCTGAAGATAATACTTGGGTCATCATTTTCGATAACTCCGGCAGTTCTTTTTATGCTCGAAATTAGGAAAGCAGGAGCGTCCTTATCAATTGCTTCTGTAGTAGCTGAGCCGAACTTTCCATTAATAATTCCTCGAGCAGTAACAAGATGTGAATCATGCTCAGTCATCGAATCAACTTCGCCATGGAAAATTGAGGTGGATAAAGAATAATTTCTCTTAACATAGAGGTCAGCTGACTCAAATTTATTTTCTTTAGCTAGTTCAAAGAACTTTTGTTCATTTAATTTCATTTGATTTCTCCTCCATTTCCACCAACGGTCATTTCACTAACACGAATTGTTGGTTGCCCAACATCAACTGGGCAATAACCAGAAGCGGCTCCACACATTCCTTGAGCTCTTTCTAAGTCATTTGCAACCATGTCAATTTTCATTAAAATGTCTTGCCCTGTTCCAATGATTGAAGCACCCCTAACTGGTTCACAGATTTTGCCATCTCTTACTATGTAAGCTACTGAGCAACCGAAGTTAAATTCTCCAGTTACAGGATTAACTGATCCGCCAGCTAAAGATTTGGCATATAAGCCAAACTTAGTTGCTTTAATAATTTCTTCTGGAGTCGATTTTCCGTTACAAATAAATGTATTAGACATTCTTGAAGTTGGTTCAAATCGATATGATTGTCTACGACAAGCGCCGTTTCCCTTCATACCCATTCTTCTTCCATTGAAATCATCAATTAGATAATTTTTGAGAATTCCGTTTTCAATAAGTAAAGTTTTTTGAGTTGGGTTTCCTTCGTCATCAACGTTATTTGAACCCCAACCATTTGGAATTGTTCCGTCATCAATAGCAGAAACCACTGGTGACGCAATTTGTTTGCCAATTTTATTTGCAAAAACAGATAAACCTTTGCTGACTGCACTGGCTTCAAGCGGGTGCCCACATGCTTCATGGAACAAAGTTCCACCGAATCCATTTCCGATAATAACTGGCATTTTTCCGCTTGGGCATTCTTTAGCTTCAAGCATCATAATTGCATTGCTTGCAACTCTATGTGCAACCTCTTTAATATTTACATTATTTAAAAAGAATTCAAAACCTGCGGAGGCACCAGGGCCTTCGAATGCTGTTTCAATTTTTCCATTGTCTGCAGCAACGCAAGAAAGTGCACATCTTCCGCGCTCTTTTTCATCCATAATCATCATACCTTTTGAGTTGATAATTTGAATGTAAGAATGTTGATGAGAAAGGGATGAATTTGTTCTGACAATTCGCTTGTCGAAATCACGCATAATTTGTTCCCCAGATTTTAGATATTTTATGACTTCTTCATCACTAACTTTATCAAAAGGAATTTCTGATTTTGATAGGGTTTTTGCGGTCTTTTTTGTTAAATTATCCAGGAAAACACATGGTTTTTCATTAAATGATTTGGATAATGATTCAATCAATTTTGTAATAGATTTTTCGTTAACTTCATTAGTGTATCCGTAGACACTTTGCAAGTTCTTCAAAAGTCTAACTCCAGCGCCAAAAGTACGGTTAATTGAAGAGGTCTCAACTTTGCCATTTTCGATGACGATATTTTGGGATGTTTTGTCCTCAATAAAAACTTCTGCGTAATCAGCACCAGTGAGTAAACCTTTTTGAAGTATTCTTAAACTTTGAGCTTTACTTAACATAGGATTCTCCTTTGTGGTGATAGTATTATATAGACTTTTTCGTAAGATATAAATAAATTATATTTTTTCTTGCTTTTGCTTTTTAACATGTTAACATATTTAGGCACTTTCTTTAGGAGCCAAAGAGCCCTAAGGCGGAAGGAGTTAGATTTATGAAAAAAGATATTCATCCAGAAGTTTACGAAGTAGAAGTTACTTGTGTCTCTTGCGGTAGCAAGTTCAAAACACATTCTACACGCAAGGAAATCCACGTTGATACTTGCTCAAATTGCCACCCATTTTATACTGGCAAGCAAAGATTCGTTTCCACTGATGGCCGTGTTGATCGTTTCAATAAGAAATACGGTTTAAAATAAGAAACTACTAAAAATTAAGAAACTCGCGATTGTCCGCGAGTTTTTTTATATTTTTCTTTTATATTCAACTTTATTTTTTAAATAAACAGATTTATAATACTAGTATATGAAGAAGTTTCGATTAACTCTTATTGCTACAGTAGTATCATCAGCAGCCGTTTTTTGCACTGGTTGTGAACCTGGAAGCGATCCAACTCTCTTAAATATTAGAGTTACAACACCTCCAGAGACTCTTGTATACGCTGTTGGCGATAAATTTGATCCAACCGGAATGGTAGTTACAGGAAGTTACATGGGCGGTAAAGAAAGTGAAATAAAAGCTTATACTTATGAGCCAAAAGATGAACTCGAAATGGGTGTTACTTATGTAACAATTTCATTTGGAGGCAAAACTTGTACTCAAGATATTACTGTTTCAGACAGCCCACGTGTACAAACTGGTATTGAAGTAACCACTCCACCAGATAAGGTTGATTATGTTGTTGGTGAAAAATTTGATCCAACCGGAATGGTTGTTAAAAAAGTTTATGAAGATGGCACAGGGTCAGCAATTACCAATTATACATATTCACCAACAGATGAGTTGGATGAGACAAACGATAAAATAACAATTAGAAGCGGTAGATTTAGAACTACTACTCCAATTTCTGTTACTCAAGAAGGTGCAAAACTTGTAAGCATTTCTATCGAAGAAAATCCAACAAAAACCGTTTATTACGAAGGCGAAAGTTTCAACAAGAGCGGAATGGTTGTTGTAGCAAATTTTGAAGATGGATCTTCGAAAGAAATAACAACCTACGAATGTAGCCCAGATATATTTACTTTAGGTGACACTGAGGTCACTGTTTCCTATTTAGGAAAGACTGCAACAGTTTCTATTACTGTTAAAGAAAATAAGGAAACTGGTTATTACGAAGGAATTAACCCAAATTCCTCAACATTGTTGAATGATTTAAATAAATTAAATAGTGGCAAACGAAAAAGAACTGTTGGCTATAAGAATATGCTCAACAACCCATCACAAGGATTCTATGTTACAGATCCTGGAACAGGATCAAATACTATTACCACTTTCTATTCTGGTAGAAATAATAACGGAACTAGCGGTTTGAATCGTGAACACGTTTGGCCAGATTCAAGAGGTGGCAACTTGGTTGAAGCTGACATTCATATGCCAAGACCAACATTGAATGCCGAAAACGGAAGCCGCGGAAATTCATTCTATGTTGAAGGAAAATGCAAATCAAGCGGTGGTTGGGATCCAGCTATGGAGTCTTTCGGAAAAGAAAGTTATCGTGGCGATTCTGCTAGAATTATATTCTATTGTGCAATCGCAAGCACAAGCTTAAAGCTTGTTGATAAAGAAGACGACAGCACCGGAAATAAAACAATGGGAAAATTGTCTGACTTATTAAGATGGAATCTTGAATACCCAGTTCTTGAAAGAGAACTTACAAGAAATGACGGAGCCGAAACCTTACAAGGAAACAGAAATCCATTTATTGATCACCCAGAATATGCTTGTAAAATTTGGGGTACCACCAATAGTACAACAAGAGAAATTTGTGGATTATAAAATATGAAGAAACAATTTTTAACTTTTTTAACATTCTTAGCATCTGTAGTTTGTCTTACAGGTTGTGGCGATAACGGCGATAAGCCTGGTGATGATCCTGTACCAGAGGAAGATCCATCTATAGATGAATACTATGAAGGAATTAATGAAAATTCTTCAACATTGTTGAATGATTTAAGACAATTAAACAAGGATAAAAAGACCAAAGATTATACTTATGATGGCCTTAAGAATCTATTTAAGTATACAGATGCTGATCCGGATGGAAGCGGAAAAATCCTTGGATTTTATGACAACCATTTAGTCGGTCCTGGTTGGGATTCTGCAAAAACATGGAATCGCGAACATGTTTGGCCAAGATCACTTGGTGGCGACAACGTCGAAGGTGATATTCATATGGTTAGACCAGCTTGGGTTGATTCTAACTCTGAGAGAGGAAACAAATTCTATGCTGAATACAATGCTTATGATCCAGGAGATTTAGGCCACGAAGATTATAGAGGAATTTGTGCTCGTATTATTTTCTATTGTGTTGTTGCGCACGGAAGCTTAAGTTTAGTTGATTCCACCTCTGGTGGCGGCAATCAAATGGGTAAGTTATCAGACCTTCTAAAATGGAATCTTGAATATCTTCCTTCAAATGACAAAAAAGCTTCTAAAGAACTACGTTGTGAACACAACAGAAACAACGTTATTCAAAACAAATATCAAGGAAATAGAAATCCATTTATTGATCACCCTGAATATGCATGCAAAATTTGGGGAAATAAATCTGCAGCTACTAAAAAAGCCTGCGGAATAAATTAATTTATTTTTAGAACAAGGAGTACCTCATATGAAAAACAAGTTCTACATTACTACGCCAATTTATTATCCTAGCGCGGAAGCACACATAGGTCATGCTTACTGTACGACCATGTGCGATATTATTGCACGCTCCAAACGAATGCGTGGTTTTGAAACCTATTTTTTAACAGGTACTGATGAACATGGCGAAAAAATCCAAAAGAAAGCTGCTGAAAAAGGCGTAACTCCTCAACAATATGTTGATGAGATTGCAGCAAAATTCCAAGATTTATGGAAAGCTATGAAAATTTCAAATGATGATTTTATTAGAACAACCCAAGAAAGACACACCACGGTTGTTCAAAACATTTTCTCAAAGCTTTATAAAAACGAAGATATCTATCTTGGTAAATATGAAGGTTGGTATTGTACTCCATGTGAATCGTTCTGGACCGACACTCAAGTTGGTGAAGAACACCTTTGTCCAGATTGTCATAGAGAAGTTCATAAAGCTTCTGAAGAATGTTATTTCTTCAAAACAAATAAATATCTTCCTGACATTTTGAAATATTATGAAGAAAACCCAAAATTCATTACACCAGTTTCACGCAAAAACGAAATGATGAATACATTCATTAAGAATGGTTTGGATGATCTTTGTGTTTCTAGAACAACATTTGATTGGGGTGTTCCAGTTTTGGAAAATCCAAAACACGTAATGTATGTTTGGTTGGATGCACTCTGTAATTATATTACAGCTTTAGGTTATGGCTCTGACAATCCAGAAAAATTTGAAAAATTTTGGAATGATCCTGATGCTGAAATTGTGCACGTTGTAGGCGCGGACATTACACGCTTCCACGTAATTTATTGGCCAATGTTCTTAAAAGGACTCAATCTAAGATTGCCTGATAGAGTTTTTGTTCATGGTCTTTTAGACCTCAATGGCGAGAAAATGTCTAAGAGCCGCGGAAATGTTGTTTCACCTCTTCCGTTAATTGAAAGATATGGCGTTGATACAGTGCGTTGGTTCTTAGCAAAAGAATTCTCGTTTGGCAGTGATGGAAGATTCACTCCAGAGTTATTTGCTGACCGCGTTAATGTTGACCTTGCTAACAATTTTGGAAACCTCGTTAATCGTACAACTTCTATGATTTCTAAGTACTTTGACGGTATTGTTCCAGAACTTAAAAATCCTGGAGAAAATGAGCGAAATATTGAGGTTTTGACGGAGAAAACGATAAAAGCATATGAGAATTTAATGGACGATTTGAAGGTTACTGAAGCTCTCAATGAAGTTATTAATTTACTCAATGTTGCAAACAAATATATTGAAGATTCTCAGCCTTGGGTTTTGTCTAAAGAAGGCAAGATTGAAGAGCTTGGAAATGTTATGGCAGTTTTAACAAATTGTATTATTGTTGGAACAAAACTTTTATCACCAGTTTTAGTCGAATCTGCTCCAAAAGTATTTGCACTATTCAACTTAAACGAAAAACAACAAGCATATGAATCAGTTCATGATTTCTGCTGCTTTGCAGGAAACCATGTAGATAAGGGAACACCTTTATTCCCACGTTTAGATGTTGCAGTGGAGACCGAATTTATTAATTCGTTAACAAAATAATTATGGCAAAGCTAGATCAAAATAAAACACCATATTTAGACGCTTTGAAGAAGTATCTTTCAAAAGATGTCATGCAACTTGATGTTCCAGGACACGAAAGAGGCTCTTTACCAAGCAAATTTAGATCTTATATTGGTGATTCATTATATAATGCCGACGTTAATGCTCCTTTAGGACTAGACAATTTAGCCAATCCTCAAGGAGTTCTTTTAGAGGCTGAAAAACTTATGGCTGACTTTACTAATGCTGATAAGTCTTTCTTCCTTATTAACGGCACTTCTAGTGGTATTATCGCTATGATTATGTGCGCTTGCCACGCTAACGAGAAAATTATTCTCCCACGTAATGTGCACAAATCTGTTATTTCGGCACTTATTCTTTCTGGTGCATCACCAATTTTTATTGCACCAAAAATTGATGCAGATTTAGAAATAGCAAACCAACCATCTGTTGACGATTATATTAGTGCTATGCACAAATATCCTTCTGCGAAAGCAATCTTTGTTATTAACCCAACCTATTTTGGCGCGGTTAACGATTTAAAACGTTTAGTTAAAGAAGCTCATGCTAGAGGAATTGCAGTACTAGTAGATGAAGCGCACGGTGCTCACTACTATTTCGATAAGCAAGGTCCAATTTCAGCTATGGATGCTGGAGCAGATATGGCTTCAGTTTCATTTCATAAAACTGGCGGAAGCTTAACCCAATCCTCAGTATTGTTACTAAAGTCTGAATCTATTGATCGTGCTCAAGTTCAAAAAACACTCAATATTCTTAACACAACATCCCCATCAACAATTCTTATGGCTTCAATTGATTCTGCAAGACAATTTGCAGCAACAAAAGGTCAAGAATATATGACAAAAATACACGAAATTTCTACTTATGGTCGTGAACAAATTGCAAAAATTAAAGGCTTCATTCCTGTTGGAAAAGAGCATTTTATTTCGCATGGTTGTTATGATTATGATGATACAAAACTAGTTATTAAACTAGAACATCTTGATGTTAATGGTTTCGATTTATTTAGAATTTTGAGAGAAGAGTACGATATACAAATCGAACTCGCTGAAACATATGTAATAATGGGTGTATTATCTGCTGCATTTACAAAAGCAAAAATGAATCGTTTTATTGCGGCTCTTAAAGACATTTCAAAGAAACACTACAACAAAAAATATGAATATAAACGTCACGCCTTTGGCGTTGATTTCCCATTCCAAATTGTTAGACCAAGAAGTGCCTATCACGCCCCAGGCAACAAAGTTGCCTTAAGAGATGCAGTGAACTGTATTTCTAAAGAATCAATTATGATTTACCCTCCAGGAATCCCATTAATAGTTCCAGGAGAAGTATTCACTAAAGACTTAGTTGATAGAATCGCTTCTTATAGAAAAATTGGTTGTACAATTCTTTCCGATTATCACGGAGATTACGTTAACGTAATTGATACAGCAAAATGGAGAGCTTATAGAGCTCACAAAAATAAACTTAATGACTATTTAGTTAAAAGAATTTCAACTCCACGTGGAGATGACTTTTCTATGCCTTTTGAAGGCGATAAACACAGCGGAACTATTGTTCTATTGCCATTTAGAAAAGATACTTGGAGAAAGAATGCTGAGCCAGCACTCGAAAACTATAAGCAAGTTATCACAAGTATTGCAAAATACGAACCTGTATATGTCGGAATTTCTCCAAAATTATGGAATCGCGCAATCAAAGATTACGAAGGACTTAAAAATATTTATCCAATCAAGATTGCATATAATGATGCTTGGGCTAGAGACAATTCTCCAATTTTTGTCACAAATGGTGACAGAATGAGAATTGTAGATTTCAGATTTAACGCTTGGGGCGGAGAAGTTGATGGTTTGTATTCAAATTACAAACAAGATGACGCTTTAACAAAAAATCTAGCTAAAAAATTTGGTGTCGAATCTTATAGATTAGATGACTTTATTCTTGAAGGCGGGTCAATTCATGTTGATGGCGAAGGAACATGCCTTGTTACAAAGGCTTGCTTGCTCTCCGAAGGAAGAAATCCACATTTAACTCAATTAGAAATCGAAGAAACACTCAAGATTTACCTTGGTGTTAAGAAAGTTATTTGGTTGGAGCATGGAATTTATGAAGATGAGACTAATGAGCATGTTGACAACGTCGCTTGCTTCATTAAACCAGGCGTTGTCGCACTTGCATGGACAAACGATAAGAACGATCCACAATACAAATTCTCTTCAGATGCATACAAAGTTCTTAAGAACTCAACTGACGCTCAAGGAAGACCGTTTGAAATTGTAAAAATTAAGGTTCCTTCCCCAATTTATATGTCAAAGAAAGAATCCAAGGGAATTAGTGTTGGAAAATACAATGCAAAATCACGTGTTGAAGGAAATAGACTTGCAGCAAGTTACGTTAACTTTTATCAAGGCGAGAAATTCGTTATCCTTCCAGCATTTGGAGTTCCAGAAGACAAATTAGCAAAACAAACTTTGCAAAAACTTTATCCAGAAAAAGAAATCATTCAATTTAACACAAAAGAAATTTTGTTAGGTGGCGGAAACGTTCACTGTATAACAATGCAGATTCCATACAATAAGGAGTTTAAAAATCGAAATGAAAATTAAAGTTGCAATTACTCAAATGAGCTGTTCCTCAAACTACGAGGAAAACATCAAAAAAGCCGAGAAAATGGTGGAAAATTGTGCAAAAGCTGGTGCAAATATCATACTTTTGCAAGAACTTTTTTCTAATCTTTATTTTTGCCAAGTCGAAGATTATGACAAGTTTGCTTTAGCTGAAAAAAGAGAAAAATCAAACCTTGTTGAGCACTTCAAAAAAGTTGCTAAAAAATATAACGTTGTTCTCCCAATTTCTTTCTTTGAAAAGTCTGGAGCAAACTACTTTAACTCACTTGTTATGATTGATGCTGACGGCAAAGATTTGGGAATGTATCGTAAAACACACATTCCAACAGGTGAATGCTACGAAGAAAAATTCTATTTCTCACCAGGAGACACAGGATTTAAAGTTTTCAATACAAAATTTGGTCGTGTAGGTGTTGGAATTTGTTGGGATCAATGGTTCCCTGAAACAGCCAGAATTTTAGCACTCAAAGATGCAGAAATTTTACTTTATCCAACTGCAATTGGTTCTGAACCAGTTTTAGTTCGTGATTCTATGCCACACTGGCGCAACACTATGTGCGGTCACGCAGCCGCAAATATTATTCCTGTCTGTGCATCCAACAGAGTTGGAATTGAGACAGCAGGAAAATCATCAATGACATTCCAAGGATTTTCATTTATTGCAGACCAATACGGAAATGTTGTTGAAGAAATGGACAGAAAAGAAGAAGGATTTAAGATCCACGAATTCGATCTTGAATCAATTGATAAAGAAAGAGTTTCTTGGGGCGTATTCAGAGATCGTAGACCTGAATGCTACAAAGAATTAGTTGGTTACTCAAAAAATTTAGATGAATAAGAACGATAAAAAGAGAGAAATCCACAAAGGAAAAGTTAACCCAAATTCGATTAAAGAATTCAAGGTTAAAGAAGAGTGCGAACTCCTCTCTTTTTTGTTTGAAAAATTTCCTAACTTATCTAGAAATGCAGTTAAATCAATTCTCTCTGGACACTATGTCGGAGTTAATGGTGCACCTGTTTCTCAGTACAATTTAAAGCTATCTAAAGACGATGTTGTAATTGTCTCAAAACAGCGGATTTCACGCAAAAATCGCCGTGATTTACCGATTATTTTTGAAAATGAAGAGTTTATTGTAATTGACAAACCAAGTGGATTATTGACCGTACCAAGCGATAACGAAAAAGGTAGAACTGCCTATCGTATGGTAAATGATTATGTTCAACAAAAAGACAAACACAATCGTGTATTTGTGGTACATCGTTTGGACGAAGATACATCTGGTGTTTTGATGTTTGCTAAGAACCCAAAAATAAAAGATATACTTCAAAAAGATTGGAGCGAAATTGTTCTTGAAAGAGGCTACTATGCTGTCGTTGAAGGAACGATGGAAAAACCAGAAGATAAATACGTTGATTATCTCAAAGAAAATGCACTTAATTTAATGTATGTTTCAAATGATAAAGTACATGGTAAAAAATGCATTACTCAATACAAAGTATTGAAATCAAATAAACTTTACTCGTTATTGGATGTGAAGATTGACACAGGAAGAAAAAACCAAATTCGTGTTCAACTAGGGCATAGAGGTCATCATGTAATTGGCGATGATAAGTACGGAGAACCAGCAGATCCAATTAAACGTTTAGGTTTGCATGCTTACAAATTAAAATTTGTTCATCCGATAACAAAGAAAATTTATGAGTTTGTATCTAAAATGCCAACCGAATTTGAAAATTTGTTCCATTAATATCTATTAGTTTTAGTTTAAAAAGTGCGTTCGTTATTGCGAGCACTTTTTATTTATGCTTATAATAATAAGGCAATGAGACAGTCGTTATTAAAACTAAAAGATTCATTACTATCAACTTTACCTGTTTTGGTAGTTGTTTTAGTTTTATACATCACAAAAGTTACACTTTTTGAACCAAATCAACTCTGGGTTTTCGCCATTAGTGTTGTTTTGGTTATTATTGGTATGTGGCTCTTTAACATGGGTTCAGAATCATCTATGTCTCAAATGGGCGAACTTATTGGATCCTCCATCACTAAAAAGAGAAGTATGTTGATGCTCGTCATCATTTTCTTCTTGTTTGGTGCTTTAATAACAATGGCAGAACCAGACTTATCTGTTCTTGCTGATCAAGTTCCTATTGATAGCACGATTTTAACTGTTTCTATCGGCGTTGGAGTTGGTATTTTCTTAGTTATTGGTGCAATCAGAATCTTATTTGAAAAATCATTAACTTTATGGATATTAGCATTTTACGGACTGATGTTCGCTTTATGCTGTTTGGTTGATTATTCTTATGTTCCACTATCATTAGATAGTGGTGGTGTAACAACTGGACCAATGACGGTGCCATTTATTTTAAGTATTGGTATTGGTCTTGCTACATCACGTTCTGGTAAGAAAACAGACGCCGATTCGTTCGGCTTAGTTGCTTTCTCATCTATTGGCCCTATTTTAGTTGTTTTGATTCTTTCAATTTTCTTAAAGAACCAACAACTCATCTATTCATATGTTGAACCAGTTAATCCAGACAATGTCATATCACCATTTATTCACGCTTTAATTGGCGAAAACGGAACATTAGTGAAGGTTGCAATGTCAATTGTTCCAATTGTTGTAATGTTCCTTATTTACGAACTCATCTTTATTAGATTATCTGCAAGAAAATTACTTTCATTATTTATTGGTGTTGTGCTTGTTTATGTTGGTTTAGTTATCTTCTTAAGTGCTGTTGATGCAGGATTCTTGCCAATAGGCAAAATTATTGGTCAACAAATAGCTCAAAGTGGTAATAAATTAATACTTATTATTGTTGGCGCAACACTAGGTGTTGTTGCAGTCTTTGCAGAACCAGCTGTCCACGTTTTAACAAATCAAATAGAAACAGTTTCTAACGGAACTGTTAAAAAGAACGCGGTTTTGATTACTATTGCCATAGGTAACGGTATAGCAATTGGTATCGCAATGCTTAGAACATTTATGAGATTTAGTCTCTTCTACGTTGTAGTTCCAGGCTATTTCTTAGCGTTCTTACTTTCATTCTTTGTTAAACCAATTTATACAGCAATCGCTTTCGATTCAGGCGGCGTTGTTTCTGGTCCAATGAACTCAACATTTATCCAACCATTTGCAATTGGCGCTTGTTATGTTTTTGCTGGCGCTGAAGCATCCACAAGAATTATGTCTGATGCTTTTGGCACAATAGCAATTGTTGCATTAATGCCTTTGATTATGATTCAGTTACTTGGCTTAACAGGTACTGTTAAAGAAAAATACAGAATGAGTGTTGCTCGTAAGCGTATTGCGGACGCATACGATGATCAAATCATTCATTTCTAGGAAGGAGGAACCATGGCGTTTTTAAAGAAAAAACCAGAACAAAAGAAACTAGTAAGAAATACTAGTGGCAGATTCGTTCCATACGAAGAAACCAACAATCTTTTAGGTTTAAAATTATTTATCAGCATTGTTCCTCTAGGACAAGCTTCGGGTATAGTCAAAATCTTAGAAAATGTTGGTGTTAATTACAATGTAATTACTCAAGGCGAGGGAACTGGCGCAAAATTCATTCCAAATCTTGTAAATGACAACAAAAAACAAATCGTTTTCTCGTTTGTGAGAGAAGATATGACAGAGGTTGTTAAAAAGGTATTAAAAGAAAGATTCTCAGTTTCTAAAGCATCAAACGGAATCTCGTTCTCAGTTAAATTAACCTCAGTTATGGGTGTTTCAATTTATAAATTTTTATCAAACACAAGAAAGGTTTCAGGTAAGTAGTATGAGCGATCAAAAAGAACTTATTGTTTGCATTATCAACAATGGTTACTCAGACCTAGTTATGCAAGCAGCTAAAAACGAAGGGGCAAGGGGCGGAACCATTTTCCACGCCAGAGGAACTTCAAACAGTGATGCAGAAAAATTCTTTGGAATTAAAGTTTCACCAGAAAAAGAAGTTGTCTTTATTGTTTGCTACAGTGAACTTAAGGACAATATTATTTCTGCAATCTACAAGGATGCAGGATTAAATACTAAAGGTCAAGGTATTGTTTTCACATTACCAATCAACGACTTTGTTTCAGCTCTACCTATTGAAGAAAAATAATAAAAAAACACGGAAATTCCTGGAGATATTGCGGGAAAACCGTGTTTTTTTGATGTTTAATTTAGGTGTACTAATTTGTAAATATAGTTCTTATTTATTTGAGTCATTTCAGAAACTTTTTTAATCGCATCTTTTGTTGTCATGCCAGATTCAACAAAGGTTTTTACCATGTTCACAATGTCGTTGTCACCAAGCATTGGTTGTTCATCGCCGCTTGAACCCTCAACAACAATAACCATCTCGCCTTTAAGTGTTTCCGGATCAAGTTTTTGCATCTCTTCAAGAGTCATTCTAATAAACTCTTCATGTTTTTTAGTTAATTCTCTTGCGATACAAGCTCTTCGATTACCAAAAATCTCAAAAAGTGACTCTAAAGTCTTCATAATTCGGTGCGGAGCCTCGTAGAAAATTAAAGTTTCTTTTCTCGGGATCAAATTTCTGAGTTCTTCGAGTCTCTCAGATTCTTTTGCAGACAAAAATCCATGAAAGTAAAAATGATTTTCACAAAGGCCCGATGCGCAAAGTGCATTTAATGCTGCGTTTGGACCAGAAATTGTTGTAACATTAATTTCATTTTCAAGACAAATCTTTACGAGTTTAGCACCTGGATCTGATATGCATGGATAACCAGCATCAGACATGTATGCAACCTTTATTCCTGACAAAATTTTCTTAACAATTTCTTGTGACATCGAAACTTCATTATGCTCGCGAATTGACACTAAATTCTTGGAAATACCTAGGATTTGTAGGAGTTTTCCAGTTACTCTAGTATCTTCGCAAGCTATTAAATCCACACTAGAAAGAACCTCTAAAGTACGAGGGGAAACTTCTTGCATGTTTCCGATTGGAGTGGACACAAGATAAAGCAACGGTTTGTTTGAATCAAAGTTTAGTGATCTCATTTGTCTCTACGAACCCTCTTCATATTTTTAGCAACATCAAGTGGAACGAACTCAAAGTCATTTTCACAGACCATTTTTACGTGTTTTGAAAAAACGTTGTAAGATGTAACTTTCCAAATTTTGCCATCATCTCTTTCATATAATGTTCCGAGTGGTGGAAAATCCTTTTTAAGATCTGTGTAAGCATCGTCTTCATATGCTAGACAGCAAATAAGTTTTCCGCAGTGACCACTTAGTTTTGGAATATTAAGTGAGAGCATTTGATTTTTTGCTAAATTAATAGAAATTCCTTCCATTTGATTAAGGAATTGCTTACAGCAAAGCTCTAAACCACACATTCCTAAACCACCAACTATTTTGGCTTTATCTCTTGATCCAACTTGGCGCAATTCGATACGACAATGGAATTTAGAAGCAAGAACTTTTAATAACTCTCTAAAGTCAACTCTTTCATCAGCAACATATGTGATTGTAATTTTTGATCCGTCGAGTGAGTATTCAGCGTCAATTGGTCTCATTTCTAATCCTAAAGTAGCAATTTCTTTGTTTGCAGTAATTATTGCTGCTTTGGCTCTTTTAACATTTTCGTCGTGAAGAATTAAATCATCTTCTGTAGCAACTCTGAGCATTGGTTTTAACTCTAAATCAGATTTGTACTTTGATATATCAAAAACTTCAGTAGCAACTTCGCCAACTTGCATACCTCTAATGGATTCGGCAACAACCTTTTGGCCTATTTTTAAATTTGGAATTTCAGTTCCGAAGAAATAAGCCTTTCCGGAGTTGGAAAATTTAATACCGACATAATGTGTAATTCCCATTATTTTCCCTCCCTAGTAATTTCATATACTATATGGTCTAAAAGTAGACCAATGTTCACATTTAAATCGAGCTTTTTAAGTGAAGACATTAACATAATTAACGTTTTGTCAATGTGAGTCACATGATTTAAGAGCTCCTGTAATATATTATCATAACTTTTTAATGTTATGCTTTCATTTACTGATAAATTAAGCAAATCTTTAAAAACTTCAGTAAGCATTTTTATATAAAGTCTTGCAGGTTCTTGTTGTTTGAGTGCTGGAACAATTAATTTTTGGCAAGAAAATACAGCATCATCTGGGCCAATAAGTAAGCTTTGAAGCTGGTCATTTAGAGCTTGTTTTGCAACCTCATATTCTTTACTTTCTGATACCCTTTTTATTGTGTCGGCATCATTGTAAAAACCACTCAAAATCTCAGCATCTTCTTCAAAAACCCCTGAAAAAACCGCATCTTTTATAATTTTTGAGCGATCAATTTCTCTGAATCTTAGTACCTGAGTTCTAGAAATAATTGTAGGTAAAATTTTAGATTCATTTTCGGTGGTTAGGAACGCGAAAATATTTTTTCCTGGTTCTTCCAAAAATTTAAGTAATGAGTTGACTGCAATTGGTGTCATGGTTTCAACTAAATGAAGGATGTAAATCATTACCCCTTTTTCTTCTAATGCTGTCTTATCAAAACTCGTGGTAATTTTTTCAATGTCGCCTTTTTTGATTTTTGCGGCTTCTCCATCAAAAATCATTAAGTCGGCATAATTTCCTTCATCCACACGCATACAAGTTATGCATTCGTTACATGCAAGTGGATGCGGATTATCACAGATGAGGGATTTGGCTAAATATAGTGCAGTCTCTTTAAGAGGCATTCCTATAGAACCACTTAAAAGATATGCATGAGAAAGCTTTTTGCTTTCTAAAGCATTACAAAAAGTTTTATAAATAACTGGTTGATATTCTTCTAAATATTTCTCTATTTGCATTTTGCCAATTTATTTTTAATTGCCTTATAGGCATCTTGAACAACCTCTTCAAAAGGTTTTGATGCATCTAAGACAACGTATCTATCGCTAAATCTTTTTGCGAGGTCCAAGAAAGTTTGTCTAACTTGATCGTGGAACTCAATTTTTTCTAAATCTAATCGATTTACTTCCCTATTGTTATTTGCTGCAATACGAGCAAGACCAATTCTTGGGTCTAAGTCAAATAATAAAGTTAAATCTGGGTAGAAACCGTCAGTTGCATATTGATTAAGTTCAAGAACTTTATCAATTCC
The DNA here is from genome assembly GCA_045597865.1 of Bacilli bacterium. GTDB lineage: Bacteria > Bacillota_I > Bacilli_A > RFN20 > CAG-826 > Fiminaster. The sequence goes on along the minus strand of JAZLKX010000040.1, from coordinate 10,182 downwards.
AAGACCTCTAGCGCCGCCTTGATATGCTAAAGATGAGTCTAAGAATCTATCAGAGATAACAATCTTTCCTTCTTTTGATAAAGGCCAGACTTTCTCAACTAAGTGTTGTCTACGGGAAGCAGCATAAAGCAAAGCTTCAGTCATAGAATCCATAGCTGTGTTCTTTTTATCTAAAATAACGTTACGAATTTCTTCTGCGATTGGTGTTCCGCCAGGTTCGCGTGTTCTAACAATAACTTCGCCATCTTTTTCGAGAAGTTTAACGACTTCTGCGACAACGGAAGACTTTCCGCTTCCTTCAGTTCCTTCAATAGTAACAAACATAGTTTTGTACCTCTAAATTTTCTTTCTACCTTCAAGTGCCTTACTTAAAGTAAGAGCATCAGCATATTCTAGATGACCACCTAGTGGCAATCCATAGGCAATTCTTGTAACTTTTACTCCCGTGTTTTCAAGAATCTTCGCTAAATATAAAGCGGTGGTTTCTCCTTCAGTGTTTGGATTAGTTGCAATAATAACTTCTGAAACATTTTGCTCTTTTATTCTATTGAATAATGGAGCGATGTTTAAATCATCAATGCCTATTCCATTAACTGAGCTTAAAACGCCTCCCAAAACGCGGTAAACACCATCAAATGAGCCAATCTTTTCAAAGGCAATCACATCCTTAGGATATGAAACCACTAAAATTTTAGTTTTGTCTCTGCCTTCATCTGCACAAACTTCACAAATTTCATTTTCTGTGTAGGCTCCGCAAATTGGACAGTGATGGATTTTCTCTTTTACCTCTTTTAGGGCATTTGAAAAGTATTCCACAGTGTCATCGTTCATCTCTAGGACTTGGTAAGCCATCTTTTCAGCTGTCTTATGACCAATTCCTGGAAGTCTTTGGAATGAATCAGTTAACTTTGTTATACTTTTCAATTCTTTCATCAAAATAAACCGCCAGATCTTCCTGTAATTCTTTGATTAATTTCAGCTTCTTCTGCTGAGATTTGATCAACTGCTTCATTAATTGCTAAAGCAATCATTTCTTCAACCATCTCTTTGTTGTCTGGATCAAATGCGTCTTTATCGACTGAAATCGATGAGACTTTTTTGTTTCCTTTGACAACTACAGTGACTGCGCCGCCTTTTGAAACAGTAAAATCTTTTTCATGCAAAGCATCTAAAGCTTTTTGTAGCTCTCTTTGCATTTTGTTTGCTTGCATCAACATTTGTTGCATGTTCATTTGCGTAAATCCTCCAAATAAATTTTGATATTTCTTGGTAATGGAAGTTTTGAGATTTGTCTTAAGTTTTGGTAAGCGGTCAATAATCTTACTGATTCGCTTCTTGAAACTGCATAGACAAACATGTCTCTTCCAAGCATTTTCTTAAGTATTTCTGAAATGCGATTTGAATTAACTTTTACATTGAGTTTTGCGGCTAATTTTTCAAAATCATACTGCAAAACCAGGACATTTTGAGTTGCAATGAATGGATTTCCATCTTTCAAAAGTGCAACTAAATCACCTAATGTTGGGTGTCCTAAGTAAGAGTCTAATTCATCCCATCTTGAAACGATGTTGTGACGTAATTCTTTGTCACCAGTGACCATTAATTTAATGATTAACTCATCATCAAATTCATATTTATCACCTTCAACCTCAACAATCTTCTTTGTTGAATCATCATCAAATAACCAATCTGGAGCTTTTGCTTTTGGTTCAACCTTTGGTTCTTCAATAACTGGTTTAGGAGCTACTGGAGTTGTTTTAACTTCTGGCTTTGGTTCCTCAACCTTTGGTTTCTCGACTACAGGTGCAACCGGAGCGGGTGCTGGTGCAGGCGCCGGTTTAGGTTGCGGCGCAGGTGCAACTTTAGGTGCAGGTGCGACTTGAACATCATCAGCAGTTAAGAGTTTTAACAAAGCTACTTCAAACATTGTTTTGATATTGCTTGCTGTTTTAAAATCAAGTTGAAGTCTTAAGAATGAACCAATCATTTCATGAAGTTTGCGAATTTCAATTGCGCTTGCTAAATCAGCGGCGTCTTGTTCGTTTAATTTTGTTAGTTCATTTTCATCTTTAGTTTTCTTATAGATAAGAACATCTTTTAAAATTTCTAACAAATCTTCAGTTAGGCGTTTAATATCAACGCCAGCTTCACTGAAGGATTTAACTTTTCCGAGAGTTCTGGTCACATCTCCAGAGTTAATATCTTTCAAGAAATTAACTTTTTCTTTAGTGGAGAGAAGACCAAAGATCGAATAGACATCATCAACACTTAGAGTGTTATTTGAGTAAGCTAAAATTTGATCAAGAATTGATAAAGCATCACGCATTCCGCCATCAGCTAGTGAGATAATAGCTCTTACAGCTTCTTTATCATATTGAACGCCTTCTTTTTCGAGAACAGTCATCATTCTTTCTTCAATATCACCATCACTTACTTTAGTAAAATCATAACGTTGACATCTTGAAAGGATGGTTGGAATGATGTTGTGTGGCTCAGTTGTAGCAAGAATGAAAATAACGTGCTCTGGAGGCTCTTCTAATGTTTTTAAGAGTGCATTAAATGCACTTGTTGTCATCATATGAACTTCGTCAATGATATAAACTTTCTTTTTTCCTTTAATAGGAAGATAGTTGACTGTATCAATGAGATCACGAACTTGATCAACGCCGTTATTTGACGCAGCGTCGATTTCGATTACATCTGGATGAGATCCTTCAATAATTTCTAAACAATTGGAGCAATGATTACATTGATGTCCAAGTCCTTCTTCACAGTTGAGTGCTTTAGCAAATAACTTTGCCATGGTTGTCTTTCCTGTACCTCTAGGGCCACAGAAAAGATAAGCGTGAGCGATTTTGTTGGTCGCTAAAGCGTTCTTTAATGTTCTAATAATGTGTTTTTGTCCAGCGACTTCTTCAAAGGTTTGTGGACGATATGTTCTGTATAATGCTTTATATGCCATAATTTTGTACCGAGTTAGATTTTATAACTTTTCGCCTCTAAAAGAAAGCATTTTAATATCTATATTAATTAAAGATTGTTTCTCTTTATTCAAACTTTTGTTTGTGGTATAATCTTGGCGCTTATGGAACAAAGTATGTTAAAACGACTCGAAGTCTCTAAGGTTAGACTTCAGGAAGTCGATAGAGATTTATGTGATGAAAATGTCATGAAAGACATGCGTCGTTTTCGTGACCTTTCTAAAGAAAGAGCTAACCTTGAACCAGTAGTTGAAGCCTACGAAAAATACTTAAGAATTGCCTCAGATATTAAAGATGCCGAAGCAATGATTAATGACCAAGATCCAGACATTGTTGAGCTCGGTCATAGCGAACACAAACGCTTAATAGAAGAAGAAACAAAGCTTTGTGATGATTTAAAAATTATGTTGCTTCCAAAAGATCCAAATGACGACAAAAACATTATTGTTGAAATTCGTGGAGCTGCTGGCGGCGATGAAGGAAACATCTTCGCAGGTGACCTTTTCAGAATGTACACAAGATACGCTGAACATCAAGGCTGGAAGATTCAAATTCTTGATGCTAACGAATCAGAAGCAGGCGGTTTCTCTTTAATTTCATTTATGGTTAAAGGCGATAATGTCTATTCAAGATTAAAATTTGAATCTGGCGCACATCGTGTTCAAAGAGTGCCGAAGACTGAAGCAGCTGGACGTATTCATACATCAACCGCAACAGTTCTTGTTATGCCAGAAATGGAAGAAATTGATGTTGAAATCAACATGAACGATGTTCAAGTTGATACTTATAGATCACAAGGCGCTGGCGGTCAAAACGTCAACAAAACAGAATCTGCTGTTCGTATGACTCATATCCCAACAGGCGTTGTCGCATCTTGTCAAATTGAGAAATCTCAAATTCAAAATAGAGAAATTTGTTTACAAATGTTGCGTGCCAAAGTCTTTGCTAAACTTCAAGAAGAACAAGACGAAAAAATCGGCAATGAACGTAAATTAAAAGTTGGCACAGGAGAAAGATCTGAAAAAATCAGAACTTACAACTATCCACAAAACCGTGTTACCGACCATAGAATTAGTTTCACAATTCAAAAACTTGATAGAGTTATGGAAGGTGATCTCGATGAAGTTCTTGATGCACTTCAACATTATGACCAAGAAATGAAGATGCTTGGTGAACAAGAAAAATGACATTATTTGAAGCTTACAAACAAGCATTAACAAAACTTAAAAATCCAGAGGTCGATGAGATATCTGTACGTATACTTTTGTGTCACAATAATGGTATCAAATCGATGTCTGGTTTTTATATTCACAAAAATGAAAATGTTCGAGATTTTGAGGGATTTTCCCGCGATTTCTCGCGTTTTTTGGCTGGAGAGCCAGTTCAGTACATCCTTGGAGAAACTGAATTTTTAGGCAATGATTTTTATGTTGATAATCGCGTTTTAATTCCGCGCCAAGAAACTGAAGAAGTTGTTGCTCAAGCTTACCTTAGAGCACTCCAAGTTTTTGGCGATCATGTTATCAATGTTGCTGATGTTTGTTGCGGTTCAGGAGTTATGGGAATCAGCCTTGCTAAAAAATTAAAAGTTAGATACTTACATATGTCCGATATTTCAGCTGATGCAGTAGAAGTTGCAAAGAAAAATTGCGTGCGCAACGATGTAATTGCAAATTTCTATATTGGAAATGCTTGTGATGAACTTGTTAAGGCGGGTGCAAAGATTGATTTGTTTGTTGCAAATCCGCCTTACATTTTAAAGAGAGAAGATGTTGATGAATCTGTCTTAAAATACGAACCACACCTTGCGCTTTTTGCAGACGAAAACCTTAACGTTTATGAAGACATTTTTAAAGCTCTACCAAAACTAAAAAATAAGGAAATGTTGTGCGTTTTTGAAATTGGATACGATATAAAAGAAAAACTTATTGAACTTATGCATAAAACATTAAAAAATGTTCAATATGCATTCAGAAAAGATATTAACGGAAAAGAAAGAATTTTAATTCTAATGATAAGGTAGTAAAATTTAATTATGAAAATTTTAAGACAAACCCAATTGGATGAAGCTGCCGAAATCTTAAAAAGAGGCGGAGTAATTGCGTTTCCAACAGAAACAGTTTTTGGTCTTGGTGTTGTCTTTGACAACAAAGAAGCATATGATGCACTTGTAAGTGTTAAAAGAAGACCTCCAGAAAAGCCTTTTACGTTAATGCTTGCAGACACTGATGAAGTTGAAAAATATGCAGAACTCACAAATGTTTCTAAAGCATTAGTTAAAGCATTTATGCCAGGTCAATTTACAATGATTACCAAAGCAAAAGAAGGTTTACCTTCATGGTGTGTTTCGGTAGAAGGAAACATTGGTATTAGAATAGCAGATTATCCATTAATTAGAGATTTGATAAGAAAAACCGGAAAACCACTTTTGGTACCGAGCGCAAATAGAAGCGGCGAGCAACCAGCTACATCCGCCAAAGAAGTCGAAATGATTTTTAAAAATGAAATTGAAGCTGTTATTGAAGGCCATTCAATTAGCAATACACCATCAACAGTTGTCCTTGTAAAGGACAAATATACACACGTATTCAGAGAAGGTGTTGTTACAATGGACGAAATTAGAAAAGTTATCGAAAAGGAGAACAAATAATGAAAATTTCAATCGCAAGCGATCACGCAGGTTATGCATATAAACAAGAAATTATTAAATATTTAGAAAACAAAGGTCACGAAATGATTGATTGTGGTACAAATTCATTAGAATCTTGTGACTATCCAATCTTTGCTAGAGCAGCAGCTAAAAAAGTAGCAGATAAAGAAGCTGAATTTGGAATTCTCGTTTGTTCATCTGGAGAAGGAATCGCAATTGCTGCCAACAAAGTTAAAGGTGTTCGTGCTGGTATTGCATATAACGACGATGTCGCAAGACTTATAAGACAACACAATAATGCTAATATGATTTCCTTTGGAGCTTCCTTTATGAAACTCGAAGACGTTTTAAGAAGAATTGATATTTTCTTGGATACAAAATTCGAAGGTGGCCGTCACGAGAGACGAGTAAACGAAATCGAGTAAATTTCTTCAAAAATTTTATTTTTGAAAAAGGTGAGTTTTCTCACTTTTTTCTTTTTCGCTGTAAATATATAGTGTGAGTAGTAATTTTGTTTGTCCAAGATGCGGAAATAAAAATCCTAAATACATTGGTTACAGAAACGGAGTGCCTTATTGCCGTTTCTGTATTTCAATGAACGGCAAAAAGGCAGAAGAACACCATATTGATCCGGGAGCCGTAGTTTTAAAACTAGGCTACCCGCTTTCTGATGACCAAAAAAGGATTTCAGATGCAGTAGTAGATAATTGGAAACATAAAAAAGACACCTTGATTAATGCGGTTTGTGGTGCAGGAAAGACAGAACTTGTCTATCACGTCATTGCAACTTGTTTGTCGCAGGGGAAAAATGTTGCTTTTGCCGTCCCAAGAAGAGATGTTGTTATCGAACTTTACTACAGAATCAAAGAAGTGTTCCCGACAAATACAGTCGTTCCGCTTTACGGAGGTCACACAGAAAAGTTAGAAGCAGATATTGTTGTTTTGACAACCCACCAAATGTATCGATACGAGAATTATTTTGATCTAATTATTCTTGATGAAATTGATGCATTTCCATTCAAGGGAGACCAACTTTTAAGCAAGATGTTTTTCAGGGCAGTTAGAGGAAATATTGTTATGATGTCAGCCACACCTCCAAAAGACGCTCTAGACTATTTTAGCCGGGAAAACAGGGCGATTTTGGAGTTAAATACGCGTTTTCATCGTCATCCACTTCCCGTTCCAGAGGTTGTAAAAAAGATTGGTTTTCTTAAATTCCCGTGGTTATTTGAAAAGCTAAAACGATTCTTTTTAGAAGATAAAGTTGTGTTTGTTTTTGCACCAACAATTGATAAGTGTGAATTCGTCTACAAAATTCTAAGTTTGAAACTAAAGAACGGAACTTTTGTTCACTCAAAATGTAAAGATAGATCTAAGAAAATTCAAGATTTTAAAGAAGGCAAATACAAATTTTTAGTTACTACTGCAGTGTTGGAAAGGGGCGTCACATTTAAGAATCTTCAAGTGATCGTTTTTGATGCAGACAACTTTATTTATGATTCGCAAGCCTTAATCCAAATTTCTGGTAGAGTTGGGAGGAAGATTGATGCTCCAGAAGGTGAAGTCATTTTTCTTGTCAATAAAGACACAGATGAAATTAGAAAAGCAATCGGAACAATCGAGTCAAAAAACACGAATTTGTAAGGTGTGTTTTAGAACAATTGATAATGAAGCAACCTTTCATAATTTGTTGTCAAAAGACATATCAATTTGTCATGATTGTTTGCTTGAGTTAAAACCCGCTTTTAATGAGTTTAAATTTGAAGGAATTAAGTGCTTGAATATTTTCTATTATAACGAAAAAGTTCAAGAGATTTTGTATCAATTTAAAGGGTGCAAAGATTACGAATTAAGAACCATATTTTTGGAGTACTATAAGAATTACTTAAAGATTAAGTTTAATGGTTATATTATGGTGCCTGCCCCATCATTCGAAGAAGCTGATGAAGAAAGAGGGTTTAATCACGTCGAAGAAATGTTCTCGGTTCTTAATTTAAAAATGAAAAAATGTGTTCACAAAACCAAGAAGGTTAAGCAAGCTGATTTGACCTCAGAAGAACGCAAAAATATTAAAGATGTTTTGGTTATTGATGACATAGATTTTTCAAACAAGAAAGTTCTAATTGTGGATGACGTTTTTACGACAGGATCTACAGTCAAAGCAATGATAAATTTAGTTAATCAAAAACACCCAAAGAAAATCAAAGTTTTGTTGATGTCAAAGACCATTGATTTAGGCAAGAGATAATTATGAAATTAAAAGAAAGCCGCACATTTAAAAAAGGTCAAATTAGATTTAACTTTTCACATGGTCATTATGGTCATGTTAAGAATATAGAGAACGATATAGTCACTTGTGTATTTATATCAACAAAATCAACAGACGAACAAAGAAGCAACGTTCCAATGACAAGAAATCTATTTGATGATGGAACCGAGACATATTTTTTACTAAGAGTTCGAAAATATCATAAAAAAACATATTCAACAAAATATTTATCGAATGCGCTTTGTTTTAGTGATAGAAGAAAATCAAAAAAAATTTATAAATATTATAAAAATAAAAAAACAACTGACACCAATCGTTGGTAAATTGTCAGTTGCTTCTAGTTGTTGGCTACGATTCCACCAAAGGCGGTCAATCACCAACATCTATATTTTAGCAAATATTTTAATTTTTACAAGATTATAACGATAATTATGTTGATATACCATTTATATATGGTAGAATACTAAATTGTCCGCATAAGGAGCAAAAACTATGGCAAATTTTATTGAAAAATTATTTAGAGTCGATGAAAGAGTACTCAAACACTACAGCAAAGAAGCTGATAAGGTTTTAGCATACGAAGCAGAGATGGCTGCATTAACAGATGATCAACTTCGTGATAAAACCCCTTATTTTAAAGATAGATTAGCAAAGGGTGAAACCCTTAATGATATTAAATATGAAGCCATGGCCGTAGCTCGTGAAGCTGCTAAAAGAACTTTAGGACAATTCCCTTACAAAGTACAAGTTATTGGTGCATTAGTTATGCACGATGGCGACGTTGCCGAAATGAAAACAGGTGAAGGTAAAACCTTAACTGCTACAATGGCAATCTATTTAAATGCTCTTCAAGGCGAAGGTGCTTACGTAGTAACTGTCAACGAATACCTTGCACAACGTGACGCTGATTGGATGGGACAAATCTATAGATTCTTAGGCTTAACAGTTGGTTGTAATATTCACGATTTAACAACTCAAGAAAAACAACAACAACACTTATGTGATATTTGTTATTCAACAAACTCAGAACTTGGTTTTGACTACTTAAGAGACAACATGGCTAATACAAAAGCGCGTCGTGTTTTAAGAGGACTTAACTACGCCGTCATAGACGAAGCCGACTCCATCTTGATTGATGAATCAAGAACCCCTCTTATTATTTCTGGTCAATCCAGAACAAGTGCATCTTCTTACCAAGTCTATGATAGATTTGCAAAGATGCTTAAAAGAGATGTTGATTTCGAAATTGATATCAAAGACAAAACCTGTTCATTAACAGAAGCAGGTAACAAACGCGCTGAACAACTTTTTGGTGTAGAAAACCTCAATGATGGTTCCCACCAAGAAGATTTACATAGAATTCAACAAGCTTTAAAGGCTAACTACATCATGACTCGCGATGTAGAGTATATGGTTGACTCAGAAGGCGAAATTCAACTTATTGACCAGTTTACTGGTCGTATCTTAAAGGGCCGTGAATATTCTGATGGTTTGCAACAAGCTATTCAAGCTAAAGAAAACGTCAAAATTAAAGAAGAAACCATTACAATGGCTACAATTACCTATCAAAACTTCTTCAGACTCTTTAAAAAGATGTCTGGTATGACAGGTACAGCCAAGACCGAAGAAGAAGAGTTCCAAAAGATTTATAACATGAGAGTTGTCTCTATTCCAACCAATAGACCAATTCAAAGAATTGATGCTACAGATTTTATTTATGCACACAAGAAAGAAAAACTTGAAGAACTTGTTAAAGAAATTAAGGTTAGACACGAAAAAGGACAACCAATACTTGTTGGCACAGTCTCTGTTGAATCTTCTGAAGAAGTTTCAAAGATGTTGGATAACGAAGGCTTAAAGCACGAGACATTAAACGCTAAGAATCACGCACGCGAAGCTGAAATTATTGCACATGCAGGCGAAAAAGGCGCAATTACTATTGCAACCAACATGGCTGGCCGTGGTACCGATATTAAAATTTCTGATGAAATCAAAGCTCTTGGTGGACTCTGTGTTTTTGGTACAGAACGTCACGAATCACGTCGTATTGATAACCAGTTGAGAGGACGTTCTGGACGTCAAGGCGATCCGGGCTTCTCAAGATTCTACGTAAGCTTTGATGACGATCTTCTCAAAAGATTTGCTGCAGAAGGAATTCAAAAACGTATCGAAACCTTCGGAGAAGGACCACTTGAATCAAAGTTCTTTTCCGCAGTTATTACAAACGCCCAAAAACAAATTGAAGGTCAAAACTTTGATATTCGTAAAAACTTACTTGATTA
>JAZLKX010000039.1:0-65268 GCA_045597865.1 Bacilli bacterium | reverse complement strand
GGTTCAGTAGTTGGTGTTGCTATCTTAGCAGTTGGTATCTTCTTATTCCTTAAGAGCTTCAAACTTTAATAAAAACTAGTGGTTCGGCAATAGAAAAATTAAAAAGTTCTAACTATAAGTTATAATTTGTGTTATTCTATTTGCCGAACCCACTGGACCCGTAGCTCAAAGGAAGAGCGCTCGGCCCATAACCGATCGGTTGCTGTGTCAGGATCAGCCGGGTCCACCAATAAGGAGATTTACCCAAGTGGTTGAAGGGGTCGGTCTTGAAAACCGATAGTAGGCCTCCGGTCTAGCTAGAGTTCGAATCTCTAAATCTCCGCCATTTACAAAAAAATGTGTAACCTTTGGTTACACTTTTTTATTTATTTAAAATGATAAAATCGGCCATTGCGTAGCGCTTTCTTAATAAAAAGTTATCATTAGATTTGCGCCTGCACTTAAGCCTATGTATAATTTAGGCGCAAAATATGAACTACATTGAAAAACTTGAGTCATTTTATCCTACAATTGGAAATACAGAAGTTATCCAATTTGTTTTTGAATTTGAAGGCAGTAAGAAAGTGGTGTATGCAAAGAAGGAATTTACAAATCCATCAGGCTCTATAAAAATTCGTCCAGCATACCAAATTTTGCATGACGCAATAAGCGAAGGAAAGCTTGTTGAGGGCCAACGTGTTATCGAAGTCACTTCAGGTAATATGGGCATTGCACTTGCATATTTATGCAAGAAAATTGGAAATCCAATTACAATTTTGATGCCAAAGACCATGTCGAAAGAGAGAATCGAAATTCTTGAAAATTTAGGCGCTGATGTTGTTTTGACTGAAGACTTTTTAGATGCATTTAATAAGCAAAATGAGTTTATTAGTGGTGGGGCATATTGCACAAAACAATTTGAAAATCCTTCTAACTTAAAAGCTCATGTTAAAACCGCAAATGAAATTATTGAACAAGTAAATGAATTTGATGGTTTTGTCTCGGGAGTTGGCACTGGTGGCACTTTAATTGGTGTTGGCTCAGTTTTAAAGCAAAAGAAAAATACAAAGGTCATTGTCATTGATCCAAAAGAATCTGGTTTAATTGCGTTTGGTCAATCAAAAGGCAAACACAAGATTCAAGGTTTATCTGATCAAGTTATTCCAGCTTTATATAATAAAGATTTAATTGATGAATACATTGAAATTGCTTCTGATGATGCTATTTGCATGGCTAGAAAAATAAGAGAAATATTTAACATATCTGTGGGTATTTCTAGTGGTGCAAACCTTTTAGGGGCTGTTTTATCTAAGGAAAACATAATTGTTACAGTTTTACCAGATGACGATAAAAAATACTTGTCTACAGATCTATATAATGAATCTATTACAAGTAATCTTGTAGATAGCATCAAATTTATATCAGCAAAATAAATTTTTGAAAAATTCAAAAAATTATATATAATATCAGCACTATGAAATCACCTATAAAAGAATTCTTTCTTAAAAAATTCTTCTTCAAAATAGATCCAGAAGAAAGAGATGCAATTCGTCGTAGAGTTATGAAAAATGACCATAAGGTTTATATGGTCCTTTTACCAATCATCATTATTCTTGAACTTATTGTTTTGCTTCTTCACATTTATCAATATGGTTTTGGCTTTGAAAGATTAGAAAATCGCAGCATGTTAGGCGTTATGAACGTCTATCGTGGTTTATATTTGTTTTTTATCATTGCTTGTATTGCTTGTATTTTCTTGCTATGGCACTTCCAAAAGAAGAAAAAAGTATTCCCATATTTTATGGTTGCTTCATTCTTCTTAATTTGTCTTATGTTCTGGGGCGCTGGTATCACATTGTGCGATACAATCGCTGAAATAGCTCCAGGAGCTACTGTTGCTTACACAGATTATACTTATCTTGCTATTGGTTTAATCGGTGCTTGTGCATTTATTACGCTTGAACCATGGGTATTTACCTCAGCATCATTATTAACAATTGTTGTTTTTGATATTTTGTTAGGAACTCTTCCAGCAACTAGAGGTATTGTTAAGATGGATGCAACATTCTTCTTAACAACTATTGTTATATGTGGAATTGCCTTCGTTTCAGGTACATTTAACTTTGCTAGACGTATTGACGCTATTAGACTTGAACTTAAGGTTTCAAATGCTAATGAAATCCTTTCTGATAAAGCATTACTTGATGATTTAACAAGAGTTTTCAACCGTAGATACTTAACAGAACACATCGATGAGCCACTTGATTACACTGAAAATGGTTCAGGCGTTATTATGCTTGATATTGACCACTTTAAGCGTTTAAACGATACATATGGCCACCAAGTTGGTGATGAATGCTTATCATTACTTGGTATTGCTATCAATAACCTCATTAGAGATAAAGAGTCATATTGTGTTCGTTATGGTGGTGAGGAGTTCTTAATTTTCTTCAAAAACATTTCAACTGATGATCTTAAACTCTACGCTGAAACACTTAGACGTAGAATTGAAAAGATGAAAGTCTCAATCAGTGGTGGTGTTCAAATTCAATACACCATCTCATGTGGCCTTGCAAAAGCTCAAGATGGTATTTCCTACAACAACCTTATTAACCAAGCCGATGAAGCCTTATATAAAGCTAAAGAAGAACGTAATAGAATCTTCTACTTTGGTGATATTAAGTAATAGTTAATTATATTATTGAAAAAGAGTATACGTGTATCCGTATACTTTTTTTATTTTTTAAAGCAATCCATGGCGGAAAAACATCAAAATAAGTTTCAAACTAAAATCACAAAAACAGTCTTGGAGTTTTCCTTGGCTGTTTTTTATAAAAAAGAGACTTATTTATAAGTCTAAAAACTTTTTTATCGGATTTGGCGAATTTAACAGAAATATTAATTGAGGTTGAACTACCCCCACTTAAACATTAATGCTTTGAAGATGGGGGATTCCTACTCAAGAATCCTAAAGGATTCAGTATCGATAGGCTAACCCCGTAGTTCCTACGGTTTGGTGGATTACCACTATTGTTTTTGAAGTACTAATCTAATTCCTTCTTTTTTGATATTGATTGCAGCATTTATATCTCTATCGTGCTTTTTGCCACAGATAGGACAAATCCAATCTCTATCACTTAATTCAAGATTTTTGTTGATGTAACCACAATCACTACAAGTTTTACTAGAAGGAAAATATCTATCAACTTTTATTAATTCCTTACCTAGCCATCTTAATTTGTAATCTAGAAAATTGACAAAAGTTCCAAACGCTCGATCAGATACATTTCTTCCAAACTTCATTTTTGTATCTTTTGATTGCATTGATTTCAAATCTAAATTTTCTACAAAAACATAATCGTATTTGTTTGCTATTTTTCTAGATTCTTTATGCAAAAAATCTTTTCTTGAATTAGAAATATGGAGTTGAAGTTTCATTACTTTTTGCCAGGATTTAATGGAGTTTTTGCTACCTTTTTGACATTTTGAAGCTTTTCTTGTTAGTTTTGCAAGCTTCTCTAAATCGTTCTGAAGGTACTTTGGCATATCTGCATGATTGCCATCACTATCGACATAAAGATGCGACAATGAAAAATCTAATCCGATTGAATTATTGACATCAAGTTTTCTTAAAGCATCAAATAATTCAGTATTTGGATTATCTTCTTCGCCAGTCAAGGTTACAAAATACATATTTGCAACTCTAGAGATGGTGACTGTGGTAAAAGAGAATGATTCAGGCATCAAACGAGATACTACAACTCTAACTCTGCCTAATTTAGGAATTTGGATTTCATTGCCATCAAAGCGGATGTTATTGTTGATTTTCATAGTTGTGTAGCTATGATCATTTCTTTTAGATTTAAATTTTGGAAAAGAACCTCTATGTTCAAAGAAATTAATGTATGCAGAATGAAGATGTGTAACTGCTTGTTGCAAAGCAACACTATCAACTTCTTTTAAGTATTCATATCCTTCTTTATAATCAGGAAGAATTTTGATTAAATCAAATTTTCTCAATTTAAAAGATGGATCTTCTGCATATTTCTCGACACACATTTCAAGAAAATCATTATAGACTTGGCGAACACAACCTAAAGTTTTCTCAATTTGTTGTTTTTGAGAAGAATTAGGATAGATGCGAAATTTGTAAGCTTTCTTTATTCTCTTTTCCATACATATATTATACTATCATTTCTTAAGAAATGATAGTGTTATTTTTTTCTAGCAATTCATCCCACCGCTTAGCGAGCTTGAAGCGGGGGTCTTCTTGCTAAATTAGATAAAAACATATTTTCTTGTCTTGAAAATATAGAATATATCCTATAAAATAAAGGAGGCAATAAGATGCCAACAATTTCAAGATTCTACGGAATCAATGTGCTGATGCACCAAATAGAAAAGGAGCACAATCCACCTCACGTTCATATAATACATGACGGATATAGAGCATCAATTGATATTAATAATTTCACTATTATTGAAGGGCAGCTTAAAAATACAGCATATCGTCTAAGTGTTGAATTTATAAAAAAATATCAAAAAGATTTGCTAGAGATGTGGAAAACAGGAGTAATTAAAAAATTAGATCCTATTGAATAAGTATGGACAAAGAACTTGTAAAATTATACGTTTTAGAACATCCGCTGATAAGAGCATTATTTTCTGATGGAATTACTAAAGAATATGATGTAACTAAATATGGACCAAAATATCCAGGTTACAACAATTTAGAAAATCCAAGTTTTTTCAAAAAAGCAAAGCTCCTTTCTCATAGTACAGTATATTTTTCGGATGAAGTAGACATTGATTCGAACACAATTTACAGTGATGGCATAACTGTAGAAAGCGAAGAGAACGCATATCAAATATTGCTTGGATATGAACTAAAAGAAGCAAGATTATCTAAATTTTTATCGCAAAAACAATTGTCTGAACTTACTGGAATTAAACAAGGCGATATTTCTAAACTTGAAAAAGGATTAATGAATCCGTCAATGAAAACAATAAAACGTATAACAGACGCTTGTGGTAAAAAATTAAAGATTTCAATAACTCCACGAATCAAATATTAAAATGGTGGCTTAAGCCACTTTTTTAATTACAGAAATAACGTCTTCGTTAAACACTAGATTACAATAGACATCATAATCAGTTCTTTCTTTATTTATAATTATTAGGTTTTTACCGTTAAAATAACGCACAAATGATGCAGCTGGATAAACAACTAATGAAGTTCCAATAACTACTAGTGTTTCGGCATGTGAGATTAAATTAATAGCGCCACGTATATCATTTTCATTAAGTTCTTCTTCATATAAAACTACATCAGGTTTAATTATTCCGCCACAACGAGGGCAATGCGGAACATCTCCTCCAACCTTTAAAATGCCTTCCAAATCGTAGAACTGTCCGCAATTCATACAGTAGTTGCGGTGTACCGAACCATGGAGTTCAATAACATGTTTAGAACCTGCAGCTTGATGGAGATTATCTATGTTTTGGGTTATAACCCATACACCTGGATTCTTTTTCTCTAATTCCGCAATAAAGGAATGAGCTAAATTTGGTTTAGCGTCTCTATAAACCATTTTGGAAAAATAGAACTCATAAAATAGTTCAGGATGAGCCATGAAAAAGGAATGAGAAATGATTTCCTCTGGTCTATAAAGACCACTTTTCTCATTATATAAACCATTTGCACTTCTAAAATCTGGAATGTTTGAAGGTGTCGAAATACCTGCTCCAGTGAAGAAAACAATTGACTTGGATTCTGCTAAAATTTTTTTAAGTTCTTCGTACTTGTCCATACTAAAATGATAGCACTTATTTAATAATGCTGTATACTTAATTAAGTATGACTCACTATTTAAACCTATGGCCAAATCCATTTAAAATGATTAAGCTCGGAATTAAGACTATTGAGATGAGGCTTAATGATGAAAAAAGATCGCTAATTAAGATTGGTGATTTCATCGAATTTGAAAATAAAGACACACATGAAAAATTAACATGTGAAGTTATCAATATTTATAAATACTCTTCTTTTGAAGAATTATATAAACACCACGATAAATCATCTCTTGGTTACTTTGAAAACGAAGAAGCAAAACCAAGCGATATGAATGTCTATTATCCTCAAGAAAGAATAGACCAGTATGGTGTTTTGGGAATAGAAATTAAAAAGGTTAATTAACCTTTAGTTTTTGACTTTATCAATACTAGTGGTATAATAAACGCCGTTAATACTTTTTGCTAAAAGCATCAGCTATTATCTAACGGTTATAGTTTTAGCTAGGTGTGCGAAGGGAGAAATTTATGATTGAAGTTCGTGAAGTTAAAAGTAGAAAAGAAATTCGAGATTTTATAAATCTCCCGTTGAAATTATATAAGGATAACAAGAATTTCGTTCCACCTATCTATATGGATGAAAAGAAATGCTTTAAGTCCAATTATATGTATTATGATCAAGCAGAAGCCAAATATTGGAACTGCTATAAAGATGGAAAGATGGTTGGAAGAATTTCCGCTATCATCCAACATAAAGCTAATGAAAAATGGAATCAAAAACGTTGCAGATTTACACGTTTTGATGCTATTGATGACCAAGAAGTAGCAAACGCATTATTCGCTACAGTTGAGGCTTACGCAAAAGAAAAAGGCATGGAAGAAGTGGTTGGTCCACTTGGTTTCTCTGACTTTGAAAGAGAAGGCATGCTTATTGAAGGTTTCGAATACCTCTCAACCTTTGAAGAACAATACAACTTTGATTATTATCAAAAACTTGTTGAAAATTGTGGTTACGGTAAGGATATAGACTGGATTGAACATAGACTTACTTTCAACCAAGAAAAATTTAATAAAATTAATAACATTTCTCAAAAATTACTCGTAAGAGGTAACTATCATGTAGTTCCTCCAACACGTTTCAAGAAGTTATGCAAGATGTATGGAGATCAATTCTTTGATGTTCTTGATATTGCTTATAGCAAGATCTATGGAACAGTTCCATTCACACCAGGTATGAAGAAACTTGTTGAGAATAACTATGCTCCAGTAATTAATAAAAACTACTTAAGACTTATTGTTGATAACAACGATAGAGTTATTGCTTTAGCTTTAGCATTCCCAAATATTGCTAAAGCAATGCAATTTAGACACGGTCACTTAACTCCACTCGCAATCATCCAACTTCTTTGGAGAGTTAAACATCCAAAAGTTATCGATTTAGGCTTAATTGGTGTCTTGCCAGAAGAAGCATTAGGTGGCTCACATATCGTTTTATTCTCACTTTTAACTGAACAAATCGCAAAAGACAAAGTCGAATACGTTGAAACTAACTTAAACCTTGAAGACAACGAACAAATCATTTCAATGTGGTCACACTTTGATTGTATTCAACACAAACGTAGAAGAAGTTTTGTTAAGAAAATTTAATAAGAAGGCAAATCAAATGATTGAAATTCGTGAAGTAAAAACAAAACGAGAAATTAAAGAATTCATTAATTTTCCGTTAAAGCTTTATAAAGGCAATCCATATTTCTGCCCTCCATTGTATGGAGATGAAAAGAAATGCTTTAGACCAGACTATATGTATTATGATCAAGCTGAAGCAAAATATTGGAACGCTTATAGAGATGGCGTCATGGTAGGACGTATTTCAGCAATCCTCCAAAAAGCCGCTAATGAAAAATGGGGTCAAAAAAGAGTGAGATTTACTCGTTTTGACGCTATTGATGACCAAGAAGTAGCAAACGCATTATTCGCTACAGTTGAGACCTATGCTAAAGAAAAAGGCATGGAAGAAGTTGTTGGTCCACTTGGCTTTTCTGATCTTGAAAGAGAAGGCTTGCTCATTGAAGGTTTTGACTACCTTTCAACATTCGAAGAGCAATACAACTTTGATTATTATCAAAAACTTATTGAAAACTGTGGCTATGGTAAAGATGTTGACTGGATTGAGCATAGACTCACATTCAATGATGAAAAATATGAAAAACTTGTTTCTGTAAGCGATAGAATTCTTGCAAAAGGTAAATTGCACGTTATTGAGCATATGCCATATAAGAAATTTGTTAAATTACATGGCGATCAATTCTTTGAGATGCTTGATATTTCATATAACAAAATCTATGGCACAGTCCCATTTACAAGAGGAATGAGAGATTTATTAGAAAATAATTTTGCTCCAATCGTAAATATGGATTTTGTTAAGTTTGTTATGGATGAGAACGATAATCTTGTCGCTTTTGCAGTTGCATTCCCAGGCATCGCTAAATCAATACAAAGAAGCGGTGGTAAGCTTACACCAGGGGCTATTATTAAGCTTTTAAAGACCGTTAAGTCCCCACATATTGTAGATTTAGGCCTTGTTGGTATTGATCCAAAAGCAACATTAAGTGGTGCTCAAGTAGTATGTTATGCAGAACTTTCAAAAGCATTCCACAAATATAAACTCGATTATGTTGAGACAAACCTCAACCTTGAAGACAATAAAGAAATCATTGGTACTTGGAACCATTTCAATTCACTTCAACATAAACGTAGAAGAAGTTTTGTTAAGAAAATTAACTAGGAGAGTAAGATGCAGATTAAGTTACTTCCAGGAAAATTATTAAATGAAGATGGTAATCTTTATCAGGCTGGCTATGCCAACTCTTTAGTAAAAGATTATAACCGTAGAGACATTAAATCTAGCAAATGGCGCATTAAGGAGTGGGACTACTACTATGTAGGAAACTCTAAATATGGTGTCGCTTTAACAATTGCAGATAACTCATATATGTCTTTATGTTCGCTTTCATTTTTGGATTTTGAAAAAAAGCAAGATAACACTAAATCTGTTATTAACTTTTTTAGCTTTGGAAAACTTAAACTTCCATCAACTTCAGTTGAAGGTGATATTCACTTCAAGAACAAGAAAGTTGAAATGAACTTTGTTCATGAAAACGGTAAAAGACATTTAACTTGTTCTTGGAAGAAATTCACCAATGATAAAAAAGACATTCGTTTAGATTTATATCTAGAAGAAACAAATAAAGACTCAATTGTAGTGGCAACACCATTTGAGAAAGATAAACATTTCTATTACAACCAAAAGATTAACTGTTTAAAGGCTAATGGCTATGTAAAGGTTGGAGAAGAAATATTAGACTTTAATACCAACTCATGGGGAGTTTTAGACTGGGGTAGAGGTGTATGGACTTATAAAAACACCTGGTTCTGGTCCTCTATGAGTGGAGAATTTGAAGGTAAACGTATTGGCTTTAACCTTGGTTATGGTTTTGGCGATAACACTACACACAGTGAAAATATCTTCTTCTATGATGACAAGTCATATAAACTCGAAGATGTACACTTTGATATCCCAATTTCTAAGTCTGGAAAAGATTCGTTCTTGGAACCTTGGAAATTTAGATCAATCACAGGTGATGTTAATTTAACATTTACACCTGTAATGAATAGACACGCAAATATGAATGTTGGAGTTATTCAATCACTTCAAAACCAAGTATTCGGAACATTTTCTGGATACATTCTTATTGATGGTGTTGAGCATTTCTTCACAGACATGCCAGGTTTTGCAGAGAAGGTGAAAAACAAATGGTAGACAAATTAACAGGTGAAGCAGTAAAGGTTTTAAGAAAAGCCGTAGGTAAGCTTCCAAAAGTAGATCAAGAGCTTAAAGGCGGAATGATGAATGAGGCCTTTATTGTTTCAGGTGGCCGCAAGGCTGGACAAAGATACGTATTATACGTACCAACAGCACAAGCAAACGAAATGGTAGACCGCAAATTAGAGCGCAATATTCACCAAATCGCATACAAATTAGGCATCTCTAATAAAAACGTCTATTTCAACGTTAAAACAGGCTTTAAAGTAAATGAATTCATTGAAGGCTATTCCATCAATGCTAAAAGTGAACCAGAAGATTTCAAAAACGTTGCAAAACTTCTTCTCACTTACCATAACTCTAAAAAGATGTCTGGTGTCTATTATGACCCACTTGGAAGACTTGAAAACTATAGAAAAGAAGCTGAAACCCACACCAAAGAATTTGATAAAGAATTCTATGAATTATGGGATTTAGTTATGTCTCATAGAGAGTTTTTACTTTCTCAAATGAGAACTTTAGCCCACAACGATGCTCAAAGAAGTAACATTGTTAGAAGAGCAAGCGATGATAAGTATTTACTTATTGACTATGAATTTGCTGCAGACAATGATCCACTTTATGACATTGCTACATTTGGAAACAACGATGTCCAAGATGGTGTTAAAGTTTTAGAAGAATACGAAAAGCTTACAGTAGTCACTGATGGATTAAAACGTTATGCCTTATGGCGTATTGATGTATCACTTCAGTGGTACCTTGTTGCAATCATTAAACACTATAGGGGTGAAGGAGCAGTCCATGGATTTAACTTCCTTGATGTTGCTCATAACTTCCTTTTAAACGCACTTGAAGCTAGAAAACTATTAGAAGATTAATTGAAAAGCGAGAAAAATAAAGTCTGACTTTAGAAAACTCGGATTAAATAAAAATATATGTCGCTCCTCAAAGTAGATAATTTAATGTTTAATTACTCCGATAAGGAGCTTTTTAATGGCGTCTCATTTCAATTAAATCAAGGAGAACATGCAGTACTCGTTGGTCAAAACGGATGTGGAAAAACCACAATCTTTGACTTAATCACTAAAAAGTTAACACCAGATAAAGGCACTATTGAGTGGACTCCAGGTGTAACTTATAGTTACTTAGACCAACACTATAAAATAAATGATGACTTTACAGTAATTGAGTTCCTTGAGCAAATCTACAAAGACCTTTTTTATAAAGAAGCGCGCATGAACGCGTTATTTGAAAAAGGCGCTAATCCGGATGATCCAAATTACTTAAAATATCTAGACCAAGCATCACTTATTAACGACGAATTAATTCGTGAAGATTTTTACTCAATCAAAGAGAAGATTGATAAAGTGATAGTTGGTCTAGGTATTCCAAAGGAATATAAAGAAAGAAAACTTAACATTTTAAGCTCTGGGCAAAGAGAGAAAATATATCTCGCAAAAATGCTTTTAGAAGAGCACGATGTGCTTCTTTTAGATGAGCCTACAAACTATTTAGATGCTCCTCATGTTAAATGGTTGGCAGAATACCTTCAAAACTATCCAAAAGCATTTTTGGTCATATCGCATGATGAACCATTCCTTTCTCAAATCGCAAATGTGGTGCTTCATCTTCATAATAAGGTTATTGATCGCTACAAAGGTGATTATGCTTACTTTAAAGCGCAATCAGTAGTAAGGAAAGAACAGTATGAGAAGGATTATGCTGCTCAACAAAAGTTTATTAAGAAAGAAGAAGAGTTCATTGCAGCTCATATTGTAAGAGCAACCTCAAGTAGAGCTGCAAAGTCTAGAAGAGCACGTTTAGCACATGTTGAACGCTTAGAAAAACCAAAAGATGATACAAATCTCGTGTATTTTAACTTTCCATACTCTGGTGACATTGGAAAGAACATACTTGATATCAATGATTTAGTGATTGGCTATGAAAAGCCTCTTCTTAAACCAATTTCTTTTTCAATTTTGAAGGGCGAAAAGATTGCAATTATTGGTAAAAATGGTGTTGGCAAGTCCACATTAATTAAAACCATTTTAAACGTGATTCCAGCTTTAAATGGCACTTTTTACTGGAATGACAAAATCAAAATAAATTACTTCAGTCAAACTGAACTTGATGACTTATCTGTAACTCCAATGGATTACATTCAATCAAGTCAGAAAAACCTCACAAACTTGGAGGTTAGAAGTTTACTCGCAAGATGCGGAATTAAAGCTGAGCTCGCTTTGAGACCGCTTAGAGAATTAAGTGGTGGTGAGGAAGCTAAAAGTAGACTTTGTATGTTAACTTTGAAGAAATCTAACGTTTTGGTGCTTGATGAACCTACAAACCATTTAGACAAAGTTGCAAAAGAATCGCTTAAAAAAGCAATTGAAGAATATCCAGGTGTTGTAATTCTTGTTTCTCATGAAAAAGACTTTTATGAAGACATAGTTGATTACATAATTTCACTTGAGTAAATACAAGAATTTTCTTGAAAATTTTCAAAAATTCCTAGAATGTAAGCATTTTCATTCATTTTCAGAAACAAATGTAACTTTTTCGGTTGACAAATATTTTCATCTATGAATAATATAACCAAACTTTTCAACAAGTTTCACCCTGCGGGTTGTGATTCAAGGAGAAAGTTAAAATGAATCAAAAAGGCAAAGTTTTTAGTTTAATCGCAGTAAGTGGAGTAATGCTCTTCTCTTTTGCCATTTTAGGCAAAAACTTTGATTTTTCTGGTGTTAGAGCTTTAGACTCAGAAACGATTGTTAATGACGTAATTGACTTTGATGGCTCTAAAGTTGAGAAAATAAGTGATAAGTCACCATACATAAGTAGAACGACCACAAAACAAGGAGATTACGTTTATATAGCGTGTAAATCTGATGTTAGTTTAAGTTCAGGCAGTGTTGCATCATTTAGATCTGTTTTGAACGAAGATGCAGATAAGATTGACAGTATTATCAAATTCTATTCTTACAACGGTTCAAACTACAATGAGTATGCATTCCAAGATATCAATAGCATTTCAATTGTTTCATCAAACACAATTACATCAATCGGAGTCTATAAATCAGGAGATGGCACAAATTATGAAAAAATTGGAACCATGTCCGTTAACACTTATGATTCCGATAAATACGTTTACACTGGTAGCTTTGCTATTTCAAGTTTTGAAGACGAATACCTTAAATTAGTTCAAGAAAGTCGTTCATCTTTCAAACCTCAAATAAAACGAGTAGTGTTAGGTTATTCTTGTGATAACAGCTATGTTCCACCTATTAAACACGAAATTTCATCTACTCCAACTGAAAACGGATCAATTACTTTAACCGCTAGTAAGCGCAAAGCTGGGGCAACCGCGAGCTTTACAGTTCATCCAGCTGATGGTTACATTGTAAGTTCAGTTACAACCGTTCCAGAAGTTGCACTATCAGTTAGTGGTTCTAATTACTCATTTATAATGCCAGAAAGCGATATTTCTATTAACGCTACATTTGAACCAGCACCAGTTGTTGCTTATAGCGTTTCAGCTCAAGCCTCCAGTGGTGGTTCTATTTCATTCGAAGAAACCGAATACTATGAAGGCGAATCTGTAGCATTTACAGTAATTCCAAACGATGGTTATGAAATTAATCAAATTTCAACTAGCCCAAGCTTAACAGTAAGTGGTAGTGATGGCTCATACAGTTTTATCATGCCAGCATCAGATGTTGAAGTTGTGGTTTCATATAAACAAATTTCAAGCTTAAGCTTCAGCGGCAATTATCAAACTGAATTTGATCTTGATGACACATTTAATTATGACAACTTGGTTGTAACTGCAAATTATTCTGATTCAACTTCTAGAGTTTTAGGAAGCTCCGAATACAATGTTTCATTACCAGATATGTCAAGTGCTGGTGGTAAATCAGTTACTGTTTCATATAGAGGTGTATCAAATTCTTATAATATTAATGTTGTAGCTCCAGATGCAATTGAAAGCATTGAAGTTTCAGGAACCTACAAAACAAATTACTATGTAGGTGATACAGTTGACCATTCTGGCGTTGTTGTAAAAGCAGTTTACACAAGCGGAACTAAGGTTGATGTCACAAGTGATGTTTCATTTACTGATCCTAGTATGACATATCAAGGAACTAAATTCGTTAGGGTTAATTATGGAGATTTCTCAACCAGTTATGAGATTACCGTTTCACCAGCTCCAACTGTTTCTTATATCACTGTCTCAGCACCTGATAGTGCAAAAACATTCTACGTAAACGAAGAATTTAATCACGACGGTGTCGAAGTAATTGCAACTTATAACAACGGAGATGAAGTTGATGTTTCAGATCAAGCTACATTCACACCTCCAAGTTTAGCTTCCGAAGGTTCTTTGAAGACAGTTAGTGTCTCATATAGTGGTAAATCTGCATCGTATTACATTAAAGCAGTGAAGAAACTCACAAATGCTTTAACTTTAGAAATGGACTCACAACCAGTATTTACCAAAGGTACAACCTTTGATCATGACACCATTACTGTAAAAGCTAACTACAACACTGGTAGCTCATCTGTTGTATCTACTGCAACATTTAGTCTAGATGGTCAAAAATTAGATACAATCGGAGATAGCATTGAAGTTACTGTTACATACACTGAACAAAATATTCATGGTGGAACTTTAACCGCAACTGGAACATATACAATTAAGGTTGAGGAAGGTTCTGAACCAGAACCAACAGAAGAAGACATCTATTATTATCAACAAAGCAGTGTAATTTCTACATATGATTGTTATTGGCACATTTCTGGTAATAGTGGTTACTATGAAGCAACAAAAGCTGGTGGAAGCACATATGTCTTCTATTTCAATATAACATCTAACGTTGACGGAGTCCTTTCTATTGAAAAGGATCCAAATAAAACATCTAGTGGTTATATTGGCACTAATTTGAACCCATGGAATTCCCAATCCGGATTAAAAAATACTTTAAGAATTAGTGGTACTACGCTTAAAGTTAATTTGTTCTATCAAAGCAGTGACTCAGTCGGAACTGAAAGAACCTTTACAAAACAGTAAATACTTGTCTAAAATTTAGAAAAGTATTAACATATAACGCACTTTAATTAATTGAAGTGCTAATAAAATTAAAAACCCAATTAGGAGGATAAACCTATGAAAAAGAAAATTTTAACTCTTATCTTACCAGCAGTTGCAATGATTACTGCAGCATGTGGTGAAACAAAACCTTGTGACCACAAGGATGACAATAATGACCACATTTGTGATGTGTGTAATGAGAAAATCAGTGAACATAAAGATGAAAACAAAGATCATAAGTGTGATATTTGTGCAGAATCAATGGGTGAACACGTCGATAATGACAAAGATCATAACTGTGATTACTGTGGCGAAGAAATGTCTCAACATGTTGATAGCGATTTAAATCACAAATGTGATGTTTGCGATGCTAACATGGGTGAACACGCCGATAAAGATAATGATCATAACTGTGATTACTGTGGCGAAGAAATGTCTCAACATGTTGATAGCGATTTAAATCACAAATGTGATGTTTGCGATGCTAACATGGGCGAACATGCTGATAATAACAACGATCATAACTGTGATTACTGTGGTGAAGAAATGTCTCAACACATTGATAGCGATTTAAATGGCAAATGTGATATTTGTGGTGAAGACATGGAAATTCCAGAAAATAGAGAACTAGAAAAATTTAATTGGTTAGTTGGTTGTATTAAAAAAGACCATAACTACTCATTAACAATTAATTCAGTTGTTGAAGGTTTAGAAGATCAAGAATTAAACTGCCATAGATATAATCTAAATGACAAAGCTTGGTTCCATGACAATTCCGAATATTTTGAGGCTGAAGGTATTATTTACCAAAAAGATCAAGGCTATGTATCATTTATTAAAAATAACGGTAGTGTTATTCCAATGAGTTTAGCTGATGAATTTACATATGAAAAAGATCCAAGCATCTTTGTCACTACCGATCCAAGCTTAAAAATTTCTGATTTCATTGATGCAATTGGCGAAAACTTGTTCATTGGTGAATACGTTCAAGATTCTAAAGATAGATCAAAATTTACTACCACAAATATTGATAATAGAGCAGTTGCAGCTTATTTAACTCAATACTATGATTATATTTCAACTGGTCAATTACAAATTGCTAATTCAATGGATGCAGTAGTTGATGTTAATAACTCTACAATCACTTTAAGCCTCGAATACAGCTTATGGTATTTTGATGAAGTAGAAGTCCAAGCTCCTGGTGTTATTACCATTACATTAAGTGATGTTGCTTCAACTTCAGATGAAGTAATTTCAAACTATATTGCAAATCCTTCTTATGTATTTACTAATGTAACTTCTTGGCCAGAATCAATGAATTCAGTGTTTACTGAACTTAACAATTCAGTTACTCCAACTTTACCAAGTCGTTTATCATATGCCGCTGTTTGTGAAAAGATTTTGTATGATGGCTTCTACTATGCTGGTATTCAAGATCTTAATTCAGGCGATTTAAGAGTATCTTATGGTGAAACACTTGTTAATGAAGGCTTCACAAAAGTTTCTGATAATAGCTATAAAAAAGTTGTAGTTAACGGCGTTGATTCAGTTACTTACAAAGTAATTATGAAATATGATGCCGCTTCAACATTATATCCAAACGGAGAAATGAAAATTTTATTCCGTGCTGATAAGTCAAGTGGTGTATTTGCTTCTATTGCAGATTTCAATGCCTACTTATCTTCAAAGAAGTATGATGAACTTGTTCCATCACTTCCAAACGAGGACTCATGCACAAGTATTTCGAACTTCAAAGATACAACTGATAATGAGATATACGCTTTAAAATGTAATTCAACAGATACATTTAAGGTTAATATTCCAGATTATGTTAAGGCTCAAGCTTTTGTTAACTCCTATGTTAATGCATTAGTTGCTAAAGGCTTTAGTGATACAAGCAAATTCCTTTCTATGACAAATTACAGCTTAGAATGGTCAACTGCAGGCTCATATGTTGCAATTGATTTCCCAGCAACTGCAGGACAATACACAGGTTATGTTGGAATTAGATATGTTGTCTACAAAGTAGATGAGCAATCTTTAAGACCATCTGCAAAACATTCAGTTTCTGCATCAAGCTCTATTGAAAATGGTTCAATTAGCTTTGGTGGCACAACTGAATACTCAGCAGGTTCTACTGTAAACTTTACAATTACACCAAATTCTGGTTATGAATTCGATTCAGCCTCAATTGTTGGTAAAGATATTCAAGTTAATGTCGTTGGCAACAAAGGTTCATTTGTAATGCCAGATGATGATGCAGTGGTACTTGTTACATTTAAAGAAAAGGCACCAGAACCAACACACGCAATTTCATTTGTATGCGACCATTTTACAGTTGATCATTTTGAAGATGAAGGCGGAAATGTAATAACAAGTTATATTTATAAAGAAGACGCATTTGGCATCTTTGCTTATGGTTCATTTGATGAAGGATTTGAATTTGATTACCTTACACTTGAAGGTGATGAAGAAGCATTAGGTGGTTCATGGTTTGATGAGGATCACAATTGTGATGTTATTCAAATTTATCCAAGCAAAGCTTTAGATGAATACAACATTACTGCTTATACAAAAGGTTCATCACCAGTACCAACTAAATATGATGTTTCAGCCGATACATCAATTGATGGTGGCTCAATCAAAAATATTTTAGTTAATGGTGAATCCTCAACAGAAGCTGAAGCAGGTGATACTGTTAGATTCACAGTTTCAGCAGATGATAACTATGTGCTTGTCGCCGATTCTGTTAAGGTTTTTGACGGAAAAGGACAAGAAGTAGTTATTAGCTTAGCCCCAATGTCACAAAGTTCATACACATTTATCATGCCAAATTCTGGCGTAACAATTACTGCTGAATTTGAATTTGATAGTCCAACACCAGAACCAACAATGTACGCTATCAATAAAGATAGTATTGAAGGATTAACAATTAAGGTCGTTGGTTCTATCACTGAAGAACAAGCAGGTGAATATGTTAGATTTAATTTACAATTAGCTGAAGGTTATGAATTACTTGATGTTTTCATCAAAGATCATCCTGAAATTATAATTTCTGAAACTCTAAATCCAATTACTGGTGCTATTACTTATTCATTTGAAATGCCAGCACATGATGTAACAATCTCTGCTAATGTTAGCTCACCAGCACCAGCAAAAGCATGGCATGTTGAAGCTGATTCAAGCATGGAACATGGTTCAATCTCTTTTGCAGGTTCATATTATGACACTGATGAAAAGGTTGAATTCCTTGTTACACCAAATTCTGGTTATCAAATTGATAGTGTTTCTTCAAATCCTTCAGTAACAATCACTAATGAAGGAAACGGAAAATACTCATTTAATATGCCAGCAAGTGATGTTGTGGTTTCAGCATCATTCTCTTTAATTCCAACACCAGAACCAGTTCCACACACTGTTAGTGCAGTTGGTGATGTTTATGATGGTGACACTAAAGTCGGTAGAGTAGCAACATGGTACAAATATGTTGAAGTTAAAGCTGGAGATATGGCTTATGTCTCAATTACTCCACAAGCAGGTTATGAAATTGTTCGTGCATACGTACAAGGACATGAAGAAATCACATTATCTGATGCTTCAGCAGAAATGGGTTCAAATAAATGGGGCTTCGAAATGCCAAACTATGACGTAACAATCACAGCTGAATTTAGAGCAATTCCTAAGGAACTCAGTAGTATCTCGTTAAGTGGTCAAAAGAGTGACTTTGTTATTGGTGAAGACTTTAGTGTTGGTGATTTAGTAGTAACTGCTAACTATGCTAACGGTGATAAAGCAACCGTTACTGGGTATTCGGTTGATAGTTCTAAAGTTAATATGGAAGTTGCAGGAAATTACACTGTAACAGTTTCATATACCGAAGGTGAAATTACTAAATCACAAGATTATGGCATTGTTGTTAAAGCAGGAGAAGTTGCTTGTAAAGAATATGAAGGCAGCAAAACCATTAGTAGTGTTAATTACACATACAATTTAAAAGTTTATGAAGACGGAACGGGCGTCTATGAACTTAGCAATGGTACAACAACCTATTATCAATACTTTACATGGACTGATGCTGGATCTGGAAAAATTAACATTGTACCAGACGCAAATAAAACTTCAGAACTTTGTAAAACAACCTCGTGTTATGCAAATTTATGGTTCTACTGGTCCGGTGATCAAAAGAGTAATAAAAATGTTATTACTTTAGATGACTCTTCAGCATCATTCCCAGGTATGTACTACAACAATACTAGTGCATATACAATTTCTCTTACAGCTGTAAGTGAATAATTTAAATTATAGGGATCCATTAATGGGTCCCTTTAGATGTTATGAGTAATATATTTCCAAAGCAATATAAATCAAAGCTATCTCTAATGGAGACACAAGAAGCGATAGTGGACATTAAGTCTCACTTTCAAGCATCTTTGTCTCAAGCATTAGATTTAAAGCGTGTATCCGCTCCAATTTTCGTTGACCCTAACACAGGCTTAAATGATAACTTAAGTGGCCTAGAACGCGCTGTAAACTTTGAAATTAAGGGTGGAACAACACTTGAGATTGTTCAATCTTTAGCAAAATGGAAAAGATTTGCTCTTAAAGAATACAATATCACTGGTTTATTCACTGATATGAACGCTATTCGTAAGAATGAGGATTTAGATAACCTTCACTCAATCTATGTTGATCAATGGGACTGGGAGAAAGTTATTTATGAATCCGAAAGAACAAGAACTTATCTAGAATCTGTTGTTTGCAAAATCTATAGTTGTCTTAAAGAAACTGAAGGATTCATAAATAACAAATACCCAGTCCTTTCTAAGAAGCTTCCAAATCAAGTTTATTTCATCACAAGTCAAGAACTACTTGATATGTACCCAGGTAAATCTCCTAAAGAAAGAGAATACCTAATAACTAAAGATAAAGGTGCAGTATTCGTAATAGGTATAGGCTCTAACCTTTCAAATGGTGAACCTCATGATACAAGAGCCTCAGATTATGATGACTGGACTTTAAATGGTGATTTGCTCTTGTATGATGAGGTACTAGATGTACCATTTGAAATAACATCTATGGGAATTAGAGTTGATGCAGCCGCTTTGATGCGTCAATTAGCAATGAAACATGAAAACGACAAATTAACTCTTCCATACCATAAGGCAGTCATAAATAATGAGCTTCCACTCACAATAGGTGGTGGTATAGGCCAATCAAGACTTTGCATGTACCTACTAGAAAAAGCTCATATAGGTGAAGTCCAATCTTCTTATTGGTCAGATAGAGACAAAGAAGAATTTGCTTACCACAACATAAAGGTTTTATAGGACTGATGAGCTACCGGCTGCAAAAATGGTTGCAACCCATTAACTAATCAGTTATTATATAACGCATATCGCAGAGTAGAGCAGCCTGGTAGCTCGTCAGGCCCATAACCTGAAGGTCGCGGCGTTCAAATCCCGCCTCTGCAACCAAGACAATAACAGGACACTTTGTGTCCTTTTTTGTTTGATTTAGAGGGTTGAACTTCGCGAACCTTCAGGAAGAACAGACGGTTAACCGTCGTAACGGGAAGAGATATATTCGATGTCTTCTCTAAAATTTGGCCAAGAAAATTCCAATCTTTCTCTTGATTTTTGTCTTTTAATTTCTTTTCAAGATAATGCTATCAAAGAATAATTGATATTTTTGAACTAATACGTAATATTAATTAAATTATTAAAAAAAGCGGTTCGTTTTTTCAGTTGCTTTCATTTTGCAGAAAAATATTTTTTTATTTGTTGCGTTCATATTGACAAACATCGATGTGAGAATGTATTATATTGATGTATATCGATATGAGAGGTGTTAATTATGGATTTAAAGAAGTATGCAAATATGTTCAAAGCAATTGGAGATGAAACGAGATTATTCATTTTGAAAGAATTAATTAATGCTAAAGAATTATGCGCTTGCAAATTATTAGAAAAAGTAGAATGTAATCAATCAACCTTGTCTCATCATATGAAAATATTAACTGATAGTGAATTGGTAGTTGCTAGAAAAGATTGGAAATGGGTTCATTATTCAATCGATAAAGATAAAATTGAAATGCTAAAAAGTTATTTAAATTAGGTGGAACTATGGAATATACATTGGATGAAAAATATAAGCTTATAAAAGAAGAAGTCTTAAAAAACAAAAGCAAGAATCCTATAGAAATTGCAAAGTCAATTATGCATAAGGATTTTGTTAATATTCATGGACCAGAGCATCATTTCCTAGATGGAGCATCGTTTATGGTTGCTTACAAAAACAGTGGAGGAGATATCGATCTTGAAAAAGCCATTGATATTCTAGCGGAAAGAACAATTAAAATGCCTGGGGCGATGTGCGGCTATTGGGGAATGTGTGGTTCTGTTGCATCTGTTGCGGCAGTATTGGCCATTATTCATGAAGTCAGTCCTTTGAGCTCTTCTAGTTATTATGCTGAAAATATGGAATTTACATCATCAGTAATTAATAAGATGAGCGAAATAGGTGGACCTAGATGCTGCAAAAGAAATGCTTTTTTATCTTTAAGTAATGGGGTTAGATTTGTTAAAGAGAAATATGGTGTTGAAATGGAATTAGATGAAATTGAGTGTGAGTTTTCTTCATGGAACAAGCAGTGCATTGGAACTAGATGCCCATTTCATAAGTGAGATCTTCTTCCGTGAGAAATATGAAATTTCATCTGAAGACAACAAATATTGTGGTGGAACCTTCTTTATTACCAAAAAATAAAAAACCGACATTTCCAACGAAAACTGTAAATATCGGTAAATTTCTATAATGTTGTGGTTACCTGTAAAAAACCGGTAAAAAGATATCATTTATGTAAACAGCCCTATGGAAAAATTAAATATAAGTAATTGTACAAATGAATAATTAATAAATAATTATTTATGTTTTTATCAAATATGTTCATTTCGCAAAAATTAAAATTGTTAAGATATGCGAAGTGTGATATAATATCAATGCGAAAGGATATTACTTAGTAATATATTTGAACTTATGAAAATTATTAAAAGACAATATTTAGAAAAACTAATCGCCACA
Organism: Bacilli bacterium; assembly: GCA_045597865.1. Taxonomy (GTDB): domain Bacteria; phylum Bacillota_I; class Bacilli_A; order RFN20; family CAG-826; genus Fiminaster. Next base: position 43,507 of record JAZLKX010000039.1, on the reverse strand, counting down.
GTTGAGACTCCGGATATTAAAGTAATTACCGGAATTAGACGTTCAGGAAAATCAAAACTCCTCGATATGTTCGAAAAAGCATTAAAAAATAATGATGGCAATAACGTTGTTCGCATATTACTAACAAAGAAAGAATTTGAAAAACTCCTTAATCCTAATTCTTTATATGATTACATTCAATCGAAATACAAAGAAAATATGGATAACTATTTGTTAATTGATGAAATTCAAATGTGTAAAAATTTTGAAAATGTAATTAATTCTTTACACGATGAAGAAAAATATAAAATTTATATTACTGGTTCTAATGCTTTCTTATTATCCAGTGATTTAGCTACTTTATTTGGTGGTAGAACTTTTGAAATCAATGTTCTTCCTTTTTCGTTTAAAGAATATAAAACATACTTCAATACCAACAACGAATCATTTGATGATTATGTTAGAAAAGGTGGCATGTCTGGTTCTTACTTATACAGAAATAGTGATGACGCTAAAAAATATGTTGATGGAGTGTTTAAATCTACAATTATCAAAGATATTATTGATAAATATAAAATTGAGAATGAAGAACTATTAAAAATGATAGCTAGATATTTAATGGACACCATTGGTAATAAAACCTCTTTTAGAAATATAGCCAATTCCATTACCAGTAATTATGTCAGAACAAATGATAAGACAGTTGCTAATTATGTTGATTATCTTTGTAAATCTTTTTTGTTTTATCCAATCTCAAGATTTGATATCAAGGGTGGTGGATATCTCCAAACAGAAAAGAAATACTATCTTTCAGATTTATCATTTAGATATGCAGAATTAGGATCAAAAGATACTGATTATGGTTTTATTTATGAAAATCTTGTTGCTCTTGAATTATTAAGACAAGGATATGAAATATACGCTGGTGTGCTATACCAAAAGGAAATTGACTTTGTTGCCATTAAAAATGGCAAAAGAATGTATATTCAAGTTTCAGATGATATATCAAAAGAAGAAACGTTCAGAAGAGAAGTCGCGCCACTATTGAGCATAAAAGACTCTTATCCTAAACTTATCATTGCTAGAACTAAACATCCCGAAGCGGATTATAAAGGTGTATCTATAATTGATATTGCTGAATTTTTGGGATGATACTTCGCAAAAACTAAAATTTTTAAGATTTGCGAAACGAACAAACAAAATTCTCGAGATTGTAGTAAAATCCTTATTTGAAAGAAAGAAATTTTGAGTTGATTCGTAACGAAGTAGAAGCAATCATAAGTTAATGAGCCGATTTAAAACTTTCGTTTTTAATATTTTCTGCTAAAATAGCTTTAATTATGAATGCTGAATTTTCAAGGACTCCAGGCAGAACCTATTATGAGTCAACAATTAAAGATTTTGTTAATAACAAACATCCAGAAGATATAGTTACATTTTTAACTGAAAGTGATGAATCATCTGAAACTTATGAATTGCATCTTCAGCAAAAAGCATGGAATAATCAAATTTTAATTTTGAAAGATTACCTTGCTGACAAAGAAGGTTACATCATATTTGAATACATCTTATCACGCGTTAATATGCGTATTGATGTTGTTTTACTTATGGGTGGTGTTGTTTATTCTCTAGAATTTAAAAATAACATCTCTGATTTTGAACCAGAATACATTGATCAGGCAGAAGGTTATGGTTACGCATTAAAAAACTTTTATGAAGCAAACCAAGATAGATACGTTGTGCCTATTCTCATTGCAACCAAAGCTCCTGATAGCGATTGCTCTACAACTGCAGACCTAGGACAAGACAAATTGTTCTCACTTTTCAAAGCAAATACAAAGAAAATGTACCAGTATATTGATTATATTAGGTCAAAATACGCTTCGGAAGAGATTAAAACTAAAGAAGAATTTGATGCATGGGTTAATTCTCCATTTAAACCTAATCCAACCATTATTCAAAGCGCTAGATCAATCTACATGAATAACCAAGTTGATGATTTCTTTAGATTTGATGCTGGCGAAGAAAACTTAAAAGTAACTGAATTAACAGTAAATTCAATAATCGAAGAAGCTAAAGCTAATAAAAAGAAAATTATTTGCTTTGTATCAGGTGTTCCTGGTGCAGGTAAAACTCTTGTTGGTTTAGATTTAGCAGGTAAATCAAAGAATAGTACGGACGAAAACACTAATGAAGCAGTATTCTTTAGTGGTAACGGTCCTTTAATTAATGTTTTAACTGAAGCTTTAGGAAGGGATGCTTTCCAAAACTATCCCGAAAAGTATGCCAGCAAGTACAGAGCTGTTAATGATGTAAAGTCATTTATTCAAGACTTACACGCCTTTAAGCAAGACATTATTTCAAACAAAAAGAGAGTCATTGATGAGAATGTTCTTATCTTTGATGAAGCTCAAAGAGTTTGGGATAATGAGAAACTTAAAGCGTGGTTAGTTAAAAAGGGTGCCGATAAATCCTACTATGGTTTGTCTGAAGCTGATTTACTTTTGTCAGTCTTTGATAACAAGGAGTGGGGTGTTATTGTTGCACTCGTTGGTTTAGGCCAAGATATTTATACTGGTGAAAATGGTTTAGGTGTATGGTTTAATTCACTTTTAAATGTTCACAAAGAATGGGAAATTAGATTATCAAACGAGATCTTCTCTCAAAGTGCAGATAACTTAGTTGGATATAAAGATCAAATTTTAAACTGTGATAGGGTTCAAGAAAATGAAGGTTTATATTTAAAAACTTGTATTAGAACTCCACGCGCTAAAAACCTATCAGAATTTTCAGAAGCTTTGCTTAATAATAAACCAGATAAGGCAAAAGAGGCTTTTGCTAAGTTTGCAAACTACCCAATTTGTATTACAAGAGACTACAAACTTGCAGAAGAATTTATTTCCTTAAATAGAATGAGAAAAGAAAGATGTGGCAAGTTATGTAGCAGCAATAGCAAAACACTAGGAAAGTATTCACATTTATTTGATAACATTGATACTTGGCATTTTGCAAATTGGATGCTTGATGAAACAGGTAGAGATTCTTCTAATTCATTAATTTACGCTGCAAGCGAGTTCAACATCCAAGGTTTAGAAATTGACTGGGCATTACTTGGTTGGGACATGGACATGTACTACGCAAATGGTGAATGGCATCAACAAAGAATGCTTACGTTTAAACGTTTTGTAGAATCAACAGACATTCAAAAGAAGCACATACTTAATTCATACAGAGTTCTTTTAACTAGAGCTAGAAAAGGATTAGTTATTTATATTCCAAAAGAAGAAGACTATCAGGATTCTTATGGACTAGCAAAATATCTTGATTCAACATTTGAATACTTAAAGTCATGTGGAATTAAAGAAATAAACGATACAAATAGATCATTCTTAAAGAAGATCAATGCAGTGACCTTGCCTTTCTAGAAAAGAACTAAATTATCTTACTAAAAGGACAAGTTTTGTCCTCTTTTTAAATTTTTGTTGCTTTTAGTTTTCAGTAGTGATTTAATATCTCTCGCTGCGCCAAGAGAGTGCAGTACTTCAAACTTACCTGAGAATAGTAATGAAATTCTCTTATAAGTAAGTTAAAAGCAATTAACGGGATGTTGATACCCTTTCGGGACATTAAAAGGTCTATGTTAAAATTGTTGAAGTGAACTTCATTAGTTCGTGGTTGAATTATCCTCCCTGATATCACTTGTGATATTAACCGGTAGCAGAGTTAGAGCTTGTATGCGTAATACCGGAGCCAGACATGAGCAAATAGGAAACCAGTAGCCAATGACTACAGGATGTGCAGCTGATACAATTAAAATTCAACTATGTATCAGTGACGCTAATGCCTTAGAACACTAAGGATAATGCGTAAATGACGTGAATGCAGCTCAAACACCTAGTTCTCCACGAGAACATGTTTCCTAAGTTGGTCTCTTAGTACTTAGGAAAAAGTTAGATGGGCTTTAAAGGAGCTAAGACCTGGTTCGTCATCTAACTACGCGGGCTTCAACTTAAACAAATTATGAGAAGCACATCGGTCGGTTTAATCTGACGGAATTCTGAAATTTAAAGCTATTGAATTCCAATAGGCAAGGAAGAGAAATAATTCCTTGTTTTTTTATTTAAATTTGTTATGATACAAACATCTCGGGAATGATATCTCCCTGATTAAATCAAACCGCATTTGATGCTGATGATATCTAGACATTGTTTTAGATACGTCAGTTTTTATTTACTTTGGGAGGTATCAAAATGTTATTCTTTCTAGACTTATTAATCATTCTAGGTGGTGGAGCAATAATTTTCCTATTACTTAATAAAATTAAAGTTCCAGCATTAATCGGCTACCTTTTATTAGGTATTTTAATTAAAGCGGTAGGAGCATTTGATCCTAATCTTGCTGCAATTTCACCTTACTTAAGAAAAATTGCTTTAATTATTATTTTAGTTAAAGCTGGTTTATCGCTTGATGTAGCAGACTTAAAGAAAGTAGGAAGACCCGCTATTATGATGTCTTTTATGCCTGCAGTAGTTGAAATGATTGTTGTAGGCTTAGTTGCTCCTTTATTCTTTGATTTAACATATGTTGAGTCCTTTTTACTTGGTTCAGTACTTGGTGCAGTGTCTCCTGCAGTAGTAATTCCAATGATGACAAGACTAATGGATGAAAAAGTTGGAACTAAGAAAGGTATTCCTCAATTAGTTTTAGCTGGTAGTAGTATTGATGACATCGTAATGATTGTCTTCTATCAGACTTTTATAAGTATTGAAGCTGGCGGTAATGTAAACACCATGGCTTTTGTAAACATTTTGTTATCTATCGTTATTGGTGTTGCAATTGGTGTAGGTTTTGGCTTCTTATTAAAGCTTATTTTTGGAAAGGTACACACGAGAGATTCAATGAAATTACTCTTAATAATCGCTATAGGTATAGGCTTTGTAGCTTTAGAAGAAGTAATTAGTCCTTATGTAGGCTTCTCATCTTTACTTGCAACAATCTCTATGTGTATCGTAATTAGAATGTTTAGAAAAGAAAAGGCTACAGCATTAAGTGCTAAAGCTTCTAAAATATGGATTCCTGCTGAGATGTTCCTATTTTTCTTGGTTGGAGCATCAATTAGATTAGAATACGTTCCAACTTACATTTTGCCAGCTCTAGCAATCTTAGCAATCTCATTAACCGCAAGATCACTAATGGTTCAAGGATGCTTAATTAAAACTGATTTAAACTTTAAAGAGAGATCTTTTGTTACTATTTCTTATTTGCCAAAAGCCACAGTTCAAGCCTCAATTGGTGGTGGACTGTTAGATCTAGGAAATCAAATGTTTGCTAATGGTAATTCTAGAGCAGAAGTTGTTATTGCTGCAGGTATTATAGTGCTTTCTGTTTCTGCTTTATCTATTTTAATAACTGCGCCATTAAGTTCTCTTGTTATGAATTTGAGCTACAAGAGGCTGCTTAAGGATCAAGGATAGCAGTTCAACATTATTATTTTTCACGATTGTTCTACCAAACAAAAATAACTGGTTATAATATTACTGAAAAATAATTCAGTTGAGGGTAAACTTTTTTATCAAAGACAAAATCCATAATTCCCTCTTGCAATAGAGGGTTTTCTTCAATAATTAGCATTCATGCTATTATAGTGCTTGACTCTTTCTTTCTCTCTCTATAAGATAATAAATTAACGTGATAAAAGGGAATTTTATTGCGAAAGATAAAAGAAGATAATTAAAAATATTAACTGATTGTGTTGATTTAGAAAAACACCGTATGTTCGATAGAGAAAATACTTATCTGTTTTAATTATTAAACGCTGGTTTAAGGAGAATAAAATTATGATGACAGAAGATACCAAGCATCAATGTTGTTTTTAAATATATGATGGAGAAAATTTATGACACATAAACAATTTATTTTTTCAAAAATATGTATATTTATATCAGGAATCATTAGTTTTTTATTGATGTTTTTTTGTTGTTTTGATAAAAGATACTCTAAATTAATTTTTCCGAGCGACGAATTAACAATTATTTTATTGATTTGCTTATTAATGAGTTTAGTTTTTTATATTGTTTTGTTTTTTGTTGGTGATTACTACCAAATGAAGAAAAATAAAAAAATAGGAATTGAAATGGTTACTATCAAAACATGGGTTGCATTAATATCATTTTGTACATCCCTTTTTGCTATGGTAGCATTTCTTCTTTTTGTAACAGATTACAGTTATTTTGAAGACTTGGGTAGTGTCGCTCTTGTACTCATGTGTATGTTGCTGGTTTTGAATTTTACATTAATGATTGAAATTTCGTCCCCATGCTTCAAATACAACATTAAAATTATTAAGGATAAAATGAAGAAATAAGGTATTTATCATTTTGTATAAATGATTCCTTTTTACATCAGTAAAAATTATCTAGTAATAAAAAAATCTTGTAAAGTAAAGCCCTAATTAAAAAAGTAGACAAAGTTGAGTAAAACCGTATCTACTTTTTTATTTTATTTTTTCTACACTTTTTTATAAAAATATAAGATAATAATTTTATGAAAAAGAAAGCTATTGCTGGTATTGTATTAGGACTTATTGCAGCAATCGGAGTTTCCGGTGTAATCGTTTATTTTAAATTTTTAGCTCCAAATCCTGCACCTCCTTCATCTCCTTCTACAAATACAGTAACAGAAGAAGAGAAATCTTATAACGTTAGCGTAACAAGAAACATTGCTAATGCTGGATCAGTTACAGGTAGTGGAACATACTTAAAAAATGCAAATGTTGTAGTAGAAGCCCAAAGCAATAAAGGCTATACATTCAATGGTTTTTATCAAGGAAACAATAAAGTATCATCAGATGCTTCATACACTTTTAGTATGCCTGAAAATGATGTGAGTTTAGAGGCAAAATGGTCATTAACTAATTATTCAATTACTTACATTCTTGATGGCGGTACTAGTGTTTCTAATCCAACATCATATAACATTGAAACTCCTACATTTGATTTAAATAAAACTTCAAAAGAAGGTTACAAATTTTTAGGCTGGGATTTTAACGGAGAATTTATTAGCTCAATTAATAAAGGTAGCACTGGAGATATGGTTTTAACTGCTAAATGGAATGCAGAAAGCTATCACATCACTTTAGATTCAAATGGCGGAACATGTCCATCAAATTACATTGATGTTTCATATAACAGTAGTTACCAATTACCTGTTGCTAGCAAAGAAGGCTATTCTTTCAAAGGCTGGTACCTTGAAAGCCAACAAATAAATCAAAATGGAACTTGGCAATTAGTTGGAGACAAAACTCTTCTTGCTAAGTGGGAAGCAAATACATACGTTGTTTCACTAGATACAAATGGTGGAATTTGTTCAGATTCTTCTTTAGAAGTTTCTTTTGATTCAACTTATGAACTTCCAACTCCATCTTTTGTTGGCCATACATTTCTAGGTTGGTTTAAAGGTGAAAACTTATTTAATATAAGCGGAACCTGGATTGAATCAGAAAACATTGAATTAGTTGCTCATTGGTCAACAAATACATACATGGTTTCATTAAATCCAAACGGTGGTGAATGTTCTGAGTCATCTTTGGAAGTTACTTATGGTTCAAGTTACGAACTTCCAACCCCATCATTAATTGGTTATACATTCTTAGGCTGGTACGATGGCGATAATTTATTTAGCGCTTGCGGAACATGGGAAGAAGTAGAAAGTAAAGAACTAGTTGCTCATTGGTCAATAAATACATACACAATTACATTAAATGCAAATGGTGGAGAAAGCTCTACATCCTCTATAGAAGTAACTTATGGTTCAAATTACGAACTTCCAACCCCATCATATGAGGACCACATTTTTGGTGGCTGGTTCGATGGTGATGAGAAAGTTACCCTTAGCGGAACATGGACTTTTTTAGAAAATAAAGAATTGGTGGCTAGATGGTCATCAGCAACATTTACAATTGAATTAGATTACAATGGCGGTTGTGAAGGCGTGAAAACCATCGAAGTTACTTATGGCCAAGCTTATACATTACCGTCTACATGGCGTATCGGTTATGATCTTGATGCCTGGTATGATGGTGATCAATTAATTCCATTTGAAGGCGTCTGGACGTTTGAACCTACTACTTCATTAAAATTAGGGTGGACTCTTAGAAGTTATAATCCTTTATTAGATCCAAATGGTGGTGAGTGCTCAGTAAGTCAGATCTTTGTTACCTATGGCGAAGAATACTCTTTACCAACTCCAACTAGAGAACATTATGACTTCGCTGGATGGTATCAAAATACAACCCCTATTCCTTTAGAAGGAACTTGGTTATACGACAGTAACTTCCGTTTGACTGCTAAATGGACTCCATGCCAATACAAAATCTATTTAGATTTACAAGGCGGAACATCTGATACAGTAGAGTTAACAGTAACCTATGGTGAAAAGTATTCAATTCCATATCCAAAAAAACCTGGGTATTACCTAGGCAACTGGCTTTATAATGGAGAAAGATTCTATTCTACAGGCACATTTACTTATGGTGAAGATATTTATTTAGTTGCAAATTGGGTTCAAGAAATTTATAAAATTAATTTCTATGCTGGTTATCAGGCAACGTGTGATACTAGCGAAATGCTAATTAAATATGGAGAAGAATACACCTTACCTGTTCCTAAGAAAATTGGTTATTACTTTAATGGTTGGGACTACAATGGCACAATCATTCCTCAAAGTGGAACCTGGTCTTATGAAATAGATACAATGTATCTTTATGCAAAGTATACAGAATACGTTTATGTCAATGTAAAATTTGATTTAAATGGTGGAAATTTGGAATATACATCTGAAAATTACCCTATTAATGGTGACTATGAACTCCCAACTCCTTACAAAAAAGGACATGCCTTCATTGGTTGGTTCTATGGTGAAGAAAAACTTGATCAAAGTGGTATTTGGCCATTTGATGAACCAATTACAATTCAAGCTCGCTACGAAATTAAAACATTCGAGTTAACTGTCTTATCTCAAGATGAAACTAAAGGTACAGTTGAAATTGTTACAGGCACAGGTGTTTATGATGAACAAATTACTGTAGTTGCAACACCAAATCCTGGCTATGAATTCGAAGGTTGGTATGAAATTGGATTTATTGATTATTTTATTACCAAGAATCTAACATATAGCTTTAAGATGCCAAATAAAGACTATGCATTGAGAGCTAAATTTAAATCTATCGAATAGATAAAATATATGAAAATATTAGGGTTATTTTTATGTATTAAATACTTTATACTATAAATGATAAGTGTAAGATTCTTACAAAAAGTATTTAGGAGGTTAAAGCCGATGCTACAAAAGAAATCAAAATGTCGTGCAGTAATACTCACATCATTGTGTTCGTTTTTATACGTTCCTTTGATGATTGGTGTATTGTCAAATTCTAAACCTAGTGCAGTTAGCGCAACTGCAGGAGAAACTGTTATTTGGACAGGAAACGAAACTTTTTGCCAAATAGCTAATAGCGATTTGCCAGAAGAAAACCCAGAGTATCTTCATATTGAATTTATTAATGATGACAATGCTTCAATATACGACTATGAGGCTATGAGCGAAATTGCATATCTTAGTGAAAGTGACCATGGCATTATTTCTTTATCTGATTCTCAATGGTCAGACATTCGCGCTAGTGGTGGTCTTTGGATATTTTCTGAGACAGAACCTTTTACACAAATAAGTTACAAGGCTAAGGAAGCTGCAACAAACTATGATCTTTGGATTGCTGGTATTCAAGTTACAAGTGAAAATAAAGATGACATTTTACCATCTGGTGCACCTAAAACCGGTAAAGCCTCTTTTAACCCAACAACTAACACTTTAAGCTTAAATGATATTTTCATTGTTTCTCAAGGAAGTGGTTCTACCGATTCTTTTGGTTATGGAGATTACAAATTAAATGAAATTGGTATTGCTTCAAAGCTTGATGATTTAACAATAAACATTACAAAAACTTCACAAATTGGAGAACAAGTCAAACCATTAGACTTAGATGAGTTTGAATTTAAAGTCGGCATTATTTCAACAGGAGATGTAAATATTGTTGGTTCTGGTAAATTCTTTGTCTATGCTGATATGGGTGCTGTTATTGCAGATAATTTAACCATCGATATGGATGACGATGATTCTCAATTGTTTATGGAATCAAACGCTCATCTAGATGAAGGCAATTATGAGGATGATACCGGAACAGTTTTAGTTAACGAGGACTTCAATTTACTTAGTGGCTGTGTAGAGATCAATTGTTTTGAAGAAAACGGAGTTGTCAGTCTTGGCGGCGATATCACAATCAAAGATTCTCAACTCGAAATGGAAGCTGGACATGATTGTCTTTACACAGTTGACGGCGATTTATTAATTGATAATTCATATATTGGTTTTGATGCTGGAATAGCAGCTACAGAAATTACCGATAGCGTTAGTGATGATAAAGGAAATACAGTAATTCAAAATAACTCGTTTGTTTATGTTTTAACAAATGAAAATACAGTTATGGGCATCAGGTCTAATCAAACAGTTAGCATTGATAATTCAAGATTATATGCCCTTGGATCTGAGTCAAATGAACTTTTCTCTGCAGTTGCTACTGAAAAATTTGAAATGACTGGCAATTCATTAATTTATTCTACTATTGGTGCAGCCGCTGTTTGTTATGAAGGTCCAGCACAAATCACCATTACAGGTGGTACAGTTATTACTAATTCCTTTTATGGACTTTATGGTGGTGGCGAAACTGATGGTCTTTTTGTTGTCGGAAGCGAAGCAACCCCATTTGCAGTTAAAAATGGTGCAAGAATTGATGATGAAACAGGAACATTAATACCAGTTGAAGTTTGTGAAGGCATTGTGCCTACATACGATACAGGTTATGGCTACATGTCCAACATTGGACCAGCAGATCCTGAAGAAAATGATGGTTTCGTAGAAATTAATACCTATGCAACCGTTTCTATGTCAGATTATGAATATGGTGGAACAGTAAGCACCCCATCTACCGATCACGAAGTTGCAGAACTTTGGGGCTTTGAAATGGAAGAAGTCATGTATTTGTACTATTCAGATGGCGAAACCGTTGATGATGCAGAAGTTTGGGATAACATTGAATCTGACACATTAGAAGTTGGAACTTATAAGATGGTTGCATACATAGTGGATTATGCTATGCCAATGTTTCAATATTACAGTGACCCAGTAGAATTTGAAGTTACTAGTAGCACAACATCGATTAGTAAACCAGAAGCAGATACAACTGAATTTACCTACACTGGTGAAGGACAAACCTATGAAATTGCAGACAATGATGCTTACACAGTGTCTAATAACGTACAAACTGATGCAGGTGAATATGAAGTTACTGTATCATTAAATGATCCTACAACTAATACATGGGATGACGGAACTACTGATGATTTAACATATGACTTTGTCATTGCTAAAGCTCAAGTAGCTAAACCACAAGCAGATTCTTCAACATTCACTTATAATGGCGAAGACCAAACCTATGACATTGATGATAATGAGTTATACGAAATATCCAATAACGTTCAAAAGAACGCTGGTACATATGAAGTTAAAGTTTCACTTATTGATAAAGACAATTATGAATGGGTTGATGGAACTACTGATGATGTAACATTCGAATTTGTTATTAATAAAGCTCAAGTAGTGAAGCCAAGTGAAGATTCAACTACATTTACATATAACGGCAGTGAGCAAACATATAATGTTTCTTCAAGCGACCATTACACAGTTAGTGGAAATAAAGCTACTGAAGCTGGAAATCACCAAGTCACAGTGTCTTTAAATCATAAAGATAACTATGAATGGGCTGATGGAAGCGTTGAAAATCTTTCATTTAACTTCAATATTAATAAAGCTCATGTAGCTAAGCCAAATGCTGATACAACATCATTTACATATAATGGCGAAAACCAAACATACAACATTCCATCAAGTGATGCTTATACAATAAGCGGTAACGTCCAAAAGAATGCTGGAACTTACACTGTTACAGTTTCGTTAAAAGATAAAAACAATACTTGCTGGGCTGATGGAAGCAGTGAAGATTTAACATTTACATTTGTTATTGCAAAAGCAAAAGTCGCAAAACCAGCAGCAGATACAACATCATTTACTTACACTGGTAAAGACCAAACTTACAATATTGCTAGTAGCGATTTATACACTGTTAGTGGCAATGTAGCAAAAGAAGCTGGTACACATCAAGTTACTGTATCTTTGAAAGATATCAATAACTACGAATGGGAAGATAGCACAACAGCTAACTTAACATATGATTTCGTTATTACTGATAAGACTTGTATTAATCACTGGTTCTTAATTGGCATATTGGCATTAGGATTAGTATTAGTAGCCTTATCCTTATTTGTACTGAAAAATAGTTTAGCAGGTGCAATCTCTAGTGGAGTCTTCTTGGTGGGCAGTATTGTTTCAACTGTTTTCTGTGGATGCACTATTTGTATTGTATTTGCTGTAGTTGATTTAGCTTTATTTGCTGGATCATCAAGCATGTTTGTCTTTAAAAGCATTTCAAAAGCAAAACAAAAAGAATCAGAAAAAGAAGACAAATAAAAATAGAATTTAAATCTATTATTCAAACCCATCATATTTAAAGTGGTGGGTTTTTTCATATAAAATAATTAATAAATGTTTGTTTAAAACTTCTTTTTGATATAATTGAGGTTATGGATTCAAAGATTTCAATTTACTTATTACTTAAGCGTATTTTAAGCGAGCTTAATGAACAAGTTGTTGAACATGGTGAACGTGTAGCCTTTTTAGAGATAATGATGGCTAAAGGGCGCAATAGAAAAGATGATATTAAACTAGAGAATTTAGTATTAACTTGTTTTGCTCATGACATTGGAGCGTACAAAACTGATAAATTTCTAAACCTACTTAAATTCGATGCTGAAAATACCTTAGAACACTGTATCTATGGCTATTTATTCATGAAATACTTCTCTCCGCTTAAAAGCGAGAGTGAAGTTCTTTTATATCATCATACCTATTATAAAGAAAACATCGATTCTCCATATTTTAATGATGGAGTATTAATTCACTTACTAGATAGAATCGATGTTTTAAACGTAACAGGATCACCTAAGGACAAGCTAATTAAGCAACTCATTAATAATAAAGGAACCATATTTAATCCAGATGATGTTGATGACTTTATAAGATTTAATGAAGATATGCATCTTATTGATGCTTTAAATGATGGTTCTTATAAAGAAGTAGTGAGAAGTTACTTTGATGACCACAATAGAGATGAAAGATTATTGCTTCCAATTATTGATATGCTTGCATATGAGGTCGATTTTAAAAGCGAGCAAACAGTTATTCACACCTTAACAATGGCTTACATTGCTAAGTTTATTGGTCGTAAGCTAGGTTTATCTGAAAATGAGCTTCAGGACCTATATATTGCGTCTAAACTCCATGATTTAGGTAAAATTTACGTTCCAACTGAGATACTTGAAAAACCAGCGAAACTAACAGAAGCTGAGTATGAAATTATTAAACTTCATCCAGAACGTACACGTCGAATCATTGCAGATCTTTTCCCTGAACACATTGTATTACTAGCATACCGTCATCACGAAAGACTTGATGGTAGTGGTTATCCTAATCATTTAAATGAAGAAGATTTAACTTTATCCGAAAGAATTATCCAAGTTGCAGATGTTGCAAGTGCTTTAATCTATAGACGCAGCTACAAAAACGCTTTAGATAAAGAAATAGTGGTAAAGATATTAAACGATGAAAAACAAGCACATAAACTTGATGCTTTAGTAATTGATACATTCATTAATAACTATGATGAAATACTCGCAAGTACTGTCGATGAGTCTAAAGACATCATTTCTAATTACGAAAATCTTCAAAATGAATACCATGATTATTTGCAAAAGTATTCAAGCTTAAATCATGAGACAGATTTAGGAAATTTTACTGTTTTTGATTCAAACAGATTGGACTCAGTAAAAGAATAAAATAATACTCAGTTATTTGTTAAATAAAGTATTCCGATACAACCTTTTCCACAGTGTGAAGAGATAACGCATCCTGAAGTAGTAACAATTATTGATTTTGGATCTACAATTTTTGCTAGCTCAGTTTTTGTGTATTCAAGTAATTCATCACTTACTAATGAATGTGTAATAATAACAGCAGATTGATCAACGTTCGGTAAAGCCTCTTTTATGTCTTGGAGTTGCTCATTAACTGCAATTTTCATAGGCCCTCTAGGCTTTTTATATACATACATCTCGCCATCTTTTACTTTAATATATGGGCGGATATGGAAAATATGACCGAATATTTTAGATGCACCAGAGCATCTTCCACCTTTATGTAGGTATTCAAGCTGTTCAATAGTAAATTGAGCTACAACATTTGGAACAGTTTTTTCAAGTTCCTCAGCTATTTCTTTTGCACATTTACCTGCTTCAACAAGCTTTGCAGCCTTTAAAACAAGTAATCCAGTGCCAGTAGATAAACTTTTTGAATCAATTAAATAAATTCTGTCATCTTTAAAACTTGCTTTTGCAATAAAAGCGTTTTGGAAGTTGCTGGACATTGTGCTTGATAAACCAAGAAATATAATATCCATACCCATATCAATGTACTTTTTAAATGTTGCACGTATTAATTCTGGCGAACATGCACTGGTATGTGGAAGTTTACCTGTTTCTTCAACTTTCTTAAATAAGGTGGTGATGTCTAGATTAACACCATCTTGGTATGTTTCTTCTTCAAAAGAGACATTAAGCGGTAATACTTCAATGTCATACTTTTCATAAATTTCTTTTGTTAGATCCACAGTGGAATCAACAATAATCTTAACTTTGTTCATACCAATCTCCTTTTTTATCAACATAGGAAACAATTATTAATTTAAGGGTTAATTAAAAAATAGTCACTACACTGTGAAACACAAGTTAGTAGAGAAACAATTTACAACTCCACTCAGAGTAGAGTAATATATTTATCATGGAAAATTTAAATCAGATATTTGCAGAAAACTTAATAAAATTAAGAAAATCAAAAAAACTTACCCAATTAGAGTTATCAGAGAAGCTCAACTACAGTGATCGTAATATTTCTAAATGGGAAAACGGTACATCCTTACCAACTTGCGATACTTTAAAAGAACTTGCATCATTTTTTGGTGTTTCAATGGATTACTTTTTTGAGAAACATAATAAAGTTGAAATGTTATCAAATGAAGATGATGGCAGACGTTTAAAACTGATTATTATTGGTCTAGCAATGTTAGGAGCCCTTTTTGCTTCTGTTGTTTGTTTCGTTGCTTTCCCTAACTTTTTTAACGTTTCATGGTTATCATTTGTTTGGGGAGTAGTACTTTGCTCAATAATTGGAATTATTTTTACATCAATATGGTTTAATAGAAGTCATTACCTATTTTTATTCATAAGTTTATTAGTGTGGACTGGCATAGCTGCTTCATACTTAACTGTATTAATGGTGAATAATTTAAACCTTTGGTATTTATTCGTTGTTGGTATTCCTCCTCAATTAGCAATCTTTGTGTGGAGTAGAATGCCGATTTATAAAAAAATTAACAGTTAAAAATTTTAACCGTGTCGCACTCGATACGTTTAATTATTTAAAGGATTTCTTTTTTTGCAATTTTTATGGTAACTGAAAATAACTATGTTATAATATTACTGAAAAATAATTCAGTGAAAATAAATTCAGTAGGGATTAAACTATGTTTATTGGAAGAAAAAGCGAACTAGAATTAATAAAAAATGAGCTGAACAAACAAAGTTCTGCAATTTTAGTGTATGGCAAAAGAAAAGTAGGAAAAACTACTTTAATTAGAAAGGCGTGTGAAGACTTTACTGATAAAATAATTATTTATTTTGAATGTATTAAATCAACTTTAGAAGATAATGTTGAATTATTTACTTTAAAACTTAAATCTTTAGGCTTATTAGATAAATCTTTAAGATTAGAAAACAAAACTTTTATTGGTGTATTTGAATATTTAAATAGCTTAAATCAACATTTTGTGGTTATTATTGATGAATATTCATATTTAAAAGAAGGCGATAATGGAAAAGTAGTGGATTCAACCTTCCAGTCTATTGTTGATAATTATCTCTCAAATATTAATCTTTTCTTATCTGGTTCACATATAGGCGTTATGAAATCACTACTTGAAGAAAATAATGCTTTATTTGGAAGATTTACTTTAGTAATCAATCTTAAAGAACTAAATTATTTAGAAGCGAGTGAGTTTTACTCTAAAAAGACGCCATATGAGAAAGTTGGCTTTTACGCTGTATTTGGAGGATCTCCATACGTATTGTCATTCATTGACCCAGATAAATCATTAAAAGAAAACATTATTAACCTTTATTTGGATTTTAAATCACATGTCTTTATTTATGCTGATAACTTCTTATTGTCAGACTATTCCAATGAATATCAAGTAAATAGGCTTTTGAATGTAATAGGAAATTCAAAAAAGACCTATTCTGATTTAGAAACATTTATTGATCCTAAGAAAACCGGAAATCTTTCTAAGATTATTAAGCCATTGCTTCAAATGGATTTACTAAATAAAAGAGTGCCAATCAACAAAAAACCAAACGAAAAGAATGGTAGATATGAGATTAATGATAATGTATTGAGGTTTTTCTATACTTACATTGCAAAAAATAAGTCAAACATGTTAGATATGAATTTAAATGCTTTCTATGATGAATTTATTGAGCCATCACTAAAAACATTTATTTCATATAGATTCGAATCAATTGGTCATAACTTCATATCAAACAAAGTTAGAAATGGTGAAATTAAGGATGCTATTATGGTGGGAAGTTATTACTATGATGATCCAATAACCAAGACAAATGGTGAATTTGATATAGTTATTAAGAAAAAGAATTGTTTTGATGTAATAGACGCTAAATATCTAAAAGATAAGCTTTCGAAAGATATTGTTTTTAAAGAGATTTCTCAAATAAAAGAAATTAAAGATTTTAAAGTAGATAAAATAGGTTTTATTTCGATAAACGGTTACGAGGACAACATTCCTCATATCGATTATAAATTTGAAGGAAAAGATTTGTATTAATGCGTATGAACAGTTTGCAAAAAGAATTAGTAAAAATAAGTGATGCACAATATGCTGCATTTCAGAGCAAATTAACGCCAGGTATTGATCCTAGTTTGTTTTTAGGGGTGAGAGTGCCAGTTTTAAGGCAGTTTGCAAAAGAATATTCTAAAAGAGAAGAATCAAAGTCATTTTTAAATGAACTTCCACATAAATATTATGATGAGAACATGCTTCATGCTTTGCTTATTTCAGAGATGAAAGATTTTGATCAAATCATTTTTGAACTTAATAGATTCCTCCCATACGTTGATAACTGGGCTGTATGTGACATTATGTCTCCTAAAGCATTAAAAAAGAATAAAACCAAACTTCTTGAAAGTATTAAAATATGGATTAAATCAAAAGAAATTTATACCTGTAGATTTGGAATTGAAATGTTAATGAGTTTTTATTTAGATGATGATTTCAAAGAACCATATTTAAAACTTGTTTCAAGCGTAAGATCGAATGAATACTATCTCAATATGATGGTAGCGTGGTTCTTTGCAACAGCGTTAGCAAAGCAATGGGACGCAACAATACCATACATAGTTAACAATTCACTAGATACTTGGACTCACAATAAGACAATTCAAAAAGCAATTGAAAGCTATCGCATTAGTGAAGAGCAAAAGCAATATTTAAGATCTTTGAAAAGATAGCAATCTAACACAATCTAACAATTTTCTTGAATGTTAATTTTAGTTTTTTTACATTAATGAATAATTTCAAATCTAATTATTTTAATTACATAGTAAGATGTGATAATATTTACATATGAAAAATTTTAGAAAAATAATCTTAACTTGTTTTGCAGCTTTTTCTATTGGCTTAACAGGCTGTGAAAGTGTGCCTGGTGGAGGCGGTGATGATCCGACTCCAGTTGTAGATAAGAAAGATTTTGAAAATCTAGTTTTTGAAAATAAAGAATTTCAATACGATGGTAAAGCTCATTCTCTTTCAGTTAGCAACGTTCCAGAAGGCGCAACAGTCAAATATTCAAACAATAATAAGACTGATGTTGGTGTTTATACAGTTAAAGCTACAGTTTCTAAAGAAAATTATAATACCAAGGTTTTAACCGCTCAGTTAACAATTAACGGTATTGATTTTGAAGGTGTTACTTTAGAATCTAAGAGTTTTGATTATGATGGCGAAGTTCATTCCTTAGAGGTAATTGGTGCTCCAGAAGGTACGAATGTACAATTCACTAATAATTCCAAAATAGATGTTGGTGATTATGATGTAACAGCAGTACTTACAAAACATGGTTATAATGAAAAAACTTTAACCGCTAAGTTAACAATTATAGGTTTAGACTTTGTCGGCATTACTTTTGAAGATAAATCATTTGATTATGATGGTAAACCTCACTCATTGGAGGTTAGTGGTGCTCCAGAGGGTGCAGATGTAACTTACACTAATAATTCACAAAGAAACGTTGGTACTTACAAAGTAACAGCAGAAGTTAGAAAAGCTGGTTATAACAATTTAACACTTGAAGCTACTTTAACTATTAATCCTATAGACTTTGAAGGTTTAGTGTTTGAAGACAAAACTTTTGAATACGATGGCAAATCTCATTCATTAACAGTTCAAAATGTTCCTAGTGGTGCAAGAGTTGCTTATAATGGCAATGGGAAAACTGAAGTTGGTACCTACAC
Organism: Bacilli bacterium; assembly: GCA_045597865.1. GTDB lineage: Bacteria > Bacillota_I > Bacilli_A > RFN20 > CAG-826 > Fiminaster. Next base: position 24,667 of record JAZLKX010000039.1, on the reverse strand, counting down.
AGTAACAGCAACAGTTTCAAAAACTGGTTACAACACTAAAACATTAACAGCGAAACTAGAAATTACTCCTGCTAAAGAACCAATTGAGGTTGATCCAAATAAAACTGCATTCGCTTTAAACGAATCAACTACATTTGATGACTTTAAAGAAGCCATCTATGGTGGAAACTATACTTTATCTTGCCAATCAGGTAGTCGTTTCTTCTATTATTCAGGCAAAAAAGATGAAGGCGAATATATTGATAGCGAAGATGATTTAAGTTCAATAACTGTCTTTGGCGCTGATGGCGATAAAACTTATAAAAAGGAAAGCCAAGTTTGGAGTGATCCAATTACAATTGAAACAATTTATACAAAAATAGTAGGGGATTATGCTTTCTCTAAGGTTATTGACAGCGAAAATTCTATTGAATTTTTTGAAAAAACTCCTGCCTTTGCTTTTGCTGAAACATTCTCGAATTATTATGCAATTGAGATTTTTAACCATTTAAGAAGAACTGACAGCAATGGTTTCGAGTCTTTCCTATATGTCAACTATAATGACTACTTTACAACGTTTGAATTTGTGGACAATACTTTTGTCATAGATATTCATACTCATATTGATCACACTGATATAAAGCGTGTTACTGAAGAATATACCACATTAACGTTCTCTAATGTCGGAAACACCGTTGTTAACATTCCGGGTCAACATATTGGCTCTGAAACTAAAGCTGGCACTTATGATATTGGTAATTTTGTCTATGAAGGTATTTCTTATACTGCAACTACTGATTATATAGACGCAAATATAACATTAGATTATGCTGAAGCTGATTATTTGCCAAAAGGCCATCTTACTTTACTTCCAGATGTATTTGGTTTACCTATTAAAGAACTTTCAATGGATTTCTATACTGTAAAATGGGGAGACCATGCAGCAGATTGTACCGGTTATATTCTTGATACTGAATTTGATAAAAACTTTAAATATGGTCTTGAATATAAACAATACGGATACCTTAATCCAATTGACATTTATTACTGGACTCCAGCCACTTATCTTGGCAAATTTGAAGAGTTCGGTGGCGAAGTAAATTACCATGTTGATATTGCAGATATTGGTTTCTTCCAAGACAGAACAGACGGAAGCTTAACAAACTTAGATAAATACAACATTTCAGTTATAAATTGTGACTATTACAGCAAAGAACAGATCGAAACACTTCAAGAGACAGGAACTAAGGTTTTTGGTTATGTAGATGCAGGTCGCATTTCAAAATTAGATTCTCATTATAATGAATTTAAAGATATAACCCTCAAACCATGTGAAGATGATCCTAGTTATTATTGGGTTGATGTTAAAGAAACATCATGGCAAACCTATGTCAGAGACACTTTAATTCAAGGATTATTCGATAAGGGTGTTGACGGTGTTTATTTAGACGGTGTTAGGGTCTATGAAGAATATGACGATTATTATAAAGCTGTACGTCAAGGCATCGGCTACATAATGAAGAAGGTCCTTAATAATGACGATGTAGAATTAATGATGCAATCATGTGATAACTTGATGTGGCATTTTAATTGGGATGGAAGTGATAATTGGCCTCCATATTATGTTGATTACTATGTTCAAGAAGAAGTCTTCACTAGAGTTGAAGACAAAGCTACAAATACTTTTGTCGCTCAATCTAGCTCAGTAGAGTCAACACTTAAAACCGATCTTGAAGCAGTTGTTGAAACATTTGATTTATACGTTGTCTTACTTGAATACGAAGTAAGCGAAACTATAGATAATAAGATTAAGTCTTATTGTGAAGAAATGGGCTATCATTGTTACATTTCAAATAAAGTTATATTGAATTAGGAAGCATAAATAATTTTATTAAAAGGAGAAATTTATGAAAGACTTAAAAGATGAAGAATTAGTCAATCTTGCCAGACACACTTATTTAAGGCTAGATGACACAATTGGTTACCCAGTTAATCAAAACTCCAACGTTGTTGGATTCTATGATTGGTACACCAAAACTGGTCTATGTGATTTCATGATGGATAACGTTGGTGATCCATTTGATGAAGAGAACTATTTCGTGCTTTCTGCTTTAGGCATTGAAAAGAGAGTAATTGAAATATTTGCTCCTTACTATGGTATTCCTCTAGATAAAGTTTGGGGTTTTATCACCAATAGCTGCACAGATAGTAATAACCACGGTATGTATTTCGGTGTTAAAAAATTATTATCTGAAACTGGAAAGATGCCTATTGTTTACGTTTCAAGTGAAGCACATTACTCTAACCGTAGACTTGCAGACCTTCAAAACTTAGAATGCCGTCTTATTGATTTTGATGAACATGGTTCAATGGATCCAGAAGATTTAAGAAAAAAACTTGATCCATCTAGACCAGCTCTTATTGTTTGTGCTTTAGGCACAACATTTATGGGCGGTATTGATAATTTAACTGCTATTAATAAAGTTCTTGATGAAGTTAAACCAATTGCAGTCTATAAACACGTTGATGCTGCATTATTTGGTGGTTATTTACCATTCACTGATAGTAAAGACCTTGTCAGTATGACAAAGATGAAATATGACTCAATCGCTGTCAGCGGACATAAGTTCTTTGGTATTGATGAACCATGCGGCTTATTCTTAACAAGAAAAGATGTTTATGCTGCACAAACTTCATTTAAAGTTGATTATTTAAACTCAAATATGGCTATGATTAGCTGTTCTAGAAGCGCACTTTCTCCTCTTAAATTCTATTGGCTTATGACTCACGTTGGTGAAGAAGAACTTAGAAGACAAGCTAAAGAGTTCCTAGATAACGCTGAATATTTACATGCTAAGTTAACTGCTATTGGTTATCCAGCATGGCGTAATCCACTTTCCAATACCGTTTATCTTAAACGTCCAGCAGATTGGATTGTAAAGAAATACACCTTAGCCGGTGGAAGAATTCCACAATATGATGGCCCATTATGCCACGTTGTTGTAATGCAAAACGTTACAAGAGTGATTCTTGATAGATTTATTGCAGATATCAAATCATCCTTAGAATCTAAATAATTTCGATTTTTAGTCCTAGGACATTAGTGATTTTTTCTAAATATTCAATAGAGGGGTTAATTAACCCCTTTTCTAATCTCGAAATTTCCGATTGTTCAATTCCAGAAAGTTTAGCAAGCTTCTTTTGAGACATTTCTTTTGCTAATCTTGCTTGCTTAATTTTAAAGCCGATTAAAGGTATGGTTGGGGATTCTATATTTTTAATTATTTTTCCGTTTTCAAAAATATAATCTCCAAATAGATCAATGTCATAATTCCATTCAATAATAAAATTAGCTTTTAATTTTGCTTTATTAAATAAGTTTTTGTCTTTTAAAGGCTTATACATATCGTATGAATCAATCAAATCATTAATATTAATCTCTCTAAAAAGACCATCTGAACACAGCGCTTGTAACAAGTGGTTATCTTTTTGATAAATTTTTACTATTTGATTTTCGTACATATTTAGTATTATATGGAGTTTACTACATATTTTCAATATTTAGTTTTTTTATTTATTAATGGAAAATTTTTACAATCTTATGTAAAATTTTCTTAATGAAAAGGATTTTGGCATTTCTAATTTCATTTCTTGGCTTGTTAGCCATTGTTTTAGCAGTGCCTTCTAAACCTTCAACAGTTAATGCTGATACAGGTCCAAAGCCTGATATGCAAATAAGGATCACTAATCTAGAGAAGTCTGATTATATAGTTGCTATGGCTATTAATAATGATAGGTATTTCAATTATCAATTTTATGATCCGAATCTTTCTGATGATTACTATCGCTCTTCTAATCCTCAAGATTTAAGATTAATCTATAATACCGTTACTTTCCCAGAAGGATGGCATTTATGTGACATTGCCGTGTCATTTAATGATACTTCAGAAATACTTTTAAAGAGTGGTTATAGGTGGCCAGATGATTTTGTGTTAACAATTTTAAATAGAGCTAATAATAAATATTATTTGACTGAAGAAACTAAAACCTATGCATTTCATTCGTATTTTAAATTCGATATGAAGAATTACACCGAAGGTTCTATTCCATTAGCTAATCCAATTAAACTTGAGGCTAAATATGAATACGGTAAAGAAATAGGGGAGTTCTTCCTGAGATTAGCAATAACGCTTGGTATAGAGTTATTACTAGCTTTAGCGTTTAAATTCACTAAAAAGTCATTTATTATTATTGCAATCACAAATGCTGTAACACAAGTTGGTTTAAATGTTGCTTTAAACTTAACTGCGTTCTTTAATGGCAAAAATCCATGGCTTGTAATTTTCTATATATTTGCAGAATTCGGAATAGTTTTGGTGGAATCAATTGTCTTTATGAAAACTTGTAAAAGAAAAGATAGTGATTCAAAGTTACCAATTCTACTTTACACAGTAGCCGCAAATGTCTTATCCTTTGGATTAGGCATGACATTGTGGTTTATTATTTAATGTTTTAAGGAGAAAAATTTATGAAAAAAACAAAAGCATTAATCCCATTAGCACTAGTAACCCTTTTAACTGGTTGTACAAACGGTGAATATTTGCACCTTAGAAAGTTTGTTACAACAGAACAAGGGTTCCAAGATTTAGGAGATTACGTTATTCAGTTAGATGAATATAAAACATCTGATTTTGAAGCTGCAAGAAGTTATATGGAGGAAAAATATAACATTGATGATGCTAAATACGTAATTTTCGGAGCTTGTACAGCATGTGCTAAATTAAATGATAAAGGCGAAGTATTAATTGGAAGGAACTTAGATAACGAAGTATCTAATTGTAATGCATTCTTTATTAAAACTTCTTTTGGTAAGTATGAAACTATTTCATTAAGATTCATGAACTACGACACTTATACTTATAAAGAGTTTAAAGAAGCTGATCGCGAAGATGAAGACTACAAAGCTTATATGAATTCTCTTCCATATGGTGTCACTGACTCAATGAATGAAAAAGGTTTATACGTTCAAGCTAACGTTAGAGAACCAGATGAAGACTTAGTCAATACTGGTACAAATCCAGAAAAAGAAACTGTTTATACCAACATGCTTGTTGGAATGATGACAATGAATTGTTCGACAGTTAAAGAAGTCCTAGATTATTTGAAAAACGATATTAATATCGTATCAACTCCATACTTTAATAATATTATGCCAACTCAATACGCTTATTATGTTGGAGATGCTACAGGAGAATTTGGTGTTATTGAAATTGCTCAAGATGAAATTGTTTACCTCCCATATCAATGTGCTCAAGCAAATTATTACTTATCGCCAAGATTTAACCATCTTGAAAGAGGCGGTTCAGGAATTGGCCGTTTTGCAGAAGCTTTAAGAGGTCTTGAAGACGTTCAAAACCAAAAAGAAATGCTTGAACACATGAAACAACCAATGTGGTGCAGAGAAATTCTTGATATGGAATATTCATACCAAGACGAAAATGGCAAGGTCCACTTTGTGGACAAAGATGGAAATCCATCGATTGACTGGAGAAGTGATTTCTCAACAACAATCCCACTTGATGAAGATCTTGAATACGCTCCAGAACTTGAAGGAGATGAAGAAGCTTGCTTAAGAAGTACCACAAAATGGATTGAAGATGATGAAAACTTCCCACTTGTTAAAGAAGTTATCACTGAACGTTTAAATAAAAAGCATTGGAAAGAATACCTTTTAAAGTATTACGCTGGTGATGAAGCTGATTTAAGAGAAGATGGCGGTATTTTCACAACTGGTGCATCATTCTCAGTTAACTGTAAAAAGAAATCAATGCTTATTAAGCTTTTTGAAAAAGAAAAGTTAACATACGAGATTAAGTTCTAAATCTATAATCAAAGCGTCGCTAAATACGGCGCTTTTTATATATTTTATTTACTTTCCCATATCAAAGTAATTAAAATAGAATTGTTATACGAGGTACCGTTATGTCAAAAAGTAAAGTATTAAAATCAATGTTTGTAACACCTATTCTTTGTTTAACAATGGGTGCTTTATCTTCATGTGGAAAAGAAGCTGCTGATTTAGTAGTCTATTCAAACATTTTTACATCAGAAGAAGAAAACAATGGTTTAGCAGAAGCATTCGCTGTTAAAGGCGGAAAATACGTATATGTAGGCACTAAAGAGGGAGCCAAGGCATACATTAAAGAAGGTAAGACTGAAGTCATTGATAGAACTGACCAAGGTTTAATTATTCCAGGTTGTACTGAAGGACATGCTCATTACTTCGATGGAGTAGGTTTAAACTCTCAGCTTCCAGGAAGCGGGAAAACATACGAAGAAGTTCTTGATATTCTAGAAAAGAAATTTAAAGAAGAACATATTACTCAATTTGTTTCCTTTGGCTGGAGAACTATGACTTTACATGATAAAAAAGTTGAAGGCTATAATTTTGCTGAGGAAATAGAAGCAAAGGCACCTGGTATACCGGTAGTTTTAATTGATGATAGTGGCCATTCAGCAGTGTGCAATAAAACTGCACTTACTAAAGCTGGAATAACAAAAGAAAACCCAACAGTTAGGGGTGGCGCTGTTTATTTAGATAAAAATGGTGAACTCACTGGTTATGTTGGTGATCAGGCTGTTTTTTATGTTACTGATAAGGCTATTAATAGACCATTAACTGATGAACAATATAGAAATGCATGTGAATACGGCATGAATGAACTTTTATCTCAAGGCTATACAAACTCACTTGATGCATTTACAAATATGTATGATCCAACTGGATTATATGAAGCACTTCAGAAAATGGATAATGAAAACAAATTAAAAATCAATATTTCTGAATCATTCAATATGAAAAGCTTTGATGCTTCACAATATAAAGAAATTATTGATGATATTGTCGAAATTAAAAACAAGTACTCAAGCAAGCATTGTGATGCTAGCTATATTAAATTATTTATAGATGGTGTTGTTGAAAGTGGCACAGGGTGGATTTTAGGTGAATATAAAAACCCTGTTGATGACAAAATACACGGAAATATTATTTGGGAACAATCTGAAATTGATGCTCTAGTGAGCTATGCAAACCAAAAAGGTTTGACTATTCATTCTCATACATTTGGAGATGGAGCATGTAAATCTGCTATTGATGCATACATTAAATCAAACACTTTAAATAATAAACAATATCGTAATTGTCTAGGTCACGTTAGAAATATAACTGCAGATGATATTGATAGAGCAGCTCAAAATAAAATCCCAGTAGCAGAGAATTTACTTTGGCATACTGATTACAATGAAAAAAATCCAGATAGTAAAGCTACTAAAGATTTAATTGTTGGAAATATTGGTGAAGATTATTATTACAGTGGTTACCCAATGAAATCATTAATGAGCAAGGGTGTAATTGTGTCTTCTTCAACAGATGCACCTGCAGCAATGGATGTCGACCCTAACATCTTAAATGTTATTGAAGTATCAACAACAGGTATGGCTCCAGGAGATGATGGGCAAGTATTCGCTGCAAATGAATTAATATCAGTTAGAGACGCTTTAAAAGCTTTAACTATTAACGGTGCTTATCAATTGGGCATTGAAAATGAAAGAGGTTCAATTAAAGTTGGTAAATATGCAGACTTTGTTGTGCTTGGTGAAAACATTTTAAATTATGAAGGTGCTCAATTAAGAACCATTCATGACGCTAAAATATTAAATACATATTTTGAAGGTGAAAAAGTTTATACTTATACTGAAAGATAAAGGAGAATTTAAACATGAACAAAGTATTAAAGACGTTACCATTGCTTGCAACATTTTGCTTAGCATCATGTGGTGAAACCAAATTCAATATCCTTAAAGATTACTTAATCGAAATGCCAACCTATAAGGAAATTGACTATTCTTTTGCAGAAGAACACTTTAAAAATACACCAGTTGGTGGTCATGGTTGTACTGCAGTTGTTAAAGACTTAGGCGGCGGAAATCTTATAGTAGGAAGAAATATGGACTATTCCTATTCAAAGAAATCAGCCTTTATAGTTAGAACTGAAGTACCGGGAGAATACAAAACATTAGGCTTCTCCTATGGCGTTAATAAAACTGCACAAGACTTTGAAGATATTAGAGATCATGGTTTAACTGATGAGTGGAAGAAACTCATTCCGTTCTATTGTGGTGACATTATTAATGAAAAAGGTTTTTATTGCGAAATTGATATGAGAAACCCAGAAAAGAATAAAGACGGGTCAGATAAATTCGGATGTGATGGCACTAATAAGTCAGCACCAACTCTAGTTAACATGGTTCAAGTAACTCGTTTCTTAACTGCACATTGTGCAAATGTTCCAGAAGCAGTGGAATATGCTAAGAATAATATCAACATCTATAACTGTGCAGGCGACTGGAACTTTGCTTACTGTTTAGCAGATGCTGAAGGCAACTATGGAATCTTAGAGATTGCACACAATAAAGTTTACTTTAACGATAAACAAACACGTCATTCAAATTATTATGTAACTCCAGAATTAAATGCTGAAGCAGAACTTAAGTTTGGTATTGGTCGTACAGATTACATTGATAAACATTTAGCAGAAGTCACTGATAAAGAATCAATGTACGATTTAATGAACAATTTAAGCTATTCAAACGTTTACAAACTTGATGAATGCCCATTTGATATGAGAAGTGAAGCTTGTACATTTGATGGAAACCCACTTACATTTGATGAATTAATGGATGATGCTAATAAAGAAGCCGTTTATGCTGCTCTCCATGAACTTAAAGAAACAACACTTGATAAGATGAGTGAAGAGGAGAAGAAAGCATTACCTTGGTATTGGCAATCATCATTTACAAATGTAATTGATCCAAAAGCAAAAACAATGCACATTAGATTCTTTGAGAATTCTGAATACATCTTTGATTACAGCATATAATTAGGCATTAACCCCTATATATAGCGAATAATCGGGCCTTTAAACCCTTACGGTCTAAAGGCACAAAACAATAGAAAAGGCCATTCTTTTGAATGGCCTCTTTATTATTTTTTATAAAATTAGAAAAAACGATCGATTTCAAGAAAGGCAATACCTGTTAAGCTAATACAAATAACGCCTATAAAGAAGATAAGAACTCTAGTATTAGATAAATTGTTTTTGTACATCAAAACCATTAGAGGAATAACAAAAATGAAAGATACAAGGGATGCTATTCTTTTTTTGGCAATTTCTTTTTGACTCATTGCTTGTAATTTCTCATATGCTTTAGGGTTCATTTGCTTTATAGTATCGCCATTTTTACCCAAAACATATTTTGAAACATACGAAGAACCAACACTTAATGAAATCGTATAAATAAATGATAGTACTAATAAAATGATGGTCATTGCAGAAACTTTTCCTTCATCAGAGATTTCAGCAACTAATTTAAAGATTGTGTAAAGCATAAAAGTTGCACCTAGAAAACCAAATGCTGAACTGGACATTCTTAATGAAGTGAGTGAATTTTCATCTTTTAGAACTGCTATTAAGCCAATGATTCCACTAATAGCAGAACAGATGTAGAAAATAAGGGTAAAAAATGAACTTATGGAATTGCCACCTAATACAAATCCAGAAATTCCAAAATATGCAAATACAGCAATAATTAATCCGTAAAAACCTATTCCAATTAATTTCTTGAGTGTCATTTCATTCTCCTTTCATATTAATCAGCGTAGAACTTCTTTTCTTCAAAGTATTGTTTAACTAATGCGTTCCATCTATTAAACAAATCATCATCTTTGTCTTTGCCGGCAAAACCTATATGTTTGAAGTCAGAATCTAATTGTTTAACTTGTTTGACTTCTTCTGGAGTAAAGTAAGCATCTGCGATTAATTTCTTCATGTCTTTAATCATTTGTTCTTTCTTTTCTGCTCTAACTTCGAACTCTTTGATCATCTCGTGGTGGTGTTCTCTTTTCTTTTGTTCGAAATCTTTACGAACTTCAGAAAATTCATTCCATAAAGCTTGATCATTGTCTCTGCCTGAAAAGCCAATGGCTTTCCATTCAGCCATTAAAGCATCCATCTTGTCATTGGATTCTTTAATGTTTTTAATCACAAGAAGTTCTTTTGCTTTTGCGATAATTTCGAGCTTTTTTGCTTTCTTTTCTTCATTAAGTTTATCTAAGTTATCAAAGAATTCTCTCTTTTTATCTAAGAAAGCATTTTTTGCATCTCTAAACTCTGCCCATAAAGCATCATCAACTTCTTTAGATGAACTTCCCGCTCTTTTAAAGGCTTCAATATAATTATCTAAGTCTTTAGAAGCTTTAAGAATGTCATCTCTATTCATTAATGCTTTTGTCAGTGCAATGATTTCTTTTCTTTCATCAGCACTTGATTGAACAAGCTTTGGTTCTTTCTTTGCAAGTTCTAAATACAAAGAGATGAATTTGTTGGTGAGTTGTTGCTCATAAAATGAGTCTTCATCTCTATTTGAGTAGTGTTTGTATTCTCTTTTCAAGAAAAGCAAATCATCTTTTCTATCTTCAAGACTTTTTAAACCTAAAAGCTCTTGAGTTAATTCAATTAATTCGGTTTTGTTCATAGTAAAATCTCCCGCTTAATATTATAGAAGTAATGTTAATTTTTAACAAACTTAACTTGTTTTTTAGCGAACAAACACTAGTTTTTGTTCACATTTTACAGTTTTCTTTTAAATTACATCTCTTTTTTGTTATTATATTAATATCAAAAAGGTTTTTAATTATGAACAAATTATTGAATAGACTCATTTCTATCGGATTTATCGGCTATACACTCATACTTTTAGTTGAGCGTATTTTAGCTTTAATTTTGAGTGTTCAAAATGGTGGTGAATATGCACTTGTTAGTAATAACGTAATGCCAACCATTTATTACGCTATTGTTGTTTTATTTATAACAACAGGTGCGGTTTTACTCGCAGAACCTATTTTCAAAATGGTAATTCAAGTTTTTAAGAAAGAAAATTATGAGTTTAATTGGAAAGAAGTCATTTTAGGTTCAATGATCCTTCTTGTTTCAGGAATGATGCATACTGGATTTACACTTTCTTGGCTTCAATTTATAGCTTATGGATTCTTAATTGGTGCCATGGTATGCGTTACTATCGATTCTTGCAAGCGTAACAAAAATAACTACAATTCAATCGTTTCACTTGTTTTTCTTACATTATTTTCAATGGCTATTCCAGTAGCATATACCTCAGTTAATGAAGCAACACTAGTGCCGTTCTATACCTTCACATTACTTGCTGTTTTTGCGGAAATTCCTCTTTTTGGATTTATGCTTTATGAGTTTATGAATCGTGGTGAAGTTAGATTTGATTATTCACCAGTAATTGCTATGTTTGCTCTAAGTGGTTCAGTTGTTCTTTTGAACTTTACTTCAGTTAGCAACTTCAATTGGTTTGTTGCAATCTTTGTGGTTTTAACTGTTGCTTGTTACTTAGGTTTTGGCTTACGTATTTTCTTAAAAAAGAAAAAACTACAATAATCTAGATCAATTTAAAAGATGGCCGATTGGTCATCTATTCTTTTTGTACGTATTATGATTATTTTTTCTATCAGTTTATATACCTTAGTGGTATAATTTTCGATATATTAGGTAATCTAGTATTTTTTAAATGATGAAGGAGGACCACATGATAACTATTGTTTATGGCGGTAATGACAAAATGTTTGATGGTGTCTTATTAAGTGCACTTTCAATTGTTAGAAGAACGAAAGAACAAATTCGTTTTGCTGTATTAACTATGGATTGCACTTCCTTAAATCCTGAATTTAAACCATTTTCAGCTGAACACGGCGAAATAATTAATAACGCAATCAAAGAATTTTCTCCTGAATCACATTTAGAAATTATTAGTTGTGATGAATACTATAAAACTGTTTTAAAGGGAAATAAGAATGAAAAAGTTTCTTATACACCTTACACTTTGCTTAGACTTTTGATTGGAAGCATCCCATCAATTTCAGGCAAAGTCATTTATTTAGATACAGACACAATGGCCTATGGCGATATTAAAGAACTTTATGATATCGACATGAACGGCTATGAACTTTGTGCTTGCCATGATTACATGGGAAGATTTTGGATTAATAGAAAATACTTTAATGCCGGTGTTTTACTCATGAATATTGATTACATGAAAGAAACCGGTATGTTTGATCGTGTTTTAGAGATGATTAAGACCAAACATATGGCATTTTCTGATCAAACAGCTTTAAATAAATGCGTAAAACACCTTAAATACTTCCCTGATGAATTTAGATTTAATGAACAACGTTCGGTTAAAGAAAATACAGTTATAAAACATTTCTGCCAAGGCATTAAGTGGTTTCCGTTCTTTAAAGTTTATAATGTTAAACAATGGCAAATTGATGAAGTTCATCGTTTCTTAAAACTCAATGTATTTGATGAAGATTTTGCAATCTACAAGAAAATTAAAGATAAGATGAATCCAGACATTCTCGTTGTGGATCATTTAGTTAAACAATACGGTGAAGTTAAAGCAGTTAATGACATCTCATTTAAAGTAAAAAGAGGCTCATTATTTGCATTCTTAGGTATTAATGGTGCAGGTAAATCTACAACCATTAACATTATTGCCTCCATTTTATCTAAAGATGCTGGAAAAATTACCGTTGATGGCTTTGATTTAGAAAAAGATAGATCTGAAGTTAAGAAAAGAATTGGTATTGTTTTCCAAAATTCTGTCTTAGATGGTGATTTAACAGTTATCGATAACTTAAAAACTAGAGCGTTATTTTATCCTTCAACTAAGGAACAAAGAGAAGCCAAGATCAAAGAACTCATCCAAATTCTTAATCTTGAGCCTATTTTAAAGCGTAGAGTTAACAAATTAAGTGGTGGTCAAAGAAGAAGAGTTGACATCGCTAGAAGTATGCTTAACTCACCTGAATTACTTATTTTAGATGAACCAACTACAGGCTTAGATCCAAAAACTAGAAAAGATGTCTGGGCATTAATTGATAAAATTCGTGAAGAAAAGAACATGACCGTTTTCCTTACATCCCATTATCTTGAAGAAGCTGATGGCGCAAGTGATGTAGTTATTATGGATCACGGTAATATTATTGCATCTGGAACACCAACCGAACTTAAAAATAAATACTCTCATAACTATGTTATCATCTATTGCGATGAGAGTGATGATATGAACTCTGTTCTAAAAGAACACAGGTTTGAATATGATCAAGATTCAAAGAGTTATCATGTTGCCTTTAAAACTGTTAAAGAAGCCCTCGACTTTATTGAAAAGAATAAAGCTGTTATTAAGGACTTCGAAGTTAAGAAAGGCGATATGGATGACGTCTTCTTAAAAGTAACTGGCAGAAAAGCCAAAAAAGAAGAAGGGGGTGAGGAATAATGCGCCAATTATATGCACTTATTAAAAGACACTTTAAGTGTTTCTTCAAAACCCAAACAAACTTCTTCTTTGCATTAATGGTTCCTGTTTGTTCTATTTTGATTTACTTAATTTTCTTAAGACAACTCGAACAAAATTCAGTAATGAGTTTAATGCAACAAGTTATTTCGCATCCAAGCGATGAGTTAATTAAAGCTTCTTATGGCTTAGTTGATGCATGGATGTTATCAGGAATTATTGGCTTAACATGCATTACTGTCTCACTTAATACATGCTATGTCGTTTTAAAAGATAGAGAACAAGGCGTTGTTAAAGATTTTGCAAGCTCACCTATTAAAAATAGAACTTTAATAGCAAGCTATATGATTTTTAACTTCTTTGTTACCTTTATCATTGTCATGTTAATTTACTTTATTTGTATCATTATTTTAGCCTGCTATGGCGTATTTGTTATTACAAGCTTCCTTAACTTCTTATTAACAGTATGTGCCATCATAGTAGGTATTATTGTTAGCTCATTGCTTACATTCTTTATTATTAACTTCTTCTCTAACAACGATTCATTTAACTCTGTTATTGCTATTTTCTCAGCAGGTGCAGGTTTCGTTATTGGCACTTATATGCCTCTTTCAATGCTTGGAGGATTTGCTAATGTTTCAGGCTTCTTACCAGGCACATATGGTGTCGCATTACTTCGTAAGTTATTCCTTGAATCACAATACGATAACGTTATGAAAGTATTAGAGGGAGTTCCAGAAGGCGCTCAAGTTGTTGAAAAGATTAATACTACATTTACTTGGGATGTTAAATTCTGCAATATGAATGTTAAACCAGAGTTCTTCTGGGTAGCATTAGCTGCATTTATTGCTTTATTTGCAGTTATAAATTTACTTGTTACTAATCACAATATGCAAGTTAGACTACTTGGCAAACCACAACGTCAAAAAAAGTCTAAAAAAGCTGCATAATTAGGAGGTCATATATGAAAAAAGTATTACCGTTATTAATGCTTGCTTCTGCCTGTTTAGCTTCTTGTGGCGAATCCAGCTACTATGGAAGCTACAAATTCTTAATGGGTAAGCAAGGAGAAGACGAAACACGTGTTAGCGTTGAAATGTCTTTAAAAGAAGACAAATTTGTTATTCCCGAAAAGAATAAACAATATTACGAAGCTGAAGACATTGAAAAGATTCAAAACCGTGAACAATTCCACGCAAAGTTTGAAATGAGTGGAAATGCTAGCGAAAATGATTCAGAAAAGAATTCTGCAATTGAAAATCTTCAAGGCATTATGGCAATGGGTGATTTAGTTGGCGATTTAATCAGTGATATCGATATTGATGGTGCTGAAATAGACGAGTCGCCAGTAATCAATAGCGAAACCGAAAACATTGAAGTACCAGAAATTGATCCTAAAAAACCGATAGAGCTTGATGGTTTTTATAATGTTCTTGATGATTTAGTTGATGAAAAATATGGCAAAAAAGTTCAATTAGGTATTGATTCAGGATTTGTTAACCCATTCTTAAAGGATGCTGGATTTGAAATTACAGATGTTGTCTCAAACTTTGTTGTGGCATACGTTAATCAAAAACAAATGACGCTTCAAATGCCAATTTCTCTTGATGACATTCAAATGCAACTCGCATGGTATGGTACATATTTAGACTATGATCCATATCTAAGAGAAAAAGTTAATACTGTTAATGACTTACTCGATTTAATTAAAAAAGCTGACCTCGAAACTTTCTTAGATACAGTAAAAGTAAAAGATTTAACTGCAATTTCTCCATTACCAGGTGAAGCTGATTGGATTAAACGTTATGGTTCACATCCAATTGTTGAACTTCACGAAGATGGATCAACTAAAAAATCTGAAATTGATGATATGAATAATAAATACAAAGGTGTTTTCTCAAATACTTTCGTGTACGAAAACAATGAAGGTGTTGCAGGAGAAAAGATTGGTTCCATTTATAAAGAAGATGGTGAAAACCTTTATTTCTACCCATTTGGAGAACCACTTGAAAATGGCATTCATTCAGTCATTTTAAAACAAGATATTGGTATTCTTGATTACAATTTCTCAAAAGATGCTGTATTAAATATGCAAATCTTTAAAGAACCATACGAAGGCGAAATTTTGTATCACTGCGATTTAAAGACTTTAGCAGATGAAGAAGTGAATATTAAAGAATTCTACAAGAAACCATTTGTGTTTAGAGATTTCCACGATATTAAAGTTAATTTAGCAAAGGAAAAATAACATGAAGAAGGACTTTTCAAAAGAACCTGTCATTATTAACGTTGAAAACCTAACTAAAGATTACGGTTTCGGACGTGGTGTTTTTGATGTCTCAATTAAAGTTCATAAAGGCGAATGTTATGGTTATTTAGGCCCTAATGGTGCTGGAAAATCCACAACCATTCGTCATATCATGGGTTTTTCTAAGCCAACAACAGGCAAAACTCAAATCTTTGGTATCGATACTTTTGGTAGAACAGATGAAGTATTAGGAAAGGTTGGTTATCTCCCTGGCGAGCCATCCATTCCTGCAGGTCTTAATGGCTGGGGATTTATTAAAATGATGCAAGATATGAGAGGAGAAGCAAACGCTGAACGTTTAAATTACCTACTCAACTTATTTAAACTTGACCCATCTCCAATGGTTAAAGAAATGTCACTTGGTGACAAACGTAAACTTGCTGTTGTTGCAGCATTCATGAACGATCCTGATGTTTTAATTCTTGATGAACCAACATCTGGACTTGATCCTGTTATGCAACAAGTTTTCATTAAGTTTGTCGTTGAAGAGAAGAAACGTGGTAAAACCATTCTTCTTTCTAGCCACATCTTTAGTGAAGTAGAAGCTACATGCGACATGATTTCAATCATTAAGGACGGAAAACACGTCTCAACATTTAATGCTGAAGATGTTAAGAAAATCTCAACCAAGGTATACGTATTGCGTATGAAAGATAAAGCAAACTACGAAAAGTATCTTGCTAAATGTCCATTTGAGATTGTTAAGAAAAACGATTTACGTTACACAGTTATGGTTAAGTTTGATGAAAAATACTATAAGAAGTTTATTGACTCCATGTTAGATATCAAACTCGATACATTTATGGAAAAACCATTTACACTTCAAGATTACTTTATGTCCTTCTATAAAGAAGACAAGACATTTGGTGGCCTTGGTGGTGTAGTTGGTAATAAGAAATAGGAGGACTAAGTATGGCTAAAAAAGAAAAAGATATTTATGAACACGCTCAAAGCTTAAAGAAGTTCTCCGAAAAAGATATTGCTATTGAGGTTTCACACCTAACTAAGGATTATGGAAAAGGCAGAGGCGTCTTTGATGTCTCGTTTGTCGTTCCTAGAGGCAAAACCTTAGGCTATTGTGGCACTAATGGTGCTGGTAAAACCACAACATTACGCCACATTATGGGTTTTTTAAAGCCCGATAGCGGCTATGTCAAAGTAAATGGGCTTGATTCTTGGAAGAACGCTGAAGAAATTAAAAAGGTTATTGGCTATCTTCCAGGTGAAATCGCCTTCCCACCTTTAGAAAGTGGTAGCGAATTCCTAAATTTCCAAGCTGAAATGTTAGGAGTTACTGACATGAGTAAAGCTGAACGTATTATTAATGCCTTACAGCTTGACCCAACGGCCAATTTAAAGCGTATGTCTAAGGGTATGAAGCAAAAAACAGCTCTTGTTGCAGCATTCATGCATTCACCAGAAATCATCCTTCTTGATGAACCTACAACAGGCCTTGATCCTCTTATGAGAGAAGCCTTCATTAATATTATTAAAGAAGAAAAGGCTAGAGGTGCAACAATCGTTATGTCCAACCATATGTTTGATGAATTAGAGGAAACATGTGATTATGTCGCCTTCATCAAAGATGGAAGAATAGTGGACATTGTTGATATGGAAGAAATTCATGATCGTCCATTTAGAGAGTTCCTCATTGGGTTTAAAAAGAAAGAAGACTTCGACGCTGCTGATACATCGCAAGTTGAAGTAATTCTCAAAGATGAAGAACATCTATGTTACATAGTAAAAGTTCCAAATGAGAAACTTGATGGAATGTTCAAAGAATTATCTAAATTCAATATTAAAATCATTAAAGAAATGCAGTACACATTAGAAAAGTACTTTATGGAAAACGTTATAGGAGGGCTAAGCAATGAAAACAAATAGTGCAGTTGAAGAAAAAGTTGAAGAAGAAGTGTCTAAACCTAGAAAATCATTCTTCTCAAAACCTTTATTTAGACAAAGCATTAAATCAAACCTTGGTTTATGGCTTACATTAACACTTGGTTCAGCTTTAATCTTCGTTGTTATTAACCTTGTTGTTGGCACAAAACAAATCTTCGTTAATATTGATATGAATGCTGTCGCAGCATACGTTAAAGATGAAAAGATGTCCTGGTTTGAAATTTTAGGATTATTAGACAAAATGGGATTTAATCTTAACCGTATTCAAACAATGTCTCAAATTGATATGAACTCTGTTATGAATGATCTTATTTATAAGATTGCAGGTGTTTTACTCCCAATGATTTACGTTATGCTTACATGTAATAAACTAGTAGCAGCTCAAGTTAGCGATGGATCAATGGCTTATATTTTATCAACCCCAACAAATCGTAAGAAAGTTGTTAGAACTCAATACGCATTTATGGTTGCATCTTTATTTGCTATGTACCTTGTTATTGCGCTTGGCGCCTACGTTTCAGGTGCTATTGCTTGGCTTATTACCAAGCCATCAGGCCTTCCATTTGGTGCATTTACTGTTAGAACATTGCTTTATTGCTTTGGTAGCTTTGTTGCTATGTTTGCTTTAACTGGTATCGCATTTGGTGCATCTTGCTGGTTTAACAAATCTAACAATTCAGTTGCAATTGGTGGTGGTGCATGTGTTTTAGCATTCCTTTGCTGTATCTTAGGTTTATTCGGAAACAAAGTATTCGTTTCTGTTGGTGTTGGTGTTGAAGCTATGAATGTTTTCAATTACTTATCACTTTATACACTTATCGATACCGAATCTATGTCTAACTTTGCTAAAGCAATTAACGGTGTCGCAAATGTTACAATGTCCCTTGATTGGTTATGGGAACTCGGAATTCTTGCCGGTATTGGTGTTATTTTCGCTCTTATTGGCGGAATTAAATTTACTAAGAAAGATTTACCACTTTAATATAAAGGAGATTCATATATATGAAAGAAGCTATTATTGTTGTTGATATGCTTAATGACTTTGTCACTGGTGCATTAGCATGTGATAGAGGCAAAGCAATTGTCCCACATCTTGCAAAGTTTTTAGACGAGGCAAGAAAAGCAGGTGTACCAGTTATTTTCGCAAATGACTGCCACACCCCAGTAATTGACAGAGAATTCAAAGTTTGGGGTCCACACGCTGTTGAAGGCACAAAAGGTGCTGAAGTTATCCCAGAATTAAAACTTGATACAAAGGTCGACTTTGTTGTTCCTAAAAAACGTTATTCTGGATTCTTCCAAACAAGTATGGATGCATTACTTAAAGAATTAGGCGTTGATACAGTCATTATTACTGGTTTACATGCACATATGTGCTGTAGACATACTGCTGCTGATGCATTCCAACTTGGTTATGAAGTCGAAGTTGCAAGCGATTGTACTGATGCATTTACTGAAGAAGACTACAATATTGGCATCAAATACCTCAAAGAGGTTTATGGTGCTAAAGTTATGAAAAGCGATGAATTTGTCGCTTTCTGGAAGAAATAAGCATGAAGAAGCTTGTTTCTTTTTTGCTTTTAGCTGCTGCAATTGTTCCTCTTGTGTCTTGTGATGATGAAGAAGCTATTGAAGAACTTTTTAGCGATAAAGATTTTGACGGTATCTATGATGCCTTAGATTCTGCCCCAGAAGATAATAAATCTAGATTTGTTATTAATGACTCAACATATGGTGTGGCATCAAATGAAATTGTTATTACCGTAGATTATAGGAATTTTGTTTTTGAAGGAAACCCTTCATATAATAAAGATTTAGCACAAATGTGTGCGGTCATATCAAATTATTCGTATTTATCTTCAAGACCAAATTGGACAATTGGAGAAGTGAATAAATACACAAATGAAGAAAGTGAAATTAATCCAGCACTTGTTCAATTTGGCTTTAATGACGTTAAACGCGTTGTACCTAAAACAAGTGAAGTAGATCCATATGATGTTGTTTCTTTGTATTTAGGAAATCACGTCTTTGAATATAATGATAACGATTACCAAGTAGTGGTTGTTTCGATTGAAGGTTATCCAGAACGTACAAGCTGGCATTCAAACTTTGATATTGGTGCAGACACACAAGCTTATTTAGATTGTAGTGGTTCAGAGCATCCGGAATGGACAAACAAGAAACACCACAAGGGATTCGATATTACTGCTAATAGAGCATTCTCACAGATTAATGAATACTTAAACTCAGTAAATGATTCTTCTTATAAAGAACAAATCGTTTTAGTTACTGGCCATAGCCGTGGTGCTTCTATTTCTAACTTAATTGGAAAGAAATTAAAAGATAACAACGTTAAATCTGTAGTTTATGCATTTAATGGTCCAAGAACTACAACTGAAAGTGATGAAGCAATACTTAAAAGTTACACAAACATCTTTAATGTTGATTCTGTAAACGATTTTGTTTGTAAATTCCCGTTCAAATTTATGGGATTCACAAGCTATGGGACCATACTAAATTACGATTTGGTAGAAAATAATGATTATTATAAATCTTTATTTAATCACGATTTCAGTGGTAATAGTTTAGAAAATCTAGCTATTTTAGATAATCTTTCTGAACAACTTTTCATTTCAAGAGAAGATCTTTACGAATATCGTGAAAAAGATCCGGAAGTATCTGAATACGAATTATGTGAATCATTAGAGGTCGCTAATGAATTAAAGAAAAAAATGGACGAAGAAATTAAAAATGCAAATCTTTTAAACTGTGCATATGCACAAGTTGTTGAAAATGAAGATCCAATTTCTTCTTCATCAAGTCCATACATTGTTGAGTATTACACAAGACCTATTACAATTTTAAAATTTGCAGGAACAGCTATTGTTGTATCTTCTACATCAAAGGATAAAGCTGTCGATTTACTTAATTTAGTTGATAATGGTATTAGATATGTTTCTAGATCCATTGGTATTGCTGTAGATGCATGTAAAGGTATCGAAATCGATTTATTAGGTTTTGCATGCCCACATATGCAAAAAACATGTATTGCGGGAGCTTATGTTGCTAAATAATTATGAAAACAATTGATGTAATTAAAAGTCGTGTCTCTTGTAGAGACTATTCTGACAAAAAGGTTTCACTTAAAAAGCTTCAAATGATTCTTGAAGCAGGGCAAGCTGCACCAAGTGCATGCAACCGCCAAATTGCTGACATAACAGCAGTTAGAAAAGGTGTCTACATTAACAAAATTAGAGACCTTTCAAAACACTTAATGAGTAGAGACGTTATGTATGGTGCTAGTACTATTGTACTAGTTCATGCGCCAAGAGAAGACTCTTTTTGTGCTCAAGATTGCTCATGCATCATCGAAAATATGATGGTGGCTGCAACCTCACTAAAAATCGACTCTTGTTGGATTAACCAATTTGATGAACTTTTGGCCGCAAAAGAAGGCAAAAAACTAAGAAAATCTTTAGGCATTCCTGATGATCATCGAGTGGTGGGATCAGTTGCTCTTGGCTACCGAAAAGAAGGCGTGAAAATTGATGTGAAAAGCAAGGAGAAAATTAACATTATTGTTAAATAGTGCTTTTAAAATGAGATTAATCTCATTGCCGAAATATATTGCCAACATTATAAAATAATGCTACAATCAATCGAACTTATGGAAGAAAACGAAAGAAAGTCTGAATTAAGAATGGTTGTAATATTTACAGCCCTTTTAGTTGCATTCGGTGCCGCAATGCTTGTTTTAACTTTAACAGTTTTTGGCAAAGCATTATTCTGGCCAGAAGTTGGAGCAAAATACATTGGACAAAGCGGAAAAGATTGTGTTATTTCTTACATTTATGACAATATTGATTTCCCACTTGTTACAATCAAGAACTTCCAACCAAATGCACAACTCTTGGACACAATTTCCATTAGAGTAAATCCAGCAAATCCTGCTGATATTACTGTTTTACAAAATGTTTGGTTATTAGTTGTAATGTTCGTGTTAAGCGGCATTATGATTCTTGGAGGACTTGCTCTTCCAGTCGGCTATCTTCTCAAAAGAAGAGCTGAATAAATAGAGACTGCCCTTGGCAGTTTTTATTTTGCAAATTATAAATATGTTCTAGCAATATATTAAATATTTGCTAAAATTATATTATCTAAAGGAGAAAACTATGTCGCTATTTAAGAAAAAAGCCGAAAAAATTGGGTCCCCAAAGAAATCAGCAAAGGCAAAACCTGTAAAGAAGGAACCAGCCAAGAAAGCACCAGCAAAGAAAGCTGCTCCTGCTAAGAAAGCTGCTCCTGCTAAAAAGGCACCAGCCAAGAAACCAGATCTCAAGGAAGGCACAAGAGTTTACCACGTTGTAAAAAGACCAGAAGATGGTAAATGGGCAGTAAAATTCGCTGGCGGTGAAAAGGTTATTAAATTATTTGATACCCAAGCTGAAGCTATTGCTTATTCAAAACAAATGGCCGAAAACCAAGGCGGTAAAATGTTAGTCCATAATTCAAAAGGACAAAACAAAGGCAAAATTAAAAGCAAATAATATAAAATATTAAAGCTCCCAATCGGGGGCTTTTTTATTTATTTTTTACGTAATAACAAATAATTGCAAAGAAGATTGATAAATCTTTGTTTTGTATTATAATTAATACGTTAGGAGATTAATTTTATGACAACTATAGATCAAAAATTAGCCGAATATTTCAATAATAACTTTGGTTTAGGCGGAGATTGGCCATGGGGTAACTTAATCCTTTGCGCTATTGCATTAATACTTTGCGTTGTTTTATGTGGAATAATCGGTCTTGAAAGAGAAAAAAGAGGACGTAGTGCTGGTTTAAGAACACACATGTTGGTTGGTGTTGGTTCTTGTATCATCATGATTTTATCCATCTACGGTTTCCCAGCAGCATTTGGTGAGAAACGCGACGTTGCTCGTTTAGCTGCTCAAGTTATTACCGGTGTTGGTTTCTTAGGCGCTGGTTGTGTTATTCATTTCCAAGGCGGTATTAAAGGTTTAACTACTGCTGGTACTGTATGGCTTGTTATGGCTGTCGGTCTTGCTTGTGGTTCTATGAACTTTATTCTTGCAGTTGCTTCAACACTCATTGTTATGGTTGTCCTTATTGTATTCCGTAAGCTCGAAACAGCTGTTACAAAAGGCGCTCCACAATTTATTGTTCTTGCTAAAGACAGCGAACCGGTTATGACTAAACTACTTGCTTATGCAAAAGAACATGAATACATTATTAGCGAAGTTTCTAGCCAAATCGTTAATAATGGTGCAGATAATTGTATTGAAACAACATTTAAACTTTCCCCAGCTTCAAAGAAAGATGATTTTAATCTTGAAGTAGTGAAAGTGGAACTTGAAAAAGTTACAAATGCTATCAATATTCAAACAATTAATCACCATTAATTTAGGAAGTTGATTTTATGGATATTATTAAAAACGTATTAGACGATGGTGTATTGAGCATTAAAGTTATTGGCAAAGTTGATGCTAATAACGCACCAGAATTCGAAGCTGCAGTCATTAGCGATGTCGCAAATGCTAAAGCAGTAAGAATCGATTGTTCTTATCTTGAGTACATTTCAAGTGCTGGATTAAGAGTAATTTTAAAAATTAAAAAAACATGTAAAGACACAGAAGTTGTTGATGCAACTCCTGAATCTTACGACATCTTCCAAATGACCGGTTTTACCGAGATGATGAAGATTTCTAAAAAGATGAGAGAAATTTCCGTTGAAGGCTGTAAAGTTATTGGACACGGCTACTATGGAACTATTTATAGACTCTCAAAAGATACAATCGTTAAGGTCTATTCACACGCAATGACCCTAGACAGAATTGAAAATGAAAGAGAACTTGCAAGAAAAGCTTTCGTATTAGGCGTTCCAACCGCAATTCCTATGGACATTGTTAAAGTTGGTGAATTCTATGGTTCAGTTTTTGAACTTTTAGATGCTCAAACACTTTGTGAAAAAATCATTGCTGATGTCGGAAATATTGATAAATATGTCAAACAATCTGTTGATGTATTAAAAGTAATTCACGCTGCAGAACTTAAACCAGGTGAATTAAATGATAAAAAAGAAGAAGTTCTTGGCTGGGCTAAAGAAATTCAACCAATGCTTCCAAAAGATGTCGGTAATAGAATTATCTCTTTAGTTAAGGGAATTAAAGATGATAATCACATGCTACATGGCGATTATCACATTAAAAATGTCATGATGATTGGCGAAGAACCATTCATTATTGATATGGATACATTATCAATGGGCTCTCCAATCTTCGAACTTGGTTTTATGTATTCAAGCTATGTTGGTTATCAAGAAATTGATCATGATAATGGAATGCAATTCTTTGGAATTGAACATGACCATTTAGTCCATTTCTTCAATAAATCAATTGAGATGTATTGTAATGGCTACACAAATGATCAAGTTGCACTTGTTATCAAAAAATGTAGAATCCTTTGTTACATTCAACTTATTGATAGATTCGATAAGTACCAAGATCATCCTGAACTTCTTGAAAGATTTAAAAAGCAAATTGCTGAACTTGTCTTCGAAGTTGACGATCTTAATTTATAAAATTAAAAAGTCTGGAATTCAAATCCAGACTTTTTTTTATTAGTACTTAAGAAGGAAGAACGCTGTTATCCAAGTTGTAACTGATAGTAATAGCAGTACAATAGAAATTATAAATGTAGCAGTGAGGTATTTTCCTCTGAATTTAAAAAAGCCAACAAGATTTGGAAGTAAATTAACAAAGGCTCCGCCAATAAAGAATAAATCGAGAACGATAAAGAATGTTCCGTTTCCAGCTTCTCTTCCAGCATCTCCTGTAAAATGGCCGATTACTAATCCAATAAATAAAACTGAAATATAGGCACCATAAAGAAAAACTGCTGAATTTGTTAATGTGTTAATAACCTTAAACGCTTTTTTCATTATATATAATTATATACCTATCATTTTTATTTGGATTTTTTATTTAAAACCAGCCTTTTCTTGTGTATAATAATAATCAT
>JAZLKX010000038.1:0-4227 GCA_045597865.1 Bacilli bacterium | reverse complement strand
GCTTGGAACACAACCTATGTAATTTGAAGCACGAGCATATCCTTTCAGATATGTACTCAAACTCATGCTCGGAATGGAAGCCATTGAAGGACGAAGCATGGGAATTTCGTAAGGGTTTGAGCGATGTGCTCAGTGGAATAGAGATGGTACTCATCGAGAAAAACAAGCGATATGGCAATAGTGCATTAGAGCCTATCAATGTCTTTTCGAAGCAGGACTCTTCCAACTCAATCTGCATCCGCATTGATGATAAGATTGGACGTATTAAGAATAGCACAGAGTTAAGAAAGAATGATGTGTTTGACCTCATTGGCTATCTCGTTCTGCTGTGCATAAGCAAGGGATGGACGAGCTTCAAAGAATTAATTGATTAATCAGATAGTAATATGGAGAAAAAGAAGAAAAAGAGCTTTGCAACAATCAAGGCTGATACGTTGAAGGCAATGTGCGAATGGTGCGCATCGAAGCACGATTGTCGGTTTCATAATGGAACAAGTCAAGAGTCATGCGTGCAGTATCTCGCTGTGAGCAAGGCTATCAAGCTGTAAGAAATGACTGATGGAAAGACATCTGATGCTCATGATGACCAAGTGGTTATGGTGACAGGTAATGTTCCCGACGTTGGTTCGAATCCAACCTTGAGCACAACTTAAACAAACTTAAATACTATGACAAGAGAAGAAGCTAAGAAAGCAGCTGAAATAATGCTTGCTTTTGCAGAAGGTAAGGAGATACAAACCCTCATTGGTGAAAAATGGGTTGATTGTACAGATATTGGCAGACCTATAGAATTTAATTGGTACAGCTATAGTTACCGCATTAAGCCTGAGTCAAAGACAAGGCGCATGACCCAGCAAGAGTTGGCTGACTGGCTGAGAGACGAACCGCAGGAGCATAGGGAGTATAAATATCGACAGGATGAATTTGTCGGTTGTCGGTATGGTTATTTCGAGGGTAATGCTAATGATGCAGTAGGTGACATTGTTATTTGTCGCAATCATGGCGAATGGGAAGAGCCTGTAATTGAAATAAAGTAATAAAAGAAGTAATATAAAATTAAATAATAACTATTAAAAACAATACCTATGAACTATCCATTTGATGAAAAATGTATTGTGCGCACTAACAGAGCAGGAGTATTCTTTGGAACACTCGCCGATTTTGATGCAACCAATCGTATCGCAGAACTCCATAATACACGTCGCCTGTGGTATTGGAACGGTGCAGCATCACTATCTCAGTTAGCCGAAGAAGGCGTGAAGGATGCTGACGCATGTAAATTTACTATTACCGTGCCTCAGATGCAGGTAATGGAGGTAATCGAAATCATCCCTTGCTCGGATGAAGCTATTGCTAATATAGAGTCTGTACGAGTATGGAAACGCTGATTGAGAAGTTCCTTGCCGTAGGTCAAAGCTCTGGCTCTGGCTCTGGCTCTGGCTCTGGCTATGGCTCTAGCTATGGCGATGGCTATGGCTATGGCTATGGCTATGGCGATGGCTCTGGCTCTGGCTCTGGCTCTGGCTCTAGCTCTGGCTATGGCGATGGCTCTGGCTATGGCTATGGCTATGGCGATGGCTCTGGCTATGGCTTATCAAGCTACAATGGTCAGAAGATATACATGGTCGATGATACTGCTACGCTAATTGACTCGGTACATGGTCAGTATGCAAGAGGTTCAATAGTAAATGCCGACCTCACACTCACACCTTGTTATATCGCTCGTAATGGTGATTGTTTTGCACATGGTTCTACTCTTGAAGAAGCAAGACGTGACGCAGAGGCTAAGGCACTTAGAGACGAGCCAATAGAGCAGCGCATCGAGCGGTTTAAGAGAGCCTATCCGAATGCAGATGATAGGGTTGCCAATAGCGAGTTATACAAATGGCATAACATCCTTACAGGCTCTTGTGAGTTCGGACGTAAGCAGTTCGCGCTAGAGCATAACATCGACATCGAGAATGGCAGTATGACCGTGCGTGAGTTTGTAAAACTAACCAAAGATGCGTTTGGCGGTCAAGTAATCGAACAGCTAAAGGAAGTGTATAACATCTAAAATGAAGTAATATGAAAAGTATTTTTGAAAATGCCAGATTCGGAGATAAGTTCCGAACACGTGATGGTAGAATGGCTTTGTATCATTGTTATGACGAAAGGCATAATAAGCACTTTCTATTTTTTGAAGGATATTCATTTCAATATGGGGTTTGTCCTGATGGGAAAAGAGGTGAAGGCTCAGAATGCAATAATGACATTGTTTCAGAATGGGAAGAAGAAATCAACGAGGAAGAACTTGAAAAACTTGCAGATGAATATGAAGATAAAGTGCAGTCATGTTTTTGGTGGTCAAGTGAAGCAGACTGTGTTTGTGATTCTTCTGAAGTAAGGATTGCATTTAAAGCAGGTTATCGTAAAGCAAATAATAAATGCCTATGAGGATACAATTAACATCCAGTTATTTTTATGTTCCAAGTCGAAATCCTTTATCGCATCTTGTAAGATGGTGGTACTTTGACAATTGCGATGGAACTTATTCTTTGGAAGTTATCGGAAAGGTGCAACGAATATTAGCGAAAGCAATATACCGCACAGACAAGATGTCTGCAAAATTTATTAGTAAGTACATAACATCAATGGAGGAATAGAAATGGAGGCAAAAGTTCTTCAAATAGGAGATTGGGTAGAATGCGATACATTATACCCTAATAGGACGCAGATAACAATGCAAGACCTATTGTGGATAAGTCAAGGTAAAGAAGTAAAGCCTATCCCACTAACAATAGAGATGCTTGAGAAGAATGGGTTTGCGTTTGGCTACACAAGTAATGAGGAGGATATTATGAGCGTTGGAGTCGGTGTGTCTATTGATATCCCCAAAGGTTGGGTGCTTGATGAAGGCGCTGGCTCTGTGAAGATTATATTCCCTAATGAATATGACGGAGGGCTGCTATCCATCGATGACCAAAGCTACAACAAAAGTATGCAATTCGTATGGGCCGAAAACCTGAACGTCCATGAACTCCAACACGCTCTGCGTTTGTGCGGACTAAATGAATTGGCAAACAACTTTAAGGTACAATAATATGACAAAAGAGGATATGGAACTAAAGGCAATAGCTTTAGTAGAAGAGCTTAATGCTGATTACTATGACGATGATGAAAATCCTCTATATAGGAAATGTGATGTTAAAGCAGCCTGTGATGAAATGGCAGAATGGATGTACAAAAAAATGTATTGGAAAGCAAGAAAAGCATTTTGTGAAACTACGTGCGGTGAATGTCCTTTAAATCACGATGATATTGAGGGTGGTGGAGGATTAGTTGTACAATGCGATAAATTAGAAATGTTTTATAAAGAATTGCAGAAATGGATATGAAAACAAGAGAACAATACAAAGAGGAAGCACTGAGAGTAATGCAAGATGTAGAGTATGTTGCAGACTTGCTCGAAGATAAAGACGAAGCAGAAAGAGTTTATTGTAATGGTAAGTCTATTGTTGCATACATGACAATCTGCAACCTAATACCCGAGCTAAACGAAGCTAGTAGGAATGAGCTTGAAAACCTATTAGGAAGTAAGGCTGTTGATGAGGCTATAGATAGGGCGGTCAAGTTCCTCATCAAAATGGGATTTACACATATTAGAGAATTTAGGAAAGCAATGAAAGGAGAGTAATATGGAAGAAATAATAATCTTGAAAGCACTTGAGATTGCGGAGTCTAAAACTGATGTCCGACATATACAAGAACTAATAAGCGAATCATGTGAGGAAATGGCATCTTATGTGATTGAACAAGCAAGAAACATTTATTGTAGATATTGCCAGTTTGATTGCGAGGGACATCCTCATGACGATTGTACTCTGTTACAGGAATATACACAGGCATTAAAGGGAGAGTGAAATAAAATGAGAGCGGAATTACAACATAAGATAGATAACGCTATTAAGATGATGCAAGCATTCGCAAAGGATGCTGTTGACGAGATAAGGGAACAAAAAGGACTTTACAAACTAAATATATGACACGGAAAGGAGGAATAGCAATGAAAGAGTTTGTTAAACTATATTGTACAGATGCAGAGTTCTTTATTGGCTGTACGTGGGGTATGCTTGCATTAGTTGCTGTTGCATATTTCTTTTATCGAATTTGCAAGGAAAAATAAAACAACATGCTAAAAAAACTTGATATGAAGAAGATAATGTTCAATGATAAGTACGGCTTAAC
>JAZLKX010000037.1:0-71146 GCA_045597865.1 Bacilli bacterium | reverse complement strand
AGAGAGAGAGAGAGAGAGAGTCAAGCACTTTCACTATGTGAGTGCTAAATTTTTAAAATAAAAAACGCACGGTTATTCCGAGCGTTGTGAATGTTTTATTAATCTACTGTTGCTGAGAACTCAACATCCTTTTTGTCAGCTGGGCTTCATAAGCTTTCTTTGTGTAATTAAATTCGATTTCTAAATCGCAATCGTCTGATAAGTTTGCGCTTGTAGGAAGATGTTGCACTACAAATCATATATATGAGATACAGAAACTCAATGGCTTATTAGAAGAATGAAATCCTCCTATCATTAAAAAGATGATTTTGCAAGCAAATTGCTTTTTATGCACGAGATACCAATATTGGCTCTCTGAAATCACCATTAAATTTTATTTAAATATACCTCATTATTAAAACGTATGATAATATATTTTAAATTGGAGAAAACGCGTTATGATGGATGAAGATTTAAAAAAACATTGTTTTGGTGAAATCATTTCAATTAGAAGTGGATTATCAAGCATCTATGACAACCAAAAAACAATTAATCAATATCTTTCAAAAACCGAGTCAATAACTGAGTCGATAAAAAGTTTTGAGAAAGAAATTAAAGATTGTGAAAAAGAAAACAGCAAAATAACAAATGATCTAGACTCGAAAAAAACATATATTGAAAATTGTAAGGAAAAAATTGCCGCTCTAAAAAACAGCAAGATTGTTGATAAATCTAGAATTGAGGTCAATGTTTTCCCTCTTGTGTCCGCAATAGTTTTGCTCCTTGTTGTTGGGGTTTGTATTATTTTTGGGCCATTAAGCCTACTTATTGGTATTGAAACACCGGATGCCGTTCAAGCTTTATGCTCTATAGTTTCATTCCTTTCGTTTATTGGTTCCATTTATGCTTTTACCAAATCGTTTGAAAGAGTTGGCATGACAGCTGCAATGCAAAAAGATAAAAATAATAAGAAAATAAAATCAATGGAAGAAGAGATCAGTTCGAAAAAAGAAAAAATTATAGAAGATACCAAAAAATTAACTGATAATGGTTATAGACTTAATAAAGCAAAGGATAATTTAAGTGCTTCCAGAGAACAGCTAAATGACCTATATGCAAGAGAGCAACCAAATATAACCAAATTACAATCGCTTAACGAAAACACTTATAAGATTTTGGTTGATAACCATTCCTCTATTTTTTGTGAATCAGACTGGTCTTATATTGACTTAATCTTATATTACTTTAATTCAGGTAGAGCAGATACTGTAAAAGAGGCTCTTCAACTAGTTGACAAACAACTCCAAACAGATCAAATTACATCTGCTATTAATCAACTTTCTAATAAATTGTCAACCATACTCGTTGATGGAATTAAATATTTGGGAGCAACAATTAATGCTAATGCATCATTGCTGTCGCAACAAATTAATGCTATTAGCAAATCAGTTAATACAAATTTAGGTCTTGTTTTAGAAGAAAGCAAGCTTCAAAAAACATTAATGGAAAATCTAAATGTTTCCTCAAAAACAATGGCTGATGAATTAGTAAACATTAACAAGAATTCAAAAACCTTAATAGCTCTCGATACACAAATATTAAAGATTGAAGCAAAGAAATAAAGTTTCAAAGTTACCAGAATTAGACCAGGCCTGTGTCTAGTTTTTTATCAAAATCCGACCAATACGACCTCTTCGGTCTATTGGTGATTATTAGAAATTATCCAGGATTTTATTGGGATTTTCCTGAAATTCCTGGATATTTCTTATTAAAGCACTATAAGGAATAGGTGCTTAAACTAAGCGTATTTATTAAATAGCGAGTTTACCTTATATTAGTAATCTAAAATTCAAAAGTTATTAGTTCTAAATAATTATAACTATCAGCGTGGTCTCATTAACAATACTTATTAACCAGACCACATAGTAACCCAAAATATTAAAAGACTCAATTCATCCTTGCGGCTGAACCCAGTCTTTTCTCATAACTCTATTTTTATTGTTTATTGATTTTTAGGCGTTTTTGAGATTTTTATTTACTTTGTAAATAATTAAGTTCACGAAAAATGAGAATAGACTTTTTCTACACGTGTTATGATTTATATAACCCCTAAATACATACACACGAAAGGAGAAAAAACATGAGCAAGAAAAAGAAATCTTCAAATAATTTTCGTCTCAGACACCCTAGAGAAGTTGGAAAATTTTATAGCATCAATGACAATAAAGGCGGCCATCCAGGCAAAGTCTTTTATGCTGATCCAACTGAAGATATTTATTACATAGTAAAATTTTCAACAAAACCAAGAAAAGATAGGATTCCTTTATTGCATAGTATTGATCCTAACAAAGACCACGATCAATTTGTAGTAAGGCATCCTATTGAAGGTGGTTTCGATGACATGGAATACAAGGAAGAGTATTCATCATTCAGAGTTCATCCTGAAGACATTGAGACAGTAAAACAAATTGAAGAAAAATATTTACGAAAAAAGAAAAAATGACACGTGCGAGTCGCCAAGGCGTCTCTAACGCTATGTGTCATTAAAAATATAATAACAAAATAAATTTTTTTGTAAATAAAAATCGGCCGATACGAGAACTAGTCTCTATCGAAAATAAAAGCCAACCATTGGTTGGCAAAACTAATCTATAAAATAGATTAATAAAAATGGGAGGCACTGCCTCCCGTTATATTAGTTATCTAATACCTTATTTACTATTGCGTAAAAATTAACAATTAATAAAATTTCTGAGGAACTTACAAAGCAATTAGGTAAAGGTTACTCTAGACAAAATTTATCGAAGATGTTAATTTTTTATACTTTGTATAAAAAATGCTCGGCAGTGCCGAGCAATTTATCTTGGACACAAATTTGTGAACTTCTTTATATAAAAAACGAACAGGAAAGACGATTCTATGAAATTGAATGTGTAAAACAAAGATGGTCTAGTAGAGATTTAAGGAGACAAATACAAACGGGGTACTATGAAAGAATATTGCTTGGTTCGAAAGAAAACATCCAAACAAAAACCAATAAATTGTCAACAGTTGGAAATCAAATTATTGAACCGAGAGATGTTTTAGTGGATCCTATTGTCCTCAATTTCTTTAAACAAAAAGCTAATCTTAAAGAAAAAGATATTGAAACTGGAATTATTGAACATTTGAAAGAATTCCTTCTTGAATTAGGTTCTGGTTTTAGATTCATTGACAATCAATATCAATTCAATATAGACAACAAGAAATACTTTGTTGATTTAGTGTTCTATAACGAGATACTTAAATGCTATGTTTTGATTGAGCTAAAATCTGCACCATTTCATAAAGATGTCATTGGTCAAATTAATACATATCTTAACTATTTCAAAAACAACAAAAATAAACCAGGAGACAATGATCCGATTGGTATTGTTATGTGCACTGATTTTGAACATATACAAGTAGAATATGCTTTAGGAAATATATCTAACCAAATATTTGTGACAAAATATATTACTCATCTTCCAAAGAAAGAAGATCTCAAAAGAGAATTATTATTAGCTCAAAAGAAATGAGTTGAGTTTTCAAAATAAAAATGGCCGATACGAGAAATAGTCTCTATCGGTTAATATAAAGACTCAATTCATCCTTACGGCTGAACCCGGTCTTTTCTAAAAATATTTTCAAAAAATTTCTATATTATAAATAATAGTAACCTATGTATTAAACATATAACCAAAGATATTATTTATAATATAGAAGAACATATACCCCACTTTACAGACAATTTTTCTTGTGCTAGAGTTCATGCGGGCCGTTGAAAAATACGGTTTGCAAATAAGGAGATGTTGGCAATGAAAAAACGTCATATGGAAACATAGGCGTTACGTTAGGAGGATATCCCTAGTTGGAATATCTTCTTGTATTGGCTCTAATATTGGTTTTAATAATCTTCATTAGAGACTAACGACAAAACGCCGATGTTTCCTAAAATGCAAAAAGAGACTGGTTCGCCCCAGTCTCTTTCCTTAGCGCGACAAAACGCCTTTGTTAACTATATTATACATTTCTCCATTATGTTTTCAACTATTTGCCATTGCCAAATCTTCTTGTTCTTGTCATCTTACTAATCCTAACGGAAAAGCATAGGGACTAGAACCCCTTAACGCCTGGGTTTCCGAAAATGCAAAAAGAGACTGGGGACAACTGAACTGAACCCCGTTTAGTTCACAACAAAAGAAAAAGGCCTTCTATCATATAATAACGGTAGGAGGTTTTTTATTATGGCAAGTAAAGGTCAAAAATTTCAGAAAACAAGCCCAAAGCTAAAACTACAAATACTCAAAGAGTATGATAACGGATTAGGTGGTTCTAGAACTTTAGCAAGAAAGTATGGTATAAGTCGACACACAATCGATACTTGGATTGCTAAACGAAAATTAGGCATTGATGTTACCGTTGATCACTGGAAAGGTAATAGCGGAAGACACAAATCAAAGAATCTAACTTTGGAAGATTACAAAGAGAGGTATGAAATCTTAAAAAAATACCAGGCCTTCTTAGAAGCTCGACACGCGAAAAAGTAACATTTATTTCAATACATATAAATGATTACAAACTTTCCAATTTGTGTGCATCTCTAGAAATATCGAGAAGAACATATTATAAATATCGGAATAAAGAAGATCCCGATTATTATGATTACTTATTAATTAAACAAATCTTTGATGAATCTAAGGGCACTTACGGGTATCGAAGAATCCAAGAAGGCCTAAAACTAAAATATGGGGTTGTCTACAACCACAAGAAACTTCAAAGGATTATGAGAAAATATAATCTAAAGCCTGAATATATAAAGCGTATTAGACCTAATTTCGCATATAAAAGAATTGAAGAAAATGTTCAACCAAATTTAGTAAAAAGACATTTTAAAACCAAAGGTTTAAATCAAATATGGTGTACAGATATTACCTATCTAATTTGGGGAAATAAAAGAGCATATCTATCAACAATTATCGATTTATATGATCGCCATGTTGTGGCATATCAAATATCTAGATGTAACGATATAAAGATTGTTGTCGATACATTAAATAAAGCTTTAGAAAAAGAAAAGAATGTATCTAATCTCATCATTCACAGTGACCAGGGATTTCAATACACATCTTTTCAGTACAAAGCTATTTGTAATTCCAACGGTATTCTTATTTCTATGAGCAGAAAGGGGACACCTATTGATGATTCTCCAATGGAGAGTTGGCATGGAATTCTCAAAAAAGAAACTTTGTATAACAATAATATCACATCTTTAGAGCATTACATTCAACTTGTTGAAGAATGGATTGCATTTTACAATACGACACGAATAAAAAACAGGAACCTTACTTGATTCCTGTTTGGCCTTTTTTATTTGGAGTGTCCAATTTGGGGTTCACTTCACAACCAGCCTCTTTACTTTAAGGTCAGAACGCCTTTGTTAACTATATTATACATTTCTCCATTATATTTTCAACTATTTGCCATTGCCAATTAGCCGATACGAGAGCTAATCTCTATCGGTAATATTATGCTTCAGCAAATCCAAAGTAAATAACACCTAGACCAATGAATAAAAGCATTGATGCTAAGTAGACACCTTTTTTAGTTTTTGCGAAGAATAAAGATAGTATTAGACCCGCTATAGTAGCAAGACCTCCTAGTACTCCTGACATAGTGTACGCCCAAAGTTTCCAGTCAACACCACTGCTAACAATAGGATATAAACCAATTGTGATATAGTGGCCTAACCAGTTACATGCAAAAGAAAGAACACAAATCCATATAGCGAAGTTCTTGTTTGAGAAGAATCCACACACCACAAGTAAGATAACAAAACATATTACAAACGGAAGTGATTGGATGGACTCAATTCTCATAATCTGAATACCACCAATTTGGAAGTGCCAGAAGCATTCACCAATTGATTGCCAAAGTAGGATTCCGCACAAAAAAGCTACGAAAAACCCTAGTAATTCCTTGTTTTTCTTGTTTAGGAAGTGAGCTAAAGGAACTAGCCCAATACCCAAAACAAAAGTAACAATTCCAAATATTAATCTACCAAGTGTTGGTTCAGATATCTCTCCTGCAACATCCACTGATTTTTGTAGCACTGGACCCATGTGAGAGAACAGAGAATGGAATGGCACTGTCATTCCGAATGCAATGACTTGTACAAGCAAAGAAAGAAGTAAACAGATTACTAGATTCTTTTCAGGTTTATGATATTTACCAAAGTTTTCTATTTTCATAGACCATATGTTATCAATATTTTTAAAATATTAAAACCCAAAAAGAAAAAATGTTCGATATGAGAACTGGTCTCTATCGGTTAATATAAAGATATAATTCACCATATCGGCTAAACCCGGTCTTTTCTAAAAATATTTTCAAAAAATTTCTATATTATAAATAATAGTAATCTATGTATTAAACATATAACCAAAGATATTATTTATAATATAGAAGGACATATACCCCACTTTACAGACAATTTTTCTTGTGCTAGAGTTCATGCGGGCCGTTGAAAAATACGGTTTGCAAATAAGGAGATGTTGGCATGATCAAACGTCTAAAGGAAACCGTAGGCGTTTGGGGAAGGAGGATGTCCTTGATTGGAATATCTTCTGGTTCTAGTCATCTTACTAATCCTAACGGAAAAGCTTAGGGACTAGAACGCCCAACGCCACGTTTCCGAAAATGCAAAAAGAGAGCAGTTCGAGCTGCTCTCTTTCCTTTGACGCCCAACGCCAAATTTCTATTATTATTATAACAATATTACTTCATTTTTCAACAATCAACTTGCTGTGTTCAACCGATGTTTCCGAAAATGCAAAAAGAGACTGGGTCAGAACCAGTCTCTTTCCTTGACACCCTACGCCAAGTTTAATTATATTATACGAAATTAAGTGATTTATTCAACAAAAATTGGCCGATACGAGAACTAATCTTTATCGGTAAAGATATGAAAATATCCAGGAATTTAAGGGAAAATCCCTTGAAAATCCTGGATATTTCAAGAATAAGATACTTTTAATATTTAACGTTATTAGCGTCAAAATAAGCTTCTAAATCCTTGTTAGATTTGAAATCTTTGCACATGTCATCAAACACTTTAAAACTGTCTGCGTCTTTAAGTGAAGAAATAAAAGCAAAGCTGTTTCTGTAATCAAGACTATATACTTTTTCTTCAGTTTCAATAATTACAAGTTTGTTATCATTTCTTTCTTTTTCGTTTGCTACTCTTGTGTGTACTATCATATTTATTTCCTCCTATTAGTAATTCCAATCGTGTTCTGGAATGATTACAGTTGTTGAGTTGAAACCAGAGAATGTAATTTCAGAAAGTAACTCTCCATTTGTATCATCAAATGATTTGATGAGTGTTGGTAAACCAAATTCAAACTGAATGATATATGTTGTGTTGTGTTCGGTGTCATCATATTCATAGCAACATGTATCTTCATTATATACGTAATCTCCTTGTGCTAAACATTCAGGAACAATTTGTTCTAAATAGATAGCTTTTGGATCATCGAAGTTTTCAAATCTGACATATATATCTTTTTCAACGTTTACGCTATAACTATAGAATCCATCGTAATACATTGCGGCAGCACCATAATCAACTTTT
Organism: Bacilli bacterium; assembly: GCA_045597865.1. GTDB lineage: Bacteria > Bacillota_I > Bacilli_A > RFN20 > CAG-826 > Fiminaster. Next base: position 63,516 of record JAZLKX010000037.1, on the reverse strand, counting down.
AAAAGATATCTACTATCAGGAATCTTTGAAATACTTACAATAACGGTATCGCCTATTTGATAACTATAATGAGTAAGAGTGAGACTTTGATCTAAAGTGAATGCTGTTTCATAGGCATTGTCTGATGGCAATCTATACTTGGCCTCATTATATACTTCTTCTGGAATCTCAAGATTATCACATCCACCCCAGATGTATGATAGATCATAATATGTGACTTCTAAATATGGTGATTCTTGGATGGCTACAATATGCATGTCCGCTAACTTTTTATCTTGGAATCTAAAGATATATTTAATTGATAAACCTTCAAGTTTATCCTCTGTATAGTATGTTCTACTTAATGAATCATAGTAGTAATTTCTTTCTGCATCATCTACTGGACTAAATGGGAAGAACATATTTTTTCTCAATTCATAAAGGTCAAATCCACCCATATTCACATATCGGTCAAGTTCCTCATCGTAGTAGATTGTTTTTCCGTCTGGAGTTATATAAACAGTTCCGTATTTTGAAACGTGTTCAATTAAAAGTTCATCATTAAATTCATATGTTCCTTTTTGCAATTCTAAACCGCTATATGCGTCGTTAACAACAACCTTTACATTTAATGATTCTGGCGCACTAATAGCAGCCAATAATTCATCTTTTGTAACACACCAATCTGCAAGATCAAATGATGCAACATATGTTGTGTCTTCAAAAACTCTTGTTATTTCTTTATCCCAGCATGCAAATACGTATTCATACATATCTGTAGCTTCTTTAACAGGATCTTCTTCACCAAATGAAGGAATATGTCCTATTTGGACATCGTCTTGCTTTAAAATATTACCTACATCATCTTTCCAGGTGACTTTATATGTTGTCTTAAGAACTTCATATTGAGCAACAAATACTTCATTTTTAGTTATGTTTGTTACTTCTGGAGACCAACCCGCGAAAACAAAAACGTCTTCTTCACCAATTTTTTCTGGATCTTCTCCATTGTATTCAGGTACAGTGCCTTCAACTACATCGTAATCAATTTCAAGAACTTTACCATCGTAATTTTCCCAAACAACGGTGTATTTGTTTGGCACAGCCTCAATAACATAATCACAAACATCACAAATTCCATTTTTATCTGAATCAACGTGTGTACCAAAATCTTTTGTTATATTTGTGTGTTCACAAGTTGCTTCTTTCCAGTGACTGTTTTTATCTGTGGTCCAGGTTGTCTTAAAAGTGTGCTCGTGAGCTTCAGGACATGTTGGACATTCCTCACACTCTTCGCATTCCTTACATTCTTCACATTCTTTGCAAGTTTCACACTGAGTGCATTCTGGACATGTTGGACATCCTTCCTCTGGATCTTGTCCACTAGGCTGATTACAACCTGCAAGCAACATTGCAGTTGATAGGACAAATATTAGTTTTGATGATACTTTCATATATTTATCTCCTGCTACTATAGTAAGTCGATTTAAATATTATTTCAATCTATTTGGAAGGAAAAATTAACTAAGATTTAGGTGTATCTAAACTACTGGTAGCAAAACAAAAATATTTGGGTTTTTACGTGAAAATCACCCAAATTCCTGGATATTTTTGCTTTTTTTATCGTTTAAAATATAATGAAAATTTTCCTAATTGTCTTGACTAATTTTTAAGTAAAACTAATAATAATTTTGTCGGAGGACAACAATATGACAATCAAGAAACTTGCTGGTTTAGGCTTTTCAGCATTTACAATTGTTGCGATGATCGTAATTGGTTTACTTTCTTTATTTTTAAATAATGCAATAACTACTATGCCTGTTATAAATATTACTTTCTTTATTTTAACAATATTCATGGCATTAAGTGCAATTGCTAATGGAACATTAAATCTTATAGGTGTTATAAAAGATGAAAATTCTGAAAAATGCATTGGCTATACCGTTACTATAATTGGACTTGTTGGTTTTTTAATCTTAATTAATTCTGTTCCATCTTATGCTTTTGAAGTGATGAAAAGCGATGGTGAAATAGGAGATATAATCGTTAAAAATTCAATATACTTAGGAATTTCAACATTTGGCTTAGGATTAATTGGTTTTTCTTTTAGAAGAAGATTTGGTGGAGACTCTAAATTCGTAGTTCCTTTATTTATTTCAGGCATTATCGTGTTTATTGTTGGAATCACTATATTCTCTATTCAGTTTTTTAATTCTGCATTTATACTTGTATCATACGTTCTAGGATTATTAATCATATTATCGGGATCAGGATTCCTTCTTATAGATAAAATATTTGGCTAAAAGAAAAAAAACCTCTTGCGGTTTAATAACACGCAAGAGGTTTTTATTTTGTTAATTTTAAATTAAGCTAATTCTCTGATAAAAACGTATTTAACGTACTTCTTACCTTCAGAAATGGTAATAAGCTTCCAGCCTTCTTCACCAAGTTTGTTTAATTGAGCAATTTGTTTTTTGCTGTCATCAAATAAACCGACACGGCCAATTTTTACTGGAACGACATTATATTCGTATCTCATAAGTCCCCCTCCTCTTAATTTGATATAACTATAAGTTATATATTACCTACAATATTTTTACCATGAGCAAAGAAAATGAGTCAATATTTTTAAATAAAATACACGTATTAATCGAATTTATTTTTTATAAAATAAAAACGCTTATTTGGATAAACCTTATAAGCGTTTTTGTTTGATTAAGTATTTCTAATTATTTTTCAAAGAAGAAATAACCAGTATCTGAACCTCTGTAATCAGAACTATCTTTTTTGAAACCAACGTAGATGTAGTGTTCACCACCGTCGCAATTATATGTGACTTGTGTGTAACTACTTAGAGTTGTTGATGAAGTTTGGTTTCCACTAGTTGTTGATTTAGCAGAATTATAATCACTAGATCCATCAATTTCTGATGCATAAGTATAATCGTAAGTACTTTCTGCATCACTTCTAATATAAAGTTTGAATGTTGAGTATCCAGAGAAAGTGATTTTTACAATAGAGGATGTACTATCACGACCTTGGTTAGTGGATTTATAGACACCTTGATAAAGTGATGAATTTGGGTTCAATGAGGTATCTAATTGGAATCCATATGTACCTTCTTGAACAAAATTGAATGTTTTTGTTGAAGGAGTTGATGAAGTCCACTTTGCATACAAAGTCATTGATGATGATGAGCTGGTCCATGTTGAGTAATATGGATAACCGTTTTCATCATAGTATTGAGTACCACTACCATTGGTACTTGTATAGTAATCAGCAAAGGTATAACCAGTTTTTGATGGAACACTAATTGAATCATATGATTGGTTGTAATAATTTGATACACTGCTTGTTCCACCTGAACCACCTTGTTTATCAAATGTAATATAGGTTGATGATACTGGTGTTGGACTTGAAGTCCACTTTGCATACAAAGTCAAAGATGATGATGAATTGGTCCATGTTGTATAACTTGGATCACCATATTCATCATAGTATTGAGAGCCATAACCACCGGTACTTGTATAGTAACCACCAAAGGTATAACCGGATTTTGTTGGCTTACTAATTGAGTCATATGATGAGTTGTAATAGTTGTATGCACTACTTGTTCCGCCTGAACCACCTTGTTTATCAAATGTTACATAAGTATATGTACTGGATGATTGAGCTTCCCAATATGCGTAAAGAGTTACGCTTGAATAGGAAATATCCCATTGATAATTTGATGGTCCACCATATTGGTCATAGTATTGATAACCATTACCATAACTTTGTGTATAGTAACCTTTGAATGTGTAGCCACTCTTTGAAGGAACAGAAATTGAATAGTAATAACTATTGAAATTATTGGTTACATAGCTATCACCGCCATAGCCACCTTGTTTATCAAAGGTTACGTATGTACTTGTCACTTGTTGTGGAGATGGTCCATCACTGCCACCGCCTCCACCTTTATTTCCAGAAGTTGTACCGACAATAATACCAACAACTGAACCGACAACTACAACACCAGCGATTGCAATAATTGCAATCTTTTTGCCTTTGGTTAATGGCTTTCTAGCTTTAGCTGCTTTTGGAGCTTTTGCACCTTTAGATGCTGCTGCACCTGCAGCGCCTGCTGAGGCAGCACCACCAGCGGCTGCGCCTGCTGCTCCTGCTGCTGCACCTGCACCATGGACTGCGACGTTTCCTGAAACGCTTGATTTAAGATCAAATACGTTTTCAACGCCACGTCCACCTAAGTGTAAGTTTTCAAAATATGCGCGTAACTTAAATTCAACATTTGCTTTATCTTTGTCACTTGCATATGTAAGACCAGTAACTGCCATATCAAGACATGCATTAACATCAACAGGTTTTTCAGAGAAGTTTTTGGTCATGATACGAACTGAATCTAAACATGCTTTACCATTGTTTGGATCTTTTGCAAGAACCTCATTAACAATGAGTTGAGCTTCAGCGTATTTGCCAGCTTGAAGGAGTTTGCTGACATCTTCTGCTTTACCAGCTTGCTTGAAACCACAAGCTGAGCAAACGCCGTCTTTACTTAAGACTGAACCACAATTTGGACAGAATGCCATAATTATTTACCTCCTGCACAGCCGGACTTTTTACCGGAACCTTTGCCGCCAGCGCCGCATCCGGCACCTTTGTTTGATTTACCCTTTGAGTTTCCTGCACCACAGCCTTTGCCTTTGTTGCCGAATGATGGGACGAATGTGTTTGGTTCATCTTCGTCTTCCTCAACAGGTTGTTCGATTGGTGTCATCTTAACAGTTGATGGAGTTGGGTAAATGTATTCCATACGTAAGACTTTTGGTGGGTAAACTGTTTCTTTCTTCTTGAAACATCCTGATTTCTTAACCATTGTTTCAAATTCAGGAGCGTTCTTCATAAGAACACGAGTAAGTTCAAGGTTGTTGACGTTTAATGCATAGTAGGTTAATACATCATATGCTTGAATGAAGTTATTGCTGTATTCACCCTTTTCATTTGCAAGTGTAACGTCATATTGAATTCTTTCTTCTTTGGAGAACATGATTGTATTGTCATCGACAGTTTGTGCACTGTTAATATCGAATGCAACCTTATGTGTGTTATGTCCGTTTGCATCCATGTAATAGAGGGAAACGCCATAACCAACAGCTTTGGAAATGTATTCTCTTCTACCAAAGAAAATCTTTGATGAATTAATTTTGTAGACATAGTCGACATCGTTAGCGATGACCTTATCTTCTTTACCATCACTTCTTACAATATGTAAGTTGTCGCCGTTGTCTTTATAGTAGATGTAACCATTGATGATGTTGACAATCTTCTTGAATTGAGAACAGATGAATGTTCTTGAAGAGCCATCAGCTTTCATCTTAAGGAGCATCTTGTTGTAGCCACTACCACGAATGATGTACATGTAGCCATTGATGATGTGTTGAATCTTTTCACAGTTAGTGACAATTTCTTCGATTTCTGTACCATCGACATTTGCGCGGTAAAGTGGAAGGTATTTGTAGTTACCAATTGTGTAGTAGATTTTGCCATCAATCTTGGTCATATAATCGTAAATATTCTTTTCGATTAATGTTTCTTTCTTGGTGATGGTATTTAAAGAATATAAGTCAAGGTTGTTGATATTTGGTTCCCAAAGGGTATAAATAATATCATCGCCAATGACGTCGTTAACTAAAACCTCTCTATTGAATGGTTGAGTAACGTGTTCTTTTTCAGCATTTACGTGCATAAATGCATTGTTAAGACCTGTTTCATCAAGTGCTTTTGTAAAGAATAAGTCTTTGTCAAAGCATTGATTGAAACAAATGACTTCTTTCTCAAGTGTTTTGATTTCACCAACATTGAGATCTAAGACATCTAAGCAATATGTAACGAAAGTTTTTGCTGGTTCAGCTTCTTTCTTACCTTTGCTAAAGCAGCCTTTCTTCTTGGACTCTTCTTTAATTTGATTTGGGCCAAGGAAGATAACTTTGCCAAGGTCTTTGTAGACATGGAAATGTCCATGTTCGAAGTCACATAATTTTGCGTCACACAATACTTTTATTTCTTTTGAACCAAAGTCATAGTAAACGAATTTATCATCTGTATTTACAAAGTAAACTTTAGATGCATATGTGACCATTAAACGTTTGATGTTTTGAATGAATGGTTTTGAACGTCTAGTACCATCGACAATTTCAAATAAACCAAATGCTTCTGCTCCAACGAAGTTTGCTGTAACAGATTTTTTGAGTTTCTTTTTGCCTTCTGGTTCTGCTTTTGCAACGTATTTATCGTATACATATGAAGTACCATTACAAAGGATGAGGAAATCATCCACAACATCAGATTCATTTAATCTTGCGATGTATTTTGCTGCATCTCTATATTCTTTGATGTTTGAGAAAGCTTCTAAAGCTGCTTTCTTTTCACCATTTAAATAACATCTAACAGCGTTATGATATGTTGCAACGGCATCAAAGCCTCTATTTTCTAAGTCTTGAACGATTTGTTTTTCAAGTTTAGAGATCTTTTGTTGAACTGCCTTCATATCAAACATTGTTGGAACTTCTTCTAAGCCAACAATCTTATTTTTGATTGATGCAAGGTCAGCTTCACATTCAGAAATTTGTTTGGCTTCTGCTTTGAACTTCTTCATGAAATTGAGGTCAAGCTCTAAGCGTTTAACAATTTTCTCTTTAGCTGCAGCTAATTTGGAAACAATAAACTTGTATGAATCGAATTTTGGTAAAAGTTCGGTATCATCAACTCCAGTATATTGTTTTTCAATTTCTTGTTCCAATTCGACAAGTTTTTCAATCTTGTGGAGAACAGGAATTGCAACGGATTTGAATTCAAATAACCAGGTATCACCTTTGTTAGCAAATTTGATTTTGATTTTGTCAACAACTCTATCAACTGAGTAAACAGTTAAACTTGGGTCGTTTAAACAGAAATCATCCCAATCCATTGTTTCGAAAATGGAATCCAAATAGGCAAGACCTGATTCGCCGGTTTCAATAGAATTAACCGCTAAATCGGCCATTGAGTTGCCAGAATTGGACTTGTTTGATGAAAGTAATTCTTCAACGCTTGTATCATTATCACATGCGTTACAGTGTACATAGCCATCACTTTCAGCAAAGCTTAATTTCGCACCACAGTATGGGCACGATTTGGTGTGTCTAATTTCTTCACCCATAAATTATCCTCCTATGGATAGTCAACTCCACCATTTGGTGGCTTGCATCTTTTTATTCTCTTGATGCCTTTAATGAATCCTTTTATAAGACCATATTTCTCAATTGCGAGAATCATGTATGTGGAGCAGGAGGGTTCAAACCTGCATCGTTCCCTAACTTTCATTGGAGCGTATGCTTTGTACATAAGTACACAGCCAATTGCAAATCTTTTGATTGTTACTACAACAACCGCAATTGGAAACAACACTTCAATGACAATCATATATACTTCTTGTTTGATTAGAAGAATTAATGCGATATCAATTCCGATAGAAACTAAGAAGAATATGATGTTTAAGTAGAAGTACAGAAATAAATCTTTTGTTCTAACTTCTCGTTTTGCTCTTACTTGAGCATTTTGCATTTTCTGTTTCTTTCTTTAAGTAAGCGGGACATGTCTGCGACTTTCTCGTTTGCTTCATTGACTTTCTTGTCTTTTACAAGAGCTCTTAATTCACCTGCGTTATGTTCAAGTTCATCATCAAGACTTTGTAATTGAGCATCACTCATTGGATCAGAAAATCTAACATCATCTCTTAATTGCTCTAATGCTGCTTTTAAAACAGAATCTTCAGCGAGTTCGATGCATGATTCAATGTCTGAAGTTAAAGAACGAATGTAGAAAACTTTCTTGCGGATAACGTCTCTATTTTTCTTTTGATTTAAGACGATAAAGAAAATAATGACGAAATATGCAACATAAACGATTGCTAAAGCAATGAATAAGAATGTTGCGAGTCTGTTATCAGATGGTTTGAAAAGATGGAATCTAATAGCCATTCCAAATGATAAGAATAATGCAACAAGTTCAGCTGGATAGAATAATCCAAAATCTGTAATTGCATTTTCGCCAGTATGTTTCTTTGCTAAGAATAAGTTAATAAGAATGTTTGTGAGTGCAAATACACCCATCATAACGTATGCAATGATAAATGAAGTATTTCCGTGGCCTTCTTTATTGCCGAGAGTAAAAATCAAGGCTGAGAAGATTCCATAGAATGCAACTTCAAATACAATGAAAGGTACATTAAGTTTCTTAAACATAATTAGTTACCTACCTTTGCACCACATTGTGGGCAGAATTTAGTACCTGGTGCAAGCTTTGCTCCACATTGTGGACAGAAAGCTGCTCCTGCTACTGCTTCAACTTTTTCACCACATCCTGGGCAGAATTTTGCTCCACCTGGAATTGTTGCACCACATTTTGGACAAACACTTCCGCTTGGGGTTGCAGCGTTTTGTAATGAATCTTTTGCGATTGCGCCGACTGCACCGCCTACGCCTAAGCCTGCTCCTAATCCAACGCCTGCGCCAATCATTGTGCCTGCGGCTGGGCCTGTGTTAGATGCTGCCTTATCAAGAACGTCATATTGTCTTTCAGTTCTGTAATCGAAACCTTGGATTCTTCTGCTTTCTGCTTTGGCTTCTGCTTCAACAAGCATTGATGCAGCTTTTGCTTTTGCTTCTTTAAGTGCTGCAAGATCTTCGTCTGTGCATGAAATAGCATTGATGTAGAATCTTTCGAGTTTAATACCTAAGTAGGCAATTTCTTTGTTGATTAAGTCTAAGCAGCTGTTTCCGATATCCATAATCTTGGCGTTAATTTCAAGAATTGAGATACCTTGTTCAGCGATTGCTTTTGCAATTGAGTTTTTAATGACGGTTAAGATAGCGCCTTTAATTCCTCTTTTGACTCCATCAACTGAGAAGTCATGTAATTGACCGACAACGTTGACTACAAATCTACGGCTGTCTTCAATTTTGAATGCCATAGTACCATTACTTCTAACATTGATGAGTAATTTGTACTTTGGATCTTCTAGTGGGATTGGAGTATCAGTGCCCCACATTACATCAAGAGCGTTTACTTTGTTAATGAAGTAGACTTCACAAGTGTAAGGTGTCTTACCACCAAATAATAAACCAACTAATTTTCTTAAGAGTGGTAAATTATCGGATGTTAAGGTGTGACGTCCGCTACCAAACAAATCCAACGCTTGGCCATCTTTATAGAAAATGGCTTCTTGAGATTCGTTAACAATCAATTGAGACTTGCTATTGAAATCTTCAATGACTGAACGATGCACGATATTATTGTTGTCACCTTCAAATTTGATGACATCCAAAAGGTCATTATGCATTTGTTTTCCTCCAGTCTGCGCCCTCGCGCTAAATATGTATACATAATACGGGAGAACGCGCGAGTCAGTCAAGAAAATTTTGTGGTTTGGGACTAATTTTTGAGCGATTTACGCATACCGTATACGCCCGTTTCCGTATTTTTGTTAAAATTTCTCGATTTTTATTTTTACAACAAAAAAGCAGAAATTCTTCTGAAAGGGTGAAGAGTTTCTGCTTTGTTAGATAGGTCAATAATCTAACGAGAATTATCTTAACTTATTTACTTTTAAGTTTCAATACTAGTTAGAAGTTGATGTTAGTTAGATATGGAAGTAATTCTTCAATTACATCCTTTTCAGAAAATTGGTCTAACTTATGATCAACACAATAACGGACAATTTGATTTAGATATGATTTAACAACATCAGGGAGTTCTTTAGTTAAGTAAGAATCAACCATTCCTGGTACGTAGTTTACGAGTTTCTTATTAACGTTACTAAATTCTTCAATATAACCTTTAACCATGTGGCTTTGAGTTTTTGCTTCCACTAATGTTGTTGTATTATATGCCTCTACAAATAAAGGAAATACATCTCTAGAAAGATTTTCAATTGGATTACTTCCAAGAGCCCCATTAAAGAATTTCTCTTTTGAAACAACTATACCAAGTGCAAGTGTTGCAATTGAACCATAAATATAAGATGTTTTGTTGACTTTAAATGTTTTAAAAATATGACAACAAATGTCAATATAATTAGATACTAATGTATCTAAATATACGTAAGAATTGTAGATTCTCTCTTTATTTAAAATAAAGAAGTCTCTATCTCTAGATGCTCTTTCAAGTTTAAGTAATAATTCGTTTTCCATAGTTATATACTAACACATTTGAAACTTAAGTTTACACCGCTTTTATTTCAAAGTTATTTTTAAATCAACTTTTAATGCTTTTGAAATTTTCTTAATTTGTAAAATAGAAGGATTAAGCTCTCCTCTTTCTAGCTTTGATATATCAGATTGATCAACGCCAGAAAGTTTTGCGAGTTGCTGTTGAGAAAGGTGTTTTTTATTTCTAATATGCCAAATTTTATAACCAAGTAAATATAACTCTTTATGGTCGTCATCATTTGAAATAACTTTTCCGAGCTTATATATACAGTGAACATCATAATCAATTTCGTCTGTCCAAACAATTCCTCCTAAATCTAATTTTCCTTTCAAAAATAGGTCTCTATTTCTTAATGGATTTAATTGAGGAATATCTTTGATAGCATCTTCCATGTCATATTGTTTTGTTGTTCCATTTTCAAACAAAACGTGTAAAGTTGTTCCTTCATCAAAATATAATTTGACGCCCTCTATCAATTCGTTATTTTTCATTTTTTAATTTTTCGTATTTCTTGTTTGTACCACATGTCCAATAATTCATTTCTATAACACGAGACAAATTCTTTAACTAAATTTGCTTTATTTGTTGCTACTGCACCTTTGATGATTTTGCCACTATCAATTGCAATTTCAGCCTTGTTACCAGAAGTAAAAACATGAACGTGCGGTGGGTTGTGTTCACAGTTTGCAAAATACATACAAACTTTTATTCCCAAAAATTCACATATAATTGGCATTTCCTTTCTCCTTTCATTTTAGGGGATATATCACTTAAAATCAAGTTCAAATAAAGTAATATTCTTCCTATTATATATTTCTGGTGAATTTGCCAATTTCGATAAAAATAGTTTTTAATACTATGTATTATTTTTTTAATATAAAAAGCGAGGTTGTCCTCGCTCATTTAGTTTTAGAGAAAATTACTTAAAGATTGCGTATAAGATCGGAACGAGCGCTCCAATAAGCATACATACAATTATAATGCTTGCGATAATTGCTCTTTTTACGTTTCTTTTCATAACGATTTATATCTTATCCAATAATTAGAATTAAATAAAGAAAAAGCACCGCCAAAGCAGTGCTTTAATTTGTTTATTTAGAAATTATTCTTCAAATTCCCAAAGGTCCATTTCAATATAATTGCCTTCGGTTTCATCTTCGCCGGAATAAATATCGATGTAATAATTTCCATCATCACTATCTAAATAGAATCCATACCAACCTTCTTCATCTTCTGGTTCTGTACAACTATAAAGAGCTGATAAATCATTATATAAATCATCAATATCTGCAATTAAATCATCGCATTCTAAAATGGTAAATAATCCATCATCATCCCAATAATCTTCATCGAAGACTGGTTCATAACCAAACACAACTTCGAGAACTTCTTTGAAGAATGCTTCACCATCATCAACGGTTTGGCCTCCGCCTCCGCCGCCTTCACCAGAGCCGCCTCCGCCGCCTTCACCAAGAGCGATTGCCATTGATGTAAAGCAGAATTGACCAGCTTTAGATGATTCAGTACCATAGGTAGCACTTGAGCCAACTGTAAACACAACGCTGCTTGCGTTTCCTGACCAGCTAACTAATGAGTTGCTAAGATCATATGTCATCTTACCAGTTGAACAAGAAATTTCTGCTTGACGTTTTTTGCCTTGTGCTGAAATAGCAAAGTCAATTTGAGTCATATTTGAACTTGCAGAAACAGTTAACTTACCATTAGCATAGATTCTTAAATCGTGGCTTGTAGGATTAACTACTGGATCATTTTGTGCGCCTGCTTTTTCGGCTTTATAAGTAACACCGTTTGAAGTTCCGGAAATTGAAGATGTTGCTGAATAATCAAAAACTACATCACCTGTAATTGGATCAACAGTGCCGCCTCCGCCACCGCCGCCATCGTCGGAGCCACCTCCGCCGCCTTCGCCGGAGCCTCCGCCGCCGCCAGAGCCAGTTGCTTTATCATTAATGGTAAGAACTTCACAGTTTGCTTTTTTGTTTGTATCGTAACAAACTTCGAATGAAAGCTCACCGCTCATTTCAAATGCTTTAAGAGATCCTGTTACAAGAACTTCATCTCCAGCTTTAAGAGCAGATGCTGAGAGTGCTGTCTTTCCAGAAGCAAATGCATCACAAACATAAAGGTTTTCTGGTGATCCTTCAAGATAGAAACGAACTCTCTTATTATCGCTATTTTGAGTGACTGAACCAGTAACTGTTCCTTTTACATAAACAGCGCCGGTTGCTTCTCTTGCTTTAAGACCGCTCCAAACAATGTATGCGTCACTTACAGTGTATGGATCTGATTGAGTTCCTTTGTGTTGTGCGGTACCACCACCAGAACCTCCGCCGCCTTCATCGTCGTCATCGTCATCATCTTTACCTGAATCATCATCGCCATCATCAATATCATCACGATCATCGGTATCAGGATCTTTTGGTTTGTCACTGTTATTGCCAGAATTACATGCTGCAAGAGGCATGCCAAAAAGCATTAACAATGCTAATAATTTTGCTGATATTTTCATATCTTTCCCCCTTTGGGTTAACCCCAAATATTGTATGCATATATTTTAAATGCACACGTAAGTATACGCAACCATATTTTTAAAGAGCAAAGCTCTTAATTATAAAAAAGCTCGGCAATGCCGAGCATAATTTGGTTATTTTGTTACCGGTACAGTAACGTTTATAACTGCCCTAGATTTTTCAGAAAATGTACCTGAAATAATATCGAAACTTTTGATTACTGCAGTGATTTCAACTGAAACATCTTTTGGAGTTAGTTTTAAGAAATGATTTGTTACTGAACAAGAATAACTTTCATTTGATAATGAAACTGGATGATTCTCATAAAATGAGCCTTCACCGTTATAATCACAGAAAATTCCATCAGCATGCAATCCTCCAAGCATGTTGTAGGTTGATGTTTCCCATGAAAAGGTGAAGAAATCTTTTGGCTCATTTAAGTGATAGGTAATATTTAAGGACTTATATTCATTTACAAAGTAATTTCCCAGCGAAATTTCGTCAGTAACAGTGTAAAATTTGTTACCTTTGTCGAGCCTATCATAACCCTTCATTTCTTGAATCATACTAAAGAAGTTGGTTTTAACATCTTCATTAGCACTTATGGTAACATTGTTACCAAACGTATACTTTTGTCCTTCTTGAAGACTTAGTCCGCCTCCACATCCAGTTAATAAGAATGCTGAGGCTAATAACAATAATTTGTTTTTCATATTTTTCTCCTATTGATTAAATTGTGAATTATAAATTTCAGAATACAACCCTTTAAGTTTCATTAATGTATCATGGTTACCTGTTTCTACAACATTACCATCTTTCATAACAATGATAAGATCTGCGTTTTTGATTGTAGAAAGTCTATGTGCAATAACAAAACTTGTTCTTCCCTTAGTTAGTGAATCCATTGCATTTTGAATGAGAATTTCAGTACGAGTATCAACATTACTTGTTGCCTCATCTAAGATGAGCATTGGAGAATTTTCAGCCATTGCTCTAGCGATGGTAACAAGTTGTTTTTGTCCTGCGGATAACGCCGATTCTTTTTGAATTACTGTATCAATACCTTGTGGAAGAGTTTCAACAAAGTGTTTGAGGTTTGTTTCTTCAAGAATTTCATTAAGTCTTTCTTCCGAGACATTTTTGAGGTTATAAACGATGTTTTCTCTAAGAGTTCCGTTGATAACCCAAGTTTCTTGAAGAATCATACCAAATACTCTTCTTAATTCGCTTGGTTGCATATCGTGAATTGACTTGCCATCCACTAAGATATCTCCACTTGTCGTTTCATAGAAACGCATGAGCAAATTAACAAGTGTTGTTTTACCAGCGCCGGTTGGGCCAATAATAGCAACTTTCATTCCTGGTTGAATCTTTTGTGAGAAGTGTTTGATTGTAAGCTTACTTGGGTCATAACCAAAGCAAACATCTTGAAATTCAACATTTCCGACAATGTGATCAACATCTAATTGAGCTGGTTTACTTGATTCATCTGGAAGTTCTTCTTCACCTAAGAATGTAAACACGCGGTTACATGCTGCAACACCAAGTTGAATTGTTGAGCCAATTTGACCTAATTCTGAAAGTGGTTGTTGGAACAATGCTACGTAGACTAAGAAACCTGTAATAACACCGATATCTCCTATGGAGCCGTTCATATAAAGAACGCCACCAATGATAAGAATTGCAGCATAAGTAAGGTAGGAAATTAAAGACATAAATGGCTCGATAATTCCGCCTAAAACTTGTGATTTAAATAGGAATTTGCCGAGATTTCCGTTACTTTCTTTGAATTCAGCAATCTTTCTTTCTTCAGCGCCAAATGCTTTAACAACAATTTGACCAGAGAAGTTTTCTTCAACTACTGAGTTAACTTCACCAAGTACTTTTTGAGTCTTATTAAACTCTGGTGTACCGAACTTAAATGCAAGGAATAAAACGAGAAGCATTAATGGTAATGAGCAAAGAACCGCAATTGCCATTTGCCAACATGAAATAAACATTGCAATAATAACACCAACTAACATGATAAATGCTTGAATAAGCATGTTTACAGAGTTTTGAAGAGATGTTGAGAGTGTATCAACATCGTTAGTGACAACTGATAAAATGTCACCAATTTGTTTTGTATCAAAGTAGTTAAGAGGAAGCTTGTTAATCTTGCTAACAATGTCTCGTCTAGTATCTCTTGAATACTTCTGAATAATGGTATTTAAAATGTAACCTGAAATAGCTGCAGAAAGGAAGGAAATTGCTATATAGATAACTAAAGTTATAGCAAGCGAAGTTACTCTACCAAAATCAACATTGAAAATACCTTCTCCACTGCCTGGATTTAGACAGTTTGTAAGTTCTCTAATTTTTGCTGGAGTAAGAATTGAGAAAATTACTGAGGCAAGTAATAAAACTACAGAAATAATAAATTGAACGTAATATTTCTTGAATGACCTAACTAAATCACCTAAACGATTTTGTTTTTTCATGATTATTTGCCTCCTTTCTTAAGACCTAACTCTTCAGCGGAAAGTTGAGAGAGTGCAATCTCTTGATAGACAGGACAATTGTGAATTAAGTCTTGGTGTTTACCCAATCCAACAACTAGGCCTTTATCTAAAACAACAATTTGGTCAGCATCCATAATTGTTCCGACACGTTGAGCAATAATTACTCTTGTAGTGCCAGGAAGAGACTTTTTGATATTTGAACGAACAATCTTGTCAGTTTTGTAGTCAAGAGCAGAGAACGAATCATCAAAGATTAAAATCTCTGGTTTCTTTGCAACTGAACGTGCAATACAAAGTCTTTGTTTTTGTCCGCCAGAAAAGTTTGTTCCGCCTTGCGCAACAGCTGATTCATATTGTTCAGATTTAGCCATTACAAAGGAGTCTGCTTCAGCAATTTTGGCAGCCTCTTGAATGTCCTTTAATTTGAGATTTACGTTAGAAAACGCTATGTTTTCGCGGATATTTCCCTTAAATAGGAATCCTCTTTGTGGTGTGTAACCAATAACATTTCGAAGTGTTTCTTGCTTAACATTTTTAACATTAACACCATTGACAAAAACCTCGCCGCTTGTTGCATCAGCGAATCTTGGAATCATATTAATTACAGTTGTTTTTCCAGAACCTGTTGCACCAATAAATGCAATGGTTTCTCCTTGATTAACTTTGAAAGAAATGTGGCTAACTGATTCCTTTTCTGAACCTGGATAAGCAAAACCAACATCTTTAAATTCAATAGTTCCGTGTTCAGTAAACTCAACAGGATTTTCTGGATCCTTGACTGAGATTTCGTGAGTCATTACTTCTTTAATACGTCTAGCACACACGCAAGCACGAGGCCAGAGAATCATAATAGTAATAAGAACAACAAAGCTCATAACAATTTGAGTTGCTAACATAACAAATGAGTTTGTGGCTGCAAACATTGGTTGAGCATCTGCAATGCTGTTTCCATTAATGATGTAAGCTGACACCCAAAGGATTGTTAAAGTTAATCCCATCATTACAAAAGTAATGAATGGAGTAAATAATGCGACAGCCTTACCAACAAAAATTTGTAATTTTGTGTATCTATCATTAGTAACTTTAAATTTACCTTCTTGATACTCTTCAGCATTAAATGCACGAACAACTCTAACGCCAGTTAAGTTTTCTCTTGATGCAACGTTCAAATCATCAGTTAATTTTTGGGTGATTTTGAATTTTGGCATTACAAGAACCATCAACACAACTACAACAATAATCATTAGTACAAGCCAAATTGCTGTAACTAAAGTTAATTCTGTTGAGGCGGTCTCGACAAGTAAAAGAATTGACCAAATCATTGTGATAGGTGCAACAAAGATTGTTCTAAAGGCCATAAGCAAGGCCATATGGATGTTTTGAATATCGTTTGTTGTACGTGTAATTAATGATTCAGTTGAGAAATTTGCTAAGTCACTTAATGAGAATTTATTAACCTTCTCATATAATGAGTTACGCAAATTTGTGGCAATACTTGCTGCGTTTGCTGATGCTAAAAATTGAATACCAATTTGAGCAGCAGCCAAGAACAATGCACAAACAATCATGTATAATCCCCAAACCCAAACTTCATCAATTGTTTGAGTAATTACAGTTGATGGAACACCTTTTGGGTTAATGCTTGTAATTGTTCCTGTTATACCGTTAACTGAACCAACAATTTCCATAGTGAAAAATACTTGGATCAAAGTCAAAAGTAAAATTAAGCCAACATAGAGCCAGTTTTTAACAGTGAACTTTTTAAATACATATAACATGTAAAAAGCTCCTCCTTTCTGAAATTAAACATAGTTTATCATCAAGGAATAAAAAACTCAATTTATTTAAGTTTTTTATTTAATTTTGCGTGTATGATTAGATGCGTTAATAATGTAAAATAATTTCTTGAAATTAGGTGTTTTATTATGGAAATTAATGAAAAGTTATCAATGTATCAAGCTGTGCAAGAAGCAGCATCTAATAATGAAAAATCTGTTGCTGTTTTTTATCAAGGCAGAAAAATAAGATTCAATAAATTCATGAACGAAGTCGACCGTATGGCTGACATCCTTGTTCATGATTTTGGAATTAAAAAAGGTGATTGTGTTTTACTTGCTCAACCAAATATTCCAGAAGTCCTAATTTGTTTCTATGCTCTTAACAAAATTGGTGCAGTCACTAACTTTGTTCACCCATTTACACCATTCAATAGAATACTTTCAATTTATAAGAAAAATCGTTGTGTTTTAGCAATCTTATTTGAGCAAAGAATTGCAAAAGAAATTGAAAATTACAGGGATTTTGATGGAAAAATCGTTGTAACACGTATTGAGGACCATCTCCCGTTCTTTAAGAAAATTTTCTATCACACCTTCATGAATAGAGCCATTCAAAGAAAGCTCGGACCATGGAGAGGAAGCTTCAAAGGGTTTGATTTACTTGAGTCTCATAAACCAACCGGAAAGAAAGTTAAAGCAGTCGACAATGATCCAAGCAAAACTGCTATCCTTTTACATAGCGGTTCAACCACTGGAAACCCAAAAACAATCTGTTTATCCAATAATGCATTCAACTTTTTAGCAGCTCACTTCGAAGAAATGGCTTGTGTAAGCAAAGAGGAAGCTCGCGGAAAAGGAATGTTATCAATTTTGCCAAGTTTCCATGGTTTTGGTCTTGGAATTACAATGCACATGCCACTTTATAATGGTCTTGCATCTGTTCTCATCCCAAAATTCACAACAAAAGCTGTAGTTCAAGCAATGGATAAAGTGCAATTATCAGTTATTGTAGGTATTCCAGGTGTTTATGAAGAACTTTTAAAAGATGAAAAATTCTTAAATCATAAATCTTTAGCAAAAGTTGACTCTGCATTCTCTGGTGGAGACAAAATGAACGTTTCCTTAAAACAAAGATTTGATGATGCAATGAGTAAGGCCGGAAGCAAGTGTAGAGTCTTTGAAGGATATGGTCTCACAGAGTCTATTGCAGTCGTCTGCGTTAATACATTTAAGAACAATAAATCAGACTCAATCGGTAAACCAATCGAAGATGTTGAAATGACAATCCTTGATGAGGCTGGAAAACCAATTAAACCGGGAAATATAGGGGAAATCGCCGTAAAATCCCCATCAAAAATGCTTTGTTACTTTAATGATGAAGAAGCAACAAAGAAGACATTTACTGAAGATGGTTGGCTCAAAACAGGCGATATGGGATACATGGATGAAGACGGTTTTGTTTTCTTCAAACAACGTATTAAAAGAGTCGTAAAAGTATCTGGTGTTGCAGTCTTCCCAAGTGAGGTTGAAAACCTTGTAGAAACAGTGCCGGGCGTCAGCGAGTGTTGTGCAATTAGAATCCCTGATCCAAAGCTTGTTTCAGCAATCAAAGTATTCGTTGTTGCTAAATACTTTGACGAAGAAGGTATGAAACGCACAATAATGGAATACGCACGCAAGTATTTAATTAGATGGGCAGTTCCAAAAGAAATTGAATTCGTAAAAGAACTTCCACATACGATGCTTGGAAAAGTTGACTTCAAGAAACTTCAAGAAGAAAACGACAAAAGATATGAATAAAAGGCCTCTAGGCCTTTTTTCTTAAGCCGCAACTTCCTTGTGCTTTTTAATTGATTTAACTATGACGCCTTTATAAATCCAGGCAATAAATACAGAAATAACTAGAATGCCAAAGCCAAACAACATTACTTGCCAAGCTTCAAAATAAAAGTCTGAGGCAAGACAATCAAATATTATTGTAAGGTTTCCATAAATAACCCACTGTAAGCAGTAAATTGTATTGATATATTTTGACATTGTCGTTGCACCTTTAAGAACAATTTTTGGAAGTATTTTTGAAAGACCATAATAAAGTCCAAATGCAAAGACTGCACCACACAAACTAATAAGAACATCGTAAGTTGCAATATGATATGTGCAGATGAAATCTTCTTGGAAAAAACCTACTTTTGGACCAATACACAATCCAATGTATAAACCGATGCAAATTGCGGAAATACTCGAGAATACCATATAAAATCTACCCTTTTTCTCGACTCTTTTTAAAATCCAAGCAAAACAATATCCTGCTGCAACAAGGATAAACCAGTTGCATAATGGGAAGAAACTTGTAGTGTTAAATTGAATGCCTGGATAGATAGTGCCAATAAACCAACCAACAATGCAGTTTCCATAAACATTTTGTAAATCATAGCCTTTGAATATGGTGCCAAGAATTGACATTACTAGTGAAATAACTAAGATACCCCAGCCAGGAATTCTTAACTTCTTTAGTAATCCGAACAACATCATTGCAAGACCTGCAAAAACCAAGATATCGTTTTGAAGTAATTCTATAATTAATATGTTTGTGGAATATGTTCCTGGAGTAACAGCATTAGCAATAAGCATTCCAAGAGTAATTCTTAGAAAATTAAGAACAAAACCAATAATAAAGATTGTTAAACCTCTTAATATAATTAAGTTAGGCGTATTTTTCTTGGTATATGAAATACCCACACCCATACAAAACATGAACAAGGTAGCGCCAAAAATGGTGTTTCCGATGCGCATCAAGAAGAATTCGCCAGCTCCACCGCTTCCTTCAATAAAAGGAAGTTGCTCAAATGCATGCACCAATATCATTCCAATGATACAGATTGCTTTAGCAATATCTATTTCAATTTGTCTTCCGGTGTTTACTTCATCTCTAGAAAACATTTCTTTGAAGAATTTTTTCATGGGAATATTCTAACATAATATGAAAAAAGTGCTGCACTTTCATGCAACACTTTTTTATATGATTGTTTGATTATTTGGTTAAATCTTTTGCAAGACCTTCCTTGAGCATCTTTTCAAGGCTCATTTCAGGAAGTCTATAATCTTGTTCAACATAATCTTCAACACGGACAATTCCATTGTTTGCCATGACGTCTCTCATTAATTCAGCAACATACTTGACTGCACGATCTGATTTAACTTTCATCATCATTGGGAATTCAACTTCTTTACCTTCGACTCTCATATCTTTGAAGAAGAGTCTATCTGCATCATATTTATCTGGATCAAGTGGAAGGTAGACACAAAGTGTTTTTCCTTTTACTTTGATTTGAGCAAGTTTGATTCTACCAAGTTTGAAGAGTTCGTGACCCCAGCTAATCTTTGAAGCAACTTTCTTATATGCAAGAATGTCGTTTTTAATAGCATTATAGAGGTCTTGTCTATCTTGACCTGCACGGATAAGTCTAGCAGAGAATGAGAAGCTATATTTGTAATCAAATCCTGCATCTTCTTCTTCAACTACGACTGGTGCTGGTTCTTCAACTTTAACTGGTTCTGGTTTAGGTTCTGGCTTCTTTTCTGGAACTGGAACTTCACTACCATCAGTTAATTTGGCTAATACTGGGTCGCTTGTAAGCATTTCTTCAATGCTCATATGTGGTAAACGATAATCTTGTTCTTCATAGTTGTCGTTATGTGGAATTTCGTTGTTCTTCATAACTTCATCAATGAGTTCACAAGCGTATTTAACACCACGGTCTGATTTAACTTTGAGCATCATTGGGAATTCAACTTCCTTGCCTTCAACTCTCATATCTTGATAGAACATTCTTTCTTGGTCATATTTATCTGGATCAAGTGGGAGATAGACGCATAAGGTCTTACCCTTTACCTTTAATTCGCAGATTTTAATACGTCCAAGTTTAATTAATTCGTGGCCCCAGCTAATCTTAGAAGCAACCTTCTTATAGCTTAAGGCATGGTTCTTAATTGCGTTATAGAAATCTTGTCTATCATCACCTGCACGGATTAAACGTGCGGAGAATGAGAAGATATACTTGTATGCGATGCCTTCTTCATCTTCTTCAACAACTTCTGGAACTGGTGCTGGTTCAACTACTGGTTCTGGCTCTTTAACTGGTTCAGGTTTTTCTTCTGGAACATAGTTGTCATAGCTTGCAAGAACCATTTCAATAACGTCATATACGTCTTCATTTGACTTAAATGACTTATCAAACATAACTGTAAACCATTTACCACCATCTCTAGTTGCTGGGAATGCTGATGGAGCAACTGAAGCGTGTTTTGCTTTAATTGCTTTATAGACGTCCTCGCTAGTTCTAACAATGAAGAATGCTTCATCATTTACTTCATATACGTACATGAAGCATTTTCTCATGTTTTCGCCGAATAAGACGTAATGGGTATCGGCTAATGGGAGTCCGGTCTTAGTAAAGTTAGGCTTTCTATTGACCTCAACATTAGCTTTATGATTTTCGCTTAAGTATTTAGCAACAACATCCTTATTAATATGAAGTTCACTAGCAACTGCAGCTGCTTGAGCCATAGATTCTTTTAAGCTTAATGGTTCTTTTGGTTCTTCAGCTTGAACTGCTTCTGCGCCATAGCCTGCAATAACCATATCGATTACTTCATTAACATCATCAATTGATTTGTATGAATCATCGAACATGACAGCAAACCATTTACCACCATCTCTAGTTGCTGGGAATGCACTTGGAGCTGTAAGTGGATGTTTTGCGGCAATAGCATTTGCGATTTCTTCGGTTGTTCTAACAATGAAGAATGCTTCACTATCAAGTTCATAAACATAAATGAAACATTTCTTGTTTTCGCCGAATAAGACATAATGGGTATCGGCTAATGGTAAGCCAGTCTTAGTATAATTGGCTTTTCTATTAACAATTGTGTTGTTTGGATATTTGCTTTCTAAATACTTAGCAACAACTTCTTTTGTAACTTTAAGTTCGCTAACAACTTCTGCAGCTTTAGCCATAGATTCTTTAAGAGTAAGTGCCTCTTGTGGAGCTTCTTGAACTGGAGCTGGAGCAGGTGCTGGTTCAGCAGCTGGTGCTGGAGCAGCGACTTGTTGAACGATAACTTGTTGTGGAGCAGGTTGTTGTACATAAACAACTTGTGGTTGTGCTTGAGGAGCTTGTGGCTCTTCTTTACCCTTCCATAAGCAGAAGAATAAGATATCAAATAAAATCATTGCACCGTTGATGCCAAGCATTACCCAGCAAATCATACAGTGAGCAAAGATTGCGCCGACACCGCTCATAACAGCAAGACCAACAATTGCGCCAATGCCTAATGCTTTGGATTGTTTCTTGCCCATAATAATAACGGATGCGACAAGTAAGATGTTAAGTACAGCGGCTGTAATCATAAACCAGTGTGCTAAACATGTTTCCTCATAAATTAATGAGAAGTTTGAGAATTTGTTAATTTGAGTCACGATATAACCCTCCTCTGTGATGACGTATGTGCCGATTCCGGCTTCATCGCCTTTAACAATTACTGAGATATCATCTGCACTATGGTAGTGAACGAGTTTGACATCTCTACCTTGAAGTTCATCAGGAAGTTGAATCATAAGTGTTAAGACTGTGCCTTCCTTAATATCGGATGGTTGAACTTCATTGCCATCCTTATCAAACAACTTGATTTCGTAGTCCCCGTATGTACCGTAGAATCTACCACCTAATGCTGCTTGATCTTTAATGTCTTGTGGTACATCTTCAACTAACTTAGCATAAAGTGAGATTTCTGGATCAAATCCTTCATCGTTGACAACGACTACTGTTGATCTTCCATCAGCATTAGTTGCTGAGTTATCAAGTCTTGTACCTTTAATATCGAATTCAACTGTTCTGGTTTGTACATCGGCGTATTCACCAATGAATTGGATAATGGCTTTACCAACGCCTGGTTCGGTGTTGTTGCCATAGTAGACAACGTAATCAACACCTTCAGTTAATGTCTCACCTGCGAATGTTACTTCTGGATGAGGTTTAACTTCTTCACCAGAGAATGGTTGAGTTGGAATATTAACTTTAACTTCTTGAACTTCATAGAATAATGGAATATCAGGTGTACCTTCATAATCGCCTTTAAATTCGATATGGGCATGGCCTTCTTCATCATCTATAACGATTTCGAAGTCTTCTGGGTTAGTGAGTGTTTCACCAGTCTCTTTGTCTTTAATTTCAATTGGCATTAAGTCTGGATTGCTACCATCACCTTTATCTGGAACAACAATTGGATCTTCTTCAGTTGATCTTGGTTCAATGTCTAAGCCAGTATCTGGATCGTCTGGATCAGTGATTTGTTTTGGAGTGATGTTAAATGTCTTTTCAACGTCATCACCTTCAAATCCACCAATGAATTCAATTATAACTGTTCCGGCATCTTCGCCCGCGTGTACGTTTTCTCCATAATTATATGTGAAGTCTTTACCAGCGGTTAGTACCACACCATTGTATTTAACTTCAGGTGTTGGTTTGATTTGAGAACCTGTATATGTTTGATCTTCAACATCTGCAACTTCAACTAATGATTCATCAACTGTTGTTGGAACGATATTGAATGTGATTTCTTGGTCTTCACAACCTTCGTAATCACCAATGAATTCAACAATAACTTTAGCTTCATCAACTTCATCGTTATCTTCATATCTAACAATGTAATCGACACCTTCTTCAAGTTCTTCACCATCGAATGTAACAATAATTTCTGGTTCAATTGGCTCACCCGTGTATGGTTGATCTTCAATTTCAGTTTCAATTTCTGGATCAACAATTTCATACTTGAATGGAACATCTGGTGTGCCTTCATAGTCGCCATGGAACACAATACGTCCATCGCCATCACCATCATCAACTAATGTGAAGTCTTCTGGATTTCTAAGCTCTTCACCAGTAACTGGATCAGTAATAACGATTTCTTCAAATTCAATTGGATCTTTACCGTTATTTGGAATTTGCATTGGATCAGATTCATCTGGAAGTGGTTCAATGATTAATCCTGTATCTGGATCAGTTGGATCTTCAACCTCTTTTGGAAGAATATCGAAGTAGACTGTCTTAGTGTTTTCGCTTTCGAATCCGCCAATCATTGAAACGATAACTTTACCGTTTCCTTCACCAGCATGGATGTTTTCTCCATAACTGAGTTCGTAATCAACATCTTCTGTAAGGACGATACCATTGTATTTCACAACGACATTATCTGGGATTAATTGAGAACCGGTATAGGTCATTGGATCAATATAATCAACGACTAAGTCATGTGCATCCATGTTATTAACCACAATGTTGAATGTAATTGTGTCTGGATTTGGAGTAACATCTGCAAAGTCACCGATGTAAGTAATAATGATTGTTCCATCTCCGGTTTCATCGTTATCACCGTAATCAATGGTGTAATCTTCACCTTCCACTAAGTCTTCACCATTAAATGTGATGTGTGGAACTGGTGTAGATTGTTCACCTGTGTATTCTTGATCATCTATTGGATCAATAACGATCTCTTCAACCTCATAGAAGACATCAACATCTGGTGTGCCTTCATAGTCGCCATGGAATTCAATGTGGGCTTCACCCGTGTCTGGGTCAAACTCAATTGTGAAGTCTTCTGGATTTCTAAGTTCTTCACCTGTTTCTGGGTCTGTAATGGTAATTGGAAGCTTTGGATCACCTGAAGTTGGAGGAACCTTAATTGGGTTATCTTGATCTGGAACTGGTGTAATTGTTAAACCAGTATCTGGATTGGTTGGATCTTCAACTTGTTTTGGTAAGATGTTAAATGTCTTATCAACATCTTCACCTGTAAAGCCACCGATGAAGGAGATTGTCACGCTACCTGCGTCTGTGCCTGCGTGTATGTTTTCTCCATAAGAATATGTATAATCTTTACCAGCGGTTAGTACCACACCATTATAAGTAACGCTTGGTTCTGGGGTGATTTGGAAACCGGTAAATGGTTGATCTGCAATTTCACCGATAACAAGTTTTGATGGATCTGGATCAATTGTTGATTGGACGATATTGAATGGAAGTTCTTTATCTGGACATCCTTCATAGTCGCCAATGAATTCAACAATAACTTTAGCTTCACCAATTACGTCGTTATCTTCATATCTAACAACGTAATCAACACCTTCAGTTAATGTTTCACCATCGAACTCGACTATAACTTCTGGTTCAATTGGCTCGCCCGTGTATGGTTGATCTTCAATTGTAGAAGTAATTTCTGGATCGGTGAGTACGTAGTTAAATGGAACATCTGGTGTGCCTTCATAGTCACCATGGAACTCAATGTGTCCTTCTCCATCACCATCATCAACTAATGTGAAGTCTTCTGGATTTCTGAGTTCTTCACCTGTAACTGGGTCAGTAATTGTAATTGGGCCAAAGTCAACTGGGTCTTTTCCGTTATTTGGAACTTGCATTGGATCAGATTCGTCTGGAAGAGGTTCAATAACCAATCCGCCAGTTGGGTCGGTTGGTGATGGAACTTCTTTTGGTAAGATGTCAAAGTAGACAGTCTTTTTATTTTCTGAACTATAACCACCAATTAATGTGATAACAACTTTACCAGCGCCATCACCAGCATGAATGTTCTCACCATAGTCAAGTTCGTAATCTACATCTTTTGTAAGTGTAACACCATTGTATGTAACGGTTGGGGTTGGTGTTAATTGTGAGCCATCATAAATCATTGGGTCGATATTGCTTACAACTAAATCACGTGCGTCAATAGTGTTTTTAACAATATTGAACTTAACTTCAACTGTTAATGTTTCGAGGTCAGCGTATTCACCAATAAATGTAACTGTGACTAAACCTGAGTTTTCACCAACAGCAATATTAGTGCCATATGAAACGGTATAATCTGTGTTTTCGACTAATGCGACATCATTAAATGTAACCACTGGGATTGGTGTTAATTGTTCGCCAGTATATTTTTGGTCTGCAATAGGAGCAACTACTGGAGCTTTAACAACAAAGAATATGTTAATGTCGTCTGTTCCTTCATAATTGCCTTTAAACTCTATGTGTGCTGTACCTAATTCTTCATCATCAATAATAATGTCATAATCAACACCTTCAACAAGTGTTAAGTGGTTTTCGTTATCTCCAATGATGATGCTAGATAAGTCTGGGGTATCCCCTGTATCGTGGAGAACCATTGGATTATCTTCTGTTGGAAGTGGATAAACTATTAATGCTGGTGGTTCACCAGTTGTTGGATTATGAATTTCTTTTGGATTAATATCAAATTCTATTTCGTAATCATCATTTCCATCGTAGTTACCAATAAATTCAATAACTGCTCTTGGATTATTAGAAGAGCTATTAACATTAACGTTATCTTCATAAGAAACAACAAAGTCTTTGCCTTCTACTAATTCAACACCATCATAAATAACTGTTAATGGAGATGGCTTAATTTCGCTACCAGTATAGGTGTATCCTTCCGTTTCAATACCTGTAACTGATAGTTTTGAGGTATCAATAGGTGCACCTTCAATTGTAAAGTGTTTAACAACGTCTGGTGTGTTTTCATAGTTGTTAATAAATCTAATTGTGATTGTTGCTTCACCAGCATCAACGTTATCATCATAAACAACTGTGTAGTCAACACCCTTTACGAGTGGAGTTGTACCAATTTCATCTGTAAATGTAACACTTACTTCTGGAGTGTAAGGTGTTCCAGTGTATGGAACTGGATCTGTAGGAATATTACCAACTGAAATAACGCCGTCATCAGTAATGTCACGTGCGCTAATAGTAAATGGTCTTACTACATCAGGTGTATTTGCGTAGTTACCAATAAAGTGAACTGTAACTTTTGCATTTCCTTTTTCAACGTTATTGGAGTATTGATAAACGTAATCGGTACCACATATAAGTTCTGTATCACCATCTTTAACGTATGGTGTTGGTGTAATTGCTTCACCTGTAAATGTATATGCGTTACCTGAAATATCCTCTACATCTAAATCAGTAGATGGAATATTTTTTGGTGTAATTGTAAATGAATCAGTAATAGTTCCACTGTATTCACCAATAAATGAAACTGTTACTTCTTTACTACCTGAACTTGTGCAATCAAGTGGTAAGAGTAATTGATAATCAACATCTTTAGTTAAAATCTTGTTGTTTACAAGTACTTCAATTGTTGGAATGTGTTCATTTCCATCATACTCAAATGTAGATGGTGTGAATCTAACAACACAGTTTTCCTCTGTAACTTGGGTAACAAGCTTCTTCCACATTGCGGTTAATGTGATTTCACCTGTCTTATTTAAAACTGTTGTGCTTGTAACTTGGCTTCCACCGTATGACCAGCCCATGAATGTATAACCAACTCTAACTGGGGTTGGAAGTGGAACATAGGTTGCGTCTTCGTAAACTGGATCTGGATCTTCGGTTGTCTTAACGAGTGTATAACCAATTTCGTGTCCATAGAATGCAACTCTATCGTCAAATTCTTTATATTCAACATCAGTAATAGCTGAATCAAACTTAATTGTGTACTCGGTTGGAGCGTATGTAACAATAATTGATTCACCGTTTGCTTGATATGTACCAACTGGTTCTGGGCTCATTGTTGCGGTATAGCCTGGGACTGTTGGAACTGGAATATCATATGAAGAACCGGTTGTACCTGTTGAAATAAATGGATCAAAATCAATAATATCTGGGTCTTTACATTGATAGTTAACAACAACACTGGATGCTGTGTTTTTGTAAACGACGTTTAACTCAACATCATCATCTGGCATTGTAAATTGAATTCTTGCTGGATTAAGTTCAACATCTTCTGGAGTTCCATCAACAACTTTTTGAACTTTAATTGGAGCGTATTGCTCAACAACCGGGGTAAGAACATCAATGTCTTTGTTGTTGTAACAGCCACAGTCTTCATTTGGTTCTAAGTATGGAGCAACACCTGGGAGTGGATCACCACTTTCATCAACATAATTAATTGTTAATGTGTGTGGGTTTGGTTGATATGTACCATTAATCCATACGTCATAAGGTGGCATCTCTGTAAATGTAGATCTGTCACCGTCTGGGAATTCGATAACAAATGTGTAGCCCTCAATTGGGTGTTCAGCATAATTGTATTTTGCAAGTAAACCATTAATTGCATCATCTAAATCAGCATCTTTTGTGCCTGGTTCGAGTTCAACAACATAATCCTGAGTTGAATAACCAGTTTCATCTGTTGCGACTAAATAGTGAAGTTTAAATGTTCTAGTTTTTGCAGTTCCGGAAACGATAACTTTTGAATCGTTGCCAAGAACGCTTCCTGGAATTGTTAACTCGCCTTCATCAGGATTGCTAATATCCCATGTAAATCCAGTGTAGACTTGATCATCAATAGTAACTGAGATTTCTTCTGGAAGTTCCATGCCTACTTCTGGAGTAAGATGTGCAACATAGTTTTCCCCTGGTGTGTATGAATAAATCTTTTCAGCACCAACTTCTGTAGTTCCAGCATCAACATTAATATTTGTTAATTCATATTGAATTTCATGATAGACAGTAACACGTGCAGCGCTATTTAAAACAAGTGGTTCAAGATTTGGACCAACAACTGCCTTTTCAGCTTCTCCTGCGCATTGCAAGCCATATGAAATTGGATAATCTGTTGTTTGATTTGGTGCAACGCTTGTTACGCCTTCACCAAAGCTCTCACTCGCTTCTTTAATTTCTAATTTTGTTCCGGTTGGATCAAATGTTGTAGAAGCACTGTATAAGGAAGAAGTATCAATAGCTTCTCTACCTTGAATGTATTCTGTATCATTAACGGTCAAAGTAAATTGATCAAGTAGTGATGGAAGGATTCTAACGTTTGCATAATCTGTTGGATAATCACCTTCTGTTTCAACGTTAGGATCTTTGACCTTAATTGAGTCATTTTCAAAATTGCCATCAGTGTCAACTTGGCTAAGGGTCATTGCATTTAATAATTTAATATCATAACCACCTAAGCATGTTGCAGCAGGTGAAAGAGTATAAGTAACAGTAAATGCTAATGAGAAAACACCACCGCTAATTGTGACATTAGGTGCAATATCTGCATAGCCATCTGATGTTTCTGTACCTGTTGCACCTGAAATAGATTTTCCTTCTAATACAAAGTTATCAGTAAATTCAGATTCAACACTATAACCATCAAGAACTGGAACTTCACCTAAAGCATAAACGTATAAAGCACCGCCATTGGTTGCACTATAGTCTGCTCTTGCAAAATCAGTTGGAATCATTCTTTGATCGATTGATTGACCAGCGAAATAAGTGTCATTTTTATAGTTAACACCAGCCCAGCCGCCTGCGTTTTGTCCAAGACCACTTGTACCGCCCGCTTGACCAAATACGCTCTTGCCCTGGCTGCTGTCTCCGGTGCCTTCAGAATAAACGTTTATTGTTTTGGTGTCTGAAACGTTTTCACCTTTTTGACCACCAGGACCAGTCCAAAGGGCGCCGCCGCCGCCGCCTGATCCAGCAGCAGCAAGGATTCTTTCGCCATCAATAGAAACAACTGTAGCTTTACCGCCTTCTGCTCTACGTCCTTCACCAAGGAAAGAACCTTCACTTCCGTTTGAGCCGTTTTGGGCAATGGTGTAAGTAATAGTTTGGCCTGCTTCAAGTCTAATTGGTTGAAGCATATAACCACGTTCACCTGGTTGACCACCAGAGTATCCGTTGTCACCACCGCGGCCACCATAACCGCCCCATAATTGAAGTACATATATTCCTGTTTCTGGAATTACATAGGTTCCTGAACCTTTGTTAGCGAATGTAAATTCACCAACGCGTTGTTTTGGAACCTGATAATTAGCAGAAACATTAAGTGCTAAATCATATGTATCGTTTGATGCATTGTAATTTAATGTTCTTTCGTATGTCATTAAAATGCCATTGAGTTCGTTTTTCTTAATTTCAACAATTGTAACTTTGGCATTCTTTTTAAATGTTTTAAGCTTTAATTTCTCACCAACAATAGCTTTTGAACCATCCTTTGGTCTAACTGTATAGCTAACTTCAAACATTTTTGATTCTGATAAAGTTAGTTGTTCACTCTTTTCGTATGTCGCACCATCAGATTGAATAACGTAATCAGTAACAGAATCAATGAAATCATAAAGATAGGATTTGGATGCATCGGCTTTTTCTGCTACATAACCTTTATCATCAAATAAATCACTAACCTTTAATTCTGTACAAGGTTCTTCAGCAGAACCGCTCTTTGTGTAATTATGTGTAGTTAAATCAAAAGCATATGGAACGTTCACGTATGAACATTTTTCAATTAAACCCATGTCCGCTGTATGTGGAACGGATTGTTTTGTATAGCTATATGTGACATTTTCTTGTTTAAAAATTGGAACGTCATTACCACCCATAAAGCCATTAACGGGTTTTAATTTAAGCTCAATAAGGGATGATTTTCCTTCACCTGCTGTACTAGAAGGAGAAGCTTTAATACCAGAAGCTGAGAACTTATTGTTGTTCACAGTGATTGGTAATGAATTTCCTGCTGAATCGTGTGCTGTTGCAGAAACAACATCAAAATATTTAGAAATATCACCTTCAAGTGTAAGGTTATCTAAGTATGTTAAATCATCACTACCTGGCATGTATGAGACATAAACAGCACCACCGACAGTAGAAGAATTCTTATTTGAAATATACTTTTTCTGATCTTCTTGAGGAGCAAGTAAGGATTTAGCAACGAATGATGAGCCGCCGCCGCCGCCACCGACATCAGTTCCTATTAAAAGACCAGCCATAACGCCACCTGAACCACCAGCAAAGCCA
The DNA here is from genome assembly GCA_045597865.1 of Bacilli bacterium. Classification (GTDB taxonomy): domain Bacteria; phylum Bacillota_I; class Bacilli_A; order RFN20; family CAG-826; genus Fiminaster. The sequence goes on along the minus strand of JAZLKX010000037.1, from coordinate 32,623 downwards.
GCACCACCAGCACCACCACGTAAGTTACCGGCACCACCGGAACCACCTGGGTACTTAGGGTTATTAGTACCTTCCCAGTCATTTGGTTTTTTACCAGCAAACCATTCAACATAGGTTCTATTTACTTCACCTGGCATGTCTGTAGCACCGTTACCAATGAATTCTTGAGATTTTCCTGAAGAGAATCCGTTTGAACCGGCATAGAATCTACCTTCTACAGTATAGCTAGAATCATGATCGCCGTATTGGCTTGCAAAACTACCAGCATCACCACCATCTGGTGTACGAATAGATCTATTAATAACGCTTGCGCCGTTACCGGCACCGCCACCGCCGCCACCACCAGCGATCATTATGTATTTAGTTGTTCTATCGCTTTCGTTTAGACCTGTAACTTTTAGGTTTCCGTTAGCGTCTAAGTAATCGTTTCTGAACTTATTAGCAATATTGTCTTTTGCTGTGAACTTATAAACTGCAGTGTAACCACCGCCACCACCAACGTAATAGTTACCAGTATCACCGTGGTCGCCGCCATCACCGTTAGCGCCGCCGCCTTTATCGTTTGAGAGTGTTTGTTGACCGTTACCACCAATGGTATAGAAAAGAATATCGCCTGCTTTTAATTCAGCAACAGCGTATAAGTGACCGCCTTTACCACCTTTACCACCGTGTGAGTAAATTGTGTTTTGACCTGAAGCACCATCACCACCCCAAATTTCAAGCATATAGCTACCGTCTTTTTCGGCTTCATAATAACCTGCTTGAATTTTGGTTGCCCTAACAGACATATCCTCATATGTTAAATTTGAACTGGTTTTTAAACCTAAGCTATAAGTGCCGTCACCGTTGTCATTTAATTCTTGATCTAACGAGATGCTAACACCATCAATGCTTATCTTGTTTTTTCCAGTCGCATTTGCAATCTGTTCAGCTTTAAGTTCTTTGCTTATTTGCTCGCGTAAAGAAGCGGCTGTAACCACCCCTATTGTGTTTAAAGCAAGAACGCCAGCTAAAACAGCTTGGGTCTTTGAAACTACTTTATGTTTCAATTCTTTCTTTGTTTTTCGGTTCATAAAAACACCTCAAAAGTTTATTATAACTTTTTATGAATTTCAAAAATATTCTAATATTCTAAATATTAAACAGCAAGAAAAAACGCAATAGGTGGGGACTAAATCTTTAAAATTTGTAAAAAAATGAAGATTTTTCTTACATAAATTTTACATACATTTTAAAGCATAAAGTCCCATTTTGAGACAATTTTTAGTGCCCTCTTATAGCAAATTTTATGCTTAAAAAAATTAAAAAAGAGCAAACAACTTGCCCTTATTTTTCACTGTTTTTTACTATTTTTTAAGTTCTAATTTAACGACAGATTCAACATGAAATGTCATTGGGAACATGTCTACTGGCTGAACCTTTAAAATTTCATATTTTTCACTCAAAACTTTAACGTCTCTAGCAAGCGTTTCGGGATCACAAGAAACATAAACTATCTTTTGAGGTTTTAGCTCAATTAACTTTGCTATAAATTTGTCATCCAAACCTTTACGTGGCGGGTCAACAAAAACTGTTGAAAATTTGACACCGTTTTGAACCATTTTTTCAAGTTCTATTCCCGCATCACCACACATAAACTCTGCGTTTAAAATATTATTTAGTTTTGCATTTTTGTTTGCATCAACAATTGCATCCTTAACAATTTCAACTCCAACAACTTTTTTAACGTGTTTTGAAGCACATAAGCTGATCGTGCCTATTCCACAATAAGCATCAAATATTTCTTCGTCCTTCTTTAACTCAGCAAAAGAAATGGCTGTCTTATATAATTTTTCAACCTGTTCTGGGTTAACTTGAAAGAATGATTTTGATGAAATTAGGAAATCTACACCAAGAATAGAATCTTTAATGGTTTTAGGGCCAAATAATACACGTTCTTTTTCGCCCAAGATAACGTTTGTATCTCTAGTGTTAATGTTTTGTATGACTGACTTTATTTCAGGACAGCTCTTAACAAGTTCTTTTACAAAATTGTTTTTACCTTTAAATTCGTCTCTATTGGTAACTAATGTGACCATCACTTCATCATAATGCTTTGAAGTTCTAATTAAAACATGCCTAATAAGCCCTGTTCTTGTGTCTTCATCATAAGGGTTGTAGTGAAAATCCTTCATCAGGGATTTAATTTTCGAAACGATAACTCCTGCGCGTTCATCTTCTATCCAACATTTATCAACTGGGATAATCTTATGGGTTCCAGATCTATAAAAACCTGAAACAATGTGCCCGTGTGGGTCTCTACCAATAGGAACTTGGATTTTATTACGGTATTCATAAGGATGTTCTGCTCCAATTGTTGGAAGAACTTCAATATTTTCAAGTTTGTTGCGTCTAAAGGCGTCCGCAACCTTCTTGGTCTTATAATCTAACTGTGCATTGTAGGCTAATTGTTGAAATTGACATCCACCACAGGCTGTACAAACACCACATTTTGGTTGAATTCTGTCTTGAGACTTGCTTATGAGTCTATAAACTTTTCCAAAGTAGCTACCAGCTCTTTTATATTGAATTTCTATCTCGGCTTCTTCTCCAGGAAATAGGCCATCAACAAAAACTGTTCCATAGGAAAGCTTAACAACACCCTTTCCTTCAAAACTTAAATCAACACATTTTCCAGTAACTCTGTCGAATTTCATAACGCGTTTATTATATCAAATTACAAGAATTAGTAATATTTCTTTAGAAATTTTCACAATTACTTTATAATTTGAGGCATGAATAAATTTGTTCCTTTTACATTTATCCCTGCACTTCTATTATCTGGCTGTGGCAAACCACAAGTAGATGAATATAGAGACTTAATTAGACCAGGAAAAGCAAATGTTATTTTAATTGCAGGACAATCAAATGCTTCAGGTAATTCTCCTTCGGAGTTTTTACAAAGTAAAAATCCTTATATTTATAACAAATTTTCTGCCGGTGTCACTAACGTTTTAACTTCTCATTATGTTCAAGATAGAAGAAACAATGAATACTTTGAACCAACCCGTTTTGGTCTTGCAGATCACGATTCATTTTTTGGCCCAGAAATTGGCATTGCAGACGTCTTTTCCGAAGCAAATGGATTTACCTACATCATCAAATTTGCTGTTGGAGCAACAAGAATCTATAACGATTGGTTAAATTCAAAAGGACAAAGAGGCAAACTTTACAACGATTCTGTCGATTGGTTTAAAAAACGACTCGATTATTTAAAATCAAGAGGAGTTGAACCAAAGATTGTTGGTCAATTCTGGATGCAAGGTGAAGGAGACTCCACAGATGAATGGGGTTCTGTCTATGCAAGTAACCTTACTAATATGATTTCTTTTTATAGAGAAGATTTAAAAGATTATTATGAAGACCACTACACCTTTGTTGATGCTTATATTTCCACCAAAACTGTATGGCCAAATCCAACCTTAGTCAACCAACAAAAACAAATGGTTGCAGACGCTGATCCAAATGTATTTTGTATCAAGACAAACGGAGAGGACGAAACAGCCTTAAATCTAGACGTTAAAAAACACTCTGGAGAAGGCGATGATGCGGCTCATTATGACAGTCAAAGCGAGGTCTTGCTAGGACAGCGCGCCGGACAAATTATTCGTGAAAACCTATGAAAAAAACCCGCAAATTCGCGGGTTTTTTTATTCTCGAAGTGAATCAGCTGGTTTCTTGTGACCAGCAATTATTGCCGGTATCAGTGAGGCTATAACACCAATCAAAATTGCGCCTCCAAACATGACCGGAATTAACCACGGTTGAACATGTGAAAATTCGCCTACTGTTGGAGCTAAAATTTTAGAGTTTGCAGCATCAACTAAACCAACAACAATATTGGCTAAAGCTGGAGCTAAAGCATAGCATAAACCAATACCTAAAATACCGGCTACAATTCCAACGATTGATGCCTCGGCAATAAACATATTTGAGATGTCTCGTTTTCGAGCACCCAAACTTCGAAGTAATCCAATTTCTCGCTTACGTTCAATAACAGATATGTAAGTCAAAATTGCTGTTAAAATAGCAGAGACAAGAATTGCTACCATTGAGAACACAAACAAAACAGTTGAGAAGGTTCTAACGAGTCCAGAGAATGTTGACGTTACTTGCTCCAAGTAATCCTTTGTTCTTAAAACAATATCGGAACCTTCTGGCATTCTATAAGCCTTCATGTAATTTGTGATTTGGTCTCTTTGATCAAATGTAACAGTGTAATAATAAATTGATGTTGTACGATTCTTACCACCGATATCAATTAATCTGTATTCTAAAGAATAGTTAGCAGTTACTTTGAAATTGCTTTGATATGTATCAACAAATTGTATTCCATTAATGACATCAAAATTGGTTCCAAACTCTATTTGTGATTGGACAATGTCGCTCGCCTGATTTTTTGCGGAAATCATATCTTTAAAAGATGGGTGATATAACAACATTGTTTGATACAATGGGTTTGGAGATTCATATTTAGCTCTGATAATACCGGTGATTTTCATCGTATGAAAAGCGGTGTTATACAATTCTTCATAATATGAAGAATTCTTTCTAACGTATTGTTTTCCATTAAATTCTTCTATGGTTCCGTCTTCTTTTTCGATTTCGATAGTTTTGTCTACTGGTACATACATACTGTTGTTATCAACAACTTTGTATTCTTTTCCAATAATGCTCTCGGCTTTGATTCTGTCTTCGCTTGTATCAAAACCCATATTTTGAAGAACAACTAAGTCGATTCTGTTGTATGTATCAACAACAATTGTCAAATCAGTATCATTTTCTGGTAAATGACCTGCTAAGATGTCGTATTGTTCATTAATAAACTTATAAGTGTCGTCTGTTGGAGCAATACACAAAGTGTATCCAGATGAAATTTTTTGAATTGATGATTGTGTTGGCTTTGTGAAAAGGTTAAAAGAAACTGCTTCATTTGAATAAACGTGAGCATAGTAATCATCTGGCATTTTATTCATGTAGTTCATGAAGTCATCTTGCATCGAAATATAGTGTTCTTGTGTTACGTAGTCACTCTTTTCAATAATGATGTCTGCTGTTTCTGGAAATTCCTCCATTGTTGCTTTGGCTGATTCGCTGGAGTTTTTAGAGTAACAAGTTACATAAACTGGGTAGTCTTTAATTGCAGCTTCCTGTGCTTTTGCAACGTATTTATTAACTGAATCCGTCATCGAAAGAACGAGTCCGGCACACGCTAAACCGATAGCAGAAGCAATAGCAATTGGAATGGATCTGCCCTTCTTTTTTACAACGTTTCTTAATGACCATTTCATTGAGGTTCTGAATGGTAAATGAACCTTAATTAATGGGGATTTGCATATGATTTCGTCAGTTTCTGGCTTAATTACGGCATCTTCAACAATCTGTCCATAAGAGATTTCAATCATACGGTCAGCGTACTCTTTTGCCATACGTTCGTTGTGTGTAACCATGACAACAAGATGGTTCTGGGAAATCTCTTTTAATGTCTTCATAACAGACATAGAAGATTTTTCATCAAGAGCGCCTGTTGGTTCGTCTGCAAGAATGATTGATGGGTTGGTAACTAAAGCTCTAGCAATAGCAACTCTTTGTTGTTGACCACCACTTAGTTGTTTTGGAAATCTTTTTGAATAACCCGCTAAACCAACTTCATTTAAAGCATCGTGAATTCTTTTCTTCATGTCTTTGGTTTGCTTAGACATTTGAAGTGTAACAGCAATATTGTCAAAAACATTGAGGTGAGGAAGTAAGAAATAGTTTTGAAAAATAAATCCAACTTCTTGGTTTCTATATGAATCCCAATCGTGTGCCTTAAAACCGGTTGTATCGCGTCCATTTACGATCATTGTCCCAAAATCTGCGACATCAAGACCTCCTAAAATATTTAGAAGTGTCGATTTTCCGCATCCAGAGGCTCCATAAACCGCGATAAAACCTTTGTCAGGTAAAAATAAGCTAATGTTATTTAAGGCTATTACTTCTTCATCTTTATTAACACCAGGATATTTCTTTGTGAGGTTATTAATAACAATCATATGCACATTATACAATAAACAATAAAAAAGAGGTAAGAAATTTCTTACCCCTTAGTTTTAGTTTAATGCGTTAATTATAAACCGTAATGACCTGCACCAAGAACTAATGCCATACCGTTATAGTACATTGTAAGGTAACCATTGGCGTTATCCCAACCCTCTGGCAAATTGAACATTTGCGATTGAGCATATGCACGTGTGCCTGGATCTTGAGATACGTCATTTGCGATTGCGGTCCAATAGACATTACAAAGTGCACCTGATTCTGGGTGTGCTGGATCAGCAGCATAGAAACCAACGTGTCCGCCCGCTGTTTCAAATACTGGAGCACCTGCACCTTGAAGGCCTCTGAAACATGTGTATTCAGTAGCTTCAGCTGTGAATCTATCAAGTTCCTCTTGTGTCATTTCAGTCATTGATTTTGGATTTAAATAATTGAACTTGTCTGTTGTGACAGAATTATTAATAAATGTAACATTGCCATCAACTGCATAAGTTGTTAATCCTTCTGCTTCACTACTCTTGTTAAGAACAATAAAGTTCATCATACAGTCTTTTTTGGCTTCGGCAGCTGCTGTATAAGATGTTCCTTTTTTGTCTTCATCAAAGAGGAATGTTAATCCGTTTGAAGAAGTGCTTGTAAGCATATCTGACATCATCTTAATTGTTTGTGATAATGCAGAAGCTCCAAACGAGTTGAACCAAGCTTCTGTGCCAATAACATAGTTATTAAATTGACAATCAACAAATACTGTTTCAGGTCTATGACCATAAACGATAAATTGTCCATTAGCGGTGTCAACCTCATCATAAACTTCACCTTTATCAAGATCAACCCCAGTATGATCTTGAATCATAACTGGTCCACCACAACCTTCAAAGAAGGAGTTTTCAATTTGCATCTTTCCGCCCCAGTTGTATAAGAAACAATTATAGTTATCAAAACATTTGAGATTTTTGAAGTATGAGAATTCACTACTAACATTATCAGTAAATCCGCCTTCTGACATGAAAGAAATATAACAAGCATGTTGAACAATATTATCAATAACCATTCCTCTTGAATCGCCTGTATATTTGAATGCGATTAAACCACCCATTGCGTAGTTTTGAGCATCTGATGACGCTGCGTGAGCGTTGCCAATAATATTAAGGTTTTGAACATTGGTTTCTCCAATGTATGTTCTCATAAATGCTGAGTGTGAATTTACCTTTAGTGTTGCGGTTTCATCTTGACAGTTTGGTCTTCTGACAACTGGAATCTTTGACCAGTCTGCTGAGAAGTAGTTGCCTTCAAGAGTAACTGTTTTATCAAGATGTCTATGTGAATAGAAATAAGTTCTATCTTTGAGAGAACCTAATGATTTGGCTTTCTCGTTATCGCTCCAACCGCCTGTTGTAGCATCTTCCAAATTGTAAAAGAACGCTGAAGGAATGTGGTCTGGAGTAATCATCATATCATTTTGAAGAATTACAGCATTTGGATGTAAATCTGGATTAATATTATGTGCTTTCTTGAATGTTTCATATTTTGCACCAGGACCTTGGTCGTACCAGATGCTGGTATCAAACATATCGGTTTCAAGAGAATCGTCTAAGTAAGATAATTCATATTCATTTGTGACATTATAGCCATCAATAACATGTAATTCGTAAATAGCTTTTGCGCCATCTTGTTCTTTCTTAGCTGCAGACAATCCACCTGGAATAACTGTAACTTTGAAATCTGAACCAATTGCATCAGCTTTGAATTGAATATCGCATGTTAATGATGAAACAACCTCGGCTTCTGCTGTAGTTGCTGTAACATAGCTGTCATTGACTTTCTTTTCGACCTTAATTTCGTATGGGAATGCCCAGTTGGATTGATCAACCGGAGTCTTTCCTTTATAAACTGCAAGTCTTGGAGTTAAGTTAATTGGGTTGTCATCACCAACTTGTAATGTTTTATTCTTAACATAGAATTCTTCAAGCGGATTAATCTTTGCGCCTCTGTTTGAGAGGAAGTTAGAATAAGCCTTTGAAGTTTGAATTGGTAAAGCTAAGCTGTATTCGTTTGCTTTAGCAACTGTAACTGAACATGATGCACTTACAGTTGGGTTTTGAAGGGATGTACAAGTAATGACTGCTTTTCCATCAGTTCCATAGCCAACAAGTTGAACTTTACCGGTTTGATCAACTGTAACAACATTTGTATTTGAAGATTCCCATTTAACGCCTGTATTAGGTGCTGTTGCTGGTGTAACGGTTGCGCTTAATTGACGTACGCCTGTTTCATCTTCAAATCCTTCTTGGAAGGAAATTGTTGATTGATTTAATTCAATATTCGTAACTGCTTGTGCAGCAACAGTAACAACACAGGTTGCAACAATACCTGAATTTTTGTGAACAGCACTAATAGTAGCAACACCCATTTCTGATCCTTTAGTAACTAAACCGGTTTGATCAACGGTAGCAACTGAAGGTTTGGATGAAGACCAAGAAATTTCTTTATAAGTTGCAGTTGATGGAGCAATAGTTGCGTTTAATTGGTGAGTTTTGTCATCTGAATCTGGATTTGAAGTAACTTCAAAAAGAATTGCAGATTCACTCATTGTTAAACTTTCAATTTCAGTTTTTGTAACTATAACATGGCATGTTTCTTCGAAACCACCGTCTGCTGTCTTAACAGTAATGTCTGCTTCACCGGCGCTAATTGGTGTTACGTTACCCTCACCATCAACGTAAGCAACTGTAACATCAGATGATGCCCAAATAACTGATTTATCGTCTGCGTGTTCAGGAGCAACGGTAGCAGTTAATTTAAAGCTGTCTGCGTTTTCTTCAACTAACTTTTCAGAATCTGAAATTGTAACTCCAGTAACGTGGGTAACTGTTTCAGCAACACTTATGTTTAATGTGTCAAACTTTGCTGGATTATCAACTGATTGAACAATAATGGAAGTTGATCCTACTTTGAGTGCTTTAACCTTTCCGCTTTCATCAACAGAAGCAACATCTGGTTGTGATGATGTGAATGTAACAGATTTATCTGTTGCATTATCTGGTAACACTGTAACTTGAATTGTACGTTCAGCGTTTGGTTCAAGAGTAATATTCTTTTCTTTGCCAACACTCACTGAGCTAACATCAATGTGTGATTCTGAAACGACAACCTTAACTTTGGCTTGGTTTCCGGATCCATCATTTGCGGAACAGAAAATGTATGTTGTGCCAGCTGCTTTTGCGACAACTTTGCCAGATTGATCAACTGATGCAACATCTTCATCTAGAGACGAAAATGTAACTGACTTATCAGTAGCGTTTTCTGGTAAAACTGTTGCAACTAATTCGTGATTATCGCCAATTAATAAATTAAGTGATTCAACATCTAATTTAACTTCATCAACGCCAACGACTAATTTAGTAACTGTAACAATAACTTCTGCTCTTGCTGCTGCATTATTTTGGGAAACAACAGAAATAACTGTCGTTCCTTCGGCTAAGGCAGTAATTTTGCCTGAATCATCAACAGATGCAATTGTAGGACGAAGAGAAGTGTAGGTTACGGCCTTGTTTGTTGCGTTTTCTGGTAAAACTGTTGTGCTGAGTTGATATGTGTCATTAAGATGTAAATCGAGTTCAGTTTTATCAACGGCAACTGATTCGACACCGATATCAACTACTGGTGGAGTAGGAGGCTCTGGTTGAGGTGTTTCACCACAAGAAGCCATCACACCTGCTGCACAGAATGTTGATGCAACTAATAAGGCAAGTTTAAATTTTTTATTCATATTTTTTCTCCTTATAAAATTAAGTAAATTTTTAAATTGTAAATTAATTGGAACTATTTAAATAACTAATCGATAAATTTCCTCCTTTTAGAAGACCATTAATCTTAATGTAGTTTGAAGTCTGTTACCGTCACTTGATTGGAATGTGAGTTCAATGTTTGTGTATGAATCATACACAGCAATAAACACAGTGTTATCCTCGTTGACAGTAATTAAGTACAAACTAGATTTAGAATAAATCGTCTCAAATGTGTTGTATGTAGTATTGTCTGGTTTAACCTGAACTTTGAACTTAACAATCAAGTTTGGTTCATAGTCAGTTTCATAGTTATATGAGTGTTCATAACGAATGTGATCTGGGTCTTCAGGATTAGAAATTTCCTTAGTTGTGTGACCTGGTTCCATTTCGTTAATGACTTGGCCTTCAAGAGGTGTAATAAGAATTTCGCTAACATAGCTAACCTGATAGTTAGAACGTATCGAAACACCAATAAGACCAACAACAAAGAAGGAAACAATATAGATAAGTAATAAAACTAAAATAGTTGACTTTTTCATTCTCTACTTGCCTCCTGTCTATCTATATAGAAAGCTTTTATTTTGAGGAAAAACATAACCATTGTGCTTGCAAAAAATACAGCTGCTATAAGTAAAATTTTAATAAATGCACTATCCAAATTACCGTTTGCATAGTGACTTTCTGTAACAAAGAAATATCCAACGAATGTAATTGCAAGCGATGTTACAAATGCTGCAACCGTAGACTTTAATTCATTAGGATTAGAAATAGATGTTCCTTCTGTAGCATAAACTTCATTTTGAGGATTCATAATATCAAGAGTTGCAGAGAAGAACATGTGACCGTATTGCAAGAAGAGTACTGAGATTGTAAAAAGTGTTGTACAAAGTACATTAATTTCACAGAATTTTGCAAAAATGATACATGAAGCGATTACTGTTGGGGCAACAAGAACAAAGTTTGTAATCATTTTTGAAAATAACGGAAAATAAGGTTTAATTGGTTTGGTCTTCTTCATGTATGCTGTTCTGCCCTCGCGTGAATAAAGCGTTGCAAACAAAGAAGAAGACGCAAGAAGTGGCAAAATAATAAGCAAAATGTTAAATGTTAAGATTAAGAAATTACCTTGGGTAGATGTAGTCATTGCAGCGAAAACTTTATCAATAAAGTAAAGCAAAATTGGAACTGCTAAATAAACAATTAAATATGACCCAGAAAGTTCAAATTCGCGAAGAGTTAATTTAATTTCTTTTAAAACGAATGTGAAATATTTGTTTCTAACTTTGTTGCGTTTTTGTTTATCCATAACTTTCTTATTAAATTCAAATGTTTTGGTTAACATCGTGAAATAGAAAGGTTTAATTATTAAAACAACAAGAATCGCTAAACCAGCAACAATTGCTAAAATAATTCCGGTGTAAGCAAAAGTTAATCCTGTGAGTTTGTAACCGATCCATGTTGAACCCAAATCACCAACAATTGATTTGAAGATATATGTAATCGGCGCAACATAAGTTGAGAATTTACCAACAAAATCATCAATTGCAGCCTTAATAAGCGGGAAGCTTCTAATGATATCGACGTCACCTTCGTTTTCTGGAATTAAACCAATAAGTAAAATTATTCCAGTTGCAACCGCTGCAACAGCAAGTAAGAAAACGATTGCTTCTAATATAGCGTGATTCTTTAAAGTTTTATAGATATAAAGGGCAGGAATAGAAAGAAGGGCGCCCAACAAAACTGTGCCTGTAATCAATAACAATATTGGAATGATTGACCAAAATATAGTGCTAAGTTGCATTACTCCAGAAGTAATTGCCGCAATAAAGAACGCAAGAGAAACTGGAACTAAAACATCCAAACTCTTGCGCAATTCAAATAATTCATAAACAAAAATTTTAGAAATAAATAATTTAGAAGAATTGACTGGGAATGTTACAAGAACTTTATTATCTTCTGCATAATAAAGTGATTTAACTAATCCAAAAGTAACTGTAATAAGATTTAAAATTGTATAAATACCCAAGAAAACAAGATAGAAGCTTAAAATCTGTGTAGTAATTTTAAATAACTCTTTAACTAAAGTTAAAATAGCAAAAACAACGGCTGCAACAACAAGAAATTTAATAATTGAAAAAACAATCTTTTGAATCTTTGTTTTTGTTGTTTTTGTCCAAGACAAATCAACTTTATCTCTATATTGGAAGGCAATCAAAGCACTAAAAGTAGAATGCATTTTGTGTTCGTTTGTGTTCTTTTTAAAGACACCAAAAACTTTACGCAATCCTGCGTTTAATTTATTAAAAAAGTTTTTTAATGCTTGTTTCATTTATTCTCCTGCTTTAGTTACATTATCCCCAATAATTTCAAGATAATATTTTTCAAGTGATCCGTGTTTATCTTCAATATTTTTGACAGTGTCTACTGCTTGAAGTTCACCTAATTTAATGATTCCAACACGATCACAAAGTTTTTCAACAACATCAATTAAGTGTGATGAGAAGAAAACAATGTTTCCTTTTTCTGCGTGATGTTTCATACATTGTTTAACTTGATAAATTGATGTTGGGTCAAGACCTGTTAATGGTTCGTCAAGAATCCAAACTTTTGGTTCATGAACGAGTGCTGAAATAATAGTAATCTTTTGTTTCATACCGTGTGAGTAGGTTTTAATTTTGTTATCAATTGAAGCCTCAAGTTCAAATAATTTTACATAATATGTAATTCTTTCATCTCTATCTTTTTGAGAAACTTGGAAAATGTCAGCGATGTAATTTATGTACTCGCGGCCTGTTAATTTTTCATACAATGCATAATGATCTGGAACAAAGCCAACTAATGATTTAGCTTGAACAGATTGTGTTTGAACATCAAAACCACAAATTCTCATTTTTCCTTCAGTTATTGGTTGAATACCAACTAAAGATTTAATGATTGTGGATTTACCAGCACCATTAGGGCCAAGGAAGCCAAATACTTCGCCTGCTTTTACTTCAAAAGAAACATCGTGAACTGAATAATGTTTGTTTGCGCCATACTTCTTTGAAAAATGGTCTAATTCTAATTTAATTCCTGCGTCTTTATCCATAGGTTCTTCAATACTCCTTCCATCTAATACGCTATCAAGAGCGATCTTGTCTTGTCTTATTCCTTTTAATTTAATGTGTAACGCTTGATGTGAATCTGCTATATCAAATCCAAGTTGATATACAAACCAGACACCGAACCCAATAATTAAGTAAGTTATAAAATAGATTGATTGATAAATCGGTCTAATAACAAATTGAACATTACCTATTGTAAACGATAGAGATTTATTAAACACTTGATTTGCCCAGGTACCAAACTTATCTGCAATAAAGTTAGAGTTAATAAAGAAGAAGTCTGTCTGGTGTCCATAAGCTGTAAATACTGTGTTTAGAACAAATACTAAAATGTAGTAACCAAGGAACCAAATTGATGAGTAGAAATACTGTTTAAGTTTTGGTCTGTCATAGAGCTTCAAAGCAACACCAAGAAGCGGCATCCAGAATGCTAAAGCGTGGTTATACCAGAATTGCCAAACATCCGGATTAAAAATGGTAATTGTTTCACTATAGTTAGGCATTAGCATAGCTAATAAAGCACCAAATACGTTGATAAAATATGTAAAATAGAACAATCTTTTTGGTTTAAAAATAAAACAGAACGGAACAACAAAGACTGCTGTATTACACAAATGGAATGGCCATTTCCAAGGATACAAGAAACAGTCGTACTTATTCATAAAACAGAAGTTAAACATTACGCCTAAAGAAATAAAAATTAAGCAATAACGAATTCTATCTTTTGAATGTCTTCTTAGTAAGAAATAAATTAAAAGAGGAGCAAAAATGAGAAGAACATAGATTAACAATCTATGTTGAAATACCAAATCAAGAGGGTGTGTGTTTGGATTTCCTGCTCCAAAGAAGAATGCTGGAATAAATGGAGGCATCACCGCAAACATGCCTAATGATGCAAATAATCCAACATGCAATCTATCAACTTTAGGGAGTTTAACTTTAAAATCTTTAACAAAGTAATAAACTGAGAAAGCTAATGTTCCACCAAGCTCAAGTGGTAATAAATATTCAACAACTTTCATTGTCTCGAAAGCGCTGTGTTGCTCACCAATCATATTTTTAATCATTGGATTCATGCAAATGATTGAAACAACAATAATTGGAAGTGAAATAAATTTAACAAACCAACTTGATGATTTTTGCTTCGAGAACGGTCTCATTAAGAGGAAAAGATTTGCGCCCATTCCAAACCATAAGCACATTTCGCCAAAGAACAAGCTTGCGCCTTCAAAACCACCAACATTTTTCCATAATTGGGTGTAATGTAACCATTCTCCACTAACTTGAACGTCTAAATAACAATAAAATCTGCCTAAAAATACAACAATTAGCAATCCACCAACAACGATTTCAAGGACTCTCTCTGCTTTCTTAAAAACAAATCTTGCTAAAGAAAGAATAATAGCAAAGAAGACAAAAGAAGCTGCTAAAAGTACATAGTTCATGCTAATTGAGCCTCCTTTATATCCTCTTTAATAAAAGAAAAGACTAACTTTTTACTCAAAGCTAGCCCGGTTCCTATAACAGAAATAATTGCTGGTACAACTAAAACTAATGATGCGCCAATAGATAAAACTATACAAGGCACAACAGCAATATCAAAAACAATTGAAATTAAATCAACTGCTGTTTCCTCTCTGTTTAATGTGCGCTTAGTTAAAAAACTAAATGTGACAAAGAACATCTTCAAGAAGACGAATAAATAAATCAAAACGATAGCTAAGATTCCAAAAATTCTCGAACTAAAGAACGTCTTAAGATCAGTAAATGATTTAAAGTCAACTTGAGCGGCCTCAAAAATGGCTTGTCCATAGAAGAGCACAAAGGCTCCAATAAAGATGCCAACAAACATTACAGACAAAACTTTAACAATAATAGAAAAATTGCCTCGGACCTTTCTATCAATGAATAGAAGAATTCCGAAGACGGATAATGCTATAAGTGTTAAAAGCAATGTAGTCATAAACGCTAAAAGGATATACCTTTATAAAATAAAAAGCAAACACTTAATGCTTACTTTCTATGTTCTCCTTTGTATTTTTCGATTATAAAATCATACCTTTTTGATGCATCACCGATGATGTCTTCCCATCGAAATGGTATGGTTTTCGCGGCTTTTTTGCCACATTCTCTTGCTTTTTCAGGATTATCAAAAATGTACAACAATTTTTCTGCCATTGATTTGGAATTTTCTTTTGCCAAAAATCCGTTTTCGCCATCGACGAACCCTTCTGCTGTGTTCGCGCCTTCTGTCAACAAAGCGGGCAATTCACAAACACAAGATTCCATAACAGCGATCGAGTTGTTGTCGTAAACTGATGGGAAAAACATTAAGTCTGCTGAAAGATAAAAACCTTTTAAAATTTCAGGGTCATTAATACGGCCTGTAAATGTAATATTCCCGTGAATTCCTAGGGATTTTGCCTGTTTTTCCAAGGATTTTTGGTCTGTACCATCACCAATGAAGTACATATGAAAATCGCTTCTTGTCTTGTTGACTTCACCCAACGAATCGATGATTAAAGGAAGGTTTTTGACGTCACGAATTTGACCAACATACACTAAATTTTTCTTATTTTGATCAATATTGAATTTTTCTACAGCCTTTTTAATACATTCTTCTGGATTTTTTGGATAAGTAAATTCTGTTCCGTTTTTAACAACATGAATTTCTTTTTTATAACCGTAACTCTTTAATGTATTTGCGGTTCCGTTTGAAACTGCCCAAACTTCATCGCACTTGTTAAAGAAGCGAACAATGTATTTAATAACAAACCAAGTTAAAAACCTGGATCCAGTCAAATCCATAACATCTCTCTTAAATTGGGAGTGAAATGTTGCTATGCAAGGAATGTGCATTCTGCGCGCTTTTTTAAGTGCATAGTGACCAATAAAGAAAGGGGAATGTACATGGATAATATCTGGTTTAAATTCTTTAATAAATTTATTTGTCTTTCTGCAATGAATTGGGAAAGGCATAATTATATTATGAAATGTAAAACAAACACTCTTTTTATGAACAACTTTGTATTTAAATTCTCTATCTACATCAATTTTATAGTCAGGACAAATTACAGCGCATTCATTGTCTTGATTTAACAAAGTTGCATAATTATTAACAACTTTTACAACGCCATCAACCTGAGGATAAAAAGCATCAATAACTTCTAAGATCTTTTTACTCATTTTTTACTTTAGCCTTCCTGTTTTCGCGAGCCGTTTTAATAGTACGCTTAATAACATCATAAACTGAAATTAATATTCCAATAATTATATAAATATAATATGTGAAGAATCTCCATACTAAAACTGCATAAACTGAAACCTCTGCTGCAACAGCTTGGAATGCTAGAGCAGAAGAAATTTCCATTCCTCCAGCGTTTCCAGGAGTTGGAATAAACGAAACAGCAAAAGTTGAAAATACATTAAGAACCGAGACATCCCATAAATTGTTCCAAGGAACTTGTTTTAAAGACATAATTACAAAGAACGGCAAAGCAAATGTAACACAGTATTCAATAATAGATACAAGAATTAAGAGAATAAAGTGAATTGGTTTCTTTGAAATGGTTCTAAAGCACATTCTAAAATCATGAACTGTTTTATAAGCTTTTTCATAACTTTTTACCGGGTCTTTTACTATGTGTAATTTAGCACCGATTTTAATAAACAACTTTGTTGAACCGTTTGCAAATTTTGGGAATAAAACGAAGGTTAAAACAGATAATGGAAGTAATAAATTAATACAAATACCAATGATTCCAGCAACCAACAAGAATGTTTTTGAGGTGCCGTCTGCGATTGTATTTAAGACGCTAAAGCCACCGATCATTAAAACGAGTCCAACCAACAACCAACATATAATGTTTACTGAATAGCGAATTAAAATAATAGCCGAAGATGTTGCGCCATCATAGCCGTGTTTGTGAAGAGTATAAATCTGCATTGGTTGGCCACCAGTTGAGAACGGTGTAATAAAATCGTAATACTTACCAACAAATGTTGTTTTTGCAATTGCTTTTGGATTTACTTTTCTTGTTAAGGCGTGATTCACTAATGAATACTCAACCATAACTAAAACAGGAATAAGTATTGCTAATGCAACGGAGACGATTAAATATCTGTAATCCATGTTTGCAATAACAGGACCAATTTCCTTAATTCCACCACCAGGAAGAATCTCGGTGATTTTAAACATTAAAAAGATGCCAAGACCGATAACTGCTAAAAGAAGGATTATTCCAACCCATCCATATTTTCTCTTTTTTGGTTCTTGTATTTCTATTTCTTGTTTAGAAAGCTCTTCGTCCAACATAGCACGTAATAATATACCAAAAATTAATAATTTTTACCAACTATATATGGTTTATCAATAAGTTTGCTATTTAATTTAAATGAAAATTAAAGTATGCTATTTAGTATGAAATCCCTCAAAAAGTGCAATATTCCACTACTTATTGCGGCTATTATAGCTATCGCTTTATTTGTTGTTGGATCTTTTTACGATAGGCAAATTTCTGAAACATTTTGGAATAAGTATCAACTAAATATACCTTGGTTCACCATTGTAATAACTCTTCTCGTTCCACTTATTACAAATGCTTTTGGAGCGTTTGCGGGTTGGTCTGCATTCTTTGTTGAAAATAATTTTAAGAAAAAGATGTCTGGCTTTATCAAATTCCTTGGTATTTTTGGTTTAGCAGGCATTGCTTTTTTTGCATACATCTCTGGTTGTGAATTTGCTGAAATTATTCCTCAAGATAACGAAAGAGTAACTGCAGGCCTTAAATTTTTGGTTTTAACACTAGTGTTAGCAACCGATGTTGTAATGTTCTTTATTGTGCGCAAAAACTATGAAAAATTAGACCAGCACAATTTATTGTGGGTTGCTCTAACAATGCTTGCCATTATTGTTTTTGTTTCGTGTGCAAATGAAGTTGTTAAATACTTAGCATCGAGACCTCGTCCAAGAATTGTTTTTCCTGGCGAAGAAGAATATAGAGAATGGTGGCAATGGAAACCATTTTATGGTTTAAAAGTTAGTGAATCTAAATCATTTATTTCTGGTCACGCATCTAATGGGGCATCTACTTGTGTTCTTTTTGTTTTAGTAATGTCACTAACAAAATTTAGTGAGAAAAAGCATTTTGAATACTTGTGCTTTGGAATCGCTGGTTTATATGCTTTTGTTGTTTCTTTATCTCGTATATTTGCAATCGCTCATTTTGTGAGTGATGTTTCTGGTGGAATGCTTTTATCGTTTGTACTTTCTTTATTTATTTGCAGAATAATGCTATTAATACAAAAGAAAGTCGAAGAACATTCCTCGACTTCTAATTAATTAGAACTTATTAACTTCATCTATTGTTGGAGAAGAAATCGAACTACCAAATCGCGTTGTTGAAATCGACGCGATTTTTGCTACTAAATCAAGCGTGCCTTTATCTACAGGTTTTCCGCTAGCAAGCATGTAAGCGAATGCGCCTACGAAGCAGTCTCCCGCACCTGTAGTGTCCACAACTTTTACTTTTGGTGCTGTTTCTGCAAAAGATAAATCTTTTGATTTGAATTCATAACCGTCTGCACCTTTGGTGATAATCAAATTTGTATTTTCTGAAATGTGTTCCTTTAATATTTTATATTCAGTTTCATTTGGAATTAAATAGTCAACATAGTTGAGAGCTTGTTTAATCTCTGTGTTTGCTGGTGCTGGATTAAGAACAGTTATCATTTCTTTTTCTTTAGCAATCTTTAATGCATAACAAATTGCTGAAATATTATTTTCTAATTGAGCAACAAACACATCTCCTTTTTTAGCATATGCTAAAAATGTGCCGATATCTTTGACTGAAATTTTAAGATTTGCACCAAGATCTAAAATGATTCTATTGTTGTTATTATTTAAGACAATCTCTGCAACTCCACTTTGAGCGTCTTTTACTGTTTTAACGTGGCAAACATTAACTTTGTTAATTCTTAACCACTTTTTCATTTCTTTTCCAAATGGATCATTACCCACTTTGCCACAGAATTTAACTTTTCCGCCGAGTTTTGCTGCTGCAATTGCTTGGTTTAAACCTTTTCCACCACAACCAACTTTAAAGCCGTGACCGTTGACGGTCTCGCCTTCTACTGGAAATTTATCAGTAGCAATAGCTAAATCGGCGTTAAGCGAACCTAAAACATAGATTGTTCTCATTTAGAATATCTCCTTAAGCCTTTTTCGATTTCTTTCCAATATTGCTTAACATTAATGTCTACTGCAACCCATGCATTTGGGGTTTGATGTAGATAATTGAATTGATCACAGTTTGTGCGACCATAACTTGGTCCGCCTGTGGTATCAATTACAACATTCATATATTGGAATTTAACAACATCTTCATTGATTAAAGATACGATCGTTGCAGGGTCGTGAAGTGGGCCCCCAGCAAAGCCAAAAATCTTCTTTTGATTCTTATTGAATTCAACCATGAGTGCAACAAATAAATCCGAGATTTTATTGTGAATTCCCTGCATTTTCTCGATTATTTCTGGTAAAACTAGTACTTTTCTAGTTACATCTAAACCAATCATTTTTACCTTAATACCTGAGTTAAAAACTATCTCTGCTGCTTCTGGGTCGCAAACAATATTAAACTCAGCTGCAGGCGTTACATTTCCGTGTCCAATTGATCCTCCCATCAAAACAATCTCATCAATCCATTTTGTTGCCTCTTTATGCTCCATAATTAGCTTAGCAATGTTGGTTAATGGGCCGGTTGGAACCAAGGTAACGCGTTTATGTGCCTTCAAAAGGTCGTAAAGTAGCTCAACGGCATCTCTTTCATCAACTTTTCTAGTAAGTTTAGGAAATTTAAAACCATCGAGACCTGTTTTTCCGTGAATTTCAGCACAGTTCATAGGCATTCTTTTTAGTGGCACGCCCGTTCCTGCTGCTACAGGTACATCAAGGTCTAAATATTGAACTAAATTGAGTGTGTTACGGACAGTTTTTTCAATTGTTTGATTTCCTGCTTCAACAGTGATTCCAAGTAGTTCAAAACCCGGATAAGAACCTGCCATCATAATAGCAACAGCATCGTCGTGTCCAGGATCACAATCTATAATAATTTTGCGTTTTTCCATATGTTTTCCTCGCTATTTCTTGATTTTTTCCCAATATTCTTTGTTGGCTTGTTCAAATTTATTGTCGCCAGGTTTGTAATATTTGTGGTTCTTAATATCGTCTGGTAAATATTGTTGTTTTACCCAATGGTGAGCGTAGTCATGCGGGTATTTGTAATTTTGTCCTTTTACCTTTGCGTCAGCACCGTCATAATGTGTATTTTGAAGTTCGCGTGGCACACCAACACCCTTGCCTTGTCTAATATCTGCAATTGCAGCGTTATATGCAACACATCCAGAATTAGATTTTGGAGCGGTAGCAATTAAAATTGCTGCATTTGTAAGTGGTAAGTATGCTTCAGGCATTCCAAGTTGAAGAGCTGTATCAACAGCATCTTTAACGATTGAAATAATTTGTGGATAAGCTAAACCAACATCTTCATTAGCTGAACAAAGAAGTCTTCTTGCTGCTGCAACTAAGTCGCCTGCTTCAAGCATTTTAGCAAGATAAAATACTGCTGCATCTGGATCGGATCCTCTAAGTGATTTCATAAGAGCTGAAAGATTATCAAAATGATGATCTTCGCTCCTGTCATATGAAATATTTGCTTTTGAAATAAGTTGTTCAACCATTTCTGATGTTATGGTCTTTTTATCATTAGATAACCCATTAGCCAAAAATTCTAAATTATTGAGAGCTTTCCTCATGTCTCCATTGGATCCAAGAGCAAGTCTTTCACGTGCTTCTGCACCTATCTTTACATTAATCTTTTTGGCAGCTTTTTTAAGTCCATCCATAATGTCTTCAGATTTAAGCGATTTAAACTCAAAAACTGTACATCTTGAAAGTAATGCAGGATAAACGTAGAAATATGGATTCTCAGTAGTAGATGCAATTAAAGTAATGTCTCCTCTTTCAACAAATTCAAGTAATGATTGTTGTTGTTTTTTGTTGAGATATTGGATTTCATCCAAATAAAGCAAAATTCCGTTTTGTGAAAACAATGATTTTGCTTCATCAATAATTCGTTTAATGTCATCAATACTTGCGGTTGTGCCATTTAGTTTGTGCAATGACATTTTTGTACTATCTGCAATGATGTTTGCAAGTGTGGTCTTACCAATTCCTGGTGGACCATAGAAAATCATGTTACAAATATGACCTGATTCAATCACGTTTCTCATTAATTTTCCTTTGTCTAAAAGATGATGTTGACCAATGACATCATCAAGGGTTTTAGGTCTGAGTGTTTCTGCTAATGGTTCCATAATACTTAAATTTTATCATTTTGATAAAATTTCGTCAATGTATTTTAAAATGAAAAACCAGGCATTCTAAGTTGCCTGGTTTTCGAGGTTATTTCATCAGACTTAAATAATTTTGACTTGCGGTTGTAATTGCAATAAGAGTAATTGTCTTTTCTTCTTCATTTATTCGATAAAAGACAATATTCTTTTTTGAGATAAATGCGTTTGTTGGTTCGAAAGTGTTTAATCGAAAGCACACCTTCTTACCTAAATTTGGAAATTCATTTAGATTGTCAATTTGTTTTTCTAAATAAACCAAATAATCTAAAGAACGTTCCTTAGAAAAGGACACTTTTATGTAGTCAAGAATTTGATCAAGTTGGTTTTCAAAAGTTTGAGAACGAACTACTTTGTAGTTCATTTACTATATTTTTCTCTCAATCTCTTAAACATGTTCTCGGCTGTGTCAACTCTTCCTTCAGCAATATCTCTTTCAGAGGCAGCGAACATTTTTAAGAGTTCGATTTCAGCTTCTAATTGCTCATAGTATTCCATGCTCAAAAGAACTGTATCGCCCCTGCCGTTTACAGTGATATAAATTGGCTTATTGCTTTCTTTACAACGTCTTGAAACTTCAGGATATCTGTTTCTTAAGTCTGATGATGGGATAATACATTCCATAATGTTCTACCTCCTATCATAATTTTATCATTATTAAGATATCATTGCAATATAAAACTAAAGAAAAAAGCGCGATTTAATCGCGCTTCTTAATTAATAAATTAATTAAATCTTGTCGTTTGAGCCAAGAACTGTCATGATTTTGTGTTTGACAACTTCTTTGACATACTTACGACCATCACCAACATATTGACGTGGATCGAAATGATCTGGTGATGCCATAAAGTGCTCTCTGATACCTGCTGTCATAGCAAGTCTTAGGTCGGAGTCGATATTGATTTTACAAACTGCTAATTTTGCTGCTTGTCTTAATTGTGCTTCTGGAACACCGACTGCATCCTTAAGTGCGCCGCCATTATCATTGATAATCTTGACGTATTCTTGGTTAACAGAACTTGAACCGTGAAGGACAATTGGGAATCCTGGGAGTCTCTTTGAGACTTCTTCAAGAATATCAAATCTTAGTGGAGGTGGGCAAAGAACGCCGTTTTCATCACGTGTGCATTGTTCTGGTTTGAACTTATAAGCACCGTGTGAAGTACCGATAGCAATAGCTAAGCTATCACAACCAGTTCTACGAACGAATTCTTCGACGTCTTCTGGTTTGGTATATGATTCATTACCATGTTCAACTTTGACGTCATCTTCGATGCCTGCTAATGTACCAAGTTCAGCTTCGACTGTAACGTATGGTTTATGAGCGTGGGCATATTCGACGACTTTACGTGTAATAGCAATATTTTCTTCAAATGGTTTGCTTGATGCATCAATCATGACTGAGGTAAAACCTCCGTCGATACAATCTTTACACATTTCAAAGTCTGCACCGTGGTCTAAGTGTAAGACAATTGGAAGACCTGTGTCTTCAACAGCTGCTTCAACCATTTTCTTTAAGTAAACAGGTTTTGCATATTTTCTTGCACCTGCTGAAACTTGAAGAATAACTGGAGAATTACATTCTTTTGCAGCTTCTGTAATAGCTTGGACAATTTCCATGTTATTGCAGTTAAAAGCACCAATAGCATATCCGCCTTTGTATGCTTTTTCGAACATTTCTTTAGTATTAACTAATGGCATAATGTTTTCCTTCTTTCTTTTTCAAAGTGTTTTTATTGTAAATCAAACTTGTTGATTTATAAACTAATTTTTATTTTTTATCGAGTTTTACAACTTATTTATTTTGTTTTAAGCTTGCTATACCATTCCCGAAACGACATTAAGAACCATACCAATTGTTACCATTAAAATTAATAGTATTAATTCCTTCTTGTTGTTTGCCTTAAAGAATAAGACAGTGGCTAAGGAAACCAATACAAAGTCGAACGAAATAACACAGTTAACAATTGCTGGGTTAGATCCTTCGCAAAGAAGGGCTTTATATCTTAAAAAGATAAGCAAAGCATTAAAGATTGCTGCAACAAAGAATTTTGCATAATCTTTTACTTTAACTGCCTTAAGTTCTTTATATGCTTTTGAAACAAACATAATTATTGTGCAGACAACAAAGACAATAAGCATTTGGTGGAATGCAATTACATCAGGTTCAATTCCTTGAAGCTTCGTTTTGGTAATTACTAAAGTAAATCCCATTGCAAGAGCAGACATAAAGGCATACAAAACCCACATCTTCTTGGTTGAAGGATTAATCTTTTTATTTAAAACTGCAAACAACATTGCACCAACCAAAGCAGCTAAACCAAGGAAAAACAAAATTGTGTTTAAAGGGGTTCCATCTTTAGTAATGGCGCTAAACATAAAAATTGAGAACAATAAATTGGATAGGAACAAGACAGATGCTGCCTCAAATGGGGCAAAAGCTTCCAAATGCGCTCTCTTTATAGAGAGGAAGTAGAAAATCCAATCGGCTACAGTTACAAGTCCTAAAACGCCCATCCAAAGCCATTGTTCATTATTTAATGAATAGAGTTGAGGAACATGTCCCAAGATTGCACACACAACAAAAATACAAAGCACTATAAAAAATGCTTTCAAGACAGCTGAAACCAGCGTACCAATTCTATTGGCTGAAATTCTATTAAATATTGTGTTTGCAGCACTGGCTAGCAATGCTAGACCAGCAAAAAGTAGATAATTCATTTTAAATGGTGGACCTGGCCGGGATCGAACCGGTGACCTTCTCGTTGCGAACGAGACGCTCTCCCAACTGAGCTACAGGCCCATTAACCAGCAAAGCTGGCTATTCAATATCCTCCGGTAATAATTCTGGTGTTTCTTCACCCTCAATTTCTTGAATTTCAGATCCAGCAATAGAACCGAATTTGGAATTGATTTTTGTAACTCTTGAATCGAGTTTTTCTTTTGCTTTAGAAGCTCTTTCAAGTTGCGTAGAAAGCGAATCCCACTCTCTTCCAAACATTTCAAATTGTTTTCCGAGCATAGCAAGTTGTTTTGAAATTTCTTTGGCATTTTTTGCACGCTCTGCATCAATTCTTACCATATTAATGGTAACAAGAATTGGTGGAAGTGTTGAAGGAGAGGTTAAAATAACCTTCTTCTCGCGTGCATAATCAACGACTTCTTGTAAGTCGTGATGAATAAATGCAAAAACACCATCGTTAGGAATAAACATTAGTGCTTCAGGAGCTGTTTTTCCTTCGACAATGTATTTATCTTTGATAACTGTAATATGATGCTTAACTGCTGCAGCAAAATCCTTTTTCAGTGCTTCTTTTTCTTCAGGAGTTTCTGCATCAAACAAACGTTTGTAATCTTGGAATGGGAATTTTGAGTCGATTGCGATCATCTTATTTGGTTCTGGCATAAAGACAACTGCATCCGCTCTTACATCGTCGCCGTCTTTGACTTTCTTCATGGTGTATTGTTCTTCATAACATCCGATTGTGTCACCAAAAACGTTGTTGAGAACCATTCTTAATTGATATTCACCATATTGACCACGGGTTTGGTTGCCTTCAAGGATTCCTTTAAGTGAAACAACTTCTTTTCCGAGTCCTTCCATTTGCTTTTGAGCTTCATTGATTGCTTGAAGTCTTTCTCTAACTTGAGCCATTGATTCGGAAGTGCCTTTAAATCCTTCTTTTAATTTGTCATCAACCTTCTTGTCTAAAGTAGCAATTTTTTCATCTAATTGTTTGTTTAAAGCTTCGATTCTTTTAGTGAGGTATTCAGTCATCTCAGATTGAAAATGATTGAGATTTTGCGAGGATTTTTGCGTATTTTCCCCAAATTCCTTGGTTAATTTAACCATTGATTCAGCCATAACTTTCTCAACAGTTTTCTCAACAAGTTTGTCGACGTTATTAACGCTTGCCTTGATGTCAGACATATCTCCAGAAGAGACAGCTGAACCTGATTTTTTCTTCAATAAAAGCACAAGCAAAACAATGCCCAAAACAAGAATAATTCCTAACAAAATAATAATCGCAATTTCCATAAGTTTTACCTCAACGGCAATTATTATACATTATTTTTAGATGATTTTTGAGAATTAATTCACAAAAAATCAAAATCTAATAAATTAAGTTAATAAATTTGCGTGTTTCGAGTAGAATATTTGGTATGGATAGGAACATCGCAGTTATTGATATGAAGGCCTTCTATGCATTTGTTGAATGCGTAGAAAGAAATTTAAATCCTTTTACAACCCCGCTTGTCGTCTGCGATCCTACTCGAGGAGACGGCACAATTGTTTTGTCAGTCTCGCCTTTCCTAAAGGAACATGGCGTTCCATCGCGTTGTAGAAGAAGAGATTTGCCAAAAATTGATGGCCTTATTTTAGCGCAACCAAGAATGGAACTTTATGTCAAAAAATCTGCTGAAATTATTTCAATTGTTTTAGATTATATTGCGGAAGATGATATACATATTTACTCAATAGATGAATTTTTTGTTAATCTTACTCCTTATTTAAAAACTTATGACTGCACTCCATATCAATTAGTAAGAAAATTGCAAAAAGCAATTACTGAAAAGACTGGATTAATTACAACTGCAGGAATTTCATACAATATGCTATTAGCAAAAGTGGCATTAGACACCGACGCCAAAAAACGTGCTCCTTTTATTGCACATTGGACAAAGAAAGATATAAAGGAAAAGTTGTGGAAAATAACTCCTCTTACAAAAATGTGGGGAATTTCATTTGGTTATGAAACTAAACTTAATGCTATGGGTATTGAAACTGTTGGCCAACTCGCAAATACTGACAAAAATTTGCTGAAAGCAAAATTTGGAATTATGGGCGAACAACTTTGGGAACATGCTAATGGCATTGATAATACTAATTTGAGAGATAAATACATTCCTCAAGACACTTCTTTTTCGCTTGGACAAGTTCTTTGGAAAGATTACACTCCAGACCAGGCACGTTTAATTCTTAAAGAAATGAATGATGACTTGTCAATGAGACTTAGAGAGCATAACAAAATGACAAAACGCGTTGGTGTTGCTTGCGGTTATTCAGTAACTGAGGGCGGAGGCTTTTCTCATCAAACAACGCTAGATTACCCAATCGATGATACAGATAAACTCTTTGATGATATTATCAAATTATTTGATAAATACTGCGCCAAAAATGCAAAAATTAGACGTCTTTACATTACTTATTCACAACTTTCTCCTGCGGGATATGAGCAGGTTAACTTGTTCGAAACAGATAAACAAGCGGATACAAAAAGAGATATGACAAAAGCCATAGATTCTTTAAAAAGAAAATACGGAAAAGATATAATCTTGAGAACTTCTTCGCTTTTAGAAGAATCTACTGCTAAAGAAAGACACAATCAGATTGGAGGGCACCATAAATGAGCGATCGCGGAATGAAAAAATGGGCTCCATATTCTTCTTTAATAGAACAAGCTACATGTTTAGCTGAAATGAGATATAAAAGAAATAAAGTTGATAAACCCATTCAAACTCAAGATCAAATTGAGAAGATAAATAATGCCTTGTCAAACTATCGTGGAGGACCAATCAAAATTAAGTTCTATTATGATGGTTACTTCTACATCATTAATAAAGAAATTAAGCGTATTGATATTGAGAATAGAAAACTAATATTTGACTCTGGAAAACTTAATTTCTCACAGATTGTAGACATTGAAGAAAACTTTGAATTTTAACAAAAAAGCCCGGGAAATCCCGGGTTTTTTCGTGTTTTTTTATTTTTGATTAGAAGGCCCAAGTACCGTTTTTGAAGATGGCAACTTTCTTGCCGTCTTTGGTATAACCGGTAATATTAAGATCTCTTGAACCAATCATAAAGTCAACGTGTAAATTTGAATCGTTAACACCCATTTTGAAGAGTTCTTCTTGAGTGTATTTTTCATAACCTTTAATGAGATTTGTAAATCCGTGTCCTAATGCTAAGTGACAGACTGCGTTTTCATCATAAAGTGTGTTATAGAAAAGTAATCCTGTTTCGTTGATTGGTGACTCAAATGGAACGAGTGCACATTCACCCAACATGCTTGCACCTTCATCCATGTGAACCATTTCTTCAAGTGACTTTTGTCCCTTTTCAGCATGAACTTCAACAACCTTACCATTTTCGAATCTAATTGAGAAATTCTCAATTAATTGACCTTGGAATGAAAGTGGTTTTGTTGAGAAAACAATACCTTCTGCCTTTCCTGCAAGTGGAGAAGTAAAAACTTCTTCTGATGGAATATTTGGGTTGTAATAGATGCCGGAATCTTGTCCTGTTTCACCACCACCGAGCCAGTTGCAAAGTGGGTTCATCCAAACTTTGAAGTTTGTGCCATTTTTTGACTCATAGTGGAGATAATCTAAATTAAGGCTATTGAGATATTCGAATCTCTTTTTAAGGTCTTTATTGTGTTCGTCCCAAGCTTTAATTGGATCATCATCACAACGTGATGTTTTTAGAATTGCGTCCCAAAGCATATTTACTGCTTTCTTGGTTGGAACTCCTGGGAAAACTTTCTTTGCCCAAGCAGGTGATGCTGCACCAGCAATAATCCATTGATATTTATTTTCTCTTAAGTTTCTATATGGTTTGATGATTTTCATGTTACTACGTCTAACTTCTGTATATTTAGCAACATCAACACCATTTAATGCATCTGGATCAGATGATTCAATATAGATCATGCATGGAAGTTTTTCATTAAGATAAACTTGTCTTGCTTTTTCGTATTCTGGGAATTCGCAAAGTGCATCTAATTTGGCCTTTTTGTAAGTTGTTTTTTCTACTTTATCGGAAGTCCAACGAACTTTTACCATTCTAGCGCCTAATTTATAACAAGCTTCAACAATATAATCTGCTAAAACTTCTTGATTAACATCGACAGTTAATTCAACGTATTGTCCTTTTTGAACATTTGCGCCTACTTTTGCAATAAGATAAGCGTACTTTTTCAATACTGATTTTTTCATAACTACTCCTTTTTAGAAAAGAAAAATGCCTGTCAGCCAGGCATTTTCTATTTCTTATTTACCTAAGATGCTGACTAGCAGTGCTAGGAACATAAATAAGATGACAAATATGAAGGTTAAGATTGTAATAATCTTTTCAGAACCTCTTTCCTTTGTTTTAACAAAGACGTTCATTCCGCCACCGGTAATAGCACCAGAAGCACCTTCAGATTTTCCGCCTTGAAGCAAGGATAAAATAATGATAATAAGACCAACAATTAAGAAGATAATGTCAAGTGCTCCCATAATTTTTCCTCCTCTAAGCGCTCAAATAATTTACCACAACTAAATATATAAAGCAAACGCTTTATGCAAGAGATGCTCTAAGTTCGAAGATAATATCTCTAATTTCTGCAGCTCGTTCAAAGTCGTACGCTTTGGCGGCAGCACGCATATCTGATTCAAGACGTTTAATTTCTCTTTCAATCTCACTACGTGTTGAATGTTTGTTAATTTTTGAAGCAATTTCAGATGAATTTTCAACATTTCCTAAAGGAGATCTAATTTCTTTAATAATTGTTGTAGGAATAATTCCGTTTTCGTCGTTATATGCCTTTTGAATACTTCTTCTACGATTTGTTTCAGCAATGGCTTCACTCATTGAATCGGTCATATGGTCTGCATACATAATAACTTTTCCGTTTTTATTACGTGCAGCGCGGCCAATAACTTGAATAAGAGACCTGGTAGAACGCAAAAATCCTTCTTTATCAGCATCCAAAATTGTAATTAAAGAAACCTCTGGAATATCTAGTCCTTCACGAAGTAAATTAATACCTACCAAAACATCATATTTTCCTTTACGTAATTGATAGATAATTTCGGTACGTTCAAGGGTCTTGGTTTCATTGTGCAAATATGCGACTTTTATGCCTTTTTCCTTCAAAAACTCCGTCAAATCCTCGGCCATTTTAATTGTTAAGGTGACAACCATGGTGCGTTCTCCGCGCTTGATTCTCTCCTTAATTTCGTAGATTAAATCATCGATTTGTCCTAGTGTTTTTCTGACCTCAATTTCAGGGTCTAAAAGTCCTGTTGGACGAATGATTTGTTCAACTACTTTTCCGCCACATTTTTCCATCTCATAATCACCTGGGGTTGCAGATGTACAAATGACTTGTGGCATCAAAGATTCAAATTCTTCAAAGTTAAGTGGTCTATTATCTAATGCTGACGGAAGTCTAAATCCATATTCAACAAGTGTTTCTTTTCTTGATCTATCACCGTTGTACATTCCTCTAACTTGAGGTAATGATACGTGTGATTCATCGATAATCATAAGGAAGTCTTTTGGGAAATAATCAATGAGTGAAAATGGCTTTTGACCGGGGGCTCTTTTATCGATATGACGAGAGTAATTTTCGATGCCTGGACACATGCCGAATTCAAGCATGCTTTCCATGTCTTGTTTTGTTCTCATTTCAAGGCGTTCTGCCTCTAATAATTTTCCGTTATCTTTAAACCATTTTAGACGCTCTTCTAATTCAACAGAAATTGTCTTAACTGCATCAGCAATTCTAGCGCGAGTTGATGCATGATCATAGGCTGGAAAAATAGGATAAGTTTTGAATGATTTTTTTACTTCTCCTGTTAACATATCAACTAAGTTGATACTTTCGATTTCATCACCAAATGTGTCAACACGAATTACTTGGTTTTCAGAGACTGGTGGGCATATCTCAATGATGTCTCCGCGAACTCTAAAATATCCTGGTTTTAAATCTAAGTTATTACGTTGATATTGAGCATCAACTAAACGGTTAAAAAACGCCTTTCTATCAATAGTTTCTCCAACACGAATATCAAATGCTAAATTACGGTATTCATCAGGGTCAGTTAAACCATAAATTGAAGCAACCGATCCAACAACAATTGTGTCTCTTCTTTCGAGTACAGAATTGATAGCAGAAGTACGCAACATTTCTATCTCTTCATTCATGACTGCGTTCTTGTCAATATAGGTATCTGATTTAGGTAAATAAGCTTCAGGTTGGTAAAAGTCGAAGTTTGAAACGAAATACTCAACTCTATTGTTTGGAAACAACTCTTTAAATTCTGCATAAAGTTGTGCAGCCAATGTTTTGTTATGGACTAAAACAAGAGTTGGTTTTTGAACAGCTTGAATTATGTTTCCAACTGTGAAAGTTTTTCCGGTTCCGGTTGCACCCAAAAGAACCTGGATTTTCTTACCTTCCTCAATACCCTTAACTAATTCTTTAATGGCTTGCGGTTGGTCACCAGTAGGCTTGTAATTTGAGACAAGTTCAAACTTTCTATTTTCCATAAATATGCCTATTTTAACGGGGATTTTCGCGCTAAATCCTCCAGATATGCGTAAATGAAACCATCGATTTCTCCATCCATTACCATGCCAACATCACCTTCTGAATATTCGGTTCTGTTATCTTTAACTAAAGTGTATGGACAGAAAACATATGAACGAATTTGACTACCCCACTCAATGTCTTTTTGCTCACCAATAATATTCTTAAGTGCAGCCTCTTTTTTCTCGATTTCCATTTGATACAAACGGCTCTTTAACATTTGCATTGCCATTTCCCTATTTGAAAGTTGTGATCTTTCGACTTGGCAAGATACAACTACGCCTGTTGGAAGGTGAGTAATTCTAACAGCGGTCTCAACTTTATTAACATTTTGACCTCCAGCGCCCCCAGAACGGTATGTATCAATTCTTAAATCCTTTTCGTCGATAGAAATATCGACATCGTCATTGAAAAGAGGAACTACGTTAACGCTAGCAAAGCTAGTATGTCGGCGTTTATTAGCGTCAAACGGTGAAATTCTAACGAGTCTATGAACGCCTTTTTCAGATTTAAGCAATCCGTATGCGTTTTTGCCGCTAATATTGAACATAATTGACTTTATGCCGGCTTCTTCACCAGGTTGTTGGTCTGCGACCGCAAATTTCATGTGATGTCTTTCACACCAGCGAACATACATACGCGAAAGCATGTCTGCCCAGTCTTGCGCTTCTGTGCCGCCAGCTCCCGCGTGAATTTCTAAAGTACAATCAAGTTTGTCAAATTCTCCTTTAAAAAGGAGTTTTTGTCTAAACTTCTTTGTATCAACTGAAAGTTCAGATATCATTTCATCTAATAATGAAAGCATATCTTCATCTGTTTCGGTGGTTGCAAAAAGCAATTCTTGAATTTCTTTATGTGTTTTATCAATTTTTAAATAAGTATCGCGCTCTTCTTTTGCGTCGTTGTACTCATCAATTACTTTTAAAGCAGATTTTTGGTCATCCCAAAAACCGTCTTCGTTTTGTTTAGCTTCTAATTCGGTAACTTTTTTATCTAAGAAGGCGAGGTCAAAGAGAGTCACCGAGCCTATTTACCATCTCAGTAACTTCATTTAGTTCTAAGCGTAATTCTTGGAGCTCTTTCATCTTATTCCTTATCCTTTGATTCGACGTCAACAACGTCCTTTTCCTCAGGTTTTACTGGGGATTCTGCGGGTTTTTCTTCAGTTTTCTCGGCTGGTTTCTTAATTTGAACAACAACATTAAGGAACTTGAAAACTGCTTCACAAGAGATGTTTTCGAGGCATTCTCTAAACAAGGCTTGGCCTTCGTTAACATAGTCTTGAAGTGGGTTTGTATTAGCATAACTTCTTAAGTGAATGCCTTCACGAAGTCTTGCCATAGTATCAATTTGTTTTGTCCAGTTTTGATCAATTGTTTGAAGTGCTAAATCGCGTTCAACTTGTTTCGCAATGTCTTCACCCCATTGTTTACGGCGAATGCAATAAACATCATATAAATAATCACCTAAATCTTGACCGGCGTCTTCAAATGGAGCTTCATCATAAAGCTCTGCTTTAAATGTGCCTGCTGGTAAATATTTAGGTTCAACAACTTCTTTAAGAAGCTGAGCATTAATTAAACCTTCGTTTGAGTCTTTTGGAAGTGCAAGTCTTGCAATACAATAACCAGCAGTTCTAAAGAACTCTTCAATCATGTCTGAGATGTCTTCTGCATACATGATGGCATCACGTTTTTCGTAGATAGCAACACGTTGTTTAGAAATAACATCATCGTAATCAAGTAAGTTTTTACGAATATCAAAGTTTTGACCTTCAATTTGTTTTTGGGCGTTTGTAATAACTGCGGAAAAGAACTTTGATTCAAGTGGTCCTTCTCCGAAGGTTTCGATACGTTTTTGAATTCCTTCTGCAGCA
>JAZLKX010000036.1:0-2643 GCA_045597865.1 Bacilli bacterium | reverse complement strand
TTCCGGATATTTTGCTACTCCATTATAAAACACAACATATTCTGGTGTTGGCAATTTTATCAATTTACTGCCATAAATGTCAAATCCGTTCTTTTCAATATACGCATTGTACAAGCTAGAAAAATACCTTATACCTCTTAGTGGCATATTTGGATTTACTGTACTTTGATGTTCGTACAAATTCATTTTGTTGCTAACAATAAATGAAATATCATTTTTGTATTTCATCCATATTGCATCGTCTAGCGTTGTAATTTCCAACATTTCTTCATCTTCATAGTTTGAAGAATTCAGTGCATTGTAAAGTTCTAGCAAGTCCTTTTTCTCTGCAAAAACTTTTCAAAAAAGACTGTCTTTGTAGTTTCTGTTTATAGCCATAAGCTACCTCCTTAAATTATAAATTTCTTTTGGTGATGTTGCAATGAAATTTATGCAAAAACGGAGAAATAATTTTTACAAAAAACGGAGAAATAATTTATGCAAAAACGAAAGGATTTTGGCAATAAAAATCAAAGCTATACATCATTAAATTAGTTTTCTTGAATTATTGCCGATATGGCTGAAAATCAAGACTCGTAAGCCTAGTAACTTAGAAATATTACTTGAAAGCCTATGATCATAATATCAAATAATGGTATTTATTACAATATAGGATTTTAAAACAAAATCCACCCTGCGATTTTAACTCATTTGTATAGTTAACTTCCACCCCTTTTATCCTAAGGGTAGATGTTACTACTTCCTAATAGATACTATGGAAATTACTTCCTCTTAATGATATCTTGTTGATGTTCATCCTTCTCTTGCTCCGGCCGGAACAGGAGCTTTTTATGAACAAGAATAAACATTTAACATATGATGAACGTCGTCAGATTAGAGATGGTCTTGATGCATCATCAAGTTTTAAGGCTATAGGAAGAAGTATCGGCAGAGACTGTACTACCATTTCCAAAGAAGTAAAGTCTCACCGTGTATTCGAAAAGAAAGGTGCACCATACAGACCTTTTAATGACTGTTTGATAAGAAATGGTTGTCCTCATAAAGGAGATATTTGCAACGATTGTACCCGTGGCAAATCAAGAAATCTATGCTTCTCTTGTGGTAAGTGTACAGTTTTTTGTGAGGATTACATCAAGGAAACTTGCCCTAACTTAAGCAAACCGCCTTATGTATGCAATGGTTGCAATAGTCTTAATACATGTACATTAGAAAAATGTCTTTATAAGCCTCATGAGGCCCAGCAGGAATATGAAGCTGTAAGAAGTGAATCTCGTTCAGGATTCAATCTAACAGAAAACGAATTGGAACAGCTTGACAATGTAATAAGTCCTCTTTTAAGGCAAGGACAGTCATTACATCACATACTAGTTAATAATCCTGACTCTATCTCTATATGCGAGAAAACAGCATATATCTACGCTGATAACGGATTGTTTGAAGCCAGAAACATTGACATGCCTCGCAAAGTTAGATTTAGACCTCGCAAAAAGAAATCAAAAGAACTAAAGGTGGATAAAGCATGCAGAATTGGACGAACCTTTGAAGACTTTAATAAATACAAAGAAGCTAATCCTTCTGTACCTGTGACTGAATTAGATTCTGTTGAAGGTATTAAAGGTGGCGCAGTTCTACTTACCATACACTTTGTTCTTCCAAAGCTACAGATTGCTTTTTTGCGAGAAACTAACGATTCCAAATCGGTTACTGAGATATTTAATAATCTCTATGAACGTTTAGGTGAAGATAACTACAAAAAGGTTCTTTCATTATGCCTAGCTGATAATGGGACAGAGTTCTCAAACCCTACCGCTATCGAATGTGATGATGACGGCGTTATTAGATCGTATGTATTCTACTGTGATCCCTCATCACCCAACCAAAAAGGAGCTTGTGAAAACAACCATGAATTCATAAGAAGGATTATTCCAAAGCACACAGATTTGGGCCAATACAATCAAGAGCAAATCAATCTTATGATGGATCATATCAATTCCTATGGTCGTCCTGAACTTGGAGATAAATCTCCTTACGAAATGTTTGAATTCTATTATGGCAGGGAAATTCTGGATATCCTCGGTATACACAAGATTCCAGCTAACGAGATAGTTCTTAGACCAGAATTATTAAAAAAATAGGAAACCGGGCTACGCCCGCATTTGAAACAAGTGCGCATAGCGCACTATTACCCTTACTTCGCTTGATTACAAAAAATCTGGTTAGGACTATTAAGTCAAGGCCATAGCCACTTCGTGGTGCCGCTTGCGGCAGCCTTGACTTACATAGTCTAACCAGATATTAAGACGCCTAAGCGAAGTAAGGATAATAAAGATTTCTGCGGTAGCAGAAATTACCTTTTTAACAAAACATATAAAAAGGCCGGAGTCCTACGCAGTTGGATGAGTTCCATATTTTTTCCCACAGGGGTGGAATTCACTAACTCTTACCAGGACCACGTGAACTCGACTTCTCATTTTTGTGCGCATTTTTCCGGCTTTTTAATAATTATAAAGGATTTTCACGAAAATTCTAATGATTTTTTATTATTTGAGTAATTTTAATACATAAAAAGTTCCGCCCCGTGGAATTTAATCCTACAAGGTGGAACTTAATCTTACAAAATGGAATTAACTTTTACAACTGACC
>JAZLKX010000035.1:0-1902 GCA_045597865.1 Bacilli bacterium | reverse complement strand
TATGATAGCCACTACTCCAGTTATAAAAGGTGGCAAAAAATATTCAAGTATTTCCATATCTTCTCCCTATGGTTTTTATTCTTCAGTTTCTTCTTCAGGCACTTCTTCAACAATGTATCCATCTTCAATTAAAATCTGTCTTGTTTCTTCTCTCCATTTTTCAGGCACATTGTCTAATTCTAAAATACCTTTTTCAATTCTACTTGCGTAATATCTAGCCATTATCCTATTACCTCCATTACAAATTCAACAAATTCATCAAATGCATTTTCAAGTTCTGTAAGCCTTGCTTCTATGTCGCTAATTGGTCTTAAATTAAATGTTGCAAATCCAAAAGCATCATACGAACACGATACTTTTTCTTTGTTTACAAATTCACTAATTACTTCTTCTTTGTCATCTGTTAAAACCTGAACCTTTTTAAGTTTCTTGTTGTGAAATCATTGTTGAAAATCTCAATCATATTGTCGGCTGTTGTTTCCATTACGATTGTATCTTCTGTTGCTGAATTAACAAATAATTCTGTTCCGTCTTTTAATTTTAAAATCATTTATTTTTCCTCCTTTAAGCTGTTCTTTTCCATACATAGACTGTTAGGTATGGTGGCATTGTGTTTTGTGCTGTTCCAGTGAATGGGTGATTGTGTGCTCGTCCACCGCCTGTTGAATTTGACGGATTTGATACCCAATTAGGTACATGGTCATTGTATAACAAAGGTGGTTGATTACCTAGTTGTGATTGTGATGGTGATGACGTCGCAGTGTTACTAGCATTAAATGTATGTGTATGACTAGGCATTTCAGCAATAGTTAATGTATGGTTTCCAACTGTACCACTTGGTGTATGGGTTGCACTACCACCAGTGCTTCCTGCTGTGTATGTGTCACCTGCCGAAAGTAAAAATCTGTCTTTTATCTGTTGCCAAGTGCCACCAAATAAGGTTTGTGGGCTGGTGTTGTTTACACTCATATATAGGCTTCCTACTGGATAGATGAGGTTTAATAAGTCCGATTTATTAACTTTGTTATCATTCAAGGCTTTCCCTTGCCTTGCGTCTAATACAAATCCTTCGTTTGCTGTGGATAGATTATTTGCTACTTGCGATTTATTAACTTTGTTAGTTAAACTTTCGGTTGTTGGTTTGTAGGCTTGTTTGTTTGAGCCTTTGACTAGCATAGGTTTGAAAACTAGGTTGTTTACTGTTTGTCCACTAATAATTCTTATAGTTACACCTTTTTTTCTTTGGTCTGTATTTGTAAAAGTAACACCATTACCAAAATCAAAACTATCACTACCCCAACCACCTTCTGCGTTAGAATGAGCTATAAGCAAACAATATTTTGAACCCGAGCCACCACTAGGACAACCACTTAATGTATATGTTCCATTTGGCAAAGTAAAGTTGTCATTTAGTCTTGAAAACACATAAAATTCAGCATTTGCAGTTGCTGTACCATTAGCCTTAATACTTCCATCGGCTTGTACTGTAAATGTAATTCCATTATGTGTTTTTGACATTCCGTCATAGTAAGGATATGGTATTAAATTCTCACTATTAACTTCGTCTATAGCGTCTTGCACATTCTCTGCTTCAAGTCCACTGGTTTCGTTGTCGTAAATTACGTTACTTGCCACTACCTCTCCACTAGCAGATAATCTTATCCACTGATGAGCACTACCATCAAAGATAATTCTTTCATTAGCTATAAATGTTATTCCTTGCCAGGTGCCACCTACAGAAACTACATAAAAATCTCCGTTTGTGCCTTGTCCTTGTGTTATTGTAGGTGTATTTGTACTTGCGTTCCAAGTACCCTTAAACTCCATTGCACTTTCAGGTAATTGTGAATATGGTACTCTACCATTAGAGTCAAGTTCAGCATAACCATTAGCTTCGCCTTT
>JAZLKX010000034.1:0-1864 GCA_045597865.1 Bacilli bacterium | reverse complement strand
GAAAATATAGCTCGCGACGCGATTGTAGATATGGTTATTATGATGAAGGTTGATATGCTTGATTATACAACTGAAGGTGTAACTCATCAAAATGATTCTGTAATGCTGCAATTACGTGGTTCTATTGCTTATTATGATGTTAGTAATGGTAAATATGTACTTAAAAGTATAAACGATGATTCTGTTGGAACAGAATCTGCATTATTGCGTTATGACTTATCAGGTGAACAATTTGCTAACAGTGTAACTAGAGAAGTTAAGCGTGCATTAAACGTAAAAAAGGTTGCTGTAGAAAAACCTAGAATTTCAGCTAGAGGTTTGAAAGGCAATAAATGATAGAAAAATAATGTCCTATTTTAAAGGTGTTAAGTATAAAATTTTGAAGAAGGATACGAAAGTATCCTTCTTTCAGACTGTCAAAGAACGCACTTTGCGAGTTTGTCTCGCAGAGTGCGTTTTCGTCGTTTTAGGTATATAGGTCTTCATAAAAAATAAAAGGATGACTTCACGCCATCCTTAATGCCATCTTTTTGAGATTCATTGCAGCAAACTTAAGCCTCAACCATTTATTGACTCGGTCCAGGCCTTTATATAACGTATATCTCATTCCGTGCTTTTCTTTACCATCT
Organism: Bacilli bacterium; assembly: GCA_045597865.1. Taxonomy (GTDB): domain Bacteria; phylum Bacillota_I; class Bacilli_A; order RFN20; family CAG-826; genus Fiminaster. Next base: position 1,235 of record JAZLKX010000034.1, on the reverse strand, counting down.
GCAAATACACGCTCAATGGTTTCTTGACGTCTGCGGTAAAGCTCTTTTCCTCTTGGAGTATATCTAAGTGCTTCTACTTGTTCTACATAGTTATGCCAAACGTGTATCTCAACAATCTTTTGGCTATTCTTGCTAGCAGTACATTGAGCTCTCTGAGGACAGCCTGCACAAACTTGTGGATTACTCTTAAATACCTTTCTACCTTCTCTGTTAGTAGTGGAATATTTAAGCTCAACATTATTTGGACATATTACCCAGTCATTATACTCATCATAAACAAAGTCCTTAGGCCTAAACATGCCCTTATTCCCTTTAGGATTCGTATATGTAGTGATTAATTCTTTTCCGTCATCAATTAGCTGCTTACATATCCATGGTGTCTTGTAACCAGCATCTGCAACAATAGTTTTTAACTCCGAAAAACCATTTTTTAGTCTTGTGTATAAATCATCAAAGCTAGTACTGTCATTAATATTTCCTGGAACTAAACTGAAATCTACAACGTAATTATTGGCATCACACGCAGTATTAGCACAATAAGCAAATACTACCTTGTGCTCTCCTTTGTGAAACAATCCGCTTTCAGGGTCTGTTTTAGATACGGTTATTTCCTTCTGAGGTGGTGTACTAGGTCTATCATTGTCGTCTTTATCTTTAAGGGGCTTTTTGTCGTGTTCTTCGCGGTCTTTGTCTACTTCTTCACGTAGCTTTTTAGCATATGCCTGAGTATTTTGGTCTATCATTTTCTTATAGTTTTTCTTTTTGTTAGCGTTGGCTTTAATATGAGTTCCATCTACAAATAATACTTCAGGACGTAAGTATTTCTTTTGACATACTTCATCTAATATCCATTTGAAAATGCCTTCGAAAACTTCAGCAGGAAATCTATTGGCAAAAGCATAGCTAACTGTTGCGAAATGGGGTACAGGGGTAGAGAAATCATAATGAAGGAACCAACGGTAAGCAACATTTACCTCAATTTCTTTTACGGTTTGACGCATACTGCGAATACCATACAAATGCTGAATAAAAGCCATCTTAAATAAAACCACAGGATCTACACTATGTCTGCCTGTATCTTTAGAATAATACTCTTCCACCATTGGATATATTTTTGTGAAATCTACAGCTGCTTCAATCCTTCTTAAAAGATGGTCTTCTGGAACTAATGCTTCAATATCTATAATAGTAATGTTGCCACGTAAATCAGGTTGGCGTTCAATCATTTTTATCAC
>JAZLKX010000033.1:0-1030 GCA_045597865.1 Bacilli bacterium | reverse complement strand
TGAGTCCACTTTAAAAAGTGGCTTTTGGGTTAAACATCTGCTCTGAAACAGAAAATCTGGGCTTCAATGCTGGCCAAACAGATATTTCTGCCAAGAACTTTAAATATTCGCGTAAGACCTTCATCGGGTCAAAAATGGTCTCTATGAGGCTATATATATGGTTGCAGACCTTTTCCATGAGGATTGATGCTGCTTCCACAAGCGGACTTTGACTTATTGTTGTCTGGAATAGCACCAATCTGCGCAGATTCATCCACATGCAGCGATGGAAAGCCTGGAGGCGATGTCTGAACAGGCCTCTGTATCGTGTCTTTCCGTTGCGTGTGTGGAAGCTGTACTGGAACATGGCAGCCTCGATGTTGTTTCTCTTGTTCTGCTCTTCTATGGGAAGGCTCTCTATCTTGCGCCTTAGCTCTGATCGCCTGACCTCCTCCTCATTGAAATAGCGCCAAGGGTGGGTGGGCTTGACATGTGAGAGGTTTACCCTCCAGTGCTTGCCGACCCTCTTGTTTTCTCCAACATAGACAGCCTCCATCACCTCTCCCGTTTCAGTATCGGTGACTTTGAGATTGTCGGTGCCCGGTTCTCTGTCAAGGATGTATCTGCATCCTCCCTGCAGTTTGCTTGTGAGCAGTTCCATTCCCATGTGCAGTTTCGCAAATTCACGATTGTCCGGACTCTGGTATGCCCCGTCAGCATAGACGTTCTTGACAAGTTGCCCCGTTACTCTCTCCGTGTTGTGGACGGCATCCTCAAGGAAATGGCAGTCGGCAAAGGTGACTGGCTCCGTCTGTACGGACGTGATGATGCTGGGCTTGTCCTCCTCTACCGTTTCGGTGATGTTGGTCACATAGCCGGACACCTTCTGGCCGTCCTTGTCGCGATATGTGGCATCGGGATCATCGGGGCTCTGGAGGCTGCCGCTGGCTATCTTGTGCTTGTCACGAGGTTCTACCTTGCCCTTTTCTACCACGTACTGGTCATGGAACACGCGATGGAGCAGTTCGTATCCGGGAGCATCCTCTTTCAG
>JAZLKX010000032.1:0-1634 GCA_045597865.1 Bacilli bacterium | reverse complement strand
TGTTCTTTGAATTCTGGATCAGTTCGCAATGTTATGCTTGCTTGTTTCATATTATTTATATCTCCTGTTGATAATTGTAAGCAAAACATCAGCAAACGTCAATTGGCTGATTGGACAACAGGCCTTGGACTTGGGGTTAATCAGGGCAAATGCAAACTTTTTTCTTTTGTAGTGCAGATTATGGGTTGTACTTTATTTTAGATTGTTTTATGCTTGAAATGAAAATTATAAAAAAGGAATTCAAGCATGATAAATCAAGGTCCGTTCTTTGAAAGCTTCTCTTCTCTACCAGATCCTCGTAAAGATATTAATAAAAAACATTTGATGATTGATATGCTGTTTATAACATTATGTGCGGTTATAAGCGGAGTCCGTTCCTGGGAAGACATAGAAGAGTTTGCCATAGACAGGGAGGAATGGCTTAGAAAATATATAAGTCTTCCTTATGGTATTCCCTCACATGATGCTATTAGATACCTTTTTATGTTTTTAGATGAAAAAGCTTTTAACAAGGCTTTTTCTGAATGGGTATCCACAATATCTCCATTAATCGAAGGCTCACATATAGCTATCGATGGAAAAACCAACAGAAGGTCTGGCAATAAAGACAAAACGCTGAAACCATTACATACAGTAACGGCATGGGCAACTGACACATCACTGGCATTGGGGCACATCCATGTCGAAGAGAAGACGAACGAAATCACTGCGATACCGGATTTGTTAGATATTATCGAAGTAAAAGGCTGTCTTGTCACAATTGACGCTATGGGATGTCAAAGAGCTATAACAGATAAAATCTCTGAAGAAAAAGGAGATTATGTGATAGCTCTTAAAGGAAACCAGAAATATCTTTTTGAAGAAGTCACAGAATATTTCGATGATGCTTTGGAAAACAATTTCAAGGATTTTGATTATGTGTGTTTCAAAGAAACTGAGAAAGACCATGGAAGAATAGAAAGCAGAAGTTATTATATTACAAGCGATATAGACGACCTTTTTGAAGTTAAGGACTGGAAAACTATCAAAACGATAGCGATGGTTGTTGCTAAAAGAAAGATAAAAGGAAATGTTTCCGAAGAGAAAAGATATTATATAAGCAGTTGTAAGAATGAACCCGAAAAAGTTAAAGATGCTATTAGAAAACACTGGAAAATAGAAAATTCACTCCATTGGTCACTAGATATTTCATTCAATGAAGATCAGTGCAGAAAAAGAGTTAAAAACTCTGCTAAAAATATTTCCACAGTCAGAAAAATGGCTTTAACAATGCTTAAAACAGAAGAAACTTTTAAAGCCAGCATTAATGCCAAAATGTTAAAAGCATGTCGTAAAACTGAATACCTCGAAAAAGTGCTTAACCTCTAAAAAAAGTTTGCGTTTGCCCTGTTCCAGGCTTCTTTATTTCTGGAATACTTTATGAATTTCATGATATCACGAAGATTTGTATCTAGTTTATTCAAATCTTCATCAGGCATCTGAGGTTCTATCACGAATATTTTGTAGTCCTGGATAAATGGTTTGTAGTCATCAATTGAGTCTGTAAACATTTCATTTAATGACTTCGGTGCATCCCACTTGTCAAATCCGAAATAGACAGTCAAGGTTATTACTGGCATAATCCTGTCTGTTTT
>JAZLKX010000031.1:0-1750 GCA_045597865.1 Bacilli bacterium | reverse complement strand
AATCGGTAAGGAACCCGTCAAGCTCGCGGATGGCGTCACGGCCACGATCGCGGGTCAGAAGGTGACGGTGAAGGGGAAGCTCGGCGAGCTCTCCTATACGATGCATGACGGCATCACGGCGAAGGTGGAGGACGGTAAGGTCATCGTCGAGTGCGCCGATGACTACAATCTCGGCAACTTCCACGGTCTCGCCCGCGCGCTGATCAACGCGAATGTGATCGGCGTGTCCGCTGGCTACACCAAGCAGCTCTCCATCGAAGGCACCGGCTTCAAGGCCGTCCTCAAGGGCAAGGAGCTCGCGCTCTCGCTCGGTTTCGCGTCCCCGAAGATCTTCACGATCCCCGAGGGGCTGACGGTGACCGTCGAGAACGACGGACTTCAGGTCACGATCAAGGGCATCGACAAGCAGATGGTCGGCGAAGCCGCCGCGCGCATCCGCTCGTACTACCCGGCCGAACCCTACAAGGGCAAGGGCATCAAGTACGTCGGCGAGCACATCCGCCGCAAGCAGGGCAAGAAGGTCGCCTAATCGCGGCGGTAAGGAGAACGAATTATGTTCAATCGTAAAGTTCAGCGTCAGAAGAGGCATCTTCGCCTCCGTCAGCGCGTCATCGGCACCGCGGCTCGTCCGCGCATGTCGATCTGCGTCACGAACAAGAACATGTACGTCCAGTTCATCGACGACGATGCGGGCAAGACCCTCGCCCAGGCGAACAGCCTCAAGGACGACAAGGCCAACCTCACGGTCGCGAAGGCCCTCGGCGCGAAGGCTGCCGAGGCCGCGAAGGCCGCGGGCATCTCGATCGTGGTCGTCGACCGCGGCGGAAACAAGTACACGGGCCGCATCGCGGCGATCGTGGACGCCGCCGTCGAGGCGGGACTCTCCATCAGCGCGAAGAAGGAGGATAAGTAATCATGGCTTTCAATCGTGACAAGCGTCGTGAGAACGAGGCCGAGGACACGCTCGACGAGCACACAGTGTTCATCAACCGCTGCGCCAAGACCGTCAAGGGCGGTCGTCGCATGAGCTTCTCCGCCGTCATCGTCGTCGGTGACAAGGAGGGCAAGGTCGGCGTCGGATTCGGCAAGGCGAACGAAGTCGCCGATGCGATCCGCAAGGGTGGCGAGGCGGCCCGCAAGGACATGCACAAGGTCGTCCTCAAGGGCAAGACGATTCCGCATCCGGTCGAGGGAGTCTGCGACGGCGGTCGCGTGATCCTGAAGCCGGCCCCGGATGGTACGGGCCTCATCGTCGGCGGCGGCATGCGTCCGGTCCTCGAGGCCGTGGGCATCCGTGACGCCGTCGGCAAGGCGCTCGGCTCCAAGGACCGTCTCAACGTGGTCAAGGCCACGCTGAACGCGCTCGCGAAGCTCCGCAGCGCCGAGGAAATCGCGGCGGAGCGAGCGTATGGAAAGGAATTAGAAAATGGAACTCAATTCTCTTACCAACACCCCTGGCGCCCGCGAGCGCCGGAAGCGCGTCGGCCGCGGATGCGGCTCGGGCATGGGCAAGACGTCCTGCAAGGGCCAGAAGGGCCAGCAGTCGCGCAAGGGTCACAAGCACAAACTGGTGTTCGAAGGCGGCCAGATGCCGCTCGTCCGTCGTCTTCCGAAGCGCGGCTTCAACAACGCCGCGTTCAACGCGAAGGCGCTGGCGGTCAACGTTGCGGACCTCGAGAAGAAGTTCGAGGCGGGTGCCGAGATCACCATCGAGGCGCTGGCGAAGGCCGGTTTTTCGGACAACAAGCAG
>JAZLKX010000030.1:0-1708 GCA_045597865.1 Bacilli bacterium | reverse complement strand
GGACGGGTCTCGAGCGTTCCCTTCATCTCGCGGAACTGGTCCTCGATCCGCGTGAGGCCGTGGTACTTCTCGATGATCTCCGTCGAGGGCATCTCCAGCTCCGACGAGACGATCTGGTAGTAGCCCATGAGGTCCTTGAAGGCGTCGAGCTTCTCGTCATCGATCATCGCGCGGAGCTTCGTCCCGTCCAGCACCTCGCCGGTCTTCGCGTTGACGACGTCCTTCTTCAGGAACTTCCGGAGGCTGCGGCTTTCGGCCGCGGTCACGCGGAAGCCCGCCGGGTTCGCGCGGAGCTTCTCGACGAACTCGAGGAACGACTTGTTCTCGTGGATCTGCCGCTTGTAGAAAGCCTCGCTCCAGTAGACGACAACCTTCTCCCTGTAGGTCTTCTTCTTCCCGTCGGGGCCGAGGACGACGTTGCCGTCCTCGTCCTTCACGACCCGCGTCACGATGTCCGACTTGCACTTGAAGTCCTCGCGGACGACCTCCCAGTCCTTCGGTCCCGTCGCCCATTTCCGCTCCTTTTCCGTGCTCTTCAGGAGACTCTTCGAGACGATGTAGCCGTTGCCGCCCTCGCGCACGGCCTGCACGTTCGTCCCCGAGTACATCCCCCTGTCCGCGACGAGGATGAACCGCCCCATGCCGAAGGTGCCGACCGTCCTCTTCATCGCCGTCCTCAGCGTCTGCGCGTCGAGCGTGTTGCCGGGGAACTCCTCGAGCGAGAGCGGAATGCCCTGGTCGTCGAGGAAGAGCCCCGTCTGGACGATTGGCTGCCGCCGGTTCTCCTTGCTGACGCCGTACTTGCGCAGGCCCCTGACCGTCACCTTCGCCTTCGAGCCGTCCGCGCCGACAGTCTCAATCTCGCGGTCCGGGTCCGCCTCGGGGATCTCGAAGAAGAAGTTCGTCACGTCGTAGAACACGACGTCCGCCTTCCGTCCCGTCCCCCGCGTGACGCACGTGTTCATGCGCCGGAGGATCTTCTCGCGGTTCCTGGCGATCACGGTCAGGGCGTCGTAGACGTTGTCGTCGTTCGCGCTCTTCACGGGAGGCGCGTACCACTTCACGTTCTGGTCCATCGTCGAGCTCTTCGAGTCCGGTTCGAGAATCCGCCCGTAGGCGAGAAGGCGCACGATCCCCTGGAGGTCGTAGGATATCTTCGAGGAGTGCTTGACGCTCGCGAAGAACTCGTCGAGCCCGAGTGCGGCGAACACCGGGTCGAGGATCGTCGCCGCCATGCGCTTCGGGTCGCCGACGCACTTCGGGTCGCCGTCCTTGAAGGTGATTGTGACCTTCTTCCTCCCGTCCTCCCCGACGAACGGCACGAGTGAATCTACGATGGGCTTCCCGTCGCGGAACGACTCGCGCAGACGCCGCAGGAAGTCCGGCCGCCCGTCGTCAAGCCGGTCAAGGGGCCCGAGGTTGAGGACGGTCTTGCGACGGTGGACGTAGCGACCGTCGACCTTCTTGAGGCCGAGGGACGCGACGAGACGCAGATACGGCTTGTTGTGGTTGTTGAAACATTCGATATTCACGAAAAACCTCCATTTATAGCGGCATATAGGCACGCGGTAATTATATCAAATCCGAAGTGCGGGCGCAAGGGGGAATCTTCTTTTTCGGAAAGAAAAATTCGCCACCTGCTTTCAGATGGCGAATTATGTCACGGTCGGCTTACGCCACCGTTATGGGGCGAAGTGGCAAACTTGGG
>JAZLKX010000029.1:0-52262 GCA_045597865.1 Bacilli bacterium | reverse complement strand
GCCGACGTTGTCGGAGACCTCCCAGCCAACTTAGCTCAGAGGGTCTTAAAAGCCGCCGACAAAGAGATGAGAGCGGACATTAACCAATTATTACGTTATAAAGAAGGTACCGCCGGCTCAATCATGACCACCGAATACTTGGAAATGGTCAAAAGCACCAAAGTCGACGATGCGATTGATATCATCCGCGAAAAAGGAAAAGATGCCGAAACCATCTACACCATCTTCGTTAGAGACAAAACAAGGGAATTCGTCGGCACAGTCGACTTGGACGACTTGATCTTCGCCAAAAAGAGCCAAACCCTTGAAGACATCATGAACGTGGACGTTCAAAGCGTTACCGCCTCAACCGACAAAGAGGAAGTCGCCAACATATTCCGCCGTTATGACTTAACGGCCCTTGCCGTCTTAAACGACGACGATAGATTGGTGGGTATCATCACCGTCGACGACGCGGTCGATGTCATGGCTGAGGAAAACGCCGAAGACTTAGCCCACATGACCAACATGGCGGCTAGCGATCAGCCGTATATGGAGATGAGCGTTTGGGATAACGCCAAAAAATGTTTCCCTTGGATCATCGCCCTTCTCGTTTTGGGAACCTTTGTAACATTGGTCCTTAATCGTTTGGAAGGAAGCGCGATCTTCACCGCGATGCCAATTCTAGTCTCATTCGTCCCCGCCCTTATGGACACGGCCGGCAATTCCGGCGGCCAAACGACGGGCATGATGATACGTGGATTAGCTACTCAAGAATTCGGGCCAAAACAAACAATGAAAGTTTTGTGGAAAGAATTCAGAAGCGCCTTAGTTATCGCCGCCTTCGTCTCGGTCTTCACCTTTATATGGATAATGATCGAGCAATATACTGGCATCGTCGTTAACGAAAAGTTCTCTCATATAATCATTTGGGACGGCAGCGCCTTCACTCATGCCGATTCGCTAGACTTCTTCCTTCACGCTCTAGCCGTTGGAGGGACGGTCGCAACAGCCATGTTCTTCGCCGTTACGGTCTCTAAATGCATTGGCACCTTGCTTTGCATGGGCGCCGCAGCCGTCAAAAAGGACCCAGCTCTTCTTGCCCAGCCAATGCTTACCACTGTCATGGACGTCTCGACATTGCTCGTTTATTGGGCGGTGGCAACGTTACTAATAGATAACATCTTCCATCTCATAGAGCATTGATGATTAAGCCCCGTTCAAAACGGGGTTTTTAATTTATTTATCACTCTTTTTACAAAAGAAATTGCAAACCTAAAAAAGCAAACCTATAATAACCCTCGCCGCGGGAGTGGCGGAATTGGTATACGCGTACGTTTGAGGGGCGTATGGGGCAACCCGTTTGAGTTCAAGTCTCAATTACTGCACCATTGATAATTTAGAGAGACTAATGTCTCTCTTTTTTGTTGCTTACATACCCACAAGTAATTGGCATTATAAATTGCCAATTGTTATTATTTGACATTGTAATTACTATTTAGTAAAGTTTATGCGAGGTAACATTATGAAAAAACCAATTATTGCAATCATGTATGACTTCGACTCAACCTTGTCAAAAAGTGACATGCAAGATTACGGATTCATTCCTTCTTTAGGCATGACTCCAGATGAATTCTGGGCTGCCACTGGCGAATTTGCCAAGAAATCTGGATGCGAAAGAATTCTTTCTTATATGTACACAATGGTCCACCTCGCAAAAGAAAAAGGTATCCATTTGACAAGAAAGTTACTCAACGAAATGGGTAAGAACATTGAATACTTCCCAGGTGTTGAAAGTTGGTTCAAACGTATTAATAAATACGGAAAAGAACACGGAGTTGTCATCGAGCACTACTTAGTAAGTAGCGGAACAAAAGAAATTGTTGAAGGCTGTAGCATCTTTAAAGAATTTAAAGAAGCCTATGGTTGTGAATTCTATTTCGATCCAGAAACAGATGAACCAATCTGGCCAAAACTCGCCATCAACTACACGCAAAAAACTCAATTCTTCTTTAGAATTTCAAAAGGCGCTTATGACGTCACTGACGATAAGAAGGTAAATGAGAAAGAAAAGAACCACAGAATTCCATACGAAAATATGATTTATCTTGGTGATGGAATGACTGATGTTCCATGTATGCAACTTGTTAAAAACAACGGCGGACGTTCAATTGCCATTTATGGCAAAGGCGAAAAAGGCAACATGAAGAAACTCCTTAAAGGCGGAAGAATCAACTACGCTGCAGTTGGAGATTATCGTGAAGGTTCTAAACTTGATAGAACAATCAAAGCCTTTATTGACAGCCGTGCAATTATTGCAAAATTAAAACAAGAGGAAGAAGAGCTTCTTAAAAAAGAACTCTCTGATTAAAATATGAAAACATTTGCAATCCTTCTAGTAGCTGGAAAGTCTACTCGTTTTGAAAATAAAATTTCGAAACAAGTCTTTTTACTAAAAGGTAAACCGGTATTTACTTACCCACTTCTCTCACTTGCTAAAAGCAAAATTATTGATGAAGTTATTGTTGTTTCAAATAATGATAGTCAATCACAAATTTCTGATTTCATTAAGGAAAACAAATTAAATAATGTTCAATTATGCTTAGGTGGAGAAACTAGACAACTTTCAGTTGAAGCAGGATTAAAATGTATCAATGCAGATCCAGACGACATAGTTTTAATTCACGATGGTGCTCGTCCACTTCTTGATGAAGAAATTATCGAACGTACAGTGGAAGCAGCTAAATCTGCTGCTGCCGTAACAACATTCCTTCCTATGGAAGACACTGTTGCGTTCTCTGATTTTGAAGAACATATTGCAGGATTTGCAGACCGCACAAATTTAGTTAAAATTCAAACTCCTCAAGCGTTCAAATATGCTGTAATTAGCGAAGCTCATAAACTTGCTACTGACAGCCTTGCAACAGATGATTGCTCATTAGTGATGAGAACACTTATGCAAGTCAAATTAGTGTTAGGAAGCAAAAAATTAGCAAAGCTAACTACAATTGAGGACGTTAATTATTTAGAGACATTTATAAAATGACAGAATACAAAGTAAACGATATTATTGAAGGTACAATTATCAACATTCGTGACTTCGGCGCAATGATGATTTTTAGTGATGGAAGAAAAGGATTACTTCATATTTCAGAAATTGCCAATACCTTCATTAGAAATATCAAAAAATATTTAAAAATAGGTAAAACCTATCAAGTAAAGGTAATTGGTATTGAAGACGATGGATTTTTGAAACTTTCAATGTCAAAAATTACCGAAGAAGAAAAAGAAGAATACCATAAAAATGGTATTAAAAAGATGAAAATCGACCCAGAGTTTATTGATTTTTCAGGGTTAAAAGAAAAATTACCAGAATGGATTAAGTCAGCGAAAGAAGGTAAATAAGATGATTAAAGTATGCGACAAACACTTAGGAAAAAGTGTAAATTACAAATCCTATCAAAAGAAAGTTAATAAAATTAACGATGCAATCAATGCAAGAACAAGCGCCGGAAATGATTTCCTTGGTTGGGAAGATCTTCCAAGCCATATCGATGAAAAAGAAGTCGATAGAATTATTGCTGAAGCAGAAAAAGTCCGTAAGAATTATGACGTTTTAGTTGTTTGCGGAATTGGCGGCTCCTATTTAGGAGCGCGTGCTGCTATTGAAGCAATTAATGGTCTCCACCCAATAGGAAAATTAGAAATTATTTTCATGGGTCAAACATTCTCAAGCGATTATATCGCTGAAACATTAAAATATTTAGAAGACAAGAAATTTGCAGTAAATGTAATTTCAAAATCTGGTACCACCACCGAAACATCTATTTCATTTAGATTACTCAAAAATTTACTTGTTAAAAAGTATGGTGAAAAGAAAGCAAAAGAAGCTATTTTTGCAACAACAGATTCTCATAAAGGAGCACTTCATAATGTTGCAGAAAAAGAAGGTTATGTCACATTCGATTTACCAGGCAATGTTGGTGGTCGTTATTCAGTTCTTACACCTGTTGGTTTGTTCCCAATTGCATGTGCTGGAATTGACATCAAAGCAATGATAAAAGGCGCAAAAAACGCTGAAAATACCCTCAGAAACCCTAATATTTTAGAAAATGAAGCTTACAAATATGCTGTTATTCGTGACTACCAATATAGACACGGAAAAGCTACAGAAATGTTTGTAACTTATGAACCAAGATTAGTTCAATTAGGTGAATGGTTTAAACAATTATTTGGTGAGTCAGAAGGTAAAGAACACAAGGGTCTACTTCCAGATTCTGCAACCTTCTCAACAGACCTCCATTCATTAGGTCAATTTATTCAAGATGGAACACCAAAATTCTTTGAAACTGTTCTATTTATCAACAAGTCTCAAAATGAAGTTATCATCCCAGAATGTGAAGATGATGGCGATCAATTAAATTACCTTGCTGGTAAAAATATGGACTTTGTTAATGAGAAAGCATTCAAGGGAACATTAGCAGCTCACTCTGAAACTGCAAAAGTTCCTAACGTAGTTATCAAAGTTGAAACTCTTGATGCAGAAACCTTAGGTTATCTCTTCTATTTCTTTGAAAAAACATGTGCAATGTCTGCATATTTACTTGGTGTTAACCCATTTAATCAACCAGGCGTTGAAATCTATAAGAAAAACATGTTTAGCCTTTTAGGTAAAAAAGGTTACTAATTTTATTTGACTAACTTATATCATAATGATATATTTATACAGCACGTTTTTGTGTAACTGTGGATGTTTAGCTCAGTTGGGAGAGCATCGCCTTTACACGGCGGGGGTCAGGAGTTCGAGCCTCTTAACATCCACCATCTAAACGTGAAATAGTCTTGGGCGAGTAGCGAAGTGGCCAAACGCGGCTGACTGTAAATCAGTTCCTTCGGGTTCGGCAGTTCAAATCTGTCCTCGCCCACCACTTATTGGGGTGTAGCCAAGTGGTAAGGCATAAGACTTTGACTCTTACATTCGCAGGTCCGATCCCTGCCACCCCAACCAAGTAAAAAAACACCGTTTGACGGTGCTTTTTTTATATTCAAAAGCACTTTTTATAAAAAAAGTATTGGCATATATAATTCACATGTGTATAATAGTAAAGCATTTTGAAAGAAATGCACTTAGATCTCCCGTTAGCTCAGTTGGCTAGAGCACTCGACTTTTAATCAAGGGGTCGGACGTTCAAATCGTCTACGGGAGACCATTGATTGCCCAGGTGGCGAAATTGGTAGACGCAAGGGACTTAAAATCCCTCGAGTGAATAACTCATACCGGTTCAAGTCCGGTCCCGGGCACCAATTTACGCCACCTTTTACATTGGGGCGTAGCCAAGCGGTAAGGCAGCGGGCTCTGAACTCGCCATTCACTGGTTCGATCCCAGTCGCCCCAACCAAGAAATAAGTAAAGGAGAAAAACGGCATGAAATTCATTAAAGAAAATAAATTAGCTGTTCTATCTATCGGATCAATTGTACTTTGTGCAATTTTTCTTGCACTTCCAGGTCAATTTGCTCACTTTGGTATCGTTGGAGACGGATATTTACACTATTTAAGTGGTTACCAATTCTTCTTCAATACATACAAAAACACATTAGGAAATGCTATTGGTAGTGTTGTAGGAGCAGGAATTGCAATTATTGTTTTAGCAGCAGTTGCTATCGCTCTTATCTGCTTATGGAAGAAATCATCTTTCTTTGTTCTTCTTGCAGCAATTGTTAATCTTGTAATTGCTATCTTATTCTTCAATATGGAAAACTTTGCAGCAAAAGCATATCCATTTACTCCATTTGAAGGAAGAAGCTTTGTAGGATGGCCAACATACTTATGTGGAGCAATCATTATTCTTGTTGCTCTCTATCTTGGTTATAAAGCAGTTATGATGATGAGAGATGAAGTCAAACATCCATCTGCTCCAAAAGGACCAAAATACGATTACTTAAGAAAATAATAATTCTTATTAATAAAGAAAATCTCACGCGCATACGTGAGATTTTTCTTTTGTTATAACGATGTAATGTATATCGAAATCGATGAAACAATAAGTAAGATTCCTATCATTAATGAGAATCCATAACCAACATTAAATAACAAATCCATCTTTTTATTTCTCGTTCCTCTATGAGGATGATAAAGAAGGATTAAAGGCAAGACACAGAACAATCCAATATAATTGGATCCAAATCCCATTTTAGCCAAGCTTGGGTTCTTTTCAGCAAACATATCAAATAGTCCTAAACCAACAAAGACAAGTGCAACAAGAAGATTTTTAATGTATTGATATCTATTTCCGTATTCATACACTTTTGCGTTTTCGCTTCCAAATTTCAATTCAACAATTCTCTTGTAAATATAAATAACTAAACAATAAAGAATAGTAAATGCAGTAATAATTAAAGCTTTTGTGAAAAATAATGAAGAAACTGCATGTGGAAGATCCCAACCCCACAATTTTTTGCCAATTTGAACAACTGAAGAACCAATCATATAGCCAAGTGGCAAAATTGCAGAACATCTATAGATGATTGTGTTTCTCTTCTCATTCTTTTTAAATTTTGGTCTTCTAAGTAAAATAGAAGTTAATAAATTAAATGCCAAGATTCCCCAGACGATATTTCCTGGTAAGAAATCAAGAATAATTGAGAATCTATTTAATGCTGGTGAAATTGCAAACAATTCATCAATAAGCAATGAAAACACATAGAAAACAAAGCCAGCAAAGAATAATGAATAATTTAGAATAAATGTAGATTTTTTGTTTTGAATGATATCAAGTTTAACAAAGAATATTAACATCATTCCAAGAACAGTAAATGAGGCAACTTCAGCTCTAAAGCTTAAGCTTTCAAGAGTTCCTTCTATATCAAAATCGATAATACTTTTGAAAATAAAGTACAAAGAAAGTGAACCTAAAACCATTAAAATAAATGCAACAAATCTAATTAATGCTTCTGGAACAAGAGGTGTTGGGAAATTGTTCTTTGGAAGTTCACGCGTCTTCTTAGTTTTTGAGACTGAGCCATCTCCAATAATATCTTCGCTTTCAATTGAAACAGCATCATAAACTTTTTTACCAAATTTAGTCGTAATGATTAAAGAATAAATAAATAAAGCAAAGAATACTGTTGCAAAAATAATGCCACACGAAACTAATGCTACATCTCTACCAGTTTGACGATTATATTCACTTAAACCGTTTGATTGATCATTATTAAAATCTACAATGTTTGTGTATCCTAAAACATCGCTTTTTGCTTCCATAAATTCTTGTTTGGATAATTCAAAAATTGGAAAGTATTCTTCAAAAACACTCTTATAAATATTTGTATAAATTGAGTCAGTTTCTACCTTTTCTAAGAAACCTGACATTCCGCGTAATTGCATCAAATTATACGTGAATTTGAGGGTTTTATAGTTAAAATCTACAGAGAAATGGGCAATTTGTGATTTAAATAAGCTGTCTTGATCGTAAGCATAAAAGTGCAAACGCTCACCAGTTTCTGTCATTCTTGATTCGTACCAAATATAGGCATTACCAAGGTCTAATCCAGTAGCATCTTTTAAGTCAATTTCACCAGCGCAATTAAAGAATGCATAACCTAAATATTCGTCATACAATGTTCCATCAAAAGTTCCCACTAAAAAGTTAAGGCTTTCATAAAAGAAGACTCCGTCTGATGATTCTGGAACATCATAAGAAATTGTTTTAAAACTTGTAGCTAACATTTCAGAAGTTTTTGAATCAATAGGCAAACGTTTCGTTCCATTTTCTTCTACATATTTTGCAGCATTGTAATAATTTGTTGAAAAACAAGGTGCAGCTAAAGATGTGTATTGATTATTTAGGCCAACAACAGTCATTGCTACAAATCCTAAAGAAAGAATGATTGTACCAATTTTAAACCAAATACTTTTAAAGATTTTCTTAACTTTGCTATCTTCAACTTCTTCAACATCATCTTCTAAAGAAGATGGATAACCTAAAACATCCTTATCAAAAAAGTTTTCATCTAATTCATATCTTAAAATAAATTGCTTTTGCAATTTTTTGTTTTTAACTCTTATGTAGCCACTTTCAATAGCGTGCAATTTTCTTTTAGAAATATCTAAACGAATACAAGCTTCTCTAAAAGAGAGACCTAATTCTAAACGACGATCATATAATAATTTATTGAGGCCAGTCTGTTTCATTTTATTTAATTTCTACAATTTGTGCTTTTCGATGAGCTTCTTTTTTACGATATGTATTTTTATGTTTTCTTTCGTAATTAAAAACTTCCAACTCGCCTTTTTCAGTTACTCTTAAATACATTGCGTCAGAATTTTTATCATAAATATAATTTAGATAACCTCTTCTAACCATATTTAAAATATAAGAGCAAAGTCTTCTACCCGGAAAAGAAATTAACGTTCCAAATGTTCTCATGTCAATATATTGACGAGTCTCAACATCAAGTTTTCCCATTAAAATGTTATTCACGCCTTTGGCGGTTGGATATTTTTTAACGTTGTTTAAATCTAAAACTGTTTGAAGGATTTTATAATGAGAAACAGTTAATCTGAATCCAGTTGTTTTTCTTCTTTGCATGTAATTAGTTTAACACATTTATTGCATAAATGAATAAAAGTAATATAATTATCTTGCTTTATGGAAGACACAATAGAACTTATTAAACAAACTATCGACAAAGTTAGACCTTTCATCAATCGTGATGGAGGAGACATTGAATTTGTCGATTTTATAGACGGCATCGTTTATGTAAACATGAAAGGCGCTTGCCAAGATTGCGTTATGATTGATACAACATTATCAGATGGAATTGAAATCATTTTGCAAGAAGAAGTTCCTGGAGTAATCGGGGTAAAACTTGCAAGCGAAATGCCTGAGAAAAAATAAGAAAAACGCCAGAAAACCTGGCGTTTTTTAGTGTTTTATTATTTTCTAATCAACAGAGAGAATTGTCTTGTAAGGTGCTTTTGATGATAAGAAATCATCGCCAACAATTTTGTTTTTAGAATAGATGAAATTTGCAACTTCATCTCTAACAACTTTGCCTGTTCTAATTAATTCATCTTCTAGAATTCCGAATGCAGCACTTGAACCTAAATATTCATTAGATAAAGCAATAAAGTCAGTAATAACAATGTAATAATCTTTGGTTGGATCAAGTTCACTTGTTTTTTCAAAAGTTCTACGAACTGCGAGTGAAGCATATTTGCTTCTTACAGAAATAAATTTAGAACCTCTAACTTTATAAAGGACAATTTCATTATCGAATGGGAATGGATTATAAATGTCTCCATAAGTAATGTCGCCAGCCTTAATGTCTGATCTAATGCCACCGTTGACATTATGGAAAGTTGCAACAATATCTTCTTCCTTGATATCAAGACCAAGTTCTTTAATTCCTTTTAATGCGCCTTGATACATTGCTTCAACACAAATTCCTTTAAGGGCTCCATCCTTCTTTAAAAGATCATTTGTTTTTCCTAACTTAATTCCCTTAATATCGTTAATTCCACTAGCATAAGATTCCATAATGGTTTTAACATTTTGATTCTCAGTTAAACCTATAAGGTTTAATGGATTCTCATCATAATCAAATGATGAGCATGAAACTGCCTTAGTTTCTTTGTTAATTGCTAATTTAATATGAGCAATGGATTTACCGTAGTTTTCAGTTTGTACAGCTGGAATTACATTATCAATAGAAGCTTTTTTTACTACGTGTGCGTGACCACCAAAAATAGCATCAACATTTTGAATGCCTTTGCCGTTCAAATTATCAATATCATCATGAGCAGTTAAAATAACTACATCACACTTATCAACATTTTTAAGTTTTGCAGCTTCAGAATTAATTGCTTCAACTTGCTTTGTAAAATTATAATTTGCAACGCATGATTCTAAAATGCTGGATTTCAATGTTTCACCAATTGAACCAACAATACCAATTTTATAATCACCACGTTGGATAATTGTAGATTTAGATAAGAAATCTGGTGTAGCATTTGTTGATTTATCAACAATATTAGCTGAAATGAATGGAATTTTGTGGTTATCTTTATAGGCTAAATTAGCATTCTTCTTTAACCATGTATCAGTCCAGTCAAATTCGTGGTTTCCAATAGCCATAGAATCAAATCCCATGTAATTCATAGCATAATTAACCATGTATCCACGTGTTAAGTTTGAATCAGCGGAACCTTGGAACATATCACCTGAAGAAACAACAACGGTTCCTCCTGGGTTTTCAGCACGTTTAACATCTAAGTAACCTGCGAGTTTTGCTAAACCCAATTCAGAACTTCCTTGAGTTACTGCACCATGCATATCAGAAAGTTCATAAATATCTAAGTAATTATTTGTGTCATCTGATGCCATTTCACCAACATTATATGTTGGTTTATCTGGTAAAACAGGAGTAATTGAATCAACATCAACAGTTGGAATTACTAGTGGATCTTTAGCGCCACAGCTTGCTAGAAGTGGTACAAGCACTAGAATTGGAATTATTTTCTTTGTTTTCATAATTAAGCCTCCATTTATATTATAAAAGGAAATTTTCTTTCCTGTTACAAATTACATAACCATTATGGTTATAAACATCTTCACGATTATAGCGAATTGGTGTTCCATCAAATTTTAAAAGACAACCACCAGCTTCTTCTACAATAATTTGCATTGCGCATGTATCCCACTCCTTTGTATTAGAAGAAAAGCGATATGACATTTCTGCCAAACCACGAGCAATAATACATCCTTTTAATGTTGCACCAATAACTGCTTGATGTTTAATCTTGTCTGAATGTTTTTTAATCATTGCTTGTTCAGTTTCATTTGAGTGAAATCTGGATACTAAAGTTGTAAGATTTTCAGTCTTATTATTTACGTGAATTTTTACTGGTTTTGAATCTTTATTTTCAAGGTAAAAAGAACCTTCGTTTTTAACTGCAAAATAAATCTCTCCAGTAACAGGTGCAAGAATAACTCCAAGCACTGCCTCATGTTTGTAAGATAAGCCGATATTCACGGTAAATTCCCCATTTTTTGCCACGAAATCCTTGGTGCCGTCAACTGGATCAACAATCCAAACATAGTCATTTTTTAGACGTGTTTTGTCATCTAAAGATTCTTCTGTTAACATAGCATAATTTGGGAATGCACGAGAAAGAATCTGACGTATGATTTTGTCAGCTGCTTTATCTGCTTTTGTAACAGGTGAATTATCTTCTTTTATTTCAACACCTAAATCAGGTGAGTTATATACATCTAAAATGACATCGCGAACTGCATTCACTGCCTCAATAGCTACTTGTAGTTCTCTTTCGTATCTCATCATTTTAAACCCGCTGCCACTTTATCTAAGTCTTCAACAACTTTCATACAAAGTGAAAAGTCTTTTTGATCTACCAAACGAGCACCGGCAGCACATTTATGTCCACCGCCACCATATTTAACTGCAACTTCTTGAACGTTAGCGCCACAGGATCTAAATTCTACTCTAATATTGCCCTCTTTCGAACGAGTAAAGAGAACCCATATTGGGCATCCTCTAATGTTACCAATAACATTAACATTCTTAGAAATTTGCTCAAATTTTAAACCGAATTGATCATAATCAGGGAAATCAGCAAAACAATAAATAACATTGTGCTCTGTGCGTTTAAATCTTGAAACAAGCAAAGCTTGATATTTAACGAATGCTTCATCCGAAATATATAAAATGTCGAAAATGGATTTTGTTTCAATTCCTAAATCAAACAATGTTGCGATTAATCTATGAGTGTGTGCATTAGTTGGAGCATATCTAAATCTACCTGAATCTGTACAGATTCCTAAATACATTAATTCTGCTGCTAACTTTGTAATCTCAAACTTGCATGCAAGTGCAAACTCTAAAATAATTTGGCAACAAGCAACTGCATTTTCATCAACATATTTAATTCCAAAGAATGGACCATTTTCAATATGGTGATCGAATTTAACAATTTGCTTTGCAAGTCTTACTCTTTGATCGCTAACACGGTCAACCTCAGAACAGTCTAAAACAATGGCTAAGCTTTGCTTAATAATGTCATCACTAACTTCATCGTATTTGCCAAATCTATTATAGAATTGGGTTAAGCCTGCACCTATGGTGTAGACTTTTTTCTCAGGGAAGTTAGTTTTTAACAATTCTCTAAGTGCTAAGCCTGAACCAAAAGAATCGCCATCAGGATTTATGTGTCCATAAATTGTTATGACGTCATATTTTTTTATTGTTTTTAAAAGTTCTTTAAAGGCTTTATTCATTTAAAAATTAGAACTCTCCGTCATCGTCATCATCTGCATCTTTAACTGGTTTATCAAAATCAAGATCATCAACTTCTTCTTCAACTTCTTCTTCAACTTCACCAAGTTCTTCTGCAAGTAATTTTCTTTCTTCTGCATCAATTTCTTCATCTTCATCATCTGAATAAGCATCGATCATATCAAGGTGAACTTGTTCAAAAACGTGACGGCAACGTAAATCCCAGAAGTTATCTGTTAAAGTTACGAAACGACCATCAAGTGATAATGATGTGTAGAACTTTGACATTTTTGATTTAATTTCGTTTTCAGCAAGTTCAATTCCACTTGCTTTAACTGCTGCATTGAATAAATCAATGAATTTTAATGGATCCTTTGATGCACTAAGGACATCGAATCCGTAATCAAGTAAAGATTTCTCGTTCATAATTTTTACCTTCCTTTACATTTTATTTGGAGCACTAACTCCGAGAACGCTTAGAGCATTCTTCATAACAATTTTTGCTGCTTTTGATAAAGCAAGACGAGATGCTGTTACATCAAGATTATCGCGATCAATCAATCTACAATTTGTATAGAATGAATGAATATCTGCTGCTAATTCTTGGATGTAAGTTGCAACCATATGAGGAGCGCGTTTTTCCGCAGAAACCTCAATAATATGTGGGAATTCAATGAGTTTTTTGAGTAATTCAGTTTCGGATTCCTCTTTTAACATTGAAGCATTTTCATCAATTTTAATGTCAGCTGCTGACTCTAAAACTGATGCAAGTCTAGCATGTGCATATTGAGCATAATAGACTGGGTTTGATGAGCTTTGTTCAAGAGCAAGATTTAAATCAAAATCAAGGTGAGATGAGGCTGCACGAGATACAAAGAAATATCTTGTAGCATCGACGCCAACTTCTTCGCAAAGTTCTCTAAGAGTAACTCCAGCGCCAGTACGTTTTGACATCTTAACTTCTTCACCATCTTTTATTAATCTAACAACTTGAACAAGTTCAACTTCAAGAGTGTCTTTTGAATAACCTTGCATCATTAAAGCAGACTTCATACGGTTAATATAACCGTGGTGATCCGCTCCAAGGACGTCAATAAGTTGATCGTAGCCTCTCGATAACTTAATTAAGTGATAAGCAATATCAGGCATTAAATAAGTGTATGATCCATCTGATTTAACGACCGCTCTATCTTTATCATCTAAGAAGTCTGTGGTTCTTAAGAAGGTTGCACCTTCTTGTTGGTAAGTGTACTTACCATATTTGTTCTCTAAAACATCTTGAACGTGGTTATTAGCACGAACATCAGTTTCAAAGGAATAAATATCAAATTTAACTCTAAAGAGTTCAAGATCTCTTTTAATTTTTTCTAATTCTTCATCCATTCCAAATTTTTGGAGTTTTTTAAATGAATCTTCATCCCCAACTTTATATTCATTTGGATGTTTTTCATTATATAACTTTGCAATATCAATGATATCGTGAGCATGATAACTATCTTCTGGAAGTTCAACATCCTCTCCTAAAAGTTGTCTTAATCGAATGTCTAAAGACAAACCTAAAGTATATATTTGGTTGCCAGCATTATTAACATAGAATTCGCGAGTTACTTCGTAACCTGCAAAATCATAAAGTCTACAAATTGAATCACCAACTGCAGCACATCTTGCATGTCCTAAGTGTAAATCTCCAGTTGGGTTTGCTGAAACGAATTCAACATTAACTTTTTTGCCGTTTCTTGCACCTCTTCCATAGTTGTCTCCTTCGGAGATAATTCCTTTTACTACAGAGTTGATAGCATTTTTCTTTACAAAGAAATTAATGAAACCTGGACCTGCAATTTCAATTTTTTCAATTACTTCTTTATCAATAGAGTTAGCAATCTTCTCAGCTAAGTCTCTTGGTTTCATTCCTAAACGACCTGCAAACTTTAATGCAACGTTTGAGGCATAATCACCATGTTCAGGAGTTCTAGAATTTTCAATAATGATATCATTTATATCTAAATCTAGTCCTTCACTTTTAAGTGAATCTTTTATTTTAATCTTTAATGTTTCTTCAATACTCATAATTTTTTAACGCTCTATTATAACAAGAGAAATTTATTTCTCAAGCAAAACATATGATTGTGCTTTAATTGCCTTATCTTCTCCAATAGGTCCTACTCCATTAAATGAGCAAGCTTTTATAGAGACTTGGGCAATTGAACAACCTAAATGAGCAGCGACAACCTTTCTCATCTCATCAATCTTGCCTGCAAGCTTAGGTGCTTTACAAGCAACTTGAATGTCGATGTTACCAATTCTAAAACCATTTTCGTTCATCATCTCAACAACTTTATCCAACAAAATAAGTGATGAAATTCCCTCATATTGCGGATCGTTATCTGGGAAGAATTTTCCAAGGTCTCCAAGGGCAAGTGCACCAAGGATCGATTCGGCAACTGCATGAGTTAAAACATCAGCATCACTGTGGCCTACTAAACCTACTTCATTTTCAAATTCAACACCGCCTAAAACAAGCCTTCTTCCAGCCTGTTTTTGATGAATATCCTCAGAAAATCCTATACGAATCACGGTTATTTCTCCTTAAACATTGAATCTAAAGAATACGCAATCGCCGTCTTGCATTTCGTATTCTTTTCCTTCAATTCTTAGCTTACCAGCTTCCTTAACTGCGAGTTCAGATTTAAGGCTAAAAATATCTTCGAAACTATATATTTCAGCTTTAATAAATCCCTTTTCAAAGTCAGAGTGAATAATGCCAGCACATTGGGGTGCCAACATTCCATTTGTGTAAGTCCAAGCACGGCACTCATCAGGTCCACAAGTAAAGAATGTTGATAAATTTAGTAATTTATAAACAGCCTTAATAACTTTATCAAGACCTGATTCAGTTGCACCTAAAGTTGCAAGAAATTCCATTCTTTCTTCTTTTGGAAGAGAAGACAATTCATATTCAATTTCACAAGAAATTGGAATGACTTGTGCTTTTTCTTGAGCAGCAATTTCTTGAACAACTTTTAAATATTTACAGTTGTCTAAGTCTTGATAATCAGCATCAGAAACGTTAGCAACATAAATAATTGGTTTTAATGTAAGTAAATGATATTGTTTGAAAGCAAATTCAAATTCTTCTTTCTTTAGAGAAAGCTTTCTTGCAGGTTCACCTTTAGAAAGAATTTCTTGTAAAGGTGCAAGAATTGACATTTCATAAACAGATTCTTTATCTTTTTGCACTCTTGCTTTATTACCAACTGTTGCAATACGTTTTTCAACTGTTGCTAAGTCAGCCATAGCAAGTTCAAGATTAATTGTTTCAATGTCACGTTTTGGATCAACAGATTCTTCAACGTGGATAATTTCATTTGAATCAAAACAGCGAACAACTTCTACGATTGCATCGCATTCTCTAATATGACCTAGGAATTGGTTTCCTAAGCCTTCTCCTTTGGAGGCTCCTCTAACTAAGCCTGCAATATCATAGAATTCAAATGTAGCTTGAATTTTCTTTTTTGGATTAAATAATCCAGTTAAGAAATCCAATCTTTCATCTGGTACGTTGACTACTCCAGTGTTCGGAGAGATAGTTGCAAATGGATAGTTTGCAGCTTCAACATGAGAGTTTGTAATAGCGTTAAAGAGCGTTGATTTTCCAACGTTTGGTAATCCGACAATTCCTGCTTTTAATGACATATACTTACCTCTTCGCGAGATAATATCTTATATTATCGAGATTAATAAGTAAAGAAAAAGCCAAAAATGATAAACATTTCTGGCTATTCAAATATATAAAAAACTAATCAATCTTTTTTACGTTTGAAGCTCTTAAGCCTTTTTCTGTTTCTTCAACATCGAACTCAACTGCAGATTCGACAGCAATGTCTTTAAAACCTTCCATGACAAGTGCGGAATAATGGAAAAATACGTCTTTACCGTCTTCCGATTTGATAAAGCCGAAACCTTTATTCTTGTTGAATCTAATTACTTTACCCTTCATAATAGACTCCTCTTGTTAGACAAAATAATATCACTTAATTTTTAATAAAATAAGTTTTTATTCATTTAATAAATAAAAACGTTGATTAAATCTTTACTTTTTTTATTCGAATTTTCCTCCTTGTAAGATAAAAAAGCATAATTTTTGAAATTAGATAAGGCAAAATTAATGCCATTAAGAAAACTAAAAGGATTGGTTTTGTGTTAAGAGAAAATTGAAATCCAATATTCAAGTAATCTCCTAGAATGAAACTTATAACAAAATCAACAACGATAAGTTCAATAGAACTTACAACAAATGCTATTAAACCCTGTAGTATTGCTTGGTTAGTAAATGTTGAGTTTATATCTGATCTTTTAAAGCCTAGATGTCTAAAAAGTTCTATTTCATCTTTGCTTTCTGTAATGTTTAACATTAAGACGGTTCCTAATAACAAAATAGAAATAATGGTTGCAAGAATTGAAAACGATATCAAAATCGTATTTGCATAATCTAACGTTGATTCAATATTAACTTTTAGCTCATCCAACGGATTAATAACTTTATAATTTACCAATGTGTTTTGCATGTTTCTATATGCTGTATTTGCTTCTTTTTCATTATCGAACTCAAACACGATTGCTCTAGGCATTAAATAGAAACTCGATACTCCTAATTTGTCTCTAAAAAATGATATTGTCCAATCTTGATTTTGATACAAATAATTTTTCTCTTCATCGGTAACTCCAACAATAACGATTTTTGTTGTGTTGTACTCCTTGTTTACTTTACCGTCTTGATCAAGAAATTCTTGGGTTTCTGCGGCGATTTCCATATATTTTCCCAGTCCAAATGACTTTTCATCCAACAATTTACCAAGTCCTTTTGATATAACAATTTCATTATTATTTTCAGGTTTTCTTCCATACAAAAGTTTATCTATTTTTGTTGAAAATCTAAGGCCTCCAGAAACAGCGTTTAGATAGTTACCTTGAACTACACCTTTTGGCAAATCAATTTGAAGATTTATTTCATTATTTAATTGAGTGTCAGCATCAATTGCCTGACTTATCAAATCCTCATCTAAAGAAACAAATACATTCTTAGCAAAACCAGAAAATAAATTTGAAGCATAGGATGCATAACCAAAGTCAGAAGTGAAATAAAAGTTCTTAACATTTGGAACATTTTTTATCACTCCTGGATTGATTGCATACTTATCAGCATAATAAACATAAACTCTGTTTTCTTCACACACTTCATTTGCTTTGCAAATCACTGGGTTATAATTAAAATTAGTTCTTTCAAAAACAAAATCATATAGTTCCTCATCATAAAATGATGCATTCAAAAATACTGAAGGATTTTCTTTTGTTTTTAAATAATAAATACGAAACATTTCCCATGGAAATTCGTGATCCTCATCATCATCGGAAGGAAGTCTCATCATTTCTTCAAAAACAATCTCATTCCAGAGATCGTTTGTATGAAAAAATGTAGGAGATTTAGTCTCCTTGACTGCGACAACTTCAAAAATTTGTTCATCGTCATATTGCCAATAATCATTTTGAACAGCGAACGTTATAAATAAACCATGCTCATAAATATAATGCCCTAATGAAGTAAAATTTCTTTTAATCTGCAATTGAAAACATAGCTGCACCATATCCTCATAAGTTAGTCCTAAAACAACCTGATCATCATCAATAGATTCGACAGGAGAAGGATAATAAAAATCACCATCATCTTCTAACCATTTGAAATCATTAATTGTTCGTGCAGAATAACAATTTAAATCAAAGGTTCTAGTCCCTAAATCGACAAAAAACTCATTTCGATTTTTAAAGAAATCTTCGTAATTTACCAGGTAATTTACTCCAATTCCGTCTATTTGATACTGATATTTATTGTATACTTGATAAACTTTATCGAATGGAGCTGAATATGAAGAAGTAAAAGTATTTTCGTTATCATTTTTCATCGATAAAACTATTTGATTGCCATTCATTATTGTTTTGAATGCGTCATTTACTTTTGTTGAAACAGAATCAGTAATAATAACAGACAGACCAACGCCAGTAAGCGACAATGAGAGCATTAAATTGACAATTATACTTCGATACTTTTTAGCACGAATTTTGTTTAATGAATGTAAAAACTTAAACTTATCAGAAATTCTTGTTTTCTTTCTTTCATCACCAACACTAATTAACAGGGGTTTATTTCCTATAGCTTTATTCTCAAGTTTAGAAATAGTGATTTTTTCGTTTTCTATTTTTAATAGAACATCAGCAATTTTGGTTATTGCTTCTAGATCATGTGTTGCAATAATGACTAACGTTTCTGCAGAAATAGTTTTTAATAATTCAAAGACTTCATTTCCGTTTTTCTCGTCGAGAGCACCCGTCGGCTCATCACACAAAATAATTTTTGGATTATTAATAATTGCCCTAGCAATAGCAACCCTCTGTTTTTCGCCACCAGAAAGTTTATTAACATGCATCTTTTTTAGCTTTGAAATATTAACAGTGGTTAAAGCGTCTTCAACTCTTTGTTTTTTAAGCTTTTTATCCGCCTTTGAGAATGCATCTAACGGAAGCAAAATATTGTTCTCAACTGTATCTAAATTTAATAGACTAAAATTTTGAAAAACGTACCCTATATTTTTTAGTCGAAAATCACACAATTCATCCTCTGTTAATTCACTTAAGTTTTTGTTATCAATTTTTAGATTTCCGGTATAATCAAAATCGAGACCAGAAATCATGTTCAGCAATGTTGATTTTCCACTACCTGATTCACCAACAATTGCAACAAGACCTTTATCTGGGAATGTAAATGAAAAATTAGAAAATATCCGTCTTTTTCCGTAGTTTTTGCTCAATTTCTCGGCTTTTATCATTATTCGTCCCTCAACTCATCAGTAATAGAATTGTGTCTATAAATAATCATAGGAACCAGAGTAAATAATGTTGAACAAATAAACGCAATAATTCCTAAAATTATGATCAAACCATAAGGCACTCCTAAATACATTTTAAGAGGCATTGTGATTAGATTTTTCAACATGAATTTTTCATATATAATTTCATTCAGTTTTGATTGCAAAAAATTTGCTAAAAATATTGATGAAAAATAAGAAAAAAATATTATTAAATAATTCTCAATTAAATGAATAGCATAAATTGAAGAATTTCTCGCTCCTAAACACGTTAATATGGCGGTGTTTTTCCTGTTTTCTAGAAACGTTGATAATGAAATCATTCCTAAAATAAAATTAATTCCAGCAAAGGCAATAATTACAAAGATTATTAATGTGCTAGAAAACGAATTAATAAATGTAGAATATGTTTCCTTTGTTTCTAATGCTATTGATGAAATTTGCAAAGGTTCAGATTCAAGCAGTTTAATTCTATTAAAAAATGGTCCTATTTCATTAATATCAGTAATAAAAATATAAGATGAGTATGAAGCAACAGGATCATCATTTTTACAGCTTTCTAAATAATCAAAATATGTAAGTCTATGTCCTAAAACATTAGATGCATTCTCCATTGTTTCATTTTTTAAAAATTCCTTTGCTCCTTTATAGGAAAAATAAATTTTGGGAGTGTTTAAAAACGAAAACTCATGTATCACCCCTACAATTTTCATTTTCTTTGTAAAATTTAAAGTATCTTTTACAAAAGACATTTTTTCGTCGCCTGTTTGAAAATTAATATAACTTTCATTATTTATAATGATTGTTTTATTTAATGCATCGCAATTCAATTGATTTTCAAACTCTTCATTTACTAAAATTTCTTCCAAACTGCCATCACATGCAGAACCTTTAATTATCATTTCTTTCCCATAATTCGACAAAGTTGAATCGTATAGCGGAATCATTTCAAAATTATTTATTTTAGTGTCGCCAAAATAACAAGCTGGGTAATTAGAAATAAAATATGAAAGATTTTCTTCACATCTTATAGATTTAAATTCAGAGAAATATTTATCGATTAATTCAACATCCGGTTTAACTGTCTTTTCGAATAGTAATGGGGAGCCTTCTATTTCAACAAATTCTGATTCCGATGCAGTAGCAAACCCTATACCAAGATTCTGCTTTAGTGCATCATCTTGAGAACTTTTAGAGCCTTCAGAAAAACCAACAGAAATAAGCATTGCTGAAAATGATAATGTGCATGAAATAATTGAAAAAATATTCTTCTTTATGTTTCGTTTTAAATTATGTGTTATGAACTTACTTTTCCACTTAGAACTATAACGAATTTTAGGAGATTTTTTTACTTGATTTTCTTCTTTTGAATAATTGTATTTGTTATCTACTATTTCACCATCTTTTAACATCAAAATATAATCAGAAAATTCTTCAACAAGATTCTTATTGTGTGAAACCATAATAACCAGCTTTTCGCGTGAAATTTCATGTAAAATCTCCATTATTTCACGACTATTTTTATAATCTAGTGCTCCTGTTGGCTCGTCACAAAGAATAGCATCAGGATCACTAATTAAGCTTCTTAAAATTGCAATTCTTTGTTTCTCGCCACCTGACAAATTTTCAACTTTTCTTTTAATTAAATATTCAATATGAAATTGCCTGAAAAGTTGCGTTGCTTTTTCAATTAATTTTTTCTTATTTTTGCCAGCTATTTCTTGTGGCAAAATTACATTCTCTAAAGCAGTAAGATGATTGAACAAATTATAATGCTGAAAAACAAGGGAAACACCACTTAAATGATACTTAGAAAATTCTTTATCGCTCATTTTTGATATATCTTTTCCGTTGAATGTTATTTTTCCGCTTGTTGGTTTTTCAATCCCCATCAAAATGTTTAATAATGTAGACTTTCCACAACCAGATTTTCCAATAATTGAAAAAAGACCATTCTTTGGGAATGATAATGTAATATTTTTCAAGACAGTATTTGTCTGTTTACCGGTTGTAAAACTTTTACAAATATTATCCAAAATAAAAACCGACATCTTATTTTTCCCCTCATTATATATTTCAGGTAAAATGTCGGTTTCCGATAAAAAACTTTTTAGTTATCTTTGATAACTCTTTTTAGACGTCGATTAAAGTTATCGCGTGAAATTAATAGAACGTTGCCACAACCTAAACATTTAATTTTTAAGTCTGCACCAACTCTTACAATTTCAAATTTTGTTGAATGAGTTGAACACGGATGAGGCTTTTTAAGTTCAACTATATCGCCTAACTTATAATCGAATTCTTTCATTATTTTTCGTCTTCCATTTTGACTGCTGCTGGAACTTTTGGAAGTCCTGGCATTGTCATAACTGCACCAGTTAATGCAACAATAAAGTTTGCACCTGCTGATAATTTAACTTCACGAATGTGAACTGTGTGTCCAGTTGGAGCACCATAAATTTTTGGATCTTCTGTAATTGAAAGAGGAGTTTTTGCCATACAAACTGCTGTTTTGGCATAGCCAAGTTTTTCAAATGTAGCAATTTGTTCACTTGCTTTTTCAGAGAATTCAACTGCTCCAGCTCTGTAAATTTCTTTACAAACTGTTTCAATCTTTTCCTTGATCGAGCAATTGTAATCATAAAGTTTGTGGTAATTTGATGGTTTTGTTGCGAGCATTTCATTAACTTTGTTAGCTAAGTCAATTGAGCCTTCGCCACCTTTAGCAAATCCGTCAACAAATGAAACGGTATAGCCATTTTCTTTACACCATGCTGTTAACCAATCAATCTCTTCTTGTGAATCGTCAGCAAAGTGATTAATTGCAACAACAACTGGTAAACCGTATTTTTGAATATTTTCTAAGTGTAACCTTAAGTTACCAACACCTGCTTTTAATGCATCAACATTTGGGGTCTTTAATTCTTCAAATGGAACACCACCATGTTCTTTAAGAGCACGAATAGTAGCAACCATAACTACTCCATTAGGAGTAAATCCACCAGTTGGACAGCAAATATCTAAGAATTTTTCAGCACCTAGGTCAGCACCGAATCCAGCTTCTGTAACAACAACATCGCCTAACTTTAATGCAAGTTTCATAGCAATAACTGAGTTACAACCATGAGCAATGTTTGCAAATGGTCCACCATGAACTAAGGTTGGGTTATTTTCTTCAGTTTGAACAAGATTTGGTTTTAATGCTTCTCTCATTAATTTCATAATTGCATTAGAAATTCTGAGTTGTTTTAAATAAACTGGTTTGCCATCAAATGTATAAGCAACAACAATATTGTTAACTCTATTTCTAAAGTCTTCAGGATCACTTGCAAGACACATAATAGCCATCATTTCTGATGCGACTGTAATAACAAAGCCATCATGTCTTGGTTGTCCCTTCTTTTCATCTTGCATAACAGTAACACTTCTAAGTGCTCTATCATTCATATCAAGAGCTCTTGTCCAAACAATTTTGCTTGGATCAATGCCTAATTCATTTCCTTGGAAAATATGATTGTCAATGACAGCAGCAATTAAGTTAATTGAAGATGTTAAAGCATGCATATCTCCAGTGAAATGCAAATTAATGTCATCTTTTGGTTGAATAGAAGCAAGTCCGCCACCGGTAGCACCGCCTTTAAGACCAAATACAGGCCCAAGAGAAGGTTCTCTTAATGCAAGCATACAATTAGTGCCAACCTTAGCGAAACCTTCAGCTAAAGCAATTGACATGGTTGTCTTTCCTTCACCAGTCTTTGTTGGTGTGATAGCAGTAACTAAAACTAACTTGCCATCTTTCTTGTTTTTGAATTCATCCATTATAGATAAATCAATTTTTGCTTTGTACTTTCCGTACATGTCGACGTATTTGTCGTCAATTTTTGCAGTTTTTGCAATTTCTGTAATAACTTTCATCATAGTTTTTACCTCTTCAATATAATTATAACACTATTTTATAGTGATTAAAACATATTTTGTAATTAAAAGACCTGCGGTTGATGGAACCATCATCATTGAAGATGGTTTAGGACTTTTAATAAGCGGAACTTCTTTTGAGAAAACAACATTTACTTTCTTTAAGTCTATTCCTCTTTGTTTAGCTTCATAGCGAATCTTCTTTGCAAGTGGATCGCCTTCAGTTTTATTTAATGTTGTTAAAACAACTTGTTCTGGATCGATTCTATTTCCCATACCTAATGAAGACACAAAAGGAATGTCGTTTTTAAGACAATATTCATAAATATGAAGTTTGCCTTCTACAAAATCAATTGCATCTATAATAAAGTCTGGTTTTTCATCAAGCAAATCTTCAAGCTTCACATCACCAATTTTTGCTTGTATCTTTTTTACATCAAAATCAGGAGAAATTTCACGTAAATGTTTCTTTGCTGCATCCACCTTAGATTCACCAACATTTTTCGAAGTAAAAAGTACTTGTCTATTAAGGTTAGAAATGTCAACTAAATCGGAGTCAATGATAGTAAATTTTTTGAACCCTGATCTTGCTAATGATTCTAGCGCTGTACCGCCAACTCCTCCAATGCCAATTACAACAACTTTTTTGTTGGCAAAAGAAGAGATTTTTTCTTCTCCAAGGAGTTGCCTTGAACGTTCTAAAAAGTCACTCATTTCTTCAATATCTCCAGTAAATCTTGGGTATTTTCATAAAAATTCACAGGAAATTGATGCTTAATATAAGTAACTTGTCTCTTAGCATAATTCCTTGAGTTTTTCTTAATCAATTCAATACCTTCTTCAAGTGAAAATTCGCCATGCAAAACAGGAATCAATTCTTTGTATCCAATGGCTTGTAATGACTTGCAATTTTCACCATATTTTTCAACTAATCTTTTTACTTCGTTTAGAAGACCTGATTCTATCATTTTATCAACTCGATTATTGATTAAATTATAGAGTTTTTCTCTATCCATGTTTCTAACGTAAAATTTGGCGTCAAAAACCAACTTATGTTCTTGTGAATCGATGACTTCAGACTTGCTCTTGCCTTGAGTAAGATAAATTTCAATTGCTCTAAGAACTCTTTTTCGATTGTTCATATGAATTTTTTCGGCTTCTTTAGGATCAATTTCCTCCAAAGCGTCATGTAGTTCTGCATTAGTCATCTTTTGATATTTGCTTATATCAATTTCAGATTCTTTTGCAAACTCATAATCATAAAGTGCAGAGCGAATATATAAACCTGAACCACCAACTATAACGACATTTTTTCCTTTGGAAAGAAGTTCGTTAATTTTATTTCTTAAATTTTCTTGGAACTCAGCAATGGAATAATCATAATTAACATCCACAAATGAAAATAAATGATGTGGAATTTCATCAAAATATTGTTTTGGTGGCTTTGCCACCCCTATTTCCATTTCTTTATAGCATTGAAAGGCATCGCCATTAACAATTTCACCATTAAAAGCCTTAGCGACTGCTAAAGCTGTTTCGCTTTTGCCCATGCATGTGGGTCCTGTAATGACAATAATCATATGATTATTTTAGCTAAGGACGTTCTTAATATCTACTAAAAGTGAAAAAACTTCATCTTTAGCTATTTGATAATTTATCAAAATTGGGTTGTTATCGAGCTTATCTTTTAGCTCTTCATAAAGTGCTTTTTCTTTTTCAAAAACTTCAGGATTATTTTTGTTTTTGCACATTTCTTTTTGATGAAATCTAACGTCAGAATCTAGTTTCTTAAGTTCTTCATCATTTTTAACTATATTTTTATAATAAAAATATTGCTTAACACATTCTTCCTGTTTAAGATCATCTGAAATAGACGAAATTAATTCATCAATTTTATTCATTAATTAATTCTCCAATCATGGAGTATGTATGTGATTCTAAAATTCTAATTTTAACAATTTTGCCAACTAATGAAACGTCACCTTTAAAATGGACTAATTTATTTTTCTCAGTATAACCTGAAAGCATGTCTGGATCTTTTTCTGATGGTCCTTCAACAAGAACGTCGTATGTTTTTCCAACCATGTCCTCAGCATATTTAGAAATGTCTTCTTCTAGAGCTTTTACAAGTTCTCTAAAACGTTGGCTCTTTTCCTTTGCAGTAACATTATCTTTGATCTTTGCTGCAGGAGTATTGTTTCTCGGCGAATAAATGAATGTAAATGCTGAATCATAATGAACTTCTCTACAAAGAGAAACAGTATCTAAAAATTGCTCATATGTTTCATTTGGGAAACCAACAATAATATCAGTTGTCAATGCAACATTTGGAATCTTTTCTTTAATCTCCTTAGCCAAAGCTAAGTATTTTTCTCTTGTGTAGCGTCTTCCCATCAATCTTAAGATTTCATCAGAACCTGATTGAACTGGAAGATGAATATATTTCATTATGTTGTCATACTTTGAAATAACATCAATAATTTCAGAAGTAAAATCCCAAGGATGTGATGTTAAAAATCTAACACGTGGAATTCCGATTTTTGCAACTTCTTCAAGTAACTTAGCAAAGCTAGAACCATCATTTAAGTCTTTACCATAAGCATTAACATTTTGACCAAGTAAAGTAACTTCTTGATAATTGTTATCCTTTAATTCTTGAACTTCTTTTAAAATGTCTTCCATTTTTCTAGAACGTTCTTTTCCGCGTGTATAAGGAACAATGCAATAAGTACAGAACTTATCACAACCGTAAGAAATATTAACAAATGCTTTGAATTTCGATTGTCTAACGCTCGGAAGATTCTCAACAATATCACCTGGAATAGATTTAACATCAACAAGTCTAATTCTCTTGCAAATTACCTCATTAAGCATGTCTAAAAGCGAAGTGACATTATGTGTTCCAAAGATAAGATCGACGTGTTTAAATTTATCTGTAATAAACTCTATAGCGTGGCGTTGTTGAACCATACAACCACAAACGCAAATAATGACATCTGGATTATCTTTTTTATAGCTCTTTAAATCGCCAATTTTACCAAAAACTTTTTGTTCAGCATTCTCTCTAACAGCACAAGTGTTAAGAATGATAATATCCGCGTTTTGCTCGGAAAATCCCTGGGAAAACCCGGCTTTTTCGAGTAATCCTGCCATAATTTCTTGGTCGCGATAATTGGCTTGGCAACCATAAGTGTGAATAAAATATTTCTTTCCTTTTGCGAACTCAGAAAGGCGTTTTGGAACGTCGAAATTTGGATATGAAAAATCGAAAGAAAGATTGCGCCTTCTTTCAATATCTGAATCCGGTAAGGATGAGTAAACACACTTGTTAGCCATTATGTTTTTCTCCTAATAATGAGATTGAAAAAATCTCTCTAGTTTTATGAGTCATTTCATCAATATCAATGACAACAGCATTAACCATTTCTTGATCATCTTTATCAAGGTCAAAACGTTCATTTGAACCAAAAATTGTTTTTTGAATAACTGTGTCTCTGTCAAATCCTAAAACACCATTTGCTGCTCCACACATACCAACATCGGTAATGAAGCCTGTTCCGTTTTCTAGAATCTTTGCATCGTTTGTTTGGACATGTGTATGAGTTCCAACGATAGCGGAAACTAATCCATCAAAACAATAACCAAAACTCATTTTTTCACCAGTTGCTTCAGCATGGAAATCAACAATGTGAATTACATCTTCGCCTTCATTATTATCGATTAAACTTTTTAATGAATAATAAGGTGATGCAACTTCTTCCTGCATAAATGCAGTACCTAAAATATTGGTAACACGAATCTTAACTCCATTTGCTTCAAAAACAACGGATCCTTCACCACCAATACGTTTAGAAATATTAAGCGGTCTTACTAATGAAGTGGCATCATCAATATAATTGACGATCATATTTTTTGATAAATAGTGATTGCCTAAAGTAATGCAATCGATGCCTGCATCAATAAGTTCATTGTAATGCTTTTCAATTAAACCTTTTCCGTGAGTAGCATTTTCGCCATTAGCTATGACGAAATCAATTTGGTATTTTTTTACCAACTTCTCAATATTGTGTTTAACTGCGTTACGGCCTACCTGGCCGACAATATCTCCAAAAAATAATATTTTCATAAAGATATCTTTCTATCCGGGTTTTGCCCGGTAAATAATAAATTATTTAGCTGTTTCTACAGCTCTATATTCACGAATAACTGAAACTTTAATTTGTCCTGGATAGGTCATTTCAGTTTCAATCTTTTCACGAATGTCTCTTGCCATCTTAAATGCAGTTAAATCGTCAACCTTGTCTGGTAAAACCATAACACGGACTTCACGACCTGATTGCATTGCATAGCATTGATAGACACCATCAAATGATTTACAAATTGTTTCAAGTTGTTCAATACG
This sequence comes from Bacilli bacterium, assembly GCA_045597865.1. Lineage (GTDB taxonomy): Bacteria > Bacillota_I > Bacilli_A > RFN20 > CAG-826 > Fiminaster. The sequence goes on along the minus strand of JAZLKX010000029.1, from coordinate 24,753 downwards.
TTTGATGTAGTTTTCAAGAGTTTCACTACGTGCACCTGGTCTAGCAGCTGATAATGTATCTGCAGCTTGAACTAAATGTGAAATAATACAATTTTGTGGAACATCACCATGGTGAGATTCAATTGCATTAATAACAACGTCTGGTTCGTTGTACTTCTTTGCAAGTCTTGCGCCGAGTTCAACGTGTGAACCATCTTGTTCAAAGTCTACTGCTTTACCAATATCGTGTAATAAACCAGCACGTTTTGCGAGGTTTTGGTCAAGACCAAGTTCAGCAGCCATAATGCCTGCTAAATAGGCTGTTTCCATAGAATGATCTAAAGCATTTTGACCATAAGATGTACGGTATTTAAGTCTACCAACATAAGTTAGTAATTCTTTGTTAATTTTTGGTAAACCAAGTTTGAATGCTGCTTCTTCACCAGCTTTTTGAATGTCTTGGTCAACTTCTTCAGTAACCTTAGCAACAATTTCTTCAATTCTTCCTGGTTGAATACGTCCATCTTTAATCAATAAGTCTAAAGACTTAGTTGCAATGTGACGTCTAATTGGGTTAAAGCAGGAAACTGTGATAACTTCTGGTGTGTCATCAATGATGAGATCAACACCGAGGAGTTGTTCCATGGTACGAATGTTACGACCTTCACGGCCAATAATTCTACCTTTCATTTCATCTGATGGAAGAGCAACAACTGAAACTGTTCTTTCTTGAACTTCTTCTTGAGCGTATTTGCTAATAGCAATGCCAAGCATTTCTTTTGCTTTTCCTTCGACTTCTGCTTTAGCTTCATCTTCTTTATTCTTGATGTAAGCAGCAATTTCTTTTGACATTTTTGATTCAACTCTTTCAAAAATTTGGTCTCTTGCTTCTTTAACAGAAAGTTGACCAACTTTTTCAAGTTCAGAAATGATTGAATCAATTTTTTCTTGTAAGACGACTTCTTTCTTGTCGTATTCTCTCATACGACGATTGAGTAATTCGTTCTTTTCTTCGATTGCGTTTTCTTTCTTTAATAAGTTTTCATCACGACGATCGATGTTTTGCTCTCTTTGATTTAGCTTATTTTCGAGATTTGCATATTCTTGTTTTCTTTCGCGAATATCTCTCTCTGCTTCTTGCTTCATTTCAGCAACTGTTTGTTTTCCATCGAGTTGAGCATTTTTTCTGATTTGTTCACCACGAATTTCTGCTTCGCGGATAATTTTGTCAGCCCTGTGGCTGGCATCTTTTGCCTTAATGCTTGGTAAAAGTTTGAGTAGTAAAAAGCCTACGCCAAAACCAACAAGCAAAGCTACGGCAATGAGTATAACCCATACGTAATCTGGCATGTTTTGTGCCTCCTAACTATATAAATAAGGCATTTGCATATCTAAAGATATGAAAAGCCAATAATTGAGATTATTACCGAAAATCAACTGCGGTCGATTGTAATTATATTTCAACGGATTTAATCCGAAAATTTAATCTATGGTAATAAGTACTTTCTTGAAAAGTACAATAACATTATACAAAAGTGAGTTTATAAATAAAACCTTTAATTTAATTTTGTAAAAGAAAAGTCCGCTTCCGGACTAATCTTGTTTTGTAATTGCTTCTTTAATTTTGGTTTCAATCTCTTGTGCCATTTCTGGATGGGTTTCAAGATAAGCTTTTCCGGCCTCTTTGCCATTTGCAAATCTCGTTCCATCATATTCATACCACGCACCCGCTCTCGAGAGTACTTGGTATTGAATGCCAAGATCAAGGAGTTCACCTTCATGGCTAATGCCCTTACCGTAGATAATATCAATTAAGCAATTTTTATATGGAGGTGCAACTTTGTTTTTAACAACTTTAACATTAACGGTATTTCCGTAAACGGAAGAACCGTTTTTAAGAGCTTCTGTACGTCTAATATCAAGACGAATTGAGGCATAGAATTTTAAAGCCTTGCCACCTGTAGTTGTTTCTGGATTTCCATACATTACGCCAACTTTATCACGCAATTGATTAATAAAGATAACCGTACATTCATTTTGATTCATAGCGCCAGCAAGTTTACGTAATGCTTTAGACATAAGTCTAGCTTGTAAGCCAACTGTGCTTTCAATCATTTCTCCTTCAAGTTCTGCTTGAGGAACTAATGCAGCAACAGAATCAACAACAATAATGTTAAAAGCGCCAGAATTAACTAACTTTTCAACAATTTCAAGAGCCTGCTCTCCATAATCTGGTTGAGAAAGGATGAGTTCGTTAATGTTAACTCCTAAATTTTTTGCATATTGTGGATCAATTGAATGTTCAGCATCAACGAAAGCGGCTCTTTCGCCCTTCTTTTGTGCCTCTGCGATTGCATGCAATGCTAAAGTGGTTTTGCCACTTGATTCTGGACCATAAATTTCAATAATGCGTCCTTTTGGATAACCACCAATTCCTAACGCGTTATTAAGAAGTAAGCTTCCAGATGGAATGACGTCCGTGTCAATTTGTGGACGATCACCAAGTTTCATGATGCTTCCCTTGCCAAAATTTTTCTCAATTTCACTGAGAACAGCATCTAAATTTTGTGAGTCTAAATTTTTCTTATTCATAATTTTGTTCTCCTAATTATAATTTCAGGAGAATTCGTCATTTCCGATAAAATATTTTTAAATACTTTTTAAATGTATCATATCTCGCATAGCGAGAACTGCACTATTTCTAACACCATTTCTTTTTTTGTTAATTTTGAAATTTTTAACAATAGTTTCAGTTTTTGTGGAAACTGCAACACAGAAATATCCAGCAGGTTTTCCTCCTGGTTCACAAGTTGGACCAGCATTTCCCGTAACGGAAACACAAATATCAACATTTAAAAGTTTTCTTCCACACTCAGCCATTTCTTTTGCGACCTCGTCTGAAACAACACCAAATTTTTCAATTGTTTCAGTTTTAACACCAACGACTTTTTCTTTAATTTCTGTAGCATAGGTCACAACTGAACCTTTAAAAACTTTTGATGATCCTGGGATGCTTGTAAATTCAGCAGCAAAAAGTCCTCCGGTCATAGATTCGATTGAGCCTAAAGTTAAACCTTTTTCTGCTAATTCTTGAAGTAACTTTTTCATTATTTTGTTTCCTTCAAAACTGCTCTATTTTGCCAGACATAAATTACACCAGAAACGAGCGACATAATTGTGGCTAAATAGAAGAAAATATTGGAGATTTGCAGTGAATTTGGCCATGTTTTGTCGAATAAATTAAATGGCCAGTCATTGAGAAGAAGCATTGGAATTGCTATCATTTGGAGTACTGTTTTTGCCTTGCCAAAAATGTTTGCTGCAATAACAATATTTTTCTTAACTGCAATAAGTCTTAATGCATCAACAACAAGATCTCTACCAATCATTAAAATTACACAAACAGCAAGGATTGTTAACATGGTTGGATCATTGCGTTGTGCAGGTGCATAAGCCTGTGGCACGAGAAGGAAAATCATTGTTGCGTCATTAAGTAATTTATCAGCAATTGGATCAAGGAATTTTCCGAAGTCTGTAACGAGATTGTATTTTCTAGCAATTTTTCCATCAAGCATGTCAGTAAAAGCTGCAATAATAAAAACACAAGTAAAGATAAGATAAACTAGGTTTATACCACTATTACCGATAGTCATTACCTGTAAATCAGGAATGAGTGCTAAAACAAACATAGCAATAATCATTCCCAAAATAAGAATGATTCTACTGACTGTAATCTTGTTAGGTAAATTCATCGTCTTATCTCCTTTAGTGAGTGTCCGACCCTGTAAGCCATGTTTTGTCTAGGATAATAATTTATCTACGGCATAGCCGTACCGATTGAGATTCGGTTCTCTCGCTCGATCTCCCCTACCAAAATTTGGGTTTCTCGCTTGTGGGGTTTACCAACGTTTCATTTCTGCGTTTCCGCTTACTGCGTCTCTGTGGCACCTTAGGGAACATTATCATGACCGAAGTTTTAGACTAGTTCCGCCGTTACGTACTCCTACGTACCTAGCGTTATCTTTTCCGCTAGCGCAATCACTACGAGCATCACAGCCCGTGCGAGCATGGACTTTCCTCTAGCAAAGCTAGCAATTATCCGGGTCGGAAAGTAATTTTTTTGGATCGATACCCTTTTTCCAAAGGGCTCTTTCATAAATATCGATTTTCTTTAGAAGTTTAACATTGTCTTGTGAAACGCCTTTGTCTTTTGGGAAAGCTCCATATTGTTTTTTTACTTCGGCAATCTCTAATTCAGCTTTTCTAAGAGCCTTCTTAAGTTCTTCGATATCTTCATCTTTTTTTGCGCATTTAGAACTTGCTTCTGCAACTTCTTTTTCATACATCTTATAATCTTCGATTATACCATCAAAAAATTCATCAACTTCAAGAGGAGCATAACCTTTTTCAGCTGGAGTAAATTTTTTATTTAATAAAGTCTCAGATGTGTGTTTTGCTTTCATAAATGTGCCTTTTAATTATATTAAAGTTATATTCTAAACTCAAATTGTTTTTTATAAACAAAACATAAGTGTTATAATTAAACCCGTTATGAAGGCGTTAACCAACTTATTGCAATTAAGAAAAACTTTGTGTTTCATGGATCTTGAAGGAACCCAATTTACCCATGAAATGATTGCTATTGGTGCTGTTAAAGTTGAGATTCGTAAAGATGGATCAGTTAAGAAGATTCACAAAGGAATGTACACTTTAGTTAAGGCAAAAAATAGAATCGGCAAAGTTGTTACTGACTTAACTGGAATTACCGAAGCAAATTTAAAGGAAAAAGGTGTTTCATTTAGAGTTGCAATAGATATGCTTAAAAAGTACATGGGTCACGACTATTCAAAATGCTTGTTTGTTACCTTTGGTAACCATGACTTTAGAATTATGGCCCAGTCACTCGCACACAACTTAGATGTTAAGAAGGAAGATGTTGAGATTATCATTAAACATCAATTTGACTTCGCAGAATTTGCAAATAACTATGTTAAAGATGAGAAAAACAACAATTTATCTCTTGCAAATATGCTAAAGGTTTTCAATATTGAGTTTGAAGGTACCCAACACGACGCATTAGCAGATACGCTAAACTTAGTTTATCTTTATGATGCATTTGTTAAAAATAGAGAAATATTAAAAAATGAATACCGCAAAACTCTCGGCATGTATCGTCATCTTCCACAACCAATTCACCAAGCAATTGAAAAACTTGCTAACAAAGAAAACGTCACTGCGGAAGAATTCGAAAAATTTGTCGATGATTCTCTAGAATGATCAACTACGCAAACGGTAAAAATTTTCAAAAAAACTTAAAAATACCAGCAAAATCACCAGCAAAACCCAAATCTTTTTCTCATGGAAACAGAGGCATGGCTTTTGAAAACGATATCAATGAAACTAATGATTATTATCGCAACCAAGGCCTTTGTTTAGTAACAAAAAGACCGACTCCAATCAATGTTGTTTCAGTAGATTATTCAAATGGGCCAATAATTACAAATGCTTATTTTGAAAAACAATCAACTACGGACTATAACGGAGTTTATAACGGAAGGTATTTAGATTTTGAAGCAAAGTCTACAAAGAAGTTAACTTCTTTTCCTTTAGCAAACATTTCAAAGCACCAAATTGAACATTTAAAACAAGTAATTAAACATAAAGGAATCGCTTTTTTTATCATTGAATTTTCTGAACTAGATGAGGTCTATTTTTTAGATGCTCAATACGTAATAAATTTTTACGAAAATGGAGAAAGAAAATCTATTCCATACAACACAATAAAAGAGGTTGGCAAACAAATAAAAAAGGCGTTTGTTCCTCGCCTTGATTATTTACCAATTATCCAGGAATTCATTGAGAAATCCTAGCTATTTCCTGCATATTTCACGTAATTTGCAATGTTCACAATCAGGTGAAATGGCTTTGCAGAAATATCTACCAAACCAGATGATTTGATGGTTAGTTTTTACTATTCTTTCTTTTGGTATAAATTTAAGATATTTCTCTTCAATAACTTCAACAGAATCTTTCTCGTTTGCGATGCCCATTCTCTTTGCAAATCTTTGCATGTGAGTATCAACTGCCAGAAGAGGTTCATTATAAAGTTCAGCTAAAACACAATTCTTGGTTTTGTTTCCTACACCAGGAAGAGAAAGTAATGCTTCTGCATCATTAGGAACATGACCACCGTAATCTTGTATTAATCTTTGAGCGATTTTAATAACGTTTTTTGCTTTAACTTGATACATTCCTAAATGTGAAATAATTCTTTGAACATCATAAGGATTAGCCTTAGCTAAATCTTCACAAGTTGGATATTTTTTAAATAAAATAGCAGTCGCTTCGTTAACAGACTTATCAGTTGTCTGTGCTGAAAGCATAACTGCTATTAATAATTCATAATCTTTTGTGTATTTTAATTCACAGTAAGCATTTGGATATTTTTCATCTAAATATGAAAGAATTAATTCTTTATTAATCATCGATCCATTTTGCCTTTGCAATTTTTAATGTCTTTTCAATATTTTTGTCCCACTTATCGCTTGTTGCACTTACTCCAGCCTTTTCAATGTCATCTCTTGTTTGCCATTGAAGTAAGACTTTATCAATTGATTTGAATGTTTTCTTTCCCTTGGAAAGACATTCCTTTAATGCATCAATAATTTGAGCAGGTGTATAACCGCGAGAATTCCAATCATTAATGATAGAAATTTCAATTGGAGATAAGGTTCTCTTTAATAATTTTTCGTATTCTACATAAATTTGTTTTAGCGAAGCAGCTTTTTCAATTGATGAATTAATTTCATTTTCTTGAGCAAGCTCAGCTTCAAATGCTTCAAGCAACTTCTTTTGAAGTGGTTTTAAAGAAACTTTAATTTTCTTTCCTGTATCAAAAAGTAAATAACCCTTTTCCATTAAGTCGACAAAAATTTTGTCTAATTCTTTAATAGAAAGATTCATCTTTAAACAAAGAATGTCTGGTGTAATCAAAGAATTCTTTTGTCCAAGCAAATGATCAATCATTAAAATAACAGAAAGCTCATTCTCAGTAATTCTGAGCTTCTTGTAATATTCTAATAAGAGGTAGCGGAAGTCTAATGCTTCCATTTGTGCGCTTGACATAGTGAGCAATATTCTAATACAAATCTTTTAATAATTAAATAAATATTTAATGAGACTTGCTTTTTCTTTCTTCTTCTTTAATTTTATCTGGATTAAGTTTATCCAATAAATAACTGAGTTTTTCCATAGCTTTTTGTGAGTTTTCTTCGATTTTAAATCCTAATTTATTAGCAAATCTTTTTGCTCTTAAAATACGAAGTGGGTCCTCTTTAATTCGCTTTTCCGGATTTCCGATGAAACGAATTAGCTTATTATTTAAATCTTCTAAACCATTGGATGGATCAATGACTTTAAAGTCTTCATCAATATAAATTGCATTAATTGTGAAGTCTCTTCTTACATAATCTTCATCAACAGTTTTTACAAATCTAATTTTTCCTGGGTGTCTAAAGTCTTCATAGTCTTCTTCTACTCTTAGAGTAGTGACATCAACTTTAACGCCATCTACTTTAACTCTAACTGAACCAAATTTTGCAAAAGTAAAATCAGCATCTGGTAAGAAAACTTTTATTTCTTCAGGAGTTGCATCTGTAACAAAATCAAAATCAAAAACATCAAGACCAAGTAAATAGTCTCTGGTTGTTCCGCCAATCATATAAAGGCGATAACCATTTTCTTTGAAAATGCTAACTAATTTTGTAAATGTTTCTTTGTTCATTTTAGGTTAATAAAAAGGCGCTTTATTAGAGCACCTTTTCCATCTTAAGCAAGTGTTATTTATTAACTTTTGCTTTGATAATCTTAGAAGGTCTAAATCCAACGGTGCTATTTGCAGGAATGATAATTGGAGTTCCATCAGATGGATTTGTTCCTTTTCTTGCAAGTCTCTCCTTCTTGTAGAAGACACCGAAGTTAGAGATTTTAATTTCCTCTCCCCTAACAATTTTTTGTTCAACAATGCTAAAGAATTCATCGACAATTAATTCAACATCAGCTTTTGGGTAACCCGTTTTTTCACTAACAGCTAAAACTAATTCCGCTCTATTCATGAGAAAGTCTCCTTCTATTGCTAGTATAATAACAAATATTTTTCGTTTAGTAAACTAAACAACATTAACCAATAATATTTTTCAATAAAAAAGCCCGATATTATCGGACTTTTAATTAAACTCTCTCTCTTAGAACCAGTTCTATTGGAGTTCCATCCAAATTGAACGAGGATCTAAGTCTATTCTCAATATATCTAAGATAAGAGAAATGCGCATATTTTGGTTTATTTACAAACAACACAAATGTTGGAGGACAAGAATTTGCTTGATTTACAAAGTAAATCTTTAGTCTTCCACCATTGAAATCTGGAGCTTCATTCATTAGTTGAGCATCTTGAACGACTTGGTTAAGTAATGAAGTTGAAATGTGTGTATCATAAGCTTCATGAACCATTTTGATTTTATCAAAAATTGTATCAACTCTACTTGATGTCTTAGCAGAGACAAAGACAATTGGTGCGTACTCTAAGAATTGGAATTGATTACGAATTTTCTTTTCAAATTCTGCTTGAGTATTTTGTTCTTTCTTCACTAAATCCCACTTGTTAACAACAATAATAACAGCTTTCTTTTTCTCAATTGCATAGCCAACAACATGCTTGTCTTGTTCAATAATTCCTTCGTTGGCATCAATCACAAGAAGAACAATTTCGCTTCTATCGACTGCTGCTAAAGCACGAAGCATAGAATACTTATCTACAGACTCATAAATCTTGCCACGTTTTTTTAGTCCAGCAGTATCTATAACCACAAAATCATTTCCGTCTCTTGTAAAGCGTGTATCGATAGAATCACGCGTTGTTCCAACAATATTGGAAACAATAACTCTTTCTTTTTTAAGAATAGAGTTTACAAGAGATGACTTTCCAACGTTTGGGCGACCAATAATTGAGAATGTTATTGCGTCGTCATAAACGACTTCTTTATCATTAGGTAAAGACTTAATGATTTTGTCCAAAATATCACCTATTCCAATGCCGTGTTCACCAGAAGTTGCAATTGGTTCACCTAAGCCAAGAGAATAAAATTCACCAAGGTTTGTTAACATATCTTGGTTGTCAATTTTATTGACAGCCAAAATAACTGGTTTATTGAACTTATATAACATTTTTGCAACGAAACGATCATCTTTTGTAACACCCTTTTTGCCATCAGCGACAAAGATAATTACATCTGCTTCGTCCATTGCAAGTTGTGTTTGAACTCTTATTTGTTCTTGGAATGGTCTATTTTCAATTTCAATTCCGCCAGTATCAACTAAACGAAATTCTCTATCCAACCATTCAGCAGTCTCATAGAGACGATCACGAGTTACACCAGGTTGGTCATCAACAATTGCGCGTCTTCTTCCAACGATACGATTAAAAATCGTAGATTTCCCTACGTTTGGGCTACCAACAATTGCGACTACTCCTAAACTCATTATCTAATTCCTGTTTTATCAAAAATAATTTTTAACATTGCTTCTGCTGATTCTTCAATATTTAAATTAGAAGTATCTAATTCAATTGAATCTTCTGCAGGTTTAAGTGGAGCAAACGCTCTACTTGAATCGATACGATCACGTTTTTTAACATCTTCAATGATGTCTTCAAGTGTACAAGGAATTCCTTTTTCTTGATTTTCTTTAAAACGACGTTTTGCTCTTTCTTCAACTGATGCGATTTGGAAAACTTTAACATCAGCATTTGGGAAAACATATGTTCCAATGTCCCTTCCATCCATAACAACGGAAACTTTTTCAGCCATTTTTCTCTGAAGGTCAACCATTGCTAATCTAATGTCTTTGTAAGAAGCAATGTAGCTAACATTTCCTGAAACATGTGGCTCACGAATTTCTCTTGTTACATCTTTTCCAGAACACATAACTTTGCCATCTGGGAATAGCTCAATTTCAACCTCTGGAATAAGTGCGCAACAAGCTTTTTCATCTTGTGGATTAACGCCTTTTCTTAAAACATATTCGGTAAAAGCGCGGTACATTGCACCTGTGTCAATATATGTAAATCCTAGCTTTTTCGCGATTATTTTTGAAATTGTGGACTTTCCTGCGGCTGCTGGACCATCAACAGCAATAACAACTTTTTTCATCTTGTTTTCTCCTTACAAATTACTTGCTACAACGATGATTGCAATTACTAATGCAAGTATAACTACTGCTGCAATCGACCAATAAATGATTTGGTTTTTTCTTAACTTAAAATGATGTTTTCTTTTCGTATCTTTTGCATCTGGATCATAAGTATCAAATACATCAAGAACTTGTTCATAATTTAGTTTAGAACTGTCATTATCAACACACATTCTTTCAACGGTTTCAGAAAGTGTCTTTTTAGATGAAGAAGATTCAAATTTCATGTTTGCAATCTCTTCACGATAACGTCGAAATTTTTCAACTCTAGTCATACCAAATCCTTCTGCGAGATATGTTATCACATATGAATAATTTTTTTAAGTTTTATTGATATGTATTTATATTTTTTATATAATAATTCGCAGCGGGGGTAAAAATCATGCCAAAAGTAAAAGTTAATCCAGAACTCTGCGGTTCATGCGGCCTTTGTGTCGGTTCACGCCCAGAAGTGTTCGAGTTTGATGATGATGGACACGCAAAAGCAGTTGCCGATGTAGACGGTGAACTCGGATTTGAATGTCCATTCGGTGCTATCGACGTCGAATAATTATTGATTAAAATAGAAAAATAACCATCCTTTGGATGGTTTTTTCTTTAGTTTTGTAATTTATCAATAAACCTATGTGTAGATTTATATGTTGCAATTGTAAGAATTATGATTGCGACATTTTTTATTAAGTTAAATGGAAGGACTGCAATCAAACCATAACTCCATTTAACATCCACTATCGCTGGATTTGCCATCTGACATAATTGAAGAATTGCCTCCTCAGAAAATTCCATCATATTCATGTAGAATGGGATCATAAGGTAAATATTTAGGACTAATGAAACCGCTATCTCTAAAACACAGCCGATTCCTAATCCAACAATTACGGATTTGAATTTTCTATTCTTCTTATAAAGAATTGCTGCAGGAAGAATTAAAGCTGCACCATAAATTAAGTCAGAAATTTCTCCAACACCTAATGAATTGGTGAATGGAAGCTTAATTATTGTTTTTATAAACAATACGCAAAGTCCTGGAATTGGTCCATAAGCAAATGATGCAATTAAAACAGGAACTTCATCAAAATGAAATTCTAAGAAAGGCGGCAAAAATGGAACTGGGAACTTTACTAAAATGTAAAGAATTGCTGCGATAGCTCCAAAAATACCAACTCTAACAATGTTTTTTGTTGTAATTTTGTATTTCGTTTCTTGTTTTTCTTTAAAATAGACTTTTAAAAACACAAAAACGAAAGCTATCATTAGGATTCCAAATATAAGTAACTTAATATCCATAAAAAAATGCCTTTCGTTCAAGGCAATTTTTCTAAAATGTTTCTACCATCCAGACTTTACTGTCGCTTCTAGAATTGCACTAGATCAACCTTTCGACTCGCGGAGTTTACCGCCGGTCGGGAATTACACCCTGCCCTGAAACTGTTAATATTATATCACAACTTTTATAAAGGTGATTTAACTATTTCTCCATAACGTCTTGGGTACTTCTTTAAAGTCTTGTTTTTCTTCAAAATTCCCAGCAAAACTCGATTATCTTTTGATTTTGGAAGGTTATATTCAATCTTGTTAAAGCCATCAATTTGAAGACATTTGAATGCATGTTTGGCGTTCTCGATTTCGTTATCAATGTTGCTTGCTTTATATGCAAAGAAGGTTCCGCCAACCTTCAAAAGATAATAACTAATTTCGAGTAAAACATTTAACTCTTTAACGGCACGAGCAGTAACAATGTCATAATTCTCTCTAGTGCCAAGTTCTTCAGCTCTTCCTTGAATAATTTTAACATTTGAAAGTTCTAATTCTTTAACGACCTCTTTCAAGAATGAAACTTTCTTTCCGTTTGATTCTAATAAAGTAACCTTGAGTTCAGGTTCTCCAATTGCTAAAGCAATGCCTGGGAATCCAGCACCTGAACCAATATCAATTAAAGATTTTTCTTTGAGGTCTGTGTATTTTATTAACATTAAAGAATCCACAAAGTGTTTTTCTTCAATTTGATCTTTATCAGTAATGGCAGTTAAATTGAATTTTTCATTCCATTCTAAAAGAAGAGATAAATACTTCTCAAATTTGTTAATTTGTTCTTTATTTAATCCAAATTCTTCTAGTAATTTCATTTTGCCATTCTCTTTAAGTTTAAAATTAAGATTGAAATGTCTGCTGGGTTAATTCCAGAAATTCTTCCGGCTTGTCCAACAGTTGTTGGTCTTATTTTATCAAGTTTTTGACGTGCTTCCAATGCGAGTCCATGCATATGTAAGTAATCTATACCCTCTGGAATAGAATAATTTTCAAATTTTGCAAACGAATTTGCTTCATTTAATTCACGTTTAATGTAGCCCTCATATTTAACTGAAATTTCAAGCTGAGCGACGCCTACAAAATCAAGTTCAATTTCTTTAATTTCTGGAATCAAATCACAGATGTTTTCGTAATGAATTTCTGGACGTTTATAGAACTCAATTCCAGAGACTCCGGCCTTAAGTGTTTCAAGGCCTTTTGAGGTAAGATAATCATTGACTTTCTTAGATGAACCTAAATGAATTTTACCCAGGATTTCAATAGCTTTTTGCACGTTTTCGTTCTTTTTTACGAAGTTTTGATAACGTTCTTCTGAGATTAAACCAAGCTTATAACCATATGGTGTTAAACGCACATCAGCATTGTCGTGACGAAGCAATAATCTGTACTCAGCACGTGAAGATAAAAGACGGTATGGTTCAAGTGTTCCTTTTGTGACAATATCGTCAATCATAACGCCAATATAGGATTCGTTTCTTTTTAGGATAAATGGTTCTTTTCCTTGGACATATAAAGCAGCATTAATTCCAGCCACTAAACCAAGACCTCCAGCCTCTTCATAGCCAGATGTTCCGCAGATTTGTCCTGCACCATATAAACCTTTATATTTTTTAACTCTAAGAGTTAAGTCGTATTGAGTTGGAACTAATGCATCATATTCAATAGCGTAAGCATATTTTAAGAATTCTGCATGTTCCATACCTTCAAGAGTGTGAACCATTTTAACTTGCATTTCTTCTTCCATTGCGGTTGAGAAACCTTGTAAGTAAATAGATTCTCCATCTGCAAATTCTGGTTCAAGGAAAAGTTGATGACGTTTCTTGTCTCTGAAGGTCATAACCTTAGATTCGATTGATGGACAATAGCGTGGTCCAACACCAGTTTGAAGTCCATTATAAGTTGCAGTTTTATCTAAGTTATCAGTAATTAATTTATGAGTTTTCTCGTTTGTATAAATCAACCAACAAAGAACTTGTTCTTTGAGTGGTTTAAATTCTTTTGTTAAATATGAGAAAGCATAATTGCCTTCCATTCCGTATTGTGGAGTTGCTTTAGAGAAGTCAATTGAGCTCTTTTTAATTCTTGGAGGGGTGCCAGTTTTGAGTCTAAAAATCTCCAAACCCATGTCTTGAAGTGATTTTGAAAGACCGATTGATGGTTTTTCTCCATCAGGTCCACCACTCACTGATTTGTGACCTCTTAAAATTGCACCTTCCATGTAGGTTCCGGTTGAGATAACAACTGCTTTTGAAGAAATCACTGTGCCGTCTTTTAAAATGACACCATTAACAATTTCACCATCGTGATGAATTCCGGTTACCTCAGCCTCTAAAATATCTAAATTCTCGATTTTATCGAGAAGCTCTTGCATATAATGTGGGTAATTAAATTTATCTTCTTGTGCTCTTAAGCATTGTACACCTGGACCTTTACCTGTATTTAACATCTTCATCTGTAAATATTCATGGTCAGCTGCAATGCCCATCATTCCACCTAAAGCATCAATTTCACGAACAACAACGCCTTTAGCGGAACCACCAATTGATGGATTACAAGGCATGTTCGAAATCATCTTCTTATTTAATGTAATTAAAAGTGTGTTTAAACCCATGTGCGCACTAGCAGCACATGCTTCGACACCTGCGTGTCCACCACCAACAACAATTACATCATAAGCTTTCATGTCTATCCGACGCTTCCTTCCATATCCATCTTAATAAGTTGATTTAATTCAACTGCGTATTCCATTGGAAGTTCTTTTGAGAATGGCTCAATAAATCCCATAATAATCATTTGAATTGCATCTTTTCTTGAGATACCTCTACTCATTAAGTAGAAAAGTTGATCTTCATTCACCTTTGAAACGGTTGCTTCGTGTTCAATAAATGAAGTATTATTTTGGACCAAATTTGTAGGAATTGTATCAGATTTTGAAATATCATCCAAAATCAATGTGTCACATTCGACATGTGATTTACAATTTAATGCACTCTTCATGTGTTTAACTGATCCACGATAATTTGCAACACCACCATTTTTAACAATTGATTTAGAAATGATTGTTGAGCTTGTGTTGCTTGCAAGGTGAATCATACGAGCACCAGCATCTTGATATTGGCCTTTGCCTGCAACTGCGATTGAAATACAGGTGCCTTTAGCACCTTCGCCTGCCAATATACAAGCAGGATACTTCATGTTTGTTTGAGAACCGACGTTTCCATCAATCCATTCCATATGGCCGTTTTCCATAACTTTTGCACGTTTGGTAACAAGGTTAACAATGTTAGTCGACCAGTTTTGGACTGTAGAATATCTACAATGTGCATCTTTTAATACAACAATTTCAACAACTGCAGCATGCAAAGAATCTTTTGAATAAATTGGTGCAGTGCAACCTTCCACATAGTGGACATCTGCGCCTTCATCAACAATAATTAAAGTTCTTTCGAATTGTCCGGACTTCTCATTATTAATTCTAAAATAAGATTGAAGAGGTTTATCAAGTTTGACTCCTTTTGGAACATAAATAAATGATCCGCCAGACCAAACTGCTCCATTTAATGCTGAGAATTTATTATCTCTAAATGGAACGACTGTATTGAAATATTTCTTAACAATTTCTGGGCACATTTGAACTGCTTGGTCAGTTGATAAGAAGATAACCCCTTTGTCTTCAACTTCCTTAAGCATATTATGATAAACTGCCTCAGATTCATATTGAGTTGTAACGCCAGAAAGATACTTTTGTTCAGCTTCTGGAATGCCAAGTTTTTGGAATGTATTTTTAATTGTGTCTGGAACTTTATCCCAGTCTTTCTCTACTTTAGTAGAGTTTCTTGTGAAATAAGTGTAAGAATCAAAATCTAAGAATGATAAATCAGGACCAAAAGAAGGCATAGGAAGCTCTTTAAATGCCTTGTAGGATTTGAGACGGAATTCGAGCATCCAGTCAGGTTCGTTTTTAAGACGTGAAATCTCACGAACAACATCTTCAGTCAAACCTTTTCCGGTTGTAATAATGGATGTGTCTTCGTCTTTAAATCCGTATTTATATTCTTGTTCTGCAATATTATTTTTCATGGTCGTGTTTACAAATCATTTCGTGCATTGCATCCCATCCAATTGTTGCACATTTGATACGAGCTGCTTGCTTTGATGTGTTCATAAAAACAATAGCTTCATCGAGGACTGAATTATCGTAAGGTTCCTCGTGAATCATGTGATGATATTGATCAATAATATACTTGGCATCTTCCCAAGATTTACCAATCATAAGACCACACATTATATCTGTAGAAGAGGTAGAAATTGTGCATGCGACACCATCCCAATAAGCTTCTTTTACAAGTCCGTTTTCAAGCAATGCATAGACATTAATATCATCTATACAATTTGATGAATGCATGTGAATTTTCTCAAAAATCCCTGCATTTTCTGGGGTTTTTTTATATTGTGGGTTATCATAGTGATCCATGATAATTTGTCTCATCATTTGAGGACTAAGCGAAATAGGCATCTAAGAAATTACCTCCTTCTTTGAGCGCTTCAACAAGTGCATCAATGTCTTCTTTTGTAGTGTATAAATAGAAGGATGCTCTTACTGTTGCGATCTCTTTAATTTGTTCTTTTAAAATCTTTGCGCAATGGTTGCCGCTTCTTACTGCAATTCCTTTTGAATTAAGTAATGTAGCGAGATCTTGTGCGAATACATTTTTAATATTAAATGAAATGATTCCGGCTTCAGCATTTTCATTGTAAATAACTAAATCCTTAATACCTTTCATTTTATCAATTGCGTACTTTCTAATTTCTTGTTCGTGTTTTTGAATGTTGTCCATTCCAATACCTTCAAGATATTTGATAGCGGCATTCAAACCATAGATTCCATCAATATTTAATGTTCCTGGTTCTAATTTTCTTGGAGCTGGATGCAAAACACAATTTCCTTCTTTTGTGAAATCTTCATTCATTCCACCACCAAGAATTAATGGCATTGTCTTTTCAAGTAATTCCTTTTTACCATAAAGAATTCCTATTCCAGTTGGACCACACATTTTATGACCTGAAAAAGTTAAAAAATCAACATCCATGTCCTTGACATCTGTTTTCATATGAGGTACTGATTGAGCACCATCACAAACAACAATAATTCCGTGTTCATGAGCAAACTTACAAATTGGTTTTAAATCTGTATAGAAACCGAGGACGTTTGTTACGTTTGCAACAGAAATTACTTTTGTGTGTTCATTTACTGCTTTTTTAACGTTTTCTAAAGTTAGTCTACCTTCATCAGTTAATTCAATAAATTTAGTCTTACAACCAACAGATTTTGCTAAAGCAAACCAAGGCATCGCACAAGAAGCGTGTTCTGCCTCTGTAATTAAGACTTCGTCGTCTTTTTTGAGGTTAAATCTTCCCCAACCAAAAGCAACAATATTTAACGATTCTGTATCACCAGAAGTGAACACAATTTCATCTACATCAGCATTAATAAATGCTGCTATATTCTTTCTTGTTTCTTCGACAGTAGTATCAACTTTATACATAAGGTCATAATCACCGCGTCCAGAATTTGATGTTTCTTTACAATAGTAAAGATTACAAGCATCAATAACGCATTGAGGCTTAAATGTTGTAGATGCATTATCTAAAAACACCAAATCGCAACCTTGCATTTTGGTTTTGCTAGTAAACATCGGAAAATCATTTCTTATTTTATAAGGATCAAACATTACATTGCCTCCTTAATAGCTTCTTCAATTAAATTTTGAGTTTCTTCAGAAAATTCTTTTGAAACTGGTTTTAAGTAACCAAGAGTTATAAGCATTCTTGCTTCATCACGTGTAAGACCGCGCGACATTAAATAGAACATATGATCAGAATTAAGTTGTCCAACAATCGCACCATGGCTTGCTTGAACTTCATTTTCATCAATTTTTAATATTGGAGAAGCGACGCCTTGAGAGTTCTTATCAAAGACAATAATCTTAGCATTTTGCTTAGCATTTGAGCCCTTAGCTCCTTCAGTAATATGGGACACTCCTGAGAAGACAATTTTTGAGTCATCACGAGCTACTCCATAATTGTCCATAAGTGAGGTTGTTTTTCCAACTAAATGTTTAAAAGAAATATCAAAAATTTTATTGTCTTTTTTGTTGGCTAAAGTTGCTAAATGCCAATCGCAAGTTGCGCCTTCTTCAGCTAAATTTATTTGACTCACAATTTTGCTATTCCCACTCGAAAAATCAGCAAAAACCACGGAAATTCTCGCATATTTTCCAATTTTTCCAGTAATGTTTATTTCAGAATTTTCTTCAAAATTTGCTAATTTTAAAGTTAATTCAGAGCCTTCATTGAGGACTAAATTTACATCAGAAAATTTCGTGTACTCGAGTACGCGTTTTTCATTATTTTTTAATGTAATATTTGTCACTATTTTTTGGCTCCTTTTAATGCTTCTTTTGTGGCACAAGTTCCGATAGAAACTGAGCTCATTTTTTCTTCATTTTTGAACTCAATTCCTTCAGCCTTCATCCACTCATAACCTTGCTCATCAATCTTTTTAATTAATGACTTGTCTCCAACCTTTGCAATCTTGCCGTTAATAAGAACAACAACCTTGTCAATATTGATAAGATCATAGAGTTTTGCATAGTGCGAAACAATTAAAAATCCACGTTTGGATTGTTCTTCTTTAATTACATTTGCAACAATTTGAATTGCGTCAACATCAAGACCAGAGTCAATTTCATCCAATAAAACGAGTTCTGGATTTAAAACTAACATTTGGAGAATTTCATTTTTCTTCTTTTCGCCGCCAGAAAAACCTTCATTGAGATTTCTGTTAGCCATTTCGAAAGGAATATGCATTTTTTCGTATGCATTATTCATTAATCTATAAAATTCAAATAATGAGACTGGTTTTTCTCTGTGAGAATTAAGTGCAGACTTCAAAAAATCAGAATTGTTAACGCCTGGAACCTCACTTGGATATTGCATTCCGAGGAAAATTCCTAATTTTGAACGTTCATCAACTGATAATTTTGTGATGTCTTTATCGTCAAACCAAATATTACCACTTCTAATAGTGTAATTTGGGTTGCCCATAATGGTTTGTAAAAGAGTAGATTTTCCGTTACCGTTTGGACCTAGTAAAGCAATGGTCTCATTTGACGAAAATTCAATAGTTAATCCTTTTAGGATTTCTTTATCTTTTACAGCAACGTATAAGTTCTCAATTCTTAGCTTTGACATAGGCATAATCTCCTCTTTAAACCGCAACTATTTTATATAAGAAAAAGGCGCTTAGCAAATGAAATGATAAAAAATCTTTCAAAAATCTTTGATTTTTGTTCTTTTTCACATTTCCAACAAAAATATAGCAAAAAATAAACTTGTTTATTAAAGTTGAGTAAAAAGTTTGTTGTATTTATACAATTAAATGTATATAATACCCTCGCTATGTTTGAAAAGGAGGCACGTAGGTCTTATGAAAAAATCTAAGTTAGCTATTGGCATTATGACCGCGATGCTCACTGCTGGCACTCTTGCTGGTTGTGACAACGTCGTTAAGTATTCTGCTGATGGTAAAATCATAACCTATAAAGAAGGTGATAATCCTTCCATCGATATCAAAGCCGATGATTTGTTGGAAGATTATTACAAAGATTCTTCAAAGTTCCAATCAATCTTTGATGCAATCAATTCTATTGTTGTCCGTAACTACTTCGAAAAGGATCCATATATTGACGAAGCAGATGTTATCTCAAAAGATAAAGACGGAAATCAAGTTACAACCAAGAAATATCTTGGAAAACCACAAATGGGTGAAATTAAAGCTGAAGCAGATAAAAGAGTCGGTTCCGACAAAAATACTGCACAAACAAATGCTGATAACAACGGCACAAGTTATTCAGACGAATTCAACTCAATTCTCTCTAGCAAAGGCGCTAAAGATGAAGACGAATTAAGAGAGAAGTACATCGAAGAAGTTAAAAAAGAATTCTTCGAAGATAACTTCTACAAGTACCACATTGAAGATATCAAGATGGGTGATACTAGCATTAAGTATGATGGAGAAAAACAACTTTGGAATGGTTATTTCAAAGATATGGTCCCATATCACGTATCACACATCCTTGTTAAATTAGAAGATGGTTCAGGCACCAACTATGCAAACGGAACAATCTCAGAAGCAAACGCTAAGAAGTTATTTAACGTTGTTAATGAATTAGCAGACAAAAACAACGTCGATAGCTTCGGTACAATTGCAAAACGTTATTCTGAAGATACAGGTTCTGCAGCAAACTTCGGTGACCTTGGAATCATGGACTACTCAACAGGTTACGTCAATGAATTCAAATTAGGCATTTATGCCTATGAGAACTTCTTAGGCGGAAACAAAGAACAAGTCCTTGCATCCAACATCAATATTCCAGGAAACTCTGCAACTGCTTCAGAAGTTACAGGCATTGCAAAGAGCTTCCAAAAAGTCTCACTTGATGCATTCGGAGCAGAAGTCCCAGAAATTCCATTCTCAGTCTTTAAAGATTTATACGATGTCGCAGAAATCGACAAAGACGCAAACGGAAAATCTGTTATAGAAGATTCGGCTAATTTCTATCCAAGAAATATCGTCTATAACAAATATTTAAACAGACACTCAGTCGCACTTATTACAGTTCCTGATTCTGATGATCACATCTTAAGTGACTCAGAAAAAGCAACCAAGAGCACAGGTTTCATTCACATGGATGACCTTGGCAAAAATGTTTTAAGTGTTAAAACCGCATCTGGCTGGACACCAATCCTTTGTGTCCGTGCAGGTAGTGATTATCAAGGTATTCACTTTATTATTGTTAATCGTTCAGCATTTGATACAAATCCAAATGTTTCATTAAGCGAATACTACACAACCTATTATCCAGATCAAGATGCTTATCCAATTGATGAAGCAAAAAATCCTAAAGCAACATACGTCAACTTTGACTCAAGAAAAGAAGCTTCTGACACAAAGCCAAGAGCTGAGAGTCTATTATCAACATTCAAATCTTATGATTCCGAAAGACTTAACAAATATATCTTCCAAAGATTCTTCAATGAAGAAGGTATTAAAGTTAAGAATGAGCAATTAGGACAAGTATTACAAATGTGGATTGCTCGTGGACTCGATAAGAAAGAACAAGAAAAAGGCGAAGCTTGGGAAAAAACATGGAACGATTACATTGAAACATTACGTAAACAAAACGATGAACGTGGAAAGCTTGTCTCACAAGCTTGCCGTATCGCTTATCTAAATGGTAATGGTTTAGACAAAAATAAAGAAAAGGTTGAATTATCAGCTATTATTGATGAAATGGCACAAGCTATGGTTGATGCAAATGAAGTTTCATCATTGGAAGCTGCAAAAACCAAAATTTTATCCATTAGAATTGGCAATAAAGAATTGTTCAAAGAAGTTAAAGTTTTAGCCACCGGAACATATGAAGATGGTGTTAATTACTATAAAGCAGATGGAACCTTATTGGTTGCTGGTTCTGATTACACAATCGGCGCTGCCATTACTGGCGATGTTTATGTTGCTGATCCAAACAAATCTATATACATAAGCGAAATCTCTGATTTATTTAAAAAGGAAGGAGCACTTTGCAACGATGGAAAAGAACATCTCTAAAAAATTATTTGCAGGTGTTTGCGCATTATCAGGTGCATTCATTCTCGCATCATGTGATCCTATTTCAGCAGTCCCAACAAGCTATGATGAACCAATTGTTATTAATGCAGACGATTCAGTTGTAGCTGGTGATGACAATAAGATAGGAAAAATTTATGATTCTGTCGCTACTGACAGAAATACCAAGATTGTCTCCGACCTTCTTGAAGAAGTCGCTTTAGGTAGATTTGGTTCCTATAAGGAAATCAAAGATGCTAACGCAAGCGATGATACAAAACTCGCATTTGTTAACAAATATTCAAAAGTCTTCCACCGTGATGGTGATGACAAATTTGCTGACAAAGGAGTTGATGCTAATGCAGTTCGTTTAAATCGTTTCAATATCTTCTATGAAGATATCATGGACAGAATTAACGAATTCTTCTACAACGAAATTACTTCTGGTTCATACAATGACGACGAAGGAAAATTCGATGAGTCAAAACTTTGGATGGCCCACTACTATGAATTCTATGATCTCCAACCAATTCCTGATGGAGCTAAATTCAACACATTCTTCGTTACTAATGAATTAACAAAAAAGAATGCATTCTCATTCTTACATGAAGATTTATATAGTAACTCAGAAGAAGGAAAGCGTGGCTACATTGAAGAAAAAGTTTTCCCACAAATTCTTAAAGACAAACTCGTCGAAGAATATGTTTACAACAACAACTATTCTTCACTTGGACGTGCATACGCTCGTAAAGTAAACTATATCAAAGTTTCATATGAAAACGACGTTACTCCATGGAAGATGTTAAAGAAATTTGCTGACAAATACGTTGTCGGTGAAGATACTGCAAAGTTTAATTTTGAAATTATTGCTGATGCAATAAAAGGCTACAAAGGAATCGGAGCATTTGATGTTACTGATGATGCTGCAACAAGCAACAAAGGTATTATCAAATTTGAAGGTTCAGAAGACGCATATAACTTATTAAAAGATACTCTTGGCGGAGATCCAGTTGATGATGGTACATCATCTTGCAACGGTATTGAAGTCAAAGAAGCAGATGCAGATCACTATAAACTTGGCGATGTTGTTCTTGTTCCAGCAGGAACATACTACAAAGAATCAAAACTTGGTGAATTGCTTGTTTCATATCAAAAAGCTATTAGAGCAGAAGAATCCGGAAGATTCCCAATTGCTTCTGAAAAGGCTGAATTAGACAAGTTCACATCAAGCGGAAAATCTAAAGCATATGGTTTAAGAGAAAAACTTATTTCACTTGCAAAAGAAGACTACACAACCGATGGTTGGTTCATCAAAAACGGTGGATTAAGTGAACTCCCATCAGCATTAAGAGATCGTTTATTCAACATTAATGTTGCAAATACTCTTGATGATGGTTCATTAAAATATGAAGATGGATCTCTTCCAGAAGGCGCAAGCGCAGAAGTTGATGGCGTTATGCACTATGGACCAGGCGCATATGAAACCGATAAGAAAGGTAACGATGTCAAGAGAGCTCCATATATGAGAAACATCAATGGCAAGAAATTTGTCATTCCAGCAAAATCTCAAGCATATGCTGACAACCATTACAACTATGTTTATCAAGATGTCGAGGGCAAAGCATTCTACATTGTCTTAGTAGAAGAAGCTCCATCAACACCAAAATTAAATCTCGAATCTGCTACATCTTATAGCAAACTCGCAGAAACAAAAGATGATGTCTTCAAGACAGAAGAAATTGCAAGAGAAGTTGCAAAAGTCTTAGGAACTAAAGATTCCTACATTAAGGATGCTTACACAGAAATCCTTAAAGGATACGAATTCACATTCTACGAAACTTCACTCTATGAACACTTCAAGAGCGAATATCCAGATTTGTTTGATGACGAAGACTAATTAAACTTTTAGGGAGATCCTCGTGGTCTCCCTTTATTTTTGGAGAAAACTATGTACGACAAAGATTGTATTTTTTGTAAAATAGCTCAAGGAATTATTCCTAGCAACATTGTTTATGAAGATGATGATGTTTTAGCTTTCCTAGACATCTCACAAGTAACACAAGGACATACGCTTGTAATTCCTAAAATACATACACAAAACTTCCTAACTGCAGAAAAAGACATTATGCATAAGGTTATGGATGTTGCTCAACGTATAGGACAGGCCCAAATTAGCATTTTAGGGGCCAAAGGAGTCAATATATTAACAAATGTTAATAAAGAGGCAGGCCAAAGCGTTTATCACTTCCATGTGCACGTTATTCCACGTTATGTCGCAGATGATGGATTTAGAATTGAGATGAAAGAAAATGAAAAGCTTGGAGAGTTATCTCTTCCAGCACTTGCATCTCAAATTAAAAAAGCTATTTAATTAAATTAAAACGGAGACCACTTAATGTGAATCTCCGTTTTTAATTTTAGGGTCTCCACGTTAAAATGGGGTTCCATGGGGTTTAGCCCCAAAAACATTATCAAATAACTCCACGTTAAAATGGGGTAAAGAAGACCGGAAATACCGAACAGGTTATCCGGTCTTCTTGCTATTCACTATGTAAAGTATCCTTTTTCGGAGTCTAGTGAAGTTAACCAATCCAAAAGAAGTTGAAATTAATTTTTCAATAACTGAATTGTTTGCCTCTGCAACGCCATTTGACAGTCTTCTTTTGTATGGGTTTCTTACTAAAGCGTTAACAATTTCATATTTCCAATTTTGTAATGATTTGCCCAACTTGTTAACTTCAGGAACAAGTGACGAATTTGAACTTATAATCAGAAAGGAAATCAATCTTTCTGCTTCTGTGTAGAACAAAAGTTTTCGGGTTGCTTTGTAGAATTCTTCTTTTAAAGAAAAAGCTTTGTTGAGTTCATTGTATTTTCTCAAAACATATTTGACCTCTTCATTCCAAAATGTAACGACGCCGGTTCTTTCATTTATCTTCTTTAAAGTAACAAGTCGATCTTCGTGCATTTGAAAGAATTTCCAATTATTCTTGAGAAAACCATACTCTTTTGAGCCTTTTTCGTTATTTTTCATGATGCGACTTCGGACCTCACGAACACAATTATTAAACAAGTTACTGATGTGAAACATATCAATCAAATAAATTGCATCAGGGAAGAAAATTCTATGCATTTGTTTGTAAGTATCATTCATATCAGAAACAAAATATTTAACATTTTTGCGTTCACCAAAAGGTATTTTACTAAAGTAATCAACCAAATAATCTTTTCTTCTTGATTCAACAATATCGATAATTCTTCCAGTTAATCCATCAGAAATTACTGCAGGAAATTTTTCGCCTTTAGAAGAATGTCTAAAACAAAATTCATCAATACAGAGGACTTCAGGAAGCTTTCCTCTCTTTTGGTAGGGGATGTCATTATCAAGAATTTCTCTTATTTTTGATGGAGAAACATTAAATTCCTTTGATATTTCGGTGATATTTTTAAATGTTTTAAGTTCCTGGGCAATTTGAAACTTTGTTTCATTAGAAATGTCACAATACGCATCATAGAAATTAATTTTTTGTCTAAATGATTTTTTGCAG
>JAZLKX010000028.1:0-108223 GCA_045597865.1 Bacilli bacterium | reverse complement strand
AGCTGACAAAAAGGATGTTGAGTTCTCAGCAACAGTAGATTAATAAAACATTCACAACGCTCGGAATAACCGTGCGTTTTTTATTTTAAAAATTTAGCACTCACATAGTGAAAGTGCTTGACTCTCTCTCTCTCTCTCTCTCTATAGAATAAAAATATTATAAGGGAGGAAAGTTTATGTCTTCTTACGTTACACAAACAAGTGATAAGAGCAAACGTAAAGCATTAATTTTTTGTGCTTTCGGTGGAATTATTGGTTTACACAATTTCTACGTTGGTAGAATTGGTAGAGGACTCTTATTCGCTATAACAGGTGGCTGCTTTCTCTTAGGCTGGTTAATTGATTTACTAAAAATCGCAACCGGCGCGTTCAGAGATAATGTTGGTGCACCATTAAGAGAAAAATAATCTTTCTAACATTGAAAAGCAAAAAGATTACCAAGCACTTTTTGCTTTTCTTTTTCTAAAAATTCGAAGATAAGGCATGTAATATCTTCCTACAAGTAAAAACTTGTCAGAGCCGGCTAAAGTGAAGCCGGCTTTTCTATACCGATAAAGACTAGTTCTCGTATCATCCGATTTTTTATGCCCATAATTGATATATGGGTATATTTTTGATAGAATAAGTGCATCCCAATAAGAAATTGGTTTGAACTAATCGAGTAATCTGATTTATATAAGTAAAAGTTCTAGGCTCTTATTTATATGGATGTGACTACAAAAATTATTTGAAACTAATATCCATTGGTCGTTTTGTTAATCATGGATTCTTTCTTTGGGATAGAAAGAGGTTTTAGATATGGATTTAAAACAAAATAATGAAAAAGTCATGGAATTGATTGGCTATCAATTTAATAACAAAGATTTGCTATATCAAGCATTCAAAAGAAAAAGCTATGTTGTTGATCACGGAGGAGAGTCAAATGAACTCTTGGAATTCATTGGCGATACAATCCTCGAATATTGCGTAATCAACATATTTACTCGTGAATTTATGGGGATTTCAATGGAAAAACCCAAGGAATTATATTCTGAAGGTAACTTAACAGAATTCAATTTCACCGAGTACAAACAAGACTTAACTTCTAATGAATATCTAGCAGGAATTGTAGATAAGTTAGGTTTAGCAGGCTATATGTATTTAGGAGATGCAGATAAGAAAAATAATGTGGTGAACACTACAAAAGTTAAAGCTGATCTAATTGAGGCAATCATTGGAGCGATGGCCATAGATTCAAATTACGATATGAAGAAGATTGTTCCGGTTGTTGAAAAGTTGCTTGATTCAAAAGGAGTCTTAAAAGCAAAAGAAAGAATTAAATGCTATGTTGATTCTCAAATAGAATTAAATGAAGCTACAAGTAAGCTCAAAGAATTAGTGGATAAACGTATTCTTTTAGATGCAAAGTATTCTTTTGATAACAAAATGTATGACATTGATGGCTGGAAGATGTGGAAATGTAAATGTATTGTAACCTACAGAAAAGGTTCCAAAACAATTCAATTAAAAGATGAAGGTTATGGCACAACTAAGGTTGAAGCAAAGAAGGATGTATCGCTCAATATACTTAAAAAATTAAATTTAAGGGATTAGCTCTCTTTACTCCTTATTGAGACTTATCCAGACTATACGTCTTTCCTCGGACGAGCCCACGTTTCTAGAGCGTGGGTTTTCTTTTAACAAATTAGGTGTATAATATTAATATCTCTTAGACGGAGATAATCTTTAAAGGCAAGGGAGTTAGAACCCTTGTCTTTTTATTTACCCATAGAGCACTCTCTTTGCTCGTATGGGTACGATTTCTGACCATGTATTTGATATATGTCAAAAAGAAGATTTAGGAAAGAATAAGAGAAGGGACTATAGGGATAAGATAGGCGGAATTATATTAATATAATTCCTAAGATAGGTGATAGAAAGTTTAGAAGAGCAAGGAATTTTTATAGACTTAGTCTATAACAACGAAATTTTGTCAAATATCCAGTGTATAATATAAGTGTACTTAAAACGTACAGCTCTCCTTACATATGGGTGGCCTAAGTTTTATATCTTATGGTCACCCGCATAAAATAAAAGAGGTATTTATGACAGACAAACAAAAAATTAAGTTATTCACGAAACATTTAAAAAAACAAACAATGAATGACAATCAGTATGCAAATTTACTAGCGTGTTTAATTGAAGCTATTAATTATTTTGCGACTGAAGAAGGATCAATCGTTAAAACATTAACAATCAAAATAAAAGATGGCTACCCAACTAAAGTTAATATGTCCACAGGCGAGTATACACATTCCGAGAATGAATCAATATAATATAGGAGACATTTATGGCTAACATTGAAATAAATTCACTTTATACAAACAAACAAGATTTTTGTGTTGTAGTTAATATCATTCAATTTTCAACTTGCAGGAAAATTTGTTTTGCAAAAGTTTCTTCTCCTAATGTTATTGAATCGCTTACTGAAGAAGAGTTTTTGAAGGAATATCAGCTCGTTGATTCAAATACACCAAGATGCAAATACTGTTTCTTGCCGCTTATAGATGGGAAATGTATTGAGTCAATTAATCCACGCATAAAGATGGCTTTTTTGAATAACCTTGCTTATAACATAAGTTATGGTGGTGCCGTTTATTTAGAAAGCACTAGTAAGCAAACAGAAAAAGTTTTTTCTATTGTATATGGCAAATCAGTAAATGAATTAAAATCGTTACTTGGTGATTATTGTAAAAATGTAATTGGTATTAAACATATTGAAGTTGTAAAACAATTTGATGCAAACCAAGGCTTTACATATGACGGTGACAACTCAACATTTAAAAACTATAAACTTTCAATTTATGATTACGATTTAATATACGACATTCAAGAAGGTGAAACATTTAAAGATAAGGCAATTATCTACCTTATGAACAAATATGGCATTAAACATCGTAAAACACTTGAAATAATAGATGAACAAAATGCTTGGATACAACTTTATGTTGATGTTGGCGATTACCGTATCAACAAAGATATAGTGGAAGATGTTATTTATAACAATTCTGATTTAGATAAGTCTGTTTTGGAGTACACACGAAAATACGGATCAAAAGGAATACTAAGAAAATTAAATAGAAGAGTAACCCATTGTTACAAGTGCCAGCAGAACTTAGATTCATTGTATATGGAAATATGCCCAAAATGCGGTTGGATTATTTGCCCTCATTGTGGAGCGTGCGGTTGTGGCTACTCAAAAATATAATTACTCAATAATAGGAAGATTTCTTTCTTCTAATAAGTCATTGAGTTTTTGTATGTCTTATATATGATTCTTTTAAAATATCCAGGATTTTCTGGGGATTTTCACTTAAATTCCTGGATATTTCTATATTCCCATAGAGCACTCTCTTTGCTCGTATGGGCCGAATTTTAACGTTTTTGAGCTAATAATAATTCTCTTTCGAGATCTTCTTTCTTTGGAAGATGGGTAATGTATTTTGTCACGAATATTTGATTCGATATATTCCCTAATGCATATTCAACTTGTATATGTTCAAAATCAGTGCACATAACAATGCCAATTGGATCGTTGTCTCCAGGTTTGTTTATGTTGCTTTTGAAATAGTTGAGGTAGGTATTGATTTGGCCAATAACATCTTTATGGAACGGTGCTGACTTTAGCTCTATTAGAACGTAGCATTTAAGCACTTCATTATAGAATACTAAATCAACAAAATATTTCTTGTTTGATATATTGAATTGATATTGATTGTCGATGAATCTAAATCCAGAGCCAAGCTCAAGAAGAAATTCTTTTAAATGGCCAATAATTCCAGTTTCGATATCTTTTTCTTTAAGGTTTGTTTTTTGTTTAAAGAAATTTAAGACAATGGGGTCTACCAAAATATCTCTAGGTTCAATAATTTCATTTCCAATAGTGGACAATTGGTTTGCTTTTGTTTGAATATTTTCTTTCGAACCGAGCAGTACTCTTTGATAATAGCCAGTTTGAATTTGCCTTCTCAATTCTGTTGATGACCATCTTTGTTTTACACATTCAATTTCATAGAATTTACGTTCGTTGATATTTTTGATATATAGGAGTTCGCATATTTGTGACCAAGACAAATTGCTCGGAACCTCCGAGCATTTTTTATACATAGTATAAAAAATTAACATCTTTGACAAATTTTGTCTGGAGTATCCCTTACCTAGCTGTTTTGTAAGTTCTTCAGAAATTTTGCTGATTGTTAATTTTTTGCAGTTCTTTTGCTTTTTGTTTTCTTCTATATAATCGCTAATATATTTGCCAAAAAACATATTCATGTCTAAAAGCATTTGATTAACACAATAAGTCGCATTATTTCGAGTGTTGATTTGTTTGTTAATAAGTAAATTAATTAATTCATCGATATTCATATATTTATCCTTTCGCATTGATATGTTTATGGGTTATATAAATCATAACACGCGTACAAAAAATCTATTCCCATTTTTCGTGAACGAAATTATTTACTTTGTAAATAAAAAGCACAAAAATGCCCAAAAACTTATAAACAGTAAAAATAGAGGTATAAGAAAAGACTGGGTTCAGCCGCAAGGATGAATTGAGTCTTTTAATATTTTGGATTACTAAGTGGTCTGGTTAATATGTATTGTTAATGAGACCACACTGATAGTTATAATTATTTAGAACCTATAACTTTTGAATTTTAGATTACTAATATAAGGTAAACTCGCTATTTAATAAATACGCTTAGTTTAAGCACCTATTCCTTACAGTGCTTCAATAAGAAATATCCAGGAATTTCAGGGAAAATCCCTTTAAAATCCTGGATATTTTCTAATAATCACCAATAGACCGAAGAGGTCGTATTGGCCGAATTTTTGACCATATCATTGAATAAGGCTAATGAAAACATTGTAACGCGAGCCAACAAACGAAAACACTATTTAAGATGATATAAAAAATATAAGTGATATAATTGAAGAGGTTTAGCTACTGATGTCTTTCATAGAGCAGTTCGCTCATTACGAAAGGAGAACTTTATGTCTTTAATTGATTTACTCAATTCTAAGGTTGCAGTAGCTGCGGTAAAAGCCACAGCCCTTGTTGTCATCTATCATTTTGCTGAGCAATTCATATGCCCAATAGAAAATATATCATCCGTTCAGGTGTCTAATTCAGGAGTTAGAAATAACATTTTAAGAACACCAGTAAGTGGCGGTGCAATATCTACATCAGGTAGAATTGGTATTATAGGAGGATCTGCTCCATTATCAACCGTTGGAAATCCTCTTATTTGGACTATCACGATTACTTATTTTACAAAAAATGGTGATGTTTCATCATATTCTTTATCATTCAATTCCAGAAGAAGTTATGTTCTTACTAAGGAATGGAACCTAGCTGGTCCTGTTTTTGAAATGTATACAGATTCAATTTCTCAAGAAACACAAAAAAAGTTACTTAATGTAAAACAAACTATCGAGGCATATATGAAACAAGAGGTTGATACCTCATCTCTAGAAGATAACGATATAACTGGAAAAATGACAAAAGCCACATTAGAAAATAAACTCATTACTAATGTTGTTAATATATCGTTATCTAAAGAAGCTTCAAATGATAGAAAGTATGTTATAAAGAGCGTTCTAATTATTGTCGGTATTGGAATTCTAGTAATGGGTGGAATTATAGGTGTAGCCATTCTTATTATGTATGGATGCGGAATGAGATTCTAATATTCACAATGACGGTTAAATACCCTTCCATTATATAAATATCAAGGAAAACCTTAGGATTTTGATGAAAAATCGGCCCATACGACTATTACAGTCTATGGGTATAGATGAGCCATATGAGAAATACATCTCACACGGCTTATTAATTTAAAAATCATTACAATATTTATTAACAAATTTGAAAGAGTATTAAATATAATAAAATTTAATTTATATATTTAATACGTATGATTTTAAATTATACTTTGTATAATTTAATTTCTTTAATTTTAACTTCAATTTTCGCCTTATTTTTAATATAATATTTGTAGAGAAAGATGAAGGAAGGATTAAGTGCATGACGCACTGAATTCTTTTTCTTCTCATACTTAATAAAGGAGTTTCAATTATGAAAAAACTTACAATTAAAAATTTGGACATTAACATTACTGGAGTTAACGAAGATGATTATATCTCACTTACAGATATCGCAAGATCTAAAAATTCAGAAGAGCCATTCATTGTAATTTGTAACTGGTTGAGAAGAATTGATACATTAGAATTTTTGCATTTTTGGGAATTTATATTCAACTCAGAATTCAAACCTATCGATTTCGATATGTTTAAAACCAAACCAGGAACGAATGCTTTTACAATGTCACCAGCAAAATGGATTAATCTTACAAATGCAATCGGCCTTAGAGTCAAATCTGGAAGAAATGGTGGCGGTACATACGCACACAAAGATATTGCTTTTGAATTCGCAAGTTGGATATCTGCAGAATTCAAGGTCTTACTTATTCGTGAATATCAACGTTTAAAAGAAGAAGAAAACAAACGTCTTGATTGGGCTGGAAAACGCCAACTATCAAGTTTGAATTATCTGCTTCAAACAGACGCTATTAAGAAAAACATTATTCAGATTGATTTAAAACCACAACAGATTTCTTTTATATATGCATCAGAAGCAGATGTTATTAATGTTGCTTTGTTTGGGGTAACTGCAAATGAATGGAAACAAGCAAATCCAAATCAAAATGGTAATATTCGTGATTTCGCAAATGTTATTGAATTAACAATTCTCTCAAATCTTGAACTTCTTAATTCTAAGTTAATTGAAAAGGGAATTCCACAATCTGATCGCTTGGTATTATTGAATGAAGAAGCCAATAAGGAAAAGCTATTATTTACTAGTTATAAGCCTAAATTATTGCAGTAAATCGGCCCATACGACTATTACAGTCTATGGGTATAGATGAGCCATATGAGAAAGAAATCTCTTATGGCTTTTATTATAAAAAAACAAGTCACTTAGTGACTTAGAAAGTTTTTTATCGGAAATGACAAATTCTCCTGAAATTATAATTAGGAGGACATTTAATGAAAGAGATTCAAAACAAAGAAATTATTAATCAAATTGAGTTGGTTGTTAAAGAAGCCCAATCATATGTTGTTTCAACAGTTAACATAGTATTACTTAAAAGCTATCTTAAAATTGGAGAAATAATCTGTAACTCTAGAAATGTGCCACTTAATGAACTTGAAAAAGAATTAAGACCAAAGTATGGTGAAGGCTTTTCAAGAAGAAATCTTGCGAGAATGATAATCTTTTATAAAGATTATAGTGATGGGGCGACAGTGTCGCCCAATTTATCTTGGTCACATTATTCTGAACTATTAGCTCTTGAAAATTATGAGGAAAGAATTTTTTATGAACGCGAGTGTTCAAGGGCGTGTTGGAGTGTTCGTGAACTTAGAAGGCAAATAAAATCATCATTATATGAAAGAGTATTGCTTGGAGAATTGGATACAACGCCAAAGAACAAACTAATAACAAAAGACATTAAAGAAAATGTATTTTTAAAAAATCCGTTAGTTTTTGAGTTTTTAAATCTTAAAGATGATTTCAAAGAAAAAGACTTGGAGAGTGAATTAGTTAAGCATTTAAAAATGTTTTTGCTCGAACTCGGAAAAGGTTTTGCATTCATTGGTGAGCAACAAAGAATAGTAATAAATAACAAATCTTATTTTATGGATATGGTTTTCTATAACACAAATTTAAAATGCTTTGTATTAATAGAACTTAAGAAAGGAAAGATTACCAATAATTCAATTGAGCAATTAAATTTTTATCTTAATTATTATAAAAAAGAAGTAAATCAAGACACAGACTGTGATCCAATCGGTATAGTTTTGTGCCAGGACAAAGACGATATTCAAATTGAATATGCTTTAGGTTCAATTTCTAATCAAATTTTTGTGAGAAAATATTTAACTCAACTGCCGGATAAAGAGTTATTGAAATTAGAAATTCAAAAGCTTATGAACAAATGATGTATGATTGATTTTTTAATAAATGATTATAATGCTAATATTAACAAACTTGTTAGTATCTATCCTAAGGATATAGTGAATAATTATTTAAACAAATTTAAAAAGAAATAAAAAAAAGAACCGATTGTAGCTTAATCCGCTACCTTGGGTTCACTTATATTGTACAATTCGTCAGTTTTTTGTAAATAGTATTTTTATGAAAATTCGGCCCATACGACTATTACAGTCTATGGGTATAGATGAGCAATATGAGAAGAGATCCTCGCGAAGGAACAAGAATTCGCTCAAAAGATCGAAGAGTTTCAAAAAGAGCAAAATTTGATATAAAAAAGCTCCTTTTCAGGAGCAAATAGTCCGGCCGTAATCGGTCCTACTGACTAATAATAATTATTACATTTTATTTTTAAAAAGCAATCTTGTTTTTGAAAATACTTTTTGAAATTTAAAAATTAATTTGACTAAATTAAATTAGTCAAATTTGACTGGTTTAGACCCACCGATTTCGACGGGTTTGAGGAATACTTATCGATTTTGAAATTTTAACCGCCTCGAATTCGACTCGTTTAAACCCACCGATTTCGGGGGGTTTTGAAATCCATCATTTGAAAGAGTCTTGTGGTGAAAATATTCTTTTGGAAAACTTATATGGGTAATTTTACACATAGAAGTTGATACACATTCAATAAAACAGAATTAAGAGAAGTTTTTTGTTAGCAAAATTAAAAGGGTATTAAATTATATTTATTATAATTTATTTTCCTTTTCAGAACTATCTCGAATGGTAAAATTTTCTAAAATATACTTTGTTGCTACACTGTGGCAACATCTAAATTGGTCTCATTATAAATTGCTTATTACCATTAAGGATGAAAACGAAAGGCATTTTTGAAAAATCGGGTCATACAAAGACTAGCTTCTATGACTATATGAGTTTTCTTATAGATTAGATTTGAAAATAATATGAACTTATTTAATAAGAAGTGTTAAAATGTTGCCATGATAAATTTAATAAGAAAAATCTTTATTAAAGATTATAAGAACGTTAAGGATAAGAAAGTACGTGAAAAACACGGACTTGTAGCCTCCATTGGTGGCATTATTGTTAACCTTGTTTTATTTGGCGTTAAATTCTTAATTGGTATTCTTGCAGGTTCAAGAGCCATTATTTCAGATGCAATCAATAACTTAACTGATTTAGTTAGCAATATTGTTTCATTATTTGGTTTTAAGATTGCATCAAAACCTGCAGACAAGAAACATCCATATGGACATGAGCGTGTAGAGTATGTTACAGGCATGATTGTTTCTTTTATCATTATTGCGGTCGCAATTGTGCTTGGTTACACATCTATCATGGCTTTAATCAACCATGATGTTAATGTAACATTCACAATTGCATCCTTTATTGTTCTTGGTGTTGCAATTGTCGGAAAGATACTTCTTGGTCTTTTCTATAGAGGTATGGGCAAGGCAATTGATTCAGTTAGCCTAAAAGCTAATATGCAAGATTCAATTAACGACGCTATTTCAACTTCTGCAGTTTTAGTGACTGCTATCATTATTTATTTCTTCCCAGATTTATGGTGGCTTGATCCTGCTGTTTCTATCGCAGTAGCATTATTCATTCTTTACTCTGGTATCAAACTTGTTATGGAGACAACATCTCCACTTATTGGGTTAACTCCTGACACTGACTTTGTTAAGGCAATTCTTAAAGATGTTAAATCATACAAAGGTGTTCTTGGAATTCACGACCTTGTCGTTCATTCTTATGGAGAGACCAAGATATTCATCACCCTCCATGTTGAGGTTGATGCATATGTCAATGTGATGGAATCCCATGACCTAATTGATAACATTGAAAGTGAAGTTGGAAGTAAGTACGGAATTGAACTTACAATCCATATGGATCCTGTCGATACAAAGAATCCAGAACTCAAGGTTTTAAAGGAAATAATCGCGAAAACACTAGGAAAATTCCATAAAGAACTCACTTTTCATGATTTAAGAATGGTTAAAGGACCAACACACACCAATGTCTTATTTGATGTGGTCATTCCACTAGGAAGCAACATGAATCAAGACGAAATAGTGGAAGCACTTAAGGAAGCAATTTCTAATAAAGATTCAAAATACAAAACAGTTATTAAGATTGATAACAGTTATATTCACTAAAAATCGGGTGATACAAAGACTAGCTTCTATCACTTGAATTAGAGCCGTTTGAGAGATAATCTCAACGGCTTTTATTTTTATTGAGGCGAACTTAAATCTTTGGTAAAATTTAAGTTAACGAATACGCGAGGATATACTTATGGAAGAAAATAAAGTTTTAGAAGAAGTATACGATCAAAAAGAAGATTTAAGTGATGATTTTGAAAACTTTTTCACAGTAGCGAAAAGAGAATACGATAACTTAGTTTCATTTTTAAATGAACATGTTTTCAAACTCTTCAATGAAGGTGAAGAATTTAGAGGCAATACAGAGTATATGAAAGAATACTCTTTAAAGTCATTTGATATTCTTCTTCAATACTCTGTTCTCCAACTCGCGATTAATGACGGAAAACTTATTGATGAAAGAGTTGAAATCATTGAAGGTTTAGCAATTCATGATTCATTACCACATATGATAGAAGCAAAGCTTCCTCATTTCCATTGGACATCATTCACTTCTATATCTAGAGAGGAAGCTTATGCTTCTTTAGGAATGATTTATGAATCAATTGGTGGTGCGATTAAAGATTTCAATGCGAAACTTTCATTACATAAGTACGCTAGTGGAGACACCCTTGAAAGCTTCTATGACTGCGTAAAACACTTCTTAGAAGTTGTTATGGCGTCCCAAGGAAAATATGAAGAAATTAAACCAGAAGACTCTTGTTTAATTCTTGATATTATCAAACCTAAATTCGAATACCACGAAGAAGTCTTGGACAAGAAATTACATCCTGTCGAAGACGGAATCGAATTCATAGATATTACATATGATCACAAAAAGCATAATTAAAGATTATGTTGCAAGAAAATGTCCATATCTTGCAAAAGCATCAATAGATGATAATACGCTTCTTAGACTCATCGAGTCTTATTTAGAGTTTGGCTCTAAAGAAGACATTGAAGAAGCTATTGTCGATGATGCTTTTGATGATAACGATGATCCAAGTGTTGATAAAACATTTGATATCATCGAAATAATGAAAGATTATCTATATCTTAAAGAAGATATTGAAAAACTTATCATCAAGCATCAACAAGAAAATCCACTTTATGGATTACTTAAGAAATATGAAGATACTCAAGTAACCGCGAGATTATCTAGAAGATACATTGAACTTATTTATGGTGAAGACAAATGTCGTAGATGCGACGTTAATGATTTTGGAGTGGAAACCACTAACCAAAAATACATTGTTGAGAAAACCAAACAATACTTAAAAGATCCATCAGTCAAAGTTATCTTTGAAGGCCAAGTTGAGCATAACGACTTAAGAGCAAGATTTGATGTACTCGTGAAAGAAGATAATGGAACCTTTACCCTAATTGAGGCCAAAGGTTCCAATTCACCTTTCACTCATCCGAAAAAAGAGTATGAAATTCATACCGGAATTAAAATCCCGTATTTATACGATCTTTTATTCCAGTACTACATTTATACCAAAGAAGGTATTAACATCGCTAGATTAGGCTATTTACACCTAAATAGAGAATTTAAATTCTCTTCAAGCGATGTTAATTACCCAAATTTAAGTAATGAAGACGTTAATAACCTTTTTAGGTTATCATTTGACCTTAATTTAAAGAAAAACAAAGAAGAAACTGAAATTGTACCAATTATTACTTACTTTGATTCAGATGCCTATCAGAAGATAGACAAGGATGGTAACCCTAAAATTACTCCTATTGAAGAAGTTATTTCAGACATCAGATTTATCGCGACTAAGTTTGAAGTTGAACCAAATAAACATTATGAATGTGTTAAAGGCGGAAAATGTCCTTTCTTACTCTCTTGTTTTAATGACGCAGATAATCCAAATTCAATATTTAAGTTAACAAGATGGAATATTTATGGTGGCACTTGGCAACGTTCAAAGAAACTTATTGAAGCTGGAATTGAACATATTTCTGATATTCCAACTTCAGTAGTGAATGAATACAAAGAAGAAAGTGAAAAAGATGGCGTTATTAAATATGGAAACGCTAGAAGCCAAATTAAATTCCAAACTGAATGGTTAGGAAAAGGGTTTGACTATGTCATTCATATGGATCTTATGAATTCAATCCTTCATAGAGATTATTTAAACGATGATATTGATTATCTTGTTTTCTTTGACTTTGAATCAATTCAAAATCCAGTTCCTCTTATGAAAGATGCTCATCCTTGGCAACAAGTAGTTACTCAATACTCAATGCATATTGTTGGAAGAGGCTATGATTTAACTAAACATGATTTCGCCAAAGGAAGAGGCGGAAACTGTTCTCATTATGAATTTATTGGTCATCCATCTATAGATGGCTATATAAACCCTGAATTTAGCCTTTTTAAGACTCTAAAAGAGCAATTAATTGACTTTGGCATTAATCCAATGGCAAAGAACTACAAAGTAGTTGTATTTAATCAAAACTTTGAGAAAACAAGAATGGATGAGTTTGTGAGACTTTATGCTTCTCATCCTGAAGTAGACGCTGATCTTATTAATTTTGTTCAAAACTTTAATGACAATGTCGTTGACTTACTTGATTTCTTTACTTCTGGTTCATTCTATGGCACAAAATTCAATGGAAGAGGCTCACTTAAGGTTGTTCAACCAACTTTATGTGATGATGAAGACGTTCAAGCCTATTATGATTCCATTAATTTACCTTTTGATTTAAGATTTTCGCTTGATTATCACAAAGAAGGCGCTCTTGTTTATAACGGTGGCATTTGTCTCGATCTTTTTAAGGCTTTACTCGTAAGAAA
The DNA here is from genome assembly GCA_045597865.1 of Bacilli bacterium. Lineage (GTDB taxonomy): Bacteria > Bacillota_I > Bacilli_A > RFN20 > CAG-826 > Fiminaster. The sequence goes on along the minus strand of JAZLKX010000028.1, from coordinate 95,217 downwards.
TCATATTGATCCAACTGATAATGATCCAGACGAAAATGAGATGCTTGGTCAAGCCCTCGCATACTGTAAAATTGACTCTTGGGGAACAGTCATTATTTATGATGTTCTTAAGCATGTCAGCGATGGCAAAATCAAATTAAAAGCAAAGATACTTTAAAGGCAAAATATTTGGGATTTTGCGTGGAAATCCCCGTAAAAACCCAAATAAAAGGGACGATTAAGCTTCGTCCCAATGTCTCTCCCACTTGTCATAAGGCTTGTGGGCTTTTTTATACTCGTAATCGAGTTCATCAATCATATCTTGATCGGCTTTTGAGATAGTTCTTGGTGCCTCGTTTTTCTTCTCTTTTTTCATACTATTTTTGATGTCCTTTCAAGAACTCTAAATATTCTTGTTTTGGTAGTGGTTTTGAGAAGTAGAAGCCTTGAATATAGTCAATACCAGCCTTTGCAATGATATCAACTTGCTCTTTTGTTTCTACACCTTCTGATACAACCTTAAGATTCATATCGTGTGACATCTTAATAATTGCATTAACAACAGCTTTTGCTTTCTCGTCTTTCATAAAGAGTTGTGTGAGTTCCATGTCGAGTTTAATAACTTTAACAGGCATCTCAATTGCGTACATAAGGTTAGAAGCACCTTTACCAAAGTCATCAAGTGCAAATTCGAAACCAGAATCAATTAATTGATTCATATTGTTTAACATATTTGCTTTTACTGAGGAGAATGCTGTTTCAGTAATTTCAAATGAAATCATGCTCGGAGCAATTCCTTTTTCTTTTGCGATGTCTGCAAACTTCCTTGCAAGTTCAAGATTATCGCATTGTACTGCGGATAGATTAACGTCAATATTTTGAACACCAAGAGTTTCGATTTTATCTTCATTATAGAAATCACATACTTTTCTATAAACGCGTTCACCTAAAAGCGAAACAGAACCTGTAGATTCCGATACAGGAATAAAAGTTCCCGGAGACATTAATGAACCATCTGAATTTCTAATTCTACAAAGGGCTTCTGCGAGTTCAAAAGTCTTTTGTTTTGTGTTATAAATTGGTTGATAAAATACCTCGACTCTATCATCATCTAAGGCTTTTAAAATTTCGTTGTTAACAATGTCTAAAGAATTGAATTTATCCACGAATTCAAGGGTAATTTCGTTGATTTCTCCAGTTTTTTCTCTAAATTGTTGTCTTGCAAAAGTCATTAATCTTGTAAGGTTATAAGTATCGTTTACACCCTCAAGACTTGGGATGAAAAGAATAAGGATATTTTTGCTGACTTGTTTCTCTTGAGCAACCTTAACTAAGTCTTGAATTGCATTAATAATTATCTCTTTATTTTCAGCGACAATAGCTATTCCAACGTTAAATGTTTTAAAGATACGAATTTTTCTATTTTTAGAAGCATAATGGATCAATTTTTTGACTTCTTTTTGGATGTTGACACCTTTGCCTTCCATCGCTGATGTAGAAGTGACAGAAACATCAAGAACACAAACTTCTTTTTTCTTTTCGAAAATGTACTCCAAATACTCATTAAAGGCAGAGCTTGAATAACATTCAAGCGCTCTATCAATGTGTGCGTCTGGATTTTCCATAACAATATAAAGGATAAGCAAACCAACAGCCATTGCTAAGCCAACAAGCAATAAAGCATTATTAAATGCCTGTACGCCCGCTGCAGAAATCCAAATAATGTGCGAGAACAAAACTGCAAATCCACGTCTTCTATTTCTGACTCTTAAGACATAGATTGCAACGATGATTGATGAGAAGATAAAGAAAAGAGCACAAACATAGGTTGCAATAACTGCAGCACCTTGTGTAAACATTTCTTTTTCTGAAATATAAACAACATCAATAGGTAAGACGCCAATAATTACAGACATTACTAAAGTAATGCCAGCCATAATAAAACAAAGTCTATTATGTTTCTTTTTGGTTGAGTTCAGGTCAAGACATACGTAACAGAAGTTTGTCCAACCAACCCAAATCATCGTGATTAAATATGTTTTACATATTGCTTGGACTAACAAGTTGAGGCCATTTGAATTTTCTGGTGTGTACCAGTTTTTAATTGCAACACAGGAAAGAGCATCAAAGAAAAGACAGATAATAACAATAACAATTGTTCGTAAGAAAGAAGAAGTACCTTTTAAGGTAAGTCTTCTAGTAGTCATGAATAATATTAATAGAACTACTGCGATTGCTAATCCGTAAATCTGGTTAATTACGTACATAGGCTTTATTATACACGGAAAACTTTTGTTTTGTAAGTAATAATAATCCCTATGCCAGATTTAATGGAAATTGGAGCTTATTTGTGATATAATATATGCACCATAAAGAGACGGCGAGAGACAAGCTCAATGACCCGTCAGCAACCTGCAAATAGTAAGGTGCTAAAGCTTGGTAGATGGGTTATTTTTTTATTACTTTGCCCATCTTGTATGGGCTTTGTTCTTCTTTATGGCAAGACATAAGGAGGAAATTATATATGTCAAACCAAATTAATAAGGCAATTTTTCAAGAAGGCCACGCCATTTTTGTTAGTAGCAAAAAAGAGCAAAAAGAATTGATCAAATTTTTAGAAAATCTTGGCTTTAAATTGATGTATGAAGAGCTAAGAAATGATGATAAGTTTCATCCATGTTGGTGTGTTCAAGGGGATACATTTGCACTAATTGGAACACAAGCACTTAGAGGTATCAAAAAAGAAAAAATCTTCCAGAATTTGGAGGATTTTCGCTCATATTCTCGAATATTTTAGTTATTTTTTCTTAACTTTCTTAATAAGATAATAGACGCTTGCGCAGGTACACCAATAAGGAACAAGAACCAGTAATTAGAACCTAATACAAATAGGTTTGCATAAATGGATCCGAGAAGTGACCAGATGAATGCAGAGAAGAAAATGTATGACCATTTTGAACCTTTGAAATATCTGGTAACAAAGTATGCCAAAACCATGAATGAAACTGGAACAGCGTAAATAAAGGCGACCCACCAAGTATTTTGTGCTGAGTCTGCTGTACCGAGTCTCATATAGCCAACTGCATAAACAACAGCTGCAATAAACCAAATGACACTAACGAACAATGCCATGAAGATCATCTTTTCTTGTGGCTTAACAACTTTTCCTTTTTCAGATTCATAGTCTTTTGATGACTTGTGTTGTGTGCAAATATAGTCAAGTGAGACACCATAAAAATCAGCAATTTGTTTTAAAGTTTCGACACTTGGAATTACTGTGCCCATTTCCCATTTTGAGACGGTTTTGTCGCTATAATTGAACTTCTCCCCGAACTCTAATTGGGTTAATTTGGCTCTCCTTCTTAGGTAGGTGAGGTTCGTTGCAATGATTTGATCTAATTTTTCCATACAACACCATTTTACACTATTTTCAGCCCTTTTCAATGAAAAAATGCGATTTTGGTGGGTACCAGGAGAATATTTTTCTCCAAACTCTCTGATTTTGAGAGTCAACTCTCTTCTCTCTCTTTCTGGTTCCAAACAATATAGAACACACGCTCAACTTCCGTGTACACTATATGCGTTATGAAAACGGCTGTACTGTTATCAATCATTGGAGGAAGCGCACTAGTTGTTGGAGCTGGAGCAGGTGTTATCTACAAAAGATGCATCGTTGAACCAGTCGAAAACATTGTTGGCTTTAATCCAGAAGCCTGCAAACCAAATGCTGATGAATTATTCAAGGCAGTTGAGAAAGCAGGATCTGTAAAAGCTGCTACTGAACAACTTCAACCTTTCGAAATCGTTAATTACTCCTTTGAGAAGTATAAACAAAACGAATATTCAGTTTCATTCTGTACTGGTTTAGCAGATACAGCAGTTAAACAATACATTCGAAGTGTTCAAATAAAGAGAAATAACTCATACTTCGAAGAACAAATCTCAAAATCTTCAATGGTTGGCGTTGCCAAACGTATGTTACAAGAAGGCGAACTTGAAGATACTAAAGTATTTAATGAAACAGGCAGCGGTGACGTTATCGTAGATGGTAATGATGCACACGCTACATTCAAGAGCGAGCCTGTTGTGTACAAGTACAATGAGTACAAAGAGGCGTGGGGGCGCAATCTCCCAGACATGGCAATCTATTTGATTGCAACAAGCACCGTCGAAAAACAGGAACTTGTAAAAGACGGTGATGGTTACAAAGTAACGCTTAGCTTACAGCCAACAAAAGGTGCATATAACTACCGTTACCAAATGAAGACGATTTCTGATTTGGCAACGTATCCAACGTTCTCGTTGTTAGACCTAACCTATTGGTTAGATGAGAATCTAAATATTGTGAAGATGAATGAACATTCAAAATTCACTGCAACAATGGTTGGAGTATCAGCGGGCGTTGAAAACGACCTCATGTATTACTATTTCCCAGGGAAAGAAATGAAATTCCCAGAACTTGCAGAAAAAATTGATTACAAAGGATTAAATGAGGAGGCAGCAAAATGACAAAAGAAAAGAAACAAAAAATTAAAAAATGGTCGATTCGTATTGGATCAGGCTTTCTTGCATTCGCAGCAGGTTTAGCTGCCACATTTTTCCTTGTTCCAGGTAGAATTAGAAATATCGTCTTTGACGAACCTGAAATTGAAACACCTGAAGAAACACACTTTTCAAAGTTTGTTTCAAGACTTATGAATGCAGTCGATGTTGATTCAGATGAAAAATTAGAAGGTATTGTTGGCTCTATCGATTCACTTAAGATTGAATGGCCAGATAACGAAGTTACTATTGATGGTTCCTTAGCTCTTTCAATGGAAAGCATCAATGATTTTGATGTTACTTTAGATTTAGGTGTTGAATACAACACAAAAACTGTTGATTTAGCCATAGGCTACATAGGCAGAGATTTCTATCTTGCATTCCAAGATTTATATCTCAAATCAAGCCATAACTCTACACAAGATTTATTTGATCACCTTAACACATTATTCTTCAATCCTAGTGTTTCTGAAGAAGAAGGTTTAGGTATCGATTTTGATATTGATAGTGTTATTGATGGTTTACTTAGCGATTTTGATATTGGTTCACTTATGTCTGGTGGCGGTGGACTTGGTCTTGAAACCGAAGAAAAAGATTTTGATGAGAAAAAAGTAGAAGTAGATTTATCTATCGCTTTAGGCGAAGGAGAAGATCCAATTAAGCTTGCACTTTATCTTGATAAAGAAACCAATGATTTACTTGGTGCAGACCTTGTAAGTGTTAATATTGGAAATGTTAGCATTTCAGGTTCAGTAAGCCTTGAAATCTTTAAAGACCATGAAGTTTATGCATTCGATGATGAACGTTATGATGGTCTCCATGATTATAAAGACAAAACGTTTATTGAAATTATTAACTACAAATCTTGGTTTACCGATGTCTTTAATTTAATTAACGAAAGAACCATTGGTCTTGACTTAGATTTCAATGTTGATCAAATTGTTGGTGAAGATGTTACAAATATCGGTCAAATCAGTGGAGATATTGATGTTGATTTATCTCAATTTGATTTACTTTCATACATTCCAAAAGTAATCAATGCTGAAACCTTCAGAAAAGAAGAAATTGTTACAAAACAAGTTACTAGATCTGAAGATGGAGAAGAAACTGTTGTTGAAAAACTTCTTGATAACATTAATGCTGGCATTGGTCTCTCTGTAAACAGAGATGAAGAACACTATGCAGACTTAAATCTTACATACGCAGATCAAAATGCATACTTATCATTAAATGATGATGTTATTAAAGCTAAGATGGATATTGAATCCCTTAACTTAATCATTGATAAAGTTAGCCCACTTATTGAAGGCGACGCTGATGAAAGAGCTAGAAGAGCAGTTCGTGGTGAACCACAAGAAGAAGGCTTATTTGATTTCATCACAAAATCAATTCTTGTCGAAGACATTAAAGCCGGACATTACGAAGGAATTATTGATGTTCTTGAATCCATCTCTTCCTTAGAAGAAGGCTTAGATCTTAAATTAAATTTAAGTTCACTTGGTCTTGGTGAAAACTCCAAAGTTGAACTTACTTTAGGTGCAACACAAAATGGAGAAACAGGTGTCACTTCATTGAAGTGTTCAGATATTCAAATGGCAGAAGGTATTTTCCAACTCGACTTAACTACTAGACCATATGAAAAAACAAATATTGATGCAGTTTTAGAAGATAAAGATAATTATCAACCATTAGACTTTGTCTCGGGTGTTTTTGATCAAGTTACACAAATCCTTGATTCTAAACAAACTGGTTTTAAACTCGAAGGCTCATTACTTGGTCAAGACCAATTAGGTATGTCATTTGAAGGAAAAGGACAACTTGATTATGGCGAAAAGTGGGGCTTTGGAGATATTAATATCTACAACCACAAAAACGCAGAAAATGTTGCAGAAAAATCTGAAACACATCCAATCAGTATTTTTGTTAACAACACTTCAAATAATGAAGAAGACAATGATATGAAACTTGTTTACGGTCCAACCGGAAAACTTAAAGGTAAATTACAAGTTTCATCTTTAGATGACATCATTGCAGTTGTCATGAGAGTTATTGAAAAACAAGATCGTAGATTTATGAAATTCTTAGATCCAATCATTAAGATTATTTATGAATCTGCTATTGGACAAATTATTGCAGGAAAAGACTATTTAAGACTTGCAGGATCAGGCTTTGTTCATAAGATTGCACAAAATATCGAAGGAACATATTTAGAGCTTGATTTATCAAAAGATCTCTTCGCAGGCTTTGTTGAAGAAGATATGAAGATTCACCTCAACTTCAAAGTTGTAAATGAAGTTAAACAACTTGAATCTATCGAAATCATTAATCTTGTTTTGAATGAAACATTAGGAAACAAAGTCGTTAATCTTAAGATTACATTACAAGATTTCGATCCAGAAATGGAAAATCCAGTTAATGTAGAAGACACATTCATGAACTTCTCATCACTTGCAACACTTGTTCAATTTGGTATTGAATCAACCGAACTTAACTGTTACCACTTAACAGCAGATGTAACAATTAACTTGTCAGTTATTGATTTAGTCAAAATTAAGTTAGATTTCTATATCGAAGTTGTTGGTGAAGATACAAAAGTTTATGGTGTCTTTAAAGACATTCCATACATTATTATTGCTTCTAACGACGCATTTACTACTGTTTCATCAGAGTTCTTGTTTGAACCTGCAAGGCATTACGATATAACTTCATCTGATAATGTTGGCGGTTATTTCCACATTGTTAGAAATGAAAACCACACTGGTGCCTTCAGACACGGTTTTGAACAATATTACTATAGAGCAACATCCAAAGGATTTGTTGACAATATTGCTCAATACTTACTTGCAGGCGTCCTTGACTTTAGAGACACCCTTGCCTCTCAAGTTGGTAAGATTAATCTCGATACTGGAGCAGGTGTTGCAGATTATGAATCCATGTTCAAAGAAAATGGATTTGTCGACAAAATCGATGTCGCAAATAACAAGTATGAATGGGATATTGGAATGAACCTTGACAGAGTCAGTGGTATTTCCGCCCTCAAATCTCTTGATGCAAAACTTTATGGTTCTAAAGTTGCAAATGGCGATGACGAAAGCTGCTACCTCAATCAACTTAAGGGTAAATTATCAGTTCAAGCAATTGTTACAATCGGATTAGATGCAACCATTAACCTCGTTGACATTGAGCCAACTTCTGAATCATGGGCAACAAGCAACATTTATAAAGCAGCTCACGAAAGATTTGAAAAAATTTGCGGCTATTATAACAACAAGAGTGCTGAAGAAAAGGCAAGTTATGATGCCAATTATTTGGATAAACCAGGAAAATCAGTTAGTGTAAAATTAGACACTGAAATGCCAAGTATTTGCAAATAACAAAAATTAAAAATATCCGCGATTTTGCGGGGAAATTGCCGGGAAATCCCGGCTTTTTCTTTGTTTTAGTCATGCGAAAAAGCTATAAAAACTCCACAGTTATTACTTTAATATAATTAAAAAAGTTTTGATAACAGTGGAGTTTATTGTATAAACTGGTATACTATTCACCAAGGAGATAACTTTTATGTCACGTGCAGATGAAATTTTTGTAGCAAACATGAAGGAAATTCTTGAGACTGGTTTTTCAGATGAGAAGCTTCCAGTTAGACCACATTGGGAAGACGGGACACCTGCTCATACAATCAAGAAATTCTGTATTGTTAACCGTTACAACTTACAAGAAGAATTACCAATTTTAACTATTAGAAGAACAGCATTTAAGTCATGTTTAGATGAACTTCTTTGGATTTGGCAAAAGAAATCCAATAACATTCATGATTTGAAATCTCATATTTGGGATAGCTGGGCTGATGAAACTGGTTCAATAGGCAAAGCCTATGGATACCAATTAGGAGTTAAACATCATTATCCTGAAGGAGACTTTGATCAAGTTGATAGAGTTCTTTATGATTTAAAACACAATCCTCAATCAAGAAGAATTATGACAAACATCTATAACTTCCAAGATCTTCATGAAATGCATCTTTATCCATGTGCTTACTCAATGACATTTAATGTCACTGGAGATACATTAAACGGCATTTTAAATCAAAGAAGTAACGACATGTTAACTGCAAATAACTGGAACGTTTTACAATATTCATTATTATTAATAATGTTTGCTCAAGTTTCTGGTTTAAAACCTGGTACACTCGTACATGTTATTGCAGATGCACACATCTATGATAGACACGTTGATTTAGTTAAGAAAGTTATCGCAAAACCTCAACATAAGGCACCAACCTTAAAAGTTAATCCAAATGTTAAAAATTTCTATGATTTCAAAGTTGAAGACTTCGAACTCGTAGACTATGAATACGAAAAATTAGAAGAAAAGATTCCGGTGGCTATTTAATATGATTATTTCAATTTTATGTGTTGACAACAAATATGGTATCGGCAAGAAAAACGGCCTTCTTTTTAACTTGCCTCTCGACATGAAACATTTCAGACTTGAGACAAGAGGCCACAAGGTTTTCTTAGGTGAAAATACCTTGCTCTCTTTCCCTGGAGGTAAGCCACTTGGAAACCGTGAACATTTCGTCCTAAGCGGTGATCCAACTCATAATTACGATGGTGTCGAAAACATCCATAATTTTGAAAAATTCCTACAAATTCTCCAGGATTTTGGTAAAAATGAAGATGTTTACGTTATCGGTGGAGCATCCATTTATCGTCAAACTTTACCATACGTTGACAAGGTACTTTTGACCAAGGTTGATGCTGATGGAGAGGCTGAAGTTTTCTTCCCAAATCTTGATCTTGATCCAGCATTCGAATGTATCGATGAAGGCATTCCAATGCAAGATGGAGACTTCACAATCAGATTTTGCACATACGTTAGAAAACAGGATTAAAATTAGTCCTTAAAATTAACTATTAAAAGAGTAAGTATTATTAAAATACTTGCTTTTTTTATATTTTGGGTATATGGTAATATCACCTAATAAAGGTGAGATGAAGATATGAAGAAGATTAGATTACCGTTTATATTGTTAGCCTTTGCCGCAACATCAATTTGCGGTCTTGGCTTAGCTGCTAAAACAGCTTCAAATGAAGTTGTACCAACATTTGCAACTTACACAAATCATGATGCTGATACTTACTATAGTGGTATTTCAGATGATTTAACAGGTAACGATCTACTTTCTGCTCTTCAATCACTAAACTCAAGCAAAAGAAAAACAACCGTAGGTTATAGCGGAATGGGTACAAGCCCTTCTGGCCAATTTAAATACACTGATTATGATCCAAATTCTGTTCAATATGATTCAAATGGGCAACCATATGGCACTAAATTAATCACTTTTTACTCAGGAAATTCTGCTACATCAGGCATGAACAGAGAACACGTTTGGCCAAACAGTCATGGTGGCAACAGTGTTGAAGATGATATTCACATGCCTAGACCAACTTTAAATGCTGAAAATGGTAGCCGCGGAAACTCTTTCTATGTTGAGGGAAAATGCCATTCATCCAATGGATGGGATCCAGCAATGGAAGACTTTGGACTCGAGTCATATCGAGGCGACTCAGCTCGTATTATTTTCTACTGTGTAGTTGCTAACAGCAAACTTTCTTTGCTTGAAGCTGATTCACATTCAACATCAAATTCAAATAGAGACAATTTAATGGGAAGACTTAGTCACCTAATTAAATGGCATCTTGAAAATCCTGTATTGGAAAGAGAACAAAATAGAAATGAAGGTGCTGAATACCTTCAAGGAAATAGAAATCCATTTATTGATCATAGAAGCTATGCTTGTAAAATTTGGGGCAACGCTAACTCAGACACCAAAAAATATTGTGATCAATACAATGGTTGGACTGATGGTGATGAACCAACACCAACAAAAACTCTAACTAAGATTGCAGTTTCTGGTACTCCAACAAAGAAATCTTATGTTGCTGGAGAACATTTCGACACAGCAGGTTTAACCGTTACTGCTACATTTGATGATAATTCAACTGAAAATGTTACTAGTAAAGTTACTGTTAGCCCAGATCCATTAACAAAAGGAACAACTTCTGTAACTCTTTCTTATACCTTCGGTTCAGTAACTCAAACCGCCACTGTAAGTGGCATTACTGTAACAGAAGCTACAGTTAACTACGGAACACTTGAAAACCCAATAAGTGTTTCTGCTGCTAAAAAGATTATTGAAAATGAATGCACAACCAGTGGCTCATATACAAAACAACAAATTTATTGTAAAGGTGTTGCGGGTTCATTCTTAACAAGTGAAGATTCAACATTCAGACACAAGATGTATGTAAAAGACCTTGAATCGACAAGTTCTGTTGTAACTGTTAACTCACTTAACATGACAAAAGATCAATATGATGTTCTTGAAACAGGCGACACAATTATCTTCCATGGATATGGATATATTGAAAATTCAACCGATTACTTTAAGTTTAAAGGAAGCGATGAAGTTACACTTGATAGAAACGTTACAAAAGGCGATGTTATCCATGTAAGTTCTATTGATGCAAGTATTCCATCAAACGATCACCATATTAGTGATACTTTCCAAATTTCATATACAGTTTCACCAAGTAATGCAACAAACAAGAGTGTTACATTTAATTCTAGTGATACATCTGTAGCAACAGTTTCATCTTCTGGTTTAGTTACTTGTAAGAAGATTGGTAACACAACACTTACTGTTACTTCAGTTGACAATTCTTCTGTAAAGAAAACCATTTCTCTTTCCGTTGTAAAAGAACCAGATATTGAAGTTGAATCAATTCAAGTTGATCAAATTTACGGAACTCACTATGTAGGTGATGAAGTTCAACTTGATTGGACTGTTTATCCAAGTAATGCAACAAACAAGAATGTTGAGTTTATCGTCGAAGACGAAGATGTTGCAACTGTTAGCTCAACTGGTTTAGTTTCTTGTGTTGGTGTTGGATCAACAATGATTCAAGTTCATGCTTTAGATGGCTCTGACGTAATTGAACAAGTAGAATTGGTTGTTAGTGAAACTCCAATTGATCCAATACCAGTAGAAAGCATTGAAATTAAAAATGCTCCATCTACTATGTATCTTAACGATGAATTACAATTAGAGGTTGAGATTTTACCAAGCAATGCAACTGACAAAACTTTAGTTTGGTCATCTTCAGATTCAAGAACTATTACAGTTTCAGACACTGGTTTAATAAATGCTATTGACTATGATGACTCAACCATCACAGTTTCTACTGTTGATGGAAAAGTTTCAGATAGTTGCACTATTAGTGTTGTTAGAAAAGCTCCTGTAAACGACATTGTTGAAGTTGTTGTTGCAAAATATCCAGATAAGACGATCTATAACGTTGGTGAAGAATTTGATTCAACGGGTTTAGTTGTTGAAGCTCACTATCTCGACGGTACTGTTGCAGACGTTACCAGCGAATGTGAATTTAGTGCACCTGCAAGCATGTCAATTGCAGGTACAAAAACAATCAACATTACATTCGGAACTTTCACAAATATTTCATTCAAGATTGAAGTTATAAAAGATGAGGTTTCTGAGTTAAAAATTGCAAAATTCCCACTAAAACTCAATTATTTTGCATCTGAAGAGTTCAATCCACTTGGCTTACAAGTTGAAGCAAAAATTGGAAGTAAAGTTAAAGATGTAACTCAAATGGTTACCTTTGATTTCGACTTTAAAAAGAACAACATTGTTAAAGTAATTTTTGGTGAACTTGTTGCCCAATTCCAAGTTACTATTGAAACAGGCACAATTACTGTTGAACATAAAGCAGCAGATTATACATATATCTTCAAAAACGAATTAGAAAACGTTGAAAAAGAAAACGTTACTTTAAGTATGTGGAATGTTCTTGAATATAATTACAACTCCTTAAGCAATGATGCAAAGAATGCTCTCAAGAACATTGTTACCAATTATGGTAATGGCGCTGTTAGTGCAGAAGATGGATTATCAGAAAAATTAAAAGAATGTATCTCAAATTACGATGAGATTTATTTATTACATAAAGATGAAGGATTCACTGACTTTATTGGACGTAATCCAAAAGCTCCAGATCCAACACCAGAACCAACACCAACTCCAGAATCAGAAACAAAACCTTTATTTATTGTTGGTATTATTGTTGGAATCGTATTTTTAGTTGTAATTATTATAATAATTGCTGTTAAAGTATCAAAGAGAAGAAGAAATGCATAAGAATAAATTTGGTTTATTACTTGGGACAACATTAGCATTAGTTGCTGGTGCTATTTCTTTTTCACCTATTAACAAAGATGAAATTGCTCAACCTGGTGTCGCAATGAGTGAAGGAAATGGGTTGGCTAAAAAAGGCAATCCAAGTTATACTCCGATTGATTCCGAATTTATTTCGTATAAATCTGAAAATAGTAATAAAACATATCATGATTATGTTGGAAACATTTATAATGTTTGGGACAAATATCAAGGTGAAGGCGTTAGAATCGCTTATATTGATAGTGGTATCGATATTGACCATCCAGATTTCTTTGATGAGTATGGACAGTCAATAATAGATTTCAATACTGCTGCGTATTTTACTCATATTTCAAATCCATCCGCCTCGGATAACCATTTTATCGAATCAGGCAATTCCTCTGGAAAAATAATGAGATTTAGTACATCTGTAAATGGTAACTTCAGTCTCAATGGCGAATATATTCCTGCGCATCAAATAATTGAGCATAGAGGCGCTACATCACACGGTACTAACGTTGCCGGTACATTAGCCGCTCACGGACATGTTAAGTCCGGAACAGGAACAATTGGAATTGCTCCAAGAGCAACATTAATTCCATTCAAGTGCGATTTCTATACAGACACTATTGGTGAAATCTTGAAATATATTCACACCGATTTAAATACAGATCCAGCTACTAAAGTAGATGTTGTTAATATTTCTATTGAAGCCACTTCAACCTGGGATACGATTGCACAATATGCTAGAGCATGTACAGAAGACGGCACAATTATCTTTGCTTCTGCAGGAAATCATACTACTTCGGATAAATATTATCCTGCATCAGATCCATACATTATTGGTGTTGGAGCTCTCTCAAAATTTAGCACAACTGAAATTGCCACTTATTCAAATTTTAATAGTTCATTCAATACAAATTTTACAAATAATACAGATATCACTGTTGTTGGTAATGTTTATGTTCCAGACGATGGAGGTACTTATAAAGAAACACAAGGAACCTCATTTTCCTCACCAATTGCTTCAGCAGCTGCAGCTTTATGGAAAGAAAAATATCCAAATAAAAGTTATTCTCAATTTTTAAGTGAATTAGTAGGTTCTTGTGTTGATTTAGGAAATTCTAGTAATTTTGGTTATGGAAGACTTGATATTTCAGCTCTTTTAGGTGGTACAAGCGATATTGTTCCAGTAACCGGAATATCAATGGAAAGCGGGAAAGGAATTAAGATTGAAGAAGAAACAACTTTGAATGTTGAAACAAATCCTTCAACAGCTTCCAAAAATGACGTGTTTTTGTATTCTGATGATGGCGACATTGCTGATGTGGATTCTACTGGAACTATTATGGGTATTTCAGAGGGAGTAACTAAAGTTCACGCAATTTCTCTATAACCCACAAGCAACTGCTGAGAGTTCTATTATTGTTGAATCTGCTTCAACTTCTTCATATTATCAACCTATTTACAATTCGACATCTGGTGATATGTCTGGAGATTTGCATACTTTGATGTTTAATACTCATAGCACCTATACAAACTACGATGCTTGTAAAAATCCAACATACTATTATGGCATGGAACCTGGTTCAAGTTCTAACTACATTATCGACTTTTATACTCAAAGGGATATAGCTAAAACTTGGGGGGAAGGTGCGATTGGTACGTGGAATCGTGAACACGTTTGGTGTCAATCTCTTTCAAAAGATCCACAAGGTAATCAATTATATGGAACAAGCCAAGCTGGCTCTGATTTACATCATTTAAGACCAGTTGAATCTACATTAAATTCTGCAAGAAATAACAGCCCATATGGTATTGTTAGCCAACACACAAGTTCTACTGAAAAATATTCAAAAGACAAGAATGATAATACTTTGTATTTAGGTGGTTGGAAATCTGGTGATGTTTTTGAACCTTTAGATTCTGTAAAAGGTAACGTTGCTCGTATTATTATGTATTTGTATACTCACTATGCTACAGGTGCTGGCGGTTCAACTCCATCTGGCAAATCAAGCTATTGTGGTAATTTACAATTGCACTATATTATGAATGCAAATAGTGAGGCTCTTGCAAAAGAACTATTATTAGAATGGCATCATGCTGATCCTGTTGATAGCGCAGAAATGGTTAGAAATAATTATGCTGCCTCAATCCAAGGCAATAGAAACCCATATATTGATCACCCTGAATGGGCAGATCTTGCATTTAGTGATTCAATTACAAGAGTAACGGGTGTTTCTTTGAATAAGAACTCAACAACATTATTACCTGGAGGAACAGATACTTTGACAGCAACAGTTTCCCCTTCAAACGCTGATAATAAAACTGTTACGTGGTCTACAAGCAACCCTAGTGTTGCAACAGTTTCGAACGGGACAATTACTGCAGTTGCACCAGGCTCTGCAACAATCACAGTTACAACTGTTGATGGCAGTAAAACAGACACTTGTACTGTAACAGTAAATCCAATTGCTGTTACAAGCGTTTCATTAAATAAGAATACATTAAGTATTCCTTGTGGTAGCAGCGATTCAACTTTATCTGTTACAGTAAATCCATCTGATGCTTCAAATAAGAATGTTACTTGGACTGTTGAAAATGCTGATCCTAGTGGATGTGTTTCTGTAAACACAAGTGGTAGAGTCACAGCAAATGCTATTGGTACTGCAACAGTTAAAGTTACTTCAGCCGCTGATAGTACTAAGTACGCTACTTGTACCGTTACAGTTACTCCAGTTCTTGTTACTTCGATAACAATTACTTGTGCAAAATCATCGTTAAAGGTTGGTGACACCGTACAGGTCAATGTTTCAACAATTTCGCCTAGCAATGCATCAAACAAAACAGTTGATTGGATTTCATCAAACACTGACGTTTTAACAGTAGATTCAAATGGTTTAGTTACGGCAGTTGGACCTGGTTCCGCAAATATTACTGCTAAAGCAAAAGATGGAAGCAATGTTGTTTCAAATGCAAAAACATTTACAGTTAATGATATTTTGACAAGTATTGAATTTACAAATTTACCAACAAATAATACAGTCTCTTACATGTCAGGCGACGGAATTTTTGATCTTAGTGTTACTGCACATTATCAAAGCGGTGCATCACTAGATGTAACAAATCAAATATCGCCTTCTGTATATGTTGACACGACAAGATTAGGTACACAACACGTTAAAGCTACTTATAAATTTGATGGTGTTACAAAAACCTGCGAAGCAGATTTTAGAGTTACAAATACAGGGTCTTCTTCTCATACTGAAGAAATTGAAGGATCTACATCAAAAACAGAAATTAATTCCAAAACATTCTATGGAAACGGTAACGTTTCAATTAATGGAGAAATTTTCTCTTTAACTGCTGACACTTCAACATTTGGTTCAACATACGAAGGTAGAGGCCAAGCTATTGGAAAATCAGGTGATGGTCCAGCAACAATGTCTCTTACTAAAAATAACCAAATGAGAGTAACACGTGTTGCTGTTACAACAAGTGGCGCAACAGGCTTTAAAGGCGGAACCTTAAAAGTTAGAGTTGGCTCAACATATTTCTCATACATTAGTAACCCTAGTGGTGCAGCTGTTGCTGAAGCCGGTGATGTTATTGATACAGCCACACTCACAACAACATCAACAGAATACGTTTTCGAAGGCGATGCTACTGGTAACGTTACTGCAGAGTGGGCACAAACATCAGATGTTGCAATTTATATTAGAGCCTTTGAAGTAAAAACAGAAACATCAATAGTTAATTCCTATAGCGGTCAAGAACAAGCTGAAGCTTGGGCAAACTACTTTATCGATGTTACAAGAGGCTCAAATGGTCCATGCTTATCATCTAATCTGACAACAAAGTTGAATGGTTTAAAAGCTCTTTGGAGTGATGTTAAAACTGAATATTTAGCTATGGAATCAGATGGTAAGAACGCTTTCTGTTCTACAACTCCAAGTTTCTTAGTTAGTGAATGTATGAGACATTATCGCTATATTGTTGATACTTATGGTGAAGATGCTCAACTTGAGGACTTCGTTGTTGATGGAAGCGGTAATGCTCCAACCAACGTTTCATTAGCGAATAGATTTATGCGTAGCGTGCTAGATAATTCAACCATTGCAATTGTCGTTATTTGTATAGTTGGAGTTGCTGCAATTGGTGTGTTCGTAATCTACAAAAAACGTAAAGAAAATTAATTAACTTAAAACATTAAAAATCCCGCGAATTCCGCGGGATTTTCATATGTTTTCCTTGATATTTTAGATTTTCTTAACAACTAAATTGATTAGTTTTGGAACGAAAATTGCACCAATAGAAATTGCTAAAGAAACGCCGCCTGAAATAAGGCCTATTTTGGTAAGGCTTAAACCTTCAACTTCTGCAGTTAGTGCGAACTTACAAACAACAAAGGAAAGGACAATTCCAAGTGCAATTCCAATTGTTGTGTAAATTAGTAAGAAATACTTCAAGCCCTTGTTAACTTCTTTATGTTGCTTATAGACAACACTGTAAATTGCATAACAGAGCACACCAAAGAATACAAAAGCTAAGACAAGCAAGAAAGCAGCAATAGATTGTTTGTTATAGATTTGATAAATTCCAGTCATAATGCCAAAAGACATTAAGATAGAGAAAATTGAAGTAAATAGATAGTCGATTGTAAATTTTCTAAATCCAAGTTTGCTTCCTTCTACATCAAATACATCTTTTTCTTTATTTTCAAGAGCGAGAATTGGAAAATCAAAATTAACATTTTTTAAGGTTTCAGAAAGTTCTTCAAAAGTAAATTTGAATTTACCATTTGGAAGATAACTACAGTAGATTTCTTCGTATTCTGAAACAATTTTTATCAAGTTTTTTACTTTATTGATTTGAAGTTCTTTTGTTGGTTCAACATCATCGTGTAATTTTGATATTTTTGAGAGGATTTCTTCACGAGTTTTATCATCCATTTTGCTCTTTTCAAAATTGAATAAAAATGATCCAACTTCAGCGACGTTAATTTTGAATTGAATAACGTCAAAAATTGGTAAATTCATTGATTTTATAATCAATGTTGAGTTTGAATTTTTGATATTTTCTCTTCCTAAAATTTTGACTAATTTTGGGTCATCAATTTTGTTAATTTTATCAACAAAATTGTATGTATTTTCTTTCTCTTCAAACTTTAAAATGAGTTCTTTTGTTTTCATGCTTTCTATTTTAAATTATGTTTAAAAAAATCTCTACAATAGATTGGCAAAATTTGTAATTTTGTTGAAAACTCAATTAAGAATGCTATTATAAGTGCCTAATGAAAAATAGCAATTTTATTAAAAATTCTATCATTGCATTACTTCCAATTTCGTTTGCGTTGGGAGTTATTTTTGTTGATAAAACAGCGAAAGCTTCTCCTGTCGAAGCGTATGACTATACATCCTTAAGCAAGATGGACATTAACTTAAATGACACATCTTCCGAAGATATTAGAAACTACTATTCTGACTTGAATGGATTAACTGCCGCAAATAAAAAGGGAACAAATCTTTTAAAGAACTTAAAACCAATTCTTTCAGAAGGTCAAAAATATTTTTCTTATGATAACGGTAAAGAATCTATATGGAGACTTTATGAAATTAGTGATCGTGATTGGGAAAAATCTCCTGCATCAGCAGTTAAAAATGGTACATACGATAAGACAACAAACACAATCAAAGGTTATACCTTTGCAGCTGGTAAATCTGATGAGACTAAAAACCCATATGTTCATGCTTTATACATAAATCGAGACATTGATAATCCTGTTAAAGCATGGGGAAATCACGAACAAAACGGAACTGGTATTAACCAAGAACATATTTGGGCAAAATCACATGGTTTTGATAGTGTTCCGACTGGAACATCTGGCGGTGCTCGTGGTGACCCAATGCATTTATGGGCCGGAAACGGATGGGCAAATAACGTTCACTCAAATTATTATTTCGGATACGTCGATTTAAATGATGGTGATATCACCGATGCAAACACAAGATATCCAGAAACTGTTGGACATAACTATAAGGGCAAATCATTAACTCTTGGAAGCGGCACAGTTTTTGAACCACAAGACTGTGATAAAGGCGATATTGCTAGAGCCATATTTTATATGGCCGCTAGATACAATAACTATGCTGGCGCTACAAAAGACATTGATGGCAATGAGCCAAACCTTATTTTAAGTGACACAATTGATAATAGAACAGGCACTTCTGGACCAAGCGACCCATATTGTATGGGTGTATTATCAGACTTACTCGAATGGAACAAGATTGATCCACCTGATGAATACGAAATTCATAGAAACAATCTTTTGTATACAAACTTCACACATAACAGAAACCCATTTATTGACTTCCCAGACTGGGCAGACATTGCTTTTGGCGATTCTTCAAGAATCGCTGATCCTGAACATGACAAAATCAATGGATCTTCAATCGAGAAACAATTACTAAGTATTTCGGTTACAACCAATCCTGATAAAACTTCATATTTGGATACAGAAAGTTTTAACCCAACAGGTATGGTTGTTAAGGCAAATTATGACGACGGAACCTCTGTTCCTGTTACAGGTTATACATGGTCACCAAACGGTGTACTTTCAACATCAATTACCAAGGTTACAATTTCATATGGCGGAAAGACCGCAGACGTAAATATCACTGTAAAATCCTCGGTAATTCACCCAAATTCCATAACAATTTCGCCAAATTCATTTGAATTAGAGAGCGGTTCTTCAAGACGTTTAACAGCCACAGTTTTACCTGCTGACACAACAACAAAAGGTGTCACTTGGACTTCAAGTAACACTGATGTTGCAACAGTTTCTAGCACAGGTTATGTAACTGCTGTTGGACCAGGTACTGCAACAATTAAAGCTATAACAAAAGATACTGCCAGTTCTGTTTTTGGAAGTGCAACCGTTACTGTTCCAGAACCAATTGTTTTAGATAGAATCGTATTAAGTGGCGATTATAAAACAACTTTCTATCAAGGTGATAGCTATTCAAACAAAGGAATTATAGTAACTGCTTTTTATAAGCAGGGCGGTGTTGATGTAAGTAACGAAGATGTAACTGAATATACCGAATTCTCTGGTTTTGACTCAAGCACTGTTGGCAATTGCACTGTGTATGCTAACTATAATGGTAAATACACAAGTTATAATGTAAAAATTGAAGCAGTTCCAGTCGAGGAAAACACTGTAACTTTCTCTTTCCCAAGTTATGAATTCGAAAACGGTCAAACAATTAGTTCAGTTTCAAGTGGAGATTATACAGTAACTTTCTTTGGCCCAGAAACAGCTGCTGCTTATTACAATACTGGTACCGGAATTAGAGTTTATCACGAAAACTCATTCACAATTGCTGGTAGTAAAAAGATAGTAGAAATTTCCTTTACCTATGGTAGTGGTGATAATAGAGGAACAAATGTTTACAATGTTGATAAGGGTACAGTTGATCCTGAAACTGGTCATTGGACTAAGGCAGATGGAGCAGATTCAGTTACCTTTACATTATCTGGGTCAACAAGCGGTCATAGACGTATTAAAGAAATTAAAGTTGTTTATGACGACTCAAAGGACGCTGGAAAATCATTACTTTCAATAACAATTGATGGAACCCCTAAAACACAATTTTATAAGGGCGACGCTTTTGATAATACTGGTCTTGTAGTTAATGCTCACTACAGTGATTTCTCAACTGTTGATGTAACTTCATCAGTAGTTATTACAGGTTTTGATTCAAGTACAACAGGTTACAAAAAACTGGTTGTTTCTTACACTGAAGGCGGAGTGACTAAATCATCTGGTTATCAAGTAAAAGTTAATAATATTAGTGTTATTTCAATTGATTTAAGCGGTGATTATAAAATCGAATTCATTCAAGGCGAAACATTTACTAGTGAAGGTTTAGTAATAACTGCACACAACAATAACGGAACAACTTTCGATGTTTCGGATAAATGCTCAATTTCTAATCCAGACATGAGTACAGTAGGCACAAAAACTATAACCGTAACCTATAAAGAAAACGTTGATGCCTCATACACAATTTCAGTTATTAAAGATCCAGCTCAAGCTGTAAATGTATCAAAAACAATACAAAGTATTGCATCTGAAAATTCTTGGGCAAATTCAAGCAAATATACAAGTTTTGATTTAGATAATGTTGTTACTGTTTCGGTTTCAGGTGGCTCTAATTCTGGAAAATATTATTCAAGTGGGTACGAGTGGAGAATTTATCAAAGTGAATCTCCAGTTCTAACTGTTTCAGTTGATGAAGGTTACAAATTAAATGAAGTCATTATTGTTTATACACCTGCAAATAATGGTTCATTATTATTCAAAAATGTTCCACTTGTTTCAGGTGGTTCAATTACAACTAGTTGTGATTCACTTTTCTATAATGTAGGAAATAGTTCTGGCGGAACAAGCGGCCAAGTAAAAATCATTTCAATTGAGGTAACTTATAGCGGTGGAACTCCAAGTGCACGAGTACTTGAAGATGTTGCTATTAGCGGTTCATATCAAACTTCATATTTTGTTGGTGATCAACTCAATACAAGTGGTTTGGTAACAACTGCCCAATTTAGTAATGGTTTATATTCTCAAGTTGAGCCAGAATTCTCAGGTTATGATTTATCAGTTGCCGGAAATCAAACTGTAACTGTTTCATACACCGAAAATAATGTCACTGAGTCTGATTCTTATTCAATTACTGTAAGTAATATTATTCCAACTGAAATTGTTTTATCAGGAAATTACAAAACAACATTTATTGAAAACCAAGATTTTACATATGATGGTTTAGTTGTTGTTTGCAATTATAACAATGGCGATAGTAACCAAATAACCAATTACTCAGTAACAGGTTATAATAAGACAAAATTGGGCGACCAAACAATCACTGTTACTTATGTTGAAAAAGGAACAACTTTAACTGAAACATACACAGTCACTGTTGTTGCTGCCACCCCACTTTCGTTAGATATCGAAAGCGAGCCATCAAAGACTTCCTACTTTGTAGGTGATGAATTTTCTGGTGCTGGAATTGTTGCAAAATGCACATTAGATAATGGATGCATTATCGATGTTTCAGATGATGTCATATTTACTGGTTACGACATGGATGAAATTGGTGAACAAACGGTAACAGTCAGTTATACTGAGGGAAGCAAAACAGTAACTGATACTTATTCAATTACTGTAAATGCTATTTTGCTTGATCACATTGTAATTACTTCTGAACCAAACAAAACAACCTACTTTGTAGGAGAAGACTTACTTACTGCAGGTTTGAAAGTTGAAGCATATTATAACAATGGAAGTCATAAAGAAACTTATCCAACAAACATTATTGGTTATGATAAAAATTTAGTAGGCAAACAAACTATTACAGTATATGTAAATGAATTAGGAATAGAGAAAACCGCAACGTTTGATGTAACAGTTATTGCTGTTGAAGCTGAATCGATTGAATTATCTGGAACTTATAAGACTTCCTACATAGTAGGAGATACTTTTACAAGTGAAGGATTGATTGTTACTGCAAAATACAATAACAAAACCGAAGGCAAAGTTTCTCCAACCGAGATTACTGGTTATGATATGCAAGAAGCAGGAGAACAAACGGTAACAGTTTATTATGGTGAACTTTATGCAACATACAAAATTAATGTTGAAGAAATTCCTGTTGTCTTGACACACATCTCCCTCTCTGGAGATTACCAAGAAGAATTTGAATTAGGTGAAGAATTTAACTCTGATGGATTGATTGTAACAGCTCATTATGACGATGGTTCAAGCAAGATAGTTGAGCCTACATCAATTAGCGGTTATGACATGTTAGAACCAGGCGATCAAGAAATTCTTGTAGAATATGAAGAAAACGGGAAAACAGTGGAAAATACCTACGAAATCACGGTTATTTCACCTGTAACACTATCTTCCATCAAACTCTCTGGAAAGTATCCAAAAGAGTTCTATACAGGTGATGAATTTACATATGATGGATTGAAAGTTACCGCTATTTATTCTGATGGTACTACAAGAGAAATCGATACATTCGATGTTAGTGGATTTAGTTCTACTGAAGTTGGTTATCAAACAATTACCGTTTCATACGAAGAAGATGGTGTTTCAGTTTCTGCAACTTACACAATTAAGTTAATCCAATTACAGCTTAGTTATATCGAAGTTTCTGGCGATTACAAAGCTGAGTATGATGTCGGAGATACTTTCTCAATGGAAGGATTAGTTGTAACTGCTTTCTACAACAACTCATCAAGCAAGGTTGTTCAACCAACCTCAGTTAGCGGTTTTAATGGAACAAAAGCTGGTAATGATATTATTACTGTTTCCTATAAGGAAAATGGTGTAGAAAAAACAGTTCATTACATTGTTAAAATAAATGAAAAGCAAACACCTGAACCACCAAAGGAAAATCCAAATATTGCAGTTATTGCAGGAGCTGCTGGTGGTGGAGCAGTAGCTGTTGGTGCTATAATTACTATTATATGTGTTGCTTTGAAGAAGAAACACTGAGGTAAAAAGAATGGAAGGAATCAAAATTCTAGTCAACAATTCTAAAGCCAAGTTTCTCTATTTCTTAGAGGATTTTTTGGAGTGCGGAATTGAACTTAAAGGATCTGAAATTAAATCCATTCGTAAAAATGGAGCATCTTTAACTGATTCTTACATAGTAATTAAGGATGATGAAGCATTTATTTTAAACATGCACATTGCTCCTTATGAACACGGCAATTCATTCAACCATGAACCAAATAGAACTCGTAAACTTTTATTACATAAAAATGAAATTCTTAAGATGGGCAAAAAGGCAAAAGAGAAAGTTATGACAATTGTCCCAACAAAGGTTTATCTTAAGAAAGGCAAAGTAAAAGTAGAGGTTGCATTGGCAAAAGGTAAGAAATTATACGATAAAAGAGAAACCATTAAAAAGCGTGATGATGAACGCATGATGGCCAAGATGAAAAAGGGATTTGAAAAGCAGTGATTATTCACTGCTTTTTCTTTCAAGTTTTCCTGCTTTCATAATTGGTTTTATAAGCAGTGGAATTAATATGATATAAACAATTGATGTTGCAATACTTGCAGCAGCTCTTGTTAACATTGTTATTGCAGTTAACACTGATGGATAATTCATAATCACTCCATCAAGGTAGATGACGATAGAATTTGAAACGGTGACAGCGATGCCAGAAAGTATGACAGTAAACACCCACCATTTTTTGTTTTCAAATACATCTTTTTTGCGCATCATAAAGCCCACAATTAAGGCTCTGAAAACGTGCGGTAAAATCCATAATGCAGTGGTTGGTGTTAAGCCATAAGCAGAAGTAAGTTGTGCGATAAATTCGCCGAAAATCGCCACAAAAACCCCATCCAATGGTCCTGAAACGCAAGAAACAAAGACGAGCGGCAAACCTTTAAAAGTAATCTCTTGTCCAGGCAAACGAATTGAGATAAAAGATAACCCAATATAGAGTGCTAAATTGAGAGCAAGAAATGTGATTCTGAATACTGGTCTTTTGTTTACGAGTCTCATAAAAATTTATACCAACTTTTTGCTGCTAAAATCGACGAGACAAATTATAGCACTCTCTTATTAAATTAAAAATAATTTTTATGCGCCCGCAGTTTCAAGGTTAAACTGAGCGCGCGCGAGGCAAAAATTTTTACTTTTTGAAGCAAAAATATTTTGATAAACTCATTATTAGCGAGGTGAAATTTATGAAAAAATCAAAACTCATCATTACAGTCTTAATGCTCGGTGGCCTTTGGGGCTTACTTGAAGCAACTTTAGGAACTCTTTTACATTTAGATGCATTTGATTCAATTATTTTTGCATCAACAGCTGTCATGTTCCCAATTGCTTATATGATCTGTGGTAGAGCATACAAAGTAACTGGCAAAGCCAGAACTGCTTTATATGTAGGTATTGTTGCCGCAGCAATTAAGACTATTTGTTTCTTCTTTGTTCCAATGGTTAACAAGGTTATCAACCCAATGGTAGCAATCATTATGGAATCTGGAATTATGGCTGCAGCATTTGCAGTTACAAAACCAGAAAAGATTTGTTCATTAAAATCCTTTGTTACTTTCGTTGTTGCTTCAACCCTTATTAGAACCGTTTATGTTGGTTATTCAATGGCAACAGCAGTTCCATTCCAAAGTGCATACATCGTAGATGGAATTGTTAACTGGTCAAAGATTCTTGAATACGTTGTCACAATGAATGCAATTTCGTTTGCATATTGCGCTGCATACATGGGAATCGGTGTTGGTGTTAGAGCACTTAAAAAGCGTCCAAATTTCGCAAAATTCACTGCAAAAGTCCAACATTTTGCTTATTCACCAGTCTTCGCAGCAGTTATGATTTGTGCAGCAGTTGTCTCCACAATTTTCTTAAAATAATTCTTTAAAATTTAATCAAAACAAGGATTGCCAAATCGGTAATCCTTTTTTTGTTATATAACAAATTATTGAAACCTCTTACATATACGTGTAAAATATAGGCACACACATAGGAGAAACTTAATGGTTGGAATTGTCCTTGCGGGAGGATGTTCATCCCGAGCCAAAGTTAATAAGCTCCTCCTGGAGGTAGATCGTAAACCTCTTATTCGTCATACAATTGACTCTTTAAGAAATTACGTTGATGAAATCCTTGTTGTAACCGGAAGATATAATGATGAACTCGTTCCTCATTTGTCTGATGTTAAGGTTATTTATAACAAGGATTTTTCTTTAGGCATGTTTACATCGGTGCTTGCTGGCGCACGCGCAAGCAAGAGTGATGTGCTCATACTCCCAGGTGACATCACAAATGTGAATAATTCAACAATTGAAGCTTTGCTTCACGGAAACAAGGATATCCGTATTCCTTCTTATGAAGGAGAAACAGGACATCCTGTTTATATTTCAAAGAAATATGTTGAATTATTGTGTGAAGAATCTTTAGATTCTAAGCTCTGTGATTTTATTTCTAAACATAATGATGTGGTGGAAATAATTCCAGTAGATGATCCATTTATCAATTTTGACATTGATACAATTGAAGATTACAACAAATTCATTGAATTACAAAGAAAGGAACTTACTTTATGAAAGCAAAATCTTTCCTAAGAGCATCTTCTTTAGAAGAAGCTTACAAGTTAGTCAAAGAGTCTCCTCGTAATAAAATTGTTGCAGGTGGTCTTTGGTTAAAGAAAGGAAACGCAGATGTCGACACATTAATCGATCTCTCACTTCTTGGTTTAGACAAGATTGAAGATAAAAAAGATTATGTTGAAGTCGGTGCAATGGTTTCCCAAAGAGAACTTGAAAAATCTCCACTCGTACCAGAAGTTATTAGAGAGGCAACCAAAGCTATTATGGGCCCAGCATTTAGAGAAATCGCAACTGTTGGTGGTTCAGTTTATGGCAAGTATGGATTCTCTGATATCATTACAGTTTTACTTGCTCATCATGTTGAACTTGTCTTTTATCCTGAAGCAGTCATTACACTTGATGAATATGTCAAAAAACCTGGGTTTTACGATGGAATTTTAACAAATATCCGTATTTTCAAGGATAAAAACAAAGCCTATTTTAAGAAGGTAGAAATCACAGCTTTAGATTATCCAATCCTTAATGTTGCAGTCGTAAAAGGCAAAGAATACAAAGTCGTTGTAGGTTCACGTCCTTTAGTTGCAGCACTTTGCGAAAATTCAATGAAATACTTAAATGAGGGTGGCAAAGATTTTGCTAAAGCTGCCGAACTTGCAGTTGAAGAACTTAAGTTCGGAGATAGCATTGCCACCAAGAGTGCTTATCGTAAACAACTCGCACTCACATACGTAAGACGTGCTCTTGAGGAGGTATCTAAATAATGTTAGTCAAATTCAACCTTAATGGTTTAGATGTTGAAGTCAATGTCAAACCTGGAGAGTATCTTTTAGATACACTTCGTAATTATGGAGTTAAATCCGTTAAAAAAGGCTGTGATGGTTCCTCATGCGGAGCATGTACAGTATTAGTAGATGATAAACCAGTCTTATCCTGTTCACTTTTAACTGCAAAAGTTGAAGGTCACAAAGTGATGACTGTTGAATCCATTCAAGATGAAGCAGCAGCACTTTCTGAATGCTTCTCAAAAGAAGGCGCAGATCAATGTGGATTCTGTAATGCAGCATTTGCACTCATGGTGCACGCACTCAAGAAAGAAAATCCTCATCCAACCGATGAAGAAATCAAAGATTACATGGTTGGAAACCTCTGCAGATGCACAGGTTATCAATCCCAACAAAAAGCAATTAAAGCTTTCTTAGGAGGTAAGAAATAATGAAAAAGAATTTCAAAGTTGTAAACAACTTAACTCCTTCCGTTGATGGAAAAGGCTTAATGCAAGGTCGCGGTGTTTACACCGATGACTTAGCTCCACAAGGTGCTTTAATTGTTAAGATCTTAAGATCTCCACATGCATTCGCTAGAATTAAATCTATCGATGTCAGCGAAGCTGAAAAGTATCCAGGTGTTGCCTGTATTCTTACAAAAGATAACGTTCCACATGTTTCATTTACACGTGCGGGCCAAGGTTATCCAGAACCATCACCATACGACAAGTTCATCTTAGATGAATACGTTCGTTATGTTGGTGATGAAGTTGCCGCTGTTGCAGCAGTTGATGAAGAAACTGCTCTAGCAGCTATGAAATTAATCAAAGTTGATTATGAAGTTTTAGAACCAGTTTTAGATTTTGAAAAAGCATTCGAAAACAAATCAGTTATTCACCCAGAAGATGGCATTCACGACATGTTCCCAATTGGTTTTGAACCAAAGAAGAACGTTGCAGCAGCCTATGAGATGGAAGTTGGTAATGTTGAAGAAGAATTAAAGAAATCTGAAGTTGTTGTCGAAGACACATTCTATTCACAAGCACAAGCCCACGCTATGATTGAGCCACACACTTGTAATGCACGCTTAGACGAGCACAATAGACTTGTTGTTTATTCTACAACTCAAACTCCATATCACATGCGTAGAATCATCTGCAAGACCTTAGGTCTTCCAGTTGATAGAGTTAGAGTCATTAAACCAAGAGTTGGTGGTGGCTTTGGTGGAAAGCAAGCTTTCCATGGAGAAATGTTTGTTTCCCTTGTTACTTTAAGAACAAATAGACCTGCAAAATGTGTTTACACTCGTGAAGAAGTCTTTGGTTGTTCCTACACAAGACACCCAATGAGAATTTCTCTTAGAGTTGGTGCTAACAAAGATGGCGTTATTAACGCAATCGATTGTAGAACACTTTCTGATACAGGTGCTTATGGTGAACACGCCTTAACAGTCTTCATGATTGTTGGTTCAAAGGTTTTACCACTTTATAACAAAGTTAAAGCCGTTAAATTTGGTGGTAAAGTTGTTTACTCCAACCACGTATCTGCAGGCGCATATCGTGGATATGGTGCTATTCAAGGTAACTATGCTGTCGAGTCCATCATAGATGAACTCGCAGAAGCTCTTCACATGGATCCAATCAAACTTCGTGAGATTAACTCCATGAAAGAGCAAGAAACTTCACCAATCTTTAAGATTATGGGTGAAGGTACCGAAGGTACAGAAATGATTATGGAATCCTGCAAGCTTCCATATTGTATTAAACGTGGTAGAGAACTTATGGATTGGGATAAGAAATACCCAGTTAAGAAAGTTGGAGACCACAAGATTAGATCAGTTGGCTGTGCCATTGCTATGCAAGGTTCAGGAATTCCATTCTTAGACATGGGTTCTTGTACAATAAAACTTAATGATGGTGGCTCTTACATGGTTACTGTCGGTGCAACCGATATCGGACAAGGTTCTGATACCGTTATTTCTCAAATCGTTGCAGAAGCACTACAAACAACAATGGACAAAGTCATTATCTATTCATCTGATACAGACTTAACTCCATACGATTGTGGTGCTTACGCTTCATCGACAACCTATGTTTCTGGTAATGCTGCATATAATGCAGCTTGCAAGATGAGAGAAAGACTCATTAAAGAAGCAGCAGTTGAACTTAAAGCTAAACCAGATGATGTTGAATTTGATGGCAAAGTCTTCAAAGCTGGAGATAAAGAAATCTCCTTAGTTGATTTATCAACTGGAAGACTTTATAACAACGATACACATCAAATCGCTGTTACAGAATCATATCATGGTCATGTTTCTCCACCTCCATTTATGGCAGCATTTGGAGAATTTGAATTTGATACCGAAACTTATGAATATAAGATGATTAAGTACGTTACAGTTACTGACTGTGGCACAACAATCAACCCAGCATTGGCCAAAGGCCAAGTTGAAGGTGGTATTGTTCAAGGTTATGGTATGGCTTCTAGTGAGGCAGTTATCTATAACGAAAAAGGAAAACTCCTTTCAAATACATTTGATACTTATCACATTCCAACCTGTAAAGAAGTTGGAGAACTTGTTACCGAATTTGCTGATTCTTATGAACCAACAGGACCGTTCGGTGCTAAGTCAGTTGGTGAAATTGGTATTGATACTCCACCAGCAGTTTTATGCAACGCTGTTTATAACGCTTTTGGCGTAAGAATTCATCACTTACCAATTACTCCAGAAAAGATCTTTGAGGCAATGAAGGAAAAGAAATAATGAACGATTTAACGATTAAAAACGGATTAGTCTACCTAGAAGGTAAATGGGTTAAAACCAATTTATCTATTTTAGGCGAGAAAATCGTTTATATCGGAGATGAAATCAAAAACGCTTTTGATGTATTAGACGCTGAAGGATTAAGAATCCTACCAGGTTTAATTGATCCACATGTTCACTTTGAGCTTAATTGTGGTCGTGTTACATCGTGCGATGATTTCTACACTGGTAGTGTTGCAGCCGCCTATGGCGGTGTTACTACTATTGTAGATTTCTTAGATCCTACAAGTAATGCCGAGGAATTAGAAAAGTCATACTATGAAAGAATTGCTTTGGCAAAGAAATCCATAGTTGACTACCATATGCACGCATGCATAAAGATTCCAAACGGCGACCTTGAAGAATACGTTAAAACCGTCAAAAAGCTCGGTATGAAGACAATTAAGTTGTTTACAACTTATTCTGATACCGGACGCAGAACCTATGATAAAGATATCAAGACATTACTCGAACTTTCAAAGAAATATGATGTAATGATTGAAGCTCATATCGAAAATGACAACATGATTGATCTTAGAGAAAGTTATACTTTCAAAGATTTACCAGTCTCACGTCCATCACTTTCTGAAACTAGTGAAGCTTTAAAGCTAGCAAAGCTAGTTAGAGAAGTTGGCGGTAATTTCTATATGGTTCACTGTTCAAGCGGAGAAACACTTAAAGCTCTAAAAGAACAATTTAGTGATATCTTAAACAAAAACTACATTGTTGAGTCTTGTCCTCAATACTTTGTATTCAATAATTCAGTCTTAGAAGAGAAGAATGGCAAGCTATTTACATTTGCTCCTCCTCTAAGAAGTGAAAGAGAAAGACAACTCTTAACAGCATACTATACAGACGTAATGTGCATTGGCACCGACCATTGTGCATTTATGAAAAAAGAGAAAGATTATCCACACCTTATGGGCTTCCCATTAGGCGTTGGTGGAATCGAACACAGCTTCTCAACTATGTATAAAAGATTTGGTGATCCAATCATTGAAAAAATGTCAAAAAACACTGCAATTCTCCAGGATTTCCCTACAAAAGGCGAGATTTCTGTTGGCAAAGATGCAGACATTTCAATCTTCAAAGAAATCCCAGATTATTTCGAAAAAGAGAATCACGGAACATGCGATTATTCAATCTATGATGGCATTCTTGGAGCAGGTGAGTTCCAACACGTTATCATCCGTGGTAAATTCGTTTTAAGAGATAGAAAACTTGTTCCACACACTGGAAAAGAAATTAAATGCGGGGTGAAATAATATGAACGCTATTATTAACGCAAGAATTTATGACTATGTAACCTACATCGAAAACGGCTACCTTGTTTATGATGACAAGATTGTCGAAGTAGGTGACATGAAAAACTTTAAAAACAAAGGCTACGACAAAGTCGAAGATTTTGGTGGCGACTTACTTATGCCAACATTTGTTTGCGCACACTCACACATTTATTCAATCTTTGCTCGTGGTTTAATTCTTCCATTCAATCCAAAGAATTTCCAAGATATCTTAGATCAAATGTGGTGGAAGCTAGATGCTAAACTTGTTAACAAAGAAACTTACTACTCTGCAATTTGTGCAGGTGAAGAATTCTTACTTAATGGTGTTACTTCAGTAATTGACCATCACGCTTCAGGAGAAATTCTTGGTTCACTTAAAGAACTCCGCAAAGCATTTGTAGGACCACTTAAAATGCGTGGAATCTTCTGCTTTGAAACATCTGACCGTTACGATGTAAAAGCTTGTTTAAAAGAGAACTCTAGCTTTGCTAGAAAGTATCCAGGTGAAGGATTATTTGGAATGCACGCTTCAATGTCAATTTCAGATAAGACTCTAAAGAGTATCGCAAAAGTTCAAAATGGTGTTCCAGTTCACGTTCACGTTTCAGAATCTGAAATGGATGAAGAAGATAGCTATGCTAAATATGGAAAATCAATTATTGAAAGATTTGATGAAGCAGGAATCTTAATTCCAAATTCACTTATCGTTCATGGTGTCCATCTTAAAGATGAAGAACTCGACATCATTGCCAAAAATAAATGTTATATGGTTGTTAACACAACCTCAAATATGAACAATGCAGTTGGTTTACCTTATGTTAAAAACTACATTGATCACAATATTCCAGTCATGGTTGGAAATGATGGTTTAAATTCCAACATGGCAAGTGAATACATGAACGTTTTGTTCTCTGGACATGTAAGAGCAGGCTCTCCAACTGCATTAGGCGTTGGTGACATCCAAAAGATGATTAGAAACTCTTACAAATATGTTGGAGATAGATTAGGTGTAAAACTTGGTGAATTTAAGTCTGGTTATGAAGCCGACTTTATGAGAGTTCAATACACTCCATTTACCAAGATGGACGAGACCAACGCACTCGGTCACATCGTGTTTGGATTGTTCCCAAATTTCAAACCAAGCGATGTCTACACTTATGGTAAAAAACGCGTGAAAAACTACAAAATCACCAGCAAATCCTTAGTAAATCAAGTTATTGAGGCTAGACAATATGCTGATAATTTATGGGCCAAAGTTAAAGGAGGAAAATAACAATGGACATATCTACAAAGTTTGACGGATTAGTACTTGAAAATCCACTTATGCCAGCTGCTGGACCAGTCGTTGGCGATGCAGAAAAAATGCTCTGGTTAGAGAAGGTTGCAGGTTGTGGCGCAATTGTTGCAAAAACTATTTCAACAAAAGATGCTCACATTCCACACCCATGTATTTACGGCGATCGTGATTACATTATGAACTGTGAACTCTGGACAGAATACAGCAAAGAAAAATGGATTAATGAATTTTTACCTTTCTATAAGAAAAACTCAATTGGTAAGCCTCTTATTATTTCAGTTGGTTATACCAAAGAAGATATGGAAGTGTTAATTCCTTTACTCGATAAATTCGCAGATGCATTCGAAGTTTCAACTCACTACGTCGGAAATGACTTAAATCAATTAGGCGAAACAGTCGCAACAATTAGAAGACTTACCAAAAAGCCATTCTATATGAAGATATCTGCTCATATGCCAGATCCAGAAGGATTTGCCCATACAATTAAAGTTAATGGCGCAAATGGTGTTGTTGCAGTTAACTCATTAGGACCATCAATGAAAATTGATATTGCTAATAGAGAGATTATTTATGGAAACGCTAAAGGATTTGCATGGACCTCTGGACCATACATTAAGAATATTGCTTTAGCAACAGTCTATACAATTAAGAAAGCAGAACCATCCTTAACCGTTATTGGTGTTGGTGGTATTGCTTCTGCAAGTGATGTCATCGAATTCTTACTCGCAGGTGCAAGTGCAGTTCAAATGTTGTCTGCAGCTATGCTCCGTGGAAAAGAACTCTATGCCAAGATTATTGCTGACCTCCCAGCAACACTTGAAAAGTATGGATTCAAATCAGTCGAAGATGTTATAAAGACAGGTTTACATCAAGAACTTCGCTATGAAATGGGCGAAGCTCCAACAGTTGATGCTACAAAGTGTAGCAAGTGTGGCACATGTGCCAGAATCTGTCCTTATTTCGCAATAGAAATGGACGGAACTCCAAAGTTCAATTCTGAGAAATGTTTCAGATGCGGTCTTTGTGTTAGCAAATGTCCAGTCAAAGCACTTACTTATCACAAGGGGGCTAAATAATGGATAAATTTAAAACTTCCACAGCAAAGGTAGACTTTCCTGAAAAGGTTCGTGGTGAAGCTAAGTTCACAGATGATATTAGCTTCCCAGATGTGCTTTTCGCGAAGACTGTTAGATCTACAGTGGCTCGTGGAAAAATTAAGAAGATAACACTTCCTAAAATGCCAGAAGGATATCACTGGTTCTGTGCTGATGATATTAAGGGCGAAAACGTCGTTAATATTATCTTCTCAGACTGGCCTGTCTTTGCAGCTGGAAGAGTTAACTTTATTGGGGAATCCATAGGTATTTTTGTTGGAAAAGACAAGGAAATCCTGGATAAATTGGCTTCCGAGATCAAAATTGATTATGAAGAAGAAACCCCTGTTTATGAGTTAACTGAAAGCTACATTCACAAGGCATTTAAGAAGGGCGATTACGAGGCTGCAAAAGCTAAAGCAGTTAAGGTAATCAAACATACTTACGAAACAGGTTATCAAGAGCAAGCTTACTTAGAGAACCAAGGCATCATTTGTTACTTTGATGAGAACGATAAACTCACACTCACAGGTTCAATGCAATGTCCTTTCTATATTAAGCGTGCAGTTATGAGATCCTGCGGACTTAAAGATGACGAAGTTAGAGTAATCCAACCAGCAGTCGGTGGAGCCTTTGGTGGTAAGGAACACTATCCATCAATGATTGGCTCACAAGTAGCAGTTGCTGCTTTAGCACTTCATAAACCAGTTAAGATGTGTTTTGAACGTGCTGAAGACATTACTTTCACAACAAAACGCCATCCTTCACTTAGTGAATATGAAGCATTAGTTGATAAAGACAACAATATTTTAGGATTAAAGATTAGAGTCGGATTAAATGGCGGAGCATACAAAGGATGCTCTGGTGTTGTTCTTTCTCGTGCTTTAATTGCTTCATCAAATGCTTATGTATTTGAAAATTTAGATGTTGTTGGAGATGTCTATATGACAAACACAACTCCAACTGCAGCATTTAGAGGTTTCGGTTCTCCTCAAACAATCTTTGCAATGGAAATGTTCATTCATCACGTTGCAAAAGAACTTGGAGTTGATCCTCTAGAACTTAGATTTAAATATCTTGCAAAGCAAGGTGATGTAACTGCAAATAACGGTCATTTCCATGATCCAATCATTCTAAAAGAACTTATGGAAAAGGCTATGAAGATGTCAGATTACAAACGTAAGCTAAAAACTTATTCAAAACCAGGTTGTAATAAAGGCATTGGTATGTCCATCTTCCTCCATGGTTGCGGATTTACTGGTTCAGGTGAGTCAGACATCATTCACGGCAAAGTAAAACTTGTTAAAGATGAACATGACCATGTTTATTGTTACGCCGCACCAGTTGATTTTGGTCAAGGTAACCGCACAACACTTAAGAAGATTGTTTCAAATACTTTAGGTCTCCCAGAAGATCAAGTTTCATTTGAAGCACCTGATACAGACCACACTCCTGACTCTGGACCAACAGCTGCATCACGTACAATAATTATTGTCGGCTTCTTATTTGAGAAGTGTGCAAAACACTTAAAAGAAATTTGGAAGAGCGGAGAAAGACAAGAGTACGTCGAACCTTACGTTGGACCAAGCTACATCCATTGGGATGAAGATACAATGCAAGGTGATGCTTATCCAGGTTATTCTTGGGGTGTCAACGTAGTTGAAGTTGAATTCAATCCAGTTACATATCAAGTATCGGTCTTAAATACTTGGTCAACTTATGACGTTGGTCGAGTTGTAGACGAAAGAATTGCTGTAGGTCAAGCTGATGGAGGATTACTCCAAGGACTTGGCTATGGCTACTTAGAAGAAATGAAATGTGTTGATGGAAGAATGAGAAACAGAAACTTATCTGATTACATCATTCCAACATTTGAAGATGCTCCTCATATGGAAACAGCATTCATCGATAATCCATTTATCTATGGCGCTAACGGAGCAAAGGGAATGGGCGAGCTCACATTGGTTGGTGGAGCACCTGCTGTTGCACTCGCAATTGAGAACGCAATTGGCCGAAAAATTTCAAAAATCCCTGCAAATCCTGAATATCTTATGGAGGTTATGAAACATGAAAATTAATTTTAATATGAATGGAAAACCTGTTGAAATTGATGTCGATCCATCCATGAGATTCCTTGATGTTGTTAGAGACGTTTTACACCTCAATGGCACCAAAGAAGGATGTGGTGAAGGCTCATGTGGAGCATGTGTTGTTTTAATGGATGGCAAATCCGTTAACTCATGCTTACTTCCAGTTGCAAACGCAATTGGCCATGACTTCGTTACAATTGAAGGTTTAAAAGAAACAAAAGCATTTGATGTTTTACAACAAGCATTTGCTGAAATGGGTGGCTCACAATGTGGTTTCTGTACTCCAGGAATGATCATTGCAGCCTACTCACTTCTCAAACACAATCCTCATCCAACCGAGGCACAAGTTAGAGAAGAAATGTCTGGTAACCTTTGCAGATGTACAGGTTATCAAGCAATCGTTGAAGCAGTCTTAAAAGCTGCTAAGAAAGGAGCAGGATTATGGTAGAAAAATACATTCCAACTTCTAAAAAAGAAGCATTAGAAGTCCTTTCTAAGCACGATTGCTACATAGTAGCAGGCGGTTCTGACCTCATGGTCATGAAGAAAAACACTGCAGGTTTAGCACCTAAGTTTGATAAAGACATTTTATACACATCACACATTGATGAATTAAAAGGTATTTATGAAGACGAAGCAGGAGTTCATGTCAAAGCTGGCACAACTCTTGATGAAGTCTTAAATTCAAAACTTACACCTGCATTATTAAAGAAAGCAGTTAGCCAAGTTGCATCAGCAAACATTAGACACTTTGCAACACTTGCTGGAAACCTTGCAAACGCATCTCCAGCAGGTGACACAATTGTTGTTGATTTCTTACTTGATGCAAAAGTTAAACTTGAGTCAGTAAATGGTGAAAGACTTGTTGACGTCGAAAACTTTGTTCTTGGCGTTAGAAAAATTGATCGTCATCCAGATGAATTAATCACTGAACTTATCTTCCCAAAACTTGATTATTTAGGTGATATGTGGTGGAAAGTTGGCTCAAGAAAAGCCGATTCAATTTCTAAGGTCATGGTAGCAGGATATTGGGGAATTCGCGGGAAAATCGTCGAGAAATTTGCATTATCTTTCGGTTCTGTCTCAATTAAAGCAGTCCGTTCTCATGACATCGAAAAAGAAATTATTGGCTTATCAGTTTCTGAATTAAAAGCTCGTAAAAATGAGTTCATTGAGAAGTATGGAAAAATCATTACTCCAATTGATGACCAACGTTCAAATGCTGAATACCGTCATAAAGTTGCAATGAACATCGTTTCAGAATTTATCGACAAAGTTGTAGGAGGTAAATAATGAGTTATATTAAAGGTTATCGTTGTACGATCTGTGGTGCCGAATTTAAAGAAGGTGAAGTAGGTTTAACCTGTCCTCACTGTGGCGAAAAAGGCATCCTTGACGTAATCTATGATTACGATGAGCTTAAAAAAGTACTTACCAAAGAATACTTTTCTAACAACCGTAATTACTCAATGTGGCGTTATGCACCTATCATGGGAATTAAAGAAGATCACATCGATGAAATGTTAAGAGTCGGATGGACTCCACTCTATCATGCAAGAAATTTAGAGAAAGAATTAGGTGTAGCAAAGCTATACGTAAAAGATGATGGCTTAAATCCAAGTGGATCAAGCAAAGATAGAGCTTCTGGTGTTGCAGTCTTAAAGGCTGTTGAAGCTGGAGCAAAAGTTATTGCTTGTTCTTCTACAGGAAACGCCGCATCAAGCTGTGCTTGTCAAGCAGCTCATATGGGACTCAAAGCAGTTATTTTCGTCCCAAAAAGAGCACCTATTGGCAAAGCCACGCAAATTTGTTTATACGGTGCTACTTTAGTGAAAGTTGACGGCGACTATAAAGCCGCATTCCAACTTTCTAAAGCTGCTATCGATAAATACGGTTGGTACAACCGTAATGCTGCCATAAACCCATTCATGGTTGAAGGTAAAAAGACAGTTTCTATGGAAATTGCCGAACAACTTAACTGGGAACCTACTGATTGGGTAGCTGTATCTGTTGGTGACGGATGCACAGTTGGTGGCGTATACAAAGGATTTATGGAATTCCATAAGTTAGGTTTAATCAAACGAATTCCAAAAATTTTTGGTGTTCAATCTACTGGATGTTGTCCATTTGTTATTTCAAGTGAAACAGGTGAACCACTCAAAGAAGCAGATGAAAACACTCTTGCTGACTCTATTGCAGTTGGCATCCCAAGAAACCCTATTAAAGCACTTAATGCAATTAAATTCAGTAATGGTGCTTGGGTTTCAGTGCCTGATAGTGATATCATTAAAGCAATGGGTTTACTCGGAAGAACCGAAGGTATCTTCGGTGAACCTGCCGGTGTTGCCGCAATTGCAGGCATCAAAAAGGCTGTTGAATTAGGCATCATCAAACCTAATGAAACAGTTACTACTATCGTGACTGGTAATGGTCTAAAAGACCCAGTCAACGGACAAAAGGCGGTATCCATGCCTGATCCACTTGAACCTAACATGGACAAATTGGATGAGTATTTAAGACAAAAAGGAGCAATTTAAAATGTCAAAAATTCCATTTGGACCTACGTATGATGAAATGTTAAATCCATCACATCAAGATCCTAAAGTCAGAGCAGATGCTCTCAAAGCAATCAAGGCAAATGAACTTGACCCAATTAACCTCTTCAATATCACATGGAAGAATGATAAAGACGAAGTTAATAAAATTGTACTTCCTAAGGAACTTACAGGTGTAGACGCAAATATCGTTGTCTTACTTGGTAAGTATTTTCCATCTGGATCACACAAAGTTGGTCCAGCTTATTCAACACTTATGGAAGGATGTGTTGATGGCGAAATTATCCCAGGAAAACACACAATTCTCGGCCCTTCAACAGGCAACTTTGGTATTGGCGTTTCTTACATCACAAACTTGATGAAATATGATGCAATCGTCATTATGCCAGACAACATGTCAAAAGAAAGATATGAACGTATTTCAAAATACGGTGCAAAACTTGATTTGACACCAGGTTCAGAATCAGACGTTATTCTTACACTTGAAAGAACATACGAACTTAAGAAGAACCCAATGAATAGAACTTTAGCTCAATTTGAGCTTTTACCAAACTATCGTTTCCACAGACACGTTACTGGTAATTCCTGTATCGAAGCTGTTAAAGGTATTGGTAATGGTCGTATCGCATGTTTCTGTTCAGCACCAGGCTCAGCCGGTACTTTAGCAGCAGGCGACCAAATTAAAGTTGCATTCCCAGAATGTAAAATTGCAGCTCTTGAACCACATGAATGTTCAACACTCACCAATGGTGGTTTAGGACAACACAGAATTGAAGGTATTGGCGATAAGATGATTACTCTTATTCACAACGCCTTAACAACTGACTTCATCACCCAAATCATCGATGATGATTGTGTTCGTGGTTTAGCAGTTATCCATGAAGGTAAAGAAATCCTTAAAGCACATGGTGTTCCAGCAAAAGTTGCAGATTCAATGGTAGACCTCTTTGGTGTCTCCGGTATTTGTAATATTCTTGGAGCTATCAAGATGGCAAAATATCTCAAACTCGGTCCAAACGACAACGTCGTTACAATCGCAACCGACTCATTTGATAGATACCCATCAGTCATTAAGAACCTCCATGATAGAGAACTCGAAGTTACTGATCACGTTTTAGAGAGATGGTTCAACGACGTCTTTATGGGCGCTGATGGTTCCTATATCTTAGATACACGTGGAGCAGAAGCTAAAGAAAAACTCTTCAAACAAAAAGAATCAGACTGGTTAAAATTCGGCTACAAACAAGAATATCTTGATGCCATGAGAAAACCAGAATTCTGGGAAGCAGAATATAACAAAGTCTTCGAATACGATAAGAAGATTAAAGAAATGCGTGGAAAGGAAATCAAATAATGAAAGTTTCATTCGAAGAAATCCTCAAGAAAGCCGAATCATATAAGGCTGATATGACAAAATTCCTTCGTGACATGGTTAAGATTCCATCAGAATCATGTGAAGAAAAAGATGTCGTTCTCCGCATTAAAGAAGAAATGCTCAAAGTTGGTTTTGACAAAGTCGAAATCGACCCAATGGGCAACGTAATGGGCTATATTGGCCATGGTAAACACCTCATCGCTATGGACGCACATATCGACACAGTCGGTATTGGCGAAATTAAGAACTGGAAGTTCGATCCATATGAAGGTTTTGAAGATGATGTCTACATTGGTGGACGTGGAACTTCAGACCAAGAAGGTGGTATGGCTTCAATGGTCTATGCAGGCAAAATCATTAAAGATTTAGGCCTTGAAGATGATTACACACTTCTTGTAACAGGTACTGTTCAAGAAGAAGACTGTGATGGTCTTTGCTGGAAATACATTATTGAACAAGATAAGATTAAACCAGAATTCGTTGTTTCAACTGAACCAACAAGCTGCCAAATCTATCGTGGTCACCGTGGACGTATGGAAATCAAAGTCAACGTCCGTGGTATTTCCTGCCATGGTTCTGCACCAGAACGTGGCGATAATGCTATTTACAAAATGGCAGACATTATTAATCAAGTTAAGGAACTTAACGAAACAGGTCTTGCCTATGATCCATTCTTAGGAAAAGGTACTGTTACTATTTCCCAAATTTTCCACAAATCACCAAGCCGCTGTGCAGTTGCTGATGGTTGCTGGATCTCACTTGATAGACGTTTAACAGTTGGTGAAAACGATAAGACATCAATTGCCGAAATCGAAAACTTACCAGCAGTTAAAGCTGCTAAAGCAGAAGTCACAATGTATGATTATGAACGTCCAGCCTACACTGGATTAGTTTATAAACAAGAATGTTACTTCCCAACTTGGGTTATTCCAGAGGAATCAATCTACGTTCAATCCTTAAAACAAGGTTACGAAGGACTCTTTGGAAAAGCTCCAGTTATTGATAAGTGGACATTCTCAACCAATGGCGTCTCAATCTGTGGACGTTTTGGAATTCCTTGCTTAGGCTTCGGCCCAGGTGATGAAAAAGAAGCTCACGCACCAAATGAAAAGACACGTAAACAAGATCTTGTCATTTGTGCAGCTTTATACGCTACAATTCCAGGACTTTACCTCGAGAATTTAGCAAAACAAAAATAGGAGTATAGAAAATGGAAAAAATCGAACCAAGATTCGCAGGTCGTCATCTTATTACCTTAGAAGATTTTACTAAGGAAGAAATCGACTACATGCTCAAAGTATCCCATGAAATGAAGGATGCTTTCTATGCTAAC
This sequence comes from Bacilli bacterium, assembly GCA_045597865.1. GTDB lineage: Bacteria > Bacillota_I > Bacilli_A > RFN20 > CAG-826 > Fiminaster. Next base: position 54,710 of record JAZLKX010000028.1, on the reverse strand, counting down.
GAACCAATGCCTTTCTTAGAGGGCAAAACAGGTTTCTTGATGTTCTTTGAACAATCAACACGTACAAGAAACTCATTTGAATCAGGTATGGCACAATTAGGTGGCCACGCCACATTCCTTGATACATCAATGATGCAAATTGCTCATGGTGAATCAGCAAAAGATACTGCAGTTATTCTTTCTTCATTCGGTCACATGATTGCTTGTAGATATTGTAACTGGGGACTCGGAAACAAATACATCCGTGAAATGGCCAAATGGTCAACAGTTCCTATCATTAACTTACAATGTGATTTATATCACCCAATGCAAGCATTAGCAGACTTAATGACAATCGAAGATGAATTTGGCAAAACTAAGAACTTAAAGGTCTCTGTTATTTGGGCAATGGCCACAACACACAAGAAACCAATTTCAGTTCCAGTTTCACAAGTTTTACTCTTCCCAAGATACGGAATTGATGTCACATTAGCATACCCAGAAGGATATGATTTACCAGACTGGGTTATCGAAAAAGCCCGCAAAAATGCCGCTGAAAATGGTGGATCTCTCACTATTACTCACGACATGGATGCAGCTTATAAAGATGCTGATGTTGTCTTCCCAAAGAACTGGGGTTCATGGGTCACCAACCAATCAACCACAGTCGTCGATGATGCACTTCTTGCCTTAAAAGCATGGAAATGTACACCAGACAAAATGGCTCTTGCAAAACCAACCTGCCGTTACATGCATGCACTTCCAGCAGACCGTGTTAACGAAGTTGTTGATGAAGTTATTGATGGACCACAATCAGTTGTCTATCAAGAAGCTGAGAACAGAATCCACACAGCTAAAGCTGTTATGGCATTATTTGTTCACGACAAGAAACCATCAGATAGACGTTAATTGCTCTAAATATAAATTAGCGGGGTTACTTCGTAGCTCCGCTTTTTTATTTGCGTTTGTATGTCTATGTGTTAAAATAACTGCACTATGAAATCAATCCGTTATTTATACCGTATAGGAAATGGTCCTTCCTCTTCACATACAATTGGACCTTCAAGAATCTCAAAATATGCTGTAAAAAACTTCCCAAATGCAGATCATTTTGATGTTACATTATTTGGATCTTTTGCTTTAACTGGCAGAGGTCACATGACTGATAAAGCTATTGTCACTTCGTGTGCTCCAATTCCAACAAACATTTATTTTGATTACAAAACTAAAACACAACATCCAAATACTGTAAAGTTTGATGTTTATAATAAAGACGGAACTCATGAGATTTTATGGGCAACTTCACCAGGCGGCGGTTCTATTCGTATTGGTGACGAAAAGAGCGCACCAGAACCAGAAATTTATAAAGAAAAGAACTTTGCTGAAATCCGTAAAGTTTGTGAAAAGAATAACTGGACTTTAGTTGATTACATAGTGAATCGTGAAGGTGAAGAAATCTTTGATTATCTTGGTGAAGTTTATGACGCAATGATGGCCGCTATCGATAGGGGCCTTAAAGCAACCGGAGAACTTCCAGGTAAACTTCATGTTCAACGTAGAGCTAAAGATTTCCTTAAATCCCTTTATGTTGACGAATCTGAAGTCGGAAACTCATTTAGAATGATGTATGCCTATGCATTTGCTGTTAGTGAAGAAAATGCATCGGGCGGAGTCGTTGTTACTGCTCCAACATGTGGTTCTTGTGGTGTTTTACCTTCGGTAATGAAATATTATGGCGAGAAGTATAAAAAACCAAGACAAACAATTCTTGAGGCCTTAGCGGTCGCTGGAATTATTGGTAACGTTATTAAATATAACGCTTCTCTAGCAGGTGCTGAAGCAGGCTGTCAGGCTGAAATTGGGTCAGCTTGTTCAATGGCTGCTGCAGCTTATGCTTATCTCAAAAAAGAAGACATTGATGGTATTGAATGTGCTGCAGAAGTCGCTATGGAACATTCACTTGGTTTGACCTGTGACCCAGTTGGTGGCTACGTCATCATACCGTGTATTGAAAGAAATGCTATTGCTGCAATCCGTGCAGTTGCTGCTGGAAGACTTGCAGAATACGCTCACGCATCAAATGCTGTCTCGTTTGATACAGTTGTCGAAACAATGTACAAAACCGGAAAAGATTTGAACAAGAGATACCGTGAAACAGCTAAAGGTGGACTTGCTGAATCGTTCATGAAAGCAATGAAAAAAGCTCCTAAAACACCAGCACGTCCAAAACATAAAAAGCGCATTATTGACGCAAAATAATGGAGAATTGCTATGGAAATTAAAGTTTTTAACTCATTATCAAATAGTGTTGAAGTATTAAAACCAATTAGAGAAAATGAAGTCTCCATTTATTGCTGTGGACCAACAGTCTATGGTGATGCACACGTTGGAAATATTCGTCCTGTTATTGTGTTTGATACACTCAGACGTTTTTTAGAGTACGTTGGTTACAATGTTAAGCTTGTCTCTAACTTTACTGATGTTGACGATAAGATTATTAAAAAAGCAGTGGAAGAAGGAGTTTCTGAATCTGTTATTACTGATCGTTACATTAAAGCCTACAAAGAAGTTCTTAGCAAACTCAATGTTAAACAACATTATAAAAACCCAAGAGTCACCGAATACATGGGTTTCATCATTTCTTACATTGATGACCTAGTAAAAACTGGCGCCGCATATGAAATTGATGGAGATGTATTCTTTAGAATAAGTTCAATCCAAGACTATGGTGAATTATCAAATATCAAAATTGATGATTTAGTAGTTGGTGCTCGTATTGAAGAAAATTCTAAGAAAGAATCACCATTAGATTTCTGCTTATGGAAGAAAACAGATGTTGGCATTCAATGGGATTCCCCTTGGGGAAAAGGCCGTCCAGGATGGCATACAGAATGCTGTGTTATGATTAACTCCATCTTTGATGGAAAGATTGATATTCACGGCGGTGGATTTGACTTAAAATTCCCACACCATGAAAATGAAATTGCTCAAGCAAAAGCACATGATCACAATAAGATTGCAAACGTTTGGATGCATAATGGCTTCGTTAATTTTGGAAACGAGAAAATGTCTAAATCATTAGGCAATGTTGTTTTAGCAAAAGACGCAATTGCAAAATATGGCGGAAAAGTTATGAGACTTCTTATTTTAGAAACTCATTATCGTGCTCCAGTTTCATTTACAGAAGAAACAGTTCAATCAACTGTTAACGAATTAGAAAAAATTAAGAAAGTTTATAACCAATTAGCAGTGGCAATTCAAGTCAATCATGGAGACCTAAAATCAGGTACCCCAGAAGTGGCTGATTTCTTAGCTGCAATGGCTGATGATTTAAACACTTCAAATGCCCTTGCTGCACTCTTTGAAAAGGTTAAACTTGCAAACGTAGAATTGCGCAAAAATCCGCAAAATCTCCAGGAAATCTCCAATATTTTCGCTTCAATTAATGCAATGCTTTCAATTTTAGGAATCGATTTAGATGCTCCAATTTTGACACCAGAATTAGAGAAAATTTATGCAGAATATTTGAGATTAAAATCAGAGAAGAAATTTGAGGAATCTGATAAGCTCAGAAACGTCTTAATGGAGAATAAAATTATCTAGTTATGAAAAATGGGAATAGACCTTCAAAAAATAGAGTAGAATTAGTGTATGGAAGATTGCCTTCTTTAAATGCTTTATCGCAAAATAAAGTGAAAGCAATTTATCTTCAAAAAGGATTTAAAGACGATAAGATCCTTGGTGAAATTCAAAGAAACAAACTTTCTCCTAAGTATGTTGAATTGAATTATTTGAACTCATTAGTTCGTGGTGGAAACCACCAAGGTATCGTTGTCGAGGTAGCTCCTTATGAATATTCATCTTTAGATGAAATCATTTCATGTTCCAAAAAGAGTGACCATCCTTTAATTCTCATATTGGATGAGATTGAAGATCCACATAACTTTGGTGCAATTTTGCGTTCTGCGGACGCATTTGGAGTCGATGGGGTGATTATCAAATCACGCAATCAAGTTCCATTAAATATGACGGTCGCCAAAGTTTCAACAGGTGCTATCGAATATGTAAAGGTAGCAGAAGTAAATAATATAGTTTCAGCAATCAACAAATTAAAGGAAAATGGTTTCTGGATTTATACTGCAGATGGTAGCGGTAAAGACAATTATGAAGCTTTAGATTATTCAGGTCCAACTGCTTTAATAGTTGGTTCGGAAGGCCATGGAGCTTCAAGACTTGTTATGGAAAACTCCGATTTCATTATTAAAATTCCAATGAAAGGACACGTTAATAGTCTTAATGTTTCAGTGTCTGTTGGAATTTTGTTATCAAGAATTGTAAACAAGTAAAAGATAAAATCTTCCTTAAAGGAGGATAAAGTAATGAATAAAGATTACGTCGATAATCTTTTTAAGGTTAGTCAAAATGGTGACAACAGAGCCTTACAAGAGTTGACTAATTATCTTTTTAATTATGGAAGAAAAGTTGCAAAATCACTTATGGAAAAAATGTCGATTTATAATATAACTTTAGACGACATTGATGATTATATTTTATTCATAATAAACTATGTTTACACATCTTTTTCATCTGAAACAAAAAGTTTCTTTGATTTCGCAAAATTTGTTTTGAACAAAAGGCTTACTTCTAAATTAGTTGAATTGTGCAAAATTTTTAGTGTACAGGGTAAATCTTTAGACGAAACAACATCGGACGGAACAAGTTTATATGAATTAGTTGAAGACTGTAATTGTGCATCAATTCCGGAACAAATTTCTTTTGAAGAAATCCATTTGCAAATGTCATCTCCCAAAGCAACTGATGATGCTATAGAAATTAAAAAGAAAAGAGTTTTTATGTTACAATCAGCTGGTTATAACAGCATGGAAATCATGCGCAGACTCAGATTAACCGAAGGCCAATATAGGTACATCAAAAAATTAATTCAAAAAGATCTCGAATCAATGAAATTAAAAATAGAACTTAAATAACTATTATGCTATTATTATAGCAAGGAGTTATTTTATGTCTGAATGTAATCACGATTGCGCGAGCTGTTCACAAGGTGATTGTGCATCACGCAAAATAGAAAAATTAAAACCAAATGAGAATACCACAATTAAGCATTGTTATGCTGTAATTTCTGGTAAGGGCGGTGTGGGTAAAAGCTTAGTTACATCTTTGCTTGCATCGGCCATGAATAAAAAGGGCTACAACGTTGCTATTGTTGATGCCGATATCACTGGCCCATCTATACCTCAAGCGTTTGGCTTAAAAGGAAAGATGGCGAGTTCTGATGAAACTGCAATTTATCCAGTGTTAACTAAGCACGGAATTAAGATTATGTCAGCCAATTTATTGATGCCTGACGATGAATCTCCAATCATCTGGAGAGGACCAATGATTGCTGGTTTTGTCCAGCAACTATATACTGATGTCACCTATGGTGATGTTGATTATATGTTCATTGATATGCCTCCAGGAACAGGCGACGTTCCATTAACAATTTTTCAAATGTATCCAATCGATGGAATCATTATTGTAACAAGTCCACAAGATTTAGTTTCTATGGTTGTTAAAAAATCCATTAATATGGCAAAAATGATGTACATTAACACATTGGGAATTGTTGAAAATATGGCTTACATTAAATGCCCAAAATGTGATGAAAAAATTAGAATTTTCGGTTCAGAAGAATCAAAGAAAATTATTGAAGAATCAGGCATTAAAGTTCTTGCAGAATTACCTATCGATCCAACAATATCCCAATTAGTGGATCAAGGGAATATTGAAGATTATCAAACAGATTCTCTAAATCCACTAATTGAGATTTTTGAGAATGCAAAATAAGTCAATTTACTTGACTTTGTTAAATGAGTAATGTATGATTACAGCACAAGATGTTAAATAGGATAACGTTTTATGAGAAAGAAAGTTATTTTAATTTGCCCTGAATGCCTTAGTAGAAATTACACAACTACCAAAAAAGAAGGCGCAACTGAACGTCTTGAATTAATGAAATTTTGTCCACATTGCAATAAGCAAACATTGCATAAGGAAAGCAAGTAGGAGGAATAACTATGGGTGTAAAAAAATATACCAAAGAAGTTATCAAAGAAGGCAAACGTGTTCGTTGGCCTAAAAGAGAAGCATTTTTAACTGCTCTTATTACTACAATTGTTATTTGTGTATTCTGCGCTTTAATCCTTTCTTTAGAAGACTTAGCTGCTGGAAAGGTTATTGAAGCTTTAAAGAATGTTTTTGCAGGACTCAAAGCATAATAAGGAGACAAAACAATGGAAGAAAAAGAAGAATTAGGCGAAAAGCATTGGTACATTGTTACCACTTATTCTCAACACGAGAGAAAAGCTGCTGAAAACCTTAGAAAAAGATTTGATCAACTTGGAATGGGTGATTATATCACCAACATTTTAGTTGCAGAACAAGAAGTTCCAGTAATTGATAGAGAAACAGGTCTTCCTACAGGAAAGACTAAGATGAAAAACTTGTTCCCAGGAAACATCTTCGTAGAAATGTTCATGACCAACAATAGTTGGTATCACGTCCGTAACACTCCAGGCGTTGTTGGTATCGTTGGTTCATCTGGTGGTGGTCAAAAACCAACTCCAGTTTCTAAAGAAGAAATTGAACCAGTTCTTAAACGTATGGGCATCATTGATTCAGCAATGTATGAACACTACAACATTGGCGATCCAGTTAGAGTCATCAGAGGACCACTTGAAGGTACAGAAGGCAAAATCTTATCCATCAATAAGGAGACTGGTGCTTGTAGAGTTGAAACAATCTTCTTCGGTCGTTCAACTCCAGTCGATGTAGATTTCTCAGAAATTGAACGTCTATAATTGATTAAAATTCGATAATTAACACACTACTATGTAGTGTGTTTTTTATTTGCAAAAAAATTGTTGACTATATGAACAACCATTCATATAATAATGATGATGAACTTTGAAAGAATTAACATTCAAACTATTAGAAAAATGGAACAATTATTGAAGGTTGTTTCTGATCAAACACGCCTAAAAATAATGGTTTCACTTGTTAATGAGAGAGAATGCTCTTGTTGTTGTAGCGAACTCAATTGTTGCAGCAAATGTAGAGTGCTTTCTTGCATGATTGAGAAGTCAGTTTCCGAAATCGTAGAAGCCACTGGTTGTTCCCAATCACTTGTCTCGCATCAATTAAAAGTTTTAAGAGATAAAAATATTGTAAAAACAAGAAGAGACGGCTTGAAAATTTATTATTCTTTAAAAGACGGGCACGTAAAAGAGCTTCTAAATGTAGTAAAAGAACATGTGGAGGAAAGATAAAATGTCAAAAAAGGTTATTTATCACATTTCTGGATTCGATTGCGCCAACTGTGCAGCTAATGTTGAGCGTTATTTAAACAAACAAGAAATTATTCACTCAGCCACAATCGATTTTGCTAACGAAAGATTGTACATCAACTACAAAGATGAACCACTTCAAACAGATGAATTAATAAAACTCATCAAAGAGGTTGAAGATGATCCATTAAGAATTGAAAAATTGCAAGCAGGAAGAAATGTTAAAAATTCGTTTTTGAATAAACATTTTTATGTGATGCTTGGAAGAATTCTTTTCTCAGCTATTTTAATGCTTGTTGTTAAATTTACCATCACCGAGGAAATGATGGAAAATAGTCAAAATATGTACGTTTTAGCGGCGATTTTGTATGGAATTGCTGCATTAGTTTGTCTATATGACATAGTTTGGCGAGTTGTTAAAAACATTATTAAATTAAGAAATCCAATAGACATGAATTTGCTTTTAACATTATCAACTGTCGGTGTTTTTACTCTTTCAATTTTAGTAAAAAACGGAATGGATTCCGGTGCTTTTGAAGTTGATTTAATGGATGGAGTTATGGTTATTGTTTTGTTCCAAATCGGAGAACTTTTTGAACACATTGCAACAGGTAAATCAAAAGATGCAATCACTAATGCAATTGACCTTCGTGCTGATACTGCAAATTTAATAACCGACAACAAAGTTGTCGAGGTTAAACCTGAGACGCTTAAAGTTGGAGATAAAATAATAGTTAGAATCGGAGAAATTGTTCCAGCTGATGGAGAAATTGTTGATGGTCAGGGCACACTTGATGTTTCTTCGTTAACGGGAGAGCCAATGCCTGTAGATGCATTAGTTGGTCACAATGCGTTAAGTGGATCGATTTTAAGAAGCGGATCAATCACAATAAAGGTGAATAAGGTCTTTGCAGATTCAACCATTTCTAAGATTCTTGAGCTAGTTCAATCAAGTGGCGAAAGAAAGGCAAAAGCTGAGAAATTCATTACAAAATTCGCGCGAATTTACACACCAACTGTATTTTTAGCAGGTATTTTATTTGCTGTTATTAAAGGTTTAATTACTCATGATTGGGCACAATCAGTTTTTGGTGGATTAGCTATTCTTGTTGTCTCTTGTCCGTGCGCAATTGTTATATCTGTTCCTCTTGCTTACTTTGCAGGAATTGGTCTAGCATCACGCCGTGGTGTTGTTATCAAAGGTGCCAACTACTTAGATTCCCTTTGTAAAGTTGGAACTTTGTTTATAGATAAGACTGGAACTCTCACTTATGGGAATTTTGAAGTAAGTGAGCTTGTTCCAGTCAAAGTAACTGAAAAAGAATTAGAGACCGCTCTTTTAGCTGCGGAATCACGTTCTAATCATCCAATTGCTAAAGCAATATGTTTGCATAAAAACGTTTCTTCAATAGCTTTATCACAAAAGAATTATGAAGAAGTTCCAGGTCTTGGAGTTAAGACAGAATATGAAGGAAATAAGATTTTAGCAGGTAATGTTGATCTTCTCAAAAATGAAGGAATTGTGGTGGAGGAAGTGGATGTTGGAGGAACTGCAATTCATGTTGCAAAAAATGGTAACTATATTGGTTATGTTGTTCTAAAAGATGTTGTTAGAGATAAAGCTAAATTATTGATTAAAAAATTGGATGAAATGGGAATAAAAGTTGTCTTACTTTCTGGCGATAAAGAATCTACAGTTAAAGAGGTTGCAGAGGCTGTTGGAATCAAAGAATATCACGCCAAACTTTTACCTCAAGATAAGACAAAATATGTGGAAAAAGCTATAGATTTTGCTGAAAAAGGCCGCTTAATTGCCTTTGCTGGTGATGGTATAAATGACACTCCTTCAATCATTAGAAGTGACGTTGGTTTTGCAATGGGCGGAATAGGTTCTGATGTTGCTGTTGAGAACTCTGATGTTGTTATCATGCAAGACCACCCATTAAAGATTTATGACTCAATCAAAATTGCAAAGAAAACCAAGTTTGTCGCAATCTTCAATATTGTGTTCGCATTGCTTGTAAAAATAGTTGTTATTTCTTTAATTTTGGCAGATGTTATTGGGGAAGCTGCATTGTTCGTAGGCATACTCGCAGACACAGGCTTAACCGTGTTGCTCACGTTGCATTCTTTATCATTAATTTATAGAAAAATTAAATAAAGTTAAATACAAAGTATTTATAGAAAGTTTTGTTGGATAATCTGGCAAAACTTTTTAAAAATTTTCTTTACACGCACATACCTATCATATATAATACACACGCACTTTGTTCGCTGAATGAGAGAGCGCGCAAGTGTTACATACGTATCGTGGAAGGACCAAACGATCGGTCCAAAATAGACCACGACACGGACAAATCTAAAGAAGAAAAGGAGGAAATGTCACGTGAGTAAAAGAATCGTCAAAGTTGTTAAGATGGAACTCCCAGGCGGCGAAGCTAAACCAGGACCAAAACTTGCTTCAGCAGGTGTCGTCATGCCAAAGTTCTGTACAGACTTTAATGCAAAGACTGCAGACAGAAAAGGCGAAATCGTTCCAGTCATTATTACAGCTTATGAAGACAAATCTCATGACTTTGTAATCAAGACTTCTCCAGTTGCAGGATTAATCCTTAAAGCAGCAGGTGTCAAAAAAGGTTCAGCAAACCCAAAAGTTATCGTTGGATCAATCACCAAAGCACAACTTAAAGAAATCGCAGAATACAAGTTACCAGACCTTAACTGTGACGACGTTGAATCAGCAATGAAGATTGTTGAAGGTTCATGCCGTAACATGGGTATCTCAGTGAAAGACTAATTATGAAATTCGGTAAGAACTACAAAAAGGTCGCAGAACTCGTAGATTCCACAAAGGTTTATTCCATTAAGGAAGCATGTGATCTTGTCAAGAAAACATCAACCGTCAAATTTGACGCAACAGTCGATGTCTCATTCCATTTTAATGTTGATACCACACAAGCAGATCAACAAATCAGAGGTACTCTCATACTCCCAAACGGAAACGGAAAGAGCAAAAAGATTTGCGCAATCACATCCAAGGTTGAGGATGCAAAAGCAGCCGGTGCGGATTTTGCCGGAGGCAAGGAATTAATTGAAAAAATCCAAAAAGAGAATTGGTTCGAATTCGATGTAATCGTCGCTACACCAGAAATGATGGGCGAACTTGGTAAAATTGCTCGTATTTTAGGTCCAAAAGGCTTAATGCCAAACCCAAAAGCAGGAACAGTTGCACCAGATATTGCTAAAGCAATCAAAGAATTCAAACTTGGAAAAGTTGAATACCGTCTCGATAAAGATGCAAATATGCATTTATCAATCGGTCGTGTTAGCTTCGACAGTGCCAAACTCGTAGAGAACCTTGAAGCATTAGTCTCAACACTCTTAAGAGTGAGACCAGCTGCTGTAAAAGGTACCTACATCAAAAATGCCGTTGTACATACTACAATGGGCCCATCAATTCACTTCGCAATCGGCGAATAATTGATTAAAGAGCACAATATATCTAAGACAGTAACGGCCACGGGGCTTAATAATGTTACCGAGGTGTATTAAAACCAATATATTGGAGCCTCAAATTGACTATTAAAAAAAGGAGGTAGAACAATGAATCAAGAAACTCTCAAGTCCAAGAAAGAGATTGTTGCAAAGATTAGCGATTCCTTTAAAGATTCAGCATCTTTGACAATTGTCGAATATCGTGGATTAACAGTCGCTGAATTAAGCGATCTTAGAAAGCAACTTAAAGCCGTTGGTGCATCATTCAATGTTTACAAGAACACACTTGTTACAAAAGCAAGCGCAGATCTTGGCTACAGTGAACTTGACCAATACTTAACTGGTTCAAATGCCTACGTCTTCTCCAAAGAAATCAATGCTGGACCAAAAGTACTTGCAAAATTTGCTAAGAAAAATGAACTCTTAGTAATCAAAGCAGGTTTAGCTGAAGGTAAAGTCATGGATGCAGCAGGAATGAAGACAATTGCATCATTACCAGACAAGAACGGTTTATTATCCATGTTCTTATCGTGCTTAAATGCACCTATCCAAAAATTCGCTGCTACAGTCAAAGCAGTTGCGGATAGCAAAAATTAATGCCTATAGGAGGAACTTATTATGGCAAAGTTAACAAACGAAGAAATCATTGCTTCATTAAAGGAAATGTCAATCGTTGAATTAAACGATCTTGTCAAAGCCGTTGAAGCAGAATTTGGCGTCACTGCAGCAGTCGCAGCAGCAGGCCCAGCAGCAGCTCCAGCAGAAGAAGAAGCTGCAAAAGGACCAACAGACGTTACATTAGTTCTTAAAGCATGCGGTATGCAAAAAGTCGCAGTCATCAAAGCAGTTCAAGCAATCACAGGTCTCGGACTTATGGATGCAAAGAAACTTGTTGATGGTGCACCATGCAACATTAAAGAACACATTTCACCAGTTGAAGCAGAAGAACACAAGAAAGCTCTTGTTGCTGCTGGTGCAGAAGTTGAAATTAAATAATTTATTTAATTCAATTCTTATCCGTATCTAAAGATGTCTCATTATTTTGAAAATGATGAAACCTTGGAATCAAGTCCAAGAAATGTTTATTACGTTTTTAATAACGTAAATTTCTCTTTAGAATCGGATGCCGGTGTTTTTTCCAAGAATAAATTAGATAAGGGAAGTGAGCTTCTCATTGAGACGCTCCTTCCCCTTGATCTTGGATCAAACTTATTAGATCTTGGTTGTGGAATAGGCCCGATAGGCTTAACATTGGCATATTTCCACCCAGGGTTAAACGTCACTTGTTCAGACGTTAACATGCGCGCGCTAGGCTTGTGTATGCGCAACGCAACCACGCTCAAGTTAGGCCAACGAGTCACTGTCCTTCAAAGTGACATCTATTTAGAGATTGAAGGAAAATACGATTCAATTGTGAGTAACCCACCTATTCGTGCTGGTAAGAAAGTTACCTACGAAATCTATAAAGGTGCGTTATCTCATCTAGTTGATGGCGGTTCACTTTATATAGTTATTAGAAAGCAGCAGGGTGCTTTATCCGTAAAGACCTACCTAGAAGAGCTGTTTGGAAACGTAGCTGTTCTAGCTAGGGAAAAAGGTTATTACATCCTTAAAGCTTCAAAAGTGAATTGAAAGGAGCCAAATAATGAACAAATCTTATAAAGATTACCCATTACTTCCTACTGGTAGAATTAACTTCTCCAAAATTTCAGGAAGTCTTGAGTTACCAAATCTTGTAGAAATTCAAACAGATTCCTACAAATGGTTCTTAGAAAAAGGCATTCAAGAAGTCATGAACGAAGTCTTCCCAATTGCCTCTTACACAGAAACATCATTCATTGATTTCATTTCTTGTGAGTTAAGAGAACCAAAGTATTCATACTTAAAATGTAAGGAACACGATTACACTTACTCATCAAAACTTTACGTTAAATTACGTTTACGTAATGTTGGTGATGGTGAAATGAAGGAAGAAGAAGTCTTCATGGGTGATATCCCACTTATGACTGAATCTGGAACATTCATTGTCAATGGTGCAGAAAGAGTTATTGTTTCCCAAATCGTTCGTTCACCAGGTGCATACATTTCAACTGAAATGGATAAATCCGGCAAGATGATTTACAATGCCGATTTAATCCCATCCCGTGGCACATGGTTAGAATTCGAAACTGATCAAAAAGGATTAATTAATGTCCGCATCGACCGTCAAAAGAAGATGCCAGCAACCATTATTCTTAAAGCTTTAGGTCTTGATGATCCAAAGATGTTAAGAAAACTTTTTGGTAGAAATGAAATGCTTGAAGCAACAGTTGAAAAGGATAAAGACATTGTCACCCCATTTGATGCTTTAGTTTACATTTTCAAGAAGTTAAAACCAGGCGAGCCAATTACTCCAGAAGGTGTTGCAAACTTCTTAATCCAAAAATTCTTTGATCACAAACGTTATGACTTAGGTAGAGCCGGACGTTATAAATATCGTAGCAAACTCGGTATCTATAACCGTTTAGCAGGTCGTTATCTTGCTGAAAACTTAGTTTCTGCAGATGGCGAAATTGTTAAGATGAAAGGCGAATACATTTCCAAGTCAGACGTCTTACACCTCATGGATGAAGAATTCTTTGAAAAAGGAGCCCATGAGATAACAGTTAAAGCAAATAAAGCCCTTATTGAAGCACTCGATAGAGCCGCTCCAAAAGGTAAAGCTGATCCAGAAATCGCTCAAGGATTCTCTGGTAAAGTTAATATGGTTAAAGTCTATGTCGACGAAAAGATGGATGAAGTCCAAAACGTTGTCGGTACAGATCTTAACCTCACAGTTGAATGCCTCACATTCTCCGATATTATTGCTATCTTCTCTTATTTAATGAATATTATGGCAGGATTCGGTGATGTCGATGATATTGATAACCTTGGCAACAGACGTATTCGTTGTGTTGGTGAATTAATTCAAACACAATTCAGAATCGGCTTAACCAAGATGGTCAAAACCGTTCAACAAAAGATGTCCATTTCTGATATGAAGACTTCTTCTATCAAATCATTAATGAACATCAAACCATTAACATCCACAATCCGTGAATTCTTTGCAAGTTCACAACTTTCACAATTCATGGATCAAACAAACCCACTTTCAGAGTTAGCAAATAAACGTCGTATTTCCGCTTTAGGTCAAGGCGGTATTACCCGTGATAGAGCATCTATGGCTGTCCGTGACGTTCACCCAACACACTACGGTCGTATTTGTCCAATTGAAACTCCAGAAGGTCAAAACATTGGTCTTATCAATAACTTAGCTACATACGCAAAAGTTAATAGCTATGGCTTTATTGAAACTCCATTCCGTGTTGTTGAAAAAGGCGGAAAAGTCACAGACAAATCTGTCTACTTATCAGCAGACATGGAACGCGATCACTATATCGCACAAGCTAACGTTAAGATTGACGAAAACGGATTCATTACTGATGAAGAAGTTGTCGCACGTCACAATGGCGAAAACGTATTAGTTTCACCAGATTTAATTGACTACATCGACGTTAGCCCAAAACAAATCGTTTCTATTGCTGCTGCATGTATTCCATTCCTTGAGAACGACGACGCAAAGCGTGCTCTTATGGGTGCTAACATGCAACGTCAAGCCTTGCCACTTCTTCGTCCAGAAGTTCCATATGTTGGAACAGGCGTTGAACATAGAGTCGCAAAAGACGCAGGTTTAGCAGTTATTTCTGCATCAGAAGGTACTGTTGAATACGTTGACTCTAGACAAATTATTGTCAAAGAAGCAAAAGGCAAACGTGTCTATGATTTACAAAAATTCCAACGTTCAAATCAAGGCACATGTATTAACCAAACTGCTATTGTCAAAGTTGGCGATAAAGTTAAACCAGGCGATGTAATCGCAGATGGTCCATCCATGAAGAATGGTGACCTTGCATTAGGTCAAAACGTTACCATCGCATTTATGACCTGGGATGGTTATAACTACGAAGACGCTGTCATTATGTCTGAGCGTCTTGTCAAAGATGATGTCTACACAACAATTCACATCGAAGAATACACAATTGATTGCCGTGACACAAAACTTGGTCCAGAGGAAATTACTCGTGATATTCCAAACGTTTCCGAAGAAGCACGCGCTTACTTAGATGAAGACGGCATTATTCTTAAAGGTGTTGAAGTTAAAGAAGGCGACATTCTTGTTGGTAAAACAACTCCAAAAGGACAAAGTGAACCAACTCCAGAAGAAAAACTTCTTATGGCCATCTTTGCTGAAAAGACAAAAGATACAAAGGATTCCTCATTACGTGTTCCACACGGTGGTGCAGGTATCGTTGTAGATGTTAAGATCGCCACAAGAGAAAATGGCGATGAACTCCCTCCAGGAGTTAAGAAATCCGTTAGAGTTTATATCGCTCAAAAGAGAAAAATCTCTGAAGGTGATAAGATGTCAGGACGTCACGGTAACAAAGGTGTTATTTCACGTATTCTTCCAGTCGAAGATATGCCATACCTTGCCGATGGTACTCCAGTTGACATCATGTTAAACCCACTCGGTGTTCCATCTCGTATGAACATCGGTCAGATTCTCGAAATTCACTTAGGTCTTGCTTGCCAAAAACTTGGTATTAAGATTGCTACACCAGTCTTTGACGGTATTAGCAACGAAGAAATCTATGATTTAATGGATAAAGCTGGACTTGATAAAGATGGTAAGACTGTCTTATACGATGGCCGTACCGGTGAAAGATTCGATGAAAGAATCTCCGTTGGCGTTATGTATATGATTAAGCTCGTCCACATGGTTGATGATAAGATTCACGCCCGTGCAACAGGACCATACAGCTTAGTTACACAACAACCACTTGGTGGTAAAGCTCAAAACGGTGGTCAAAGATTCGGTGAAATGGAAGTCTGGGCTCTTGAAGCTTATGGTGCTTCCCACACATTACAAGAAATCTTAACCATTAAATCCGATGATAGAGTCGGTCGTAGAAAAACCTACGAAGCAATTATTAAAGGACAAGACATTCCTGAACCAGGCATTCCTGAGGCATTCAATGTTCTTGTTAAAGAATTAAGCGCACTTTGTATGGATGTTAGATTAGTCGACAAAGACGGTCATAAGATCGATACTGAAGCCCTCGCAAGAGAAGCTCAAAAAGAAGAGCGTAAGATTAATTCATCTATTCGTAACCTCACTGGTGAAAACCACAGTGACGAACTCGGTATTGTTAGCGATGAAGATGCTAACGAATACCTCGAGAAATAAGGAAAGGAGATTTAGATTATGTTTGACGTTTCAAAATTAGCTGGAATTCAAGTTGGTCTTGCTTCTCCTGACCGTATTCGTGAGTGGTCACATGGTGAAGTTACCAAACCAGAAACAATTAACTACCGTTCACAAAAACCAGAAATGCAAGGCTTATTCTGTGAAAAAATCTTTGGTCCTTCCAAAGACTATGAATGTCACTGTGGTAAGTATAAAAAGATCAGATACGCAGGCATGGTTTGTGAAAAGTGTGGTGTCGAAGTTATTTCTAAAGATGTTCGTAGAGAAAGAATGGGTCACATTGAACTTGTTTCTCCATGTACCCACATCTGGTACCTCAAAGGTATTCCTTCAAGAATTTCTTTAATCCTCGACATTCCTCCAAAACAACTCGAAGAAGTTGTCTACTTCGTATCACATATCTGCTTAAATCCAGGTAACTCAAAAGTATTAAAATACCGCGAATTCCTTGATGAAAAGACCGCAAGAGATGTATTTATTGCAGTCATTCAAGAAATCACCCCATTAATTGAGGCAGGTTCACTTGATGCAGAAAAAGCAGAAGATATGGTTAAGAAACTTGCTCTTCCACAAGAACCATTTGATTTCTTAACAACAGCAAGATTCATTAGCAAATACACCGGTGCTGAATTCGGCGAAGGTGCAGAAGCAGTGAAGAGACTCTTAAAAGAAGTCAATCTTGAAGAAGATTTCTTAAAAGTTTCTGAAGAAGTTAAAACCTCAACTGGACAAAAACGTACCAAAGCTATCAAAAGACTTGAAGCAATTCAAGCCTTCAGACAATCTGACAACAAGCCAGAATGGATGGTTCTTGACGTTATTCCAGTTATTCCACCAGATCTACGTCCAATGCTTCAACTTGACGGTGGTCGTTTCGCAGCAAGTGACTTAAACGATCTCTATCGTAGAGTCATCATGCGTAACACACGTCTTAAAAAGTTCATTGATATTAACGCACCAAACGTTATCTTAATGAACGCCCGCCGTATGCTTCAAGAAGCAGTTGATGCATTAATTGATAACGGTCGTAGAAATAAACCAGTTCAAGGTCCATCTGGAAGACCACTCAAATCCTTAAGCTCAAGCTTAAAGGGTAAACAAGGTCGTTTCAGACAGAACTTACTCGGTAAACGTGTCGACTATTCAGGTCGTTCCGTTATTGCCGTTGGACCAGATCTTAAGATGTATCAATGTGGACTTCCAAGAGAAATGGCTATTTCCCTTTTACGCCCATACATTGCAAACCTCTTAATTAAACGCGGATACGTGAGCGCACATAAAGCCGCTGACAGAATTATTGATGCTCGTGAACCAATCGTATTTGACATTGTCGAAGAGATTATTAGCGATCACCCAGTACTTCTTAACCGTGCTCCAACACTTCACCGTCTTGGTATTCAAGCATTCCAACCAAAACTTGTTGATGGACGTGCAATTCGTCTTCACCCACTTGTTTGTACAGGATTCAACGCTGACTTCGATGGTGACCAAATGGCCGTTCACCTTCCACTTTCTAAAGCAGCCCAACAAGAAGCTCTTAATTTGATGCTTGCATCAAACAACATTCTTGGTCCTAAAGATGGAAAACCAATCGTTACTCCATCACAAGACATGGTTTTAGGAAACTACTACCTTACTCTTGAAGAAACCAAAGAAGATTTACTTGCTCGTGCAGGTAGAAGAAAAGACAGAGGCGATATGGAAGAATATGAGCTCTTTACCATTTATGGTAATTGTGAAGCTAAAGTCTTCAAATCTGTTGACGAAGTTATCGCAGCTTATCAAACAAAACAAGCTCACCTTCACACCAGAATCGCAATTAAGGGTGCTGCCTTAAAGAAGACAGGCTTCACCGAAGAAATGAATAAGTCTTACTTACTCACAACTGTCGGTAAAGTTATCTTCAACCTTATCTTCCCAGCAGAATTCCCATTCTTAAATGACTCAGACAAGAAAGAAAACCTCAAAGGTGATCTTCTTGAATACTTTGTACCAATGGGAACAAATCTCAAGGAAGCAATTCATAACGCTCCAATCCATGCTCCATATAAGAAGAAACACCTTGGACAAATCATTGATGAAATTTACCATAGATATGGTACATCAAAGACATCAGCTGTCCTTGATAAGATGAAAGACCAAGGTTTCAAGTATTCTACATGCGCAGGATTTACAATTTCTCTTAGCGATATTCCAATGCTTAAAGGTAAAGATGAAATCGTTAAGAAAGGCGATGTTAAAGTCGATCAAATTAATAGACTTTATTCTAAAGGTCTTCTTACTAAAGAAGAACACCACAAAGAAATCGTTGATATTTGGAATGGCGTTCGTAGTGAAGCGAAGGATAAACTTGAAGTTCAATTCTATGCTGATAAACGTAACCCAATCTTCATGATGTCTGATTCCGGTGCTCGTGGTAACATGTCTAACATTCTTCAATTATCCGGTGTTCGTGGCCTTATGGCTAACCCAAAAGGTGAAGAAATTGAAACACCAGTTAAATCATGTTTCCGTGAAGGTGCTTCTGTCTCCGAGTTCTTTATTGCAACTCACGGTGCCCGTAAGGGTGGTGCTGATACAGCCTTAAAGACAGCTGACTCAGGTTATCTTACACGTAGACTTGTTGACGTTTCTCAAGACGTTATCGTTAGAGAAGACGATTGTGGAACAGACCATGGCTTCGTAGTCTTTGAAATTAGAGATAGCTCACGTGATGCTGTTATCGTCCCACTTGAAGATAGACTTGTTGGTAGATTCTCTCTTAGAGCAATCGTTAACCCAGCAAATGGTGAAGTTATCGTTCCAGCCAATACAATGATTAGTGAAAACGATGCTAAAGCAATCGTTAAAGCAGGCATCAAAGAAGTTGAAATCCGTTCATTATTCGGATGTGAAACTAAAAATGGTGTTTGTGTCCATTGTTATGGTAAAAACCTTGCTACCGGCGAACTCGTCAAGAAAGGCGAAGCAGTTGGTATTATGGCAGCCCAATCCATTGGTGAACCAGGTACTCAGTTAACAATGAGAACATTCAATACCGGTGGTGTTGTTGGCTCAGATATTACTCAAGGTCTTCCAAGAGTTCAAGAACTTGTTGAAGCACGTAATCCAAAAGGTGAAGCTCTCATTTCTGAAATCGATGGTAAGATTGCTAAGATTGAAGAACAAGGCGGACGTTACCACGTCACAGTCAAGAACGATCTTGAAGAAAGAACATACATCTCCAGCTATGGTGCTCACTTAAGAGTCAAAGTTGGTGATCACGTGTTCAATGGTGGTAAGATCACCGAAGGTGCTATTGCTCCAAAACAATTACTTGAAGTTAGTGACAACGTTCGTGTTGAAAACTACATCCTCAAGGAAATTCAAAAGGTTTACCGTGCTCAAGGTATCGGAATTTCCGATAAACACATCGAAGTTATCGTTAGACAAATGCTTAAGAAAGTTGTTGTCGTCGATAGTGGTGATACTGACATGGTTCCTGGAACAAGACTTGATATTGAAGAATTTACAGCTAGAAACGAAGACGCCTTATTTACAGGCAAACGCCCAGCAGTTGCAAGACAACTTATCCTTGGTATTACCAAGGCAGCTCTTGAAACTAAGTCCTTCTTATCAGCTGCATCCTTCCAAGAAACAACACGTGTTCTTACTGATGCATCAATTAAAGAAAAACACGATGCTCTCCATGGACTTAAGGAAAACGTCATTACTGGTAAACTCATTCCAGCAGGTACCGGTTTATTAACCGAAGAAGAAGCTGAAGAGTCCTTAGCTAAATTCACTGTTAAGAACAGAATGAAAGAAGTTAAGAAACAGTATATTGAAGTTCACGATCGTCCAGAAGATCAAGACTAAAATTTCTTAAAGGTTACTGGTTAATTCCGGTAACCTTTTTCTTTTTAAAAGAAAATAGGTGAAAAATCGAGCCATACGAAGACTAGCTTCTATGGCTAAAAATGAAGTGAGTTTTCACTCGTTCTTTTATTTTGGTTAAATTTGGTTATAATAAAGGCATGAATTTCAAAAGAAATTTGTTTGTTATTACGACCGCACTCGTGGGTACTTTAGCCTTATCTGGGTGTGATTTTGGTGAACACAAATTTGTACATTTTGAATTTATTCAAGAAAAAGAAGACACAAGAGAAGAATACCTTAACTTTAAAGTTATGGACAATAAAGGTGAAAATGAAGTTGATTTAGGTGATTCTTACTCTATGTTTAGAGATTACGCTGAACAAAGTCATTTGAAATCTGTTGGAGAACAAAAGATTATTGTTGTACCAGTAGAATTTAGCGACTACAAAGTAGATAAACTTTTCCTTAGTGATGAACAATATATTGATGCAATTAACAAAGCTTTCTTTGGATCTGCTAATAACAATGCTTATGTTTCGGTAGGAGAATACTTCAATAAATCAAGTTATGGAAAATTAAAACTTGATGGAAAAGTTTGCGATAAGATTTATACATTCCCTTACTCTGTCGAGAAGATTAGAGAAAAGAAATTAGATCGTGATGCTTTAGCAAATGATGTTTATAAAAAAGTTATCGATTGGTACAAAGAAAATTATGATGATATCGCTGACTACGAAGTAGAAGGCTTAAAAACAGGCAAAAACGTGCCGATTTACATGGTTTATACCCATCCTAGCATTTCTGATACTAAAGAGGATGAATCTGGCTTCTTTTGGGCCTACACTTTTAGTGAGGTTCCACTTTCATGGTCTAGCTCATCATTTATGTATTTACAATATGGTGAACCAGACGCTCACACTTACATTCATGAAACTGGTCATTTGCTTGGATTAACTGATTATTATCCAACCATTTTTCCAGAAGAAAAAACCGATAAAGCAGAAGAAGACGAAGAGGAAGAAGTGGTCGATAAATTTGTTATTCCAGAACCAACAGCCAGAATTGATATGATGGATTGTTCAATTGGGGATGAAACATCTTTTTCAAAGATGCTTCTTAATTGGACAAAACCAACATACGTAAATTCAACCGCGGGTATTGAGATTGAATCATTCACCGAAACAGGTGATGTAATTTTACTTGCAAACAATTGGAATCACACACCATTTGATGAATATTATTTGTTTGAATATTACACTCCAACTGGTTTAAATTCTTATGATATTTCAGTTGGGAATAGCGAGGCTAAACTTCCTAGAGTTCCAGGCGTTAAAATTTATCATGTTGATGCAAGACTCGCCTATTTCGAAAACAAGAAAATCAAGGATTATTGTGATTATGGAAGCATGTCTCCAACCTCAAAAATTAGTGTTGGATTTGCTCACGATAATAACACCTATTTAGAGCCTGATAAGTACCAAGAAAATTATCTTTATTCCCTCATTTTAAATCACGAAGAAGGAATGAAAGCAGGGGCAGCGGTGGACGCGAACCTCTTCAGATATGGTGATGAAATTCCTGAATTAAATTTGAATGTAGAAGGCAAATTAGAATTCAAAATTTCAATCGAGTGGTCAACGTTCTCGAAAGTCAAAATAGACTTCGAAAAAGTGGAGATTTCTAAAAAATAGCTGGGAAAACATAGGAATTTTTGAAACCTAAAACCCAGCTTTTTCTTTATTTAAAAAATAATAATTAAAATATTTGTTGACAATCTATATATAGATAGTAAAATCTATGTCGACACACGAAGGACCCGAGATGGGTCTATATATTTACCGGAAATATGGTACACCGGAGAATGTGTGCAATAAGATAGAATCATTGAAAGGAGGACAATCAATGCCAACTATTAATCAATTAGTTAAACAAGGTCGTTCAAGATTAGTGAAGAAGTCCAAATCACCAGCTCTTGGTAAAAGATGGAATTCATTAAAATCTACAACAAGCGATCAACCATCCGCTCAAAAGAGAGGCGTTTGTACCCGTGTCGGAACAATGACACCAAAGAAACCAAACTCAGCTCTTAGAAAATACGCTCGTGTACGCTTATCCAATGGATATGAAGTCACAGCATACATCGGTGGTGAAGGACACAACTTACAAGAGCACTCCACAGTCATCATTCGTGGTGGCCGTGTTAAAGACTTACCAGGTGTTCGTTACCACATCGTTCGCGGTACTCTTGACTGTGCTGGTATCGAAGCTCGTCGTCAAGGCAGAAGCTTATACGGAACCAAACGTCCAAGAAAAGCCGAATAGTTATTTAGAAAGGAGAAAACAATATGCCACGTAAAGGTAAAGTCGCAAAACGCTCTGTTTTGCCAGATCCAATTTATAATTCAAAATTGGTCACTGCATTAATCAATCGTATTATGATTGACGGAAAAAGAGGCACTGCTCAAACCATTCTTTATAACGCCTTCAAGAGAATTGAAGAAAAGTCTGGAAAACCAGCAATGGATGTCTTTGCAACCGCAATCAACAACATTATGCCAGAAGTCGAACTTAAAGTTCGTCGTATTGGCGCAGCCAACTATCAAGTCCCTGTCGAAGTTTCAGCAGAACGTAAAGTTACATTAGGACTTCGTTGGTTAGTCACCTATGCCCGTTTAAGAAACGAAAAATCAATGGAAGAAAAACTTGCCGGAGAAATTATCGATGCTGCAAACGGAACAGGTGCATCAGTTAAGAAAAAAGAAGATACACACAAGATGGCAGAAGCCAACAAGGCTTATGCTCATTACCGTTGGTAATAGGAGAAATAAGTTATGTCACGTCAATACGATTTACAACATACACGTAACATCGGTATCATGGCTCACATCGATGCCGGTAAAACTACTACCACAGAACGTATCCTTTATTTCACAGGTAAAATCCACAAAATTGGTGAGACACACGAAGGTGCCGCAACAATGGACTGGATGGAACAAGAACAAGAAAGAGGTATTACAATTACCTCAGCAGCTACAACTGCTTTCTGGAAAGAACATAGAATTAACATCATCGATACACCGGGGCACGTCGACTTCACAGTAGAAGTTGAACGTTCACTTCGTGTTCTTGATGGTGCTGTTACAGTTCTTGATGGAAAAAACGGTGTCGAACCACAAACCGAAACAGTTTGGAGACAAGGCACCAAATACGGCGTTCCACGTATCGTCTTTGTTAACAAACTCGATGCTATCGGCGCCGACTTCGAAATGAGTGTTAACTCATTACACGAAAGACTTGCCGCTAACGCAGCAGCAGTCCAATACCCAATTGGTATTGAATCAACCTTAAGAGGTTGTATCGATATCATCGAACGTAAAGCCTGGGTTTACTCAGATAACGTCGATGAACCACCTCACGAAGAAGCAATTCCTGAAGAATACAAAGACAAAGTTGAAGAACTTCGTCAAAAACTTCTCGAAGCACTTGCTGCCTTCGATGATGACTTAATGATGATGGTCCTTGATGGACAAGACGTTCCAGTCGACATGATTAAGTCAACAATTCGTAAAGCAGTTCTTACTGGCGAATTCTTCCCAGTTTTCTGTGGATCTGCTTACAAAAACAAAGGTGTTCAATTACTCCTTGATGGTGTAGTTGATTACTTACCAAGCCCACTTGATATTGCACCAGCAAAAGGTGAATTACTCGACGGAAGCGAATTCCATGCTAAAGCCGATGATAATGAACCACTCGTTGCTCTTGCATTCAAGATTGCTACCGACCCATTCATTGGTCGTTTAGCTTACGTCCGTGTTTATAGCGGTGTTCTCACATCAGGTTCTTATGTCCTCAACTCAACAAAAGATGGCAAAGAACGTATCGCTCGTGTCGTCTTAATGCACTCGAACCACCGTGAAGAAGTTGACGCTTTACACGCTGGCGACATTGGCGCAGTTGTTGGTCTTAAAAACACAACTACAGGTGATACTCTCTGTGATGAAAAACATCCTGTCATTCTTGAAAGAATGGAATTCCCAGAACCAGTTATCGAAGAAGCTGTCGAACCAAAGACCAAAGCTGACCAAGAAAAGATGGGCATTGCCCTCGCAAAACTTGCTGAAGAAGACCCAACATTCAAGGTTCACACAAACCAAGAAACAGGTCAAACCATTATTGCAGGTGTTGGCGAATTACACCTTGACGTCTTAGTTGATAGACTTCGCCGTGAATTCAACGTCGAAGTTAACGTAGGCGCACCACAAGTTGGTTATAAGGAAACAATTCGTGCAACTGCAGAATGTGAAGGTAAGTACATTAAGCAATCCGGTGGTCACGGTCAATATGGTCACGTTTGGATCAGATTTGAACCTAACCCAGGAAAAGGCTTTGAATTCGTTGATGCCGTTGTTGGTGGTGCAGTTCCAAAAGAATTCATTAAACCAACTATGGAAGGTACAGTCGATGCAATGCGTAGAGGTTTAGTTGCTGGATTCCAAGCAATTGATATCAAAGCTACATTATTCGATGGTTCTTCACACGATGTTGACTCATCCGAAGCTGCTTATAAGGTCGCAGCATCTATGGCTCTTAAAGAAGCTGCTAGAAAATGTGACCCAGTTATTCTCGAACCAATCATGAAGATTGAAGTTACAGTTCCTGAACAATATTATGGTGATGTCATTGGTGATATTTCCCGTAGACGTGGAAATATGACTGGTGAAACACAACGTGGAAATGCTAAGATTGTCGAAGCAGAAGTGCCACTTTCAGAAATGTTCGGTTACGTTACAGACCTTCGTTCATTCACTCAAGGTAGAGGTAACTACACAATGCAATTCTCCCACTATGGAGAATGTCCAAGATATGTCCAAGACGAGATTATTAAAAAGTCTGGCATGTCAAATCGTTAATCAAATTAATACAAAATGTATTGATTTAGGTTATAAATTCCATTATTATAATTTCGTTGAATTTTACGAAATCTAACCTTAAGGAGGAAAATTCAAATGGCAAAAGAAAAATTTGATAGAAGCAAAGCTCACTTAAACATTGGTACCATTGGCCACGTTGACCATGGTAAAACAACTTTAACAGCTGCTATCACAACAGTCCTTGCTAAAAAGGGCGGAGCAGTAGCCAAAGCATACGATCAAATCGATGCTGCTCCAGAAGAAAAGGCTCGTGGTATTACAATTAATACCGCACACATTGAGTACGAAACAGCAACAAGACACTATGCTCACGTTGACTGCCCGGGCCACGCTGACTATGTTAAAAACATGATCACCGGTGCCGCACAAATGGATGGCGCAATCCTTGTCGTCGCAGCAACTGATGGCGTTATGCCACAAACACGTGAACACATTCTTCTCGCAAGACAAGTCGGTGTTCCATACATTGTTGTTTTCTTAAACAAATGTGATTTAGTTGATGATCCAGAACTCATTGACATTGTCGAAATGGAAGTCCGTGACTTACTCACATCCTATGGATTCCCAGGAGACTCAACACCAGTTATCCGTGGTTCAGCAAAAGTCGCTCTTGATGGCGGCGATTCCAAACCAATCGAAGACTTAATGGATGCTGTCGATAGCTATATCCCACTTCCACAACTCGATAAGGATAAACCATTCCTTCTTCCAATCGAAGACGTCGTCACAATCACTGGTCGTGGCACAGTCGTCACTGGTAGAGTTGAACGTGGTGTCGCAAACATGAACGACGAAGTCGAAATCGTTGGTATTAAGGACACACAAAAATCAGTCATTACTGGCATGGAAATGTTCAGAAAATCACTTGATTTCGTCCAACCAGGCGATAACGTTGGTATCCTCTTACGTGGTATCAACCGTGATCAAGTTGTCCGTGGACAAGTTCTTGCAAAACCAGGATCAATCATCCCACATACCAAATTCACAGCTTCAGTCTACGTTTTAAAGAAAGAAGAAGGCGGACGTCATACAGCTTTCTTAAGCAACTACCGTCCACAATTCTATTTCCGTACAACAGACATTACAGGTGTTATTACACTTCCAGCTGGTACAGATATGGTTATGCCAGGTGATAACGTTGAATTAACAGTCGAATTAATCCACCCAGTCGCAATTGAAAAGGGAACCAAGTTCTCAATTCGTGAAGGTGGCCGTACAGTTGGTTCAGGTTCAGTCACTGAAATTATTAAATAATTATATTATTTAACAAATTCAAGACCTCTTCGGAGGTCTTTTTTGTTTGTTTATTTTTTACATTTAGTCCATAATAAAAATTATGAAGCAACGTAAATATACATTACCTAGACACACGAACCTAGCCAAGCAAGGTACGCGTACTGGGGCATTTTTAGTTGACGTTGCAGTGTTTGGTGCTTTTTTACTTGCTTTACTTTTTGGATGCTTTAAGTTCATTCTTAATCCAGTTGCAGATCCATACAAAAATGAATTAGAGCAAGAACAAATTAATTCTCATCTTCGTTTTAGAGATGAAAATGGTGAACTTCAAATTATTGCTAATGACGCAACATATGAAGAATTTAAAAACACTATTTCATATTATTATATGAATTATCTCACTGGTAACGTAAGTGAGGAAGGAACTGGTTCTAGACTTGCAAACGAGAAAATTAAAAATGATGATGGTGTTGAGGTTAGCAAGTCTGAATATTACACAGTTGATTGGTTTAATAAATCTGTCCTTCAAATAAAATCAAGCGACCCAGATAACGATGAAAATTCATATTTCACATATGTGAAGGTTGATGGAGCTTACGATAAAACCCAAATTGGTGTTCCAAAGGATCCAGCTAAAGTTCCAAGTGAAAAGATTAATCAATACATGCAAAGTGCATTCCTTTCTGCTTACACAGATTTTAATAATCTTTCTTACGTTGTCGATTTAACAAATCAAATGACTTTTGTTTATTCTGTAGAAGTAGTTCTTTCCGGAATTATTGCAGGAATTTTAACTTATGTTATGTTCCCACTTATTTTTAAACAAGGTAGAACACTTGGAAAGAAACTCTTTAAGTTAGCTTTAGCTACTAGCGATGGTTATGAGTTTCATAATTACCAACTCGCAATGAGATTAATGCCTCTTGTTGTTGTGTTGCTCTCATTTTTGATTCCAATTTGGAATGATATTTTCTTACTAGTTTTAATTCCAATGATTGTTTTCTTAGTATCTTTTGCTTTGGCAATGGCTTCTCCAAAGAAGGCAGCTTTACATGATTTTACCGCTAGAACGATCGTTGTTGATGATAAGACTTCAATTATCTTCTCTAATGAGCTTGAAGAAGAAAAATATATCATGAAAGAAGATGGTTTTGAGGTTGAGGAAGATGAAAACGCCGAAGGCGATGGTGAAGAACCTGAATTGAAATATGAAAAGTAGTATTAGAGACATTCACGAAGCAGGACTCGGCAAACGCATGATTGCAATGATCATGGATGCCGCTGTTTTTGCGTTCACCATGGTTGCTCTAGCTCTTTGGGTTTTTACACCGATTGTAAATAGTACAATGCACTATAAAGACCTTGGAGTTCAAGGATTAAAATGGGAAGTTTTTTCAAAACTTTATGTTGCAGAGGAAATTAATGAAGAAGATGGTACAACTAAAGTTGTAGAAGTAACAAAATTTGAAGAAACAACAGGAAATTTGACTTATACACCTTTATATAATTATGAATCTACTGATGTAAATTTTTATAAGGATAGACTCCATTATTACTATTGTTCTTACAAAACTGGAGAAAATGTAGAAACCATTGAAGGAAAAGATCCAGAAGATTTCAAAGCCCCTAACTATAATATATATATTAAAGATAATAGCGGAAATGATGTTCTTCCAAAAGATTACTTTACCGAAGAGTGGTTTACTAATTTAATTGATGGCAAAAGTAGTGTAGATGACTATAAAAACCTCGCTTATAATGCTGTTAAAGATTTGCGCGAAGAAGCACATTTTGTTGATTTAAATAGAAAGATTGGCAACTGTCAGCTCGTAATGATTTTGCCTGCTTTTGTTATCTCGTTTTTTGGATTTTATTTGCTTGTTCCGCTTCTTTACAAAAACGGCGAAACATTTGGCAAAAAAGTCATGCATATTGGACTTGCCAGCAAAGATGGTTTTGAAGTTAAAAAGAGACAAATTGTCTTTAGACAACTTCTCCTTTTTGCGTGGGTATCATTATTCTCCTTTGTAGTAGGAATTGGTCTAACTTCCCTTGCAATTTTAGGTGTTGGAGTAGTTATTTATTTGGTTGCTACAGCCATCTCAAAAACTAAAAGATCACCGATCGATTATGCTGCTTATACTTACATGATTGATACTGCTAAATCAGTGTGGTTTAAGAACCTTGAAGTAGAGAAAAAAACTGAAGCCGAACTTGAAGAAAAAATGTCTAAATATCGTCGTTATGAACCAGACCAATCTAAGGTCATTCAAATAGGTACTGAAATCGTTAACGAAGAAGTCAAAAAAGAGCTTGAACAGGAAAAGTTAAAAAAAGCTAAAAAGTAAAAATCTCTAGGTTTTTACGGTGATTTTTCTGCAAAACCCCAATATTTTGCCTCTCAATAAATTGAGCGGCTTTTTTATTTATAGAAAAAGAATTATAACTGTGTTATTATTCTAGTGTAGTTACAGCTACGTTATACACCATAGGAGGTAAAAACTAATGGACGTAAGAATCGAAAATCTTACTAAAACCTTCGTCGGCAAAAAAGGTGTCGAAACTACTGCTGTCAATAAGATGAACTTTACAATACCTGACGGTAAACTCGTCGGTCTTTTAGGTCCGTCTGGATGCGGTAAGTCTACAACACTTTATATGATTGCTGGTTTACACAAACCAACCGACGGTCACATTTGGTTTGGTGATGAAGATGTTACAAACGTTCCACCAGAGAACCGTGGTATTGGCTTAGTCTTCCAAAACTATGCTCTTTATCCACATCTTTCTGTTAGACAAAACATTGAATTCCCATTAGACAATGTGCGCTTCACTGGTCCATACGGTGAAGAGGAAAATCGTCTCTTTGACGCAAAAGGCGACAAAAAGACAACCGAGAAAGACTTAGCTCGCACAAAGAAAGCTTTAGCAAAAGCTGAAAAGTCAAAAGCTTCATTAGAAGAAAAAATTGCAGCTCATGTTGGTGAAGAAGATGAAATGCTTCTTGACCAAAAGGAAAAACTTGCAATTGCTGAGCAAACAATTAAAACTTCAACTGAAAGAATCAAAAATCTTGAAGAACACCTTGTTTATTGTAATGAAGAAATTATGAAGGCCGAAGTTAATCTTGCAAGAGCAGTTAGAGAGTTCGAAGAACTCCAAGTTTCAAATCCAGAAGCTGCAGAGAAAAAAGCTCGTAGAAAATTATCAAAAGCTGATAAGGATGCTATCGCGCTTGAAATGGCAAAAGTCGTTGATATTGATCAATACTTAGACAGAAAACCAAAAGAGTTATCTGGCGGTCAACAACAACGTGTTGCTATTGCTCGTGCTTTAGCAAAGAAACCTAGAGTACTTCTTCTTGACGAACCACTTTCAAACCTCGATGCTCGTTTAAGACTTCAAACACGTGAAGAAATTAAACGTATTCAACGTGAAACTGGTATTACAACAGTCTTCGTTACACACGACCAAGAAGAAGCTATGTCAATTTCAGACTTCATCGTTGTTATGAAACTCGGTGTTGTTCAACAAATTGATGAACCTCAAAAGGTTTATGATGAACCAGCTAACTTATTCGTCGCAAAATTCTTAGGTTCTCCAGCTATTAACGTATTTGATGGAGAAATCAAAGGTGGAAAACTTTTACTCAATGGCAAAGTCATTGATGAAGACAAAGTCTTTGGTGCATTAGACAGAAAAGTTAAACTTGCTGTTCGTCCAGAAAGCTTTGAATACATAAATAAAGGCGGAGATGTTCCAGTTACTGTTACATCTGTCGAACATATTGGACGTGATATTACAGTTAATGGAAACATTACCGGACAAGAAAATCACGTTAAGGTAATTATTCCAAGTGCATTGCGCAACGAAATCCTTGGAAAACCAGAAATTTCATTTAAGGCCAGACGTTTCTACGTTTTCGAAGAAACAGGCGAAAGGATTAAATAACTTTAACCATGGTCGCAAGTGAATTAAATATGAAAGGAGTAGAAGTGAACGAACTTGACGCAACAAAGGCCAAGTTGATTTCGAAACGCAGACGCGTAACCCTTCCACAATGGGCTACTGCCTGGTTAGTTTTGATACCAGCTTTGATCTTCATTTGCATGTTCATGTTGTACCCAATCGTAAACACATTCTTGTTTGCGTTTATTCAAAACTTCCAATACGCAACAGGCGCTGGAAGCTTTGCTTTGGGTCAATTTATTGCTACTGTTATTAATGGTCCTGCTAAGATGGCAGCTTTCGGTTTTGATAACTTCAGATTAGCACTTCAAAATGAAATATTTATTTCATCTATTGGTAATACAGCAATTTTAACAATTGTTGAGGTTCCATTAACAATCATTGTTTCACTTCTCATAGCCACCTTCCTTAATAATATTAAGGTTTTAAAAGGCTTCTATCAAACAATCTTCTTCCTTCCATATGTCACAAATACGATTGCTTTAGGTTTAATCTTCAACATCGCATTTAAGGGCACTCCTGGTGGTTTGATTAATATCATGCTTCATGATGTGTTCGGTGTTGAAAACCCAATTAACTGGTTGTCCTTCTCTTCTTATAAAGGACTTCCACCAGCATCTAAATTCTCACAAGGTGTTGTTATCGTTTTATACTCATTATGGAATGGTATTGCATTTAAGATTCTTGTCTTTATGTCAGGTCTTGCCACAATTGATAAGCAATATTCTGATGCCGCAAGAATTGATGGTGCAAGTAACTTTACTATTTGGAGACGTATCACGTTGCCACTTTTGTCTCCACAAATCCTTTACATCACAATTACATCATTCATCGGATCATTTAAGATGTACACAGGCGTTATGTCTGTCTATCAAGGTGTTTCCGGTGATGCTTACTACTTTGGTGGTGAAAAAGGTAATGACTGGATTCCAGTCGTTGGTTGGATTTATAAGGAACTCGAATCTTCTAAGCTTAGACCAGGTGTTGCTTCTGCAGCTTCCTTGATTCTTTTAGGAATCATTATGGTCATTACAGCACTTCAATTTGCTGTCTCTAAGAAGAGAGTTCACTATTAGGAAAGGAGTAGAATATGTCAGAACACGCAGCTTACTTTGCTGATGATAAAGCACGTAGAATCTACATGACCAAGAAAATTCTTGGTAAGATTGTTGTTTATTTATTCTTATCAATCTTTGCATTATTCTTACTTGCTCCTTTCGTCCTTATGATTGTCGGCTCATTTGTTAATGCTAAAGCATTTGATACATTTACAAATACAGCTGATTTCTCCCAACTTGGCTTTGCCAACTGGGGATTTAGCAACTATGCAGAGGTCTTTAAAGACACCTACGTTAATAACTTAGGTCAAACTGTTTCTAAATCTGGAAACAATTTCCCAGTCTTCTTCCTCAATACATTCATAGTTGCTGTCGGTTCAACAACAGTTACTGTTGTTACCGCTGTTCTTGCAGCATTTGCCTTCGCTCGTCTTGAGTTTAAAGGTAAGGAAGCAGTCTTTGCTGTTTTACTTGCTACCATGATGATCCCAGGTGAAATGATGGTTATTACTAACTACATGACAGTCCGTCAAATTGGTTGGATGAATACTTTCGCGGCTTTAATTTTGGTCCATGGTGTATCGGTATTCTATGTCTTCTATTTAAGACAAACATTCCAACAAATTCCAAACGAACTTTACCTCGCTGCAAAAGTTGATGGTGTTAGCGATATCGGCTACCTTTGGAAAGTTATGATTCCAATTGCTATGCCAACAATCACAACAATCATCATTTTATCAATGATGGGTTCTTGGAACTCATTCGTTTGGCCAAACTTAGTTGCTCCACGTACATGGAAATATGATTCCAAACACTCCATGTTACTTGTCTCCAACGGTCTTCGTTTGTTATTCTCACAAAACGATGGTAGTGGAACACAAGAAGCTATTAAGATTGCCGGCTCAATGGTCATCTCCATCCCATTGTTCATTGTCTTTATTTGCTTCAGAAAATACATCATGAAAGGTGTATCTCGTTCTGGTATTAAAGGCTAGAATTAGTATTATCACGTAAGTGTTAATATAAAATTAGAAAGGAAAATTAACTATGAAAGTTAAAAGTACATTCGCTCTCGCATTACTTGCAGTTGCTTCAGGTGCATTATCATCCTGTGGTAGTAAAGCTGATTTACAATTTTGGTCAAGCTTTGGTACTGCATACACAGCTGTTTTAGATGGTATTGTTGATAAAGCCGGAAATGCTAGTGGCGTAAAAATCGAACATATTTCACAAAATGCATACGATAAAGTTAAATCTGAAATGATGTCCGCTATTGCTGATCGTTCTTATCCAGACTTAGTTACAGGCTATCCAGACCACTTCGCAGAATATCTTGGAAATGATATTCTTCAACCACTCGATAAATTTGTTGAAGCCTATGACCAAGCACACGGCACAGACTTATTAAAAGATTATTTAGGTGCTTATATGGAAGAAAACTATAACTTAGCTGTTGATGATGAAGGAAACAAGGTTTTATCCGCCCTTCCATTTAATAAGTCAACAGAACTTATGGGTTATAATGGTGTCTTTGTAGACTATTGTGCTACACGCGATCCTTCTCTTGCTGAAGTTCCTTCAACATGGCAAGAATGGGAAATTAAAGGCCCAGGTTATCGTTCTATTCTTTCAGAATTAGCTAGTGGCCATATGGCACTTTATGGTGTCCAAGATTATGAAGGAAAAGCTTCACAATTTAATCTTCAACCATCAAGAATTAATAAGAAAAATGCCGATGGCGATTATATCGACAACGATGGTAAATTATTACTTCTAGACTTCACCGACGTTGATGAAGACCTTACTCGTGTCATTTCTTGGGACTCAACCGATAATATGTTCATTACTTTAGTAAGACAATGGGGTGGACAATACACACGTCTTGATTCCGAACAAATGAAAGTTGAACCACTTTATCGTAAAGGTGACATCTTATTTAATGCTACTAATGATAAAGAATATGGCGATGTAAGAAGCAAAGTTGTTGATTGTATGAAGTTCTTTAATAGACTTAATAAACAACACATCTTTGGTGTTCCAAAAGAATTCCAACAATCTTACAGCTCCAAAGCATTTGAACTTAATCAAGTTATGTTCATGCTCTGTTCATCTGGCGGTCTTAGCTATAACACTGCAAAATGGACAAATCGTTTTAGAGTTAAACCTCTTCCATACAATGCTGCTTTAGGAAATGATGGTAAATACGTTATTTCACAAGGTGCAGACATTACTTTAACAGATAGAAATCAAGGCAATCCTGATTTAAGCCAAAAAGCATTCGATGCTATGGTTGCAATGACAACAGGATCACTTCAAGCAGAATGGTGCTTAAATACTGGTTACTATCCATGTTCAGAATCTGCAACAAACGACCCAGCATATCAAGCATTCTTACACGCAGCTGATAATGGCGATCCAGAAGCATATAAGTTCCCAACAACTGTTGCTTACCGTGAAGGTGCAAACGTTAACCAAAATGAATATATGGTTGCTGAAAAAGGTTGGCACAAGTTTGTTGACCCAGCATTCATTGGTTCATCAGATATTAGAACTTTAATTAAATCAGTTTTTGAATCTGTCTTCATTAATATTTCAGCTGCTGATGTTGAAAATACTTCAAAATATGAAGCTGTTTTAAGCGGTATTGTTAATGACCCAGTCATCAAACAAAAAGCTCAAAACATTAATGTTGTTGCATAATTAAACGAAAGGAAAACAACAAAATTATGAAAAAATTAACTATTTTATTAGCTGTTGCTGCTTCAGCATTTGCTATGGCAAGCTGTGGTGGCGGCGATAACCCAGACAAACCAACACAAGAGTTAGTTAAAAACGTTTCTGGCGGAAGCGCTGAAGAACAAGAAGCTATTCAAACTTGTGTTAAAAAATCAATTGCCATGGTCTCTAATAAGACAACCATGTTAATTGGCGGTTCTTATGACTTAGCAGAAGATAACGGCGACTTCTTAGAAGTTGCAACTGTTTGGAACACAAAAGTTAAATCCGGTAAGAGATACGATGTTGCTATCGAATGGGATTTTGGCAGTTCAAGCTTTGTTGACTCTATCACAAATCCAGATTCATCTCATAAGATGGTCGAATTCAACTACCCAGGTCAAGATGGACAAGACGGAACATACACCTTCTCCATTAGCAAAATGACATGTGGTGGCGCTTCTACTACTGACCCACAAGTTAAATATGACTGCAATGTCAAAAAAGGAACATTTAAACATTATGATGTTTCTATTGATGATTTAAATGCAGTTCATAGACTTGATGATGGATCATATTATTACTCTGTTGCTGATGAAACTGATGAAAATCACAACTTCTTCAAATCACAACCAGAAAACGTCGGAAAAGCTGAAAAAGGCGATAAATACTATTATGTGAATTGCCCTGGTAAAGTTATTTACACAGCACCAGATGGAAACTGGGGTTTAATTGCTGATGGCGATTCTGTTATGGAAATTTACGCTGGCGACCAATTAAATATTGGAACAGCACGTTATCCAGCTATTGAAGGTGGTTACGTTAAAGTTAAAGGTAACATGGGCCACTATTTTGGTAACTTACAAATCAGCTTCATTACTGAAATGAAGAAAGCATCTGTAAGTGATCTTAAAAATGGCGAACCAACAATGAATTACCAAACAATTACTGGTGAAATGATTGCTGGCATTAAGAATGAATTTGGTGGACATAAACAATGTGTTCCAGGTGCAAACCTTTCCAATTCCCTTGCTCAACTTGACGCAACATACGTTAAAGGAAGCTTGAAAAACAGCAAAGGCGAAGCAACAACAAAAGACAGCCTTTCAAATGCAAGATTCACATTTGATGTCATGGTTGGAACAGAAAGAGTTACTGTTGCTTACGACTATCACGTTGATAGAGATGGTACACATGGTGTCTTCGATGCAGTTAAATCAATGGTAGATGCTGAAGGTACATTCAACATTAAAGGAACACTCCGCTATTGCGGTGATGATGAACACGGTTTTGCACAATCATCAACTATTCCAGGTGCATGGCAAATCGTTCCATTCCTTGCAGATCATATTTCAGCAAAATAATTTCTATTAACAACAAAACTAGAGCTCATTAAATTGGGCTCTTTTTTTGTTGCTATTTATCTTTATTTATAATATATTATATGAGCATCTGCACCATTAGCTCAGCTGGTAGAGCAACTGACTCTTAATCAGTGGGTCACAGGTTCGATCCCTGCATGGTGTACCATGACAAATTAAATCACATCGCAAGGTGTGATTTTCTTTTTATAGAAAATAATAACAATTAAGAGTATACTAATGCGTTATGAAAATTCTAATTGCAATGTCAGCTATCGCCGGTGCAGGCAAATCTACATACGCGAAACACTACAAAATGAATCACACGGACGAACACGTGGAAATTGTTTCTAGTGATGGCATTCGCAAGGAGTTAACAGGGGTCTATAACAACCTTAATTTTGAGAAGGAAGTTTGGGATCTCTATTTTAAAAGAATTAACACTTTAAGAGATGCAAATGATGACATAGTCATCATAGCAGACTCTACAAACATCTATAATAAGTTTAGAAAAGAGCTTGGAATTATCCCTGGCTTTGATAAAAAAATTCTTGTTGTTATTACCAAAGATTTAGAGCTTTGTTTGAAGAAAAATAGAGAGCGTGATCACGCAAAATACGTCCCTGAAGATGCAATCAAAAGAATGTACGAAAAATGGGAAAAAGTTGATGAAGAAACAGCTTCTTTATTCGATGAGGTCCGTTACATTGATGGTTGGTTTGACAAGTTTGCAATTTAATATTTCTTTTTGAATATTAAAAGTAGTATAATTGAGACATGACAAAAACAAGTGCAAAAAAATATTTAAGCGCAATCAAAGGAAGCAAGATTAGACATCTTACTTGTGAAGCTTTATCAAGAAGTATGGGAATTTATCCAGATGTTATTGCATCTGATCTTTCATTTTTTGAACCAATGCTTGCTATGGATTTGAGTTTTGATTTGCGTGATATTATTCCATCACTCGAAAGCTACATTGAAGAACAAGAACAAGCAAAACCAAAAGAGCATGTTCTTCATTCTAACTCCTTAGAGTTAAGAGGTTATGAATCTGTTGGTGATTTTGTTTACAAAAAGATGACCATTAATGGTATTGTTTCTAAAAACGTTAAGCTTAGTGAAGATGACTTAAAAATCTTAGCAAAACTTGTTGATATGGAACTTAAGCCAGTCAAAAAATCGAAAAAGAGAAAATAAATTACATAAAAAGTATAATGAAATCGGTTTCAAAACCGATTTTTTTATTTATTTATTTTCCTTGCGCGTTATAATATATGCGCAAAAGGAGTTTTTGAAAATGGAAATTAAAAAATCATTTCTCTCAGTTGATGGTAATACAGCCGCTGCTATTGGTTCATATTATTTCACCGAAGTAGCAGGTATCTATCCTATTACTCCATCATCCCCAATGGCCGAACTTGTTGATGTCTATGCCTCACAAGGTAAGAAGAACTTTTTCGGTACTCCTGTAAAAGTTGTTGAAATGCAATCAGAAGCCGGTGCATCCGGAACAGTCCACGGTGCATTACAAGCTGGCGCACTTGCTACAACTTATACAGCTTCACAAGGCTTACTTTTAATGATTCCAAACATTTACAAATGGTGTGGTGAACTTCTCCCAGCCGTTTTACATGTTTCCGCAAGATCACTTGCTACAAGGGCCTTATCTATCTTTGGTGACCACCAAGATATCTATGCTATTAGACAAACAGGAATCACAATGTTATGTTCACATTCTGTCCAAGAAATTGCAGATTTAGCACCAATGGCACACTTAATCGCTATTGACTCAGCTGCTCCAATCTGTCACTTCTTTGATGGATTTAGAACCTCCCACGAAATTCAAAACGTCGAATTCGTCGATGGCGAAGAATATCGCAAACTTCTCGATATGAAGAAAGTTGAAGAGTTTAGAGCACGTGCTTTAAACCCACACACTCACCCAGTCACACGTGGTGGTGCTGAAAACGACGATATTTACTTCCAAACAAGAGAAGCACAAAACGTACACTATGCTAAAGTTGTCGACATTGTCGAAAAATACTTAGCTAAAGCTACCGAACTCACAGGAAGAACCTATGCACCATTTGTTTACGTTGGTGATCCAAATGCTGACAGAGTCATCATTGCAATGGGTTCAGTTACTGAAACTGCTCAAGAAGTTCTTGATGAACTCAAAGGCGAAAAGATTGGTTTAGTCAAAGTTCACCTTTATAGACCGTTCTCTGCAAAACACTTAGTCAAAGTCTTACCAGCATCAGTTAAGAAGATTGCTGTATTAGACAGAACTAAAGAAATGGGTGCAGCAGGTGAACCACTTTATCTTGATGTTGTCGGTGCTTTGAAACAAGAAGGCAGAGGCGATATCGAAGTCTATGGTGGACGTTATGGCTTATCTTCAAAGGATGTTGCTCCAAACCAAGTCAAAGCAGTCTATGACTTCCTTAAAGGAAAACCACATCACAACTTTACTGTTGGTATTGAAGATGACTTAACACATCTTTCCATTCCAGTAGACGAAAACTTCAACGTTAAAGCAGATTATCAATCCTGCTTATTCTATGGTTTAGGTTCAGACGGAACTGTTTCCGCAAATAAATCCTCAATTAAAATCATTGGTGACGCAACACATCAATACGCACAAGCATATTTTCAATATGACTCACGTAAAGCTGGTGGTGTTACACGTTCACACTTAAGATTTGGTAAAAACCCAATTCGTTCAACTTACTATGTTGGTAACGCAGACTTTATTTCCTGTTCACTTGATACATATGTCTTCAAATTTGACATGATCAAGAACTTAAAAGATGGTGGAACATTCTTACTCAACACCGATATGAGCGATGAACAACTTGAGAAGTCACTTCCAAATCGTATGAAACATCAATTAGCAGAAAAACACGCTAAATTCTACGTTATTGATGCTAATAAGATCGCAGCAGAAATTGGTATGGGTAGACACACCAATACAATTCTCCAAGCTTCATTCTTCTATCTTAACCAAGGCATTATGCCATATGATGAAGCAAGCAAATGGATGAAGAAATTTGCTGAAAAATCCTATGCAAAGAAAGGCCAAGAAGTTGTTGAACTCAACTGGAAGGCTATCGATGCAGGCACCCAAGGTTTAAGAGAAGTTAAAGTTAATCCAGATTGGATCAAACTTGACACCAAACGTGTTAGAGAAACAACAGGCGATGAATACTTTGATTCATACGTCAATGTTATCGGTACACTTGATGGTGATACTCTCCCAACAAGCAAGTTCATAGAATTCGAACTTCTTGATGGCACAATGAAGAACGACATTACCTTCAAAGAAAAACGTTCAATCGCAGATAGAGTTCCAGTTTGGAATAAGGCTGATTGTATCCAATGTAACCAATGTGCATTCGTATGTCCACATGCTACATTAAGACCATTCCTTCTTTCTGAAGAAGAACTCGCAAAAGCTCCAGCAATCGTCAAAGACGATGTTGCAAATGTTATGGGTCCAAATCCAAACAATTACAAATATCGTTTACAAGTCTCACCAAAGAACTGTGTCGGTTGTGGTCTTTGTGTCTCCGAATGTACTGCTAATAAGATGGGCAAGAAAGCTCTTGTTATGGCAGAAGCTAAAGAACAATTTGCACAAGAAGAAGGTGCAGATTACTTATACAAACATGTTGAATACAAGTCCAATATGCCAACCACAACAGTTAAAGGCGCTGCATTCTTAATGCCATATATGGAAATTTCTGGTGCATGTGCTGGCTGTGGTGAAACTCCATATTACAAACTTGCAACTCAATTATTTGGTAAAGATATGCTTATTGCAAACGCAACAGGCTGTTCATCAATTTACTCAGGTTCAACTCCATTAACACCATTCTGCACAGATAAGAATGGACAAGGTGTTGCTTGGGCAAACTCACTCTTCGAAGATAACGCTGAATTTGGTTTCGGTATGAGAGCAGCAACCAACTACAAACTTGGTCAAATTTGCTCAATCCTTGAACCAGCATTAGAACGCGATTCTGTTGAAGAATCCCTCAAAAACTCCATTAAATCCTACTTAGAGAACATCAAAAACAAAGATGAAGCTCGTAAGATTATTCCAGAACTCGTCAAGCTTGTTAAGGCAAGTAAAGATGAAGAAGTTAAGGGTGTCTTAGCATTTGAAAGAGACCTCCTTGATAAATCAGTTTGGATCGTCGGTGGTGACGGTTGGGGCTATGATATCGGTTATGGTGGATTAGACCACGTTATCGCAAATGACGAAGATGTTAACGTCTTACTTCTCGATACAGAAGTCTATTCCAATACTGGTGGACAATCATCCAAATCATCACAAACAGGTTCTATCGCTAAATTTACCGCTTCAGGTAAGACAGGCGAAAAGAAGAATCTTGCTCTTATCGCAATGAGTTATGGACACT
Organism: Bacilli bacterium; assembly: GCA_045597865.1. Lineage (GTDB taxonomy): Bacteria > Bacillota_I > Bacilli_A > RFN20 > CAG-826 > Fiminaster. Next base: position 15,051 of record JAZLKX010000028.1, on the reverse strand, counting down.
GCTATGTTGCTCAAATCTCATTAGGTGCAAACCCAATGGCAGCAATCAAAGCAATGAAAGAAGCTGAAAGCTACAATGGTCCATCACTTATTATTTGCTATGCACCTTGTGCAAACCACGGTATTAAGGGTGGATTATCTAACTCAATGAAGGTTGAAAAAGCCGCAGTTGAATCAGGATACTTCACATGCTTCCGTTACGATCCAAGACTTGTCGCAGAAGGCAAACCAGGACTTACACTCGATTGTAAAGAACCTGACTTCTCCAAGTTCCGTGACTTCGTCATGGGCGAGACAAGATTCTCACAACTTCCAAAAGTCAATCCAGAACACGCAGAAGAACTTCTTGCTAAGTCTGAAAGATGCGCTAAGGAACGTTGGGAACGTATCAAAAAATTCGGTTTATAATTTGGTAAACTGATATAAACTAGAGAGTACTTTGTACTCTCTTTTTTATTGCTTTGAACAAGTTTAAAGCAATATTTTACGTGCGCTAAATCATATCAGTTTACAAATTATTAAATAATTTTAGAAAAATATGGTAAAATCAATGCACTATGGAAAACAAAAAGATTGTTATTAAAGGCGCTAGAGAGAATAACTTAAAGAATATCGATTTAGAAATTCCTAAGTATTCTTTAACTGTTTTTACTGGACTTTCTGGTTCAGGCAAAACCACTTTAGCATTTGATACAATTTTTAATGAAGGCCAAAGGAGATTTGTTGAGTCACTTTCTAGCTATGCTAGACAGTTCCTTGGTGGAATGGAAAAACCAGATGTCGATAGTATCGAAGGTCTTTCTCCAGCTATCTCTATTGACCAAAAAACTACATCACATAACCCTAGATCTACCGTAGGTACAGTTACTGAGATTTATGATTATCTCAGACTTTTATTCGCGCGTGTAGGTGTGCCTTATTGTCCTGAACACAACCAACCAATTGTGGCATTCTCAGTCTCAAAAATGGCAGACATTGCTATGCAATATGAAGAAGGAACTAAACTTCAAATCCTTTCTCCAGTAGCCCATAACGAAAAGGGAACTCATAAAGATTTACTTGCAAAGATTCTTTCCAATGGTTTTGAAAGAGTTAGAGTTGATGGAGTTTTAACCAGAGTTCCAGAAGTAGAAAACTTAGACAAAAATAAACGTCATAATATCGAAATTGTTGTAGATAGAATCGTTGTTAAACCAGACCAAAGAAGTAGAATAGCTGAGGCTATAGAACTTGCATGCGACTGGTCAAAAGGATACTGTGTTTTTTTAACTGAAAAAGAAGAGAGATTATTCTCTCAACATCATAGCTGTCCAATCTGTGGCTTCTCGGTTCCAAAACTTGAGCCAAGACTCTTCTCATTCAATGCTCCTTTAGGATGTTGTCCAGATTGTAAGGGTGTTGGTGTTAAACGTGAAGTTGATATGGACATTATGGTTCCAGATGCAACTAAGTCAATTAACCAAGGCGCTATTAGATGGTACAAGAACATTATTGGTTCTAAAAATATTGAATGGCAAGAGTTCGCTTACTTATGTAAGCAATACAAAGTTGATATGGACAAACCATGGAACGAGTTATCACAAAAAGAACGTGATATTTGTACTTATGGTTCTGATAAACCATTTAAATACGAGATTACTTCCGTTAACGGAAACGTAATGCATAGAGAAGGTTTCATTGAAGGTATTAAGACAAGAGTCGATAGACTTTACAATGAAACTGGCTCAGAAATGATGAGAGAATTTTATGAATTCTATATGAGAGATCATGAGTGTTCAACTTGCCATGGTGCCAGACTTTCTCCTCAAGCATTATCAGTTAAAGTCGCAGGCTTAAATATTTACGAAGTTACATGCCTCTCTATTGAGGAATTACTTAAATATATCGATGAATTACCAGGAAAATTAAATGCAACTGAGTATGAAATCGCTAAAATGATTATTAACGAAATTCATAACAGAGTTTCATTCTTAAATAATGTTGGACTTGGTTATTTGACATTGTCAAGAACTGCTATGACTCTTTCTGGCGGCGAAGCTCAACGTATTAGACTTGCAACCCAAATTGGTTCAAGACTTTCTGGTATTTTATACGTCTTAGATGAACCATCCATTGGTTTGCATCAAAGAGACAATGCTAAACTTATTGCAACAATGAAAGACATGGTTTCCTTAGGAAATACTTTAATTGTTGTTGAACACGATGAAGAAACAATGAGATCTGCAGATTACATTGTTGATATTGGTCCAGGCCCAGGAGTTCATGGTGGTGAAGTTGTTGTTGCTGGCACTCCAGAAGAAGTTGCTAAATGTGACAAGTCCATTACTGGTCGTTATTTGGCAGGCAAAGAAAAGATTGAAGTCCCAGTTTCTCGAAGAGAAGGTAACGGAAAAACTTTAGTTGTCAAAGGCGCCGAGCAAAATAACTTAAAGAAAATTAATGTTACATTCCCATTAGGGAAGTTTATTGCTGTTACAGGTGTTTCCGGTTCAGGAAAGTCTTCCTTAATCAATCAAACACTTTATCCAGCACTTAAGAAACATATTGATGGTACAGACGATCTTACCATTGGTAAACATAAAGAAATCATTGGCTTAGAGAACATTGACAAGGTTGTTAACATTACTCAAGAACCAATTGGACGTACCCCAAGAAGTAATCCAGCAACTTATGTTGGTGTCTTCGATGATATCCGTGCACTCTTTGCTGAAACAGTTGATGCAAGAGCTAAAGGATTTGATAAAGGCAGATTCTCCTTTAACGTTCCTGGTGGTCGTTGTGAAAACTGCCAAGGTGCTGGTGTTACACGTATTCCAATGAACTTCCTCCCGGATGTTTATGTTAAGTGTGATGAATGTGGCGGACGTCGTTATAATGAAGAAACACTTGAAGTTACTTACAAAGGTAAAAACATTTATGAAGTTCTTGAGATGACAATCGAAGATGCATGTAAATTCTTTGAAAATCGCCCGAAAATCCTTCATAAACTCGAAGTTTTGCGCGATGTAGGCTTAGGCTACATTAAGCTTGGCCAACAAGCTACAACCCTTTCTGGTGGTGAAGCTCAACGTGTTAAACTTGCTGATGAATTACAACGTAGACCAACAGGAAAATCCGTATTTATTTTGGATGAACCTACAACTGGTTTACATACCGATGATGTCAAAAGACTCATTGCAGTTTTGAATAGAATTGTTGACCACGGAGACACAGTCATTGTTATTGAACATAACCTTGATGTAATCAAAGTGGCTGATCATATTATTGATTTAGGACCTGAAGGTGGTAATGGTGGTGGAACCATCATTGCAACCGGAACTCCTGAAGAAGTTGCTAAAGTTGAAAAGTCCTACACAGGACAATACCTTAAAGGTATGTTGAGGAAATAATTATGGGAATTGCATTACTTATTATTGGTCTAATTCTTGGAATCGCTTGTTGCGGTTACCTTGTTTATAAAGTTCAAAAATTCTGTAAAACTCATGTTCCAGGAGTTGAAAATCCAAAAATTGAAGGCAAAGAAAAAATCTTGCTTATGTGTTTGGCACTTGCACAAGGTCTTTTCACTATTATTTCAAGTTATGGAATTATTGGTGTAAAAGGTTGGACATTAAATGCCGGCGAACACGCAATGCTAATCTTTGGTTCATATATTTTTGGCACTGCGTTTGCAATTGGGCTTTCATCATTTATTTTGTATTACTGGAGAACTGATTTTGATAAAAAACAACGCAAAATTGCCAGGATTTTAACGTTTGCTGCTATTCCTTTATTGTTTGTCGGCCTCATTCTTTTTACTGAAGGTTTCGCTCATCATATTCCACTAGGAGAAGCTCTTCCAAATGGCATTTCATTTACAAAAGGTTTAGTAAGACCTGGTGAGGATTCTGGTTTTACAATTAAATTTTACGGAGTTTTAATTGTGTCCGGTGCTCTATTCCCACTCGCAATTACAGACCATATGTTCTATAAAAAGTATGGAGCACATAATCTTGCAGATAGTTTATTTATCTTTGCATTTTTAATGGGCGTTATTGGCGCAAGACTTTGGTTCTGTTTAATTCTTGAACCAGAGTATTATTTAGCACATCCAGCAGATATTTTAAAAATTACAAATGGTGGTATGGCAATTCAAGGTGGCGCAACACTTGGCATTATTGCTGGTGTTTCGTTTGTCCTTATATTTAGAAAATATATTGATATTAGATATGCAATGGATGTTGCTATTCCTACGATCTTGATTGCTCAATGCATTGGACGTTGGGGAAACTTCTTTAACCAAGAGGTTTATGGCGCAGCTTTAGGAAATGATGCATTAGGATTCCTTCCAACAATTATCAAAAATAATATGTACATTTATGGTCAATATAGAGTGCCGCTATTTTTGATTGAAGGCACTATCAATTTGGCAGGATATTTTATTATTCGTTATTTCTGCGGTAAACTCCTTAAATGTCATGTTGGACTAGGATATCAATCATCTCTTTATCTTGTTTGGTATGGCATCGTTAGAATTGTAATGGAGCCACTCAGAAATTCATCGTTTGAGTATAACCAGTCTTACATTACAGCATTTGTTATGATGGGCGTTGGAGTTGCATTGTTTGTTATGTTCTTTGTAATCCACAAGGTGAGAATGAGTAAAAACTTGGAAGATAAATATGGTGACAAAATCAAAGTATAAGCTTTATTTATTTGACTTAGACGGAACGTTACTTAATAGTGACGAAATGTTAAGGGTTACTTTTCATACACTTTATAAAATGTATAAACCAGAATACAAAATTAATGATGAACACATCCTTACATTTTCCGGACCACAAATTAGAGATACATTGCTTCAAGAATTTCCAAATCAAGATCAAGATTTAATGCTTTCTGAGTGGAGAAAATATTCTAATCAAAACTATATTAAACATTCTACGCTTTATCCAGGAGCAGAAGCTTTATTACGTAAAATGTCCAGGAAAAACGTGCTTTTTTCAATAATTACTAATAAACATCGCAGTGGAACCGACTATACGCTCAAGCTTATGGGAATAGATGATTTAAATATTTTTTGTGTCTGTGCTGATGAGGCCGGTAAATTGAAACCAGAGCCAGATGGAATTTACATGGCAATGAAACATTTTGGGATAGAAAATAAAGAACATGTTATCTATATAGGCGATTCTATTTTCGATTATCTAACTGCTAAAAATGCCGGTGTTGATTTTGGCTATGTTGGTTGGTCACCAAGACTTCTCCCAAAAGACGCCAAAATCGATTTACTTATTGATGATTATAAAAAATGGGTAAAGGAGTTTTAAATGAAGCGAACTGATATTGTAATTATTGGATCAGGCATGGCTGGGATTTCTGCAGCTCTTTATTTAAAACGCGCTAATGCTGACTTTATGATTTTAGAAGGAAGTTTAGCTGGTGGAATGCTTAATCAATTAAAAACTGTTGAAAATTTTCCTGGTGCAGGCAAGACAACAGGAAGTGATATTTTGATACAACTAATGGATCAACTTCGTTATAACAATATTCCACTCATTTATGGCAATGTCCAAACAATTTTAAAAGAAGAACATGGATTTGAAGTTGTGACTGACATTGATTCTTATGAGGCAAAGGCTGTAATTGTTGCAACCGGGCTATCACAAGCATCAAAGACAATACCTGGCGAAGAGAAGTTTTCAGGTTTTGGCGTTTCTTATTGTGCAACATGCGATGGAAATTTCTTTAAGGACGCTGATGTGGCGGTAGTTGGTAATAACAATATTTGTTTGGAAGAATCATTGTATTTAGCAGAATTAGTTAAGAAACTTTATTTGGTATGCCCTGATGAAAAATTAAACGGCGATAAGCGCTTGGTTGATAAAATCAAAATGTGTGAAAATATTGAATTATTTTTAGAATCTAATGTCGATGAAATTGTTGGTGATGATTTTGGAGTGACCGGAATGAAAATAAACGGAAAAACTATCAGCATTTCTGGTATTTTCCCATACATTGGTAAGAAAACATCAACTCAAATTCTTAACAATTTAAAACCTGAAATGAAGGGCATTTTTGTTAAAGCAAATGAGGAAAGAATGACAAATATTCCAGGGCTTTATGTTGCTGGGGATATCGTTGATAAAAACTTAAAACAGTTAATTACTGCAGCGGGCGATGGCGCAGCTGCAGCTACTTCTGCAGACAATTACTGCAAATTACTTAAGTAAAAGTACACTTATTGTGGTATAATAATTTGGAGGACAAGTTATGGTAGAATTGATTATTTTTACAGGAGTTACCGGTGGCGGCAAGACACTTGCTATGCAATGTTTTGAAGAGTCTGGTTACGAAGTAACCGACAACATTCCAGTTGCTGTAGCAGATGAATACTTCAATATTATTGAAAAAGATCCTGCAAAATATAAAAAAGTTGCTCTAACAGTTTCGCTTTTTAATGCTAAAGAAACATTCGAACTTGCTTTAAAGCATAAAAGTTTTGATACTAAATTTGTTGGAATTACATGTTCAGAAGCTGTCCTCAATGAACGTTTCCGCTTAACAAGAAAATTACACCCAAGACAAGTTGAAGGATTATCTCTCGATCAATGTATTAAAGAAGATCTTGCAGAGATTAGAAAATTAAGGGATTATTTTGGTTTTTTCATTGATACAACAAAGTTGTCAAAGAATGAATTTAGAAATGTTATATTTGATACATGTTTAGAAAATAGACATAAATTTACAGTTTCATTCTATTCTTTTGGATACAAAATTTCTGTACCTCAAGACATTGAAACAGTATTTGATGTTCGTTTACTACCTAACCCATTTTGGGTTCCAGAATTAAAAGATAAAAATGGTTTTGATAAAGAAGTTATTGATTATGTTTTGAGTGCTTCTGAAACTAAAGAATATCTCAAAAACATTATTAAATATTTAGACTTCTATTTAGAAGAATTAAAGAAAAACGATCGTAATCATGCTTCAATTGGTATTGCATGTTCTGGCGGACAACATAGGAGCGTTGTAATTGCAAATTATCTTTGCGAGTACTATAGCAAGAAGTATGTTACAAACGTTTCTCATAAGGATTTGCCAAGAAAAGTTGAAGAAAAATAATTATGCAAGCTAAAGTCTCGTTTACTCAAAAAGTTAAGGAGGAGCTTTGCTCCATCTCTTTTTCCGATGAGCATTTAAGAGCATTTTTAGCTGCATTTATTAAAGTTAATGGCCACCTTACAATTAGTGGTGGTAAATCAATGATTGTCTGTAAAACAGAGAATGCAAAGATTGCTAAATTTATTTATCATTCAATTGATAGAATTTATGGAATTACTCCACGTTTCTCATACTCGAGAGAGATGAGTTTTAAGAAACGCACAACTTATTCAGTTGTTATTGATGAAGGTGATTACATTATTGGAGATTTAGAGATTTCATTCATTGAAGGCAAGATTGCTAAAAACATTGTTTCAACTGACGATGCAATCTCTGGTTATATTTCTGGAGCCTTTTTAGCTGCCGGTTCAGTCAACTCTCCAAAAAATTCAAATTATCATCTTGAAGTTGCATTAAACGAAGAAAATTTTGCTAAGTGGTTTAGCAAGTTAATTATGAAGTATAAAGCAACTGAATTTACACCAAAAATTGTTAAGAGAAGAAACAACTTTGTAGTCTACTTAAAAAGAGCTCAACAGGTGGTCGATTTCTTATCAATGATGGGCTGTTCAAACATGACTTTAGAATTTGAAAATATTCGTATCGATAGAGAGTATTCAAGTATCGGAAATAGACTGCAAAATTTAGATGCTGCAAACTATGAAAAAACTACTGCTGCAGCAGAGAAACAAATCGAGGATATAAAAATCATCGATAAGGTTTTGGGAATAGAAAATCTATCTAATGAAAAGATGAAAATCCTCGCGAAAATCCGCTTAAATCACGATGATTTTACACTTTTTGAATTGTCTCAAGAAATGACAAGAGAGTTGGGAGAGCCAGTTTCTAAGTCAAATATTAACCACATTTTAAGGGCTATCCACACTAAGGCCGAAAGGGTCAAAGGAGCAATCAAAAAATGAAGGCTCAAGAACAACTTGGAATGCGTATAAAATTTCTTAGAAAACAACGCAAGTGGTCGCAAGAAGATTTGGCTTTAGAATCAAGCATAAACAAGAACTATATTTGTGACCTTGAAAATGGTAGAAGAAACCCTTCTCTAGATATCCTGGAAAGACTTTGTTTTGCTTTCCAAATTTCTCTCGAAGAATTGTTCAAAGGTGTTGAAACAATACCAGGGATTTAGGCCGCTTATAAGCGGAATCTTGTTCTTTAAGTAAGCACTTTCAATCGAAAGTGTTATTTTTTTATTTACACGTGAAAATCTTATTATTATAATAATACCGGCAATTAAAAAGGAGGACATATTAAATGTCAGTAAAAGTTGCAATCAATGGCTTCGGTAGAATTGGCCGTTTAGCATTCAGACAAATGTTTGGTGCAAAGGGTTATGAAATCGTCGCTATTAACGATCTTACTTCCCCAAAGATGTTAGCAAACCTCTTAAAGTATGATACTGCTCAAGGCGGTTATGCAGGACACATTGGTGAAGGCTTACACACCGTTTCAAGTAAAGAACCAGTTTTAGCAGAAGATGGTAAGACAGTTCTCGAACCAGGATCAATCACTGTTGATGGCAAAGAAATCGTCATCTATGCAAAAGCAAATGCAGCAGAACTTCCATGGGGCGAACACAAAGTCGACGTCGTCTTAGAATGTACAGGTTTCTATACATCTAAAGATAAAGCTATGGCTCACATTAACGCAGGTGCACGTAAAGTTGTTATCTCTGCTCCAGCAGGAAAAGATTTACCAACAATCGTCTACAACGTTAACCATGAAACATTAACAAAAGATGATAATGTCATCTCAGCTGCAAGCTGTACAACAAACTGCTTAGCCCCAATGGCAAAAGCACTCAACGACTTAGCACCAATTCAATCTGGTATCATGAGCACAATTCACGCTTACACAGGCGACCAAATGCTTCTTGATGGTCCACACAGAAAAGGTGATATGCGTAGAGCACGTGGTGGTGCAACCAACATTGTTCCAAACAGCACAGGTGCTGCAAAGGCAATTGGATTAGTTATTCCAGAATTAAATGGAAAACTTATCGGTTCTGCTCAAAGAGTTCCAGTTCCAACTGGTTCAACCACAATTCTTACAGCTGTTTGTAAATATGATGGTGAATTAACACCAGAAGTTATCAATGCAGCAATGAAGGCAGCAGCAAATGAATCCTATGGATACAACGAAGACCCAATCGTTTCAAGCGATGTCATCGGTATGAGATTTGGTTCATTATTTGATGCCACACAAACCATGGTCAGCAAAATTGCTGACGGTATGTTCGAAGTTCAAGTTGTCTCTTGGTACGATAACGAAAACTCCTACACATCACAAATGGTTCGTACAATTAAGTACTTCTCTGAAAAGTGCTAATTGCATAACTAAACATATAAGGGGCCCCAACTTTGTTGGGCCTCTTTGTCTCAAAAGGAGGACATAAAATTATGTTAACAGTTGATAATTTAAAAAACCTCAAAGGCAAAGTTGTCATTGTTCGTGTTGACTTCAACGTCCCACTTAAAGATGGTGTTGTCCGTGATGATAACCGTGTTAGAGCAGCTCTTCCTACAATTCAAAAATTGATTGATGAAGGCGCTCGTGTTGTTTTACTTTCACATTTAGGAAAGATTAAACACAAAGAAGAACCAGATGTAGTCAAGGCACAAATGATCAAGAACAACTTAGTTGTTGTTGCTCCAGTCCTTGGCGATTTACTTGGTAAAAAAGTTGCTTTCTCAGCAGCCACTAGAGGTGCTGATTTTGAAAAAGCAGTTGCAGCCTTAAAAGATGGTGATGTTTTACTTGTTCAAAACACACGTTATGAAAAGGGCGAAGAAAAGAATGATCCAGAACTCGCAGCAGCTTGGGCAAAAGTCGCAGATGCTTATGTTATGGACGCATTCGGTTCAGCACACAGAGCACACGCTTCCACCTATGGAATTCCAGAAATTCTTAAAGGCGAAGGCAAACCAGTTGCTTGTGGCTATTTAGTTGAAAAAGAAATTGCAAACCTCACAAGATGTGTTGATGTTAAAGACTCAGATCGTCCATACGTCGCAATTCTTGGTGGTTTAAAAGTTTCAGATAAAATCAAAGTTATAGATTCACTTCTTAGGAAGTGCGATAAGATTATCATCGGCGGTGCTATGGCATACACATTCAAGAAAGCTCTTGGAATGGAAACCGGAAATTCACCAGTCGAAGATGATCAATTAGATTATGCTCGTAAATGCTTAAAAGAAGCAGAAGGCAAAATTGTTCTTCCAGTTGACTCAGTTGTAACTGATGCATTCGAAGGATGGACAGTTAGAATGGTCGTTACCGATAACGTTCCAGCAGGAATGCAAGGAATGGATATTGGACCAGAATCTGAAAAGCTCTTCGCAAGCGAAATTGCAAAAGCAAAGATGATTTTCTGGAATGGACCAATGGGTGTCTTTGAGCAAAAAGAATTCTCAAGCGGAACAATCGCAATTTGTAAAGCAGTTGCAGGCTTAAAGAATGCATTCTCAGTTTGTGGTGGTGGAGACTCCGCAGCCGCAATTAAAGAATTCGGTTATAAAGAAGCTTTCTCACACGTCTCTACTGGCGGTGGCGCTTCCCTTGAAATGATTGAAAACGACGGCCACTTACCAGGCGTTGATATTTTAAGATAATTATGAGAAGAAAATTATTATTTGGAAACTGGAAAATGAACAAGACCATTGCCGAATCAAAGGCATTTGGTAAAGAATCCAAAAAACTTCAAAAAGCAGCAGACGCCAAAGGCGTTGATATCGGAGTTGCTCCAGTTTTCCTTTCGCTTGCTGCTCTTAAAAAAGCAAACAAATCTTTAACAGTTGCAGCACAAAACTGCCACTTCGAAGATCATGGTGCTTTTACAGGAGAAATCTCCATTCCAATGCTTAAAGAAATTGGTGTTGATTGGTGCATTATTGGTCACTCAGAAAGAAGAACTTACTTTGCTGAAACCAATGAAACATGCAACAAGAAGATGAAAGCTTTGCTTTCAAACAACATGACAATTATTTATTGTGTTGGCGAAACACTTGCAGAATTTGAAAAAGGCAAAACAAAAGATGTTATTAAAGAACAAATTTGTGATGGCTTAAAAGATTTAACAAGTGATGATATGAAGAAAATTGTTATTGCTTATGAACCAGTTTGGTCCATTGGTACTGGTAAGAATGCTTCTAAAGAAATTGCTCAAGACATTTGCTCATTCATCCGTGGTTTAATAAAAGAATCATTTGGTGATGTAGCAGATGATGTCCGTATTTTATACGGTGGCAGTGTTAAACCAGAAAACGTCCACGATTATTTACTTCAAGCAGACGTTGATGGCGCACTTGTCGGTGGAGCTTCTTTAAAAGTTGATTCATTCAAACAATTAATTGAAAACATTTAAGGAGGTATAAAGATGACAAAAGACGAAGTTTTAGGTCGCAAATCTAGACCAAGCCAAGTTTCAGTTGCTGATGGCTCAAAATTCATTGGTGCTGTTTTCCTTTACATGTTTTTAGCTTTGCTAATTACAGGTGTTGTTGCAATTGGCCTTGGCGCATTATTTGAAAAATTGTTATTTTCAGCTGAAACAGCAGAAGTAGCTTCTAAGGCATATTTAATTACCTTGATCGTCTCTTTGGTTCTCTATATTCCTATGATGATTATTGTCCAAGTAGCTGCTCTTAGAAGTTCTAAGGGCATGGTACCATGCTATGTGCTTTACTCAATTACAATGGGTGTATTCCTTTCTACTTTTACAAATTTTATCCCATTTGTTGATATCGCAATTGCATTTGGTGGTACTTGCTTGGCCTTTGGATTAATGACATTAATTGCATGGTTCTCAAAGAGAAATTTATCTACTTTAGGTTTAATTGGTTCAGGATTATTATTTGGATCATTCATGTTGCTTTTAATAAATCTTCCACTAATGTTATTTTTTGAACCTGTTGCTGTTATAACAAGCGCAGTTATTTCCTTTGTTATGCTTATTGCAGTTATTCTCATTACTGTAATTGATTTAAGAAATGTAAAAGAAATTGCTTCAAGAGGTGGTGCTGCAAAGAATGTTGCATTACTTTGTGCTTTATCTCTTTATGTTGATTTCATTTATATCTTCATTAAACTTCTAGCACTTGTCGCTAGATCAAGAAGATAAGTTAAAGGAGCGGTTCGCCGCTCCTTTTCTTTTGCGCGTACGTGTGTATTTAATTAAATAGAAAAGGTAATAAGGCGTGCGCAAATTAATAAAAAAGATTAGAGATCGATATCAAAAGTCGGTCTTTTTTCTATTTCTATTCCCAATTTTTGGAAAATTAATAAAAATTTAATAAAAAAAATAAAAAAAGTTCAGTTTTCATCGAATAAATATTTTTTTAAATTTGCTGGAAAAAGTAAGAAAAATGGTCAATCTTCCCATTTTTGGATATAACAAAGTTAAATATTGAAAAAAAGTGCAAAAAATGTTTGACATCCTTATTTCGTTTTAGTAAGATATAAAAGCGCTCGTTCTTCGGGACGAAAACATATACTATGTATATAAGCGCAAACTGATCTTTGAAAACTGAACAGATGTACAAGAAACATTAACGTCAATTTTTTTATAAAACAATAAACCAGATTATAATTTTGAACTAAGATAAACTTTTTGAGAGTTTGATCCTGGCTCAGGATGAACGCTGGCGGCGTGCCTAATACATGCAAGTCGAACGAGGTAGCAATACCGAGTGGCGAACGGGTGAGTAACACGTAGGTAACCTGCCCATCAGCTTGGGATACCCTGGCGAAAGCTAGGCTAATACCGAATAATTGGCTCGGAGGCATCTCTGAGCTCTAAAAGGGGCCTTTAAAGCCCCACTGAAGGATGGACCTGCGGCGCATTAGCTAGTTGGTGAGATAACAGCCCACCAAGGCGAGGATGCGTAGCCGATCTGAGAGGATGAACGGCCACACTGGAACTGAGACACGGTCCAGACTCCTACGGGAGGCAGCAGTAGGGAGTTTTCGGCAATGGGGGAAACCCTGACCGAGCAACGCCGCGTGAATGATGAAGGTCTTCGGATTGTAAAGTTCTGTTATAAGGGAAAAATGATAGGGTGAGGAAATGCTCCCTATTTGATGGTACCTTATTAGAAAGCCACGGCTAACTACGTGCCAGCAGCCGCGGTAATACGTAGGTGGCAAGCGTTATCCGGAATTATTGGGCGTAAAGAGTGAGCAGGCGGCATGGTAAGTTTGAAGTGAAAGCGTGGGGCTTAACCCCATACAGCTTCGAAAACTGCCAGGCTAGAGTGTGGGAGAGGTAAACGGAACTCCATGTGTAGCGGTGAAATGCGTAGATATATGGAAGAACACCAGTGGCGAAGGCGGTTTACTAGCCCAATACTGACGCTCAGTCACGAAAGCGTGGGGAGCAAATAGGATTAGATACCCTAGTAGTCCACGCCGTAAACGATGACAACTAAATATTGCTGTGAAGCAGTGTTGAAGCTAACGCATTAAGTTGTCCGCCTGGGGAGTACGGTCGCAAGACTGAAACTTAAAGGAATTGACGGGGACCCGCACAAGCAGTGGAGCATGTGGTTTAATTCGATGCTACGCGAAGAACCTTACCAGGACTTGACATGGATTCAAATGTTCTAGAGATAGAAAGATAGTTATGGATCACACAGGTGGTGCATGGTTGTCGTCAGCTCGTGTCGTGAGATGTTGGGTTAAGTCCCGCAACGAGCGCAACCCTTGTCCTTAGTTACCATCATTTAGTTGGGGACTCTAAGGAGACTGCCGATGTAAATCGGAGGAAGGTGGGGATGACGTCAAATCATCATGCCCTTTATGTTCTGGGCGACACACGTGCTACAATGGCCGGTACAAAGGGACGCGAAACCGCGAGGTGGAGCAAATCTCATAAAGCCGGTCTCAGTTCAGATTGAAGTCTGCAACTCGACTTCATGAAGTCGGAATTGCTAGTAATCGCAGATCAGCCATGCTGCGGTGAATACGTTCCCGGGTCTTGTACACACCGCCCGTCAAACCATGAGAGCTGGTAATACTCGAAGTCGTTATCCTAACCGCAAGGAGGGAGACGCCTAAGGTAGGACTGGTGATTGGGGTTAAGTCGTAACAAGGTATCCCTACGGGAACGTGGGGATGGATCACCTCCTTTCTATGGAGAAAGTGCTTCGACAAAAATTGTTCGAAGCGTACATTAAAACCTAAATTATTTTTAGTCAATTTGGTGATGTTAAGATTTCGGCGCATCTGTTTAGTTTTGAGAGATTAGTTATCTCTCTGGAGCTGTTCTTTGAAAACTGGATATTATAAAACATGTTCTTTCTGTTATGTTGCAATTTCATATTGATTTCATCATGTTGAGATTTGCGTAACGAAAATAAGCAATTAAATTGTTTAAACAAGACAATTACATAAAACCTATATTTTACGAAGTTAAGTTAATAAGGGCGTACAGTGAATGCCTTGGCACTAGAAGGCGAAGAAGGACGCGACTACCTGCGAAAAGCGACGGGGAGCTGGAAGTGAGCTTTGATCCGTCGATATCCGAATGGGGGAACCCGGCACGATTTATCTCGTGTCATCCTGCGGGGAATATATATCCGCAGTGAAGGAAGACCCAGGGAATTGAAACATCTTAGTACCTGGAGGAAAAGAAAGATTTAATCGATTCCGTCAGTAGCGGCGAGCGAAAGCGGAACAGCCCAAACCAACCTTAGGGTTGGGGTGTGGACCACAATGTGGGATGTGTTATGTGCAAGGAGAATGGTTTGGGAAGGCCAACCAGAGTGGGTGATAGTCCCGTATCCGTAAGATCATAACCCCCTAGTGAGATCCTGAGTACGGCGAAACAAGTTATTTTGTCGGAAGGAGCGCAGACCACTGCGCAAGGCTAAATACTAACTAGTGACCGATAGTG
>JAZLKX010000027.1:0-1197 GCA_045597865.1 Bacilli bacterium | reverse complement strand
ATTAACGGTGAGGGTCTCAAGAAAGAGACACGCTCATTCGGCACCTTCACGAGTTCTTTGACAGAATTGAAAGAATGGCTATTGGCCAACGGCATTACCCACGTGGCAATGGAGAGCACCGGTGTGTATTGGAAGCCAGTGTACAAGGTGCTCGAAGGAGCCATTGAGAATGTCTGGATTGTGAACGCACGTCACATCAAGAATGTGCCGGGCCACAAGACAGACAAGATGGACAGCGAATGGATATGCAAGCTTCTGCTTGCCGGCCTTCTCAAACCGAGTTACATTCCACCGAAGGAACAACGACAGTTGCGCGACCTGACCCGCTATCGCAACAAGCTTATCCAAAACATTGCATCGGAAAAGAATCGCATCATGCGTATCCTTGAAGACTGCAACATCAAGCTCTCAAGTGTGGTCAGCAGCACCTCGGGCTCTACGGCAACAGCACTCATTGACATGCTCTGCGAGGGCAAGACGCTGACTCTGGATGACGTAAAGAGTGTCTATCACGGCAAGCTGGCAGCATCTCCCGAAGAACTGCTTGAGGCATGCACTGGATTCGTTGAGTTCCATCATGTCTATATGCTCCAGATGATAAAGAAGGACATCGCCCAAACTCAGAAGATCATTGATTCACTGAGCGAGAGAATCAAGCAAATGCTCTCCAAATACGAGAATGCAATAGAGCTGCTTAAGGAAATACCTGGCTTCAGTGACAAGGTCGTGGAAGACCTCGTTGCAGAGATTGGCTTTGACATGGGACACTTCCCCTCAGAGAAGCATCTGGCATCATGGGCAGGCATCTGCCCCGGCAACAATGAGAGCGCTGGTAAAAAAAAAGCGGAAGAATCACTCACGGAAACAAACAAGTGAAGGCTGTAATCACAGAGGCAGCGTGGGCAGCGACCCGTACGAAAAACACCTTCTTCAGTGAGAGATACCACCGCATAGCAGCCCGCAGAGGCAAGAAGCGCGCACTCATCGCAGTCGGACATTCACAGATAGTTGCAACCTATCTTATATTGAGCACTGGTGCAAGATACCACGAACTCGGAGCCAACTACATGAGGGACAAGATTGAGGCAAAGCGAAAGACCTACCTGACGAGTGAACTGAAGAAACTTGGGTATGAGATTTCACTTAAGAGAAAGCCCGTTCCACTTACTCAATCAGCAGGACAACAGTAGAAATACT
>JAZLKX010000026.1:0-1062 GCA_045597865.1 Bacilli bacterium | reverse complement strand
CGGTAGATTGTAATTGCAAGTGCAACAGATGAAAAAATAAAAAAAACTTCATAGAATGAAATAACCCAATAACTACCACATCAAAGGGGAATATCAAACCATGAAGTCATACAATCATTTTACCCAAATTGATATTTGTTGTCTATTTTATTTATTGAATCTTGGAGTGAGTCAGAATCAGATAGCAACTGTATTGAATAAGCATAGGTCTTCGGTGAGCAGACTTATAAAGCGCTGTCCAGGAGGAAACTTCAATCCTGAAGTTTCCTATAAAAAATATCTGGAAAACAGGGCAAAATGTGTGCGAAAGAATCGCATACAGAAAGGTTCTGAATTGTTTGAATATATACAGAGTAAACTTTACCTGTATTGGTCACCTGAAATAATTTCACTTAAATGGAATCAGGAACATCCAGATGAAAAGATTGCATTTAATACAATATATGGAGCAATAAAAGCTGGAATTTTTGACAAGATTTCGCCACAATCGCATCTTCGAAGGCATGGAAAACAGAAATATGGAAACAGAAGCCAATATTGCTGCATACAGCCGGAGAAAACAATTCATGATTTGCCTGAAGAAGCGAAATGCCGAGAGCGATTAAATGACTGGGAAGGAGATACAATCAGAACTACACCAGGAAAAGGTTGTGTTGTGACATTGCTTGATAGAAAAAGCAGGTTTTTACTGGCAAAGAAAGTTGATACCATTGCATCTGATAAAGTAATAAAAGCTGCAAAAGAAGCGTTTGAAACAAAAGGTATTCATCCTGAAACCATAGTTTTAGATAATGGACCAGAGTTTGCAAAATACAGAGATTTGGAAAACCAGCTTCATACTTCTATATATTTTGCTGACCCTCACAGTCCATGGCAAAGAGGATCAAATGAAAATATAAATGACAGTCTGCGCTTCTTTTTGCCAAGAGGTATGGACTTTAGAAAATTGGATGACGATTACTTAGAATCTATCGTTTACCTTCTAAATAATCGTCCCAGAAAATGTTTGGGGTTAAGGACACCTTATGAAGTCTTTTGTTGCACTTGACTTTGCAATGTTCC
>JAZLKX010000025.1:0-432933 GCA_045597865.1 Bacilli bacterium | reverse complement strand
CATGAGACAATATGTGAGAAATATTATTATATATTTAGCGGCATTGTTCGCAATTATTGCATTTATTGCCCTTTTTGCAAACTCGCTAGAAATATACGATTCTATTAATCACACATGGATAAACTACAAAGTTAATGCTTATTTAGGAGAAAGTACTAAAGATGTAACGGTTTATCATGGCACAATTATTCCTGTGTTCGGATTCGTTATACCATTAGTTATAGCAATTGTTTTGATTGTTGAATCATTTAAAAAGTCATGGTCTAGAAATTTAAAAGCTATTAATACTGTATTAGCCGTTATACTTTTACTTTGTGTTTTGTGTGTTTTACTTACAAAAGAATTGTTCTTATCTGTCAATAATTTTGGTGAATCATCTGTTTTAAGAAATGGTGCTGGGCCTACTGTATCTGCGATTGCATCTACATGTGGAGCAATTTTGCTTTTATTTGCAACATGGCTACCTTTCAGCTCTGATATTAAGTTCATAGAAAGGGAATAAGTATGGGTATTTTTAGCAAAGAACGTAGAAATAAAAGAAAAGAAGTTAGAGAACAAGTTAAGAGTTTTAACCATAACTTAAACGATTTGTACTCTAAAAAGTATCGTTATTCATTACGTTATGAAGACTCACTCATTAAAGATGATGGAAAAGCATACGTTAATGTTGATTTAACTAAAATAGACACTCCATTCTCAGTTTTCTCTTACGATAAACGTATGGATCCTGATATTTACGACTATATAGACCAACAAGTTTTCTATCTTAGAGCAGAAATTCCAGTTGTTATTAATTTTGATGATGGTGGTAAATATTCTGAAGATCTTAAAGATAAGATTAAAAAATGTGTTACACGTCATTATCATTTGCAATACGAAGACATACGTTATGAACATCATAAAAGCATGATTTTCGGTTTTATTCTTGCAACAATCGGATTATTAATGCTTGCTTTGCATTTTACAATTGCATACGCATTTGCAGATTCAACATTTAAACAAATTGATGTTGTTAATGAATTAACATTAATCATTTCCTGGATGTTTGTTTGGTCAAGTGTTGATACATTTGTTGTATCTGGGCATTCCAAACGTGTAGATATTATGAATTCAGGTCAATTAGCGCTTGCTGAAATTACATTTGGCAAGGCAAAACAATAAAAGGATATAAGTTATGGAAATTAAGCCAATTTCGAAGAAAACTAAGTTAGCAGTTCTTGCCAGCGCCATTGTTACTGGTGTTTTATTCTGTTGTTTAGGTATCTCATTATTTCAAGTTTTATTCACTATAATAGGGGCCTTTATTATTTTTGGTGGTGTTTTATCATGCTTTTCTAAAAATATTATTGCAGGATTAATTCTTGCAGCCTTAGGAATTTTTATTGTAATTGCCGCATGGGTATGGCCAAACGTACCATTTATCATTTTTGGTGTAATGATGTTACTTTCTGGTATTTTGGGCTTTATTAGTGCAGTTCAAAATGAAGACGCACGTAGTGTGGTATCTTCAGTTTTAAGTGCAGTACTTGGTGGTTTTTTAATTGGTTATCACGAAGGTGCTGATTGGATTATTTTTGTTATTGGCGCATTATTTATTGTAACTGGTATTATCGGTATTATTTTAGTTTGCATTCCATCCAAGAAGGATGTTAAAACAGTTGATGTTAAACCTATCGAAAAGGAGGATAAATAGATGGATTTAAAAGGATCACAAACAGAAAAGAACTTAGCTGCAGCTTTTGCAGGTGAGTCGCAAGCTAGAAATAAGTATACTTATTTCGCAAGCAAAGCCAAGAAAGAAGGCTATGAACAAATCGCTGCTATTTTCACTGAAACAGCAGACAACGAAAAAGAACACGCCAAATTATGGTTTAAATACCTTGAAGGCGGTGAAGTAAAATCAACAATTGAAAACCTTGAAGCAGCAGCAAATGGCGAAAATTATGAATGGACAGAAATGTACAAGGAATTCGCTGAAGTTGCTCGTAAAGAAGGTTTCTTAGAAATTGCATGCAAATTTGAAGGCGTTGCAAAGATTGAAAAAGAACACGAAGAAAGATATCGCAAACTTCTTGAAAACGTTAAAGGCAATAAAGTATTTATTGCAGAAGATGTTGTCATTTGGAAATGCCGTAACTGTGGACACATTCATGTTGGTAAATGTGCACCAAAACTTTGCCCAGTTTGTGCTCATCCACAATCATACTTCGAATTGCGCGAAAAGAATTATTAATTTAAATTAATATTTCAGCTTAAAATTATCCTTGATTTTTTAATCGAGTTTTAGGATAATATTTAAGCGTTGGAACATTGGTCTATCGGTTTATGATGCCTCCCTGTCACGGAGGCGAGACGAGTTCGACTCTCGTATGTTCCGCCATTGTGGTCCGGTAGCTCAGTTGGTAGAGCAGTGGACTGAAAATCCACGTGTCGCCGGATCATCCCCGGCCTGGACCACCATTTAACAAAAATAGATGCATCGCAAGGTGCATCTTTTTTGTTGTTTCAAGATAAGAATGTCCTTATACAATACGTAGAATTACTCTCTTTTTTAATAATTTTCTATCACATTATTAAATAAAGTGATAAAATTTCATTATAAATGGAGTTGTAAATAATATGGAAACAACAAAAGAAATTAACGGAAAAGTTTTAAACCTTGCTATTTCCGGACACATTGATGCTACTACAGCACCAGAACTTGAAAAGGTTGTTAGCGGCGATGTCGCTAAGGTTGAAAAAATGGTTTTCGACTTCTCAAAAGTTGAATACATTTCATCAGCCGGTTTGAGAGTTTTACTCTCAATTCATAAAGCCATGTCTTCAAAAGGCGGCGAATTCATTCTTGAAAATGTTTCAGGCGATGTCAAAAACGTTCTTGAAATGACAGGATTCTTAAGCTTCCTTAAGGTCAGATAAAAAATGAACGAAAAAGACATTTATCTTCAAAACGAGAAAAAAGCTAATATCTCGCTAGCATTTACTTCGCTTGTATTAGCTGTTTTCATGCTTGTTACTTTGATTTTAAATGTATGTAAAGTTCCTGCTTTCTTGTATAGCGATAGTATTAATTTACTAATGCGCATTTCATTCCCAATTTTGATAGTTGCGCTTGCTTTACCAGCATGTTTATTAAAAACAAAACTATCATCTCAACATTGGTTTAAGTATTTTATACTTATTTCCTTTGTTGTCTCAATTGGTGTTCTTGGATTTTTAGTTCCACAAGAAGGCATCTTCTTTGCAGCCTGTGTTGTTGCTTCAACACTTTACTTTAAGCCAAAGACAACAAGAATCGTTTTTTATGTAACTTTGGCATTAATGATTGTTGCACCAATTGTTGCTCTTTTATTAGATCTTTACGATCCTGACATTTATAAGATGTTTGGTGACAATAAGTGGGCAGCATTATTCGTTTTCAATATTCTTCCAAGAGTCCTCGCAATCGTTGTTATTGCTCAAATCGCAAATGGTTTGGCAAAACGTGCAGATGTTATTCTTGGTGAAGAAGTTAACGAGGTTAAACGCAATCAAAAAGTTACATCTGAATTATCAATTGCTTCTGCAATCCAAAGCGCATGTCTTCCAAAAGAATTCCCAGATTCAAAATACGGTGAAGTTTATGCAATTATGGATCCTGCAAAAGAAATTGGTGGTGATTTCTACGATTTCTTTGAAATCGATGATGACCATTTAGCAATCGTTATTGGAGACGCTTCTGGCAAAGGAATTCCTTCCTCACTTTATATGATGAAGGCCCAATCTCTTATTAGAGCACTAGCAAAAGACAGCAAATATGACACAGCTAAAATGATTAATGAAGCAAACGCTGGTCTTTGTGAAGGCAATGAGTTAAATATGTTTGTTACATGTTGGCTTGGTATCTTAGACAAGGAAAGTGGTGAACTTAGATTTACAAATGCTGGTCATAACCCACCAATTATTAAGAGCAATGGTAAGTTCTCATATTTATCTGCAAAACCAGGTTTAGTACTAGGTGGTTTCAAAGATTTCGAATATAAAGAAGCCAAAACAAAGCTTAATAAAGGCGATAAGTTGTTCCTTTACACTGATGGTGTAACCGAAGCTCATAACGTTAGAAGTGAACTTTATGGTGAGGATAGACTTCTTGAAATGGTTTCAAATCTTGATGCATCTCCATATGAAACAATTACTAAGATTCGCAATGGCATTAGAGAATTCTCTCGTAATGCTGAACAATTCGACGATATAACTATGTTAATGGTTGAATACCGTAAAGCTCAAAGCGTATTCTCTAAGAAATTCGAAGCTAAAGCTGATAACTTAGAAAATGTACAAAACTTTATTCTTTCTTCAATCAAAGGTAATTTAGAAGCAAAAGACAAAAATCAACTTTTGATTGTTTCAGAAGAAGTATTTATTAATATTGCTTCATACGCATACGAAGGAAAAGGCTATTGTACAGTTGACGTAAACTACGAAAATGACGTCTTAACACTCGTCTTTAGTGATAACGGTGTTAAATTCGATCCTCTTGCAAAAGAAGATCCAAACACTAAACAAAAAGCTGAAGAACGTCAAATTGGTGGTTTAGGTATCTTCATGGTAAAGAACTTAATGGATAAAGTCTATTATGAATATAAAGATGGCAAAAACATCTTAACCATGATTAAGAAGTACTAGGATATAGCAAATTAAATTAAAAGTTGCACACTTATCGGATGCAACTTTTTTGTTGTTTATTACTTAATTGATAAGCAATCTATTTGAACAATATCATCTAATAGTGCTTGAATCTTTACGTATTTTGTTCCACTTGGTAAATCCCAATGATTACCGTTGTTATAAACAATTTTAGCATTAGAACTTGATGAACCAGCATAAACTAAGCAGCAACTCTTATTGTAATTAAATAAGATGTCCATCTTGCTAAGAGTGGTGGAACATGTAATTTCCATAGTTGAATCTTTTGCAAGTTGAATAAGTGAATTATTCTCAGTGCAATTAGAACATTTAAATGTTATGCCATTAATAGTTTTTGAGAATGTTTTATATCCTGACTTGATTGGATAAACCTTGGTTGTTAAGTCAACAGTAGGGTCATAATCAAGATTAAACGGTGCTTCATAGTCATTATAAGCATAAACATCGAAATAATATTCGCCATCATCACCTCTGTAGTGAGAAGTTTGAACACAATAAGTGCCCTTTTCGTAGTAGAACCATTCCACACCATCTTCATCAGTGTCTGTGTCTACTTTGGTGTAGCCCATATCGCGTAAAGCGCCATCATAATAGGTTTGTGATTCTTTTGACCATCCTTTTATATAAGGATTAAAGTACATTTTCGTTGAACCATCTACACATCCAACAGCGTAGCCATTGAAAGCTTTTAAACATGGTAAATTGCCTTTAAATAAGGAATAAGCAATGTCATATTGTCGACCAGTCCAGGCTGTTGTCCATTCTGATGAGGTATTTCCATTACCTGATTGCTCTGAACCTCCACCTCCGGTTGTTCCTCCACCAGTAGTGTTTCCGCCTCCACCAGTAGTAGTGCCGCCACCAGTTGTTCCGCCACCAGAAGTAGAATAATCAACTCTTAAACGGAATAATTTAATACTACCGCTATCTCCATCAACTTTAAAAGTGATGGAAGATGCTGAACCATTCCATGTTTGATAATCAGACATTATACCGACATTTGCGGAAAACAAATTGTCATCATTTGTTGAATTATAATAAAGCACAACTCTAGTAATAACTCCTTCGGAGTTGCTAACTGTTAATGTGTTTCCATAATAGAATCTTAATGAAGAATCAGAAGAGTAGAATGCTGGTGCATTTTTGTAGTCATTTTCACCAACTCCACAAGATAAAGTTATATCTTCATTAAAGTTAATATTAGATGGTTTATTTCCGTTAGTTAGACCAAACTCAGTAACTTCTTTCAATACTGACTCATTTGAAGTTTCTGTAGTGCCGCCACCGGTGGTTTCTCCTCCGGTATTATCGTCTTCAGAAGTGCCTCCACCAGTG
The DNA here is from genome assembly GCA_045597865.1 of Bacilli bacterium. GTDB lineage: Bacteria > Bacillota_I > Bacilli_A > RFN20 > CAG-826 > Fiminaster. The sequence continues at coordinate 426,912 of JAZLKX010000025.1, read as the reverse complement.
TGGTGTCCGCCGCCGGAATGACCGCCATGAGTTTGGCTTTCATCTTCAGTGGTAGAACCAGTACCAGAACCTTCGGTTCCTTCGTCTGTTTTTTCACCGGTTTCAGTATCAGTTTTTCCATCTGTTTGGGTAGTGTCATCTTCAGGTTTTTGAGTGTTTGAAGGTGAGTCTGCAATAAGCTTGCAAGAACTGAGTAACAATGGAAGAGAGAGAACTAATAAAAACGACTTTTTCATGCCAATATCTTAACACAAATAATCGAACTTATCGCACTTTTTTAATTAATTATGAAAACGCATACATTTGAATTTATAAAATTCATTGTTGAGATATTTTCCTACACTATTATAATAGTGAGTGGATTTTATAAAAATAGGAGGTTGATTTATGGCGAAACTACAAGCACATGCAGTAAAACAAATTACTGAAATTGTGAATCGTTATAAAGATGAAGAAACCCCATTAATGATGGTCCTTGAGGCAATCCAATCCGAATATGGATACATTCCTCTTGAAGTCCAAGAATTAGTTTCTTCATTAATGAATATCCCAGTAGCTGAAATCTATGGTGTTGTTACTTTCTACTCATTCTTCAGCTTAACCCCAAAAGGAAAATACGTCATTGGTGTTTGCTTAGGCACAGCATGCTACGTTAAAGGTTCCCAACTTGTCATGGATAAGTTCTCAGAACTCTTAGGAATCAAACCAGGCGAAACAACCGCAGATGGCTTATTTACCCTTGATGCATTAAGATGCATTGGTGCATGCGGTATTGCACCAGCAATTTCCATTAATGGAAAAGTTTATCCAAAGATGTCAGTCGACAAAGTCGCAGGCATTATTGAGGAATACCGTGCAGCAAAATAAGGAGAATAACAATGGCTAAAATTAAATCAGAAAAAGAATTAGCTGAAAAGATTGAACATTGTGGTTCTTGCTTAGAAGCTAAATTTAACGGAAAAGATGGCAAGAAACACCTTGTTGTTTGTGGTGGTACAGGTTGTATCTCCTCACATTCCGATGAAATCTTAAAAAGATTAGAAGAACTTATTAAAGAAAAAGGTCTTGAAGACAAAGCTACAGTTAACAGAGTTGGCTGTTTCGGTTTCTGTTCCCAAGGACCATTCGTTAAAGTTTTCCCAGAAGATAGACTCTATCGCGCCGTAAAAGTAACCGACGTTGAAAGAATCATTGAAGAAGATGTCATTGGTGGTAAATGTATCGAAGATTTACTCTATGTCGATCCAGTTACACATGAAAAGGTTGAAAAACAAGAAGACATCAACTTCTATAAGAAACAAAAACGTGTCGCACTTAATGGTTGCTCCATGATTAACCCTGAAGAAATCGAAGAAGCCTTTGGCTTTGGCGCTTTCAAAGGATTAATGAGAGCATTACATATGACACCAGCAGAAGTCTGTGATGAAATGTTAAAATCTGGACTTCGTGGCCGTGGTGGTGCTGGCTTCCCAACCGGAAAGAAATGGCAATTTGCTTTAGCATCACAATCAGACAATAAATACGTTATCTGTAACGGTGATGAAGGTGACCCAGGTGCATTCATGGACCGTTCAATTCTTGAAGGTAACCCAGTTGGTGTTATCGAAGGTATGATGATTGCAGGTTATGCAATCGGAGCACAAAACGGTTATTTCTACGTCCGTGCTGAATACCCAATTGCAGTTTCAAGACTTAGAATTGCTATTGCAAAACTCGAAGAAGTTGGCTTACTTGGTGATAACATCTTAGGCACAAACTTCTCATTTAGATGCCACATCCGTTTAGGCGCAGGTGCCTTCGTCTGTGGTGAGGAAACAGCATTAATTAACTCAATTCAAGGTCAACGTGGTATGCCACGTCCAAGACCTCCATTCCCAGCTGTCAAAGGTTTATGGAATCATCCATCCGTTGTTAACAACGTCGAAACCCTCGCAGATGTCGCATGGATTATGAGAGAAGGTGCTGACAAATTTGCCTCCATTGGTACCGAAGGTTCCAAAGGAACCAAGGTTTTCGCCCTTGGCGGTAAAGTTAATAACGTTGGTCTTGTTGAAGTCCCAATGGGAACAACACTCCAAGAACTTATTTTTGATATCGGTGGTGGTATCCCAGGTGGCAAGAAATTCAAAGCCATTCAAACTGGTGGCCCATCAGGCGGATGTTTAACTGAAAAAGACTTAGACACCCCAATTGATTTTGATACATTAAAAGCACGTGGATCCATGATGGGTTCAGGTGGTGCTATCGTTATGGATGAAGACAACTGTATGGTCGACGTCGCAAAATTCTATATGGAATTCATTTGTGATGAATCATGTGGTAAATGTTCACCATGTCGTATTGGTACACGTAGAATGCTTGAAATCTTAAATAAGATTACAAGTGGTAAAGGCGAACCACAAGATATTAAAAATCTTGAAGAACTCGCAAATATTACACAAACAAACTCACTTTGTGCATTAGGACAAACAGCTGCAAACCCAATTCTTTCAACAATGAGAGCATTCCCAGAAGAATACAAAGCTCACGTTGAAGAACACAAGTGCCCAGCACACGTTTGTAAGTCAATGATGGAATACTACATTCAACCAGAACTCTGTATTGGATGTGGATTATGTGCTAAAAACTGTCCAGTTGGAGCTATTGCTCCAGGCACAATTGGTGCAAAGATGCCAAATGGTAATCCATTCCCAGGCAAATTTGTCCATGTCATTGATCCAAAGAAATGTATCAAGTGTGGTGCATGTATGGCTGGCTGTAAAGCAAGACATGCAATTATTAAGAAATAAGGAGGAACTGTAAAATGGCTTTAGTTAATATCAAAATTGAAGGTAAATCCTATCAAGTCGACAGTTCAATGACTGTCTTAGAAGCTTGCCGCGCTTGCGGTTATAACATTCCATCCTTATGTAGCTGGAATCATGGCAAATGTTCACTTGCAAGCTGCAGAGTTTGCTTAGTCGAAGTTGTCGGCGCAAGAGGTCTTGTAGCTTCTTGTGTTTACCCAGTTAATGAAGGAATGGAAATTATCATTTCTTCCCAAAAAGCAATGGAAGCAAGAAGAAATTCTATAGAATTACTTCTTTCTAACCACCAAAAGAATTGTTTACAATGTGAAAAGAATGGACATTGTGAACTTCTCGAAGTTGCAAAAATGGTTGGTGCCAGAGATGGAAAATTCTTAGGCGAACAATCACCAGCAACAGTTGATGAAGTTGCTCCAGGTATTATTCGTAATACTGGAAAATGTATTCTTTGTGGCCGTTGTATTGAAGCATGTAAAGATGCTCAAGGTATTGGAATTTTAGGCTTTGAAAAACGTGGTTTTAAAACTATCGTTGCTCCAGCCCAAAATAGATCATTCGCAGAATCTCCATGTATGCAATGCGGACAATGTGTACTCGTTTGTCCAACAGGCGCATTACTTGAGAAGAGCGAAATCGCAAATGTTGATGCAGCTATGAAGGCTGGCAAGTTCGTTGTCTGCCAAGTTGCACCAGCTGTTCGTGCCGCTATTGCTGAAGAATTTGGCGAAAAGATTGGTACCAATGGTACCAAGAAGATGATTGCAGCATGCAAACGTCTCGGATTCAAACGTGTATTCGATGTCAACTTTGCAGCTGACTTAACAATCATGGAAGAAGGCACAGAACTTCTTAACAGAATTAAAAATGGTGGAGTTCTCCCACAAATTACATCCTGTTCACCAGGTTGGGTTAACTATATGGAATATTTCTATCCAGAAGTCATCCCAAATATGTCAACTTGTAAGAGCCCACATCAAATGCAAGGTGCTATCACCAAATCATACTTTGCTAAAGCAAATGGTATTGATTCAAAAGATATTTATGTCGTTTCTGTCATGCCATGTACAGCAAAGAAATACGAGAAAACTCGTAAAGAAATGGAAGTTGATGGCCTTAGAGATGTCGATGCAGTTTTAACAACACGTGAACTTGCTAAGATGATTAAACGTGCTGGTATCAACTGGAAGATGCTCCCAGAAGATGAAGATTGGGATCAAGATTTACTTGGCCAATACACAGGCGCTGGTGTTATCTTCGGTGTTACTGGTGGTGTTATGGAAGCAGCACTTCGTACTGCTTACTTCATCTTAACTGGTAAAGAACACGAAAAGATCAACTTTGAAGCTGTTCGTGGTCTTGAAGGTGTTAGAGAAGCATCAATTGATATCAATGGTACAACCTTAAAGGTTGCTATGGCATCAGGCATGAAGAATGCTAAAGTCTTACTTGATCAAATCAAGGAAGGTAAATCACCATACGCATTCATTGAAATTATGGGTTGCCCAGGTGGATGTATCAATGGCGGTGGTCAACCATACGTCAAACCAATGTTCCTTCCAAATGAAGACGCTGATATTCGTGAAACATATCGTGCAAAACGTGCAGCAGTCCTCTATGCTGAAGATGAACGTCAACCAATTAGACAATCTCACAATAACCCAGACATCAAGAAAATCTACGCTGACTTCCTTGGTGAGCCATGTGGTGAACTTTCTGAGAAATTACTCCATACAACTTACAACAAGAATAGAGAAAAATTCCCAGCTAAATAGTTCTCAAAATTAATAACTAAGCCATCTTGATTGAGATGGCTTTTTTATTTATAATAATTTTATGGCTAAGAAAAAAACTTTATTATCTAAATCAGCTCAAAAACAAATTAAAAAAGTAGCTAAGAAAAATCCAAAAGGTTTTCTTATTGTTGTTATCATTATCGCTTTACTTGCAGGCATCGGTTTTGGTGTTTATTGGTTTATCAGTCATAATCACCATGAAGATCCTCCAGCACCAATTGAAAGTGGTGAAGTTCAAATTAATTTCCTTGAACTTGGCAACAACAGTATTGGCGATTCAACTTTTATAAAAGTTGGAAACGTTGATATTTTAATTGATGCCGGTAGCAAATCAAGTTCTGCAGCAACAATTGAAAGCTTTATGAAAACAAAGATGGATGACGATGTAATTGAATACGTTATTGCAACGCACGCTCATGAAGATCACATTGCAGGATTTGTTGGACCATCTACTACTGGAGGAATCTTAGATCATTATAAGGTTGGAACTTTGATTCAATTTTCTAAAACTAATTCTACTTCTAAACTTTATGCGGATTACTGCTCAAAAGTTGAAACATTAAAGAGTAACGGAACAAAAGTTTACACTGCAGATCAATGTGTTGGAACACCATTTGAAATTGATAATAAAATTACTTTAGAAATTTTAGACCAAAAGTTTTATCATGAAACCAACTCTAAAGAAAATAACTATTCAGTTTGCTGTTTACTTAATCAAGGAAGCAACCATTATTTATTTACTGGTGACTTAGAACTAGCTGGAGAAACATCTTTAGTTGAGTTAAATAAAGATTTACCACATTGTCAATTGTTTAAAGGTGGTCATCATGGTTCAATTACCTCTTCTAACGACGTTTTATTAAATAAGATTACTCCTGAAACAATTTGTATTTGTACTTGCTGTGGTAGTGAAGAATATGGCGATACAGCATTATTCCCAAATCAAGAAACAATAAACAGAATGGCAAAACATACTGATAAAATTTATGTTACAGCATCCTATCAAGATAAAATTTATAAGCCAATGAACGGAAATATTACATTTAAATGTAAAAATGGAATAGATTATGAAGTTCACGGTTCAAATAACGACCTTATTCTAAAAGATACAGATTGGTTTAAAGCACATCGAACTTGGAATGGTGCATAAAAACTATACATTTCTATAATAAAAAACTATAATTTAATCAAGAAATAAAGGAGTACTTATGCCAAGATTTGTTTTGAATGAAACTTCTTACCATGGTTCTGGCGCTATTTTAAATATTGTTCCAGAAGTAAAAAGTAGAGGTTTCAAAAAAGTTTTTGTTTGTTCTGATCCAGACTTAATTAAGTTTGGAGTCACTGGAAAAGTTACAAAATTATTAGAGGAAGCTAAGATTCCATTTACACTTTTTAGTGACATTAAACCTAACCCAACAATTGAAAATGTTAAACACGGTGTTGAGGAAATGGCAAAAAGTGGTGCTGATGCAATTATTGCCATTGGTGGTGGTTCATCAATGGATACAGCTAAAGCAATTGGAATTATTATTGCTAACCCAGAATTCGCTGATGTTCGTTCGTTAGAAGGCGTAGCACCAACTAAAAAACCATGCACACCTATTATTGCAGTTCCAACTACAGCAGGAACTGCTGCAGAAGTAACAATCAACTATGTTATTACAGATGTTGAAAAACGTAGAAAATTTGTTTGTGTAGATCCACACGACATGCCAATTGTTGCTGTTGTTGACCCAGATATGATGGCAAGTATGCCAAAAGGTTTAACAGCTGCTACTGGTATGGATGCTATGACACACGCTATTGAAGGCTACATTACCCGTGGCGCGTGGGAAATGTCCGATATGTTCCATATTAAAGCCATTGAAATGATTGGAAAACATTTAAGAGGTGCTGTTAATAATACTGCTGAAGGTAGAGAAGGAATGGCACTTGCCCAATATATTGCAGGCATGGGATTTAGTAATGTCGGTTTAGGTATTGACCACGCAATGGCACATACCCTTTCCGCATATTATGACATTCCACACGGTGTCGCATGCGCAATGCTCCTGCCAATTTCAATGGAATTTAACAAAGAAGTTACAGGCACTAAATTCAAGGATATTGCAGAAGTATTAGGCGTTGACACATCAAAGATGAGCCAAGCTGAATACAGAAATGCCGCAATTGCAGCAGTTAAACAATTATCTGTCGATGTTGGTATTCCAACTAAGTGTGAAAAAATTAAAGCTGAAGATTTAGATAGTCTTGCAAGCGATGCTCTTAAAGATGCTTGTTATCCAGGCAACCCAAGAGAAGCAACACATGAACAAGTTGTTGAAATGTTCAAACAATTAATGTAATTTGAAATCGAAACAAAAAAGCCACCCTTTGGGTGGTTTTTTTAATTTTTGGATGTTATTATTTAATGCGTTTTTCAGTTTCTTTATCAAAGAAATAAAGTTTACTATTATCTAAGCAGATTGAGATATCATCATGATTGTTAACTTTGCTTTTTGCAGCTGACTTAAGAATAACTTTTTGTCCGTTTAAATAAGCATAGATAATCAATTCATATCCAAGTAATTCTGCAAATGCACAATTTGATGCAATTGGCTTACTAGGATTTTCATTAGTTTTATCGTTTTGGAGATGAATATTTTCTGGTCTAACACCAAAGATAATATCTTTTCCTTCATAATCTTTTAATGCTTTTTGATATTCTTTTGGTAAATCGATAACGATTTCGTTATTTTTCATCTTCTCACTAGAAGCAAATAAATTATCTTCGTGATGTTGTTGATGTAGAACTGTTAATTTACCTTTTGAATAATTGCAATTAATGAAGTTCATAGCAGGGGATCCAATGAATCCAGCAACAAATTTATTAGCTGGGTTATTATAAACTTCGTCTGGAGTGCCAATTTGTTGAATGTAGCCATCTCTCATAATAACGATTCTATCAGCCATTGTCATAGCTTCGGTTTGATCGTGTGTAACATAAATTGTTGTTGCGCCAACTTTATCATGAATTCTTGTAATTTCTGTACGGGTTTGAACTCTGAGTTTAGCGTCAAGGTTTGATAAAGGTTCATCCATTAAGAAAACCTTTGGTTTTCTAACAATAGCTCTACCAAGAGCAACACGTTGTCTTTGTCCACCTGAAAGTGCAGATGGTTTACGGAATAAATATCTTACTAAATCAATTGATTCTGCAGTTTTATTAATCTCAACTTCTATTTCAAATGAAGTAAGATTTCTTAATTTGGTTAGATGTGTATCGTGGGTTTCATAATATTCTAAATCTTCTTTAATCTTATCAATTTGAACATTTCTTTGAGCAATACCATCTTCAAGTATTTGAATCATTTCTGGTTTATCACTATATTTACCTAATTTAAGAGATTCTAACTTTTTGTTTTCACTTTCCAAATTTGCAATAATCTTTTTGTGTTTTGCAATTTGGTATTCATCTCTACCAATAATTGGTTTTTGAAGTGAATTAATTTTGGCTAAATTTGCATATATTTTTTTGTAAATTTCAGCTCTTGGTTCAAGAATGGATAAATCATTTTGATTTTTCTTAAATTTTCTATTCATTTCATGAGCTTGCTTACGGAGTTCTTTATTTTCAAGTTTTATTTTGTCAATTTCTTCATTTTCTTCATATAAAGGCATTGGTAGTTTTCTAAGTTTTAAAGCAAATGCCATATTGTCATAAACTGTCATGTGAGGATAAAGAGCATAGTTTTGGAAGACCATTGCGATGTCTCTATCTTTTGGTTCAACAGCATTCATAAGTCTGCCATCAATGTAAAGCTCACCTGCAGTGATATCTTCTAGACCAGCTACCATACGCAAAGTAGTGGATTTACCACAACCTGATGGACCTACGAAAACAATGAATTCTTTGTCTTTAATATCTAAATTGAAATCAAAAACAGCTTGGACGTTGTTGTCATAAATTTTGTTAATATTTTTTAGGGATAACGTTGACATAAAGTGACTCCTTTTCGACCATATTTTACATTATTATAAAAAATAATAAAACAGAAAAATTTCCAATTAATAAAATAACTCCAAAAGGAGTATTTTATAAATTGTATAAAAATATTAATTAAAGATAGATATTTTATATTTAATAAGTTATAATCAAATCGATGAAAAAAGTTGATAACAAATATCGTTCATTTCCGTTCTGGAGTTGGAACGATAAATTAGATAAAGAAGAACTTGTAAAACAAATTGATTGGATGCACGAAGCCGGTATTGGTGGATTTTTTATGCATGCTAGAGGTGGACTAACAACCCCTTATCTTGGTGATGAATGGTTTGATTGTATCAAAGCATGTCAAAAAAGAGCAAAAGAATTAGGAATGGAAGCCTATGCCTATGATGAAAATGGTTGGCCTAGTGGCTTTGTTGGCGGAAAACTCTTAGATGATCCTGAAAATCACGATATGTATGTAATATCTTCAATTGGAGAATTTGATTCTAATGCTGATGTTTCATACGATATTTCTGGTGATAAATTAGTTCGTGTCAATAAAGGAGATAATGTTTTAAATATTTATTTAAAGAATTCTGCTTGTACTGCAGATGTATGTTCTAAAAAGGTTGTTGATAAGTTTATTTCAATGACACATGAAGAATACAAAAAGAATGATACCCTTGGAAATTTAAGAGGCTTTTTCACTGATGAGCCTCAATATTATAGATGGTCAACTGCATACACTCGTATTCTTCCTAATTATTTTAAAGAACAATATGGTGAAGACCTTTTTGACAAATTAGGTTTACTTTTTGTTGAAAAAGAAGGTTATAGAGAATTTAGATACAAATATTGGAAATCAATGCAAAGTTTAATGCTTAACAATTTTGCTAAAAATATTTATGACTGGTGTCAAAAGAACAATTACAAACTCACCGGTCACTATTGTGAAGAAAACTTTTTAGAAGGCCAAATGTGGTGCTGCGCAGGCGTAATGCCATTTTATGAATACGAAAATATTCCTGGTATTGATTATCTTCAAAGAAATTTAGTTAGAAGTGCAGGGCCAAGACAAATGGGATCTGTAGCTTCTCAATTAGGTAAAGACCAAAGAATGGCTGAAATTTTTGCATGTGCTGGTTGGGATGCTACACCAAATGAATTAAAACTTATTGCAGAGTACGCAATGGTTGGTGGTGTTAATATTCTTTGTCCACATTTACTCCCATATAGTGAACACGGTCAAAGAAAAAGAGATTATCCTGAGCATTATTCAACAGTTAACCCTTGGGTTAAAAAGGATTTTAAAACATTCAATGATTACTTCGCCGTTTTAGGAGAAAAACTTGCCAAGTCTAAAGAAATTGCAAGTGTTGGTGTTCTACATCCAATGCGTTCAACTTATTCAATTTACAAATTTGATGATCCATGCCGTGGTTTAGGAGAAATTGATAAACTCTTTAAAGAAGATAATTTAACTTTAGAAAAAATGCATCTTCCATTCCATTATCTTGATGAAACAATTATGGCAAAACATGCTAAAGTTGTCGAAAATAGTTTAATGGTTGGTGAATGCAAATACGATTATATCGTAATTCCACGTTGTGTTTTTGATATGGATAAATCAACAGAGGAATTACTTTCTTTGTTTGTGAAAAATGGTGGCAAAGTGCTTTTGATGGGTGATAAGCCTCAATATGTTGAAGGTAAAGAACATGATTTCTCATATCTAACAAGTAACGTAACATTTGAAGAAATAATTAATAACCAAGAAATGATTATGGAACAATCAGACGATGTTGTTTGTTCTTATCATTTAGATGAAGAAGGGAATCCTTATATCTATGCTTTAAACTGTGGTAAAGCCTGCAATGTTAAAGTAAGAAGAAATGGATTTAAGAATGTTAAGATTGGCGAAAAAGTATATGAAAGTAATCTTTCTTTTAAGGAATATGAATCTAAGGTTATTTATTTTACGAATGACAATGTTGATGAATTAGATAATAAAAAGATTATAAAATTAAGATCTGAATTTGAAGTTTCTAAGACTAATAAAAACTATATTATTCTTGATTTTGTTTCAATGTCGAAAGACAACAAAAATTATTCAAATAAATGCCTTTATATGGGCTTATTTGATAAGCTACTCCGCGAAAGATATCAAGGTACACTGTATTTAAAATACGATGTTAATATTAAGACAGTTCCTTCAAAATGTAACGCACTTATCGAAGATACAAGAACCAAAAATGTTTTTGTGAACGGAATTAAAGTCGAAAAGTGTGGAACGGTTTTAGAAAAAGATCTTTGGAAATTTGATATTGTAAAATGCTTAAAGAAAGGCATTAATGAAATAGTGGTGCAAATAGACTTCTTTGAAAGCGAAGATGTTTATTACGCATTATTTGGTGAAAACGTCACCGAAAGTTTAAAGAATTGTTTAGCTTATGACACAACAATAGAAGCTATTTATCTTGAAGGTGACTTTGGTGTCTTTGGAGATTTAAAAGAAGTAGATGGTTGTTATGTCGGAAATGAATTTTATTTAGATTCACAAAAAGGCAAAACATCTACATTAATTGAAGATGGCTTCCCATTCTTCAGAGGCAATATTAAGTTAACCCAATATATTGATGTAAAAGATGCAAATTCTAAACTCCTTATTGATAAACGTTTCCAAATGATTGATGTGTTTGTCAATGATAATTTTGTTGAGCGTCTGATGTTCAATAATGAGTGCGATATTTCAAGATTTGCTATGCAAGGCAAGAACAAAATTGATTTGGTTATAACTATTTCAAACAGAAATTTACTTGGCCCGCATCATAGTCATTCTCTTGAAGAATTGGGTGTTGGTCCTTATTCGTTTGAATTATTTGGAACTTGGGACGAAAACGGAGAAAGCAAAGCTGCTCCAAAACGTTATTCTTTTGTTAAAATTTTGTAATTAAAAAATTTATATTTTTTTGACAACTATTATCAATAATTTAACCTTATAATCTAAAAGATTTGTATCTTTTATTTTGCGATGCGATAATATTTTCAATGAAAAAGAAATATCTTCTTCCTATAAAAATATTGGACTATAAAGGTAATTTCAATTTTATTGATTCTATTTTAAAGTGTGATATTGATCAGCCATCATTTTGGTTTGAAAAGAATTTCTCTAGTAATGGTGGTGGCTATATTGTTTTAGATTTTGGCGTCGAGATTAACGGCGGAATTAGAATTGTAAATCAAGGTTCCGGAAATCAAAATGATCGAAACGTAATTCGAGTTAGATTTGGCGAATCGGTTTCTGAAGTTATGTCTAATGTTGGCGAATTCAATTCTACAAACAATCATTCTCCTAGAGATTTCGAATACTTGCTTCCAGATTTTTCCAATGTTGAATTTGGAAATACTGGTTTTAGATTTGTAAGAATCGATTTTCCAAAGGATATAAATCAACGTATTTACAGCATTAATGCTGTTTCGTATGAATTAGCAAAAAAACAAATAGGTTATTTTAAATCTAGCGATGAAGAATTAAACAAAATTTTTGATGTTGCAGCAAGAACAGCCAAACTTTGTGTTACTGATTACATTGTAGATGGAATTAAAAGAGATCGTTTAGTATGGGCTGGTGATTTGTTAGTAGAGCTAAAATCACTTAACTATCTATTCGGAAATATAAGTCAAGTTAAAAAAACTTTACTTTTCATCGAAAAAACAAATCCAATGCCAAGTTATATTCAAAATATGCCTACTTATAACCTTTGGTATTTAGCTTGTGTTAATGAATATTTTAAACACAATGGTTTTGATGTCTTTGTAAAACAAAGAAAACCTTATTTAAGAGAAATATTGTCATTGATTAGTAAAAGAATTAGTTCAAGCGGATTAATTGATTTTGATAATGTAAGTGGAGTTTCGTTCCCGTATTTTATTGATTGGAGAACTGTAAACTGTGAATTTGCAAAACAATCTAATCCATGCTTTTACTTATATGTGCTTAAAGAATGCAAAGAACTTTTAGCAAAACTTGGTCTAGATTATATTAACGAAAGTATCATTATTAAGCTTTTAAAATTTGAACCAGAAGTTTTAAATGTTTCCCAATTCGATTGTTATCCTCTTTTAGCTTCAAGAGGAAACAGAAATGCTTTGGCAGACTCAATTATTCGTAATGGAGAGGCACATTTTAGTCCTTTCTCATATATTTTTGTCTTAAATTCAATTTTTGATTATGAACCAAGAAAAGCTATGAAGATGTTTAAAAATTACAATATGGCTATGGTCAATCTTGGTGCAACGACATTTTTTGAAGAATTTGATTATTCTTGGAAGGACAGCATAAAAATTGACGAACTTCCAAATGGAAAATTTAATTTTTTAACAGACTGTGGTGAAGGTTGTTATAAAGGTTTAAGAAAATCACTTTGTCATGGATGGGCAAGTGGTCCAGTATCATTTATTATTGAAAACATTGTTGGCTTTAAAGGTGTAAAAAATAACAGAGTTATTATTAAACCGTTTGTTGGTAATCTAGATTATTTTGATGTCTCTTTTGTTTGCTCATTAGGAACAATAAAAGTCTCATATAAGAATCATAAATTTACGGTTAAAGTTCCTCAAGGTGTTGAATACGAGATTATAGGATAATATGAAAATGCTTGTGATTTTAAATTGGAGGAAAAACATAAATGTTTGTGCTTAAATTGCCTCTTATTTTATTATTGAGCTTATCTTCATTTTCTAGTTCTTTTGTGTCTAAAAATAGAATTAATAATAAGTTTAATTCGGTTGAAAATAAGATATTAACCCATGGGCATGCTAAATTTGACAAAGAAAAATTAACTTCCAGCGAGATTATTCACAATACATTTAACCAAATTAAGTATTCTTCAAAAAAAGTAGAAGTAATATCGGAATTTTCAAACATTGATGAAGTTTTTAATAATAAAAAAGAGCAAGAAGATAATGTTTCCTCTCGAAGAATAACTGTATTACATTTTGAAAAAGATATTTTTAATGATTCTGATTCTACATCTAAAAATTATGCATTAGAAACACGTATTGGAAATAATATTATTTTTAATAATAAAACCATCTATGAATTGGCTCTTAATGATCCAAAAGTTGAGTTATTAAAAGAAAGCAATAAATCTTTTGTTTTAAAATTGCCAATTAAATATTTTGCAAAGCAACTTGCACAAGATTTTATAATGCTTTCTTTTAATAATTTAACAATGCCTAGTGATGCTAAAGTTAACAAATTTGATTTGGCATTAATCAATGGAAAGTGGTGCCTTGATAGAGATTTTTCAATTGAAACATTAAAAGAAACAAAATTTGTGAATAATGATGGTTATCAGTTAAGATTTACAACAAAGTTTTCAGTTGATCCAAAAGTAGATTTATCTCATACACCATTTGATATAGGTGTTTACTTAGTAAACAAGAATGCTTATGAAGATTCAATATATTCAAGTATTTCCAGTTATATTGAGAATACTACTGAAAGCTTAAACGCTTATAAAAACTATGAATTAAATGAGCATATTTTCCAAGTTGAAGTAGAATCACCAGAAATCACGACTTATTCTTTTGAATATGACGCCAAACTTGATAAAGAAAATTATAGACAAGATTTAATTCCTGTTAGTTATCTTAAGATAAATAATAAAAACTATTATGGTCAAACAGGCGATTATTTCTGCTCATTACATAATGAATTAGAAAAATTACATGTTGATCCACATGATTATGAAGATGTTTTTGATGAGCTCTTTGTTGTTACATTAAATAGCACTGATAAAAACTATGAACTAGTTAACGAATCATTTGATAAAGATATTTGCACTTTAAACTATGATGGAAACGGCTATTACAAAGTAATTGCTAATAATAAAGTTAATCAATTTATTGTTAATGGCAAGACTTACAATAGACAATTAACTAAAGGCGAATCCGTATATGTTTCTGCTTTTAGAGACACAGTTAAATTTTCTAGTAGTGAAGTAAAAATGAATCTTGGATTCTCTGAACCAAACTACGATGTTTATAGTGATTTTAATTCCACAACCAAAAACACTTATGTAAATAATGCTACAATTCAGTCTGAATTTAATGCTAAAACAGCACGTATTTGGGTTACAACTTCATTCTTGCTTGATTCAGCATGGCCATCAATTGGCCTTGTTGATCCATTAAGATTAGATGGTAATTATTTGAATGATTACGAGAATTGCTCAACATATAACGTTAAGTTTAAAGCAGACTCTATCAAAGCTCTTCAAGATACAATAAGCGCTTATCGCGCTGCTGGAATTGAAGAAATTAACCTTATGGTTAATGGTTTCGTTTATTCGTACACTGATAAGTTCTTCTATATTCCAGGAGATGCATCAAACAAGACTCAAATAACAAACTGGTTTGATTCAATTAGATTAGGAAAAGCTGCTACACATAGTAACATTTTCCCAAAATGTAATTCTGAAGAATATCAGAGATGGCTTAACGGAAACAAAGAATTCTATAAAAAGATTTTTAATACTTTTGATGTTGATTTTGTTGAACCGTTAAACGAGATTAACCTTGGACCATGCACAAAGAGTCCAGAATATTTAGAAAATTATATTCCAGGTATTTCACCAGCATATCCTGGCAAGGAAATGGAGAAATACTATAGAGACCAAGTAGTTGGCTATGTAATGGATTATTCAGAAATGATTACAGATGCAGCTAAGGAATCTACAAATGGCAAGGTCCGTGTTATGACTCCTGCTATTGCAGTGGTTGGTGATTTTGATCCATTACCTTCTTTTGTTCCAGAAGGAACTATGGCTCAAGTTAGAGATGGTGGCGTATTCCTTGATTTGTGTTACGATTACATCGAATCGCAAAATAAATCACCAAGTGAATATTTCCAAGTTTTAAACTTACATCCATACGTATTTTATGATTCAGTAACTGCTCAAAACGGGAACTATTTATATGATACAAGTGGATCTAAAAAGGTGTTTAATAGTAACTATGTTACTAATTGGGTTGCATCCATGAATGAATTCCATCAAATTTGTGTTGATCACAATGATGAATTTATACCAATGATTGCAACTGAATTTGGTTTTACAGATTATGCTGGAATTAATGAAACTGGCTTATATTCTTCTAACGATAAAATTAATTTTGGAACATCAGATGTTCTTCCAAATGCAATTAATGCACTTATTCCAGCAGCAAGAGATTTAGATTATTTCTATTCTTTACAGTGGTTTAGAATGTATTCATTTGGAAACAAATACAATGTTTCAATTCAAACAAATATTTCAGATACTGATTTTGATGCTTGGAATCAGTTTATAACTGATATGAGCGCAATTCGTTGTTACAACATCGTTTGTACAGGTTCAAGTGGTGGTAAGTTTACTGCTACAGCAACAATTGACTATGATTCATTAGATTTTGAAACAACTGGTTATACAAAGAAAACTTGCAAAGCCACTTACCAAGGCCACACATACACAATTACTGATGTGAATGATGCTGGCGAACCAAATTTTGGTTTTATTGCAAAAGATTTCACTTTGAAAAAGTGGGGTAAAACACTTTACACACAATTTACAGGAAAAACTGATACATCAACTATTGATGCGTTATTGCAAAGCTTAAAATCTTAAATAATTTAATTAAATACTTGTACCTATATTAATTAACTAAAATGTGAGCGTTTTTTACTTGTTTTGTTAATAAGCGCTTACATTTTTAAGTCAAAAAAATGACAATTCATAACAATAATTGTTATATTTTAAGGACATAAAAGTGGTAAACTATAATTAGTTTATAATATTTAAAGAAGTTGAGGTATTCGTATGGCCAAAAAAAGAATTTCAATTCTCATTCTCTCAATGTTTTTAAGCGTTTGTGCAAGTCTTGTTGCAAATTTTAATAAAAATAAATCTTTAGATGTAAAGGCTGACGATACAGAATTGGTTGATATTGATCAAGTTGCTTGGAACAATGTTGACTATTCCGGAAATTTTGGCAAACAATGGGTGGCAAATAGAGATGGAAACGGTATTCCTCAAGAAGGATATTGTTTATTGCCACTTTATAAATCTGATATTTCACTTTCTGAATACATTACTGAAAATTTATTAGACGCAACCATTGAAGGCTGCAATGTTGGTGATCATATTTTAATCAATGGTGTTGAATGTAAGGATGTAGATGATGTTATTGTCTATGCTTATCCTACAAATGGTTTTTTCCTTTACGTTCCAGCTACAAGTTTTTCCACTAGTGATGATTATCCATATTTAACAGTTGAAGTTTTAGAAGGAATGTCAATTGACGGAAGTGCTATGACTGTTGGAACTAGATTTGAATATAGAGGTTTACTTAAATCTTTTGGAAATTGGGAAATTAATCCTGAGCCAGTCGAATTTAAAGAAGCTGATGTTGCTAAAATCGAATGGAATAACAAAGACTATTCAAGCACAATGGGTCAACAATGGAGCGGTGAATTAAATGCTAATGGTTCGCCAATTAATGGCTATTGCTTGCTTGTTTTCTTCAATGAAAAAGGAAAAACATATGAAGAAACCGTTATTGGAGATGCTACTGTTTCAGGCCGTGGCGTTATTGGTTTTGGAATAATTGATACAAAGATAAAAGTTAATGGCATCAATATTATTGATGTTGTTGATTCAAAATGTTATCTTTTCCCACAATATGGTCTTTATTTCTATTTGCCTTATTCTTCATTAACTTTTACTGATGAATATAAATTCCCAGTTATTACTTTAGAAGAAGGAATTCACTTTAATAATGTAATTTTGCCTGCTATTTCTTTTGAATTTAGAGGTGAGGTAGGAGAAACAGATCGTTGGACTTACTTAAGAAACCCATCTGAATACAACCATGTTGAATTTACTGATGTTGCAGGTGGTTGGAACAATGTTCCATTAAATAGCACCCATAATCATACAATTCTTCAATTTGGTCAATATGGTGTTGATTATCTAAAAAATGATAAAGAACCAGCAGATGCAAATCTTGTCAGCAAATATTCATATTGTGGTTTATCCATTTTTGTAAATGGTGTTTCTTTAGCTGAAATTGGTGATGCAATCGTTTCATATGCCCATGGATATTGCTATATTTATATAGTTTTGCCAAATTCAGTTTTAAAACCAAGTCCTGGTTACAAAGTGTGTAATCTTCACATTGATAATGATACAATCTTCTACGATTCGATGTTAGGTGAAACAGACTTATACCTATTCAATGGGGAATGGGTTAAAACAAGACCTGAAACACCAGAAGATGAAGAGTATGACAATGCTGTTTCATTTGAAGATGTATTTGGTCTAAAAAATGCCACACTTGATGAAAACAACAAAAAACTTAGTGGCACCAATAATACTTCAATTAGTAACTTTGACTTATATTTTGATTATAAACTTTTAAATGAAGATAGCTCATTTGATTTAATTGCATTTGGAAATGAATCACAAAACGGAATTAAAGTTAGCTTTAGAAGAAATATATTAAGCTTAGTTGATTCAACCCAAATGAATGTAACATTACAAGAAATTGAATTACCTACATTTATTTATGATGAATGGTTTTCAATTTTGTTTTATACAAAAATAGATAATGATAAATTATCAATTGCGATAGCAATAGATGATATTGTTTATATACACATTAACGACGTTTCTTTACAAGATATTTCTAAACTCGAGAATAAGTTTTCAATTTCTTTATTAGATGGAACCGTTTCCTTAAAGAATGCTTCTTATGGAGCTGATATCAAAAAACCAGTACTTAACTATAGTGGTAAAGCTATTTATGGCGTACTTGCTGGTAGTGAAGTAATTGATTTTTCAAATAAATGCACAGCTTTTGACTTAAAAGATGGCGATGTTTCTAATTTAATTGAATATAAATGGCCAGAAGGCTCTCTAAGTGATAATAAAATTAACAAAGGAACATGGGCTGTTGTTATTTTATCTAAAGATAAGTCAGGTAATGAAACTCAATTAACCGTTACAGTTATTGCTGCAAATAAACTTGAAGTAACAGTTACATTTGATGAAAAAAATGCATCAATTTACAAAATTGGTGATCATATTGCTCCAATTGCTGATCCAGTAAAAAAGGACGAAGTTGGAAAATATAATTTTATCGGATGGTATTTCAATGAAAAACCATGGGATTTTGAAAATGACTACATCGTTCAAGATATGAACCTTGTTAGTAAATTTGAATATGAGATTAATACTTATTGCGTTTCTTTTACAGTAGAGGGATTAGAAGATTCTAGTTCATTTAGCATTTATCTTGCTTCTGGTTCAATCCTTAGTATAGAAATATTTAACAAAAATGGTTATACACTTGAAGCCTATGTTAATGACGAAAAAGTCAATTCTATTACCGTAACTGGAAATATGAATGCAAAACTTGTTTATAAATCAACCGCTCCAGTTGATCCTGAAAAGAAGGGTTGTGGAGGAAGTGTTGTTGCAGCATCCTTAATAGTTAGTTTACTTTCGGGAGTAGCAGTTATCTTGCTTGTTTCTTCAAAGAAGAAAGGAGGAAAAGAACATGAATAAGAAAATTTTAATTCCAGTTGTCTTTTCTTCAGTTTTACTTACAGCGCTAGGGTTTAATCGCGCTGCTGAAACATGCATTGCTGATGGAGCAATTGTTCTTGACGTTGAAAAAATTCAAGCATTATCTCATAAAGATGGTGCTGTTATTAGTATGGCTCAACTTGATATTCAAAAATATTGGGAATCTAACGTAAACGATATTGATAATCTTAAAAATCTATACGAAATGAATAATGAAATTTCTTCATTTGCAAATAACGCTAATAATCACGATTATGTGCGTGCGTTATACGATAAATGGGATGATTTTAAACCAACTAATAACGTTCTAACATGGAAATCAAATGTAAAAGCAACAAGTTATGATGTGACGGTTTCCTTAAATGCTGATTTAACACAAGCAGTTTATGAGGAAAAAGGATTAACTGAACAATTCTTTGAAATAAAAAATCCTTACTCTAATACTCATTATTTCTGGCAAGTGACCGCACATACAAACGATGGTGAAGTAAAATCTTCAATTTTTGACTTTAAAACAAACGATTTTAAACGTACTGTTAACGTGCCAACTGTCTCAAATACACGCGATGTTGGTGGCTTTTCAGGCGCACTTGGTGAAATGAAACAAGGTTTAATCTACAGAAGTGGTCGTTTAGATGATGTTACCGAAATTGGTGTATCAGCATTAAATGATTTAGGAATTCAAACTGATTTAGACTTAAGAAAAAATGGTGAAGGAATTAAAAATCCTGCTAAACTTCCTAATTATTACTTAAGAACAATTATTCAATATTCTCCTGGTTTTAGCGAAATTAATAGAGAAAGCATGATTGAAGCAGTTAAGGTATTTTGTGAACCAAGCAATTACCCAGTTATATTCCACTGTGCTGTCGGTAGAGATAGAACAGGAACACTAGCAATGCTTCTTCAAGCCTTAGCAGGTGCTTCTAGAGATTATATTATTCATGATTACTTTACTTCTATGTGGTCTGTTACAGGAGCTTATGATAAAGGTTTATCTGATTTAAATCTTGCTCCTGTCAATGAAACGCTCAATTTAATTGAATCATTTGGAAGTTCTTTAATGTCAGGTGCAGAGAATTTCCTAAGAAAAGATGAATCAAATGTTGGTTTAACTGATGAAGAGATTCAAAAAATTAGAGACATTTGGTCTGGCAAAATTGACGTTGAACATGAAGTTAAACCATTTAAAGCAAGCTTAAACTATGAAGGAAAAGCCTTTGTTAATGTTAAAACACTTGGCCATAAAGATACTTCAATGTTTGTTGATAAAGGCGCTATAATTCCTGCTCCTTATGAACTTTCAAGCGGACTTGGATGGTTTACAAAAGACGGAAGCTTTAGCTTTGCTAATGCAATTAATGATAATACTTATATTTATGCTGATTATGTTTCATCATACTTTGTAACAATTCACTTTATTGGTCAAAACAAAGAAGATGTTGTTTTAAATGTTAAAAGCGGTGATGTTGTGAAATTTACTTCGTATGAAGTTGATGGTTACAACATGCTCGTTTTATCTGATACAGGAAAAGAAATAACTAGACTCGAAGTTAATAGAAATGCTTACGTCAATGTTATTTACACGAAGAAATAAAGGAGAATGGTCATATGAAAAAAAGAAACATTCTTACTATTGCATTGTCATTATTAATGACATTCTCAGCTTCTTTTGTTTTAACAAACAATAAGAAAAGTGAACCACTTGAAACTCAGGCAACTGACTTAATTGGCGGTGCAAAAGTTGAGTGGAATAACGTTGATTATGCTAGATTAGGTCCTGGTCCATTTAATGAAAGTGGCGTTCCTACTCAAGGTTTTTGTATTTTGGTTCTATATTCTTCGAATATAGCAAGTAAAGCCTATAGTGATGTCAACCTTATTACTGCAGGCGTCGCTGGTTGTAATGTTACAGATCACATCTTAATTAATGGCATTAATTGCTCGGAAGTGACCGATGTTTTTGTGTGTGGCTATCCACAAAACGGATTTTATGTTTATGTTCCAAGATCAAGTATCACCTTAGGTGAAGAATATGACTATCTCACTATTGATGTTCTTGAAGGCATGTCAATAGATGGAACCTATCAAGTAGAAGGAAATAGCTTTGAATATAGAGGACCATTAGGAACTTTTGGAAACTGGCAAAAAGATCCTGAACCAATTATTAGAGTTGAAAGCGAATTTGATAAAATAGAGTGGGATAATAGAGATTATTCCCCAACAATGTCTCAAGCGTGGGCTGGTGAACTAGGAGATGATGCTGCTCCACTTAACGGATATTGTTTACTTTCATTCTTCCATGAAGTTGGAAAATCATATGAAGAAACTGTAATTGGCAGTACGGTTAATACTGGTAGAGGTCTTATCGGCAATGGTGATCCTGTTGACCATTTAATAAAAGTTAATGGTGTCAACATAGTTGATGTGGCAGATTCTAAATGTTATCTTTTCCCAAAATATGGATTATTTTTCTACGTACCTGATACATCTCTTTCTAATAAAGACAAGTATCAATATCCAACAATTACAATTGAAAAAGGATTACATTTTAATTCAGTAAATCTTCCTGAAATCACTTTTGAATTTAAAGGAAAATTAGGAAAAGGTGGTGGATGGTCCGTTAAAAAAGGGGCTGGTGATTATAATCATTTCCCATTCACTGGAGTAAATCCTTATAATAACAACCTTCCAAATGAAATTGGCTATTACCATACAATTCTTGATTATGGAACAGAAGGTATCGATTATTTGGCAGACAATAAAACTCCTAATTCTGATAACCAAGCTACTTTGGCATATGATATTGGTTCAAAACTAACAATTAATGGATTAACAATTGCAGAAATCCATGATAAGTTCCCAAAGACAAAAGTTGGTTACGATCATGGCGCTAACCATTTTTTCGTAGTTTATCCTGCTGAACTTTTACTTCCAACAAACGATCATTTAGTTCCAAATCTTCATATTGAAGAAAATACCATATTTATGGATACCATGCTTCCAGAAACAAATCTTTATCTTGCTGGAACAACTTGGAAAAGTGGTGCATTTGAAACATTTAAAGTAACTGATCCATTTGATTTTAATACAAATTTACAGGTTAAGTTCCCTTATGAAGTTGGAGCTACACCTCATGCTATCTTTGCAGAATTACCTGCAGATGGAGTTGAATTAGAGTTCAACATTAATAGTGGAACAGTAGATCCAGCAAATCCAACAACTTTAACATTAGATGGCTTTTATGGTTTTACAGCACAAATTGTATTTGGTTGGCAATCCATTACACTTTTGGATCAAATAAACAGCTATGCTGTTCTTCAAACTTTCAATAACTATACTTTTGAAGCAAATACTGATTACTTATTTGAATTTAAAGTTGTTTGTGGTGTAAAAACAACAGTTATAATTGCAATTAATCACCTAGTTGTTATTAATTATGAATTAAATAATGACCGCACTGGAAAATGTGCTATCTGGGGTGTTGACCAAGGAGATAGTGTTTTAGATTACAAAAAGGATCTCCCAATTTATAAACCTTCCATTTATTATGGAGGCATTTCAGTATATGACTTTAATGAAGGTGATCCAGTTTATGATTTTACTAATCTTACTAAAGTAACAAATTTATATGGTGATATTGAATCAAAAATCACTTTTGACTATGAAGATGGTGCAATTAGCGGTGGAAAATATAATGCAGGCGTATGGAATTTAACTATTACATATGAATTAGAAGGATATCCAACTCAAACTAAGGAAATCACAATCAACGTTCATAGTAATGTTTCTATGGCAAAAATTTATTTTGGAGATGCAGATCCAGTTGAAGTACCGGTTGGCAGTAAATTAACTCCTCCTGCAAATCCAAGTACATATCACGATGAAGAATACGATTACATCTTTGATGGTTGGTACTATGAAGGCTATAAATGGGATTTTGAAACCGGAATCGTTACTGGTGATATGCATTTTGAGGCTAAATTTAAACAAGCCCCTCTTCATTATGCTGTAATTGTAAAATATGAAGGTATTAGAAGAGATGATGATAGATTCTTAGTTTCGAAAAACAATTTCTTACCATTTGATATATTTGAATTTGAAGGTACAACATTTGAAGTTTATCTTGATGGCGAAAAAATCGATTCATTAGAAGTAACATCGGATGTGACAATTATTGTTAAATATTCAATTACTTACGTTTATGTTGAACCTAAAGAAGCAACATGTACTGAAGATGGAAATATTGGTTATTATTATTCACCAATTTTTGGTGACTATTATTTTGCAGACCCAAAAGGAAGAGAATTACTTAATCCAGATGATGTAGTTCTTCCTAAATCAAATCACAGTATTGTTCATTTAGATGCAAAAGATCCAACATGTTATGAAGTTGGCAATGTTGAATGCTATTACTGCGAAAACTGTCATAAACACTTTAGTGATTCTGAAGGTTTAAATGAAATTGATGATTGGTCTATTCCAAAAACTCCTCATGATTTAACACATCACGCTGGAGTTCCTGCAACATGTGAAACAGATGGAACCGCTGAATACTGGACCTGTGCAAATGAACCAGGTGTTTATTATGGTGATGAAGCCTGTAGCTTTAAGTTAGAAACAATTGTGATTCAGGCTTATGGACACGAATATGTCGGTCCATCATATGAATGGAAAGAAATTGATGGTGGATTTGAGTGTGTTGCTTCTATTCGTTGTGTGAATTGTGATGATGTTATTAGTGAAACAAAAGTTGCAACAAAAACTGTTGTTCGTGAAGCATCTTGCACTCAAGAAGGTCAAATAGCTTACTCTGTTGCGTTTGATAATCCATATTTCAATGAACAAACAAAGATAATAAGTGTTGCAAAACTTGCTCATAGCTACACATATGTTGGAGCAGTCGAAGCAACTAAAGATAAAGATGGTATGAAAGAACATTACATTTGTAATGATTGTAATAAATACTTTGTTAAAGATGGGGAAACTTATAAAGAAGTTTCTTATGCTGAATTAGTTATTAAATATAAAAACGAAGAACCTGAAGAGAAAAAAGGTTGTGGAAGTAGCATTTTAGCTTCTTCTTTAGTTTTAACAATATCTGCATGCTTGTCAGCTTTGCTGATATTAGTTAGAAGAAAGGAGGAAAAATAATATGAAAAACAAAAATATTATTATTGGAATTAGTTTATTAACTTGCGGCTTAGTTGCTGCAATTATTCCTACTACTGTAATGTCATTAAAGGCAACTCAAACTGGAACGCCAAAAGATTTAACTTCATCAATTAGAGCTTCTAAACCAGGTGTTGGTGAAACTGTTTCATTTTTACCAAACGCTGTTAGCAAGCTTTATGAAATGGACGATTTAATCAATACTTATCCGCAAAAAGCAACTGAAATAGGCGAATTAATGCCATATAATGACGAAATTGCTAATTTCCCAAATCACTATAATGATAATGAATACATGCGCTCTTTATATGAAAAATATGATGCATTTAGACCAACTAATAATGTCTTATCATGGACATCAGATTTAGACGCAAAGAGCTATAAAGTTATCATTTCGCAAGATTCTGATCTTTCTTATATAGAAAGAGAATATGAAACAAGTGGTGATACAACCTCAGTTATCTTAGATAACCCATATACTTCAACCAATTATTATTGGCAAGTAATCGCGACATTAAAAGATGAATCTAAAGCATATTCTGATGTTTTTAACTTTGAAGTCGCAAATCTTCCTAGAACACTTAAAGTTTCTGGCCTTTCTAATACTAGAGACATTGGCGGTTCAGTTGGCCATAATAGCAAAAGAATGAAAGAAGGCCTTGTCTATAGAGGAAATAAGCTTGAAGGTATCACCGAAAGTGGTGAGGATGAATTTAAGAATCAATTAGGAATTAAATCTGAAGTTGACTTACGTTTAGTTGGCGAAGGTACAGAAAACTTCTTAAATTTACCAAATTACTATCATTATCCATCTCCAAACGATATCTATGATAATCCTACTAACAATACATTTATTAATTACTTTGGACCAGATTCTTTAGTTCCAAACTTTGGCGAAGCAGTGAAAGTATTTGCCGATAAGGATAATTATCCTGTTTATTTCCATTGTTCTGTTGGAAGAGATAGAACTGGATTCTTATCATTTGTTTTAAATGCACTTTGTGGTGTAGATAAAGAGATGATTTTGAAAGAATTCATGCTTTCCCTTTATTCAGTTACTGGTGGATACGAAAAGGGTAATGTTGTTTTCTACAATAGACTTATGTCATATTTCAATTATTTTGAAACAAATTATGAAGGTAGTAATTTATCAGAAAAAGTTGAAAAATATCTTACCGATCACACTAGTGTGACACATGAAGATTGTGAAAATATTCGTAAGATTTTACTTGGAAACATTGATACTGGATTTAAGCCTGGAAAAATAAACAATGATCCTCTTACTGGATTAGCTAAAGTCACAATGAGAAAATTTGGTGAATCTTCAGTAATTAAACTTGTTGAACCAGGCACAAAACTTGATAATCCACACACTGTTGGAAATGGCGCTTGGTATTATGGCGATAAACTTTGGGATTTTGATGTAGATACAGTTCAAAATGATATGTATTTAGACTATATTTCTAAAGAAAAATGCAAAGTTTCAGTTAGATATTCAGGTATTTCTTTACCAGAAGATATAATTGAAGTTGATTATGAAGAAGAGCTTGATTTCTCAATTTTTGAGAAAGAAGGTTATACATTTAAGGTTTATGATGATTCATATAATCCAATTGAATCACTTGTTGTAACTGATGATGTTTCAATTAATGTTGTTTATAAATCAATAAGTGGCTATAAACCGAAAGCAAATTCTCGAATTATTGTTATGACAGGTCAATCTAACGCAGTAGGCGTTGGACACTATGAATACCTTCCAAAAACAGTTGATGAAGATAAGATTAATGAAATTAATAACGGATACGACAATGTCTTGATGACTGGTTATTCACAAGCAAGATTTATTGATGGTTTTCAAAAAGTACATGCAGATAGATATTATGAGACAATGGGCATTGCAGGTACATTTGGCTTTGAAATTGGTTTAGCGGATCGTTTGTCAAAGGTATTCCCAGATGAAACAACATACATTGTTAAGGTGGCATATGGTGGTCTTTCTTTAAACTTTGACTTCCTTTCCCCGTCTTCAATGGATTATGAACTTGAACCTGGTCTTGATAATACTGGGCGTCGTGACTTAGATCCAGTACTTGAAATTACAAGAGGATGGATGTATAGACTTTTAGAAAGCGAAGTTGCTAAAGCAATTGATGCTATTGCAGAAATGGATAATTCAATTCCAATGATTGAAGCATTTATGTGGATGCAAGGTGAATCAGATGCTGTTTTTGAGACATCAACTAATCTTTATTTAAATTCATTCAATAATTTGATGAGTGATTTTACTAATAGATTTAAGGACAACCTTTCTTATAAATTTAAACTGTATGATGCTGGTATTTATGAAACATCTGGCATGTGGGATCACGATGCCGAAATTAATGACATTAAAAAATCACGCGTTGATGAAAATAATATTTATATTAGCACTGATGAAAGATTAACAACTTTATTTGAACCAATCGGTAGTTTAATTGATACTGCTCACTATGATGCGGGATGCTACATTGATTTAGGTCATATGTTTGCTGATTCATATTTAGAGCACACCATAAAAGGTTATACACATAACGCTATTGAAATTGAAGCTCCTGAAAAAGTTACAATGAAGATGGGTGAAAATTATGTGATGAGTGGTGTTAAAGCTTTATTTAATGGCGAAGAATGTGATGCAAAAATTGCTTACTTTGCTAGACAGCATCCTACCGGATCTGGAGATAGTCAAATTGTCACAGCATACTTTAAAGTAAATGAAGACAATTCCTTTACTCCAACAAAAGTAGGCAAAACACAACTTAAAATAAGTGCTTATTATAATAACGAGATTAGAATGATTATTATTCCGGTTGAAGTTATAGAGTAAAATTTAAAAAGAGGAATTGATATGTTTGCTAGAAGAAGACTTAAATATTCGATATTTCCATCTATTGTTTTGATGTTTTCTATTTTAGTTACTTTAAAGTTGCCTTCAAAAGGTTCATCTGAAGTTACTGCTGAAGAACCTGTTGCAACTTGCGTAGGAATAGCAAATGATGAAAATAACAACAAGCTTATTACTACTGGTGGAAAAAATGTTTATCATACTTTATTAAAGTATGATGTTGACTTAGGTGATAAAGAAAACACAGTAAATGTTGTTTCAACTACTGGTCAAGGTATTTTGCTTTCTGGAGTTAAATTAAGTGAGATTCCAGGCGCTATTGTAGATTACGCTCATGGCACTAAATATTTAAAAGTACAAATTCCTCAAGAATACCAAGACTCTTTAGGCGATAATCCTACCTTAGAAGTTATTAGCGGAACTAAATTTGAAAATTACTTTTTAGATAATGTCCGTTTCACTTTAAGTAATAACAAATGGCAAAAAATTAATCCTGTCGACTTTGTTAGTATTAAATGGAATGAAATAGATTATGATTTTTATGGTGGCAAAAAGGGTCTTTTATTAGAATTTAGTGGTAATTTATCTAATAAATCAACCGAATATAACGGTGGAATAAGATCTACTAATTTTGCTTCAACAGTTGGAAAACATATTATGTTGGGTGAAGCTAAATTATCTGATTTACCAGGCGCCTTAGTGTCTTACTATCAACTAAATTTAATGTTTGTTTATGCTGATTGTATGGCAGCTTATAGAACTTTAAAAATTGAAGAAGGAACGATATTTTTAGATGCATCTCTTCCTGAAGTTAAGTTGTCTTATGATGCAAGTTCTAAATGGAACACTAGCGAAAAAACTTATAATTCACCTACTTTTAGTGCAATTACTTGGAATAATTTAGACTATGATTTCTACCATGGAAGAAAAGGAATACTTCTTAGCTTTGATAAAAATCTTTCAGATAGTTCTTTTGAGTATAATGGCGGAATTAGATATGATAGTAAATTTGATCCTGAACTCAAAGCAGATAACAATTTATATTTAACTGTTGGAAATCATATTTATCTTGGCGGAGTAAAACTTTCATCACTTCCTGGAGCTTTTATTGCTTATCACGCTCAAAACTACATATTTATTTATGCTGATGACATGTCAATGTATAGAACTTTAAGAATTGAAAGTGGTGCAAAATTCTTAGATTCATCACTTCCTGAAGTTAATTTGTCGTTCAATGGCACTGATTTATGGTGCTTAAAACCAATGGAATATTCTCCTGTAGACTATGTAAAAGTTGAATGGAACAATATGGATTATGACTTTTATGGTGGTAAAAAAGGTATTTTAATTAACTTTAGCGAGAGTTTATCAAATGTTGCGTATGAACTTAATGGAAACGTTAAATCAACAAACCTCGTTTCGCTTGTTGGCAATCAAATCCATTTAGGTGGTGTTAATTTATCTGATTTACCAGGTGCATTAGTTTCATATTATCAAGTAAATTATTTATTTATTTACGCAGATAATATGATTTCTTATAGAACTCTAGAAATTGAAAATGGTTTACATCTTCTTGATTCTACTCTTCCAGAAGTGAAATTATATGCAAATAGTTCAAGCTTATGGACTACTGAAAAGACTGCAAAAACACCAGTTTCATATCGAGGTATTATTTGGAACAACATTGGTTATGGTGTTTATGAAGGCAAAAACGGAATACTTATTGATTTTGATAAAAACCTATCTGCAATTCAAACTGAGATTGATGGTGCGGTTCAAGAAGTTAATTATGCTCGTGTTTTTGGTGAGCATATCTTTATTGGTGATACGAAGGTATCTCAATTAGAAAACGCAATTGTTGCATATTTCTCAACAAGTTATTTATTTATCTATGATCCAAGTATGACAGAAGCTGGAGTTTTAACCATTGAAGAGTGTGAATTCTTTGATTCAGTTCTTCCTTCAATTGAATTCTATTTTAGAAACGGAAGTTGGACTACAACATACGTTCCTGTTGAAGAAATTGCAAATTGTTTAGGAATTGCAAATGATGAAAATAACAATAAGTTAATTGATATTAGTGGTGGTAAAAAAGTTTATCACAACTTATTAAGATACGATGTAAATTTAGGAACAGCTGCAAATTCAGTTGATGTTGTTTCTACTACTGGTGAAGGAATCTTACTTAGTGGTGTTAAATTAAGCGAAATTCCTGGCGTTGTTATTGACTATGCTCATGGAACTGTGTATCTAAAGATACAAATTCCTCAAGAATATCAGAATTCGCTAACTGGTGAAATTACTTTAGAAGTTTTAGAAGGCACTCATTTTGAAAGCAAAGTTTTAGATTACGTTAAGTTTGTTTTAAGAAATGGACAATGGGCACTTTATAAAGAACCTGAAGCAGTGAACTTCTCTTCTATTTTATGGAACAATACCGGAAGAGACGTTTATGAAGGTAAGAATGGTGTTTTGCTTTCATATTCTAAGAAGCTTTCAAATGTTCCTAATGAAGATAAAGGTGGAATGAAAGAAGTTAATCTTGTTTCAGAGCCAATTGGAAGCAAAATCAAACTTGATGGAACCGCGTTAAAAGATATTAGTGGTGCTGAAGTCATGTATTATGGCTCATCATTCTTGTGGGTTTATGCTCCAAATATGGATTCATACAATGAACTAGTTGTTGAATCATGCGAATTTTTTACATCCCTATTACCTGAAACACATTTCTCAGTGTTTGATGGATTGTGGGCTGAAAGCTTTAAACTAACACACATTATAAATGGCGTTAAAAAGGTAGAATATTGTAAGAAAAAAGATAAAGTTGTTCTTAATGAACAATATTATGCTAATTTATTTAGTGAAAATAATTTAGATAAAAAATTAGTGTCATTTAAAGTTGGCGATAAGATTTACAAAGAAAATGATAGCCTAACAGTTAATAGTGACACTGAAGTTATTACAACATTACTTGGTTTTGAAACAACAAGTGGTGCAGCAATTAAAATGACAGATCCTTCTAATATGAGATTTGAGTCAAAAATTAGTAAGGATAATTATGATTATTTAGTTAAGACTTTTGGAGTTTCTAATATTGAAACTGGAACATTTATTGTTTCAAAATCATCCATAGGTCTCAATGATTTTAATGATTTTGTTAAAACTCCATCCGGTGATTATAGAAAGGTTGTTAATTCTAGTTTTGTTAATAGTTTAACCGCAGAAACAGATGGTTTTTATAGATATTTTGGTCAATTAGATGGTATTGACTCTTCAAAACGCGCCGATGAGTACATCGGCATTGGCTACTTAAAAGTTACTGATGGATTAGATGAATGCATTGTATTTGCTGATAATGAGATTACAAGTCATTCTAGATCCGTTTATGAAGTAGCAAAACGTGCTTATTCTAATTATGACATTGGCAGTGCTCCAAGTTTAGCTTTAGATGATTACTTTGATGAAACTCTTTCTCTTGTAACTAGTGAAGATAGTATTGAAATAGAAAACCCATGTGTTGGTTATGAATCTCCATACATTCTTTCATATAATGAAAGCACTGGTGAATATCAAGTCTCTGGTTCTTCAGTTATTAAGAACGTTTTAATTAATAATAAAAAGATTACTGATGGTTCACAAATTATTGTGAATGTTGGTGGTGTTCCAAACAAATTAGTTGATTACGATTTGGATGTTTCGGGGGGCAAATCAATGCTTAAATTTAAACTTTCTCCAATGGCAAAAGCATCAACTTTAGTTGATTTCATGGTTGAAATACCAAGTAATAGAGAGATGAGAATTCTTCAAATTACCGATACTCAAATTATTGATTCCTCACAAAAGAGAAGCGAAGATCGTTTGAATCCTATTGCAACAGATATGTGGTCTAGAGGCACTTTAGATAAAAACTGCTTAACCCATGTAAAAGAACTTGTTGATAAAGAAAATCCAGATTTAATTCTTTTCACTGGAGACATTGTTTATGGTGAATTTGATGATTCGGGAATTATCTTGACTGAAATTATAAATTTCATGGAATCACTAAATGTTCCTTGGGCACCAGTTTTTGGTAACCACGACAATGAGTCTAAGATGGGTGTTAATTGGCAATGTGAACAATTTGAAAATGCTCAAAATTGCTTGTTTAAGAAGGGTAATCTTTCTGGTAATGGAAACTACTCAATCGGACTTATTGATGATAGTGGTGTAATTAGACGTGTAATTTATATGCTTGATAGCAAAGGCTGTCTAGAAGGCCCAGGACTCGCAAATGATCAAATTAATTGGATTAAAAATGTTTCTTTGTCTGTTAATGATGCATATGAAAAAGCAGTACCTGGATTTGCGTGTTTCCATATTCCATCTGTAGATTTTAAGAACGCATATATGAATAAATATGGTTACGCTGCTGATGAGAAATTTAACCTAGATAATTCAGGAATTGACGGGGATTTTGGTCAGAAAAACGAAAATATGTCACTTTTCAACACCTCATTAGAAGCAACGTTTAAATTAGCAAATATTGATGGTGTTTTCGCAGGACACGACCACGTTAATAACTTCTCAATTTTATATAATGGTATTCGTTATACTTATGGAACTAAAACTGGTATTTATGATTATTATAATTCATCAATTTTAGGCGGAACTTTAATTAAGTTAAAAGATAATAATGCATTTGAAGTTTCACATTCATATTTAAATGAAAACGAAATGCTTGCAAAACCATCTTTATATAATAAAGCAACAATTATGTCTGATATTCATCATGATTTAAATGATTATGGTGGATTCTATTGCACAAAGTCACTTGCAAAATTAAGACAAATATTTAATGAAACTTTAGATTCTAAGTTTTATGTTGCACTAGGCGATGATGTTAACTCAATGGTTGGTTCATTGAACAATTATTTAGATGTCATGGGTGTAATGAAAGAAGCTGGTTTAAATATTTACAATTCTACCGCTTCTGGATACGTTGAAGGCACTAGAATGATGTACAACTTACTCGGTAACCACGAAGTGGCTTATACAAATAAGTCAGAATTTACTGATTTTGTACCATTTGAGGAAGGAATTGGAACATGTGGAGTATTTAAACGTGACAGCTTAATGTTTGTCGCTGTGGATGCTTTATTTACAAGAACAGGTTCTGATGATCCAGCAGATATTCTTCCATGTACTGAATTTGGCATTCCTGATAAAGAAATTGCTTGGTTAAAGAATCAAGTTAATAATCAAATGGATAGCTCTGTTGAAGGAATTGTTTGGATTAGCCATATTGCATTACAAGATATTGATGTAACTTCTAAAACAAAACTTTTGAATGAATTAAAAGGTTACAATTTACCAATGACTGTATTTGAAGGTCATACTCATGTTGAAAAATATCAAGAGTTAAAAGATGAAACTGGAAAAGTGTATTGTAAAGTATATACTTTACCAGCAGTAACTTTATATGAAAATTACCCATACTATACAGTTATATTTAAGAATGGTGAACCTTGGTGTGTAGACAAACACAATGGAGAAATAAAATGAAAAATAGAAAATTAATTATTCTTTTACCACTTTTGTTTTCTGGTGTTGTTTTAGCATCCTGTGGTTCTAAAGAGAAAGCAACATACACAATAACATTTAAACAAACTGGTTTTGATGACGTTATTAGAACAGTTAAAGAAGGCGAAAATTTAACGGATATTCCTACTCCAAATTCAAAAACTGGTTATACAGTTATTTGGAATAGATCTAATTTCACAAACATTTCACAAGATATGTTGGTGTACGCTATCGCAAACGCAAACACATATACAGTTACTTATTGTGCGCCAGGATGTAGCGTTGATGGTACAACTGCTGAAGTTACTTACGATTCTGAATGTTCAAATCTTAATATGTCTGTTGAAAAAGAATATGCAACATTCATTGGTTGGGAATATAACGATGTTATATACACAAATAAATCAATTTGGAATGTTGCAAGCAATGTCACATTAACTGCTAAATTTGAAGAAGCTGAAAAAGTTACTGTTACATTTATAGATATAGACGAATCTTCAGTTATTAAAAACGTATTTAAAGGTGCAACATTAACTGATATTCCAGAGCCATCTAAAAAGACTGGCTATACTGTTAGTTGGGACAGAACAGATTTCACAAATTTAAATGAAGATATAACTGTCCATGCAGTTTGCACCGCAAATTCATATGTTGTTACATATGATGCTGATGGTTTTGATATTGATGAAACAACAATTTCCTTAACATACGATAGTCCTTGTATAGGACTTGACATGACATTAAGTAAAGATAATGCTGATTTTATTGGTTGGGAATACGATGGTGTAATCTATACAGACGAATCAATTTGGAATGTTGCAGATAATGTTACATTAATTGCTAAGTGGGTTGAAACCGAAAAACCAGTGATTACTTTTATAAATTGGGATGGAACAACTATTTCAAAAACAGTTTCAAGAGGACAAACATTAACCGATATTCCTACTCCTAAAGAAAAGACTGGTTATATAGTTTCTTGGGATGTTGATGATTTTACAAATATTTTAAAGAATATGACTGTAAATGCTACTTTAGTAGCAAAAACATACACAATAACATTAGACCCAAATGGTGGTGTTATTAACAAAAATATTATTTCAGTTACATTCGATCAACCATATGTTTTAGAAACACCAGTTCATGAAGAATATTTCTTCGGTTGCTGGAAATATAATGGCGAAGTTATTCCTTCAAGCGGCACTTGGAGTATTGATGATGATTCATTTGAACTTGTTGCCGAATGGGGCGAAAGCAAGTGGACTGATATTTTGTAAGTTTAATTTTGTTGCGATTTTATTCCTTTTTGCGTTAATTTAAGTTGCGATTTTATTCCTTTTTTATCAGTTCTAGTTGCGATTTTATTCCTTTTATAGCATAATTTAGTTGCGATTTTATTCCTTTTGGAGGATTTAACTATGTTAGAACGCAAAGCATACAACGATTTATTAAATTGGAAAAAAAATAGAAACCAAAACAAAATTACTGAATGTTTATCATTAAGGGGTCCAAGACAAGTTGGCAAAACAACTTTAGTGGAAATGTTTGGTAGAAAAGAATATAAATCTTTTATTGAAATTAATTTTGCTTATAGATCGGATTTAAAAGCTATTTTTAATGGTAATTTGGATAAGGAAGAAATCTATAAAAAATTAGTTTTATATTTTCCTGATGTTAATTTTATAGATGGTGAGACATTAATTTTTCTTGATGAAATTCAAAAATGTTCTAATGCTAGAACTGCATTAAAAGTTATGGCCCAAGATTTTAGGTATGATGTTATAACATCAGGTTCTTTACTTGGATTAATTTATAGTGAAAATGATGACAAAGAAGTTGATGAATGCAGTTTGCTTCCTGTAGGCTATGAGCGTATTTATTATCTTTATTCATTAGATTTTGAGGAGTTTCTTTGGAGTCAAGGATTATTGAAAAACAATATCAACTTATTAAAAGAAGAGATTATTCAAGCAAAAAGTATTGATAAAGGTATAGTAGAAAAATATCAAAACTTGTTTAGAGAATATATTGTTATTGGTGGAATGCCTGAAGTGATTTTAAAATTCAATGAAAGGCATAATTACTATGATGCTTTTGATATGCAAAATAAAATAATTGAAAACTATAAAGAAGACATTGCCTTTCATGCAGTTGGAAGTGAAAAAATAAAAGTTAGAAAATGTTTTGATTCACTTCCTGCACAACTATCAAAAGAAATAAAAAAATTTCAGTATTCAGTAGTTGAAAAAAATCAAACTAGTAAAAAATATGGTGATAGTGTGCAATGGTTAATTGATTCGAATTTAGTTTTGCCTTCTTATAATGTTCATGAGGCATATATTCCTCTTGTTGGAGAAAAAAAGGTTGAACAATTTAAGTTATACTTTCATGACACAGGATTATTGACTGCTTTATATGGTAAGGAATGTAAAATTGCAATAATGGCAAATACTTTAACTGGCAATGTTAAAGGTGGGATATATGAGAACATTATTGGTGAGACTCTTTATAAATTAAATTTTAATTTATTTTATTACCATCCTTCTGATAACGAAGAAATTGAATTTTTAATTGAAAGAGATGGAAAAGTTATTCCTATTGAGGTAAAAGCTTCAAATAATGCTAGTGCATCATTAAATCGTTTTTTGAAAAATAATGTTGATTCGTATGGTTATAAGGTTATTGATGGAAATTTTGGCATAAATGAAAGAAAGATTGTCATACCACATTTCGCACTTTCTTTTATTTTGAGTAAAAATACTTAAAAATAATATAGAATCAATTTAAAAACAAACCTTTTTTGAGATGATAACTTTTTATAGCGATTAAGTTCGAATAATATTGGTTCCTGTTGAAATTATTGTGTAAATTGAATAATCAAATTTGTCTTATCGTAAGAAAAAAGCCATTATTTTTCTGTATTTTTACCCGTTCTACTATTTATTTGGGGATTTTTATGTTTAATTTTTCCCTAAATAAATTGGTCATTTCCCTAAATAATTGTTGCATTTCCCTAAATAATTAATAAAATAGATATACGAGGAAAAACCAATGAACTTAGACGAACTATTAAAATTAACCGAAAATGAGAGAATTGAATTTAAACTTTGTAAAAATGAATTACCAAAGTCTTTTTTTGAAACATATTCTTCATTTGCAAATACATGTGGTGGAGATATTTATCTTGGTGTAGAAGAACAAAAAGGACATATTATAAATGTTCCTGGAGTTGATAATATTGAAAAAATAAAAAGAGAAATTTTTGATAATTTAAATAATCCTTTAAAAGTCTCGTCTAATTTGATTAGAAATGAAGATATTGAAATTATTGAAAATAAAGTTATTAAAGTTCATGTTCCTGAATTAGATAGAGGTTCTAAACCACTTTATTTAAATAATAATATTTTATTTTCTTATAAAAGAAATTTTGAAGGTGATTATAAAATTAGTCAGTCAGAATTAATATCATTTTTAAATGATAAAATAGATTCATCAAATGATAGCGAAATAAATAACAAAGGACTAAATTTTGATGATATAAACATTGAAACTCTTCAAGCTTTTAGAAACATTTTTAATGCAAATAATCCAAATAATATTTTTTCTCAATTTGATAATGAGGAATTTTGCAAAAAAGTTGGAATTCTTAAAAAAGATCAAAATAATAGATATTTGTTGACAAACGCTGGTGTTTTGTTTTTTACAAATAATCTTTCAATTACATCAGTATTTCCAAATTATTTTGTTGATTATCAAGAGAATTTTACAGAAACAACTAGGTGGGATTATAGACTTGTTTCAATTGACCTTAATTGGAGTGGAAACTTATTTGATTTTTTTATTAATGTTTTTAACAGACTAAAAATTGGAGTGCCTAACAAATTTTCTAATACAGGAGTTGTAGATACTTCAGCTAAGCCATTTGAGGATGCAATAAAAGAAGCACTTGTTAATGCTATATCTAATATTGAT
Organism: Bacilli bacterium; assembly: GCA_045597865.1. Classification (GTDB taxonomy): domain Bacteria; phylum Bacillota_I; class Bacilli_A; order RFN20; family CAG-826; genus Fiminaster. The sequence continues at coordinate 390,130 of JAZLKX010000025.1, read as the reverse complement.
TTTTTTATGACTAATTGTCTTATCGTTAAAAAAGGAAATAATAGAATTGAAATAAAAAATTCTGGAAAATCACTTATTGGTTATGAAGCGATGATAAGTGGTGGTAACACAAATCCAAGAAACAAAGAAATAATGCGTTACTTTAGACTCCTTATGTTTTCACAAAGAAGTGGATACGGGATTCCAAATATTATAAATATTTGCAAAGAAAATAATTTCCCGCTTCCAATAATTACTGAATCAAATATACCAGAATCAATATTGATTCAATTGTTCACTAATGGAACAGATTTAATAAACATCAATAGTTTAAATGCTAAAGATGTTTTAGCAGTTATTTCAGCATCAAATGGTATTTCTCTTTCTTCTTTAGCTGAAAAATTTGAGTGCGACAATAAAACTATGAGAGAAGTAATTATTTATTTAATTTCTAAATCGTTAATTAAAGATAACGGAAATAAAACAAAAGGGAAATTATATTTTTCAAACTAATTTAAAATTTTTTATTTTTTATGTTTGATATTTTATTGGAAAAACCGATTTTTCTTTGAATATTTTATTGGAAAAACCGATTTTACGATGTATAATTCAATTAGAAAAATCGGACGGAATCATTATGCTTAAAAGAAAAATTGAAAAAAAATTAAATGAAAATTATAAAAATAAAAATGATAAAATTTTAATTTTAACTGGCGCAAGACAGATTGGAAAAAGTTTCATAATTAGAGAGACCGCAAAAAATTTTTTTGAAAATTATATTGAAATAAATTTAAAAGATGATTTTGACAGTGACAAAAAATATGAAAAAGTTTTTGATGTTAAATCTTTTTATTTGCAAATAAGTGCGGATTATGGAGATAAATTAGGTGATATTAATAATACAATAATATTTTTAGACGAAATTCAAGTTTATCCTCATTTAATTAGTCTATTAAAATCTTTAAAACTAGATGGCCGATATCGCTTCATAGCGTCTGGTTCCTTACTAGGAATTACATTAAAACATGTTTTTGTTCCAATGGGGAGTATTGAAGAGGTAAAAATGTTTCCTTTGGATTTCGAGGAGTTCTTATGGGCAAATAATGTTGGTTGTGACACAATTGCTTATTTAAAAGAATGCTTTGAAAAAAAAGAACAAATTTATGAAAACATTCATGTTACTTTTTTAAATTTGTTTAGACAATATTTAATATGTGGTGGGCTTCCTGATTCTGTAAATGAATTTTTAAAACCAAATATTATACGATGTAGAGAAAATCAAACATATACTTATGCTTACTATAAGGACGATGCTTCAAAATATGATGAACAACATAATTTAAAAATTAAAAACATCTTTGATTCTCTACCTTCTTATATGGAGAATAAAGTTAAAAGAATTCAATTTAAGAAAATAGAAAACAAAGAAGATACAAACTTAAAAAAATATCAGGATGAGTTTGATTATTTAATCTCTTCTGGTATCGTACTTCAAACTAGGTCAATCAGCAACCCTAAATTCCCTTTGATTGAATCAATGAGCAAAAATCTCATTAAACTTTACTATAATGATGTAGGCATTTTAACTAATATTCTTTATAAAAATAATATTAACGTTTTATTAAACGCAGATAGTGGAGTAAATTTAGGTTCAGTTTATGAAACAGTTGCAGCTACAGAGCTCATTGCACATGGACACGAACTATATTATTTTGATAGCAAAAAAGTTGGAGAAGTAGATTTTTTGCTAAACGATTATGATTTGATGTCTCCTATTGCAATTGAAATTAAATCAGGAAAAGATCAAACAAATTTTAGAGCTATTCCAAAATTGGTCAAAGAGCCTTACAACTTAAAAAAAGGATATGTGTTTGGAAACAAAAATATTATTAAGACAGAAAATAATTTGATACATATGCCTATATATCTAATAATGTTTTTATAATTACTAGGCTTTCTTAAAAAAATTCATGACATCTTTTTCTAATTCAATTGTGTGTGCTGCACCAGCTCCTCCATATGTTTGGGAGTTATGCATATAGACAACAGTTAATTTTAAAGATGGATCAGAGAAATAATGGGTTCCATACGCTCCAGACCATCCGAATGATCCTGGATTTAAATGGAAGTTAACTTCAGGATTTTGTCTTCCTCTAATAAAGACACCTAATCCCCAGTTAGCATAAATATCAATACCTTTGGTTTTATTTAAATCTAGATAAGCAGTGGACATTTGCCTTACTGCTTTTTCAGAAAGAATACGTTTTCCTTTGTAAACACCATAATTTGTAAGCATAATGGCAAATTTGATGTAATCATTAATTGTTGAAAGAAGGGCGGCTCCTCCGCCTACTTCACCAGGTTGAATACATTCAAATGAGCGTTCTTGATTTTCGCTTAAAATAAGTTGGTTATTTTCGTGTTTATACATTTTAACCTGATGATTAATATTATCCTTATTATATTTGTATGTAGTGGAGTTCATTCCTAATGGATTAAAGATATATTTTTTAAGGAATGATTCATAATCCATATTGGATGCAACTTCAACAATTCTTGCGAGAATATCAAATCCTACAACACCTGAATATGCAAAAGTTTCTCCTGGATTATTTGGAAGTAAAAATGAAGCATATTTATCAACATTATCCTTTAGGTTCCTTTCTATGAAAGGAATTGCATCATATTGTGGAGATTCAAGCGACCCACCAAATCCTGCTGTATGAGTTAATAAATCAGCTATTTTTATTTCACGATTAATTTCTTTTCCTTTTATTAAATTCTTTTCATCACCGGCATTTAAATACATGAGTTTAAATTTTGGTAAGAATTTAGAAATGTTGTCTTCAATATCTAGTAATCCTTGATCTTGGCAAATTAAAATAGCAGCAGAAGTGACTGGCTTAGTCATTGATGCAAGTCTAAATACAGAATTTTCATCAATAACTTTTTTATTTTCAAAGTCTTCATAACCTTGATATGTTGAAAAGACACAGTCTTCTCCAATAGCAATCGCAAGAGCTCCGCCTGCAATTTTGCCAGACGAAATATAAGTTTTAAGGTTGTTTTCTAATAAATCAAATTCACATTTCATTTGCCTAATATTATACAACTTACCTTTTTAAATTAAATTAATTAGTTTTCGATATAAAATACTAATTTTACGATTGCATTTTTTTAACTACAATTGTCTTTTTTTGATACTCAATTATATTTTAATACTATGTATTAATTTATATTAATGTAAACCCTTACAAATTTTAGAGTACTTTATTCATAGATATTTAAATAATACAATTATTTCATCAAAGAAAATATGAACAGAATTTGTAAAGATTGAAACTGCAGATCAATTTTATCAAATAGTTTTTATTTTCTTAATTTTAAAAGGAGGATATACATGAAAAAGAAAGTATATTCAAAATTATTAGTCCTTACTTCATTGGGATTAGTTGGTGCTAGTGTTCCAATATCTGTCGCTTTATCAAAAGGCAATGAAGTAGTGATGACAAAAGCTGTTGATGAAGAACAAACTCCTTACGCAACTTATAAAGGCATTGCTTCGGCTTGGAATCCATATCCTGAAAGCGATGCATATTTGCTTCAATTTAACGAAACTCTAGGAGATGCGATCGACAAAACAAATTTGGTGTCAACATTAGGTAGCTATTTTAAATTAGATGGTGTTGAATTACAAAATATTACAGGTTCAAAAATTCATTATAGCAACGGTAGCACTTATTTTTCTATTAATATTCCACAGGCTAATATTACTGAAGGATCAACATTAAAAATTACAGGTGGTTTTAAATTCCAAAACTATCTCATTCCTACAATGGAATTTGTGTTTGATGCTAATAAAGGATTGGTATTTAAAAGTGTTGATTACCCTGCTGATAAAGTAAAAACAATTGAAATTTCAGGTGTAACCTGGAACAACATTGATTATGGCGGATGGGCATCAGGAGCAAATGGGGCTATTGCTCTTTTTACAGTTTCTGGTGGAAATTTAAGCAATGTTTCTAACACTTTAATTGATAAATCTGCAAGTTTCTTTGATAAAGTTACAGCGAATGGTGTAAAACTTGCTGACATTGATGGTGCTTTAGTTGGTTCCTTTGCTAATATGCCTTATATTTACATCCCTTATAATTCATTTGATGATATAGAAACCAGAACTGGCTTGAAGTACTTAGAGATTGTTATTCCTGAAGATACCACTCTTTTTGAATCAAAAATTGCTCCTACAACTTTGTATTATGTTGGTAACTTTGTGAATAATGATGGAGGTTGGTCAATCGGAAAGAGACCGATAACATACGATGCAATAAATAATAACTACATTAATTTTTGGCCTGGAGTATATGATGGTGACCCTAATGTTTTAATGTTAAGATTTACATCTAATCTTGCTAGTAAAAATTCAAATTACATAGATGGTAATCATAAAGATAATCTTGCAAGCAAGGAAATAGGCAATCACATCAAACTTAACGGAGTTCCTTTTTCAAGCATTGAAGGTTCTTTAATTAGTTATTTTTCTACCAATCTTTTAGCGTTATATGCTCCTGGTTTTGCAAAACAAGGAAGCGTTGTTACTATTGATAAAGATACTCAATTCATGGATGCTACCCTTCCAGAGCTTAAATTTATTGCTTTTAACAATGAACTTGTTAATGGAACATTTACAGAAGCAGCAAAAGTAACATTTGATTCTCAAGGTGGCACTTCTGTTGCTGATCAATATGTTGCAATAAATATGGCAGCTACTGAGCCAGTAGTTCCGACAAAAACCGGATATAGATTTAATGGATGGAAATTGGATGGTAATCCATACACATTTGTCGGAGTTCCTGTTACTAAAGACATTGTTTTAGTTGCTGATTGGGTTGAACAAAAAACAGTTACATTTATCGCAAACGGTGTTGAAACTCAAGTAAGCATAGATGTTGGAACTAAAGTTTCTCCAATTGATGATCCAATTAAAGAAAATTCACATTTTAGTGGTTGGTATGCTGATGGTGAATATGCGACTTTATTTGATTTTGAAAATACATTAATTAATGCCGATACATCAATCTATGCGAAATTTACCGATTGCTCTGATGGTGAAATCGTTTATAGTGAACCAACAGCAGATCATAAGATAACTGCAACATTATATTGCAGTGTTGATAAAGACGAAGTTCTTGCAACTGAGACTGCTACAGGCTCATACTCACAAGATAGTGCTGCTACATGTGAAGATGGCGAAACAGGACATTACACATACACATTTACTAATACAAAATTCGCAACACAAACCGAAAATGTTACATTAAACAATGCTCTTGGACATGATTATGGTGATCCAGTTGTTACTTGGGAAGGCAAAACTGCTACTGCAACAATGACTTGTAGCCATGATGGGTCTCACCAAATTACAGAAACCAAAGATGGCACATTTGTCCAAGATTCAGAAGCAACATGTACTTCTAAAAACTTAGGACATTACGAAGTAACATTTGATAACACAGCACTCGGAACAGCTCGCACTGAGGCAAATTCAGTTGAAGGAGATACTCCAGCAACTGGACACGAATGGTCAGTTGAAGTTACATGGGATGGCAAACTTGCAAAAGCTAGTGCAACCTGTGAACACGGCTGTGGCGAAACTTTATATGAAGAAAAAGAAGCAAACTATGTCAAAGACACAAATGCTACTTGCCATAGTTATGAAACTGGTCATTTTGAAGTAACATTTGATAATACTGAACTTGGAACCGCTCAAACTGAAAAGGATAGCTACACAAATACTGAAGCTGGTAAACCAGACCATGTATTTGGTGAAACAGTTTATGATTGGCAACCAATTGACGGTGGATTTGAATGTACTGCAACTAAAGAATGCACAAATGATGGTTGTGAAGAATTTGTTACTGAAGAAGGTGTTGTTACTTATGAAGTAACCACTGATCCAACATGTACTCAAAAAGGTGTTGGCACATACACAGCAACATTTGCAACACTTGGTACTGATACAAAAACCATTGATATTGATCCAATCGGACATGATGCTGAATTCATTGATGGTGAACCAGCAACATGCAAAGAAGATGGTTATAAAGAAGCTTACTATTGTAATAATTGTAAGGCTTATTACGAAGATGAGAATTGTGAAGATTTAATTGGTGACTTCGAAGCTCTTGAAATTTGGAGACTTGGTGATGGAAAACTTGCAAAAGAAGATGTTCCACACACACCTGCAACAGCTGTTATTGAAAACGTTGTTAATCCAACATGTACAGAAGCAGGTTCACATGATGAAGTTGTCTACTGTTCAGTTTGTCAAAAAGAACTTTCAAGAAACACAGTTACAGATCCAGCATTAGGACACGATATGTCGCCAGTTGCAGGTAAAGATGCAACATGTAAGGAAGATGGCTACAAAGCCGCTTACTTCTGTGAAACATGCGAAAAATACTTTGAAGATGTAGCAGGCAACATATTAATTGGAGATGCAGATGCTTATGCATCTTGGAAACTTGCTGCTGGAAAACTTGCAAAAGAAGATGTTGCACATACACCTGCAGCAGCTGTTAAAGAACACGTTGTTAATCCAACATGCACAGAAGCAGGTTCACATGATGAAGTTGTCTACTGTTCAATCTGCGGTAAAGAACTTTCAAGAACACCAGTTGTTGATCCAGCATTAGGACATGAATGGGGTGAAGGTGAAGTTACTAAACCAGCAACATGTACCGAAAATGGTGTCAAGACATTCACTTGTGAATGTGGTGAAACAAAGACTGAAGTTATCCCAGCAACAGGACATAAACTTGGCGAATTAATTCCAGAAGTTGCAGCTACAACTGAAAAAGAAGGAATGAAAGCACATTATGTCTGTTCAGAATGCGGTCAACTCTTTGATGCAAATAAGATGGCATGCACAGCAGAAAGTTTGGTTATTCCAAAACTCGAACCACAACCAGAACCAAAGAAAGGCTGTGGTGGTTCAGTTATTGCTGCAAGCGCTGTTGTTACAGGCTTAGCAATCGCTGGCGCTGCATTAATTGCCGCTAAGAAAAAACAAGACTAATTCTACTTTGTAGAAAATAGTTTATAGGGGGTCATTTCGATCCCCTTTTTTATGTCATTTAATTTTATTAAAAGGTTGAATTTCCGACATTTTTATGAGAAAATTGATATAGCATAATATTTAGTTTATAACTAAAATTTGCTTATATTATTTATGGCTGACATTACATTAAAGAATTTCACGGTCGAATTCAAAAAGCGTAAAAAAGTAATTGCAACTGCGGTCGATAAGGTTAATGCAACTTTTTTAGATGGCCATATAAGCGTTTTAATTGGTGAATCTGGATGTGGCAAAACATCTATTCTTAGAGGAATCATTGGTTTAATTGAACATGATGGTGATTTACTTTTTGATGATATAAATGTTAATGAATATGGAATTGCAGATAAAGGGCTTAGTTATGTATCTCAATCGCTTGGTCTTTATCCACATATGACCGTTTTTAATAACATTGCTTATCCTCTTAGATCTGGAGGCTCAGATGCTAAAGAAATTAGAGAAAGAGTTAATGAAGTAGCAAAAACGCTTCATATTGAAGCTTGTCTAACAAGAAAACCTAGACATATTTCGATAGGCCAAGCTCAAAGAGTAGCCATCGCTAGAGCTATTATTAAACGTCCAATCCTTTATCTTCTTGATGAGCCTTTTTCAAATCTTGATCGTAAATTAACTTTAGAGCTAATTCCTGAATTTAAGAAAATATTTAAAGAATTACACGCAACAGTTATTTTTGTAACTCACGACATAGAAGAAGCTATGCTTTTAGGTGATGATATTTATTATATGGAAGAAGGAAAGATTAAAGAATCATTCGTTCCAGGTTCTAAAATCATTAAAAGTAAGAACAAAACAATTCAAACTTATTTGGAGAGTGTATGGACTTATACAGACAAGAAGAATTAATCGAATTAACAAAACAAAAGAAGAAATATTTGATTTTTCTTATTTCTTTTCAAATTTTAGCTTGGTTATCTTTTGTTTTGGCTTTAGTTCTTTCTAATTATCATAATCAGGTAATCTACAAGATAATATTCTCGATTTTATTTACTCTTCTTTTTATTGCCAGTGCTCTTATGCTCAGTAAGTTCTGGTATTTTAAGAAAATTGCACATGAATATGAGATTTTATATAAAAGAAGCGTTAAAAATACTTATAAAGCAATAATTAATGAAATAAAAGATAATGTTATTACACTTCCTGATGGTTCTAGAGTTAGAGAAGTTTTGTGTTTAGTTAAAGATGAAAATAGAAGATTCTTATTAAGTGAAATATTTGAACCAAATTTGCCGCTTAATAAGGAAATAATTTTAATAATAAAATTTGATTATATAGTGGGGTACAAAGATGCAAACTAAATATTCTTTAAAACGCCACTTATCCAAAAAATTCTTTGCATATATTTGCATTTTAATTTTGTGTCCTCTTTTCGTGACTTTCTTTGTCACATTAAAAAACAAACCAAAAGATGTTGAAAAAATCTCTATGTTTATTATTGGCGAGGCTCAAAAGGACAAAATTAAAACCAAGATTGAAGAAACATTACCTGATTTACTTGAAGTTAAAGTTTCTTCATATTTAGAAACAGAACCAATTATTACTTCATTATATGATACAGAAGGAGCAACTTCAGACATTGTTATTATGCCAAAGACTTTCTTTGAAAGTCACACTAGATTTCCTTATGAAGATTTAAAGGGAAGTTATTTATCAAGTGATGACAATTTCAAGTTCTATGATTATGAATTTGGCTTAAAATGCAATGATGTTTATTTTGCTGATTATATTAATTTTGATTCAAAAGATTATTTTGCTTTTTTAAAAAAAGAAGACGTTCATTTAAATGAAATTACTAACGGTAAAACAAATTATATTAAAACTTTGCTAGAGGTATTTAAACGTGGCTAAAAACAAAAAGAAAAGGAAAATAATTCAAAAACCTGAATTTACTGCTCAAGATTTACCTGCAACTAGATTCTTGCAATTTTTTGATATATTTAAAATTGAATGGAGAAATCTAACAAAGTTAGGTTTATTAACTTTAGTGTTTTTAATACCATTCTTTGTCGTTTATTTTTTAATGCTTTATTTTGCATCTAATGCGGGAGATAATCCAATTCTTATTATTTCTCTAGGCTATGTAGGTTTGTATTTAACTTTATTTGTAGTGGCAGTGCATTTATCTGGCATGGGTAATGTTTTAAAGAAAATGATTTACGGGGAAGGTGTCTTGTTTAAAGATGACTATTTTGAAGGAATTAAAAAGAACTATGGTCAATTTGCAATAATTGCTGCAGTCTATGGATTAATTTATCTAATTATTGATTTTTCGTGTAAGTACATTTTTGGATTTGAAGGAATCGTCCCAATTATTTTCTCTGCAATTTGTACTGGATTTTTGTTCTTATTATTAACTCCAATCGTTTTAACAATCGTTTCTGAATGCTCAATGTATGAAATAAAACTTAAGAGCGCAATCAAAAACTCACTTATTTTAGTTGTATCTCGTTTTTGGCAATATTTAGTAGTGGGTTTAATTTTATTAGTTATGAATTTGGTTTTTGCAATTCCAAATTTCTTAATTTTATTATTAGTGGCGTCATTAATTGCTATGTTAGTTATACCACTAATTGCTTTAGCAATTCTTTTGATTTCAACATCATCTTTTGACGTTTTAATAAATAAAGATTCATTTCCTGAATTATACAAAAAAGGATTAAAGAAAGAAGGTAACGAGTTATGATGATTTGTACTAAAAAGACAATAGAAAATTGTCCTTATACTTCAGTTGTTTTAGAACCACCTTTAGAACCTCATTGTAATACATTTTTTAAAATTACATTTGTTGAACGCGGTGAAGCTAGCATTGATTTTTACAAAAAAGACAAAAATAAATTTGTTACTAAAAAAGTGACATCTGGTTCAGCTTTTATTGTTAGACCTTTTGAAGTGAATGATTATCATATTAAAACAAAAGATACCTATTCACATCATGACATTTACGCAGATGAAAAATTGTTTAAAGAATGCTGTGATTATCTTGATCCTGAACTATTTAATAAAATCCTTTTTTCAAAAGAACCATTTATGTTTGAATTAAGTGGATCTGCTATTATTTCAACTTGTGAAATCCTTTCTTTACTTAGAGATAATGAGATAACTAATGAAAAGAATTCCATTCATAAAGGAGTCATTATCTTAATGCTTTCTCAAGCTCTCGCAAATCAAATTAAACAAGATTATTATCCAGTTTGGATAAAAGCATTACTTAGAACGATTGCAAGTGAAGAAGTTTTAGTTCTCCCAATTAGCGAAATAATTAAGACAACTCACTATTCACATGGCTACGTAAATAGAGAATTCAAAAAGTATTTAGGAATGTCGCTTAAAAAATATGTTATTAAGGAAAAATTGTCTTTAGCAGCAACATTGCTTGCAACGTCAGATATCTCATTAAGTGAAATAGTTGATAGATTAAAATTTACAACTTTATCTAACTTCATTAATGTATTCAAAGAGCAATATAATGTAACACCTGCTAAGTTTAGAAAAGAGAAGTCATCTCACATTGATAGAGACACTTATACTGAGTGGAATGAATATATCAAAAGATAGTATTAATGTCGAAAAACCGATAATTTTGTTGCAAAAAGAAACTATATAATTAATTATATGCAATTATAATAAGTTCAAGGAAGTCATATGAAGCAAGACATAACATTAAACTTTGCTAAGAAGACTACAAAACATATGAGAAGACCTTACAGTAGGGTTCTTATCGTTTTTACTGTTATTTTTGCTATTTATTCTTTAATTTTGTTATTCCCATTCTTCTGGGTTTTCATCAACTCATTTAAGGACGGGTTTAATGAATTTAAAATCAATTCTTGGAATTTTCCTCAAAAATGGATGTTCTCTAACTATGCAACAGTATTCCAGTTAGATCAGTTTAATGTTGTTGAAATGTTTTTTAACACAATTTTACTTTGTTTGATTACTCCAACATTATCTGTTTTATCAACAACTTTAGCTGCATACGTTATGGCTAAATATAAATTCCATGGTAGGGGATTTATTTATATTTTATATTTACTTCCAATGATTGTTTCAATTGCAGGTACAACAACTTCTGTTTATATGCTTTTGGATAACTGGGGTTTAACAAATTCGTTTGGTTCGATAATTTTATTATCTATGGGTGGAACAGGTATGAACTTCTTACTTGTTTACGCTGTTTTTAAAAATATTTCTGATAACTATGCTGAAGCAGCTCGTATTGATGGAGCTGGAGATTATAGAATTTTCTTCCAAGTTATGCTTCCTCAAGCTATGGGTATTATCGGAACACTTTGGATTTTAGGTTTTATTGGTTCATGGAACGACTATGCCACACCAAAAATCTTTTTAGGAAGTGATTATTACACAATCGCAACAGGTCTAGAAAAGATAAAAGCATTAGTTGAAAAAGGCGGAAATATCCAACTTCTTCATAACTATCCAGTTTATTTTGCTGCAATTATTATTTCAATGTTACCTGTTGTTATCATTTTCTTAATATTCCAAAAACAAATTATGAAAATTAGCCTCGGTGGAGGTCTTAAATAAGGAGAGTTTTACTATGAAGAAGAGAAATTTCTTATCTGTCGCATTACTTGGTTTATCACTTGCAGCATTAAGTGGCTGTGGTGGTAAAAGCGGGGATGCATTCTATGTTGCCTATTTTGATGGTGGATATGGTGCAAATTGGCTTGAAACATTCGTAAAAGAATATCTTGCTGAGCAAAAAGGTGTTTCACCTGATCAAATCGTTTCAGGCAAAGATTATCGTTTAGTTGCTGATGCTGACATCACTTATACAGCAGGCAACTATGTTAAATCTAAAAGAGATTGCCCAGATTTACTTATTACAAATAACTTAGAAGCGAAGCTTGTTTCTGATGGGTATATTGCCGGACTTAGCAGTTTGTATGAAGAAGAAATCACCAAAATGGATGGTTCAAAAGTAAAAATTAAAGATTATGTCGATTCTTCATGTGCTAATAGATTTTATTATGAGAAACAATTAGGAAGAGAAGCCAGTAAAGATTATTGGGGAATTCCATGGGCTGCTATTCCTTGTTCAGTTGCTTATAATGAAACTTTACTTCAAAAAATTACTCATTATGACGCAAACGGTACAGTTGAAGGCTTAGCTGATGGTGCTAAATGGACTTTACCACCAGAAACATTAAATGATGTCTTCACTTACTTTAAAGATATTGATAATTACAATGCTACAGCATCAAAGAAAGTTGATAAATTTGGTTGGGCTGGTAAAGACGGAACCCAATGGTTCGAATTTATGACAATGACCTGGTTTGCTGAACTTCACGGTACTGCAAACGACAAATTAAGCGCAGGCAAATATTCCAGCCAAGGTACATTTGATGATTTCTGGAAACTTGATGCGAAAGCTAGTACTGCAGAACAATACAAATGGAGTGGAATTCAAGATGCATTAAATGCTGTAAAATCACTTGTTACAGAAGATGATGGATCTCAATATGGAAAATACATTAACTCAGTTATGAATGCTGATGCAGCATCAATTAAAGATGTTCAAACAAAGTTTGCAGATGGTGACATAGCCTTATGTTTAACTGGAGACTGGTTTGAACACGAATATAAAAATTCACTCGATGCTTCTGGACAAGTAATTAAAACAATGTTTGTTCCATCATTAGATGGTGCAATTACTAGAAAAGAAGACGGTAAGGTTGCAAAACTTACATATTTAACAACCGATAACGTTATGTTTGTTCCAGCAAATGCTCCTCATAAAGATACAGCATTTGGCTTATTAAAATACATGACCGAAGAAAGACAATGCATCAGATTTACACAGGAAACTGGTGGTATTCGTCCATTTGATTATGATGCACGTAATTTTGAATCAAGTATCGATCCAAATTTCAAATATTCTAATTGGCAAAAATCAGTTTTTGATATTTATTACAATGCAGATGATAGAATTTCAAAATTCCCAAGAAAATCATTTGCGGAAGAAGGCACACTTTCTCCAGTTTATGTTTATGAAGGTGATGCTGGAAGAACTTTGACTTATGGTATTGAATATCCAACAGTCATTGATAAACTTCGTAAAAATTCAGGTGTTGACATTATGGTCAACGGTTTTGATGGCAACGTTGAAAATGCTGCCTATTCTATAGCAAAAAAAGGATTTGCTGAATTTGAAAACAGATACGCTGAATAGTAAGGTACAATAAAATGATTCTTGAAAAGAAATCTGTGAATTGGTTAAAAGTTAAAAAAGCAATTTTCATTGTTTCTTTTCTTGCTATTTCATTTTTCAACTTTGCAGTTTTCTGGGTTTACATTAATTTTGATACCATTAAGATGACTTTCTGCGATTGGAATCAAAGAAGTCAGTCATTTGTTTGGAATAACTTTGGAAACTATAGTCGTATTTTGGATGAATTGTTCCATGGCTCTGATCAAGTTAGAGTCCAGTGGTGGAACTCATTTAGATCAATTCCTATTAACTTAATCATTCTTCCATTTGCTATTATTACTGCTTATGCATTCTATAAGAAAGCATATGGAACACCTATTTATAGAGTTATTTTCTATTTACCATCAATTATATCAATCGTTATTTTGACTGATGCTTATTGCGAAATGTTTAAAGTAACTAGTGATACAGTGGGACCTATTGCAGGACTTCTTGCACAGCTAGGAATTAATCCTAACCCTACTTGGTTATCAATAAACTCTGAAAACACGCTTATTTGGCCTTTAATTTATGTTTTCTGTATAGTTAACGGCTTAAGCACTAACGTTATTTTGATTAATAGTGCTATGCAAAAGATTCCAGATGAGATTTCAGAAGCTGCTAGACTCGATGGTTGTAGCTTCTTTAGAGAAATGTTTTCTATCTCAATACCGCTTGTTATGCCAACACTTACAACTTGGATGACAGCAATTGTTACTTCAGTATTTGCATTCTACTTACAACCAATGTTAATTGCAGGTAATAACCCGAATGTTTCTACAGTACCTATGGTAATTTTTAATGCTGTTAGTGCTGGAGACGGAAACCCTAATACATTAATTACTGCAGCTACATATGGACTTATTTTGTCTTTGTTTATGTTGCCATTTATTTTAATTATTCGTTTTACAATGAAGAAACTTACTCCAAAAGTAACTTTCTAGGAAGGAAGAAAAATGGAAAAGAAATATTTGTTTATTTCAGGATTGGCATTATCACTTCTAATTCCTCTTTCTTTTACTTCTAAAATTTCAAATGAAGTTTTAGCTTCTTTTGATGAAGTTCAGCAATTTGAGGATGATTTTAACAATAAATCTATTAATTCAAATTGGGTTAACCATGATGCAGAAATTGCTTCTGATTATAGTTCACTTAGAATCGTTCCTGATGGACAAGAGTGGGGCGCTAGTTTAATTTACTCAAAATATAGAGTAACTAGTGATGTTTCTAAGGTTGAAATTAGTTTTGATGTTCAACAATTAGTCAATTTAGGTTGGTTAGGATTCGCAGTTGGACAACCAACTACTAAATCGCCATTTTCATCAGGACAGTATGGTTTTGTTTTTACAGGTGAAGGTACTCAATATTTCGTTACACAAGGAGCTGCAGGTTTAAAAGAAGACACAACTGAAGGTGGAAAACCTTCTTCATTTACTCCATTAAGTGTTCCTTTTGTTTCAAGAAAGGCATCTTTCACTTTTTCTCGTCAAAGTGACAATACATTTTTACTAGATTACATTGTAAAGGATAAAAGTGGAAATCAAATTGGCGCCAAAACAAATATTGTTGTTCCAAATATTGAAGGCTATTTATCATTCAATGCCTATTCAAGTAAAAATGAGCTTCTTAGTTTCGTGGTTAAAGATGATCATGAACAAGCTGGTGTTTTAAAAACAGTTTGCGAAGAAGATTTTTCTAAATCAACTGTACTTTATGCTTCTTCAGGTAGTGCAGACGCAGAATGGTACGCTAATACATTTACTGAAAAAGATGTATCGTGTGGAATTATTGGCAAAGCCAATCTTTCTAAACCTGGTTCATCACTTATCTACAATACCCCTTTCGAAAGTTCAAATAACGACAAGTTAAATAAACTTTATGAACTACAATCAACTTTTTATCTTGGTGAAATGTCAAAAGAAGCAAAAACTGGTTTTGAAATTTCAAAAGATAGTATTGAATCAAGTGGTTTATTTTATGGAATTGAAAAAGCAGATACAGGTTATTATTTAGTTGCTTCAAATGGCGATTCATACAACAAAACTAAGTGCATCTTTGAAGACGGAAATATTGAACAATCAATTACAACTAGTTTAAGTGTTTATTTTGATGGCAGTGTTATTGTTAGTGATGGCATTAATTCCGTTACTGGAAAAACCAACAAAATAAATGGTTATTTTGGTTTAAAAACATTAGGTTCATCTACTGATTCACTAGTCGGTGCAAATGTTGATGATTTTTCTTTTGAAAAATCTATTTATCTTGATAGAACTAGTGGTGATGTTGGTCAATCGTTTGGCGGAACTAAAGAAAGCTTTGATGAATATGGTGCTCTTTATGAATTTTTCATTTCAAATCATGATTGGCACATTGGTCCGTTAGTTAGAATGCCAGTTTATTCAGCAAAGAATGCTGCTGATCCTTACATTTTATTTTCAAATTCTTCAATTACATCCGCATTTGGTCCAAAAGTCAAATATAAAGATTTTATTGCAAGATTTGATGTGGACATTCAAAGCGATTGTAATTCAGCCGCATTTAATGGTGCTGCTCTTGGCTTGCAAGTTGGAAAGAAAACATACGAAGTAGGTTATGCGAATGCCAATTCATTAGGCATTCAATATTACAATGGTATTTGCGTTCCATTAGGAACACAAACTACACTTGATCAAGCAGAAGTTGATAAATTCCCAAAAACAAATTATTTCACTAAAAATACAGTTTTAAATTTCCTTTATGTTGTTAGAAACAACAAGATAGAAATGCATTACAAGACCGCTGAACAACCTGATAGTGAACTTGCACAAGCAAAAATATCTGCAGTTTATAATACTACGGATGGTTATGCAGCTGTTTTTGGTACAAATGGACTTTCTTTTAAACTTAAAAATCTAGCAATAACAAATCTTGATTATGATTTAAAAGATTCCAATTATATTGGAAAAAATTATACTGAAACAATTCGTCATGACTTTGCAATTAGCGATAAGGCAGATGGCTTAGCACTTAATAATTCATCGGTCTTGAATGGTAAACTAAAAATCAATGATGGTGGAAGCGTAAAAACTGAACACAAATTGAACGGAAACATTGTTCGATTTAAAGTCTTTTCAATTGAAAATCAATTAGCAATTAAACAAGGTAATACCTGTATTACATTAGAAGATTCAAACTCCAAAAAAATTATTATTAGTAATTTAAATGGAACTAAAGAAATTGAACTTGGAAAAGATTTTGTTTTTGCAAATTCTTTATTTGAATTAAAACATTGTGGCACAAAATATGAATTAAGATATGCTTCTGGTAATAAGCCTTTAGCATTTATTGATTCTAATGTTGTCAATTTAGACGAAATGCTTGAATTTATCAACGAAGAATCTGAAATTGAAATTATTTCTAAAAACGGTGTCTCAAACATTAAAGAATTATCGATATTTAATTTAGATAATCATATTACAATTCCAGTAAGGAATTATGACCCAAAACTTGATTATTTTGATCCTTGGGTTAAAAGAAATCCAATTCAAAAAAATAATAATTTATCATGGATTATTCCTACCAGTATAGCAGCAGCTGTTGTTCTTATTGGTGTTGGAGCATTTCTAATTGTATTTTTAATGCGCAAAAAGAGAGGACAAAAAAATGAAAAATAAATTAACACGTACTTTATCTATTTTTGGACTTCTTGCAACCTCATTAGTTTCGCTTGGTTCTTGCGGAAACAAAGGAAGTTATGATTACACATATTTTTATGGATTATGTGAAACATCTGGTGATTTAAATGATGGTGTTGACTACGCCATTACAAATGATTGGATTGGCGATAGAGTTAATGCTCTAGGATGCAAATCCATGAGACTTTGGGTTTCTATTAATGCTTTATTTACCGTTACTGAAGACAATGATTTAAAGCTAAACAACCATTATTATACAATTTTAAAAGACCACGTTGATAAACTTTATAGGGATGGAAAAGGTGTAACTAACTTTTTAGCAATGTATACAACTTTCTTATTCCCATATGGATACGCTCCAACAACATTATATTGCGTTCCTGATCCAACGAATGAACACGAAGAATATGAAATATTCTTAAATTTGATGGAAAAAGGCAGCCAAATGTTTGCGGAACTTTTCCCAATGATTAAGTATTTTGAACCAGGAAATGAACCTGATTTGAAAGCATCTTCTTGTATTCATAAAAATGGCTATGGTTATGGATTAACTGAAAGAGAAAATGCAGCATTCTTATATACTGATGATGAAAAGGCAAACATAGTTTGCGATATTTGTTATTACACAAGACGCGGCATTAAAAAAGCTAGCAAAGATAACAAATGTTCAATGATATCACTTTGTCTTCTTGATCGTAGTCCTCATTTCTTAGAACTTATTTATCAAGGTATTGAATCACAAACTTTACCTTATGGTACTGAAAAATCAGATACAGATCCTGATAATTATTTTGATATTTTGAATTGGCACCCATATCCAGGTGTTACAACAGGCAATCCTGATCCAAATAAAGGTGATTGGGTTGGCTATCAAAAAGAAATTTACCAAGTTGCTATTGACCACGGAGATGGTGATAAACCAGTTTATTATAGTGAATTAGGTTGGACAGACAACGGCGTAAACACTACAAAAGCGGACAATTCTAAATATTTAATTGATGCTTTAAAACTTATTAAAGAAAATCTTCCATTTGTTGAAGCAGTATTTGTATTTAGATTAACTAATCTAGTTCATCAAAATGTTAGTGTTGGTGAAAATAACTTTGGATTATTTTATAATCCAGATGATCCAGATAAAAATTTAGCCGGTCAACCAAAACAAATTGCAATCGACTATGCTAAATTCATAAACGGAGATGACTACATAATACCTCCATATGAAAAATAAATATTTTTTTGGTCTTGATGAAGTTTCTTGCCAAGTAAATCCTGGTTGCGATTTAGGCTTAAGTGATGACAATATCGCATTTTTTGCAAAGCAATTAAATGCTAAAACAATGCGCGTTTGGGTTAGAACACCTGAAATTATTAATGTTTTAGAAAACAACCAAGTTGAATTTAAGGCTGATGGAATTATCAGATTAAATTCATATTTAACAAAGTTAAAAAAAGCTGGTGTTGAAAGATTTTTACTTTTGGATTGGGCATTCGTTTATCCTAGAGGATATCAACCTTCAGACGCATGGGTAGTTCCTGACCCAAAAAGTGAAAAAGAAATGTATGTTAAGTTTATGAGACTTCAAAGAAGTGTTCATTACTTAATTGCTTCTAATTTTACTGAAATTGAATATTTTGAATCCACAAATGAACCAGATGGAACTGATGGAACCTTTTTACATAAAAATGGCTATAATTTAGCAAAAAGTCGAAAAGAAAATGAAAATTATATTTTCACAATGGATGAAATTGAAGATATTTGTCTTGATTTGAACTTTTACTCAAATGAGGGCATTAAGGCTGCAAACAAGGATGCTAAAATGCTTTTCCCATCTTTTTGGAACAAAGAATATGCTCCTGATTATATCGATCGTATTTATAATAAGATTGAGTCTGGAAAGTATCCTTCTATAAAAAAGATAGGTTCAACTAAAGTCGATGATTTCTTTGAACTATTCTCTTTTCATCCATACAATTTAAAAGATGTTGAAATTAATGAATATTGGGAACAAACTCAAATTAATTTACATAATGTTATGCTTAAGCATAATGATGTAAATAGAAAAGTATGGTATACAGAAACAGGGTGGTCTGATTTTTGTAGAGAAAGTCAAAAGAACGCAATTGGTGATCGTTTCATTAAACTTTTTGAAGTTGTCCAAGAAAAACTTCCTTGGGTAGAAACTGTTTTTATTTTTAGATTGTTTACTTTATCAAATCGCCCAGAAAATGAGGGAGAAAACAATTTTGGCATAGTTTATAACGAATTTGATTGGTTTACGCCTTTACTTCCAAAACCTGTTTTTGAAAAGATTGCTAATTACGCAAACCCTAATTATGATTCTTTAGAATCAAAGTCATTGGCAAAAGTTCTAGAGATTGAGTTTTTTCCAGGATACGAATTAAAAGACGGAGATAAGAAAGTGCTTGTTCTCGGAAACAAATTCTCTTATCAACCAAAAGCTAAATGGAACAAATGGGGCTGTGAAAATAGTGCTTTATTGTATGATAAAAATGATTCTGATTGGATTCACATCATTAAACAACACAAAAATGTCAGCGTTACCGTTAAAAATATTGAAAAATTTGAAAGAGAAATTGGCTATAAGCCAACAATTGATAAACTTTTCGCATTAAAAGAAGAAAAACCTGATATAACAATTATTCAATTAGGTGACTTTTTTATGCCATGTAATTTAAATGATTATTCATTGAAGGATAATATGATTGACTTAATCAATAATTTTAAGGAAGTGTCTAATGTTATTCTTATTTCATCTATTTTAGGAAATGAAGCAGTGGACAAAATCTTTGATGAAGTTAGCAAAGAGATTAACATTAATTTTATTAATGTTTCTAATTTAAATTCATTTTTGAAAAAAACTCCTTTTACTAACAAAGAACCTGCTTACATTTTAACCAAAGAAGGCCATGAACACATTGCTGAGGAAGTAATTAAATTATTATGATTACTGGTAAAGAAGATTTGTATTTAAAACCATTTTATAAAGGAAATGTTTCGTTTTATGAAACAGCTTTAATTTTAGGTGAAGAAGGAGAAGTTCATTTTCTTTTTCCAATCGAAGAATTAATTGGTGTTTATAATTTTGGTCAAAATATAGAATACGTTGAAGGCAAAGATTATATTTTGACAAAAAACGGTGGAATTAAAAGACTTCCAAATTCAGGAATGCCTTACATCGAATTTGATAAATATTATATTGAAAAGCCTGATCCAAAAGCTGAAATTCCAGTTGATAACGATAAAGTTCCTGAATCTATTAAAAATAAATATTTCGCTTTTAGCGAAGGCTCATATTTTATGAATCATCAAATTTGTGTTTCTTATAAACATAAAGAAATTTGGAATGGTAATAAACCAATTTATCAAGGTGAAAAGATTTCTAAGTTTATCCAAAAACTTTTAAATAAAGAAAAACCAACCTTCCTTTTTTATGGAGATTCAATAACAGTTGGTTGCAATACCTCAGGAACTGAGTGGGGCGATTTTATTGAACCTAAAATGGATTCTTTCCCGTTACTTGTCACTCATGAATTGGAAAGAATATACAAAACAAGTATTAACTATGTTAATACTGCTGTTGGTGGAATGACTTCAAAGTGGGGCGTCGATAATGTTGAAGAAAATGTTTGTAAATATAAACCAGACTTGGTATTAATTGGTTTTGGTATGAATGATGGTTGGCTTGATCCAGAAGAATTTAAGAGTCGCTTATTATCAATGATTTCTTCTACGATGAAAGTTAATCCAAATGCAGAATTTATTTTGCTTTCAACAACTGTTCCTAACCCAAATTCTACATGGTATAAATCTGGCGTTCATAATTTTATTAATATAATGAAAGAAATAGATATGCCAAATGTTTGTTTGGTTGATATGACAACAACGCATTTAGATTTGCTTAAATTCAAAGAATTTAAAGATATGACTGGAAACAATGTAAATCACCCAAATGATTTTTTAGCAAGAATTTATGCTCAAATGATTTTAGGCACTTTAATTAAGGACAGATAATTATGTGGAACGGCAAAAATAAAGCCATAACATTCAGTTTCGATGATGGATGCCAGCAAGACATACGTTTAATTGAAATGATGAATAAATATGGCCTAAAAGGAACCTTTAATTTAAATAGTGGTCTTGCAGGTTTAGATATGTCTTTTCCTATGAACGGGAAAATGATTACTAGAAATATTGTTAAGCTTGATGAAATTGCTAATAGATATAAAGACCATGAAGTTGCGGTTCATTCTTTACATCATCCTGATTTAACTAAACTTAGCGATGAAGAAGTTTTAAAAGAAATAAATGATGATCAAAAGAATCTTGAAAAAGCTGTCGGTTATAAGGTTTCAGGGATGGCTTATCCAGGTGGTTTGTGGAGCAACCATCTTGTCGATTTGCTTTTAAGCAAAACCACAATTTCTTATGCACGTCCCGCAACTTTTGGACCATGTATAAAACCTGGATTTAAAATGCCAAAAAATCCATACATTTGGCATCAATACTATTGGTTAGATCCTGAAATTGATTTTGAGAAATTAATTGATGAATTTTTAAATAGTAAATCAAGTAGACCTCAAGTTTTAGCTATTTGGGGTCATTCTTATGAAGCTGATGCTTTTGACGGAATGTGGGAAAAATGGGATTTACTATTTAAAAAGTTATCAAATCATCCAGATATATTTTACGGAACAAATATTGAGGTATTAGGCAAATAATTATGAAAGAAGTTTTAGATTATATTAAAGAAAATTGGAAAAACTCTATAAGAGAACCTCAAAATGGTGTTCCTTATCCTTTTACATCTCCTTCAATAGAGATAATGTATAAAGATTTTTATTATTGGGATAACTACTTTATTAACGAAGGTTTGTTACTTGATGGTTACGAAGATCAAGTAAAAAACAATTTAGATAACATTGCGTATTTTATTAATAAGATTGGTTATATGCCAAATGCTAATACTCTTTTAAATAGAACTCAGCCTCCATTCTTTTCAAGAATGATTAGAGATTATTATGAGTTTAAGAAAGATAAAGGAATACTTAATTTATATCTTCCGACATTATTAAAAGAGTATAAATTTTTCATGACAAAAAGAATAAATAAATTTGGCTTAAATGAATATAAATGTGATACAAACGATGAAGATATTAAAATTCATTATGATGGCTTAGCTTGTAGAGTAGAGCAATATTCTGACACTAGAGAAGGACAACTTAAAATAGGCAAAGACATTATAGCAATTGCCGAGAGTGGTTTGGACTTCAATATGCGTTTTAAAACTAAAGAAAGCCGTATTGATATTTCTAAATTTTTGCAACTAGACATTAATTGCATTATGTTTGATGTTGAAAATAACATTGCCTATTTCTATAAAGAATTAGGAGACAATGCTAACTCTAAAAAATACACTGAACTCGCCAACAATAGAAAAGATTTAATTAATAAATATTTTTTGACAGAAGATGGAATTTATTTAGATTTCAACTTTGTTGAAAATAAATTTTCTTCAATCATTTCTGCTATTTCTTTATACCCATATTTATTTGGAATTTCTAATGATAAGAATGGTGCTAAAAAGATATTTGATAAGTTAAATTTGGAATATGGCGTCACTGTTTGTGAAAAACGTGATGACACAATCTTTTATCAATGGGATTATCCAACAATGTGGGGTGAATTCACTTTGTTTATCTTTGATGCATTGATGAATGTTGGATTAACAAAAGAAGCAGAAATTACAAAAAATAAATTTATAAACGTTATTGATTCTAATTTTAAAAAATATCATAAATTATTTGAAAAATACGATGCTACAAACGGCAAAATTTCTAATGCCGAATATCAATCACCAGACATGCTTGGTTGGACTGCTGCAGCGTATCGTATTTTATCAGATATAAAATAATTATTTTATATATTTTATAATTTGT
Source organism: Bacilli bacterium (assembly GCA_045597865.1). Classification (GTDB taxonomy): domain Bacteria; phylum Bacillota_I; class Bacilli_A; order RFN20; family CAG-826; genus Fiminaster. The sequence goes on along the minus strand of JAZLKX010000025.1, from coordinate 367,173 downwards.
TCGAAGATTGTGTCGGCTATAATAACCGATCCTTTTACATTTGGATGAATACCATCATATAAAACTTTTTCAACATTTCCGTCTTTTGTAGCTTCATCTATTAATGGTTGTAATCTTGTAAACGAAAGTCCATTTTCTTTTGCTACTTTTTCAGCAACATCTACATAAGAATAAAGTTTTTTCATGTGGTCCCAAAAATCTTTTTTCTCGTTTACATTTACCGGAACAAAGAATGATCCAAATAAACACATTTTTGCATTAGGTAATTTTGTTTTTATAGTATTAATTATTTTTCTATAATTTGACTCGTATTGCTCGATGCTATTCCCGTGATGACTTTCATCGTCTTCATAAAGATGCCAAACATCATTTGTTCCAATTAAAATTGAAACAATATCTGGTTTGTTTTTAATTACATCTTCATCAATTCTTCCTAATAAATTGGTGGTGGAATCGCCTGAACAACCACGATTTAGTAATTTAACATCAAGGTTGTTTCGCTCAAATTTTTCTTTTAAGAAAATAGGATAACCAACTCCAAAAGAAAAAGCATGAGTGTCAGCATCTCTCCATCTACCCATATCAGTAATTGAGTCACCAAATAAAACAATTGTTTTCATGATTGATAATATTTTACCATGACCAGTAAAAATAAAATTACATTTTTTAAATATTTATTAACAATATTTATCACTAAAAAATAGTTGTTCTCAAAAAGAAAAACTGCATTATTTAAAAACTATAACAAAGTTATAAATCGAAATAATCTGCTAGCAATTAAACGCATAAAGTAAAAAAATAAAATATCGAAAAAATACAATTTCATTTCTTTTATATTTATATAAAGTGTTATAATTATTTCAAATATTAGAGGAATACAAAATGGAAAAATTTATTAATTCATCTTTTGTAAAAGAAATGGGCGATGTTACAGCTAATATGTATCGCCAAGGTTGGGATGAAAGAAATGGCGGAAATGTTTCTTGCATGTTAACCGAAGAACAAGTAAGCAAATATTTCAAAAGTGGAAAATATATTCGTGATATTGAATTAGGATTCGAAGCTCCAGAAAATGTTAGAGGAAAATACTTCTTAGTAACAGGAACTGGAAAATATTTTAAGAATGTAAAGAATGATCCAGAAACCAATTTGGGCTTAGTTAAGATTTCTGATTGTGGCTGCTTCGCAAAACTTCTTTGGGGTTACAAAGATGGTGGTAGATTTACCTCTGAATTTCCTGCACATTTAATGTCTCATTCAGTTCGTTTAGGAATTGATCCAGAAAACAGAATTGTTATGCACACACATCCAACATACACAATGTGTATGACTGCATGCGTGAAGACAGATGAAATTGAATTTACACGTAAGTTATGGAAAACAAATACTGAAGCAGTTGTTGTCTTTCCAGAAGGTATCGGAGTTCTTCCATGTATGATTTGTGGAACCGAAGAAATTGGCCATGCCACAGCAGAGAAAATGAAAGAACACAGAATTGTTACCTGGACAAACCATGGTATTTATGGTGTTGGCCGTAATATTGATGAAGCATTTGGATTAATTGAAACTGTTGAGAAGACAGCCCAAGTCTATATGCTTACATTAGGCAAAGTTATTAATGAAATTCCAGATGATGTAATTTTAGGTTTAGCAAAACTTTGGAATTTAAAAATAATGCCTGGAGTTATTAAAGAAAAATAATATGAAATATTATTTAGCAATTGATTTAGGTGCTACTAGTGGTCGACATGTTGTTGGTTATTTAAAGGATGGCGAAATCATATTAGAAGAAATTCATCGTTTTAAAACTGGAGTGGACGATTCTTCTGATGGGCTTGTTTGGAATATTCCAAAGTTTTTTGAAGAAATTAAAATTGGCATCAAAAAAGCATTTGCTAAATATGGAAAAATCGAATCCTTGTCTATAGATACTTGGGGAGTCGATTATGTTTTAATGAATGGAGATAAAGAAATACCTCCTTATTTTGCCTATAGAAATAAGCGAAACATACTTTCATCTAAAAAATTGCACGAAGTAGTGTCGTTTGAAGAAATATATAAACATACAGGAATTCAATTCGCTGCTTTTAATACAATTTATCAATTGTTTGATGATTTGAATAAAGGAAGACTTGAAAATGCAACAGATTACTTAATGCTTCCTTCGTATTTCTCATACAAATTAACTGGTATCAAATCACATGAATACACAAATGAATCAACTGGCGCTTTATTAAATGCCGAAAATAAAACATTCGATTTAGAAATTCTTAAGAAGCTAGGCATTCCAGAAAGATTATTTAACAAAATTGAAAAACCTGGAACTGTTCTTGGCAATTTGTTGCCAGAAGTTGCAAAAGAGGTTGGAGGACAAACTAAAGTTATATTGTGTGCATCGCATGATACAGGCAGCGCATTTGAAGCCATAGATTGTTCAGAAGATGGAATTATATTAAGTAGTGGAACTTGGTCTCTTTTTGGCATTAAGTCAAAAGATCCTATTTGTACAGATAAATCTTTAGCAGCTAACTTTACAAATGAAGGCGGTTTAGATTACATCAGGTTCCTTAAAAACATTATGGGTATGTGGATTGTTACACAAGTTTGTGAACAAGAAAACAAAGATTTTTACATAATGCAAAAGAGTTTGGACAACAATACATATAAAGAAATTTTCGATGTTAATGATCCATCTTTATCTGCACCTAAAAATATGAAACAAGCAATTTTAAATCTTTTGAAAGATAACCCTCCAAAAGACAATTTTGATTTATTTAATTCGATTTATCATTCAATGGCAGAGTCATATAGTAAGGCTTGCGTTGAATTAGAAAATATAACTGGCAAACACTACAATTATATTTATATAATTGGTGGTGGCGCCAAAAATAAATATTTAAATAAACTTGTTGAAGAGCATACAGGAAGAAAAGTTGTTGCTCTTCCAATTGAAGCTACAAGTTTAGGAAACATAAAAGTTCAAATGAAAGCAGAGGATTAATTATGAGAAAAGCTGTAAAAGAACAATTTGCAAAGTATGGCATTGATGTCAACAAAGCCATGAGAGATCTTGCTAAGACAAAGATTTCTTTACATTGTTGGCAGCTTGATGATGTTGGAGGTTTTGAAAATGCTGGTTCATTAACTGGTGGTATTCAAACAACTGGTAATTATCCAGGAAAAGCACGTAATTTTGAGGAATTAACTCAAGATTTAGACGTTGCATTAAAATACATTCCTGGTAGCAAGAAGATTAATCTTCATGCCATTTATCAAACCGGAAAGATTGTTGATAGAGCTGATATTGGCCCAGAACAATTTAAAAAGTGGGTAGAATACGCAAAAGCTAGAGGTTTGGGACTTGATTACAACCCAACAATTTTCTCCCATCCAATGCTTGTTGATGGAATGTCGCTTTCTTCTCCAGATAAAAAAGTAAGAGATTACTGGATTAAACATTGTATTAATTCACTTAAGGTCACTGAATATTTTGGTAAAGAACTTGGCCAACGTTCATTGATGAACATTTGGATTCCAGATGGACTTAAAGATGTTCCTGCAGATAGAATTGGACCAAGACAAAGACTCAAAGAGTCTCTTGACGAAATTCTTGCAGGTTATAAATATGATAAGAAGGTTATGGATGTTGCAGTAGAATCAAAGGTTTTTGGTATTGGTGTTGAATCATACACAACAGGATCAAATGAATTCTACTTAAATTATGCTGCAACTCGTGGAATTTTGAATTTACTTGATACAGGACATTATCACCCAACTGAAAATGTTGCAGATAAAATCTCATCAATGTTCACATTCTTCCCGCGTTTAGCATTCCATGTTTCTAGACCAGTTAGATGGGATAGTGACCATGTATTAAAACTTAATGATGATTTACAAGATGTAGCAGATGAATTAGTGAAATGCGAAGGCTTAAATCGTTCATATATTGGACTCGATTATTTTGATGCTTCTATTAATAGAATTGCAGCACTTGTTATTGGCGCTCGCAATATGGAAAAAGCTTTACTAAAAGCTCTTTTAACACCATGGAATATGCTCAAAGAAGCTCAAGATTCTTACGATCATACAAAAGTTCTTGCTATGCAAGAAGAAATCAAAACATTACCATGGAATGAAGTTTGGGATGAGTATTGTGAAAAACAAGGCGTCTTAGGCGAAGCTGAATGGTTTGAAGAAGTTAAAAAATACGAAGAAAAAGTTCTTAAATTAAGAAAATAACTCAAATGATTAGCAAAGATATTAGAAACGGCATGGAATTTATAACTGTTAGCAATAACAGAAATTTGAAAGTCGTTTTTAATAATCTTGGTGCATCAATTTACTTAATTTATTTTTGTGGTGAAGTTATGACTCCACAAGTTAAAAACGATGCTGATTTTTTGAATGAAGATGTTCGTTTTGGAAAAAACGTTGGTCGTGTTGCAGGAAGAATTAGAAATCACACTTTAAATGTTGACGGTGTTACTTATGATTTGAGTTGTAATGATGGCACAAATACTTTACATGGTGGACATGATGGTATTGCTACAAAGTTTTTTAATTCGTTTGTTGAAGAAAAATCTGATTGCATTTTAATTAAATATAGCTATTTGTCTATAGACAAAGAATCAGGCTTTCCTGGTGATGCTTTAATTAATATAATCTACAAAATTTACAAAAATCACGATGAAATTAATATTAGTTTTGATGTTTCAACATCTAAAACTTGTCCTATTTCTTTAACAACTCATACTTACTTTAATCTTGGAGATTCAGATCTTAATAATTTAAGTTTATTTGTGAATGCTGATAGATTCATTTTGCTATCGAATGACATTAAAAAAGATAAAACAATTTTGTCAGTACCAGATTTTCTTGATTTTAGGGAAATGAAACTGATTAGCAAAGCTATTAGCGAATCACCAAACGATTCAGGAGTTGATCATTATTTACTTTTAAATAAAGATGCAAATCCTCAGATCTTGTTAGAAAACAATAGATATTTACTTAAAGTTAGTACAGATTTTAATTCATCTGTATTTTATACAGACAATTTTTCGGATAATTACGAAACAATTACTTCAAATCTTCACGTAAGAAGAGGACTTGCTATCGAACCACAAATTTCATGTGCCGATAATTTGTTGTTAAAGCCAGGAGAAAAGTATAATCATTTTATTGATTATGTTTTCGAAAGAAAGTAGGAATTAAAGCGGAGACCTAATTATGTATCCAAACTTATTTGGTATTAACGATGGATCATACATAGTATGCATGTGCATAGGAATTTTGGCTGCAGTATTTCTTGCAGTTATTTTTCTAAAGAAAAATGGTGAGAAAAAATCTGCATTAATTGATTTAGGGATTTGTGCATGTTTTGCAATAATTTTTGGCATTATTTTTTCAATTATATTTGAAAACATTTACGAAGCAATCTCACTTAAAGAACAATATAAATGGGTTTGGAAAATGACTTTCTATGGCGGTTTGTTTGGTGGTGTAGGTGGTTTTTTAGGAACGTACTTTATTTTAAGAAAAAAGTCTACTTTACGCCTCGGCAATATTTTAATTATTGCTCCTGCTTCAATCGTGCTTGCGCACGCCATTGGAAGAATTGGATGTTTTTTAGCGGGATGTTGCTATGGAAAACCAACAGATAGCTGGATCGGAATTGAATTTCCTGGAGTTGGAAAAGTAATACCGACTCAATTAATTGAGTCCATATTTTTATTTGTACTTTTTGGAATTTTACTTTTCCTAATATTGAAATACAAATTCAAATACGGATTCTTAATTTATATTCCAGCTTATGCAGTTTTTAGATTTGTAATTGAATTTTTTAGAGGAGACGAAAGAGGAGTTGCTTTTGCTTTATCACCAAGCCAAGTTTGGTGTATTGTTTTATTTGTAGCTAGTATTCCTCTTTATTTTTTATTAAAAAAATATTTCGAGAAAGCAAATGAAGAAAAATAGAATTTACAATTTTTTAATCTTAATGCTGCTTTACATAGCGTTTGCATGTTTTCCTTTTGAACTCATTATTCGTAATTCCAGCGTTATTTGTTTGTGGTGTAGAATTGGAGTTCAAATTCTATTTTCGATTTGCTCGTTTTTAGTTGTTAAATTTAAAACAGATTTTGACATTAAATTAAAGGCTAGAAATCTAAAAATGATGTTTATTTTAGCACCAACAATCATTGTGGTAGCATCTAATTTTATGTATTTAGCTTTCGTTCCAACTGATATTAATATCAGTTATACTACAGAAGTGTTACTTAAAATCTTATTAACAGTATTTGTTGTTTTAAATGAAGAATTTATCTTTAGATTGTTATTGATTAACAATATTGAAGAAGGCTCAAATTGGAAGAAAATATTAATTTCTGCAGGATTATTTGCAGTTTGCCATCTAACAACATTTATTTCAACACTCAATCCATATGATTTGATTGTTCCTGTTTACACATTTGCTTTGGGTGTTTTGCTTGCAATTATTTTTATCAAAACAAATTCAATAGAAATGTGTGCTGTATTTCACTTATTGTTTAATGTGATTAATTCTATTTTGTTTGAAATGATTGTACCTAGCGTTTCAAATATTGGTTTTTATTTTCTTGGAAATATAATTCCAGTGATACTTGTTGTTATGTATCTAGGCGTTTTACTTTTAAGTAAAAAAATGATAATTAATGAAGAAAAATTATTTTAGAAAGAGATTAAATATGGATTATAGAAAATTAATGCTCAAAGAAATTACTAATCTTAACGTTGGAAGCGAATCATTTGTCGAAATTTATCTTAATGATAAGGATTATGAGGTTAACATCGATCCTAGACCAGCAATGATTATTGTTCCCGGTGGCGGTTATGAGTTTTGCTCTCAACGTGAAGGCGAACCAATTGCTTTAAGATTTGCGTCTGAAGGTTTTAATTGTTTTGTACTACATTATTCTTGCTTTACAAAGTATAATCTTCCACATTTAGAATTAGCGGTGCTTTTTGATTACATTAAAAAGAATGGTACTGATTTAAACATTGATCAAGAAAGAGTCTCAATGGCAGGTTTTTCTGCTGGAGGGCATTTAATTGCTTCATATGCTTACTTATATAAAGAATTTGAAGAATTTTATAATCTTCAAAAAGATTATTTAAAACCTTATTCAATAATACTTGGTTATCCAGTTACTAGTATGTACATAAGTACAAATAGTCACACAAAAGAAATTATTTCTGGTAATGAAGAAGAACTTGTTAAAAAATTAAGTGTTATAGAAAATGTTGATTCAAATTATCCTCCAACATTTATTTTTACAACTAAAAATGATGCTTGCGTTCCGACAAGCCATTCTTATTTGCTTGCTGAAGCACTTGAAAAAAATGGTGTTTATAACAAATTATTAGTTTTTGAAAATGGACCACATGGTGGATCTCTTTTTAATAGAAACGTTTATAACGCAGATGCAGATTTTGATTCAATTAAGCAAAATAGAACTTGGATTGAAGAAAGTATTAATTTTATTTATAAAATTAGATAATTATTTTATGGATTTAGTTAAAATATTTTATAAATTTCTACCAAACGAAGATTTCGTTGCTTATAGAAGATATGGAAACGGCCATATTAATTCTACTTTTTTAGTCTTAACAAAAAAGTTTGAATATTTTATAATCCAGAAAATTAATCACTATGCATTTAAAGACATTGATCTTTTGATGAACAACATTTACCAAGTTACTAGCCATCTTAAAAATAAAAACATTGAAACACTTCAGATGATAAAAGCTTGCAATGGAAAATACTATGTTGAAGAAGAAGGCGAATTCTTTAGAATGTACCGTTTTATGGACTATACAATAACCTACGAAAAACAAGATGGTATTGAAATGGTAAAAATTGCAGCAGAAGCTTTTGGTAAGTTCCATAAAAATCTTGCTGATTTAGATGCTAATAAACTAGGAGAAGTTATTCCCCATTTCCACGATACTCCTAAACGCTATAATGATTTACTAGTAGCTATCAAAGAAGATAAAATTGTCAGGTTAAATAAAGTTCAAAGAGAAATTGCAATTATTGAAAAATATAAAGAAAAATTGTCATTAATAACTGATGGAATAGAAAACGGTGAAGTAAAACTTCACATTACTCACAATGACCCTAAAATCAATAATGCTTTATTTGATGAAGAAACTCATAAGTTTAGATCCATTATTGATTTAGACACAGTAATGCCTGGTTCAATTCTTTATGATTTTGGTGATGCTCTTCGTTCCTTATTTACAGGAGACAAAGAGGATACTTTAAATTACGAAACTGTAGTTGGCAATTATGATATTTATAAAGCTTATTTAGAATCGTATTTTAACGAGACAAAATCAGTTTTAACTAAACGGGAAAAAGAATTATTTCCATATGCGCCATTTATTATTTCAACAGAACTAGGAATGAGATTTCTTGAAGATTATCTTAAAGGTGATGTTTATTTCCATACAAAATATCCAGAGCACAATCTAGATAGAGCTAGAACCCAATTAAATTTAGCAACTTCTATTATTGAAAATATTGATAAATATATAAAAATCACCAGCGAAATAATTGGAGGACAATAATCTATGATTATTAAGAATGCAAAAATTGTATTAAAAGATGAAGTTATTGAAAATGGCTTTATCGAATTTTCTAAAGGAAAAATTGTCCAAGTTTGTAAAGGCAGATACTTTAAAAAAGATAATGCTATAGATGCAAAAGGCAAAATTGTTATGCCTGGTTTTATTGATGTTCATGTCCATGGTAGTGCAGGCATTGATTTTATGGATGCAAACATTGAAGATTACAAGAAAATTTCAGAATCTCTATACAATGAAGGCGTTACAACCTATTTAGCAACTACATTAACAAGTGATAACGCATCATTAACTAAGGTTTGTGAAAATGTTGCTAAAGCAAGTCAAGAAAATCCATCACTTTATGGAATTCATTTAGAAGGACCTTATATTTCAGTTAAGTATAAAGGTGCTCAAAACGAAAAATACATTAGAAAACCAGATGTTAAAGAATTAAAACAACTTAGTAAAAGTTCAAACGGACTTGTTCGTTATATTTCTTTAGCACCTGAGTACAAAAATGCTTGTAAATTCATTAAAGAAGCAGTGAAGCTTGGCGTTGTTTGTTCCTGCGGACATGCCGATGCAACATTTGAAAATGTTGAAGAAGCTATGAAAGCTGGTTTAACCAATTTAACACATACACATAACGCTATGAGTCCATATCATCATAGAAATCCTGGTGTTATGAATGCAGCTTTCTATTTTGATGAATTAAATTGTGAGCTTATTTGCGATAGAATCCATGTTTGTGATGATACTTTAAAAACATTTGTTAAAGTAGTGGGATTAGATAGAATTATTATGATTACCGATGCTTTAAAAATTAAGAATTCAAATATAAAAGAATTCCAGCTTTTCGGATTAGATTGTGAAGCTAAAAATGGTGCAGCATATTTGAAGACTGGTCCATTAGCTGGTTCACTTTTAACTATGGATAAAGGTGTTAGAAATATGAAAGAAGTTTGCGGTCTTTCACTTTGTGAACTTGCTAAAATTTCTTCATATAATGCTGCAAAATCTTTGCATTTAACTGATAGAGGCGAGATTGCCGTTGGCAAGCTTGCTGATTTAGTTATTTTGGATGAGAACCTTAATGTCTCTGAAGTTTATAAACTTGGAGAAAGAGTTAGATAATGATTAAGCCTATTTTAGATCCAACATTTAAGCCTGCAATCATTGCAATTAGAGAATTTAACAAACTTGTTTCTTCTTTTGAAAATAAACAGCATATTATTATCGCTGTTGAAAGAGATCAAGGTTATATTTATAGACGTGAATTTGATATCTTACCTTTAGGTATCAACGACAAACTCAACAATTTTATTGTTGAAAGATTTATTAAATCCCTCCTTTGGTTGGTAGGAGGATTTAAAATTTTCATAGCGGGTTCTCATGAAGTATTTGAAGCAATTAAATCATCCTATTCTCCGATCGGATCAAGAGCTTTTGATTATGATTTCATGTCTACCTGCTATGAAAGACCTGTAGAAGTTGTTGAATGCACTTATGAGACAATTCCAGCTGAAAAATCTTGTTCAGTACCTTTAGGCGGTAATTTAAACGGAAAACGTATTGGATTTGATGCTGGTGGTAGCGATAGAAAAACATCTGCAGTTTTAAATGGTAAAACAATATATTCTGAAGAAGTAGTATGGCAACCAAAACTTCAAGAAGATGTTCAATACCATTACGATGAGATTTACAAGGCGTTTAAAACTTCAATTGATAAACTTGGTGGTGATGTAGATTACATCGGAGTTTCAACTGCAGGAGTTATTATTAATAATAGACCAATGGTTTCGTCTTTGTTTATAAAAACAAAGAAGTCTGACTTTGAAAGAGTAAAAGGTGTTTATATTAACACCATTGAAAGACTTGAAAAAGAACTTGGTCATAAGATTCCATATGTAATTGCAAATGATGGTGATGTTACTGCATTAGCAGGAGCATTAGATCTAAAAGATAATTGTGTTTTAGGCATTGCAATGGGTACAAGTGAAGCTGTTGGATACGTTAATAAAGATGGCAATTTAAATGGCTGGTTATCTGAACTTGCATTTGTCCCAGTTGATTTTCAAGAAAATGCACCACTTGATGAGTGGTCACATGATGTAGGTGTAGGTTGTAAATATTTTTCTCAAGATGCAGTTATTAGACTTGCTGAACAAATTGGCGTTAAATTTAGTGAAGGAATTAGTCTTGGTGAGAAACTTAAAGCCGTTCAAAAGCTTGCAAAAGAAAGAGATGAAGATGTTTTTAACATCTTTAGAACAATTGGTGTTTATCTTGCATATACGATTGCTTACTACGCTGAATTCTATGAAATTAAACACTTGATGTTGCTTGGAAGAGTTATGTCTGATGTAGGGGGAGACATCATTCTTGAAACTGCAAAAGAAACACTCAAAGTTGAGTTCCCTGAATATAAAAATATTAATCTTTGTACTCCAAGTGAATACATGCGAAGAGTAGGGCAATCGATAGCAGCGGCCTCATTAGCAAAATAGAAGAATCCCTTAATTGGGATTTTTTCTTAGCAAAATATATCAGTAAAAAAATATTGATTTATTTATTATAGCGTGTGTATAATATTAGTGCTGTTAAATCAGTATAAAATTACCGATAAATATGACAAAGATTTCAAAAAGACAATTAGAGAGATTCCCAATTTACTTAAGATATTTGTTCATTTTAAGAGATTCAGGCGTCAAAAATATTTCAGCTCCAGCTATTGCTAGAGCTTTACAACTTTCAGAAGAGCAAGTTAGAAAAGATCTCCAAGTTGTTACTTCAAAAGAAGGAAAACCTAAATCAGGACGTGATGTTCTTGAATTAATTCAAGACATTGGAAATTTCTTAGGTTACAAAGATTCCACAAAAGCAGTAGTTATTGGCTGTGGTCATTTAGGGCAAGCATTTTTAAACTATAAAGGTTTTGAAAAATATGGTTTAGATATCATTGCTGGTTTTGATGTCGATAAATCTTTAATTGGCACACAAGTAAATCATAAGCACATTTACGATATGAAAGAAATTGAATCTGTCTTACCACTTTTAAGTGCAAAGATTGCAATTCTTACAGTTCCTGCAAGTGTTGTAAATCAAGTTGCAAAGAAGCTTGTTAAAGGTGGAATTAAAGGAATTTGGAACTATGTTCCAGTACGTTTAGATGTTCCTGATAGTGTTGTAGTAGAAAATGTTAACTTAGCATCTTCTCTTGCAATACTTTCACATAAATTAAATAAAGGAGAATAGTGTATGGCAAAAGAAACTATTTTAAGTCCTCAAGAAGAAGTAGATGCTCTTGTCAAGAATGCTCAAAAAGCACTTGATGAGTTTTTGCTTCTTGATCAAGAACAAATAGACCACATTGTTGCAAAATGCTGTGTCGCAGGTCTTGATCATCATGGTTCTTTAGCTCAATTAGCAGTTGAAGAAACAAAACGCGGTGTCTTTGAAGACAAAGCCACCAAGAATTTATTCGCTTGCGAATACGTTCAAAATAATATGAGACACCTTAAGACTGTTGGTGTTATTTCAGAAGACCCAGTTACTGGTATTACTGAAATAGCAGATCCAATTGGCGTTGTTGCAGGTGTTACTCCTGTTACAAATCCAACCTCGACAGTTATTTTCAAATCTTTGATTTGTTTGAAAACTAGAAACCCAATTATCTTTGGTTTCCACCCAAGTGCACAAGAATCTTCAAAAGCAGCTGCTATTGTTATGAAAGAAGCTGCTGAAGCAGCTGGTGCACCAAAGAATTGTATTCAATGGATTGAGCACCCAAGCATGGATGCTACAACCGCATTAATGCATCACCCAGGTGTTGCAACAATTCTTGCAACTGGTGGTAACGCAATGGTTAATGCAGCTTATAGCTGCGGTAAACCAGCAATGGGTGTTGGCGCAGGTAATGTTCCTGCATACATGAATAAATCTTGTGATGTCGAACAAGCAGTAAACGACATTACACTTTCCAAAGCATTTGACAACGGCATGATTTGTGCTTCAGAATCAGCCGCAATTATTGATGAAGAAATTTATAAAGAAGCTGTTGAAATGTTCAAGAGATTCAAAGTTTACTTTGTAAATGCTGAGGAAAAAGCAAAACTTTCACGTTTCTTATTTGGTTATGCAAAAGGAGATAAAGACGTCGAACAAGCTCGTTTAAATTCAGTTGTTGCAGGTCAATCTGCCGTTTGGATTGCAAAACAAGCTGGTTTTGATGTTCCAAAAGATACAGCAGTTCTTGCTTGTGAGTGTAAAGAGGTTGGTCCAAAAGAACCAATGTCTAGAGAAAAACTTTCACCAGTTCTTGCTGTTTACAAGGTAAAAGATGATAAAGAAGGCTTTAAACGCGCTGCTGAAATGGTTGAATTTAATGGTCTAGGTCATAGTGCTTCAATTCATTGTAAAGAACAAGCTATGGCTGATGCTTATGGCGAAAATTGTAAAGCTATGAGAATCATTTGGAATTCACCATCCACCTTTGGTGGTATTGGTAATGTTTATAACTCATTCCTTCCAAGCTTAACCCTTGGTTGTGGTAGTTATGGTAAAAACTCAATTGGCGGTAACGTAAGTGCCGTTAACCTATTAAATGTCAAGAAAGTTGGCAAAAGGAGAAATACAGTGCAGTGGTTTAAAGTTCCGCGTAAGATTTACTTCGAACGCAATTCAATACAATATTTACAAAGCTGTAAAGATTTAAATAAAGTCTTTATTGTTACCGATACTTCAATGGTTCAATTCGGTTTCTTTAAGAAAATCGCAGACCAATTAAATATGAGACGTAACAAAGTTACGATGCAGTTATTCTGCGATGTTGAACCAGATCCAGATATTTCAACAGTCAGAAAAGGTACTGAAATGATGAAAATCTTCCAACCAGATGCAATTATTGCACTTGGTGGTGGTTCAGTCATGGATGCTGCTAAAGGTATGTGGTTGTTCTATGAACACCCAGAAGTTAACTTCGACGATATCAAACAAAAATTCATGGACATTCGTAAGAGAGCCTTTAAATACCCAGAGCTTGGTGCAAAATCACGTTTAATTTGTATTCCAACAACCTCTGGTACAGGTTCAGAAGTTACTCCATTCGCAGTTATTTCAGATAAAGCAAATAACAAGAAATATCCTCTTGCAGACTATGCTTTAACTCCAACTGTCGCAATTATTGATCCAGAATTTACAACAAACCTTCCAGCAAGACCAACTGCTATGACTGGTATGGACGTCTTAACTCACGCTATTGAAGCTTATACTTCAGTTATGGCAAGTGACTTTACTGATGGTTTAGCCTTAAAGGCTATTCAACTCGTATTTGAGTACTTACCAAGAGCTGTTAAAGATGGTAAAAATGACTTAGAAGCACGTGAAAAAATGCACAATGCTGCAACAATTGCAGGTATGGCATTTGCTAACGCTTTCTTAGGAATGACCCACTCTATGGCTCATAAAGTAGGCGCTGAATTCCATGTTGTACACGGTTTAGCATGTGGCATTCTCTTACCACACGTCATTATGTACAACGGTCAAGTTCCAACCAAACTTGCTGTCTGGCCAAAGTACAATCATTATTGTGCAGATAAGAAATACCAAGAAATCGCAAAACTTCTTGGTTTACCAGCAAAAACTCCTGAAGAAGGTGTTAGATCACTTGCTGAAGCATGTGATGACCTTGGAAAAGAGATTGGCTTAGATATGAACTTCAAAGCATGTGGCATTGACGAAAAAGAGTGGAATAAACACTTAGACAGAATCGCAATGCTTGCATACGAAGATCAATGCTCACCAGCAAACCCAAGAGTTCCAATGGTTGAGGATATGAAGGCAATCTTGAAACAAGCTTATAAAGGTTTTAAGTTATAAAACCTATAAGAAAAAAATAAAATGAGGACTATGTCCTCATTTTTCTTTTACTTGGTAACACTTACAATTTTTTTATAAATTGTTTGTGTTATTATATTGCTAATCTTTCAGAAAAAGGAGCTATAAAACTATGCCAAAAATTGCAGTTTTAACTTCAGGTGGTGACGCACCAGGCATGAACGCTTGTGTTCGTGCTGTTGTTCGTTCAGGAATTAAACAAGGCTGTGAAATGTTCGTTGTCTATGAAGGTTTCAAAGGACTTGTTGAAGGCCGTATTGAACCAGTTGACAGAAACTTTGTTTCTGACACAATCAATAGAGGTGGCACAATTCTTAGATCTGCTAGACTTCCAGAATTCAAGGAAGAAGCAATCCAAAAAATGGCTATCAAACAACTTGAGTCATACGGAATTGATTCTTTGATTGTCATTGGTGGTGATGGAACTTATAGAGGTGCTAAAGATTTAGCAGCTAAAGGAATTCACACAATTGGTATTCCAGCATCAATTGATAACGATGTTTGTTCAACTCAAGAATGTATCGGGTTTGATACTTGTCAAAATACAATCTGTGATTGTGTTGATAAAATTAGAGATACTTCAGCATCACACGCAAGATGTACATTTATCGAAGTCATGGGTAACAAATGTGGTGATTTAGCACTTTACTCAGGTTTAGCAGAAGGCGTTGAAATTGTTATTTCAAATGACCACCCATACACTGAAGAAGATGTTGTTAACAAACTTAAATCACTTAAAGGCGGTAAGAAAAAACACGCTTTAGTCATTGTTTCTGAAAAGATTTTCCCAAATATCTTTGATTTCGCTAAAAAAGTTACAGAAAGAACTGGCATTGAATGTAGAGCAGAAGTTCTTGGTCACCTCCAAAGAGGTGGAAGCCCAACTGCACATGATCGTATTATTGCTACAAGATTCGGTGTTGAAGCTGTTCAAGCAATTATCGACGGCGATTCATCAGTAGCGCTCGGTTTATTCGGTGGAGAAATCAAAAGAGTTCCATTTGAAGAAGCATTCAATATGGAAAGAGACATCCACAAAGATCTCTTACACATTTTAAAACTTGTTAATAGATAATAACAAAGTTATAATAGTTGCATAAAGGAGACGTGAAATATGAAAAAATCAATTTCACCTAACCTTAAATAACGAGGAAACTCGTATCTATATTAAAGGAAGCTTGCTTCCTTTTCTTTTTTTCTTTTTAAAATATTAATATAATAATATTGTCTAAAGTTTATAACTATAGTAATATTATTATTATGAAAGAAAAACTTTTATCAGGCGACAAAAGGTTGAATATTCGTACTGGCGGTCATTCAGCCTCCAAAAATGTAGCAATTGATGCAATGATTGCTAGTTTTGATGAACAAGATGAAGCATACATTGGTCCTTTTTGGTATGACCCAAAGAAACAAGAACTTTATGGTTATGTTGTTGCTTTAGCAAAAGACAGACCATTTTATAATTCTAAAATATGGAATAAAAATGTAAGAACTGGTAGTGCTTTACATCAAAGCATTTGGGAAAAGGAATTTTTCAGAAAAAAAGATCCAAGATTCCAAGGTGATTACACCCAAAAACCTAGAGGCAGAGTTTTTGAATTTGAAAATGAAGGTTTTAAAGTGTTTGTAGGAAACTGGATTGGTAAATATCCAGAAGCAAAAGATATAATTCTTGATGTATTTCAATTGCCTAAAAATAAAACAGAGTTCATCATCGATGAACACTGGGATATTGGTCATGGTTGGTCACAGGAATTTTAATCAAATAAAATTCTACCTAATCTAATATGAGTAGCGCCTTCTTGTAGGGCGCTTTTATAATCATCAGACATGCCCATTGATAAGTATGGGATTTTAATATTTAGTTTCTTTTCAATTTCATCTCTTAATTCTCTAAGTTTTGCAAATTGAGAATCTAAAGATTCTTCGTTGCTAGCTTTGACTGCCATCATCATAAATCCAACAAGTTCAATCTTTGAGAATTTTTGAAGTTCTTTTATGAAGTTTTCAACCTCATAATATGGGACGCCATTTTTATTTTCCTCTAAGTTAATAGAAACTTCGATGAAACATTTGAGTTGATGGTCACAGTGGTCTTCGATTACTTTTGCGAGCTTAAGAGAGTCGAGAGAGTGCAAAAAATCAATCTTATTTATAACATCTAAAGCCTTGTTTCTTTGAAGATGGCCGATAAAATGCCATGTGATTTCACGGTTATTTAGTAAAGAATACTTTCTTAAGAAGGAATCTGTGCGGTTCTCTCCGAAATTTGTTATTCCCACATTAAAAAGTTCATTCATGTCATCGACATCGACATATTTTGTGGCTGCAACAAGGGTTACATCACTTGGAATTGTTTTAATAAATTCTTTGATATCTTTTCTGACCATGCATAAAAGTATAATACTTTTTGACTAAAAGAGATAATTTTTCTAAAATATAAATTAAGGAAATTAAATATGAACAAAAAAATAATATTCGCAGTTCCATTGTTAGCTTGTATTTTAACGTCCTGTAAAGGTACTGTTCACTATAGTGAAGATAAATATCAAGTTGGCGTACAATGGGCTAACACATCAGAAGATTTTAGAATTCTTCAATTGTGCGATATTCACCTTAATCAAAGTGACATAATTGAAAGACATTTTAAGATGATTAATAAGACAATTAAGGATGCAAATCCTAATCTTATCGTTCTTAACGGTGATTCATTTACTTATGCCGATAAAGGAATCGTAACAAAATTATTCGCTTTCATTGATAGTTACGAAATCCCATGGACTTTTGCCTTTGGCAACCATGATGACCAAGGTTATTATTCAGATACATACATTCAAGAATTATTAGGCACTAAAGGCCTCTTCAAATATGTTAAATTTGTTAATCTTCAAGATGATGATGTAACTGGCAGAAGCAATTTTGTTATTAACATTTATGAAAGAACAAAAGATGGCGATAACTATGTTAACAATGATTTATTCCAAGTTTATTGTTTAGAATCTCATAACTATAATTTTGATACTTTAAAATACGATTATATTAAACAAGATCAAATTGATTGGTACGAAAGAATGGTTAACTACGAAACAAATAAAGTAGGGCACGTTGTTCCATCAGCAATGTATTTCCATATTGCACTTCCAGAATTCTTAGAAGCTTGGCACGAAATGGACGGAACAAGCGAGAACATTCATCATTGCCATGTTCCTGAAGGTTTTGATCCAACAGCATCGATTGGCGAGTATGGTGGACCTACTCCAGAATCAGATAAACACTTATTTGATAAGATAAAAGAACTTGGTTCTACACGTGCTATTTCAGTAGCTCACGACCATATTAACGATGCTGTTATCATCTATGATGATATTGCTCTTTGTTATGGTGTTCACTCAACAGATAGAATTTACTATGATAAAGAAAAATTAGGTGGACAAGTAATTTCAATAGATCACAATGATCCAACTAAATTAAAATTTGAGAATATTAAACATTCTTACGAAGAAGCGGAGGCCAAATAATTATGAAAAAACCAATTAAAACCGCTTTACTTGCTTTAGGAATCTTTATGTTTTCCTTCATTGCATTTTATGCAATAAACTGTTTATTTATGGTAGTTTCAAACTATGAAGCACTTGATATTGTTTCATTAGCTGGAATTCCAATGTTGTTAATTTTCATTAATCTAATGATTGCTTTAGTTGCTGGTTATCGTTATTTCAAGAAAAAAGAACCAGATCTTTATTATGTGCGCTACTATGCCATTGTACTTTTAGTAATGTCCGCAGTAGGCTTTGGCATGTCATTATTTGTTGGTCTCGGAATTTACCACACATTTATTGGTGATTACATTTTTAAATGTTATCCATTAATTTCGTTAATTGTTTTCTCATTAATGATTGCTGGTTGCATTTATTTAATCATTACAATTACTAACAAAGTTAAAGCTGAGAATATTGAAAAAACATATAAAGGAACATTTGCATATGGCTTAAGAGAAGCTGGTTTATCTCTTCTTGCAGTTTATGCATTAAATAGACTTGGAGCATTTATGCTCATTCCATTCTATTGGAGTTCATATGACAGTGTTTATGTTCTTCCATATTTGTTCCAACTTTTAATTCCAACATTAATAATTGCAACTTACATTATTCACGAAGATTTCTTAAGAAACCGTAAAGTTACATTTATTCTTTCATCAATTGCATTCTTATTTTCATTAGCAACTCTTATCTATATGGTTTGCGTATCAAAAGATAATTATCCATTAATACTTAATCCATTATCTCCAGTCCAACAATTCGAAAGACTTGTTAAGTTCCCAATTGATGCAATTTTGATGTATGGTGTTTGCTTATTAATTCCGTTCTTGAATGCCTTGAATAACGGAATTATGATGCTAAAAGAAAAGAAAGCTAAGAAAGCTGAATAAAAAATAGGGACCTAAAGGTCCCTTTAATTTACTTATTTATATTTTCCATGGCCCTTAGGGTTTCGGGAGAAATGACATGTTCAATCATGCAACAATCTTTTTCAGCAACGTTGCTATTTACGCCTAATGTGTTAATTAAAAAATCACGTATGACTGTGTGTCTGTGGTAAACATTTTTGGCAATTTCACGACCAGATTTTGTTAATTTAATAGGGGAATATGGGGTTTTTTCTATATATTTCGCATCAAAAAGCTCGTTCATAGCCTTTGTAACTGCAGGCTTTGAAACGTCTAACATTTTGGAAATTGTTACAGATTTAATTTTCTGCTTTGAAATCTCTAAAACGTAAATTGCTTCCAAATAGTCTTCAAATGATTGCGAAAGTTTCATAATTCAATTTTTACTCAAACAATCAGAAAAAACAATAAAAAAGTTAACCGAAGTTAATTTTTACTTGAATAATTTTTGCTTTTATTTATAATAATGTTGTTATGGAAAACATAGGCTGGATTGTATTAGTAACATTCATCGCTGGTGTTGTTGGCACTGGTATCGGTGGTTTGATTGGAGTTCTAACTAAAAGAGATTCCAAGAAAGTCGTATCTTTACTTTTAGCTTTTGCTGGTGGTGTAATGCTTGCAGTTGTATGTTTTGATTTGCTTCATGAAGCAATTCAACCTCATTCAGATAATACTGGTTTCATTGCTTTAGTTATTGGCTGCACAGTAGCAGGTTATTTAATTGTGTTTGGAATTAATAAGTTAATTGATGTTCGTCTTAAAAAAGAGGTTCCTCATACGTCAGAGGATCATCCTGATGTACACGATGATTTAGGAGAAATTATTCACGCTGATCACCTTGAGCACCACAAAAGAAGCGATAATCGTTTATTTATGGCTGGATTAGTTATGGCTATTGTTATTGCTCTTCATAACCTACCTGAAGGTATGGTTATTGGCGCAACTTATGCTAAAGATCCAACTGTTATTTTAGGCGGTTCAGGAATTCTTATTGCTATTGTTATTGGTTTACACAATATTCCTGAAGGAATGGCTGTTTCTGTTCCTTTAGTTTCAGGTGGAACCAAGAAATGGAAAGCTGCAGTTTATACCGCTTTATCAGGTCTTCCAACTGTCATAGGTGCAATTATCGGTTTCGCAGTTGGTGGAATTAACGAAGTTGGTTTATCTGTTAGCTTAGCTTTAGCTAGTGGCGCTATGCTTTACGTTGTTTTTGGTGAATTGCTCCCAGAGTCAATTCTTATGTGGAAGAGTAAATTGCCTGCATTTATGATTCTTTTTGGTCTTATGCTTGGTTTTGCTTTAGTATTGATTTAATTTGAAAATATATTTAATATAAATATAGAAAGAAGAAAAATATGAAAAAACATTTATTACTTTTACCTCTCGCAGGTCTACTTCTTACAGGCTGTGGAGAACCAGCTGAGGAACCAGCTCCAAACGATGGTCTTCCAGCAGGCGGAACAGAGATTGATTTAAAAGATCCTGACCAAGCTAAAAAAGCTGGTGAAAAATTAGCAGATGACATTAAAATTACCTATCAATCTGCATTAACTGGTTTTGAAATTGAAGGTTCGTTTAAAGTAGATCAATTCTCCCTTGTTATTGAAGAAACAACAGTAAAAGGTATTGATTTAGGCTTTGATTATAGCCTTAAGGCTAACAATCTTCAAAGTAAGCTTAGTGACTGGGAAATTGCTATTGAAGTTTCCAAATTTAATGGACAAGTGGTTATTAATGAAGAAATCCCAGAAGCAAAGAAAATTTTCAAAGCTACAGACGTCTCATTTGGAATTTATTTAGATAATGCAATTGTTTATGCTGATTTTTCTAATGACGCTTTTGAAAATCTTGCAAATAGCATTATTGATTATGTAGTTCCAGCATCAAACTTAGAAGCAGTTTATTTAGCTGTAACTCCATTATTTAACAAAGTTAAACTTGTCGATTTAGTTTCTACTTTTGGTATCGATGATGAGCAATACATTCCAACAGTTACTGATGAAATGTTCCTAGAATTAAAAGAAGAAATTACCGAAGGTGTTGAAGAATTATTAGAGGGTCAAACATCTCCAGTTGCAGTTTATGATTATGATGGCAATGGACTCGGCATGCTTATTCAATATGGCGATGGTCTTGAAAACATGTATACAGACATTTATGGTTTCCATGAAATAAAACAAGATATGCTTATTACCGGTGATGTTTTATTTTCAAACGCTGGTAATTTGCAAAAAATAAATATCAAAGAATCAATTGATAATGAAAGCAAGAAAGACGGTAAAATCGAATCGAAAGAAAAGATTTCATCGGAAGAATTTGCAACTTTTACCTATGGTACAGGCTCTGTAGAATTTCCAGATTTCTCAACCTTTGTTGAAGCAGATATAATTTCTCTTATATTAGAAATTGTTAGCTCCTCTGATAGCGCAACTATTGTTGGTGTTGCTCCAGAAGAACACAACATAATGATTTAATTAAAAAAGAAAAATAAATGAGGAAGGACATTAATGTTCTTCCTTTTTATTTGCCTTGGTGTATAATTTAGCCCATGGACAACTTAGATTCTTTATTTAATAAAAAAGAATATCAATTAGTTTTGGACCTTACAAAAGATAGCAAAGATCCAAAGGAACTTTTAATGCGCGTTTCTTGCCTTGTTATTTTAGGCAAAAGCGATGAAGCATTAGATGAAATTGAAAAGAATCAATCTTTGATTGAAAGTAAATATCAACTTCGTTTAATGAAACTCCATTTTGAGTTACTTTTATCGAAGAAGTTATTTGATGAAGCTCGCATCGCATTAAAACATTATGAAAACCTTCCTTATGTCTCTCAAGAAGTGGAAGAATTTATGAGAGAAATGAAGGATAGAATTGAAGAAGAATCACACCCAAAATCATCACAAAAATTTGAGCTTGATGAGATTTATGACATCTTAGAAAAAGATAGCGATCAAGCAAAGATTTCTCAAGTACTTTTTTCATTAAAAAATTACAATCTCAATATTTATATTGAATCACTTAAAATTTTCATGTTAAGAGAAGATGTAAATCCTAATTTTAGAACATACGCTTTAATCCTACTTTTAGACGAAAAATTTAATCAAGAAATTAAGTTTAGAAGTACTGAAGGAATTATTACTGTAAACCCATCTAAATTAGAGCCTCCATTTATGTCATTTAAATTCAACGAAGTTTGTAAAAAAATTGTCTCAAAAGCAAACAATAATGTTTCGCTTACCGAGACGGCTCTTCATTTGTT
Source organism: Bacilli bacterium (assembly GCA_045597865.1). Taxonomy (GTDB): domain Bacteria; phylum Bacillota_I; class Bacilli_A; order RFN20; family CAG-826; genus Fiminaster. The sequence continues at coordinate 344,957 of JAZLKX010000025.1, read as the reverse complement.
TAATTGCTACATTATTGATACATATCCATCTGATATTTATTATGACGGATGTGATAAATTAGCCTCAGCGTTCATTGCAATTGCAAATGAATACCTTGGACAAGATACTTCATCTTTAGATGAAGAATTACTTAATTTTGCTCATAAAATAAAAGCTAAAATCGAATCCACCCCAGAAATTAGAATCTAATATAAACTGTCTATAGACAAAAAATATTAAATAACAATTTTCTTGTTGCGTATGCGACAAGTTTTTTGTATACTCTTACTTACGTAATTTAAAGGAGATTAGAAATAAATTATGAAAAGAGTTGTAAACAAACTTGAAAATTCAAAAGTCGAAGTCATTTGTGACGTCGAAACTGCAGATTGGAAAGCAGCTCAAGAAAAAGCTTTCAAAAAGTTAGCAAAAAATCTTGAACTCAAAGGATTCCGTAAAGGTTCCGTTCCAGAAGCAATGGCACGTAAACACATCGACACTGGTTCAATTTTTAATGAAGCAATTAATTCCATGCTTCAACCAGCATTCGACGAAGTCTTGAAAGAAGAAAAACTTCAACCATTTGCCAGACCAAGTGTTGATGTTACTAAAGTTTCAGACTCAGAACTTCAATTGAAGTTCATCATTATCTTAGCACCAGAAGTTAAGCTCGGAAATTACAAAGGCTTAGCAATCAAAAAAGATGCTGTTAAGGTAACCGAAGAAGAAGTTAAAGAAGCAATTGATAAACTCGTTGCTCAACAAGCTTCACTCGCAGTCAAAGAAGGTCCAGCAGCAAAAGGCGACACAGTCGTTATTGACTTTGTTGGTTCAGTTGATGGCAAAGAATTTGATGGCGGAAAAGCTGATAACTATTCGTTAGAATTAGGTTCAAATTCATTTGTTCCAGGCTTTGAAGATCAATTAGTTGGTCACAAAGCAGGAGAAAACGTCGATGTTAACGTTACATTCCCAGAACAATATGTTCCAGAACTCGCAGGCAAGAAAGCATTATTTAAATGTGTTGTCCACGAAGTTAAGGAAAAAGTTACTCCAAAACTTGATGCTGACCTCATCAAAGAACTTAATATTCCAGATGTTAAAGATGAAGCTGGCTTAAAAGCTTATGAAGAAAAACAAATCAAAGCTTCTAAAGAAGCTAAAGCACAAAATGATGCATTAAACAAAGTCTTAGATGCAATCGTTAAAGATGCAAAGATTGAAATTGCAGATGAAATTCTTTTAGATGAAGTTGAAGGCATGAAGAAAAACATGCAACAACAAATTGAACAACGTGGTTTAACACTTGAACAATACTATCAAATCACTGGTCAAAAACCAGAAGACGTCGAAAAGAGCATGAAAGTCGAAGCAGACAAGAACGTTCGTACAATTTTATGTATGGAAGCAATTGCCAATGCCGAAAAACTTACAGTTAGCGATGCTGACGTTGAAAAAGAAATGCAATCAATCGCTGACACCTATAAGATGCCAGTTGACAAAGTCAAAGAAATTCTTGGCGCAGACATGAACAGATTTAAAGCTGAACTCCGTCAACGCAAGATTCAAGACTTCTTAGTCAAAGAAAATATTGCTTAATTAAATTTATTTAATTAGAAAGGAGGATATTTATGGCAAAGATGACTTTACCATTACTTATCACAAAAACATTTGTTATTTTCCCAGAACAGAAAAATGTACAAATTGATGCTGGTAGAGACTTTTCTATTAAAGCAATCGATGCAAGCAGAGACCTCAACTCATCCCTCCTTTTAGTTGTGGCTCAAAAAGATGCTTCTATTGAAGTGCCATCACAAAAAGATGTGTGTGAAGTCGGCACTTTGTGCCGTATTACTTCATATTCAAACATGAAGACATACGTCAAAATTCACATTACTGGTACAAAACGTGTGAAAATTAACAATGTTTCATTTGATGCCTCTGGTCATTTCGTTGCAGATGCTGAAACAATCGAAGATGTAGTTAAAGACGAAAAGCGTGTTGTTGCTTATTGCAAAAACATTATTTCAGCTTTAGTTGCAACTCCAGAAGTTAGCAATGTAGTTCCAAGAACACTTTTTGCAGACATTACTACAAAAGGTGTAGAACCAACCATTCTTCCTGACATTTTAGCACCTTACATTCCTTTAACTGATGAAGGCAGAATGAGAATTTTAAATGAACTCGATTTAGAGAAACGTTTAGAGCTCACATTACTTGCTATTAACGAAGTTAAAAAGGAAGCAGAAATTGATAAAGACATCAGTAAAGATGTTTCAGAACAAACTGAAAAACAACAACGCGATTACATTCTTAGAGAAAAACTTCGCGCTATTAAAAAAGAACTAGGTGATGATCCAGACGGAACAAGTGATGAAGAAAACATCAAAAAACGTCTTGAAGAACATCCTTATCCAGATCATGTTAAAGCCAAGGTCAAAACAGAACTTAAACGTTATTCAATGATGCCACAAGCATCACTAGAATCTTCACTTATTATGAGCTACATTCAAACATTAATGGATGTTCCATGGTTTGAAGAAACTCAAGATAATGAAGACCTTGAAAACGTTAAGAAAATATTAGATGAAGACCATTATGGTCTTACTGATGTTAAAAAACGTATTGTAGAGTACTTAGCAGTCAAGAAAATGACTGGCAATTTAAAGGCTCCAATTCTTTGTTTCTATGGTCCACCAGGATGTGGCAAAACTTCTCTTGGAAAATCAATCGCTAGAGCACTTGGAAGAAAATTCTTCAAAGCTTCTCTTGGTGGTATTTCTGATGAAGCTGAAATTCGTGGACATAGACGCACATACGTTGGCTCAATGCCTGGCCGTATTATTTCAGGCATGAAACGCGTTGGCGTTACAAATCCAGTTTTCCTTTTAGATGAAGTTGATAAACTCGCTTCATCATACAAAGGAGATCCTGCATCAGCACTTCTCGAAGTGCTTGATCCAGAACAAAACTTTGCTTTCAATGATAATTATCTTGAAGAGCCTTATGACTTAAGCAATGTTTTGTTTATTTGTACTGCCAACTATTTGGAAAATATTCCAGCCCCTCTTCGTGATAGACTAGAACTTATTGAAGTTAATTCTTATACTGAAATTGAAAAGCTTAAAATTGCAAAAGGTTTCTTATTTAAGAAACAACTTGCTGCAAACGGCTTAAAATCACGTCAAATTTCATTTAGTGAAGATGCTTATTTACATTTAATTCGCAAGTACACACGCGAAGCTGGTGTACGTGAACTTGAACGTAAAATTGCCTCAGTAATGAGAAAAGCGGTGGTTGAGTTATTAACAAACAAAGAGCTCAAAAAAGTAGAAGTTACTCCTAAACTTATTGAAAAGTATTTAGGTGCTCCTCTTTTTGAAAACACAAAGAAAGAAGAAAAGGGCCAAGTTGGTGTAGTTACAGGTTTAGCATACACTGAATTTGGTGGCGATATTCTTCCAATTGAAGTTAACTACTTCCCAGGTAAGGGTGGTTTAATCCTAACTGGTAAGTTAGGAGATGTTATGAAAGAGTCTGCAACTATTGCATATTCTTACGTAAAATCAAATGCTTCAAAATACAAAATTGATCCAAAACTTTTCGAGAAAAATGACCTTCACATTCACGTTCCAGAAGGTGCAGTTCCAAAAGATGGACCAAGTGCTGGTGTTGCAATTACAACTGCCATTATCTCAAGCTTTACTAAATCTCCAGTAAGCAATGAGGTTGCAATGACAGGTGAAGTAACACTTCGCGGACACGCACTTCCAATCGGTGGTTTGCGTGAAAAATCACTCGCAGCTTTAAGAAGTGGAATCAAAACTATTGTTGTTCCAAAAGAGAACAAAAAAGCTGTTGATGAACTTCCAAAGGAAGTTAAGGATAATTTAAACATCATTTATATGAAGAGTGTAGATGATGCATTAAAGGTAGCATTAGTTAAATAAAATGATTAATTTTTCTAAAGTAAAATTTGTTAAATCTGCTCCTACCTTTAGCGATAGACCGGACAAATCCTTAAAAGAAGTTGTCTTCGTTGGTAAATCAAATGTTGGTAAGAGTTCTTTAATCAATGCTTTAGTAAAAAATAAGAAGATGGCATTTACATCTTCAAAACCAGGTTATACAAAGTTATTAAATTACTTTGAAATCGATGAAAAGTTTTATTTAGTTGATGCACCAGGATATGGTTACACAGCAAGTGGAAGTAAACATCTCGATAATTTCTCCAAAATGATGGAGACTTACTTCGATAATCCTTCACTTGCTGGTGTAGTCTTCATTGTCGACTCTAGACATAAAATGTCTAGTGACGACGTTGCCTTCTACGATTTTATCGTAGAAAAAGGAATTCCATTTATTTTGGTTGCTTCTAAAGCAGATAAACTTAATCAAAGCGAAAAAGCTAAGATTAAAAAACACATCCAAAATGAAATGGGAATTGAAAATTTCATCTTAGCATCATCCACAAGTGGAGTGGGCTTAGAGGAAATTAAAGCAAAAATATCACAAATTCTTTAATTAAAATAAAGAAATTGTTATAATTTATTCGCTGTTGACCAAGAGGTTGATTAATCTTCTTAGTTATAGAGAGAGATGGATGGTGGAAGCATCTCACTAGGAAATAATCATTGTCGCTTGCGAGGCTCGATAGGAATATCGCGGTTGTTCCGTTATAACTCAATTAAGTGCTCTTACTTTTGTAAGAGAATTAAGGTGGTACCACGTTAAAGCGTCCTTAAATAGGGCGCTTTTTATATATTTATGGGAGGTCAGAGTTATGTTAGATAAACGTTATGATCCAAAGAAAGTTGAAGAAGGAAAATACGAAAATTGGAAAAAGGAAGGATATTTTACCGCAGGTGATTTATCAAAACTTCCATTTTCAATGGTGATTCCTCCTCCAAACGTTACAGGTAAGTTACACTTAGGTCACGCCTGGAATACAACTGTACAAGATATAACCGCACGTTATAAAAAACTTAAAGGTTTTGATGTTATGTGGTTAGCAGGTATGGACCACGCTGGCATTGCTACGCAAGCCAAAGTTGAAGAAAAACTTCGTAAAGAAGGTGTTTCTCGTTATGACCTTGGTCGTGAAGGTTTCTTAAAGAAAGCGTGGGAATGGAAGGCAGAATACGCTGATAACATTCACAAACAATGGGCAAAAATGGGCTTAATGCTCGATTATAGCCGCGAAAGATTCACACTTGACGAACAACTTAACAAAGCTGTTCTTCACGTCTTTAAGACACTTTATGACAAAGGACTCATTTATCGTGGTGAAAGAATTATTAACTATGACCCAGAACTTAAGACAGCTTTATCTAACATCGAAGTAGAATACTCCGATGACCCAGGCAAATTTTTCTATTTTAAGTATCTAATCGTTGGTACAAACGATCACTTAGTAGTCGCTACAACAAGACCAGAAACTATGTTTGGCGATACAGCAGTTTTCGTTAACCCAAAAGATGAAAGATACAAACACTTAATTGGAAAAATGGTCATCAACCCAGCTAACGAGGAGCAAATCCCAGTTATGGGTGATGAATACGTTGATATCGAATTTGGTACAGGTGCTATGAAATGTACTCCTGCCCATGACCCAAATGACTTTGCTTTAGCAAAGAAATACGGAATGAAGTTCATCAAGTGTATGGATTTAGAAGCAAAGATGAACGAAAACTGCGGCAAGTACAAAGGCATGGATAGATATGAATGTCGTGATGCACTTGTAAAACAAATTGAAAAAGACGGTAGACTTATCAAAATCGAAGACATCGTTCACCAAGTTGGTCACTCTGAAAGATCACATTGTGTTGTTGAACCAATGCTTATGAAACAATGGTTTGTCAAAATGAGACCTTTAGCAGAACAAGCTTTAGCAAAAAGTGAAGTCAACTTTGTTCCAGAACGTTTTAACCACACATTTAGACAATGGATGGAAAACGCCGATGACTGGTGTATTTCTAGACAACTTTGGTGGGGACATCGTATTCCTGCTTATTATAATAAGCAAACAGGAGACATTATTGTTTCAGAAACTCCAGTGACTGATCCAAATTATGTTCAAGATGAAGACGTTTTAGACACATGGTTCAGCTCAGCTTTATGGCCATTTGCAACTTTAGGTTGGCCAGAAAAGACTCCTGATTTTGAGAGATATTTCCCAAATTCACTTTTAGTCACTGCTTATGACATTATTTTCTTCTGGGTTTCCAGAATGATTTTTGATTCTCTAGAATTTACTGGAAAATCTCCATTTAAAGATTGTTTAATTCATGGACTTATTCGTGACTCCCAAGGCAGAAAAATGTCTAAGTCACTTGGAAACGGCATTGACCCTATCGATGCAATCGATAAATATGGTGTAGACGCCCTTCGTTATTTCTTAACAACCGGTTCAGCACCAGGTCAAGACATTCGTTATATTGAAGAAAAAGTTCAAGCAAGTTCTAATTATTTAAATAAGATTTGGAACTCTGCTCGTTATGTCTTGGATATTGTTGGCGAAAATTTCAAAGAATCTGATATCAAATTTGATGAATTAAAGCCACTTGAAAAAGACATTTTAGTGAAGATGAATAAGACCATCAAATCAGTCGAAAATTATATGGATAAATACGAGTATTCAATGGCTTCAACTTATCTTTATAATTTCGTCTACGATGACTTCTGTTCAAACTACTTAGAAATGAGTAAAGTTGCCTTAAACGGAAACGACGAAAACTACAAAAATGTTGTTAAATCTATTTTAGTTAATATTCTTAAGAATATTATTATTATGATTTATCCATTCGCTCCATTCATTGGAGAGGAACTTTATTTAGCTCTTCCAACTCACTTAAAATCAATCATGTTAGAGAGCTATCCAGTAGCTAAAAATTACGACGAAAAGGGTCTTGAAGAAGTTGAAGATTTCTACAAGATGATTACTGATGTTCGTAACTACAAAGTTAACAATAAATTAGCTCCAAACTATAAGTTAAATTTAGTGGTGGTCTATAAAGATAAAAAACCATTTGATGGAATTGATACTTATTTAAGAAGATTCACCTTTGCAGACAAGATTGAAATTGCAAAAGAATCTAATTCCAAAGGCATGAAGTTCGTATATAGCGCGCTTACATTATACATAGAAGATTCAATTTCTGAGGAAGACTTGAAACTAAAGAAAGAAAAAGACAAAGCATTCCTTGAAGCTGAAATTGCAAGATGTAAAGGCATGCTAAATAATCCAAACTTTGTTAATAAAGCTCCGAAAGAAAAAGTGGAATTAGAAAAACAAAAATTAGCTCAGTTTGAGGAAAAATTGAAAAATCTATAAAAAAACAGACCTATAATTTACTTATAAATTATAGGTCTAAAAATATTTTATCGGATTTCCAAAATTCACTGTAAATATAAAGTGAAGGAGGAAATTACGAATGGTTAAAATTTTTGCAGCAGTACTGATCACTTGTGTTGTACTAATTGTTGTTTTCCAATTTATTGATCCGTCAGTTGAAACAGCAGGCGGAAACGCAAACACTCAATTAGTCTCAGATTCTAACAGTACTAGTGACTCGATAAGTGTTACCATTGCAGGGGAAGTCACACGTCCAGGCACTTATGTACTTGAGAAAAATACAACATTAGAAGATCTTATTAGCGTTGCCAGCGGAACAACCACTAACGCAGATGAGCTTGCATACAACACTTCTTATTTATTAGAAGATGCAGCAAGTTTTTATATTGCTCCAAAATATGACCATAGCGATGTTTGTTCGATGGAGCCAATTGTTAAAACCAATATCAACAAGGACGACGAAGAAGGCCTACAGTTGATAAAGGGCATCGGTTCAACGATTGCTAAAGCAATAGTTTCTTATCGTTCTACAAACGGAACTTTCGGCCGTATCGAGGATCTTAAAAAAGTTAATGGCATCGGTAATGCTACTTTCGAAAAAATTAAAGATTATGTCCGTCTAAGAGATTAATGAGTTTTCTTTTCACAACATTCTCATTAGTACTCGGCCTATATTTTTTACGAGGTAACATAGTTCTTTCAATTATAATAAGCATAGCTTATTTGGGATTTATTTTATATCGTTTTGGTAAAAAGAAATTCTTTATATTTACAGCTATATTTGTTATCGGAGCTCTTTTTCCACGGATTCCGTTTCCAGCTCAAAAAGGTCCATATTCTGGTTTCGTTATTGAAGCTAGAGAAAATTATGTGATTTATCAAGCTGGATTTGAAAGATACTATGTTTACTCTGAAGATAATGACTTTGAAATAGGAGACTACCTTGTTTGCGAGGGTTCAGTCCAAGATTTAAAAATTACGACTTATGAATCCCGATTTGATTTTAAAGAATATCTTGCAAATAAAGGAGTAGATAAAGAATTAAAAACTTTCGAGATCGACCGAAAGTTTCACTCATTTATCCGAATCCAACAATTCCAAAGAAATTTCTTGTCACATTTTGACGAAAATACGGCCTCTTTAATTAGTTCCTTTCTGTTTAATGAAAAAGATTACTCAAGTTCAGCAATAAATTATGCTAATAGCATAGGAGTGATTTATTTGCTGTCGATGAGTGGGATCTACCTGCACATTTTGTTTTCGATTCTCATTTATTTGTTTTCTTTGAAGTTATCTAAGAAAGGTTCCCAAATACTGCCTTTCCTTGTTTTATTACCATTTGCATTTTTCTCCTTTACCAAGATTGGTACTTTGCGAGTTTATGCAATGTACTTATTAAAATATCTGAACGAATTTCATTTTAAAAAGAAGCGTTCTCATATTGAGCTAGTTTCATTTCTAGCGCTGATCTTTATCATTATTGATTATCACCTTGTTTATCAACAGGCATTTTATATTGGTTTCTTATTATCCTTGTTATCGCCATTATTTAATAATGCATTGAAAATATTTGATAAAAAGAAAAGAAAAGTGGCATATTTTGCAACGATCCGTTTATTTATGGTTCCTATTCAAGTAAGTAGCGGATATCTAAACCTTCTTACATCTATCATATATTTTATTCTATTTCCAATTAATCTTTTCTTTCTAATTATTTCAATGTTCTCCATCGCTTTTCCAATTTATGGGTTTGTGAATAGTGTTGGAAGTGGGCTAACATGGGTATTAGAAAAAATGGATTTGATAAATATCAAAATTCCATTTGGTAATTGGGGTGGATGCTTTGAATTTATTTTTTATTTGGTATTCTTTTTAGGAATATTTCTTTTAGAAAAGGGGAGATTTAAGTCCTTCAAACACCTTTCTTTAATTCTTATTTTTGTCTTAATTGTTTCAATAGCTCCACTCCAAGAACCGTTTATGAATTCTGTTTCATTTATTAATGTTGGACAAGGAGATTCCATTTTGATAAAAAATAGATCACATACTGTTATGATTGATACTGGTGGCTATAAAAGTTTCGATATGGCAACAGAAACTTTAATTCCATTTTTAAATAAAAATAAAATAACTCATATTGATGCATTAATAACAACACATGATGATTTTGACCACAGCGGAGCAAAAGATTCATTAATGCAGAATTTTAAAGTTTACAATTACATAAATAAACCTCAACAATTTCCATACAAAATTGGAGATATTACTCTAGAAAATTTGAATGTTTTTAGTGGTGGAGATGATAATGACAAATCGCTTGTTTTGACAATGAATTTTATGAATAAAAATTGGTTATTTATGGGTGACGCTTCTACTAAAGTAGAAAAAGAGATAATTTCAAAGTTTTCAAATTTGGATTGTGATGTTTTAAAAATAGGCCATCATGGATCTAATACATCGACTTGTGAAGAGTTTATAAAAGCAGTTAGTCCAAGCGAGGCAATTATCTCAGTTGGAGCAAAGAATTTTTATGGTCATCCAAGCAAAGAGATTTTAGAAATTTTAACTCAAAATAATATTAAAATTAGGCGAACAGATGAAGAAGGAACAATTTCGTATTTTTCATTATTCGCATAATGTTGTATAATCGACATTATGAATTACATATTGTATGGCTCTCAATATCACATGATCCGCAAACACCTTGCGAAAGTTTTAAAAGAGTGCGTTAAGGAACCAGATGATTTTAATACAATAAAGATTGATTATGCAGAATCATCTATAGATGAAATTGTTTCTGAAGCATCAATGATGCCTTTAGGTTATGATAGAAAAGCTGTTGTTGTTGATAACGCAACCTTTTTAACAAAAGAAGGAAAAGACGAAGAAAAAGAAAAGCTTCTAGACTGCATAAAAAACAATCCAGATGAAATTAACTGTATTTTCATTTTACGTTCAGACAAATTAGATAAAAATGGTGGAATCGCCAAATATATTGATTCAATTCATGGTGTTTTTGAATTTTTGGATCTTACAAAAGAACAATGGCCAGTTTATGCGAAAAAGTATTTCAAAAATAGAGAAGTTGAAATTGATTCAGATGCGGTGAATGAATTAGTCGCAAGAGTTGATGGCGACTTAACAAGATTTGTTAATGAAGCTGATAAACTTTGTTTATATAAAGACAAAATTACACTTTCTGATGTTTTGCTTATGGTTGCAAAACCTCTAGAAGATGATGCTTTTCAAATGTCTAATGCCTTGTTTAAAGGAGATAATGCATTAGCCATTTCTATTTATAGAGATTTAAAATTACTTGGCGCCAAAGCGACAGATGCTTTAATTCCTATGCTTGCAACCCAATTTAGATTTATTGCCCAAGTTTGCTACTTAGATGTGCGCGGACTTGATAAAGGACAAATTGCTAAAGAATTAAATGTTAGTGAGGGCCGTGTTTACATGGCTTTAAAGAATTCTAGATTTTTATCTAGGAGACAAATCGCCCACGCATTGGATGATTTATATAATTTAGATGCGCAAATTAAAAGCGGTCAAATTGACCGCTCTTATGGTTTAGAATTATTTCTAATAAATTTTCCAAACTAGATTATTTTGCTAATCCGTTGACTAATTTAGTAAGAGATGATTTTTTACGTGCAGCAGTATTACGTGTATAAACACCAGCTGTAACTGATTTATCGATTAACTTTAAAGCAACCTTTAATGCTTCAGCAGCTGCCTTTGCATCTTTGTTTTCAACAGCAACACGAACCTTCTTTGATTCAGTTGCAATTCTTGATCTGTAACTAACGTTACGTTGTCTTGCTTTTTCGTTTGTACCGATTCTCTTAATTTGTGATTTAATTTGAGCCATTTTAACTTTTTCCTCTCAATTACGTTCATAAGTTTATCAAACTTACTCGATATTAACAAACATTTTTTGCAAAATATCATTATGATTGTAAATCATTGACGTTACTTTTATAATAGTAGCCATGAAAAGCATAAGTGAGACTAGAATTGTTTATATGGGTACACCAGAAATGTCTGCCCAAGTTCTTGAAGCATTAATTCAAGAAGGTTTTAACATTGTCGCAGTTATTGCACAAGAGGATAGACCTGTTGGAAGAAAAGCTATTTTAACTGAGGTTCCAACCAAAGTTGTTGCAAAGCAACATAATATCCCGGTTTATCAACCTCATAAAATCAGATTAGATTATGAATTTTTGAAGGAATTAAAACCAGACTTAATTCTCACAATGGCCTATGGCCAAATTGTTCCACAAGGCTTACTTGATATCCCAGAAATGGGCGCATTAAATCTTCATGGATCCATTCTTCCAAAATACAGAGGCGCAGCACCAATTCAACGCGCAATCATGAATGGCGAAACATGCACAGGCGTTACGCTTATGGAAATGGTTGATAAGATGGATGCAGGCAAAATGTATGGCGTCGTTTCATGTGAAATTGCTCCAGAAGATAATTACACATCACTTTGTGAAAAGATTGTAAAATGCGCTATTGAAGTCACCAAAAAGTTCCTTCCAGTTTATCTAGAAGGTAAGCTTCTTGGAGAAGAACAAGATGAAAGCAAAGTCACATTTGCAGATAAGATTCTTCCAGAGACTGAAAAACTTAGCTTAGATTACGACGCAAAAACATTTGTTAATTATGTTAGAGGCATGTCAGAAGAGCCTGGCGGATACTTAATGCTTAATGAATTAAAATTCAAAATTCTCAAAGCAAAAGTTGTTGATCAAAAAGTTGATGGGCCAGTTGGTTCATTACTAATAAATAAGAGCGTTTATCTTAAATTAAAAGATGCTGTGGTTGAGCTTTTAGAAGTTCAATTAGCAGGTAAGAAAAAGATGGATGGAAGAAGCTTCGCAAACGGTTCCAAACATCTAAATGGAATAATTTTCAAATAAAGACTATCAAATGATAGTCTTTTTTGATATAATAAAAATTATGAAGAAGGTTTTGACTCTTTCAGTACACCAACTTGTCGACTTTTTACTTCGCACCGGAGATATCGACAATCGTATTTATAATGCGACTACAATGAATGAAGGAACACTCATTCATGCGATGTATCAATCTCGCCAAGGAAAGAACTATATTTCAGAATATCAGCTTAAAGATAGTTTTAAAGTTGATGATTTTGAAGTTATTTTAGAGGGCAGGGCTGATGGAATTATTATTCATGACGATGACGTAATTATTGATGAAATTAAATCAACAATTTCAGACCTTGAAAATTTTTATAATGAGCAATGCGAATGGCACCTTGGACAAGCTAAATGCTATGCATTAATGTACGCTAGAGAGAAAAAACTAGACCACATTGGTGTTAGATTAACGTACATAAATCAGCTCGATAAATCAATGATGGTCAAGAACTTTTCTTACTTAACTTCCGAACTAGAAAAAGGCATTAACAATTTACTTACCGAATACATTGAATTTTTCAAAATCATTTATAAAAGAACACTCGCTAGAAATAAATCTGCAGAAACACTCGCTTTTCCATACGATAATTTCAGAAGCGGACAGAAGAAACTTGCGAAATACGCTTATGGCGTTGCGCAAAATGGAGGCATTCTTTTTGCTGAAGCTCCAACCGGAATTGGAAAAACAATTTCAACTCTTTATCCGTTTGTTAAATCTTTTGCAAAAGGAGACAATGAAAAAATCTTCTATTTGACTGCTAAAAATTCAGGCAAAGAAATGGCTTATAATGCCACAAAATTAATGGTAGAAAAAGGTCTTGAAGCATCAGGAATTTCTATTATGGCAAAAGATAAGGTTTGTCTTTGTCCAGGCAAAGCCTGTAACCCAGACGAATGTCCATTTGCAAAAGGTTATTATTCAAAGATTAAAAACGTTATAAAAGATTCAATTTCTCGCTATAAATTATTCTCAACAGAAGACGTAGTGGAAATAGCTAAATTTAATGCCATTTGTCCATTCGAATTATCACTAGATTTATCACTTTATGTTGATGTGATTATTTGTGACTACAATTATTTCTTCGATCCAATGGTTTATTTGAAGAGATATTTTGATAGTGATGCATCAAACATGCTCGTGCTTGTAGATGAAGCACACAACTTAGTTGAGCGTGGACGAAGCATGTATAGCGCATCATTTGATTCGTTCAAGTATAAACAAGTGAAAAAATCACTTCGCCATTTTGAACACAAGAAGATTAAAAATGCAATGAAGAGATTAACAAAGTTATTCGGTGAATTTGAAGACCTTCCAGATGGCGATCATAAAATCGATATGCTTAATAGAACTCAACTTAACGCAATTCAAGCATTTTTGCTTGCCGCTAGTGATGTAAACAAAAATCATCACTCAGTTGTGACAGATGAGTTTACTGATTTCTATTTTGATCTCAATAAGTTTATAAAACTTTTAGACTTCTATGATGAAACATTCTCTTTATATGTCTCTAAAAGAGACAAAGATATTAAAATCAATCTTTATTGTATTGACCCAAGAGAACATTTAAAAAGAACATTTGAACAAGTAAAAGGAAAAGTCATCTTTTCCGCAACGCTTTCTCCATCTGACTATTACATAGATATGATTGGTGGAGAAAAGAGTGATCCGATTTTGTTCCTTCCGTCTCCATTTCAAAAGGATAATCTTAGATTAATGGTGGCACCTAAGGTGTCGATTAGATATAAAAATCGCGCTGACACCATAAAGGAAGTCAGCGAATATATTCGTGAACTAGTTCACGGAAAACTTGGAAACTATTTTGTTTACGTTCCAAGTTATGAATATTTAGAAAATCTCGTTCCTTATCTAGAAGATGAGGAATTCGATTTACTCGTTCAAGAACGAGATATGTCTGAAATTGAAAAGGAACAATTCCTAACTTGTTTTGTTGATAAACCTGAGAAAACAACCATAGGTTTAGCTGTTGTAGGTGGAGCTTTTGGCGAGGGAATTGACCTTGTAGGTGAGCGTATTATCGGCGTCTGTGTAGTGGGCGTTGGACTTCCTCAGCTTTGCTATGAAAGAGATTTAATTCGTGATTATTTCAACAAGGTTGAAAATAAAGGTTATGACTACGCCTATGTAGCGCCTGGCATGAACAAAGTGATGCAGGCTGTCGGGCGTGTCATAAGAAGTGAATCTGATAGAGGTGTAGCATTGCTTATTGATGATCGTTATCTAACAGATACCTATCACGAATTATTTAAGAACATTTACAGCGACTACGAAGTTGTTACTTCTAAAGAAGATGTAAAAAATCAGGTTGAAAACTTTTGGAAAGTAAAATAATATTTTAAAGTATGCATTACGACAAGAAACACATTCGTAACTTCTCAATTATTGCTCATATCGACCACGGAAAATCTACCTTAGCCGATAGAATTTTGGAATTGACTGAAACAGTTTCCCAAAGGGAAATGAAAGAACAATTTCTTGATTCAATGGATCTTGAAAGAGAAAGAGGCATTACCATTAAACTTAATGCTGTTACTTTAAAGTACCATGCTAAAAACGGTGAAGATTATTTATTTAATCTTATCGATACACCGGGGCATGTCGACTTCTCATACGAAGTATCACGTTCTTTAGCAGCTTGCGAAGGCTGTCTTTTAGTTGTTGATGCAACTCAAGGAGTTGAAGCTCAAACACTTGCAAATGTTTATTTAGCAGTTGATAACAACCTTGAAATTGTTCCGGTAATCAATAAAATTGATTTACCTTCCGCAATGCCAGACATGGCTAAGCGCGAAATCGAGGAGCGCATAGGCATTCCTGCAGATAACGCATGCCTTGTATCCGCAAAGACAGGACTTAACGTTGGTGATGTCCTTGAAGCGGTAGTGAATTATATTCCAGCACCTTTAGGTGATGATAATAATCCGCTTCAAGCTTTAATCTTCGACTCATACTATGATTCCTATAGAGGCGTCATTATTATGGTTCGTGTTAAAGAAGGTAAAGTTAAAGTTGGCGATACAATTCATTTAATGGCAGCTAACAAGGATTATCTTGTTACTGAAGTCGGAATCAGAAATCCGAAAGAAATCAAAACAGACGAATTGTGTGCAGGCGAGGTTGGTTATGTCGCTGCACAAATTAAGGACATCAAAGATGTCCATCCTGGCGAAACAGTTACTTTATTAAGTAATCCTGCTAAAGAAGCTTTACCAGGTTATAGAAAAATGAATCCAATGGTCTACTGTGGTTTATACCCAGTAGATTCTAAGAAATATTTAGATCTTAAGGATGCTTTAGAGAAATTAACTCTAAATGATGCTTCCTTAGTATTTGAGCCAGAAACATCCCAAGCCTTGGGCTTTGGTTTTAGATGTGGTTTCCTTGGCTTACTTCACATGGACGTAGTCCAAGAACGTTTGGAAAGAGAATATGGACTCGATTTAATTCTTACCGCGCCTAGCGTTATTTATCACGTGTACAAGAGCGATGGCACAATGATTGAACTCGATAACCCAAGCAAACTTCCAGATCTAACAACAATTAAAGAAATTCAAGAACCATATGTTAAAGCTCAAATCATGACTCCAAAGGAGTATGTTGGTGCAGTTATGGATCTTTGCCAAAATAGAAGAGGAATTTATCTTAACCTTGAATATTTTGATGACACTAGAATGATTGCAACTTACGAACTTCCATTAGCAGAAATTGTTTACAATTTCTTTGATAAGTTAAAATCATTCACAAAAGGTTATGCATCATTCGATTATGAATATAGCGACTACAAAGTAGGAAACCTTTCAAAGATGGATATTCTTCTTAATGGAGATGTAATTGATGCTTTAAGCATCATTGTCTACAAAGGTAGCGCTTATGAGCGTGGATCTGTAGTTGTACGTAAGCTTAAAGAAATAATTCCACGTCAACAATTTGAAGTTCCAGTACAGGCTGCCATAAATGGCAAGATTATCGCACGTGCGGACATTAAGGCTGTGCGTAAAGACGTTCTTGCTAAATGTTATGGTGGTGATATTAGCCGCAAGAAGAAACTTCTTGAAAAGCAAAAAGAGGGAAAGAAGAGAATGAAAGCAATTGGTTCTGTAGAAGTTCCACAAGAAGCATTCATGACTGTCCTTTCAATTGATGAAGATTGATAGATTTTTAGTTAAAAATTAGTAGTTTTTATTTACATAAGTTTCTAAATAGTATAAAATGTTCTCAACGAGGTAAAAGCTATGGCAGGATCAGAATTAAATGTAAAATTCACCAATGAGAAATATATGACTCGTATGGAAGTCGCAAAATCTCTTGGCACAAACCTTATTGATCAAATTTGGAGAGAAATAATTGTCTATAGAAGAGGAATGGCAGTTGAACTTCCAATCTTTGACAATGCTCATTTTCATTTTAATTTAACACAAACACCAAAGGTGATTAACATTATGGGTGAGATTATTGGACGCGTCAGTAAGTGCGATGCTTTGTTTGATAAGCTCATGAATGGTTCTATTGCCAAATATACTTTAACTCACGATATGTTAAAAACCGCACTTAAGTGCGTTGCTAAATTTAATAACATTGATGTTTCAGAAATTACACTTCAAAACATTATCGAACATCAATGTAATGATGAAAGATATCAAGTAATTATCAATTACTTTAATGCTCTTGAAAGATTATCAAAAGCATCATATGAACAATTTGGAGAAGAATTTTTAGCGAATTACTATGCTATCTTAAAAGGTCAAGAAGAATTAACATCTTTTTACAGAGTAAATGATTCAAATTCTCCATCTTCAAGATTCCTTGTTGGAGCAGAATTTAACAATGGTGTTCCAGCACATCTTATCGAAGATATGATGAATTCAGTCATTGCATTTGCAAATGACAGAAATCATTCATTACTCACACGATTAGTGGCGACAATCTTTATGTTTAATTATATTAAACCATTTGAAGATTTTAATTTAGAAATTTCTCTTATCGCCGCAAAAGCTATTCTTTCTTCATCTGGATTGTCTCTTGCTTCAGTTTATGTTCCATTAGAGTTAATTCTAAACGATAAAGATTTATTTGGAGAAATTTCAAGAGAAGTTTTAAAATCTCATGACTTTACTTACGCTCTTCTTAAAGGAAACGATTCAATTAATGCAGCTTTTGATGCAATTATAGATAGGATCGTTCAAGTAAATGCTAAAGCATTGGAAGCTACAATTACGATGGGCGATGATGCAAAGAAGTTTAAAGAAGAGTTTGGAATCGAACCAGCAAAAGACATTTTCGAAGAAGCGCGCCCACAACCTATACCAACACCTGAAGTAGCAACAAGACCAGCACCAGCACCTGTTGTTGCGCCTGCTGTGCATGCTGCTCCACAAAAACCAATTGATAATAGACCGACTTCTGATTTATCAGAAAAAGAACTTAAAGCTCGTGAAATTGATATTTTAGAGTCTGATCCATATATCAAAAAAGGACAAGCTCACTTTTATGTGAGACATTGCACAAAAGGTAAATTCTACACAATCCAAGAATATAAGAGATTTGAAGGTTGTGTTTATGAAACAGCTCGTACATCCATGGATAATCTCGCTTATCGTGGATACTATAGACGCGAGCAAATCAAAAACAAGTTTGTTTACACACCAATCGATAAAGAGTAAAATAGGAGCATATTATGAAACCAACAATTACATTAGCAGCAGAAATGCCAGCATGGGCAATCGTCCTAATCTTAGTAGCCTTCTTTGGCTTAATCGTTTTAGCAGTCATTCTTGTTAAAAGAAAGGTAAAACCTTTGCAAATAAAAAAAGACGAAATGTCTGAAGAAGAAGCCGCTAAAGAAGAACTTGATCGTATTTTAGTCCCAGTTGATGATGAAACTCAAAGACAAATGGACGAGGCAATGAAACATCAAGCCGACGATGACAATTAAACCTCAATCCCTTTATATACACATTCCGTTTTGTGACCACATATGTACTTATTGTGATTTCACAAAACTTTTTTATTTTGAAAAATATGAAAAAGAGTATCTAGATTCGCTTATAAAAGAGATTGAATCTTACCACATTAACAAAGTTAAGACATTATACTTTGGTGGCGGAACCCCAACAGCTTTAAGCGATGAAGGTTTTGAAAGAATTCTTACGTTTGCCAAACAATTTTTAGCAGAAGATTATGAATTTACTGTTGAAGCCAATGTTGAAAACTTAACTAAATCTAAGCTTTTGATAATGAAAAAGTGCGGAGTTAATAGAATTTCTATTGGAGTTCAATCAACGAACGACAAACTTTTAAAAGAAATTGGCAGAAATCATACTTTTGAGGACGCTAGACGCGTTGTTTCACTAGCTAAGGGACTTGGATTCGATAATATAAATATTGACCTTATTTACGGCTTCAAACATCAAAGTCTTAGACAATTGAAGAAAGATTTAGCTAATTTTATTGAATTAGATATCGATCATATTTCAATTTATTCATTAATTGTTGAACCTGGTTCAATTTTGTACACCAAAGGTGTAAAAGAACAAAGAGAAGGTCCATCAAGAAAATTCTACGAGGTAATCTTAAAAACTTTACGTGCAAACGGCTATGAAAGATATGAAGTTTCTAATTTTGCAAGAAATGGGAAATATTCTCGTCATAATATAACTTATTGGAAAAACCAAGAATATTATGGATGTGGTCTTGGCGCATCTGGTTTTGTAAATGGGAATAGGTACACAAACACAAAATCATTAAGGGAATATAATAATTTTAACTTTGTTAAAGAAAAGTCTCTTGTCTCTCCAGAAGAAAATTTAGAATATTTTTTGATAACTAATTTTAGGATGGAACAAGGATTCTCCAGACAAGAATTTAAGCAAAAATTTGGAAGAGATTTTGAAGATGTATTTGGAGATAAAATAAAAGGATTTTTCTTAACAAACTTAATTGATGTAACTCCAGATAGGATAAAGCTTACTGATGAAGGTATGCTTTTGATGGATTTTGTTATACTAAAATTAATGTAATTGGCACTCGTGCTAAAAGATTGCTAAATTTTATCCACTATGTGGATATTTTTTTATTATTTATAAAATTAGCACTTATCGCTTGACAGTGCCAAAATCATTCTTATAATTATCGGTGTTAGCACTCAGGGAAAAAGAGTGCCAAAAGGAGAAAGGAAATGAATCGTAGAGACCGAGTTCTAAAGTTGATTGTTGAACACTTTATTAAAACAGCAGAACCAGTTGGTAGTAAAACTCTCATTGAAAATTATGGCCTAGAGTACTCAGGTGCCACAATTCGTGCAGAGATGAATTCCTTAGAGCAACAAGGCTTCTTAGAAAAAACACATACATCAAGTGGACGTGTGCCTTCATCTAAAGGATATAGATACTACATTGAAAACCTTAGAGAGCGTTCTGTCTCAGATGAATTTAAATATCAGATGCAAAGCATCTTGGATGAAAAAATTCAATCAATCGACGATGTAATTAAAGAATCTTGTGAGATCTTGTCACAAATGACTTCATTAGCAAGCATTGTACTCGGGCCAAATGCCACACAAGAAAAACTCGTCTCGGTTCAAATTATTCCAATTTCCGATACATCCGCGACTTGTGTATTTATTACAGATCAGGGTTATGTAGAAAACAAAACGTTCGTAATAAATGAAAAGACTCCGCTTACCGATGTCGAGAGTTGTGTCAAGTTACTTAATGAAAGACTTAAAGGCACATCAATCTCAGAATTAATTCCTAAGATGAAAGCTATCAAGCCACTCTTAAATGACTATGTAATTGATCATGATGTCATTTACCAAGCTATGCTTGAAGCATTCGTGGGATTCGCAAAAGATCGTTTAAGCGCTTATGGAAAAGATGTCTTATTCGAACAACCTGAATTTAAAGATGATGCCGCAAAGATTCGCAAACTACTTGAAATGTTCGAATCTCCAGAAGTATTTAGAGAAGTAGAAGAAGACGGAGATAATGAAATCTCAATTCACATCGGTGGTGAACAATCCGGTGATGAAGATGTCTCTATCATCTCAGCAAAAGTTAAAATACCTGGACAAAAGGAAGGCTCAATCGCAATCGTCGGTCCAAAAAGAATGGATTACGACAAAGTCGTTACTTCAATGGAATACCTCATTAACGAGTTAGAGAGAAGATATTCCGGAGAAAGAAAGGAGATAAAACGTGAAGGAAACCAAAGAGCAAATCAAGGAAACCAAAAAGGAAAACAAAGCTCAGGAACAAATAGCAAAGCTCACAAGTGATGTAGAGCATTGGAAAAATGAGTATTATCGTGCATATGCTGATATGAAAAATCTCCGTGATTCAGTAGAAAAAGATCATCGCGAAGCAATCAAATATCGTGCTGCAGGATTCGTTGAAAACTTACTTCCAATTCTAGATGGCTTCCATATGGCCTTACAATGTAAGGCAACCTCACAAGAAATGCAAAATTTCTTAACAGGATTTGAATTCATTTATAGAAACATGGTTAGCGTTCTAGAAAATGAAGGCGTTGCTGAAATATCTCCAAAAGTTGATGATCAATTCGATCCAAATACAATGTCCGCGATTGAAGCGGTTGAAGATGAAGGAAAACCAAACAGAGTACTAAAAGTAAATGTCTGTGGCTACAAACTTCATGACCATCTCATTCGCCCAGCAATTGTGGTAGTCTCCACAAATAAAAAAGACGAAAAACAAAACAATTTACAAGAAAGTCTAAAATTAGACGCCTAATCGGAGGATTAATAAATTATGGCAAAAGAAATTATCTTAGGTATCGACCTTGGTACCACAAACTCAGTCGTCAGCTATTTACAAGCAGATGGCAAAGTTAAAGTCATTCCAAACCCAGAAGGAACCATGACAACTCCATCAGTTGTTGCCTTTAAGGCAAGTGGTGAAGAAATCGTTGGTAATGCTGCAAAACGTCAAGCAGTTACTAACCCAGACACAGTTTCTTCTATTAAACGTAAAATGGGTAGTGCAGAAAAGGTTCATATTAATGCAACCAAGAAAGACTACACCCCACAAGAAATCTCTGCAAAAGTTCTTGCTTACATGAAGAAATATGCAGAAGAAAACATTGGTCAAAAGATTCAAAAAGCAGTTATTACTGTCCCAGCATACTTCAACGATGCTCAAAGACAAGCAACAAAAGATGCTGGTCAAATCGCAGGACTTGATGTCGTTCGTATTATTAACGAACCAACAGCTGCAGCCTTAGCCTATGGCTTAGACACAAATAAATCAGAAAAAATCTTAGTTTACGATCTAGGTGGTGGAACATTCGATGTTTCTATTCTTGATATCGGTGACGGCACATTCGAAGTTATCTCAACAGCAGGCGATAATAAGCTTGGTGGTGATGACTGGGATAAAGTTGTCGCAGATTGGATTAAAGCCCAAATTAAGATTGAAACTGGCTTAGATGTCAATGACAAAATGGCTGAACAAAGATTCCTTGATGCAGCAGAAAAAGCAAAGATTGAACTTTCAAGTTCACTCTCAGCAACAATCTCACTTCCATTCATCGCAATGAGCAGCAATGGACCAGTCAACTTTGAAACAACTCTTTCAAGAGCTAAATTCCAAGATATGACCAAACATTTACTTGCTCGTACTGAAGAACCAGTAAGACGTGCATTATCAGATGCAGGCATCAAAGCTTCTGACTTAGATCAAGTTCTCTTAATTGGTGGCTCAATTCGTATGCCAGCAGTTCAAGAATTAGTTGAAAAACTCACAGGCAAGAAACCAAACCTCTCTGTTAACCCAGATGAAGCAGTTTCTATTGGTGCAGCATTCCAAGGTGGTGTTGTTTCTGGAGACCTTAAGGACGTTGTCCTTCTTGATGTCACTCCATTAACCTTAGGTATTGAAACCTTAGGTGGAGTTATGACACCTCTTATTAACAGAAATACAACAATTCCAACTACAAAATCACAAATCTTCTCAACAGCAGCAGATAACCAACCAGCAGTCGACATCATGGTTTACCAAGGTGAAAGACCAATGGCTCACGATAACAAACTCTTAGGTCACTTCCAATTAACTGGTATTAAACCAGCAAGACGTGGTGAACCAAGAATTGAAGTTACATTCTCAATTGATGTTAACGGTATTGTTAAAGTATCCGCAAAAGACTTAGATACACAAAAAGAACAAGAAATTACAATTTCAGGTTCAAATGGTTTATCCAAGGAAGATATCGACCGTATGGTTCACGAAGCAGAAGAAAATGCTGAAGCAGACGCGAAGCGTAAAGAAGAAGTTGAACTCAAAAATAAAGCAGAACAATACATCAACTCAATCGATCAAGCTCTTCAAGAAAAAGGCGATTCAATTGATGCTGCTCAAAAAGAACAAACTCAAAAACTTCGTGATGAATTAAAGACAGCTCTCGACAACAACGATATGGACACATTAAGATCCAGAATTTCTGAACTTGAAAAAGCAGCAGAAATGATGGCTCAAACCCAAACAGGTAAAGCTCCAAGCGGTGATGCAGGAACTGATGGTGGAACAGCTGAAGGTCAACAAACAGCAGATGATGTTGTTGATGCTGATTCCAAAATGAAGAACTAGTAGTTCTTAAGTTACAAATTAGCGATGGGGCTAACTGCCCCTTCGCTTTATTAGAAAGAAAGGAGAAATTATGGCAAAACGAGATTTCTATGAAGTCTTAGGTTGTAGTAAATCATCCACAAAAGATGAGATTAAATCAGCCTATCGTAAACTCGCTAAAAAGTATCACCCTGACATTAATAAAGAGCCAGGTGCCGAAGAGAAATTTAAAGAAGTCCAAGAAGCTTACGATGTACTTTATGATGATAAAAAACGTCAAATGTACGATCAATTCGGTATGGCTGCATTTGAACAAGGTGCATCAACTGGTGGCCAAGGCAACCCATTTAGTGGTGCCGGATTTGGCTCACAAGGTTTTGGCGGTGTAGATTTAGGTGATATTTTCTCCTCATTCTTTGGCGGAGGTCCACGTCGTCAGCAACGCAGTTTTGGACCACAAAGAGGTGAAGACACCCTCCAAAGAATTCGTGTTCCATTTATGGACTGTATCATGGGCAAGAAAGTTTTAGTCCCAGTCAGTTATGATGAAAAATGTGAAAATTGTAATGGAACTGGTGCAAAAACTGCTAATGATATTCAAACATGTCCACATTGTCATGGCGCAGGCTTCGTAAGAGTTCAACAACGTTCCATTTTTGGAATGATGGAGTCTCAACAAGTATGTCCAGATTGCGGTGGAACAGGAAAAATTATCAAAGATAAATGTCCAAAATGTGGCGGAAAAGGTTATAACCATATCAAACGCGATATGGAAGTTAATATTCCAGCAGGTATTAATGAAGGACAGCAAATTAGAATTCGCGGTAAAGGCGAACACGGAATTAACGGTGGTGAAAATGGTGATTTGTATCTAGAAATTGTCATGCTTCCACATGAATTCTTCAAACGTGACGGAAACGATATTCATATTGATATTCCAATCAGTTTCATTGATGCTACCTTAGGTAGAAAAATTGATGTTCCGACAGTTTATGGGGAATGCGAAGTTGAAATTCCAGCAGGCACTCAACCAAATCAAATTCTTCGATTAAAAGGCCGTGGAATTAAAGATATGCGTAAAGGAACTCCTGGCGATCAATACATTCACGTTCAAATTAAAACACCAAGCAAACTCACAAAAGAACAAAAGAAACTTCTTGAAGAGTTCCGCAAGAGCGAAGGAAAAGACGAATCTATATTTGATAAATTTAAAAAAGCCTTCACTCGTTAAATACTTTGTATTTACAAGACCGAGAAATCGGTCTTTTTTTCATTTTTTAAAATAAAAAATTTAATTTTAATCTTTCTATGATAAAATAGAAAACGAGGTAAGTTTATGAACAAATATATGCATATGGCAATTCTCGAAGCTCGTAAGGGCATTCGTCATGGACACGGCGGACCATTTGGTGCTGTTATTGTCAAAGATGGTGAAGTTATCGGAAAAGGCCACAATGAAGTTGTTAAAAACAACGATCCAACCTGCCATGGTGAAATGATGGCAATTCACAAAGCTTGTAAAAAGCTTGGAACATTCGATTTAAGTGGATGTGAATTATACACAACTGGCGAGCCTTGCCCAATGTGTATGGCAGCAATTCTCTGGGCCAATATTGAAAAAGTATATTACGGATGTAATATCGTTGACACAGAAGACATTGGTTTCCGTGATAAAGTTTTCTATGAGTTTAATGAAAATGGTGGACGCGAAAAGATGGTTGTTGAGCTCGACCGTAAAGCTTGCCTAAAACTCTACGAAGAATATAAAAATATTGCTGACAAAACAGCTTATTAATTAAACAGAACAAAGGTTTCAAATTAAATTGGAACCTTTTTCTTTTGCGTATATGCTTGAATTATTATATAATAACTGACGATTATGGCTAAGTGTAGAAGTTGTCACGCAGATATTACTAGATTAGACAAAGATGTTTGCCCATTTTGTGGTTGCCCAAAACCTCTCGAAGGTGATAGCGGCCAAACACAAGATATAACTAAAGTTATTGAACAAGTTGAACACGCAGATCAACTTAAATATCATTCAAAAGTTGTTGCTGCAATTCTAGCAATTTTCTTAGGCATTTTTGGAGCAAACTCTTTTTACTTAGGATTTAAGAAAAAGGGTTTTATTGCTTTGGCAATTTCTGTTTTTTCAATTGCCGGATTAGGTTCATTAATTTATTTTGTTGCAAAATGGAATAGTCCTTTTGCTTACTTAATTTTCTATTTCGTTTTGGAAGCTATCATGATTGGTGTTGGCGTCCATTACTTAGTTTCACGCAGTATTACTGATAGTTCTGGAGCATTTTTAAAATAATGCAAAGATATTTTGGACAAATTATCACAGACCAAGTTTTACTTGGAGATGACGATATTTTTCATTTGACTAAAGTCATGCGTGCTAGAGTTGGAGATGAAATTGAAGTAGTCTCAAACGAAAAAGTTTTCTTGTGCAAAGTTTCTCAATTAAAACCACATATCGAAATCGATGTTGTTAGACAAATTAAAGAAAATCATGAACTTAAGAATCATGTCATCCTAATTGCAGCTTTGATTAAAGGCGAAAAAATGGACTTTGTTTTACAAAAAGCAACTGAACTTGGAGTTGGCGAAATCATTTTGCTTCAAACAGAAAGAACTATTGTTAAGATTAAACCTGCTGAAAAAGACCTCAAATTAGAACGATACAGACGAATTCTCAAAGAAGCTGCGGAACAATGCAAGAGAACTAAGATTCCTATGCTTTATCGAGTTATTGATATGAAACAACTTGGCGATGTTGATGCTCAAGTAAAAATGATTGCATACGAAGAAGAAAGCGGCGCAACCGAATCATTTAACTCAATTATTAGATCTATCAAAGATAAACAAAAAGTTGCAATTGTTGTTGGACCAGAAGGTGGTTTCAGCGAACATGAAGTTGATATGGCAGTTGCTGCTGGTTATAAACGTGTCAGTTTAGGAAAACGTATTTTACGTGCTGAAACTGCATCATTTTACGCTTTAAGCGTAATCTCAAATCATTTGGAAAGAAAATAATGTTAAAATTTATTTCCCTTGGTTGCAAGGTTAATTCATATGAATCAAATGCTCTTAAAGAGCTATTTTTAAAAAATGGATTTGATGAAAACTGTAAACCAGACATTGTTGTTATTAACACTTGCTCAGTAACTGCAGTCGCAGATCAAAAATCTAGACAAATTATTCGTAGAGAAAAACGTAACAATAAAGACGCAATTATCGTAGTTATGGGTTGCTATACCCAAAAGAATTCTGAATACGCAAAAAAGGAATGCGGTGCAGATATTATTGTTGGAACGTCGAATAGGAATAGACTTGTAGAAATGGTGCAACTTTTCTTAAAAGAAAAGAAACCAATAATTTCAATTGGGAATAACCCTCGTAAATTTAAATATGAATCTTTCGGAACAATTGCTATTCCAAACTCAACTAGAGCCTATGTAAAAGTAGAGGATGGTTGTAACAATTTCTGTTCTTATTGCACAATCCCATATACTCGAGGTGTAGCTCGTTCTAGGCCAAAAGCAGAAGTTATTGAAGAAATCACAACTTTAGTTAACCATGGTTTTAAAGAAATCGTTTTGACTGGAATTCATACAGCACATTATGGTTTAGATAACAAAGAGTGTTCTTTCTCCGATTTAGTCGAAGAAATTTGTAATATTCCTGGACTTTATAGACTTCGTATTTCATCAATTGAAGAAAGTGAAATTGATGCTAAGTTTATTTCTTTACTGAGTAAGTATCCCCAAATCGCAGATCATCTTCACATGCCTTTACAAAGTGGCTCTCGATCAGTGCTAAAACGTATGTGCAGAAAATATAATGTCAATGATTTTATTAACAAAGTTAATATGATTAGAGAAGTTAGACCAAATATTGCAATTACAACAGACGTAATTGTGGGATTTCCAGGTGAAACAAAAGAAGAGTTTGAAGAAACATATAGTTTTATTAAAGAAGTTAACTTTGCAGAATTACACGTATTCCCATTTTCAGCAAGAGAAGGAACAAAAGCTTTCTCGATGCCTGACCAAGTTAAACCTGAAATTAAAAGTGAAAGAGTCAATTCTCTTATAGAGTTATCAAATAAACTTCAAAAAGAATATATCGAAAAATTCAAAAACCAAGAGCTTGAAGTTATTCTCGAAGAGAGAAACAAAAATAGTGGTTTGCTGTCAGGCTTTACATCTAATTATATTAAATTAGAGGCAGATTTGCCTGACGAATACATTGGAAAAATTCACAAAATAAAAGTGCGATAAAATCGAAACAATTTAATTAATTTTTGTACATAGTATGAAAATTTATTGATTAATATATTTATTAACGTATAATCTTTGTCGTTAAACAAGGAGGAAATCTCTATGGCAGTCCCACAAAGAAGAACATCAAAAACAGCAAAAAGATTAAGAAGAACACACTTCAAATTAGCTGTTAAAGGATTAGTCAAATGCCCAAACTGTGGTGCAATGATTAAATCACACAACGTTTGTCCAAAATGCGGTTATTACAATGGCAAAAATGTCGTTGCAAAAAAAGCAGATAAGGAAGATAAATAGTTTTCTATTTAATTAAAGGAGAAACTTATGGAAATCGCAAAGATGATTGATCACACTCTTCTCAAACAAGACGCTTCAACAGAAGCTATTGTAAAATTATGTGAAGAAGCAAAAGAATTTCATTTTGCATCCGTATGCGTTAACCCAGGCTTTGTTCCAGTTGCTGCAAAAGAACTTAAAGGCAGCGATGTAAAAGTCTGTACAGTCGTTGGTTTCCCATTAGGTGCTACATTACCAGAAAGCAAAGCTTACGAAGCAAAACTTGCAATCAAAGCTGGTGCAACAGAAGTTGATATGGTCTTAAATGACTCTATGGCTAAAGAGCACAACTATGATTACATTGAAAAAGAAGTTAGACTTGTTAAGAAAGCTTGTAAGAAAGTTTTACTCAAAGTAATTCTTGAAACATGTTTATTAACTGACGATGAAATCGTCGAATGCTCAAAAGCATGCGTTCGTGGTGGTGCTGACTATGTTAAAACATCCACTGGATTCTCAAAAGGTGGAGCAACTACACACGCAGTTGAATTAATGAGAAAAGCTGTTGGCCCAGAAATTGGTGTAAAAGCTTCAGGTGGAATTCATTCCAAGGAAGAAGCTCAAGCCATGATTGACGCAGGTGCTAGCCGTATTGGCGCATCATGCGGGGTTGCAATTGTTAAAGGCGAGTAATATATTTACTGCCGTTACGTACGAAAGGAAGTGAAAAAATATGCCAAAAATTGTCGTTCGCGAAAATGAACAATTAGACGAAGCTCTTCGTCGCTTTAAAAGACAAGTCAACAAATCAGGCGTTCTTCTTGAAGCACGTAAAAGAGAATTCTATCTCAAAAAAGGTTTAAAGAGAAAAATCAAATCTGAGATGGCTCGTCGTAAAGCTTATTAATTAGCAAAAAAATAAAGAACCCTTATGGGTTCTTTTTTAAATTTTTTATCACTTTTGTAAAATTCTCCGGAAATTATAATTAGGAGGATTTTTTAATGAAATATTTTATTTTCCAAGGTAATGACCATGATTGTGGCTTTACCAGTTTAAAGATGTTGATGGCGCATCTAAGTAAGGACAAATCCTATTTATATGTAAAGAAGATTAAAAGAAAAGGAGCTTTTACAGTAGATGATATTTGTAAAGAAGCTGCTTTGCATGGATTGAAACTATCGTCCTACAGTTGTGAAGATGATTATTATGATCAACTAAAAACACCATCTTTAACACTAATACGTGGGAATCACGTCGTAATGATTAAGAAAGTTACTAAGAAAAGAATTGTTTTTCTTGATCCAGAATTTGGAGTAACTAAATTAAAGAAAGATGAATTTTTCGCGATTTGGACAAGAATCATAATAGAAGTAGATTCAACTGATTGCATGGGTGAAATTAGCAAAATTCGTCGTTCAATTTTGCCTACAAAACTAAAAGTATTAGAAACCATTACTTCCGTGTTTTCTTCTGCAATTTTAATAGCAACTTTTTACTTACTAAACAATCAAGAAAATGCCATTTTTTCGTTGCTATTTTTGTTCTTATTTATGGGCACTCAAATTATAGAGAATATTATAATTAACAAAGAAATAAATTTCTTTGATAATGAATATATTGACCCATATTTTTCAAGGCGTTCAAATCAAACAAAATTAAGCTATTTGGAATACATCGGTTTTAAGCAAAATTATTTCTCAACTTCTCGTAGTTTATTAAGCTCAGTTTTAGTTGCTTTTATGATTACATTTTTGCTTTGCTTAAATGATTTTAGAAATGTGTTTGCTTTAATTGCTCTAGTTCTTGTCAAAATATTAGAAATGACTTTATTTTCAAAATCGTTTGAGGATAAACGTTATAAAATTGGTAGATACGAAGAAAAATGTTTTGAAACTAAAGAGATGTGCGCTGATTATGCTTATAAAGCAAATAGCCTTGCAAATGAAACAGCAATTACAAATAAGTTAAAACAAATTGTTTATATTGTACTTGCATTTGCGTTTGCTTTAACGATGATGTTTTTAACTGGCGCAAGCGGCTGTAATTACGTAATATTCCACTTCGGACTCTATTACGTTGGTTTCAGTTCTTATTCACAATTAATTGAGGGTCTTTCCAACAGGAAAGAAATGTATAAATCCGAGTGCGTCTTCTTTGATAAATGTAATTTATAGATGAATTAACAATAAAGTATGTTATAATACTTTCCCAAGAATTATGGTATTGGAATTTACAAATCACGGACCAAAAGAATTTGATTCTTACGAGAAAGTATTTAACGAATTGTACGTTAAAATCTTTAAGCATCTTGGTCTAAAAGGCGAATACATGACTGATGTTACAATTATGAACAATGCAGATATTCATGTAATCAACAAATATTATCGATTTGTAGATCGACCAACTGACGTCATAAGCTTTGCTTTCCAAGATGAAGAATCAGAGAAAAAGCTTAAAGGCGGACCAATTTCTTTGGGTGAAATCATCATTTCGTTTGAAAAAGCCGAGGAGCAAGCAAAAGAATATGGGCATTCTCTTTTAAGAGAAATGTCGTTCTTATTTACACACGGCATGCTTCATTTACTCGGTTATGATCACATGAAAAAAGAAGATGAAATTGTAATGTTTAAATTACAGGATGAAATTTTGGGAGGACTCAAATAATGAAACCAGAAGAACTTATTGAAAAAGCAAAAGAAGCTAGAAAACTTTCTTACTCACCATACTCACACTTTGCAGTTGGTGCAGCTTTACTATGTAAAGACGGAAAAGTTTATCTTGGCGCAAATGTCGAAAATTCTTCATACCCACTTTGCATGTGTGCTGAAAGAAATGCACTTTATAATGCAAAAATGAATGGCGTTAAGAAAGAAGATATGGTGGCATTAGCATTAATTGCTGATACAGATGAACCGTGTTCACCATGCGGAGCTTGCAGACAAGTCATTAGTGAACTTTTCCCAAAAGATGCTCCTATTTACATGGCAAACTTAAAGGGTGCAGTTCAAGAAACCAACATTGTTGAGCTTCTTCCATTTGCATTCTCAGCAGACGATTTAAAATAATGAAAAGCGGATTCGTGTCAATTGTTGGTAGACCAAATGCAGGTAAGTCTACAATTATTAACGCTCTTTTAGAGCGTAAGCTTTCAATTGTCACTGAAAAGGCTCAAACAACACGTAATTCCATTAAAGGAATTTACGATGATGGAGAATATCAAATTATCTTTATTGATACTCCAGGAATTCATAAAGCAAACCATGAACTTGGCAACTTTATGAATAAAGAAGCTCTTGATAGTGCAAAAGATGTTGATGCAAATATTTTAGTGGTGGATGCCTCTAGAAAATTTGATGCTGGAGATGAATTCATTAATGAATCTCTTCCTAAAAACATTCCTTTATTCATTGTCATCAATAAAATTGACTTGAAGAGAATTAATGAAGTGCAAGCAATTAAAGCTAAGTATCAAGAAGCTTATCCTCACGCTGAACTTATTGAAGCATCAGCAATTGAAAACTTTGGTATTGATACTCTTCTTAACAAAGTTAAGGAAGTCATTCAAGAAGGCCCAAGATACTTTGCCGAAGACCAAGTTACAGATAAAGATTCTAACTTTATGATTAGCGAAGTAATTCGCGAGAAGTTATTAAAGCTTCTAAAGGACGAAGTGCCTCACGATTTAGCAGTTCGTGTTGATGAAATAAAATCAAAGAGCGAAGCAGTTTATATTCGCGCTACTATTATCGTAGATAAAGAATCACACAAAGGCATTGTTATTGGCAAAGGCGGAAAACGCATTAAAGCTATCGGCATGAAAGCTAGAACCGATCTTGAAGAATACTATAATAAGAGAATTTTCCTTGAGTTATTTGTCTCAGTTAAAGAAGACTGGTTGAATAATCCAAGAATTTTAAAAGAATTAGGCTACAAATAATGGAATTTGAAGGCATAGTTATTAAACGCACAACTTTTAAAGAAGGTGCAGCAATGATAACTGTTTTAACTAAAGACGGAATACGTTCGTTTTTGGCAAAAGGTGTTTTAAAAATGACCTCCAAAAATGCTCCAAGTGTGAATTTATTCACAAAGTCTAGATTACAGGTCTTTCATGGCAAAGAAGGAGACTGGCTTAGAGTGGGTGAAGTTATTGACTCATTTCCAAATATTAGTGGCGATTTAGAAAAACTTGCAATTCTAGATTTTGTGTCAGAATTAACTAATACTTTGCTTGAATCAAATGACGCTGAAAATATTTATGATTATTTAAGCAAAACTCTTGAAAGTTTGAATGGCGGTTTTGATGCTTGGACAGCTCTCGCAATCTATTTTGCTCATGTTTTGGTTGTTGCGGGTTATGGTTTAAACGTTGATAAATGTGCCGTTTGTGGAAAAACTTCATCAATAATATCGCTTTCTTATAAAGACGGCGGATTTATTTGTGAAAATTGTTTTGATGAATCTAAACACACAAAAACTGATGTCAGAAAGCTTAAAATAATGCGTTATATCTTTAAAGTAGATTTAGATAATTTTACAAGAGTTACCTTTGGTAAAGAAGAAATAAAAAATATAATTTTCGAATTAGCTGATTTCCTTGATTGGACATCTCAAATTAGATTTAAATCTTTAACTTTGTTAAGCCAAATTTAAGAAGTACACTTAAAATAGGTTGACAATTTAGTTGAAAAGGTAGATATTTATCGCTATCATTTTTAAATGAGGTTCATAATATATGGAAAAGAAATTTGATGAAATAGTGAATCACTTAATCACAAGTGGATTTGTTTACCCAGATTCAGAAATCTATGGTGGACTATCTAACTCATGGGACTACGGTCCATTAGGTGTTGAATTGAAAAACAACATTAAGAAAGCTTATTGGAAGAAATTCGTTCAAGAATCTCCAACAAATGTTGGTATTGATGCTGCTATTTTAATGAATCCAGGAGTTTGGAAAGCAACAGGACACGTTGCAACTTTCTCAGATCCATTAATTGACTGCAAGTCATGTCACGCAAGACATAGAGCTGACAATTTAATTGAAGAACAATTCCCAGATGTTGATGTTCATGGTATGACCCAAGAACAAATGATGGAATTTATCAGAGATAACAAAGTTAAATGTCCAGTTTGTGGTAAATCAGATTTCACAGACATTAGACAATTTAACATGATGTTTAGAACACACATTGGTGTTACTGAAGCAAGTGAATCTTTAGTTTACTTACGTCCAGAAACAGCCCAAGGTATGTTCGTTAACTTTAAGAACGTTCAGCGTTCAAGCAGAAAGAAAATACCATTTGGTATTTGCGCTATCGGAAAATCCTTCCGTAATGAAATTACACCAGGTAACTTTATCTTCCGTGTTCGTGAATTCGAACAAATGGAATGTGAATTCTTCTGTAAACCAGGAACAGACCTTGAATGGTTCAAATACTGGAAAGATTATAGCTTAAAATTCCTTGAATCACTCGGAATTGGTGAAAAGAATTTACGTTATAGAGACCACGAACCAGAAGAATTAGCATTCTATTCCAAAGGAACATGTGACGTTGAGTACTTATTCCCAGGAATTGGATGGGGTGAAATTTTAGGTGTTGCTGATAGAACTGACTATGACCTTAAACGTCATATGGATGCTTCAAAGCAATCACTTGAATACCTTGATCCAGAGACAAACGAAAAATACATCCCATATTGTATCGAACCATCTATGGGTGTTGATCGTATCTTCCTAATGGTTGCATGCGAAGCATACGATGTTGAACAATTAGAAAACGATAGCAGAATTGTAATGCATTTTGCTCCAAAACTTGCTCCATATTTAGCAACAGTTTTACCACTCTCTAAAGAGCAAAGAGAATTCGCAAGAGAATTACAACTCGATTTAGCAAAACACTTTAGTGTTTCCTATGATGAAACTGCCTCAATTGGTAAGAGATATCGTAGACAAGACGCTATCGGAACTCCATTTTGTATTACAGTTGACTTTGATACTCCAAATGATAAGAGCGTCACAATTCGTAATAGAGACACAATGGAACAAATCAGACTTCCAATTAGTGAAGTTCGTGCTTACTTAGAAAAACAATTAGAGGAATAACTTTGTTATATGGCATTTGATGCAGATTTAATTAAGGAAATAAAACAACGTGCCGACATAGTCGACGTTATTTCATATTATCTTCCGAGTGTTCAAAAGAAAGGCAAAGGCTATGTGGCTGTTTGTCCTTTTCACGATGACCACGATCCATCAATGCAAATCAGCAAAGATAAACAAACTTTCCATTGTTTCGTTTGCCAAACCGGCGGTGATGTAATTGAGTTTGTAAAAGAATATGAAAAATGCAGTTTTAACGATGCAATTTTAAAAGTTTGTGACATTATTGGGTTCGATGACCCAAGACTTCACAAGCAAACATATCAACCAAAGGTTGATGAAAATTTAATTCCAGTTTATAACTGCATTAATGAGCTTCAAAAATATTACGTCTATGCTTTAGCAACAGAAGAAGGACAAGTCGCTAGAGATTATCTTGCAAAACGTCATCTTTCTGATGCACAAGCAAAGAAATTTGGTTTAGGCTATGCCTTAAAAGATGGAAAGATGACCATTGAATATTTGAAAGCAAAAGGCTTCTCTTTAAAGAATATTGAGAACACAGGTATTGCTCTAGCACAAACCTCAGGAATGTGTGATAACAACCAAGGAAGATTAATCTTCCCAATCAAAGATGCAAATGGTCAAGTATGTGGTTTCTCAGCCCGTAAAATTGTAGAAGATCCTGACGCACCAAAGTATGTAAATTCGCCAGAAACTGTAATTTTTACCAAAGGTAATATTTTATATAATTACTGGCAAGCAAAACAAACTGCAAAACATGATGGCTACATTTATGTAGTTGAAGGTTTTATGGATGTTTTTGCACTTGATTCCATTGGAATTACATCTTGTGTAGCATTGATGTCTACAAAACTTACAAAACAACATATTGAATTAATTAGAAGACTTGGAGTTGAAGTTAGAGTTTGTCTTGATGGTGATAAACCAGGACAAACAGCAATGATGAAACTTATGTCTCAACTTGATGAGGCTCATCTTCCATATCGTTTAGTTTCGCTTCCAGGAGAAATTCGTGATCCTGATGAAATCTTAAAACAAGATGGTGAAGAAACGCTTCAAAAATTTGTAAACACCTTAGTGGATCCATTCCAATTCGCATTAAATTATTACAAAAACACATCTCCATTAGGAACAATTGATGACAAGAAGAAAGTAATTAAACACTTTATGCCAATGATTGCATCTATAAGAGAAAAACTCGTTCGCGATGATTATATTTACAAACTCGCTGATGCAACTGGATTCTCAAGTGGCGCAATAAACAATTATTTGCGTGACTTTATGTCAAAACGTGGTAGCAATAATGATTCAGTATTAAATGTTAATGCTGATTTTGGTTCTACAACTGACTTAAAGTCAGTTTCAAAAGATGTTAGAAGACTAACTCTTGCTGAAAGAACAATGCTCGACATGATGTTTGAATCAAAAGAAGCAATTGCTTTTTATGAAACAAACATTAAATATTTCACTGATGAAATTTATCGTTCGATTGCAAATTTCTTGATTGAACAAGTTAAAACAAATGGTGAAATTGATCCAAGTTCTTTAATTACTGAAATGGAACTAAGTGAAGTTAAAAATAAAGAGAAGGTTATTTCCACTGTTAGTGCCATTACAAGCAATGAAAGCAAAGTTAAATTATCGAAAAATTCTTTAGAGGAGATCTCTAAAGTAATAAATGAAGAAAGAACTCGTTTATACGAGAAAAAGAAAGTCAGCGATGCTCTTGAAGGATTAACTCCTGAAGAAAGAGCAAAAATTATTGCGGACTATCTTTCAAAGAAAAAGAACAATTAAGACGTCAAATTGAAGGAGGACGATTAAATGGCTAAGGAAGTAGAAAAGAAGGAAAAGAAGGCTCCAAAAGCAGCAAAACCAGCTGCTAAAAAAGTTGCAAAGGCCGCTAAACCTGCAGCAAAAGCAGTTAAACCAGCCGCTAAGAAAGAAAAACCAGCTGCAAAGAAACCAACAAAGAAAGTTTCAAAAGCAAAAGATGATATTGATGAAATTGATGGTGATGAAGCAGTCGAGTCTTTAGACTCCATTAAGAAACGCTTACTTAAAAAAGCGAAAGCTGATGGTGGCGAAATTGAACAAGCCGAAATTGATGAAGCAGTTTCATTTTTAGATTTATCTGATGAAGATGTTGCTGGTCTTATCGAATTTTTTAGATCCAATAAAATTAATGTTATTTCCGATTCTGATGAGGAAGGTTTAGAAGAACTAGAATTTGATGAAGACGAAGCAGCTATGGATCTTGATGAGGGCGATGTTCCTGATGAAAAAGAACTTCAAGATATTTCCAAATTAGTTGTTGGTGATGTCAAAGTTAATGACTCTGTTAAGATTTATCTTAAAGAAATCGGAAAAGTTCCTCTTTTAAATGCTCAACAAGAAATTGAACTAGCAAAGCGTATTGTTGCTGGCGATGACGATGCAAAACAAGATTTAATTAATGCAAACTTACGTTTAGTTATTTCTATTGCAAAACGTTATGCAGGCCGCGGCATGCCATTCCTTGATTTAATTCAAGAAGGTAACATGGGCTTAATTAAAGCTGTTGAAAAATTCGATTATACAAAAGGATTTAAGTTTTCAACTTATGCAACATGGTGGATTAGACAAGCAATCACACGTGCAATCGCAGACCAAGCTCGTACAATCCGTATTCCAGTTCACATGGTTGAAACAATTAATAAAATTACAAGAGCACAACGTCAACTTGTCCAAGAGTTAGGCAGAGATCCAACTGCAGAAGAAATTTCCGATAAGTTAGAAGGATCTTTAAGTGCTGCTCGTATTAGAGAAATTCAACGTATTAACCAAGAACCAGTCTCTTTAGAGACTCCTATTGGTGAAGAGGATGATTCACACTTAGGCGATTTCCTTGAAGATAAGGAAGTTGAATCACCAAGTGAATATACTACAAAATCACTTCTTAAAGATGAACTTTATGATGTTATGAAAGAGTTAACAGATCGTGAAGCTAGAGTTCTTGAACTCCGTTACGGATTACTTGATAATCACCCAAGAACACTTGAAGAAGTTGGTAAAGAATTTGGTGTTACTCGTGAACGTATTCGTCAAATTGAAGCAAAAGCTATTAAAAAATTAAGATCACGTAAACGTGTTTCTCGTTTAGGTGACTATAGAGAAGTTAAAAACTAATGCAAATTCCAAAACGATTACAAGTAATTGGAGATTTGATACCTGATGGTTCATATATCGCAGATATTGGAGCCGATCATGGTCTTTTAGAGCAATACTTTGTTCTTCATTTAGAGAACTATCATATTTTAGCTGTTGAAAATAAAGAGGGGCCATTGTCTGCTTTACGTTCTGCAGTTTGTTGTTTGAAAAATGTTGATGTTTCTCATAGTGATGGTTTAAATCAAGTCACTTCTGAATACGATACAATCGTTTTAGCTGGAATGGGCGGAGATACAATTATTGAAATTATTTCAAGAAATAAAAACAAATTAAAAAATGTTAAAAAAATAATTGTTGATGCTCACTCATTTATTCCAAAAGTAAGAGAAGCTATCATTGGTTTCGGATTTAATATTGAATGCGAAAAATTAGTGTTTGAGAGAAATCATTATTATAATATCATTTCTTTTATAAGAAATGAGAATAAGATAAATTATACATCCGAACAAATTGAATATGGCTATAATTTGTTTTTAGATCCTTTATTTGAAGGTTATAAAAAACGAACAATTTCTAAGCTTTTGACAATTAAGAAAAATCTTATGAAAAGCAAAAAACATTTTGAAGATTCTAAGTTAATTGATGAAGAAATAAGGAGATTTGAATCTTATGGACAAAATTAAACTTTTTAGAAAATTATCTAAACAATTTCCTAAAACAATTAAAAGCCGCGGAGATAGAGTCGGTTTAATGACCGGAAGACTCCCAGATGACATTAAGTCGATTTTACTTTGTTTAGATTTTGACGAAACAGTTCTTAACTTTGTTAAGAAAATGGATAAAAAACCTGATGTTATTTTAACTCATCACCCATTTATTTATGGTCCAAGAAAGAAAGTTTTAATGCATAATGATGCAAAACGTTTTGTTTGTGAGGAAATTGACAAATTAGGCGTTCCTGTTTATTCAATGCACACAAACTTTGATACAGGAAAAGGTGGTATGAATGACGCATTGGCAAATGCCTTAAAACTTAAAAATATTCGTCCACTTGAAAAATGTGCAATGGCGCGCGGTGGAGAGTTGAGAGAGCCAATGGAAATCCATGAGTTTGCATTGTATGCAAATAAATGCTTAGGATTAAGCTATTCCCACTTGATTTCTGCTGGCACAAAGACAATTAAGAGTGTTGCAATTATAGGTGGCGGTGGTTCTAGAGAATTTCCACTTGCTCAAAAAGAAGGCTATGATATTTACATTTCGGGCGACATTCCACATCATGCAAGAAGGGACGTAATCTCTAATCATTATAATTTCTTGGATTGTTCTCATGAAATTGAAAGAATCTTTATGCCAACTATGAAAAAAATTCTTCAACGTATCGATCCAACATTAAATGTTGAAATTGTCGATCATGAAGAACTTCCAGAATTAATTAAGTAATTTATTTTTGATTTGTTCAATAATTTCCTTTGGAGTTGATGCTCCTGAAGAAATTGCTATATGAGAAAGACCTATAAGGTCTTTTTCTTTTATATCATCAACATTTTGAATTAATTGAACTTTGATATTTGGGTAGTGGGACTTTGCTAAATTAAATAATGTTTTTGAGTTGTTTGAATTAGCTCCACCAACAACATAAATCATATCAACAGTGTTATCTAATGATAAGATAGCAGTTTGTCTAAGGGTTGAGGCATTGCAAATTCCTTTAATAAATTTAGCATTTTTGTATTTATTTTTTATGAGAGAAATTGCTCCGCTAATTTCAGATTCTGAGAGTGTTGTTTGACAAATCACCAAAGGTGAATCGGAATTTACTAAAGGAATAATCGGACTTTTAAAGTCGATTAAATAAACTTTTTCCCCTAATGAAAGTGCCGCGTTTGCTTCAGGATGGTTTTTAACACCAATATAGAAAACAGAGTTGTTGTTAGCTAATTCATTAGAAATTTCTTCCATTGATTTTTTAACAAATGGGCAGGTTGTATCTACGATTTGGTGGCCGTTTTTTAGAAGTTTATTTTCAATACTTTTAGAGTGACCATGAGCAGTCAAAATGACTATTGAAGGTTCTTTAATTTCATCAATCAGTTCGTCTAAAGACGAATTTTCTTTATAAATGGTCTTTATTCCGTGTTTTTCGAGAGTTTTTAAGGAGTCTTGGTTATGGACAAGCATACCTAAAACAACAACGTTTTTTGACTTGTTTTCTTCTTTTGTTTTGATTGCTAAGTTTATAGCAAGATCAACGCCTGCACAGTAACCTGAAGGTTCTAAAACAGTAACTCTCATGGTTTCTATAATAGCACATTTATAATTTTACGTGTATAATAAAGCGCGGGAAAAATTATGTCGTTTAAAGCAATTAATTTATCTGAATCAATGATCAAGTCTCTAAATAGACAAGGTTTTAGTGAGCCTTCAGAGATTCAACTAAGAGCAATTCCTAAAGCACTTAAAGGTGAAACTTTAATGGTTCAAAGTGCTACAGGAACTGGTAAAACTTTATGCTTTTTAATTCCAATTATTGACCAAATTGATTTAAAAAATCAAAATGTTCAATCAATTATCATTGCACCTACAAGAGAACTCGCAAAACAAATTTATGACTTTGCAGTTCCGTTCATGCAAGAATTCCCAGGTTTAAAAATTAAATTATTTAAGTCTGGAGTTGAAAGAGAAGAAACCGAAAAAGGTTTATCTGTT
Organism: Bacilli bacterium; assembly: GCA_045597865.1. Classification (GTDB taxonomy): domain Bacteria; phylum Bacillota_I; class Bacilli_A; order RFN20; family CAG-826; genus Fiminaster. Next base: position 305,526 of record JAZLKX010000025.1, on the reverse strand, counting down.
CCTCCTCACATTATTATTGGAACTCCTGGAAGACTTGCAGATATTTTAGGCAAAAACTTATCATTAAGATTTGTTAATACTATTGTATTAGATGAAGCTGATATGCTTTTAAGAGAAGGCTTCTTTGGAGAAATTGATAAAGTTGTTGATAAAACAAATAAACCAAGATTTTTAGTTTATTCAGCAACCCTCGAAAGTAATTTAGCACACGAACTTGAAAAGTATATTGGACCAAATGTTCCAGTTATTAACGAAGAAACAATGACTGCTTCAAAAGTAACTCATTATTTGGTTGATATTAGACACAATGATGTTGTAACATCATTAGAAAACATTATTGATATAATTAAACCTTATCTTTTGCTTGTTTTTGCATCTAAAAAAGAAACTGCAAACGAGATTTATGCTGCTCTTAGAGCAAAGAAATATAAAGCTGGTTTATTAACTGGTGATTTAAATGCTAGAGAAAGAAAATCTGTCTTGAGACAAGTTAAAAATGATGAGATTTATATTTTAGTTTGCTCTGATATGGCTGCTCGTGGTTTAGATATTCCAGATGTTACAGATGTCATTAATGTTGATCTACCAAACAACCTTGAATTTTATTACCATAGAGCGGGTAGAACTGGACGTTTTAACAAGTCTGGAAATTGCTACACATTCTACAACAATGATAAGACCGCAAAACCACTTGCATTAGTTAAAAATGGCGTTCAATTTAAGTATTTAATACTTAAAGATAGTGAATTGGCACCAGGACACCCAATTGAAAAAACTCATCCAAACAAGAGAAAAGTTGACGAGGAACTTCAAAAGGAAATTAGCAAAATTAAAGCGCAAGGTGGACGTAACAAAAAGGTTAAACCTGGCTACAAGAAAAAACAAAAAGAAGCTATTGCAAAAGCAAAGCAAAAACATAGACGCGAAATCATTCGTAAAGACATAAGACGTCAACGAGTTGAACGTTATAAGAGGGAGAACCAAAATGGATAAAGAACTTTATATTGGATCACATGTTTCAATGTCCTCACCTAAATATTATTTAGGTTCAGTTGAAGAAGCTATCTCTTATGGAGCGAACACTTTAATGTTTTATACAGGTGCTCCACAAAATTCATTTAGACTTCCACTTGAAAAACTTATGATTGAAGAAGGCCGTGCTCTATTAAGAGCAAATGGCTTTAATGAAGATAAAATTATTGTTCATGCTCCATACATTATTAACATCGCAAATCAATTAAACGAAGTTAATTATGGAATGGCTAAATCAGTTCTTCTTAACGAAGTTAAGAGAACCGCAGCATTCGGTTGTAAGACATTAGTTTTGCACCCAGGCAGCCACGTAAATACAGGTGTAGAAAACGGAATTGACTCAATTGTAAAAGCACTGGATGAAGTTCTTGATAAAGATGGAACTGACGTTAGAATTGCACTTGAAACAATGGCTGGAAAAGGCTCTGAAATGGGTACAAGTTTCGAGCAAATGGCTGAAATTATTTCAAAGGTAAAACATCCAGAAAGAGTTGGAATTTGTCTTGATACTTGTCACGTTAGTGACAATAATTATGATATTCATAATTTTGATAGCATCTTAGACAATGTTGAAAAAACTGTGGGATTAGACAAGCTTTATGTCATTCACGTTAATGATTCTAAGAATGATGTTGGAGCTCACAAAGACAGACATGAAAACATTGGTTATGGTTTTATTGGATTTGATGCATTAAATGCGGTGGTCCATAATCCAAGAATTCCTGGAGTTCCAAAAATTCTTGAAACTCCTTATGTTAATGACCAAGCTCCGTATAAAGAAGAAATTGCCATGTTCAAGGCAAGCAAGTTCAATGATTGGAGAAAATAAAAGAGAGATTAATCTCTCTTTTTTTATAACTTTTTGATTTCGTTACACAGTTCTTCGAAGATTTTATCTTCAGGGACTGTTTTTATAATTTCTTCTTTTTTGAAGATGACCCATTGGCCTTTGCCGCCTGCGCATCCAATGTCTGCACGTTTAGCTTCGCCTGGTCCATTAACAATACAACCCATAACAGCAACAGTTTTGTTGATCTTGTTATCTTCTAGGAACTTTAACACTTGCTTTGCAAGTGGAACTAAATTAACTTGAGTTCTTCCGCATGTTGGACAAGAAATTAAAGTAGGGTAATCATTTCTAATTTCTAAATCTTTAAGAAGTCTTCTGCAAGCTCTAACTTCTTCTTGTGGTTCATCAGAAAGTGAAATTCTGATTGTGTCTCCAATACCTTCAAGTAAGATTGGTGCAAGTCCAGCGGTGGATCTAATCATTCCGATATCTTTTGGACCAGCTTCAGTGATTCCTAAATGGAGTGGATATTTGAATTTTTTGGATGCAAGTCTATAAGCTTCAACAGTTTCTAAGACATGTGAACCTTTGAGAGATATGACTATGTCATAAAATCCCATTTTTTCGAGCATCTTAACTGTTTTTGCAGCAGATTCAACTAATTCCTTAGCCTTGACAATTTGAGTGTCATTATTGACTTCTTTATCGATAGAACCAGAGTTAACTCCAATTCTAATTGGAATGTGTTTTTCTTTACACAAATCAACGACTTTTTTGACATTATCTGGGCTGCCGATATTTCCTGGATTCAGTCTAATTGCGTTTACACCTGAATTTATGGATTCGATTGCAAGCCTGTAATCGAAGTGAATATCGGCGATAAGTGGAACGGAAATTTGTTTAACAATTTCCTTGATTGCTTTAGCGTCATCCATGTCTAAAACTGAGACACGCATTAAATCTGCGCCTAATAAGGCGCATTCGTTTATTTGTTTAACAACAGCATCAACGTTTGATGTTTTAATATTACACATGGATTGAATCAAAACTTTATTTGATCCACCAATGGTAATATTACTGATTTTAATGCTTTTAGTATTAACTCTTGGCATAGATTTCATATGTAGATTATAACAAAGATTAAATATCTTGTAGATATATTTTATTCTTTGTGCTATTATTTTTGAGCAAATTGCAAAGGAGATAAACCTATGCCAAGAGATAATATTACACTTAAGTGCACAGTCTGTGGTGAAGAAAACTACATCACAAACAAAAATAAAAAAGAGCATCCGGACAGATTAGAAACCAAGAAATACTGCTGGAAATGCAAAAAGCACACAGTGCACAAGGAGAAAAAGTAAGGATTATATCCTTATTTTTTTGATTATGGTCGATATTTATTATAGTAGAGTAGCTTGTAACTGCTACATCATGTATAACGAAAATGATGAAGCTTTTTTAGTCGATCCAGGTTATTCTTTGAATAACGGACTTATCGACCATATCAAAAAATTAAATAAAGATATTAAAGCAATATTTATTACTCATGGTCATTATGACCATATTTATGCTTTAAAAGATGTTTTAGACATCTATAAGCATGCAAAAGTTTACATTTTAAGGGATGAAATTGAATTTTTAACTGATCCAAGTTTAAATTTAACTGATGTAAATTGGGGTGAATATGATATAGTTCCGCTATCTTTCATGCCTAAAAAGGTAAAACTTTTGGATGATGGTGACATTATAAATGTCGCCGGATTTGATATTAAAGTAATTGCAACTCCATTTCATACGAAAGGAAGTTGCTGCTACTATATCGAAAATGAAAAAATTCTTTTCACTGGAGATACTTTATTCTTTACGACCATAGGTCGTACAGATTTACCAACAGGTTCTCAAAGAACTGTTGAATCATCTCTTAAAAAACTTAAAGACCTTCCTGATGGAGTTAAAGTCTATCCAGGACACGGCGCTTTAACAGATTTGGATAGAGAGAAGAAGTACAATACTTATTTGAATAATATCTAGTTTTTAGATATAATCTAAATGATTTTGGAGGATTAGCATGAACGTTACTGAATTAAGACCAGGCTATTACTTCTTAGATGAAGGAAATCTTTATTTAGCAGTGGACATCTTATTAAATAAGACCGCCATGCGAAAGATGGTTGCCAAAGTTAAAGCCAAAAACATGCGTACAGGCGCAATCACAGATTTAGCACGTAATTCTGGCTATGATGTCGAAAGAGTTCAATTAAACAAGAAGAAAATGGCATATCTATATGATTCTGGAGAAACATTAGTCTTCATGAACAATGAAACATTTGATCAAATTGAACTTCCAAAATCAAAATTGGAATGGGAATTAAACTTCCTAACTTCAAATGTTGAGATTGATATCCTCTTCTATGAAGAGGAAATCCTCGGAATTGCATTACCACCAGCTGTAGCACTTACAGTCACTGAATGTGAATTGTCAGTTCGTGGTGATACAATTAATAAAGCCTTAAAGAACTGTGTTCTTGAAACAGGTTATAAACTTAGAGTTCCTATGTTTATTAACGAAGGCGAAAAAATTATGATTAAAACAGATACCGGCGAATACGCTGGACGTGCATAGGAGGCAAAAATATGGAAACAGGTGTAGCAATTGGCTTAATTATCGGATTATTCTTTGTTGGTTTAATCGTCGGATTCGTCGCTTCTCGTTGGTTCTTCAAACGCGAATTGCAAAAGAATCCACCTATTAGTGAAAACATGATTCGTGCTATGTTCATGCAGATGGGACGTAAGCCAAGTGAGGCTCAAATTCGTGCTGTTATGAATCAAATGAGAAACAGCAAATAAGCCCGAAATTACTATTGATGAAGCATCTCTCCGGAGGTGCTTTTTTCGTGCCTAAAATCGCCTGTTTTTTAATAGCGCATAAATTGAAGTGGGTTGCAGTAGTAGTGGAGAAGTGTAAATTAAAAAATCGTCAATTAAAAAACTCCATTTCATCGAAACTTTTTGGTGTTTCCACAATGGAGTCTTTTATTAATTCACAGTTTAAAAAACTACTAAATATCTACTAAAAAATATGGAAAATTACTTCATCCACTTAATTTTTGATTCGGTGTGCGACGCGAGTCTTTTTATATTCGAAATGTGTCTAATTACAAGAACGACGGCAATTAAGGTTGAGGCGATTGCAAACTCTAGACTTGCAACAACCCAAAATGGCTCTTGTCCGAATCCCCAAAAAGCAAAATTGGTGTTAAAACTTGGGACAAAATTTGAAAGGATAAACAAGATCCAGGCACCAAGCATGGCAACTAACGATCCGATTATTGAAGAAAGAGAAACGTGTTTTGAAATTTTGAGGGTAATTAGGAAGGCAATTAAGCTAAGTCCAAATGTTAACCAGCAAGTAGCAATGGCAAAACCAGCAAAACTTGCGACAGCTTTTCCGCCTTTAAATTGAGCAAATATTGGCCAGCAGTGTCCAAAGGTTGCTCCTAAAGGAGCAACAATTAACATTGTTAAACCATTATGGAAGAGATTTTCGCCAAAATTGTTTAAGAAAATGTCGTTCAAATTAGCAAATTTAAGGATAATATACACAATAATCATCGGAAAAATGGTCTTAAAAGCATCTAAAATTATGGTTGCTGCACCCATTTTCATGCCAAAAACTCGTCCAACATTGGTTCCACCAGAGTTTTTTGACCCAAAATTGCGTGGATCTTTACCATAAAAGAGTCTACAAAGTATGACTCCAGTAGGTATTGAACCGAAAAAATATCCAAAAATTAATGACAACAAAATTGCGATTATATTATATAAAATAATATCCATTTTAAATCCTCCAAAATCCTAAATTATGATAGAAAAAAGTGCTTATATTTTCAACCTTTATTTTGTTATAATCAATTTTTAGAAATTGAGAAAGGTAATAAGAAAAATGGCAAATAATATCGCAAAATCAGACTATTCCGCAAAAGATATTGACCTTTTAGAAGGCCTTGCTGGCGTCAGAAAACGTCCTGCAATGTACATCGGTTCTACTAACTTAACAGGTGTCCATCACCTTGTTTGGGAAATCGTTGATAACGCTGTTGACGAGGCTTTAAGTGGATACGGAAATACAATAAAAATCACCATTTTCAAAGATGGTTCTTTAGGTGTTGAAGACGAAGGAAGAGGAATTCCTGTTGATATACATCAACAGACTGGCATGCCAGCAGTCCAATTAATCTTCACAACATTACACTCAGGTGGTAAGTTTTCAAATAAGGCTTACACATCAAGTGCTGGCTTACACGGGGTTGGTTCTGCGGTCACCAATGCCTTGTCTGAATATTGCGATGTCACTGTTTTCAAAGGTGGAAAAATTCATCACATCCGTTTTGAAGATGGTGGAAAACTTGTTACCCCAATCGAGGTTCTTGGTAATACCAAGAAAAAGGGCACACTTGTCCGTTTCAAACCTGATCCAAGAATCTTCTCAACTGTTGATTTCAAATACGACATTATTGCAAACCATATTCAAGAAAGCGCCTTCCTTTTAAAAGGTGTAAAATTCGTACTCTCTGACGAAAGAACAGGAGAAAAAGTTGAGTTTTGCTATAACGAAGGTATTAAGGAGTATATAGGTTCACTTGAGACAAACAAAAAGGTTCTCGGTGAGATCGTTGCATTCGAAGGAATCGACGATTCTATATCTATAGATATAGCAATGCAATATGCTTATGAAGATTATTCCGAAAATATTTACTCATATGCAAACAATGTTAGAACCAGAGATGGTGGAACCCATGAACAAGGATTCCGTCAAGGTTTAACAAAAGCAGTTAATGATTATGCTGAAGAAAATGGATTGCTTAGAAATAAGCAAAAACTTGAAGGTAATGACATTCGTGAAGGTTTAACTGCAATTATTTCATTAAAAATACCTGAAGAAAAGCTCGAATATGAAGGACAAACTAAGCAAAAATTAGGTACTCCAGAAGCTTTACCAATCATTTCTAACTTTATTTATAATAACTTTAGTTATTATCTTGCTGAACATAAAGAGTTTGCAGTCAATTTGATCAAGAAATGTCAAGATTCCATGACTGCTCGTGTTGCAGCTAGAAAAGCTAGAGATGAAGCACGTAGTAAAAAAACAGTAAAACAAGACATTGTTTTGTCTGATAAATTAACCCCAGCAGCAAGCAAAGATTATGATAAAAACGAACTTTTCATTGTTGAAGGCGATTCTGCTGGTGGAACAGCCAAAAAGTCACGTGATAGAATGCATCAAGCAATCTTACCACTTCGTGGTAAACCACTTAACACTTTTGGCTTAGGTTTAGATAAAGTTCTTAAAAATGAAGAATGTGCAACACTCATAAACACCATTGGATGTGGTGTTTTGGAGAATTGTAATCCAGATAACTCACATTATGGAAAGATCATTTTTATGACAGATGCTGATACAGATGGAGCACATATTCAAACCTTACTTATTACATTTTTCTACAACTTTATGAGACCATTAATTCTCAAAGGAAAAGTGTTTGTTGCGCTTCCTCCTTTATACCGTGCAAGTAGAGAAGTTAAGGGCAAAGAAATTTACAAATATGCTTGGGATGATGAAGGCCTTGCAGAAGCTAAAAAAGAGCTTGGCGGAACCCCAAGAGTTAATAGATATAAGGGTCTCGGCGAGATGAATGATGACCAATTAAAAGAGTCCACAATGGACCCAAAAACAAGACAACTTTTGAAGGTTACAATTGAAGACTCAGTACTCGCTGAACAAAGACTTATTACCCTTATGGGTAATGACCCATCACAAAGACGTAGTTGGATTGAAGAAAATATCAACTTCAACGAGGTCGATTCATTTATAGACGAGGTGAAGTAATATGGCAAGAAAATCTAATCAAATTGTTGAAGAAGAAATCGTCGAAAATATTCATAGCGAAACTCTTGAAGAAATCATGGGTGACCGCTTTGCAACTTACGCAAAATATGTCATTCAAGATCGTGCAATTCCAGATGCTCGTGACGGATTAAAACCAGTTCAAAGACGTATCATTTTTGCCATGTATAAAGCTGGCAATATTTTCTCACGTCCAACAGTAAAATGTGCACATACAGTTGGTAAAGTTATGGGTGATTATCACCCTCATGGTGACTCCTCAATCTACGAAGCACTCGTTAGAATGTCTCAAGATTGGAAAAATAACAATCCTCTTATTTCCTTTCAGGGAAATAATGGTTCTATAGATGGTGATGGCCCAGCTGCTTATCGTTATACGGAATCAAGACTTTCACAAATTGCAGAAGAAATGGTTCGTGACATCGATAAAGACACAGTTGATATGGCTTTAACATTCGATGATAAGGACTTTGAACCAGTAGTTTTACCATCAAGATTCCCTAACTTACTCGTTAATGGTACCGAAGGTATTGCTGTTGGTATGGCAACTGATATTCCAACACATAACCTCAAAGAGGTTATTGATGCAATTATTTATCGTATCAATCACCAAAGAGTTGAACCTTTAGATTTGATGCAATTTATCAAAGGTCCTGATTTCCCAGGTGGTGGAATTATCTATTCTTCAAACGGACTTACTGAAATGTACACTCAAGGACGTGGAAGAATTGAGATTGCAGCTAAAGCTGAAATTGTTGATACACCAAAAGAAAAAGCAATTATTGTTACAGAAATTCCATTTAAAGCAGTTAAGATTGACTTAGTCCACGAAATTGATATGTTAAGACATAATAATGTCTTACCAGGTATTGCAGAAGTTCGTGATGAATCTGATAGAAACGGCATTAGAATCGTAATTGAAGTTAAAAAAGAAGCAAAAATTGATGTTATCTACAAATATTTGATGACAAAATCAGGTCTTAAAGCATCATATTCTGCAAATATGGTGGCCATTGTAAATGGCACACCAAAGACAATGAACTTACTTGATTTTGTTGATTGCTACATTGATCACCAAGTCGATGTTATTACACGTCGTTCAACCCACGATTTGAACAAATCAAAATCACGTTTGGACATCGTAAACGGCTTAATAAAAGCTATCTCAATTTTGGATCAAGTTGTTGATACAATTCGTGCTTCAAAAGATAAACAAGATGCTAAAATTAACATCCAAAATAAGTTCGGATTTAATGATGCTCAAAGTGAAGCTATCGTTATGTTACAACTTTATAAGTTGTCTAACACTGATATTACTATATTAGAGAACGAAAAGAGAGACTTAGAAGCTAACATCGAATTCTTAAACGGAATCCTTGAAGATAGAAACAAACTTAATAGACTTTTGGTCTCTGATTTGAGAAAGATTTCTAACGCTTATGGCCACGAAAGAAAAACTCAAATTATTGAGAAAGATGGCAACCAACAAATTGATGTTCGTGACCTCATTGCAAAAGAAGAAGTTGTACTCGCAGTTACTCGTGACGGATACATCAAACAATCATCAATCAAATCATACAAATCAAGTGGTGATAATCCTCTTCCTGGTATGAAAGATGGCGATGTTTGTGTTTATAGTGGTAACGCAATGACTACTGACTTCCTAATTTGTTTTACAAATTTAGGAAACTTCCTCTATATTCCAGTTTATGAAGTTAAATCATGCAAATGGAAAGAAGAAGGTAGTCACATTAACTACTTAATTAACTTAAATCCTAATGAAAAAATTGTGCGTGCATACGTAATTGAAAAATTTAGAGAAGATTTATTCTTCGTATTGATTTCAAAACGTGGTCAAATTAAACGTTTATCGTTACAGGATTTCTCTGTCGTTCGTTATTCAAAACCACTCATTTGTATGAAATTACTTTCTGATGATGAACTTGCAGATGTAGCTTTCACTGATGGAGACAGCAATTTAATGATTTTCACAAGTGACGGAAATGCAACATTCTACAATGAAAATGAACTTCCTGCAGCAGGCATGAGAAGCGGTGGTGTAAAAGGCATTTCAAAACTTGGTTCAGCAGAGATTGTTAATATCGTTGCTTATCCTAAGGATAAGGTTGAAGGAAAAATTTGTTTAATTACCGATAAAGCTTGTATCAGAATTTATGATCCAAATAAGACCAATTTTGTGAACCGTTTAGGCAAGCCAAGTCAGGTCTTCAAAACATTCAAATCTGATGAGCATAAACTTGTCTATGCATTCAAACTTGATACTTCAATTGAAAAGAATTTGCTCCATTTCTTAACAAATATGAAAGCAATCCAAGACATTGAAGTTAATGATTATCATTTAACTCCAATGGATTACTATTGCCATGAATCCGTAAATATTGGTAAGAAAAATAGACTCGAAATTGCCTTTATTGAAGGCCATGATAGAATCCTCGCAAATACCGAATCTCACGCTAGAATTATTCCAGAAGAAGAGAAGGTAAAAGAAGAGGAAGTTGTCGGACAAGTTCCTTCTGCGAAGGAAGAAGAGGATGAACCAGTAAATGGTTACACCCAAATCTCCATCTTCGATGACGATGATGAAGCTTAGTTAAAATTTCATCAAAAAAGCGCTCAAATCGGGCGCTTTTTTCATATACGCGATTTATATTACTTGTTAGAAAACTATTATTTTTCTAAAAATAGTGTATAATTTTGACTATGTGGAAACGCTTGATTCCTTTCGCACATGCTCAATCGATTTTTGAAATCGATGTTTCGTTTTATAAAAATTTAGGCGTAAAATTCATCTTGGTTGACCTTGATAATACGCTTGATTCTTACAAGACTGCAACACCTTCAAAAAGAGTAATAGATCTCAAAGAGGATTTATTAATGGAAGGAATCGAGTTAATTATCACATCAAACAACACCGGAAAAAGGGTCACAAAATATGCTAGAGCTCTTGGCGTTAGATTTATGTCAAAGCTTGCAAAACCTTTTTCTAAGAAATTACTTAGAAAGCTTAAAGGATTAAAAATCTACAGACATGAGGTTATCTTAATTGGTGATCAAATTGTCACTGACATTAGCTGTGCTAATGGAGCAGGAATTAGAAGTGTGTTGACTGAGAAATTAGTGGAAGAAGATCAGCCAACAACAAGATTCAATCGTTTATTCGATAATCCGTTAAGAAGAAAACTAAATAAAAAGCATTTGCTTAAAGATTGGAGAGAAATCAATGGAACAAATTAAGAAAATTAGAAAGTGCTACAGCTGTGGTGCAACACTTCAATGTGATGATCCTTCTAAAGAAGGCTACGTTAACAAAGAAGTTTTAGAAAATCCTACTCAGAACTTTTTGTTCTGCAATAGATGTTTTGAAGCAGAACGTTTTTCATCAGTTTCTAATGAACCATACATCGATGAAGAATTCATCGAAGTAATTAAACAAGCTAAAGAAAAAGGTTGTTTAATTGTTTACGTAGTAAACTTGTTCTCATTCGAAACCTCATTCTCCAAAGAACTTACTGAACTTATAAGTGATGCTAATATTTTAGTTGTTGGTACTAAGTTTGACCTTCTTCCAGAAGGAACAAGTCTTTATGACACTTCCGAATACGTTGCACATAGATTTAGAGTCGCAGGCTTAAAGATTAAAGCTGAAGACGTAATGATCACAACTAAACAAGATGATGATTCAATCCAAGAAACTTTAACTCGTATTTTCGAATTAAAGAATGGCAAAGATGTCTTCATTATTGGTCAATCCGATTCAGGTAAAACTGCTCTTATTTCCGCATTCTTAAAGATTTATTCAAATCTTTCAAACGGAAATATCATGACTCATGAATATAAAAATACAAATCTTAAAGTAATGGAAATTCCTTTAAACAATCGTTCATCAATGTATGAAACTCCAGGTATTTCAATTACCAACTCAATTTTATTTGGTCTTGACGCAAAGACTTTGAAATCAATTTATCTTACTAAACCAGTTGAAGCTCGTGAAATGTCCATTTCTGAGCATCAATCTTTATTCATTGGTGGATTAGGCATCATCGAAGTATTAGAAGGCGATAGAGCCACATTTACATGCTATTTCCACGATAATGTACAATTACGTAAGTCTCACATCACTGATGTAGAGAAGAAATTCATCTCTTTGAACTCAAGAGGTCAATTAAATCCATCTCTTAATAGAATTAAGTCTACTAAAGATATGGAAATCTTTGATATTACATTCCAAAATAAGAAACCAATCCCAAGAGATATCGGATTTGCAGGTTTAGGATGGGTTACAATTAACTCAACAAACCAAAAATTACGTATCTACGTTCCAAAAGGTGTCGCAATTTATACATCTAGACCAAAAGTCAAAAACGATTAATTATGAATCTTGTAATTTTTGGTGGAACTTTTGATCCAATCCATAACGGTCATTTAAGAATAAGTGAAGCAGCTTCAAAGAAGCTAAATGCTTCTCTTATTTTTGTTCCAGCAAAATCCCCAAGATGGAAATCACCAGAAGAAACCTCTAATCAAAGATTAGAAATGTTAAAAATTGCATTAAAAGATGCAAGTTTTAACTATGAAATCTGTGAATATGAATTAAATTCCAAAGACGAAGTCAATTACTCAATTGACACAGTCAAATATTTAATCAGTATTCACCCGAATGACACCCTTTATTTCTTAATTGGTGCTGATCAAGTTAATAAATTTGGTGATTGGAAAGACGCTAAAGAATTAAGCAAACTCGCCAAGATTTGCTTTGTAAACCGTCCAGGCATTGAACTCAATAACAAAGTTATTGAAGAATATGAAATGGTGGACTTGGAATTTTATGAAAGCGGTGAAGTTAGTTCATCTTCAATCCGCGAGATGAAATCGATTGATCTTCCATTTGACGTTTTAGATTACATTGAGCGCAATCGTCTTTACTACGTAAAGAAACTTGCTAAATATCTTCCTGAGAAGAGATTAAATCATTCAATTGAGGTTGCTAACTTAACCTATAAGGTTGCAAAAGTTAATAATCTTGAACCAATTGAAAAATATTTTTATGCAGCTTTGTTCCATGACCTTGGAAAAACATACAAAAACGATGGTGAAGACATGATTTCATTAATGAAGGAACATTATCCAGATTATTTGGATTTGCCACCTTTTGCGTATCACCAATTTATTGGTGAATTCCTTGCTCATAGAGATTTTGGAATTAATGATCCAGAAATCTTGGACGCAATTAAGTTCCATTGCACAGGCAAAGCGAACATGTCCGCGCTTGGAATGGTCGTATACGCATGCGATAAAATTGAGCCAACCAGAGAATTTGATTCAACTTGGCTTATTGATGCCTGTATGAAAAACTGGAAAATTGGATTCTTAACAACCTTAGAAGATAACAAAAAATATTTACTCTCACATAACAAAGATATTACAAATAAATTAACTGATGAATGTTTTGCTCAGTATCTTAAGTAAGTTTTGTGGAAAGCCGAAAATATAGATAACTTCGCATAATGGCTATTATGTTAACCAAATATATAGAAAAGTTCGATTAATTCGGACTTTTTATTTTCTCAAAATCTATAAACTTCTCAATTTAAATAAAAAGAAAACCCACAAAATCGTGAGTTTCCCACAAATCAAAACTACTAAATATCTACTAAATATTATGCACTATACTCACGTCTGTGAAGCTTTCTTGGCATGTTTTTCTTCTTTAAAAATGAAGCTAAAATCGTGATTAATAGAACCAAAATAATGGCCATCAAGCTGTATGCAAACATGTCTGTAAGGTCTGTTGGGTTTACAACTTGTGAGTTATGGATCATTGATCCAAGACCACCATTTGTAAATCCTGTAATAATTTCTGCCATGATTTCAATCTTAAATGCCATTGCAAATGTTGATGCAACACCAACAGAAATTAGAGGAATACCTAAAGGTATTTGAACTTTAATCATTGTTTTAAATTTGTTTGCTCCATCAATTTGGGCTGCAGCTAAAACAGCTTTATCAGTGTTTCTAAATGCTCCAACAATCGATTCATAAAGGATTGGCATTGTTACAGTAAAGACAACAAATATTGGAGCGTTCTTTGCGCCTATAAGAATGATAAACAAAAAGACAAATGTTGCCGTTGGCGCAGCCTTAAAGAATGTCATTAAAGGCGTAAAGAAATTATATAAATGTTCATTATTGTTAACTAACATTCCTAAAAGGAATGCAACAACAAATGAAATAACGAAACCAATCAAAAGTCTTAAGATTGAGAACCCTAAATAACGATAAGTGTCGCCTACTCCAAGGAGTTGAAACATCCTTCCAAATGTTGTAATTGGGTCAGGAAAAATCATTGAGTTCTTATCGATACATGCTGAAACAATGAACCAAAGTCCTACAAGGAATAAGAATCCAAGAATGTATAAAACTGCTTTGTTAGTAATAAATTTCTTCATTTGTTGCTCCTATTCCGAACAATGATAAGAATAAATCTATTGCTTCTTTATTTTCCTTTGCTTTAGCAAAACCTAAACCCATTCCATTATTATTTGCTGTTACAGCCTTTGCTTGCTCAGGTTTAATTCCGTATAAAGCTTCGGCTGCAGAGTTTGCTGCTAATCCTTGTTGAATGATTTCTGGATTTGTTATTCCAGCATTTATATCTTTTTCAAGGTCTTCTAAAAATTTATCAACTACATTTCTTTCTAACTTATTGTTTACAAATAATGAGGCTTGGAAAATTTGCAAATTTCCACTTTTTACTTTGTAAAGCTCTTGAAGATTTGCATAAACAGTTCTTCCTGGAGTTGATGAAATTACTGTAGTTAGAGCTGGCTCAGCTAAAACAACGTAATCCACCGCTTTTCCATCTTCGGCAAGGTTTTTACCCGTCTTCAAACATTTCGCGGCTTCTTGGCCGTTAGAAACGTAATGCAAAGCATTGTCATAAGTGTTTCCGTAAACGTAATGGAAGATTTTATCTGGAACAGCGCCTTGTTGGAACGAAACGATGTAATCATCTGCGTCCATAACGCCATCTTCATCATTTCCTGTTGCTCCAATAAATATATTACCAAAGGTAATTGTTGCAGCAATCTTATAATTTACGTTCTTTCCAACAATTGCTTGGATTCCTGCATTTGTTGGTAAAACTGCAACATCAACAGTTTCGTTAAGCATCATTGGAATAATATTTGATGGATCGGAATTGGTTTGAAAATTATCACTTGTTGAGTAATTGTAAAAAGCTACTGCAGGTGCTCCAGTTGGAGAAACAATTCTTAAATTTGAACTTTCTTCAATTGAAGAACATCCTGTAAGTGTTATTGATGCAAGTAATAATAACCATGTCTTTTTCATAATCTTTACCAATTCTGGTGGACATATAATATAAAATATTCGATAATAAGTATGTGATTTAAATCACGGATTTGTATGGAAAATAATATTTTACTAAATTTATCTAGAGATGAGAAAAAACTTCTAGAAGTTAAAACACTTAAGAAAAATGAAATTCTCTATAGAGAAGATGAAAAATGTGAATCAGTTTCTATTGTTGTTTCAGGAGAAGTTAAAATCTCAACCACTTCATTTGAAGGCCAAGAACTAATTTATAATGTTCTTCACAAAAATGATGTTTTTGGAAATAACTTAATTTTCTCTGATGATCCGTTCTATAAAGGCGATGTTATTGCGACAAAAGATTCAACAATTGTTGTAATAAAGCGTAATAATTTAATCTCACTATTACAAAGTAATAAAGAGTTTATGATTTCTTATTTGAATGCTCAATCAAACTTCAGCAAAAAGCTTAACTCCACCATTAAACTTTTATCTTATTCATCCGCTGAAGAAAGATTACGCTTCTATTTATTTAACCACGATGGAAAAATTGAATTTAAATCAGTCTCTGAACTTGCAGGTATTTTGCATCTTCAAAGAGAAACATTATCAAGACTTCTAACTAAGTTAGAAAAAGAGAACGTTATTAAACGTTCCCTTCATCAAATTGATTTAATAGATTAATCGTTTAAGAGTTCATCAATTGGTTTCCCAATTTGATTTGGACTCTTTTTTAATCCAAAGTTTTCTAAGACTGTTGCACCAATGTCTGCAAAGCATTCTCTTTCTTCAAGGTATTTACCGTTTTTGAATGATTTGCTATAAGCAAGGAATGGTACTTTTTCTCTTGTGTGGTCTGTGCCTGTGTGGGTTGGATCATTACCGTGGTCTGCTGTAACGATGACTAAGTCATTATCTTTTACAACATCAAGTAATTCACCTAAACGGACGTCGAATTCTTCAAGAGCTTTGCCATAGCCGAGTGCGTTACGTCTGTGGCCGAATTCTGAATCGAATTCAACTAAGTTGACAAAGCATAAACCTTCAAAGTCATGATTCTTAGCTTCTTCAATTGTCTTATCCATTCCATCCATGTTAGAAACTGTCTTTTGAGTTTTTACAACACCAACTTGGTTGAAAATGTCTCCGATCTTACCAACGCATGAAACCATATAACCATTCTCTTTGAGAATGTCCATAGTTGTAATTCCGCTTGGAGAGACTGCTAAGTCATGTCTATTTGGAGTTCTCTTGAAGCTGTCTTTGTCTTTTCCAACGTATGGACGAGCGATAACTCTACCAACGTAATATTCTGGTCTCAAACAGATTTCACGAGCGATTTCACAGCATCTGTATAATTCTTGTACACCTGTAACTTCTTCGTGTGCAGCGATTTGAAGTACGCTGTCTGCGGATGTGTAGACAATGAGGGAATTATCTCTCATTTGTTCTTCACCTAATTCTTTAAGAATCTCAGTTCCACTTGCTGCATAGTTTCCAATAACTTTGTGACCAGTTTTTTCTTCGAGTTCTTTAATGAGAACATCTGGGAAACCAGTGTCTGTAAATGTAACAAATGGTTTTGTTGTATAAATACCCATCATTTCCCAGTGACCTGTCATTGTGTCTTTACCGTTTGAGGCTTCGCGAAGTCTTGCACAATAAGCGTGTGGGTGGCTAACTTTGCTTGTTCCTTTGATGTCAGCGAGATCTCCAAGGCCAAGTGAGTTCATGACTGGAACATTAAGTCCACCGCATTTTTCTGCTGTGTGAACAAATGTATTTGTTCCAACATCACCAAACTTAGCTGCATCTGGTTCTTCACCAATACCAACTGAGTCAGCAACAATTACGAATATTCTTTTAAATTTTTTCATGGTTTATCTCCAATTCCGAGTTGTATTTTACTCTATTTTCGTTTGCTATACAAATCATATGCGCTCAAAATGCGCTTGCTTGAGATGTTCGTGTAGATTTGTGTGGTTGCAATGTTTGTGTGGCCAAGCATTTCTTGCACTGCACGTAGTTCTGCGCCATTCTCAAGCATGTGTGTTGCAAAGCAATGGCGCAAAGTATGAGGAGAAATTTCCTCCTTAATGCCAGCTTGCTCAGCATACTTTTTTATCTGCAAGAAGAAATACTGTCTACTAAGTGGCATTCCGTATCGATTTAGGAATGCGAATCCAGTATTTCTTCCCGGATTTTTACGTCTAGGACCTTCGATATACTTATTTAAGTATTCCAAGGCATAATCTCCGATTGGAACGTGTCTTTCTTTTGACCCTTTACCAATAATTTTGATAATTCCTTTTTCAAAATTGATTTGATTTATTTTTAAACCAAGGAGTTCTGAAACGCGAAGGCCAGACGAGTACATAACTTCAAGCATTGCGCGGTCTCTTAAGCCCTCTGGTTTTTCGATATTTGGAGCATCAAGCAAAGCTTCGACTTCTTCAATCGAAATACAAACAGGAAGTTTTTTAGCGCCTTTTGGTTTATCAAATTTCTTTAGTTGAGTGTCAATTATGTGTTCTTTTTCCAAGAAAAGATAAAAGTTTTTGGTTGAAGAAATTCTTCTGAGAATCGTTGGAACCGAAAGCATTTCTTTAGACTGGATTCTTACAAAGTCTTGGATGTCTGTTGGCATAAAGTCATCTGTTGTGTGTTTGTCTAAAGTCTCGAAAAAGAACTTCAAATCGTAGTAATAATTTTTGATTGTTTCATTTGAAACACCTTTTTCTACTCTGAGGTATTGGAAATATAAATCAACAGCATCAACGAGTTCCATTTTTCTTCTCCCTTAAGTAGTCACTAGCAGTTTTAAAATCTGCACCTTTGATTTGACGATTTAGTTCTGCAATTAAAAGTCT
The DNA here is from genome assembly GCA_045597865.1 of Bacilli bacterium. GTDB lineage: Bacteria > Bacillota_I > Bacilli_A > RFN20 > CAG-826 > Fiminaster. Next base: position 287,570 of record JAZLKX010000025.1, on the reverse strand, counting down.
AACAGCATTTGCTTCTTTAACTTCTTCATAATTATCAAATATTGATAACTGTTCAACAATTTCATCTTTATTTACAAGATTTTGCAAAGTTATTCCCACTAAACGAATTGGTCTACCATCATAATTGGCTGCTAAAAGTTTAAGACCTTCCTCATAAATTACATTGAATTCATTGGTTTTATCTTTAATACGTTTTGACCTATTGATAACTTTAAACTCGTTATCTTTTAGAATTAATTGAACTGAACTTCCAACTTTATTTTCGGCTTTTGCATCCTTCGAAACTTCTTCTGCCATTTGTTTAAGATAAATCTTAATTTCGTCAGCATCTTCCGCATCTCTTGGCAAAGTTGTTGAGTGTCCAATTTGCTTTGGATCCCAAGGTTCAGTATCAACTGTATCTGAACCATAGCCATTAATCCATTCTTTAATGCCAAAGTAAAATTTACCCAAGAATCTTTTGATGTCTTGGTCATCTGAATTAATTAGTTTTGCTAAATCACCTATGGTGTTTATGCCCATTTCTCTAAGTTTTGGTGATGTTTTCTTACCGATTCCAAAGAAATCTTCAATTGGAAGAGGGTCTAACATTTTTCTAACATCCTTACGACGAATGACTGTTATTCCCATTGGCTTTTTCATGTCAGAACCCATCTTTGCTAAAAACTTAGTTGGTGCGATTCCGATTGAACATTTTAAACCAGACTCCTTAAGGAGATTTGCTTGCATTTCTTTAACAAAGTTCAATGGATTCTTCTCATTTTGAAGAACCTTTGTCATGTCGACATAGCATTCATCAATTGAAGCTTGTTCGATAATGTTTGAATACCTTTTAACAAAGTTAATAAACTCTTTTGACTTCTTTTGGTAAAGATCAAAGTGCCCGTAGATCATGATGGCATTCTTACAAAGTTGCAATGCCTTATAAGTTGGCATTCCAGATTTGACTCCGTATTTTCTCGCAGCATAGCTGCATGTTGAAACAATGCCACCACGTCCACTATGACCAATGATAACTGGCTTACCTTCAAGTGATTGATCTAAAAGCTCTTCGCATCTAACGAAGAAGGCGTTCAAATCTATGTGAAGGATAATCTTGCTCATCACTTCTATTTTATAGAAATCGAGTGGGAATAGCAATATTATGTTAACCAAAGTTAGTAAAAAGAAAAGAGGCAATCGCCTCATTCCTTAATTTTTAAGTTCTTCGATAACGTCTTCGACGCGGATCTTATATCTAGCGAGTTGTTGTTCTATTGTTCCCTGCTTTACAAACTCATCAGGTACGAAATAGGCTGAAATAGACCCCTTAAACTTTTTCTCAAGTAAATATGCCATCGTAGAGTCTACAAGGCCTCCACGGGTTGAATAAGGGTCATAAATGACGATTTTCTTAGCTTCAAGAATCTCGTCAAACATCGATTTGTCGATTGGTTTGATGTAAAGTGCGTTTATAAGAGTGCATTCGACGTTGTTGTCTATTAATGCACGTTCGAGTACACGTAATAATGGGCCGCATGAAATTACGACAGTATTCTTTGAAGTTTCCATGACTTTCATCCACTTGCCAAACGAATGTTCAATTTTATTGAAACTATCTTGTTTACAAGTTAATGTTCTTGGAAGTCTAATAAAGAATGGACCGTGGTTTTTAAATGATTCATCGTATAAAAGCTTAGCTTCATCGATATTTGAAGCCATAGTAATTACTGTTCCAGGAATGCTTGATAAATAAGCCTCATCATAGATGCCTTGGTGTGTTTCGCCATCTGCACCAACTAAACCAGCTCTATCAACCAAGAAAGTTGCATCACACTTCATACGTGCGAGATCGTGGCTAACTTCGTCATAGGCACGTTGTAGGAATGTCGAATACACAGATATAATTGGATGATGTCCGCCTAAAGATAAGCCGCTAGCAAGCGTGGCTGCGTGTTCTTCGGCTATGCCGACATCGATAATTCTGTTAGCAAATTTCTTGTCTAAGCAATCAAGACCAGCACCTTTAATTGTGGCTGGTGAAATTAAAACTGCATCTTTGTGTTCTTCGAGTTCTAAAGCTGTAATGTCTGAATAGACATGTGACCAAGAAACCATGCCTTCATGTTTATTTTTTGGTTGTCCACTTTCTAAATCAAATGGAGAAACACCATGCCAGTATCCTGTTTCATCTTCTTCAGAATATTTGTAGCCTTTACCTTTTAAGGTATTTGCATGAATAATAACTGATTTCTTTGTGTTTTTAGCTCTAAGTAATGCTTTTTCAATTTTTTTAATGTTGTTTCCATCAACTGGACCAATATAGGCAAAGCCTAAAGCAGTAAAAATGTTTCCGCTTGTTAATACACGTTTAATCCAGTTTTTGAATTTTGATGAAATATGAAGAATCCATCTGCCAAATTTAGTTCTACTAAAAACTTTTTGATAGCCGTGTTTCATACGGTTATAACTTCTGGATGTCGAGATGTTTGCAAAGAACTTAGAAAGTCCCCCGACAGGTTTAGAAATTGACATACCATTGTCATTTAAGACAATAATTACTTTATGATCTGAGTGGCCAATGTTATTCAATCCTTCTAGAGCAAGGCCAGAATTTATTGCGCCATCGCCAATAAATGCGATTACGTTAAATTTTTCTTTATTTAAATCACGAGCAATGGCAAAGCCATTTGCGGCACTTATACTTGTTGATGAGTGCCCTGCTTCATAAACATCGTATGGCGATTCTTCCATTTTTTGGAATCCTGAGACTCCATTTTCTTGTCTTAAGTTATTTAACTTACGACCTGTTAAAATTTTATGTGTATAGCATTGATGTCCAACATCGAATATTAATTTATCCTTTGATAAATCAAAGACTCGATGTAAGGCTATAGTAAGTTCTACAACACCGAGGTTGCTTGAAAGATGGCCGCCTAAGTTACTAGTAACTTTTAGTATTTCATCTCTTATGTCAGAAGCTAAAACATCAAGTTCCTCGTAATTTAAGGTAGCTAAAAACTTTGGATCCTTAATAGAATCTAAATCAATGTGATTAACTTTGTTAATATCTTTCTTGCTCATATACTATAAAACTACTAATTTAATACTAAAATAGAATTATTAACTTTGTTACTTTTGTAATTCCTCTACTTTTCTTTCAGCTTCTTTGAGAGTTTTTTCTAAAGAAGCAATAAGCTTCTTACCTTCTTCATAAAGCTTTAAAGATTCTTCTAAAGCGAGTGTTTCTGATTCAACTTTAGAAACGATTTCTTCAAGTCTCTTTAGAGACTTTTCAAAGTCAATTTTTTCTTCTGCCATTTTAGTTAGCCTCCTTGCTTACTACTTTAGCGGACACTGTACCGCCTTTTAATCTTGTTTTAACCATTTGGTTAATTTCAACGTCTTTAATGTCTTTTACGATCTTTCCTTGTTCATTTTCCATGATAGCGAATCCTCTTTGTAGGGTTGCATCTACAGAAATTGAATGAAGTTGTTTGGATAATGAATGAACTTTTTCTTCCTTCATCTCTAGGAGATGGGCCATGTAGGCATCTAATCTCTTCTTGGTGTTTTCAACTTCTACCAAGGTGTTCTCGTACATAACTTTTGGATTTTCGAAGAATGAATTAATCTTCAATAAATCAAGTTTATGTCTATAGTTACTGATTTTATCAGTAATTATCTCATCTAGTTCCACTTGTTTGTTAGCAAGTAGTTCATAGATCTCACGTTTGTCTATTGTTGCAAGCTCGGCTGCACCTGTTGGTGTTGACGCACGCGCATCCGCAACGTAATCGATAAGTGTGAAATCTATCTCGTGTCCTACTGCCGATATAATCGGCACTGGGAAGTTGGCAGCTTCTCTTACTAGAGTTTCATCGTTAAATGCAGAGAGATCTTCACTTGCACCGCCACCTCGACCGATGATGAGAGTGTCAATTTGCTCTTCTTTGGCCTTTTTTAGCGCTTTTAAGAGCTCTTTTGGGGCGTCAGCACCTTGGACAAGGGACGGGAATATTTTGACCTCTATTAGCGGATTTCTTCTAAGAAGGTTAGTTTTAATATCCGCAAGAGCCGCGCTTCCAGGTGCGCTTATGACCCCTATTGCTTTTGGAAAGATATTTATCTTTCTTTTCCTAGAGGCATCAAATAATCCTTCTGCAGCAAGTTTCTTCTTAAGAAGTTCTAACTCTAAGAGCTGAGCCCCTTCTCCAAAGAGTTCCATTGCTTGCGCGTATACCTGATACTCGCCTCTAGCTGGGTAAACAGATACGTATCCTGTAATGATTACTTCATCACCATCTTTGATGGTGTTTGGTATGAATTTTGTATATTCATAGAACATTACAGCCTTAATGGATGATTCTTCATCCTTAAGTGTGAAATAAATGTGTCCGCTTGGATAACGTTTGAAGTTTGAGATTTCGCCTTTAAGGCGTAGACCTTTTAAAGTAAAATCTCTATCAAACAATTGTTTGATGTACCTATTTAATGAACTTACAGAAAATAGATCTTTCTCCATCATAGAATGTTATCCAATACTGCGTTTACGAACTTGTAATCGTCTTTGTCTAGATACTTTTTCGCTAAACGAATTGCTACATCAATAATGACATGCTTATCGCCTTTTTCCTCTTTAGCATGAGTGTAACTCATGAGTAAGATTGCTTGTTCTAATAGATTTAATCTATCAAAATTCCATTTTGGCATCTTCTCTTGGAAAATAGGTTTAATTTCATTAATGTGAGCGAGAGTTTTAATAATTAAGGTTTTTGAGAATAAAGGAATTTCTTCGTAAGGCATATCAAAAACATTTGCCATGATATCCTCAAGAGAAAATTCTTCATTCATTGCTGAATAAGTCAAAGCATCATAGATGCTTATCATAGCAAGTTCATGTTCTTTGTTACGACTTAGAAAAACGGCTTCCATAATTATTTTTTAAACTCTACAATTGACACGTCAATGTCGAATGGTACTGATTCAACATAAACTTCCAAGGCACGAGCGATTTCTGTTTGTATTTCATAAGAAATACTTGAGAGTTTAACGCCCTTTCTGATAGAAATGCTCACTTTAATTGTGACTTGGTTTTCTCCTTTGAAGGAGACTTTGACTGGTGAAGGCATTCTGACATCGTCAGGATGCTTTTTCATCACCTTATTTGCGGCATTAGTTGCAATACGTTCAAACACCTTGTCAGAAATGGCAAGTTCACCACTTTTAGTGGTATGCTCGTTAATTTTTAAGTAGTTTGCCATTATTAGGCAAGTCCTTTCTTAACAAATGCCACCACATCCTCTGGGAGGAAATGGAAAGCTTTGATTGCTTCTTTTGCTGGAGCGCTTGTACCAAATGAATCAACGCTCATAATATGATCAGCGTATTTATGCCATCCAAAGCTGGAAAGCATTTCAACAGCAAAGACTTTGTCCTTACTTACGCCAAATACATCAGATTTATATTGTTCATCTTGTTTTTCAAATGCAAACCATGATGGCATTGAAACAACACGAACATCAATACCTTCTTCGAGAAGAACTTTTTGAGCAGCAACTGCTAAAGAGACTTCTGAGCCGGTTGCAACAACAGTTGCATCTAAGTGTTTATGTTCTTTTGAAATGACATAAGCACCTTTTGAAACTTCTTTATACTTACTAGTAAGTAAAGGAAGATTTTGTCTTGATAAAACTAAAGCTGTTGGGTGATCAACGCTTCTTAAAGCAATTTCCCATGCAGCGTAGGTTTCACGTGCATCACATGGACGAATAACATCGCAATTTGGAATACTTCTTAGCATAGCTAATTGTTCAATTGGTTGATGGGTTGGACCATCTTCACCAACTGCGATTGAGTCATGTGAGAAAAGATAAATTGCTGAAAGTTTAGAAAGTGCAGCCATTCTAATAGCTGGCTTCATGTAGTCTGCGAAGACACAGAAACAACCAACGTAGGTCTTTAGACCTCCATGTAATAACATACCGTTTTGAGCGGCTGCCATTGCAAATTCTCTAATGCCCCAGTTAACGTTGCGACCTTTTGGTGATTTTGGCTCAAAATTGACGCCATCAGTAATCTTGGTCATAACTGAACCAGCAACGTCAGCAGATCCACCCATTAAAAATGGAATCTTGTTGTAGTTTTCGTTTAAAGCTTTGCCTGATGCAACTCTTGATGAGTCGTTATTATCAGCAGCAAATGCTGGTTCTTTCTTGAAATATGAAGATAAATCTTCATTTAAAGCATTGTGAAGTTTCTTTGCAGCACCAGCGTGGCCCTCTTCCCAAGCTTTGAAGTTTGCTTGGTAAGCTTTATAAGCTTCTTCACCACGTTTTGCAAATGTGTCTTGGAAGTGTTTATAAACTTCATCAGGAATTGTGAATGCTGGATAATCGTATCCATAGAAGGCTTTTGCCTTTGCACCATCTTCTTCACCGAGTGGGCTTCCGTGGACTTTGCAAGTGCCTTGTTTTTCACTGCCATAACCAATAATGGTGTGGACAATGATTAATGTTGGCTTAGATTTGCTTGTTTTAGCTTTGCTAATAGCTGCATCGATTGCATCAACGTCATTTCCATCAGCTACTTCTAAAACATTCCATTCTGAGGCTTTAAATCTCATCTTAACATTTTCAGAGAAGCTAAGACCTAAACCACCATCGAGTGTAATTTCGTTTGAATCATAGAAAAGAATAAGTTTATTTAACTTATGGTGTCCAGCGAGCGAGATTGCTTCTTGAGAAATACCTTCGTGAAGGCATCCATCACCACATAATACATAAGTATAATGGTCACAAACAGCTTTTCCTTGTGGGTATTGTGCTTTAACTGCACGTTCAGCCATGGCCATACCGACAGCTTGAGCAATGCCTTGACCTAAAGGTCCGCTTGTTGCGTCAACGCCTTGAGTATGTTTCCATTCTGGATGTCCTGGAGTTAAACTTCCGAGTTGACGGAAATTCTTGAGGTCATCTAAGGATACATTGTATCCTGAAACGTGGAGCATTGTGTAAAGTAAAGAACTTGCGTGGCCTGCTGAGAGAACAAAACGGTCTCTATTAAACCACATTGGATCTTTTGGGTTAGCGACTAAATGTTTTGTAAACAAAGTATAAAGAATTGGTGCACTGCCAAGAGCCATTCCTGGGTGTCCGCTTTTTGCTTTGTTAACAACATCGATACACATCGATCTGATTGCGCTAACAGAAAGTTTATCTAATTCTTTTTGATTCATATATTTTCTCCTTAATTAATAAATTAATTATTCTTCAATTTTGATGCCGAGATCTTTTAATTGATCTTGGTCAACTCCTTGAGGAGCATTGCTCATTGGACATGCTGCTCTAAGATTTTTTGGGAATGCAATAACATCACGAATGTTGTCTGTACCACAAATTATCATAGATAATCTTTCAAGTCCGAAAGCAATTCCGCCATGTGGAGGTGTGCCGTATTCAAAGGCTTTAACAAAGTAACCGAATTTACGGACAATGTCTTCGTCAGAGAAACCTAAGATATTAAATATCTTCTTTTGCATATCTTGGTCATAAATTCTAAGTGAACCACCACCAGCTTCGTAACCATTAATGACAATGTCATAAGCTGCAGAAAGAACTTTACTTGGATCAGTGTCTAAGTATTTTTCAGTTTCTGGAGTTGGTCTTGTGAATGGGTGATGTAAGGCTTTGTAACGTCCCTCAGTTTCACTATATTCAAATAATGGGAAATTAACGACCCAAAGTAAGTCATAAGTATTTGGCTTAATGTAACCGAGTTTACGAGCGTATTGGCTACGTAAAGCACCCATTGCAAAGCAAACTGAGTCATGCTTACCAGCTAAGACTAAGATTAAATCACCAACTTTGGCTTCGGTCTTGCTAACTAAGTCTTTGACTTGGGCTTCATTCATAAACTTAAGGAGAGATGATTCAACACCACTTTCCATAACTTTATAAACACCAATACCTCCAAATCCAAATTTTTTGGCTTCGAGAGTTAATGAGTCAATAACTTTTCTACTTGTTTCAGCGGCACAACCTGGGCAAACCATAGCTTTGATACATGCTGCATCTTTATAGCCGTTAAATTCAGTAGCTTTAAGTACATTAGTTACATCAATAAGATGTAATCCAAATCTTGTATCTGGTTTATCTGAGCCGTAAACATCAACAGCTTCAGCATAATCCATTCTTCTAAGTGGAGTTTTAATGTCCACTCCAATTGTTTCTTTAAATGTTTTCTTTAAGAAACCTTCCATTATTGTAAGAATTTCATCTTGATCAAGGAATGACATTTCCATATCAATCTGAGTAAACTCAGGTTGTCTATCTTGTCTTAAGTCTTCATCTCTAAAACAACGAGCAATTTGATAATATCTTTCCATTCCACCAATCATTAAAAGTTGTTTAAATAATTGTGGAGATTGAGGAAGAGCATAAAATGCTCCATGTGTAATTCTTGATGGGACAATGTAGTCACGAGCACCTTCTGGAGTTGATAAAGTTAAACATGGGGTTTCGACTTCAATAAATCCATTTTCGTCAAAGTATTCATAAGCACAATGGACAATTTTTGCTCTCTTCTTAAGATTTTCTTGTAAGCAAGGTCTACGTAAATCAAGATAACGATATTTTAAACGCAAATCTTCAAGAGCATCTGTTTCATCAGCAATAATCATTGGGGTAGTTTTAGCTTTGCTAAGAACTTTGATTTCGCTAACAATAACTTCAATTTCGCCAGTTTTTAAATTTTTGTTGGCAACTTCTTTCTTGCTAACTTTTCCTTTTGCTTGGATAACGTATTCATTACGAATATCAGGAATTTCAACGCCTTCGTTTACAGTAAGTTGGATAATTCCGCTTCTGTCACGAAGATCAATGAAAACTAAGGAACCAAGGTTTCTTTTCTTGGCTACCCAGCCTACAAGTAAGACTTCTTTGCCGACGTCTTTAAGGCCTAAATCTGTGTTATATGAACTTCTTAACATATTTATTCCTCCTCTTCGTCAAGTTTGGCGAGTTTTGATATGTATTCATTTAACAATGAATGTAAGACAGTTTCTAAGTCATCAAATTTAACTAATGTTTGTTCTTGGGACATTAAATTTTTGACTGTGACTTCTTTTTTGGTCATTTCATCTTCACCGATGATAATGGCAAATTTTGCTTTTTTGCGAAGTGCGACTTTAATAAGGGATGAAATTGATTTAACTTGATAATTTGTATCAATGACTAAACCAGTTGATCTAAGTAATTCTGCTAAAGCAAAGTTCTTTTCGATGATTTCATCACTCATTCCCATAAGGTAGAAATCTGGGCCGCTTAATGGATTTTCTTTGATAGTTTGTGAAACAACATAAGCAAGTCTTTCAATTCCCATTGCAAGACCAATTCCTTCCATTTGTGGACCGCCAACTTCTGCAAGTAAATTTGCATAGTGGCCGCCACCACCTAAGGCTCCAACATCAGCCATACCTTCGGTAGGGACTGCATGGTATTCAAATACAACGCCCGTATAATAGTCGAGACCTCTAACAAGATTTGTGTCAATTTCAACTTCGATTCCAACGGATTCAAGAGCGTGGATAACTCTATTTAAGTAATCTTTTGCTGAATCTGTAAGATAATCAGTCATTCTTGGAGCGCCTTTAACAATTTCGATGTCTTCTGGAACTTTGCAATCAAGAATTCTAAGTGGATTAATTTCTAGTCTGCGTTTGCAGTCTGGACACATTTTGTCGATGTGTTTTGAGAAATATTCTTTAAGAGCTACTTTGTAGGCGGCTCTAGATTCTTCATCTCCAAGGGAGTTAATTAATACTTTTACATTTTTTAATCCAAGGGTTAATAAAATTCTATGACCAATGGAAATAACTTCAGCATCTTGATAGAAACTTGGAGCGCCAACTGCTTCAATACCAAATTGATGGAATTGACGATATCTACCAGCTTGTGGTCTTTCGTATCTAAAGCATGGGCCGAGATAGAAATACTTAAGTGGTAAGTCAGCATTTGCGTAAAGTTTATTTGAAACAATGCTTCGCATAGCTCCTGCTGTCATTTCTGGACGAAGGGTTAAACTTCTTCCGCCTTTGTCATCAAATGTATACATTTCTTTAGTGACAATGTCGCTGGATTCACCAACACTTCTTAAGAAGAGAGGTGTGTGTTCGATAATAGGAGTACGAATTTCTTTATAGGCAAAAAGATCAGCGATGTAAACGCATCTTTGTTCGATTTCCCTATAGAGCTCTGCTTCGTCTCCGATTATATCGTGTGTTCCTTTAACTGGGTTAATTTCCATAAATAAAAAACTCCTCTATTAATCGAGAATATTATAGTTTATATTAACTATAAGTTCAACACATTATTAGAAGGAGTTATAAAGTTATATAAAATTAGTGAGTTGCTCTTGTAACTTCGTAGACATTTTTAACGTTTAAAAGGTTATTAATAATGTCTTGTAAAACGTTAGCATTTTGAACATAAATTGTCACAGAAATGGTTGATGTGTTTTGTTGTGCATGCAAGACAGCATTAAGAGAAGTAATTGTAATCTTCTTTTGTGATAAAACTGCCATGATATCTACGACTAAATTTGCACGTTCATAACATTCAATTTTTAAATCAACTGGATAGGTTGAAGCTTTAAGATTTTCTTTCCAAAAAACTTCGATTAAACGGCGTTTTTCGTTAATAATATTTGGACAATCTTTTCTATGAACTGTAATACCTTTACCTTTGGTAATATAACCGATAATTGGGTCTCCTGGGATTGGGGTACAACAGTTTCCTAAAGTAATTGCGATGTCCCCTGCATTTGCAACATAAACAGGTGATCCATCATCATCATTTTTGCGAACTTTACCTAACTTAACAGCGTCTTCTGGTTTCTTTAAATTAAGGTAATCAATGACTGCTCCAGCTGTAGGATTTTTTGCAACAATTGCAATATAAAAATCATCTAAACTTGAACAATTAAAGTGTTCCCAAACATCAGCTTTATCAACATATTTTTGGGCATCACTTTCTCCAACTCCAACTTGTTTAAATGCTTCGATAATTGTTTCTTTGCCTTTTTGAATTTTGTCTTGTTTTAAAAATTCAGCATTTTTCTTTGCTAAGAATTTACGAATGTGTGATTTAGCAAAGCTAGTTGTTGCAATATTAAGCCAACCTTCATTTGGTCCTGAAGATTTATCGTTTGTTTTAATTTCACAAATATCGCCTGTTTTAAGCTCGGTATTAAGTGGAACCATAACATTGTTAACGATTGCTCCAACAGCCTTTTCAGCAAGCCCTGTATGAATCTTATAGATAAAATCTATAGGGGTTGCTCCAGTTGGAAGTTCGATAACCTTACCTGCTGGGGTAAAAACGTAAACGTTTGCTTGGAAAATATCATGGGAAAGAGCCTCAACGTATTCTTTAGCATTTTGATTGTCTTCTGACATATTGACAAAGTCACGAAGCCAATGCAATTGCTCCTCAATTTCTTGTTGCTCTTTCTTAGGATTGTAGTTTGTTCCTTCTTTATAAGCCCAGTGAGCTGCAACACCTGCTTCAGCGATTTCATCCATTTGTTTAGTTCTAATTTGAACTTCAAATGTGTTACCGTCGCCAGAAAGAATACATGTATGTAAAGACTGATACATGTTTGGTTTTGGCATTGCAATGTAATCTTTAAATCTACCTAAAACTGGTTTATATGTTGAGTGAATAATACCTAAAATTTCGTAACAGTTAAGTTCTGTTTCAGTAATAATACGCAAAGCTAAAATATCAAAGATTTCTTCGAATTTACGACCTTTTTCGTAAATCTTTCTATAAATAGAATAAATTGATTTAACTCTAGATTCCATTTGGAAGGTAATCTTCTTTTCAAATAAGTCATCTGCAATCTTTTTGGCCATTTGATCAAGAGATTTTTGGCCATTTTTAATTTTGCCTTCAACAAGTTTAATAATTTCTTCGTATTTTTCAGGTTCTAGGTACTTAAGACACAAGTCTTCAAGTTCAGATTTAACTGTATTCATACCAAGACGATGTGCGATTGGTGCAAAGACTTCTAGAGTTTCTCTAGAAAGAACTTTTTGTCTTTCTGGAGATAAAGAATCTAATGTTCTCATGTTATGGAGTCTATCCGCGAGTTTAATTAAAATAACACGGACATCTTTTGCCATGCCGAGGAAAATCTTACGATGATCTTCAGCGACAAAGTCATCTTCACTTCTATGAGAAAGTTTTAAACGTTGGATTTTGGTTAAAGAATCAACAATATTCATAACGTCTTCGCCGAATTTATCTTTAATAACGTCTAAGGAAACATTTGTATCTTCAACTGTATCATGAAGAAGTCCTGAAATAATTGTTGATGGCCCAGTTTGAATTTCAGCAAGAATATAAGCAACTTCAATAAGATGATGAATGTAAGGTTCACCAGATTTTCTAAATTGTCCTTTGTGTGCTTCTTCTGCAAAATGATAAGCTTCTTCAATTTTTTCTCTAGCATTTTTATCAGTTATGTATACATAAAAAAGCTCTTTGAGTTCATCAAAGGTATGAAGTTTATTTTGTGAAGTTGACTTATTTTCTTCCATATGCGCTTACTAATTATACACTCTTTTACTTTCTTTTAAAGAAAAAAGGATAACAATTAAGTTACCCTTTATGATTTTTGAAGATTTTTTACTAAATCTCGTAGAAATAACCGAGGTTATATGTTTCTCCGAACATTTTTTCAGTTTGGCAGCAATCCAATGAAATATATTGATTGTCAGTTCCCATGAATTTTGGAAGTGGTTCTTCTTCCTCTTTACGTTCATCAGCAATCATCAAAACTGCGGTTTTAATTGCATAGCCTTCGTATGATTCACACCATGAGAAGTTATAAATACATGTTTTTCCAACATCTTTTTCTTCATAACCACGGCCTTCCATAACGTCATCGCCAGCTTCATCAGCACAATAATATGAGAAAACAAAGTTACTGTAGCTTGAATCGCCTTTGTAAACACCGATGTATTTTCCGTCATAGCTTGCGCCATCTTTTAAAATTTGAAGTGTAAATTCTGTATCGTTGATATAATCAACTTTTACTTTTGCGACATCAGCAAAGTCGCTTTGTACTTCAACAGCGGTTTCTGATAAGTAGTAAGGATAAGTTCCGTCTTTATCAGAGTGTGGTTCACCGTTAATAAACATCATTTCTTTTTCGGTTTCATCGTCTTCATTGAATTTGCAAACACCTAAATAATAGGATTTGCCATCTTTGAGTTCTGTTGCTCTTTTGTGACCAAGAAATTCAGCTGGTGCAAGTTTACATTTATCTAATTGATCATCAGCTGGTTCATCGCCACCGCCACAGCTTACAAGCACTCCGCCTACTAAAGCAAGGAGCGGAAGAAACATAATTTTTTTATTCATTTTTAATACCTCTTGTGTAAACATTGTAGAGCAATTTTTACATTTTTACTATAAAAAAGTTAAAAAAAGACATCCACCGAAGTGAATGTCTAATTTTGTAATAGGTTTATTCTAAGATGAATGAATCAAAGTACAAAGCGTAAGTATTTGCGTTGTGAATGACTAATTCGCCTTCGTCTCCAGCATTAACAGCATATTCGACTGTAAAGATCTTTAAATCGAATTCTTGAGTACCTTTTGAGTTCCAGCTCTTGTATTCAGTATCTTTCGTTTGCGCTGCTTTTGAAGGTTTTTTAACTGTTTTTCCATCAAAAGTGACTTTTGGGAAACCTGTATCTGACCATTCACGTGAGGAATAGACATTTACAGTTAATTTGGAAATTTTACCTTGAACGGTAATTGATCCGCCTTCTCTTCCGTTTTCACCATCGACTTTTGAGAATTGAATTACATCAACAACTTCATCATCTGGTGTATCCCATTTTGGTAATGATTCACTGTTAAGACCATTAACCATAACTTCAGCAAATCCGACTCCAACGCCATTGATTTCGTCAACATCTGCTAAAGCAGCATAGCCTTTTCCATCTCCACTTTCTTCTTTTAAAGTATCAATGTCAAGTGTTAAACCTGGAAAGTCTTCGCCTTTTGGATCATCTGGATTATCTCCACCGCCACAGCTACAAAGTGCCAAGCCTGCTAATAATGGTAATAAGAATAATCTTTTTTTCATTAATTTTCTCCTTTCCTATTACTTTTCGCTAGGAATGGAATCGTACGTTTTCCACTTCTAACTATTAAAGATTATACCCCAATAAGCAATTACTTAATAGTAAAAAATTAAAATAAAAAAAGTCCTGCACAGCAGGACCTTTTCATATGTTTGGTAAATAAATTTATTCAGTCACAAGTCTTGGGTCAACGATTTCGTTAAGCTTATAAATTCTGATTGATGCTTTATCAATTGAACCATTATCTTTCTTTGAGTCAAATGCAGTGCCAGTATGAATTAGATAATATTTTGTATCATTGAAATCCATTGTGAATGTTGCATTACCATTTTCGCTATTGATAGTTATGGAATAAAGTTGGCATCCATCTTTAGATGTGCCTGCTGCTGACGTTCCACTCTTTGTTACTGTAAATCTATGAGCGCCATCAAAATTTGCAATAGCGTATTTTTCACTATTTGGGTCTTTTTCAAACTTAAATAAGTCATTTTCATATGAATCAGCAAGATTTACGTCATCGGTAAACTCAAAGCCTTCTAAAACTTTAGAACCATCAGCTTTGTTCATGTCTGAACCAGAAGATCCTAAACAAATTGCACTATTTTTTGGAGAGGCAATTAAATAACGGTCAGTTTCATTGATGTCCGAAGCATCTTTGACTAAAGAAAGATACATTTTTACAAGAACAACTTCAATGCCTTCATACTTAACAGTATGACCATTTAGTACACCTATTACGTATGTTGTTCCTTCTTTTAGAATTTCAGAAGCATTTGAATGATCTGCTGGATCTTCATAAGAAGGACCGTCATACCATGTAATTTCGTTTGAAGGAATGTCTATTGGATTAACATTATCATTAGTAAATGAGACAGAAATATCTTCAAGTCCCTCTGGGTCAAAAACTTCTCCTTGTTTATAGGAAAGTTTACTTGCAGCAGCACCTTCTTTTAATGACAATGAATCAATTTCAAGTTGTACGCCTTCAATAGTTTTAACAGAGATTGAATGAACTGCAACATTGTTTCCTTTAGGAACAAATCTAATTGCATTAACATTATCACTTGAAATAAATTTGCCACAAAGTCCTGTATTACTTGAGTCTATTGTGTTAACAAATGGAGCGCCTCCAAAAACAGAAGCATACTCTGTATAAGTTGTTTTATTTGTGCCGTTAATGTATTCAAATTTGACTTGTTTAATAACTTCATCTGGTTTATTCAAAATGATGTCAATATAGCCATTTGTCAAAGCATGATCAATTAACTTAACATTATCGCTAGAACCATATTGTTTAATTTTTTCAAGATTAATTGTAATACCATTTTCTTCATCATTAATTGATAATGGCTTAGCACTTGTAGTTAATCCGGTGAAATAACCAGATTTAAAATCAGCATCTTTTGATTCTAAATATTTGGCATTTAAATCATAAGTAACATTTGTCTTCCAATCTAGGTTGATTTCATAATATTCAATCCAAATAGATTTAAGATAAACTGCACCTGGAGCTCTATAAGATTCGTCTTCTAATTTTGATTCATCAAATGCTGGAGTATCAAATTGAATTAAGATATCACCAGAATATTTTGATGGATTTTCTTCGCTATCAACGTAGCTAACTGAACCGATTGCAGCAGAGCTAAATTTTGGTGTAGCTTTATTAATAACTTCGTTATCACCAACTTTTACTGTGATATTTGCAAGTGAATTTGCTGAAGCAGTTTCAATAACAATTTTCTTAATTTCTCTTGTGTTTGTGCTCTTTAAAGTTACTAATTTTTCAGGATCGCTGCCTTTTCCAAAGCCAACACCACCTTGTTTTGATTGAAGCGATTTAACTTCACTTCTATGGAATGTCCAATCTAATCCTGCAAGATTTGCGACTCCATCAGCGACACCGGCTTTTTTGCCATCTTCATTAACGTAACCAAATTTTGCTCTATCTGAAGTCTGATATTCCCAAAGATACATGTTTTCATCATCATAATTAATAACAGTTGCTTCGAAATTTCTAACTAATGCTGGATTGTATTCATTTGTTGCAGTAAATGTGACGTTACCTTCACTTAAACCTTCAATATCTGCTTTTGCAGATGCTGATTTTGCAGCAACGCTTGCTATACGACTGTTGGAAGTTTTCCAAGTAAAGGTTTTTTCTGAATCTCTATCTGGACTTGGAGTGAGTTTTGCAGTAATAGTTTTTGATTCTCCTACCTTAAGGTAGAATGGTGCACTTGGGTCACCACCAACACTAACACCATGTTGGATATCAACTGGGTAGCCACAAACATCACAGACACCATCTTGGTTCTCGTCGACACATGTTCCTTCAGGACATGGATCTTCGTCTGGAATGATAATTGGATCTGGTTCATCTGGTTTGTCTTGTGGTTTATTGCTTAAACCAATGCCAAGGCCAACACCTAGACCACCACCCACGACTAAAGCACCTCCCACGGAGATGAGAATGATTTTCGCTTTCTTACTTAACATAATTGAGCCTCCACTTTATTAGAAACTTCATTTAATATATTTTAACAAAGTTGTGCGCACTTATACACACAAATGTGTATGTATTAGTTTTTAGCGATAAAATCGCTAATTCTAAATTCTAGAGTTAATCTATCTCTAAAACTAGACATATTTAAATTACCAAATAAGTCAAGAAAATTATATTTTCTAATCTCACTTTCTGGCATGTTAAATCCAAGTATTTTTGAATTGATTGAAATTGGTGTTGAAATATGTTTTCCAAAGCTTATAAATTGAAGAGATTTTGTTGGTAAATTTCTAAGTGAAAAAACAGGTTCTGGAAAACCAACTCCAAATGGAGAAAATTGTCTTAAAATTTCATAGTTTTGATTGTTAATTTCAGTGACGGAAAGTTCAATTGAAGGTGGTTCTTCTTTTGTAAATTTGTGCTCTTCGCAAAGTTTAATAAAATCACGTTTAAAATCATTAAAATCCGAGGCTTTAATTGTAAGACCGCCAGCCATAGCGTGACCACCACCTGCAACTAAATATTTATTTAAAGATTCAAATGCTTTTTGAACATTAAAACCTTCTTTTGAACGAATACTTCCTTTTAGGAAAGTTTTATCAGTTGAGTCTTCTGTGAAGATGATAACTGGAACATTTTTTCCGTTCAAAAGTCGATTCGCAATAAGCCCTAAAAGGCCTTCTTTGATATCTAATTTGAGGGCAATTCCTGCATCATTAATTTGATCTTGAGGAAGTGCTTCAACTGCCTCTTTTGTGAGGGTTTTTCTTAGTTCATTATTGTTTTTAATCCAGTTAGAAATCTTGTAAATTTCTTTTTCGTCTTCACTGATTAAATATTTCACCAAAAGATTGATGTTTTTGTCGTCTACAAGACGTCCAATCGCATTAATTTTTGGAGCAATTTCTAGGCCAAAAGTTTTCTCGGTAATTATTGGTGAATCAGTAAGATAAATTAATGGCAAATAATGATTCTTTTTTAGGTTTTCAACTGCAAGTCTAACAACATCGCGGTTATAGCCTTTAAGTTCCATCATATCTGAAATGACAGACATTCCAGCGATCGTGACTAAATAGTCATCATAATAACCAAGTAGTCCCGCAGATAAAAATAAAGACATATATCCTCCAGAACCATAGATGTCTGAAATATGTGAGACAATTGGATGAATTACAGCATAAGCTGGCACTGGAATCTCTGGAGCTTCATGGTGGTCCACTACAATTACGTCCATTCCGAGCTCATTAGCCTTCTTAATTGCTTCATCTTGGGCAATTCCATTATCAACAGTAATAATAAGGCTAAAACCGGCCTCTTTTATCTTTATAACGTTTTTAACGTTAAGTCCATAACCATCACTGTATCTAATTGGTAAGTAATAGCTTACTTTATAGTTAAGTTTTTCAAATGTTTTCACTACAATTGTTGTGGCGCTCACACCATCACAATCATAATCACCATAAACAATAATTTTTTCGTTATTTTGGATCGCTTTAAAAATACGATCTCTGATTTTGCCCATTGATTCAATCGAATTAGGATCAAGTAGTTTAATCTCATTAAGAGGTTTACTAAGCTCACTAAAATCAGTCTCGTTTAGATGAAAATAGTCTAATAGCTTTTGTTTAAAATCCATATTTAAGTACAAAAAAGGGCTACAAAGTAGCCCAAATTAAATTAGTCGTTAATACCAATGAAGATTGTTTCTTCTGGTTCGCTTGAATTACGTTTATGAAGAGCACCAGTGTTTTCTTTGTGTTTAAACAATTTAACTTTTGGCATGTTGATTCTACTGAACCATTTACCAAACATACATGCGAGTGGGCCCATAATTGTAAGCATTGCGATAACTGCAACGATTTGGCCAACAAGTGCTGAAGCAAATAAGAATGCGGTTGCATTAAGTCCGAATCCAAAATAGTTAATTGATAAGTAAATCATGATAAGGACAAGAACAAGCATTGGAGCTGCTGATTTAGCAAGTGCCTTAACCATAATTTCTTTTCTTTCTTCGAAAGATAATTCGGAGTGTTTTTCTTTAAGCATTGCTTTTTCAGTTGCAAAGTAGAACATTGAAGCAATAAGTGTTGATATTGCAACGACTGGCATTGCAAGAGATGTAACAGCACTTGTTCCAACTCTAATTGCAACAAATAAACCATAAGCAATTGCTGTTGAGCCAGCTGAGACTACAAGTGCAGCTAGTCCGCGCGATGGGCGGAAGCGTAGTGCGAGATATAATGCAGCGCCTGCAATTGTAACTGCTGTTGCTAAAGCAACAAGTGATTGATCAGGTGTGTAATTAAGTTCTTGTGAGCTTTCAACAGAAATAGCAAATTTATCAGATGAAATGTTTTCTTCTAACTTGATTACAATGCTATCTTGAATTTGTTTGATTTGATCAGCGTTACAATCATTATCAAGTTTTGCAATGAAGTAATAGGATTCTTCAGTTGGTGCACTTGATTCATCAATGTATGTATAAGTGCTGACTTTCTTCATTTCAACATCAAATTTATCAGATGCTACATTAGTAGATTCATCAAGTTTAACATCGCTAAGAGCATAAGTTTTGAATGATTCAACATCATTAATTAAACCATTTTCTGATTTAAGTGAAGTATAAATAACTGTTGTATTTTTTGTTGCGTTTGTGACGTTTAATGGAGAACCATTTTTAACACCAAAGACAGTAATAACTGCAACAGCTGCAATTGTTAATGCTCCTAAAATAATTGAGGAAACTTTTCTTTTCTTTGTGAAATCAACTTTTTCATAAGCTGCTTGATATGGTTCTTTTTCTTCAGCATCCATTAAGTTTGGAACTTTGCTACCTTCAATATTGAATACAGAGTATTTACTTTGTAAATTGGTAGAATTTGTAACTAAACGCATCAAAATTTTGAAAACAATAAGATTCATTAAAAGTCCAAAGATTGAACCAAAGAATAAGACAACGCCCATTGGTTTTAAGGCTGTTCCGCCTAAGACGTACATCATTAAACCAGCAAATGCCAAAATAACTGATGCATCTAGTGTAAGAAGATTTGATTTCTTGCTTGCTTCTTGGTTAGCTTTCTTTAAAGAACGTCCTTTGTAAACTTCTTCTCTGAATCTATTGCAATAGACAATTTGTCCAAATAACAAACCGCCAGCTAAGATGAGTAAACCAAGTAATGCTGGGAAGTTAAATAAGACATTCATTGAAGAGAATGAAAGTAATGTAATAAATAATGAGCCAAGTGTTGTTGCAATAATTGCAATAGCATTGATTCTATAATAAACAATGAGTAATAATGAAATTATTACGAAAGCAACTAATGAAGAAATTAAAGTTGCGGATAATTTAATATTGACGTTATTTCCATAGGACAATAAGCTTTCCATTGATGGATTAACTTCTTGTGAATTTGTGTAGTAATCAATTTCAGATGAAGAAACATTTCTTGTTGGGCATGTAACTTCTACGTCGTACTTACTTGCATGAAGCATGTTCAAATAATAATTTGCGACAACGTTTGCATCTTTAAGTTTTGTGAAATCGTAATTACCTTCTTGGTCAGCTGAACCACAGATAAATTGAACTTCTGTATGTTCTTCGCTTGATTTTTCATACCATATTGCTGTGGAGAAGAATGACATAAGGATTTTATCCTTAACTAATGGATTAACGTTTGATTTTTCGTATAAATCGCCTTCTTCATAGTTTGCCCATAAGAAGATATCTGGTGTTTTTGCAGGTTCTTCTTCACCTTCACCACCTTCGGATGGTGCGACTTCGCCATCTCTTGTGATAGCTTTAGTTTCACCGCTATTTTCTTCTTCTGGATTTAATTGTTTAATAAGGTTTTCAAGATCAGCTTTTTTATCTTCCTTTACAGGAATAACAATTACAGGAACAACATCAGATTCATAAACGATTCTTGCTTCAGCAACATCAAGAACATCTTCTTTTAAAGTTGTTGGGTCTGCAGCAGAGATTGCAAAGTTTTCACCTTGGAAGCAAAGATATTTTGCAACATAGTTGAATGTATCTTTTTCAACGTCAAATGATACTGCAACTGAATATGTTGGTTCTTCTGCTTTATTGCTTTGAACTTTAATGGAATAATCTTCAATGTGCCAGTTATCCAAACGAGTTCTCATCTCATCGACGACTTTGTCGGCAGTTTCTTTGCTAACTGCTGGATCTCCATCTCTAGCATCGATATTGAATACAATTTCTCTACCAGAGTTGAATTCACGTCCTCCATTTAACTTTGTTAAAACTGGAGTTGCTGCAACTCCGATTGCAATGAGCATTGATATTGCCATTGTGATGTAAGCTATTAATCTACGCATAATCTTGTTCCTTTATGTAATAAATAGTGTCAATTTTTCGACCGCGTAAGATTTTACTATGATTTACTTATAAAGTAAAGAAAATAATGGTTTTCACGATTAGGAAAGTATAGTAAAAATTCATAAATGAAAGAACTATATAGCGACATAATATATAAAATTTTGTATGACTTCTTTTTTTAAGCTTTCTTTTATTGACAAAGCAGGAAATCTTTGTTTTAATAATTCCAGCGAGAAAATATTCTCAAACGTAGTCCTCGATGATTACGTTTTCTTTTTGCTAAAAATATAATCTTTGATTATTTTTTCTTGTTTCATTGAAATATTCCTATAAATTTTCTTTATTTCGTCATTTTGATTTATTCTAATTTTGTTTCCCTTTAAATCTTTTTCGTAAATTTCTTTCTTTACTCCACTAGGTGTTTCATATTCTTTAAATTTTTGAACTAAAATATCTCCTCTTTTGACTTGAACATATCTTTTCTTATCCCATACATAAAGATGAGTTAATTGGACTAGAAAATAGCTTTTTGTTTCTTTATTATAAAAAGCCAAATAATCATGATATCCATTTGGATCATCACTATTATATAGATAACCATTTCTAATTCTTAGTAGTTTCATATTTTTTTAAATATCCCTTTCCTTTTTCGGTTAAGATTCTTCCCTTCGGAGTGCGGTCGATAAAGCCCATTTTTAAAAGGTATGGTTCATAAACTTCATCAAGGTTTGAAGTCTCTTCTCCAATAGCAGACGCAATAGTCTCTAAACCGACTGGTCCACCACCAAAACGATTTTTAATCGTTTGCAAATAGTTTATATCTACTTCATCTAGCCCATTTTCGTCAATTTTGAGAGCCTTTAAAGCTTTCTCTGCGTCATTTATGCTGATGATATTTCTTTCCTCGTAATTTGCGAAGTCTCTAACTCTTCTAAAAATACGATTTGCAATACGCGGAGTACCACGTGAGCGTTTCGCGATTTCAGTAGCAGAAACTTCATCAATTGTTGCTCCGAAATAATTTGCGGTTCTAAGTACAATGTTTTTAAGTTCTTCTATGGTGTAATAGTTAATTTTCTCTGATATTCCAAATCTTGCTCTTAATGGAGAAGATAAATCACCAGCTCTAGTTGTAGCTCCTACTAAAGTAAAAGGTGGAAGATCAACTGTAATTGTAGATGCTGTTGAAGCATCACGAGAAACCATAATTATCAATTTATAATCTTCCATTGCACTATATAAAATTTCTTCAACTACGCGTGGTAATCGATGAATTTCATCGATAAATAAGATATCTCCAGCTTCTAAAGTTGATAAAACAGCGGCTAAATCTCCTGGTTTTTCGACACTTGGTCCATTAACCAACTTAATGTTGCCGTGCATTTCATTTGCAATAATGTAAGCTAAAGAAGTTTTTCCAAGTCCAGCTGGACCGTACAACAAAACATGATCAAGAACTTCGTTTCTTCCTCTTGCAGCACCAATAAAAATTTTTAGATTGTTCTTTAAATCATCTTGTCCAACATAATCATCCAAAGTTTGAGGTCTTAATGAAGCTTCAATTGCTTCTTCCTTTAAATTCTTATTTTTGTCCGAAAGTCTCGGCATAATGTAACCTCTTTAATGCTTCTTTTATTATTTCTTCATTGGTGCCGTTTGGGATATAAATTTGTGGTAAAACTTTATCGATGTCTTTGACTTTAAATTTAAGAGCCTTTAATGCTGCTTTTACTTCAGAATACTGTTTAACATTTTCTCTATTGCTTCTAGCAATAAAACCTTGCAAGTCTAAAAGAATTTGATTTGCAGCTCTTGGGCCTATACCTGGAATTTTAGTAATAAATCCAAGATCAGAGTTAGAAATAGCCACCATTAAATCTTGATAATTTACATTTGATAAAATCGTTAAAGCTGATTTTGGTCCAACACCGTTAACATGAAGCAATAAGTCGAATGCGTCCTTTTCATCTTGAGACCTAAAGCCTGCTAAATATTCATCAAATTCTTTGATTTCGTGGTGCAAAAATAAAAACGTATCTTCTCCCACTAAAAATGATTCTGGATTGGCTACTAAAATTTCATAGCCAATTCCTCCTGTTTCGACAACAATAAAACGTTTGTCAACAAAAGATACTTTTCCTTTAATTGAATAAAGCATAAAAATACCGCCTTTCTCTACTAATGTATTCTAATAGGCGAATATTTCTTTCTTATTCTTGTTACTTTTTATTATAATAAAAAACTTCCTAAATAGGAAGTAAATTATTAATTATTTTTTAAGATTAACGTTTAAAAGGTTTTGGAGTTGGAATCTCAATTCTCTTGTGTTCGCTTACTGCATGCATGTGTTCGATTCTGGATTTTGCTTCAGGAGCAATTTCCTTGCCTAAAAGGAAGGCATCAAGATCGGCATAACTTACGCCCATTTCGCCTTCATCAGTTTGGCCTTCAAATAAGCCTGCTGATGCAACCCTTAAAGCTAAAGCTTTAGAAACACCATAAATCTCTGCAGCTTCTCTAACTTCTGCCTTAGTTAAATAAACAATTGGAAGAACATCTGCTGCGCCATCACCATATTTTGTGAAGTAACCAACGTATCTTTCATCCATGTTGTCTGTGCCTAATACTAAGCCATTATGCTCTTGAGCATAAGCGAATAAGGCACACATTCTCATTCTAACTTTAAGATTTGACTTTGTAAGTCTAATAAAATCTTTGCCACCAAGTTCTTTTAAGAATTTGTGGTAAGTTTTACTTAAATCGATAACTTCAAGATTTAAATCAAGTTGTTTTGCAACTTCGATTGCATCGTTAACATCAGCTTTATTTGAATCAATACTTATTGCATAGCAATAAAGTTTGTCTTTTCCAACAGCTTTTCTTGCAATAGCTGCAACTAAAGAAGAATCAACACCTCCGCTTAAACCTAAAACATATGATTTACAGTGTGATTTTTCTAAATAATCTTGAAGAAATTTTTCAATTTCGGATAAATATTCTTTAAGTTCCATATTGTTATTCTAAGTATTCAAACTCAAAATCGCAAAGCCAAACAGAATCACCATTTTGAGCGCCTTTCTCTTTAAGTGCAGATTCGACATCTATCTTTTTAAGATAGTTAAGCAATCTTAGCATACCTTCATCTGTAGAAATATTAATAAGTCCATAAGTTCTTTCAATTGATTCACCAACAAGTCTAAAGACATGCTCTTTTTCGTGAACAACTTCAAATACAGGTTTTTCATTTGCATATGCATCATAAACCTTAACTTCTGGATTTTCTTCATTACTGAAGAGTGGGAATTTCTCTGTTTTAGCAAGCAATTCTTGACACTTACTTACAATTTCCTTAACGCCTTGATTAGTAAGGCTGGATAAAGCTAAAACTGGTGTTTTGAAGTGTTTTTTAAATTCTTTGAATTTAATTTCAGACTCTTCAGAGTCAACTTTACTTGCTACAACAATTAATGGGCGTTTATCTAAGCCCATTCCATATGACTTGAGTTCCTTTTGAATCATTTTATAGTTTTCGTATGGAGATTCTTCTTCCATAGAAACTAAATGAATAATAACGCGGCATCTTTCAAGATGACGTAAGAACGAAAGTCCGAGGCCTTTGCCTTGGCTAGCACCTTCAATAAGACCTGGAAGATCTGCCATAACAAAGGATGAATCTTTATTTACATTAACAACACCTAGATTTGGCTCTAAAGTTGTGAATGGATAATCAGCAATTACAGGATTTGCGTTAGATACAACACTTAAAAGTGTTGACTTTCCAGCATTTGGAAGTCCAACTAAACCAACATCTGCAAGAAGTTTAAGTTCCATAATGAGACGTTTTGTTTCACCTGGAAGTCCATTTTCTGCAATTTTTGGACATTTGTTTCTATCGTTTTTGAAAGCGGCATTGCCTCTTCCGCCACGACCGCCTTTAGCGACTACTAAAGTTTGGCCTTCTTCGGATAAATCTCCGATGAATTTATGATTCTTTTCTTCATAAACTACGGTTCCACATGGTACTTCGATGATTACATCATCGGCTTTGTGACCGTATTTGTTTTTGGTTCCACCTTTTTCACCATCTGGTCCGATAAAAACTTTGCTGTGTCTAAAGTTGAATAAAGTGTTAATGTTTCTGACAGCTTTAAAAATAATGGAAGCACCACGACCGCCATTACCACCAGCTGGGCCACCTTTTGGCATACATTTTTCTCTTAAGAAAGCAATCATGCCATCGCCGCCCTTGCCAGAACGAACTTCTACAACAACTTTATCGATAAACATACATCTATATTATACACACGCGAGTATGAAAAAGACCACAATTTTATTGCGGTCTTAATTATTTTCGTCTTTAACTTACTTTGCGTAAACTGAAGCGCGGGTTTTGTTTTTACCAACTCTTTCGAATTTAACAATACCATCGATTGTTGCGAAGATTGTATCATCTCCACCACGTTTGGTGTTAACTCCTGGAAGAATTTTGGTACCTCTTTGACGATAGATGATGCTACCTGCTGTACAGAATTGTCCATCAGATAACTTAGCACCTAATCTCTTGGATTCTGAATCACGTCCGTTTTTGGTAGAACCGACACCTTTTTTGGAAGCAAAGAGTTGTAGATCTAATTTAAATAACATAACTAATTTCCTTTCTCGATTACTTGAAGGAATTTGGCATTTGATTCTTCAACTGTTTTGAATTGAATAATCATTGTTTCAAGAACTTCGTAATCGTGTTCATTAGCACGTTTAATTTCTGTAATTGATGCATCGCCACTATCTAATTTAATTGCAAAGCAATTAGGTTGAGATAGAGCATTACATCCTCCGAATAGGATTGAACTCACTGCAGCGCAGATAAGATCTTCACCTTTTGGAGCAGAATTTGCGTGCCCTTTGACGGTTAGATTAACTATCTTTCCGTCTTTACGAGTTGCCTCAATTTTAATCATAAATTAGGCAATTGATTCAACGACTAAGCATGTATATGGTTGTCTATGACCAATTGTTCTACGTGCTGAGTTGTGTTTAGCTTTGTATTTGTAGATGCGAATCTTTTTGCCGAGTCCGTTCTTAACGACTTTAGCAGATACTTTAGCACCTTCAACGTATGGTGTACCAACTTTGACATCTTTGTCTGCGACGAGAAGGACTTTATCAAAAACGTATTTTGAATTTTCCTTAACATCTAATTTTTCGACAAAAATCTTTTGTCCGACTTCAACGCGGATTTGTTTTCCACCTGATTCAATTATAGCGTACATTTAAATACCTCTACTTTCTCACTAAGGACTCGCTATTAAGGTGTAATGCCAAAGGCATTAACTTAGAGAACCTTCTCTATGCGGTTGTAGCTCGTGAGGCGACAACGTTTATAATATTAATATTATCTTATTTATTTGTAAAGCAATTTTTCAAAGAAAACTATGCAATCTGAACCTTAATAGTCTTTCTAAGTTCTGATCTATATGCTTTTATTTGTGCTTTTATTTGTTCTTCTGTTAATGAAGAATCTTTTAATAATTCTTCACGTTTTTCCTTACAAAGTTGGTTCATTTTCTTGTGTTTGCGGAATCTTTCTTTGCAAGCTACGTTACAAGTAACGAAAATTAATGAGAATACAACAGTTAAGGCAAAGACAGCTAGTCTAATTGGTTCAAAAGTTTCTGCGTATTTACCAATTTGGGTTGCCATCTTAAGTTTTTCATCGGCTGGAACACCTTGATAGAACATAACATTTAATAAAGCGATTGCAACTGATGCAAAGACTAAATGGAAAACTAAAATCATTAATGAGTTTCTACCCATGTATGAATAGAAGAATTTAATTGGTCTAACTTTTGCAAGTAATTTACAGAACCAGATTAAGAAATATGATGAGATAACACTATATATAATAGTGTATGGAATCTCTAAAATTGCAAATGCTGGTTGACCTGCGGCATCTGCAAATTCACTGAAAATTTTAGTAATTTGTCCACTACCAGAGATTTGTCCAGCTCTTGGCCAAAGGAAACCCAAAGCAACACAAATTAAGAAACAGGCTGCACAGTTAATCCATGGCCAATATTTCTTTGAATAACGTTCTTCTGAGAATAGGTTTTTGTGTTTAACACCACAACCCATAAGCATAATTGCTGCATAAGCAGCAGCATTTTCAAATCCCCAAGGCATTTTTAAGTGGAAGAAGTTGAAGATACATGAAACCGCAATTAAACCAAACATTACTGAAATGTAACGTTTTTTATTTGATAAAGCCCAGTCAACAACTGCATAGAAGATGACATAAGCAAGAGTCATATGAAGAATAAACCAGTTTGGTTCATAAAGTCTTTCAATGCCTTCAAAAGTTCCAATTGTAGGTAAACCTACAGCAGATGAAATTGGCTCGCTAATCCAGAAACCAGCAAATGCTTTAGTCATATCAAGTGGAGAAACCACTGGATCATGAGTTAAAAATGAGTAACCAGCGCCAATTCCTAATAAAATTAGGGAGCAGAAAAGTAATGGAACAAGAATTTGTCTTAATCTTTTCTTAACTCTTTGCCAATAAAGACCTGCTTTTCCTTTGAATGTATCTGGCAAAGACTCAGGTTCTTTGTAGTTGTAGCCAGAAATAAAGAAGAAAAATGGTATAACCATTCCTAAGATAGATCTAAGAATTGTGTCTGCAAGTTGTGGTAATGGAACAGTATGACAAAAGATAACAGCAAAAATCATCAATCCTTTTGCGATATCTTGTTCAACCATTCTATGTTTAAAAAGTTTTGTGCGAGTATTTTCTACTTTCGCTTTAATATTCGAATTTTGTTTTTTAGCCATAATTGTCAAATATTATACTTTATTATTAATAAATTTTCAATTTGTATATACCTCGTCTAGAAAACAGAAAATTTTTTATAATATTTTTCTAGCCTTTTTCTCCTTTAATTGTGCAATAACCTCCTCGATAAATAATTATGTGGTCAATTAATTTTATTCCGAGATTTTTAGCAGATTTTTCAATAACTTGTGTTGCTAAAATATCGTTTTCGCTCGCATAGCTAGCTTCATCAGGATGATTATGGATTAAAATAAAAGATTTAGCTTTAGCTAATATTATCTCTTGGAGTATTTGTCTAACATCAATTTGGAATGAATCAAAAGTACCTTTATAAAGCAGTTTTTCTTGTTTAATTCTGTTCTTTGAATCAAGCATAATTATTATCAAAACTTCTTGATCATAATTTTCCAAATACTGATATCTTAAGTAAATTTCTCCTGCCGATTTAATTGAGTCTTGTTTTTGATAACGCGGGGAGTTTAGCCTATGATGAAATTCAAAGGCTGCTAAAAGACGTAAGGCCACCGCTTCTTTTAATCCAGTGTGAGTCATTAATGAGGTTAAATTTGAATTACTCAAAGAATACATAGAATTGAAGTAGCTGGATAATAAATCATTTGCTACATCAATGGCAGATTTTCCTTTATATCCTGAACCAATTAGCAAAGCTAATAGTTCAGAATCAGACAATTCCTCAATTCCAAAATGTATCGCCTTTTCTCGCGGGCGTAATTCAATAGGAATATCTTTGATTGCCATTACTTCCAAGAAAATTTCCAACCACCTGGAACGGTTGAACTTCCTTCACTAGACATGAACATCTTGTAAACAATTACTGCTGCAATTGCAATTGCGCATATTGCTAAAACAGCAGTCAAAGTAACTTCTCCAGTTACAATTTTTGATGCTTCTTGTTCACTTAATTTATATTTCATAAATCGAATCTCCTCTCACTTACTATTTACAGTGATTTTTGGAAATCCGATAAAAAATTTAAAAAAGAACCCCGAAGGGTTCTTTATTTTTTAAGTCGATTCCAATTATTTGGATTCAATCTTTAAAATTTCAACTTTGTACTCTTGAGCAACATGGACAACAACAACGTCTCCAACAGCGTGGTCAACAATTGCTCTACCAAGTGGAGAAACGTTTGAAATTAAACCTTCAACTGGTTTAGCTTCAACAGTGCCAACAATTGTGTATGTTGCGGTTGTGTTATCACTTAAATCTTTAACAGTGACTGTTGAGCCTAAAACTACTGTTTTTGTAGCTTTTGCTTTTTCAGTAATGATCTTAACATTTGCTAAAATGTTTTCGATTTCTTTAATACGACCTTCGATTTCAGCTTGTTTGTTTCTTGCTGCATCGTAATCGGCGTTTTCTGAAAGGTCGCCTTGAGCACGAGCTGCTTGAAGAGCTTCGATGACTTCTGGACGATCAATATCAATTAAATGGCGGAGTTCTTTTTCAAGTTTTTCAGCGCCTTCTTTTGTAAGTTCAACTTTATTCATGGACATAGGTTTATCCTCCTAAATAGCAACAAAGAGTTTAACAATACTCTTTATGTTTGTAAATTAATATTTATTTTATTTCTTGGATTTTTTCATCATTCATGTAGGCATTGAAGACTTCTTCAGCCTCTGAATATTCTTCATCATCTTCAATTTCTTGAAGTGATTGGTCTTCCTCATTTACAGCGAAAACCATGATGTTATCTTCGTCATCTTTCTCATAGAGAAAAACATATGATTTGTTACGTTGTTCACTTTCATAAGTAAACAAGATTTTCATTACTTTTTCTTCACCATTTTCATTGGTGATAATCATTTCATCATCAAGTATCATTTCATTTCTCCTTTTGAATACAAAAATCTTTCTAAAATAACGACTGCTGCATGTTCATCAATAATTCTTTTACGTTTGTCGTAACTAAGATTTGTGGTTGCTTTTAGCTTTTCATCAGCCTCGATTGTAGAGAATGATTCATCCACCATTTCAATGTTTAATGATGGATCAAGTTTTAGCAAATCATCTCTAAAACGAATGCAACTTTGAGCGTGTGGAGACAAATCACCAGATTGGTATAAAGGCATTCCTAAGACAATGTCTTTGATTCCTTCTTTGTGAGCAAGTTCCACAACATGTTCTCTTGCAGCTTTAAAATTTCCAGGTTCAAATCTAAAAGTTTCAACTGGATGCACACTGATTCCTAAGGAATCATTTGTAGCAATTCCAACTGTTGTAGTTCCTAAATCTAGACCTAAATATTTCTTCATTTAATAAGTCCTTTAAATGTTTCAATTGCTTCTGGAAGTTTTGCAAGTAAACGTCCACGACCATTAGCCATATTTGGACGTCCTCCACCGCCTCCACCTAAAACTTTAGCGACTTCTCTAACTAAATCACCAGCCTTGTTATTTTCAAGGGCTTTACCACCAACGAAAATAGCAATTGGGAGTTCACCATCGTGTCCACCCACCAACATAATGACATAGTCATTAAATTTAACTTTTAATTCATCACCAATGGAATTGATGTTGTCCATTGTGTTGTTTTCAAAATGCTTTGCAAGAACTTTATAACCCTTAAAGTCAATAAATTCTGCTTCAACATTTGCAGCATTTTGATGTGAAATCTTATCCATCATTGAATCAAGTTTCTTGTTTGCTTCACTTAACTTATTTAATAAGTCATGTGTACGTGCGAGAGCATCTTTTGCGTTTGTGCATCCAATTGATTTACAAACTGCCATTAAAGCATCTTCTTTCTCTTTGAGAAGCTTGTATCCGCCAATGGATGATCTACCTTGAATTCTTCTGACACCTGCTGCAACTGAAGATTCACTTTCAATTACAAAAACACCAATGTCTGAAGTATTTGCAACATGGCAACCACCACAGAATTCAATTGATTCATCACCAAATCTAACAACTCTAACTTCATCACCATACTTTTCAGAGAAGAATGCTTTAGCGCCGAGTTTAGAGGCTTCGTCTTTAGACATAACTCTAATATCTGATGGGATTGCCTTAGCAATCATATCATTAACGAGGCGCTCGATTTCATGTAATTGTTCATCTGAAATCTTCTCATAATGGTTGAAGTCGAATCTCATGTATTCATCGCAAACGAAAGAACCCATTTGTTTAATTCCATCGCCTAAGACTTTGTCTAAGGCTGATTGAAGTAAGTGTGTTGCAGAGTGGTTTCTTTCGATAAGTTTACGTTTTTCAGCATCTAATGAAACATGAAGTTTATCACCAACTTTGACTGAACCTTTAATGACTTTTACTGAGTGTAAATGTTGTTTATTTGGAGCTTTTTGGGTTGAAGTAACTTCAAGCTCAACATCTTTAGATGTTAATTTACCTGTATCTGCTACTTCGCCGCCCATTTCAGCGTAGAAATTAGTCTTGTCAAGTATAACTTCACCTTCGTCATTTATGACGTCTACTTTGACGCCATCTTTAAATAAGCCAATTACTGTTGCATCAAGTTCAGCATGATCATAAATAAATTCTGATGGTTCTTTGAAATCAAGAAGGTCTTTTGATTGTTTGTGCATGCTTTGTTCACCGCTTCTTGCGTTTCTAGCACGTTCCTTTTGTGCTTCCATTTCTTTATTGAAGCCATCTTCATCTACTGTAACGCCACTTTCTTTACAAATATCTTTTGTTAAATCAAGTGGGAATCCAAATGTATCGTAAAGCATAAAGGCATCTTTACCTTCAAGAACTTTTTTGCCACCTTCGAGTTTTTCACGAAGCAAAGCTTCGCCACTCTCTAAAGCAACAATAAATTTCTCTTCTTCAGCTTTAAGCATTTTGGAAATATGATCAATCTTATCCATGTATTCTGGATAGAATTCTTTGTATTTTTCTGCGACAACTGGAACAAGTGTGTACATAAATGGTTTATGAATTCCAATTTGTTTTGCAAATCTCATAGCTCTACGAACAAGTCTACGTAAAACGTAGCCACGTCCTTCATTTGAGAACATTTCTCCATCACCAATAGCAAATGTAACCGCACGAATGTGGTCTGCAATAACTCTATATGGTGTTAGATTTGGAGCCTTGTATGGAACTGAAGCAATCTTTTCTACTGCTTTAATGATTGGTTCAAATAGGTCAGTTTCGAAGTTTGTATCAGTTTCTTGGAGTACGGATGCAATTCTTTCTAGACCTGCACCTGTATCAATGTTTTTAGATGGCAATTCTTTGTATTCACTACGTGGAGTACCTGGTTGAGCGTTGAATTGAGAGAAAACAATACCCCAAATTTCAATGTATCTGTCGTTTTCGATTTCTTCACGAAGTAAACGTTCACCTAAGTGTTCTGGATCGTATTTTTCGCCTCTATCGAAGAAGACTTCGGTGTTTGGACCTGCTGGGCCTTCACCGATTTCCCAATAGTTTCCATCAAGTGGAATAAGATGAGATTCTTCAACGCCTTGTTTTAACCAAAGTTGGTGAGTTTCTTCATCGATTGGGTTATAAGTGAAATAAAGTTTATCTTTTGGCATTTCAAATTCTTTAGTTAAAATTTCAAAAGCCCAAGCGATAACTTCTTTTTTGAAGTAGTCTCCGATTGAGAAATTTCCAAGCATTTCAAACAAAGTTTGATGTCTTGCAGTAAAACCAACGTTTTCAATATCATTTGTACGAATTGACTTTTGAACGTTTGTAATTCTTCTTGTAGGAGGAACTTCGCTTCCATCCATGTATTTCTTTAAGGCTGCAACGCCGGAGTTAATCCAAAGTAAAGAAGGATCATTGTACGGAATGAGGTTTGCGCCTTTTTCAATATGGTGTCCTTTGCTCTCAAAGAACTTTAACCATGTTTCTCTAATTTGTTGACCTGTTAATCTTTTCATATTTAGGCCTCCTTAAACAAAATAAAAAAGTATCTCTTAGGAGC
Source organism: Bacilli bacterium (assembly GCA_045597865.1). Classification (GTDB taxonomy): domain Bacteria; phylum Bacillota_I; class Bacilli_A; order RFN20; family CAG-826; genus Fiminaster. Next base: position 254,839 of record JAZLKX010000025.1, on the reverse strand, counting down.
GACTTTTGTCGTGGTACCATCCTAATTCAATACTTTGTATTGCACTTTATTAATGTTCTTTAACGCAGAGCTACGTCGATTCATCATCGACTCCTAAGGAAGTGGCAAATTTCCCTAACTGGAGTGTTAATACTATACCATTACTCTTTGACTTTGTAAAACAAAGAATTCTAATAATTAATAATGTTAATTTTGAGATTGTTGTTTTGAGCTATGATAACCAATCATTTTTTCAGTATAAAGAACAAACGCAAACAAAATCGTTCCAAGAGTAACTGTAATCAAAATATTAAGCGGAGCGTAAACATATGGATTATCCATAAAATTGGATGTTAAATGCATTGATGTATCTGTAAACAGATAAACTCCAAGAGAAATATTACCTAAATATAACGTAATATTGTTGTCTACTCTGAAATAATTTGCACCTATAACAATCAAAATTGCCAATGCATAACTTGCTACTGTGCCCCAGAAGAAAATAAAGGAAATAGCAAATCCAATAAGGCAAACGCAAATTGTAGGAATATAAATTGGCTTCTTTAAGCATAGCTTATTAACAAATTCAAAGAAGTATGAATAAAGTAAACCAACACCAAATAATGGAAGTCCATTAGTGTACATTCCACCATTATCCATAATTTTAGCGAGTACTCTTAAGCCAATTGCAATTGCTGCAACAACAGTTGTTGCAACTAAAGTACTGTTTTTCTTTTTAAACAATGATGAAATGTAGAAAACAAGAGCAAAGATAATATACATTCCAATAATTGTCGCGATAAACCAACCATGTCGATTCATACGAGCAAAATTATTGAAAATGTCGAGATTAAAGATTTTTAAAAGTAAATCTTTTGTCTCAAAAGCTCCTTGGAAGAACGCAAAATACTCAATTACGTTAATGACAACTGCAATAATGTAAAGTTTTAGTGCATTTTTAAGTAGCAATCTTTTTAGGCTTTTAACTCCGTTCTTCTTATAAGCTTGAAGTACACCATAACCGCTTAAAAAGAAAAAGATTGCTACGCAAACACCACCAGCATGATCACAAATTAGCTCTGCAGCTTCATTATTTGCAGTGCAATCTAATCCAACGTTATGAAGCATAATAAAAATGCAAAGAATACCTTTGATTGCTTGTGTTGCTTTTTTGTCTAATACAGATTCTTCATCGCTCTTTTTTCTAAAACAAAAAACAACACCAATGAGTGCTAAAACAAAAAAGATAATCATTCCAAATGGCATATGATTATCTTATTACTTTTTTGTTAATAAATCACTTAAAAGTGATAATTAATTAATTTTAAACAATAATGAAATTGGTTCTTCTGTAACTCTAACACCAATTTTGTTAAGTAGTTTTAAGTCATTGGTATTAATCATACATGAAGCATGTGCTTCACAACCTGCAAGTTCAGGAAGCTTCTTTAATGCTAAGTTTGCAAGCGGATTTGTATTAGCTTGAATTGCTAAAGCAATCAAAATCTCTTCAGCGTGAATAATTGGGTTATTATTCTTTAAAGATTCAACTTTTAAGTTCATAATTGGTTCAATAACCATTGGAGTTAAAAGTGGAATCTCATCATTAATTCCTGCTAAAGCTTTTAATGCATTAAGTAAAAGCGCAGCAGATTGGGCAAGAAGCTTGCTTCTTTTGCCTGTAATTACTCTACCATCGTGTAATTCAATAGCGATGGCCGGACGACCACTGGTTTTAGCCTTTTCATTGGCAAATTCCACTACTCTTCTTTGACTTGCTGATAAACCAAGGCGGTTCATAAGCATTTCACATTTTGTGACTGCTTCATCTTCAAGTTTTCCGAGTAAAACATCCTTCTTTGTTTGGTAATAACGACGAATGATTTCTTCGTTTGCCGCACGTCTAGTTTCTTCATCGTTTTCGATAGCAAAACCAACCATATTAATGCCCATGTCTGTAGGTGATTTATACATACAAGAACCAGAGATGTTCATGAAGATATTCCTCAATAGAGGAAAAACCTCAATATCGCGGTTATAATTAACACTTGAAGTTCCATAAGCATCAAGATGATATGGATCAATCATGTTAACATCGTTTAAATCGATAGTTGCAGCCTCATAGGCAATGTTTACTGGGTGATTTAAAGGAAGATTCCAGACTGGGAATGTTTCGTACTTTGCGTAGCCTGAAATAATTCCGTTTTTCTTATCATGATATAACTGAGAAAGACAAGTAGCCATCTTTCCAGAACCTGGTCCTGGTGCAGTAACTAAAACAATGTCTTTTGTTGTCTTAATGTATTCATTTTTACCTAATCCGTTTTCAGAAACGATTAAAGATGCATCTTGAGGATAACCTGCAATCTTATAATGCTTATAGGTTTGGATTTTCATACGTTTTAATTTGCGCATGAATTTATCAACCTCTACATTTGGCTCATAAAATGAAAATACGACAGAATTAACGTCTAAACCCATTGTTAAAAAAGTTTTAATAAGTCTTTCAACTTCGACGTCATAAGTAATTCCAAGATCATTTCTAATCTTTCTATTTTTAATGTCGTTTGAGTTAATTGCAATTACAACTTCACTCTTTTCTTTCAAAGAAAGAAGAATGTTAATTTTGTTATTAGGATTAAAGCCTGGAAGGACTCTTGAAGCATGATAATCATCAAAGAGTTTGCCTCCTACTTCTATATATAATTTATGAAACGCGGATGCGCGTTTAAGAATAGCTTCTTTTTGAAGTTCAACATAGCGTTCATTATTAAATGCAGAATTCATGGTTATTATTATAAATAATAGAAGCGCAAAAGAAAAACGCTTTTTAAGTATTTTTCTTAGAAAGCGTTTTCTTTAATATTTAGATACTAAATAAAACCGTAATTTGTATTGAAACTTCTCCAGCTGCTGAAGTTCGTTTCATCAGTGCCATAGTAGTAAGTTCCTAATCTATAAGCACTTGAGTTACCATAAACCAAGGCTAAACCATAAGAGTTTCCGGCACCCGAACCTTTTGCGTTATGCCCAACTAAGTTATTAAATGCTTGTTGTACATCATAGCAATATGTTCCTCCAGGATCATATTGGCTTCCGCGAATCTGTGTGACAAAGTCATAAGCATCAAATGTACAGAAGTAGTCAACATCCTCTTCACCATAATACTTAACATTATTAAGCACCCAGCTCTTGAATGTATTTGCTTTAACCTTACTTGAATTAAGTTTATTACTTAATGCAGTAGCAAACGCATCAAATGCAGTCTTATATGCAGACATTTGACTTAAGTCAAGCCATGACAATGTTTGATCAGAATCACCCCAATTGTATTGTCTATATAAGGAGTTAGTATCAGAAATAAATCCATCAACAATTGCAGTTAAAATCGTTTCGGTATCATGTTTTGCAAATACATCATCTAACCATGTATCATAATCCCATCCATAACCAGCTTCTGATTCTTCAGAACAGACCATGTAATTAGCATAACCAGAATTGAATTCAGCGATATCTTGAACAGCCATCAAACATGCATCATAACCAATCCACTCAAGTTTATTATTTGAGTTTAATCCTGCACCTTCCAAAGCAGACTTAACTTCACTATTTCTAAGCGAATCATCTTCAAAGTTTTCATCATAACAGACGCCACGCATACCACCACCGTGGTTCCAGAAGACTAATGCTGTCTTTTCAGCAGGATATTCTTCCATACCCCACTCAATGAAGTCTTGTAATGTTTCTGATTCACCCATGCTGTCAAGATCGATACGTTCATCGATTACATAGTTTCTTCCACTAAGGTGGAATCTATTAAGATTACCGGTTTGAATTAATGAACTATATGTAGAACTCCAACGTTTTGCGCCGCCAGCTTCAAAGACAACATTAACATCATTTGGTTGATTTTTTACTTTCTTAATTTCATCAAGGTCTTCTGATGCGTAATAAACGTCATGATCTGGATCATATTTTCCTTCATATGAATCCCATCCTGATTCAAGGTCAGCACCACACATGTAAACTAAGATTGTCCAGGCATCTTCCTCAACAACTTGATGATCAACAATTGTGATAACACATGTGCCTCTAACACCAGAACCATCTTTAGCTGTTGCAGTAATTGTTGTTGTGCCAACTGCCTTAGCAGTAACTAATCCAGATGCTGTAACAGTAGCGTTATTGTTATTTGTTGACCAAGTAACAGCACTATTTGAAGCATTTGATGGTAAAACTGTTGCACTTAATTGAACAGTGTCATTTAAGACTAAAGTCTTACTTGATGGAGCAACTGTAATACTTGTTACAGAAACTCTGCTTACATATACTGTACATGAGGCTGCAAAATTATTATTAAACGTTGATTTTACAGTAATGTGTGCGGTTCCTTCTGAAATACCTTTAATATTACCATTTTGATCAACGGTACAAACGCTGCTGTTATCAGTTGACCATGCAACACCTTTATTTTGATTGCAATTTGTAGGCAATAAGCTATAAGTGAGTTTTTCTGTTTGACCAATTGAAATATTTGTTGATGATTTTCCAATAGTAATACCAGTTGGATTAACAGGTTCTGGAGTACCTACTGAAATGACAATTGAATCAACCTTAACAGTTGCTAAGGAAGTAATTGAGAAATATGCTTCGCCACCAAATACATAAACACCATTTGAACCAAGAACTTCGTCTTGAGTTGGGTTTTGTTCATTTCCGGAATAAACCTTTAAGTCTGAACATGCACTAGCAGGTGAAATAGTAATAGTTGCGAGCGGCAAAGATGTTAAGTTATAAATCTTACCAGCAGTATTCTTTGGTGCACTAAATTGAAGTTGTGTACTCTGTACACAGACACGATTAATTGAAACCTCGTAGTTTCCATTTTCGGAAATATTATATGTGCCTGCACAATCGTTATAGCTAATGCTTGTACCAAATAATGCTTTCTCAATTGTCATATCTTCTGCAACATCAACTGGTGAACTTGCATTAACAGTAATTTGATATGTTGTAGTTACAGTGCCAACAGTAACGGTAACAGTTTGTTTACCTGCTTGTGACATGTTGTAACCATTAAATGTTGCGCTACTAGTAACATCTTGTCTTGTACTATCACTGAATAATCCAGTAACTGTACCGCCAAAGCTAAACGTATCGCCAACATTAAATGCAACCTTTTGTCCTGAAACAGAAATACTTTGTAATGTGACAACTAAGGAAGAAACTGTAATTTCATATTCTTGGGTTTGTCCCATATAAGAAACAGTGACTGTTTGAGTTCCAACAGCACTCATAGAGTAACCACTGAATGATGCGATAGATGTGACATCTGCTGTTGTACCATCATCATAGTGAGCAGTTACTGTACCGCCAAAGCTAAATGTATCGCCTTGAGTAAAGGCAGTTGTTTGACCAGAAATACTGATAGATATTAGCTCTTTTTCTGGCGGTACATCTCCACCCTCAGAGTTTGTGTATAAACAAACTGATGTTTGAGAAGCACTTGCATAGCAAGCAAACAATGGCGACCCATTGTTATAATTAAATTGCATAACATTTCTATTTGTAGAGCTTTCAGCGATAATAGAGGCTTCTCCGTCTGAATCGATACTGACCGTCCAACTAGAATTAACAGAAATTGTACTTTCTGTATTAAGATTATTTGAACTGCTTGATGATGCGAATAAATAACCAACATTGGTTTTAGTTGATTCTGAATAACTAACTGAATCATAGAAACTGTAAGTGCCGTTTTGACTACCAGTACCTAATGTAAATTCAGCAATTGGATATTCAGCATTTGAAACCGAGGTAATAGTATTTTCATTTTTATTAACTAATGTCCCTCTTCTATTCTTTTCAAACTGATTAGAAGAAAGTGCATAATAATTCGAATCTTTTCCAGCTTCATAGGAAACAAAAACATATTTGTTACCATTAATTAATTGGGAAGTATTGGTTACTAATGTCCAAGATTTTATTTTTGACACAGTTACTTCGCATTCTGCATATTTTGTGCTGTCTGATGCAGAAGTTGCAGTAATTGTGGCTGTTCCAACAGCAACTGGTGTTACAGATGCTGCACTTCCATCACCAGAAACTGTGGCTACTGTATTATCATCAGAAGACCAAATAATACCTTTATTTGTGGCGTTTGCTGGTAAAACAGTTGCATTCAATGTAACTGCAGAATCATCAATTGTTAAATCAAGCTCAGTTTTATCTAGAGTAACGCTTGAAACATTCACTGCAGAAACAGTTACAGATGTTGTTGCAAAGTAACTACCATCTTCAGTTGTAACTGTAATAACAGTAGATCCTGCTGCAATTGCAGTAACTTTACCATCTGCAGTAATGCTTACGATACCAGCTGGATTTGTGGAATATGAAACAGTTTTGTTTGTTGCATTTGCAGGTGAAATTGTAACGTTAAGATCTCTTTCGTCACCAATGTTCATATTGCCCAATGAGGCAACTGAAATACCATCAACATAAACAGGAATAACAGTAACATTGCATGTAGCTGTATAATTTCCTGCTTTTGCAGTAATGGTGGCAGTACCTTCAGCCAATGCAGTAACAACACCACCGCTTACTGATGCAACTGATGATGCGCTGGATGTCCATGTAACACCTTTATCTGAGGCATTTTCTGGCAAAACTGTCGGAGTAATCGTTTCTTGTGAACCAATTTCGATTGTTGCACTAGTTTTATCTAATGTAATAGATGTAACACTAACAACAGCAACGTCGATATCAACAGTTGTAGAAATTGAAGGATTATCGATAAGAGAAATGACTAAATGCCATCTGCCTGAAACATTAAATGTTCCACTAGTGGAGACAGTTTGTCCGCTTGGATTTTTCAATGTTGCAGTTAAATTGTTTGCAGCAAAATTGCTATAAGTAATAAATTGATCTGTTTCTTCAATATAATAATTAACCTTTGCAGTAACATCGCTTAAATTAATTGCATCGCCAACATCATAACTTGTTGTTGTCTTAAATGCTGTGATTGATGTAGCAAAATCATTTGCATTAATTGTAAATGTAATTGGAAGTAAAGCTTTATAACTGATAGTTACATAGTAAAGTCCAGCATGTGGGAATTCACTTGTTGGTAAAACTTCATTTCCTAAAGAGTCTTCAATCTTAACATTATATTTATCTTTTGTTATCGATGTTGTAGATCCATCAGACATTCTAACGGAAATTTTAACGCCTTCATCTGAATCGAGGAAATCATTTAATTTTTCATTTACGGAGAATGTTGTCTTGTTTGCTGTGTGCAAAATACCAGATTCGTAAACTGGTGTTGGATCACCGCCACCGCCTTCACCAAATAATTGATAAAGATACACATCTTGCATATTAAAGTTGTTATAGAAATTGAACTTATTTGTTGGAGGAGTATTGTTGTCGTAGTTATAGCGTAAATAATATCCGCCAGAATAGAATTTTAAGAATGTAGTTTCGCCATTGTCACGGCTTTCGTCACTACCATACCAGAATTCATTATCAAAATAATGCGCTGTAGTAGATGTTTTAATAGATTTTGCAGAATCAGTTCCTATATAAACTCCAGAAGCAGCCTTAACATCATACATATAGTATCCATCTGAACCAACATCATATTTACTGATAGTGAATGTCCTATCATTTAATTCTTCACTATATGTGATTGTGCTATCAGAATTAATTGTTACTGGATATCCGCTATTGTTATCAGCAAAACCACTAGATAATGAACCATCAAGACAAACATTTGTGTTATTTCTTGCATTGCCGACAATTAAGTAAGTTCCAGAAATGTCTTCATCACAGTCGAAATCTTTCTTGAGTCTAAAGATTGAATCGCCGCCTTCTTTTTCAGCATTTGGATTTGGAGAACAAAGGAAACTTATGTTTAAGCTTTCAATGTTAATAGATCCACCATCAGCAGCAAATTGTAAATAATAAGGATGGGAATCTAATATAAAATCTGCATCTGAAGCAATAGTAACATATTCGCCCCAATGAATTTTATCTAAAGAGGCTTTGAATTTTAAAGAAGCTCCGGTAGAAGCAGTATAAACAGCATTAACTTTGTTAATTGAAGTGATCTGCTCATTATTTGAAATGGTTCCGCCATTGTTTATGGTAGCAAAACCACCTGTCAATTTTGCACAATTTGAAAATGAAAAATTAACTGCACCGCCATTTTCTGTAAGAACAACTTGTGTCCCTTCTCCTAGATAAGCATTTTTCTTATTGGTGAAGTTAATAGCATAAGTTCCATTATTTGTTGCTCTAGAGCTATTAAATAAACCTAAAGCTTCAAAAACTCCAGTGCCTGCAGTAAGAACCATAGCAAAAATAGCTGATCCTAATATAGCAATTGATGTAAATAATTTATTTCTATTTTTCATATAGTAAAATCTAGCCGGGTCTAAATTAGATTTTTAATTAATTAAAGTGTATCAAATTAATGGGAAAATTTCAGTTTTAAATGTAAAAAATAAGATCCAATCGAAACTTTAATCATTTTCTAAATAAATTTTGAAAATAAAAAACGCTCTCGATAGAGTTTTCTAAAGAAAGCGTTTTCTGATAATTTTATTATGCTAAATAGCTGTATGTTTTGCAGAAACTTAACCAGTTCGAGAAGTTGGTTTCGCCTGCTGTATAAGCACTCTTAATATAACTGCTATACGTTGAAGCTTGGCAATAAATACAACCTAATCCATAAGCGTTTCCAGCACCCTTTTGAGCAACACTATACTTAACTAAATTTGAGAAGGCAGAATCAACTGCATCTAAATAACTTGAACCAGGATTATATGAACTGCTTGATAAATCATTGATCATGTCTTTGACATCGAATAGACAATAGTATTTTTCATCTTCATCAGAGTCAGTACAGAATGCCTTAACATTTTTGCTCATCCAAGATGCAAATGTTGATTTGCTTACACCGCTATTAGATAACTTAGTTTTTAAAGCAGAAGCAAAGTTTTCAAATGCAGTTTTATACGCTGGCATAGCTGTTAAATCAAGCCATGATAATGTTTGATCTGAACGAGTTGAACTTGCGCCGCCATTATCGGTAATAAATCCATCAACAATTGCAGTTAAAATTGTGCTTGTTTCTTTCTTTGCATAAAGGTCATCAACCCATGTATCATAGTCCCATCCTTCACCGGCTTCAGCTTCCTCAGAAGCAATCATGTAATTGAAATAATTTGAGTTGAATTCTGCAATGTCTTGAACTTGTGTTAAACATGTATCATATCCAACAAATTCAAGTTTACTTGAACCGGTATTAAAAAGAGCGTTTGAGAAGGCTTCTTTCATCTCACTATTTACAAGTGAATCATCGTTCTTCTTTTCGTCGTAACAACAACCATACATTGCACCGCCATGGTTCCAGAAAATGACACCAGTTTTTTCTGCTGGATATTCTCTAATTCCGTATTCAACGAATGATTGGAGTGTTGAACTTGCGCCCATAGATGCATACGTTAATGATTCATCAAAAACAAGTTTTTTATTAGCAACGTGCCATCTTGAAAGTTTAGAAGAATCAATCTTAGTAGCACCGCTTAAATATGTGCTTGAAAGTGACCATGATTTTGCGCCACCAGTTTCAATAACAATATTAACATCGCTTGGTTGATTTGAGACGGAAAGAATTTCCTTAATGTCACTGGTTGCTAAGCCTGATTCTGACTCAAGATCAGCACCACACATATAAATAAGAATTGTCCATGCATCTTTAGTTGATTCTTCAACGGTAATTGAGCATGTTGCAGTCTTGTTATTATTTGATTTTACGGTAATTGTTGCACTACCAACAGCATTAGCTGTTACAAGGCCATCAGAACTTACTGAAGCAACAGTTGGTTTAGATGAACTCCAAGTAAGAGTTTTATTTGAAGCGTTGCTTGGAGAAATAGTTGCTGTAAGTTGTTTTGTTGAACCAACAGACATAGTTTGTGATGTTGGAGAAACTGAAACGCTTGTAACTGCAACTTCGTTAACTGTAACAGAACAAGTTGAGGTATAACCACCCTCTGATGTGGCAGTAATTGTAGCAGTTCCTGCAGCAATTCCTCTAACTAATCCATCTTCAACTGTAGCAACACTAGTTTTGTTTGAAGTCCAGGTAATTTTCTTGCCTGTATTTGCGTTACTAGGTGTGTATGTAACTGTAAGTTGTTCACTATTACCAATTGAGATTGTTTTAGAGCTTGGAATTGAGATGCTTGTAACAGGAATTTCTTCAATTTCAGCACATACTAAAGTAACTTTAGATACATAAGCTCTAGCTGATGTTCTAATTGAAATTTCACTAATTTCTTTTGGTTTTGAAAGTGTTCCAATAATTTGTGAATCAGCAGATGATCCAGAAACAATTAAACTATCATCTGCAGAAACATTTATTGTTGTGGAGGTTGTGCCATATTGAGAAACATCAACAATGATCTGAGAGCATTCAATTGAACTAATTTCATTTGATAAATCAAATGTTATTTGTCCACCAGATCTATTAGAACCAAATTTTAAACCATCAGTTCCTTTATAAATCTTAGAAACATATGTAAATGATGAAATATTATCTGCACCAGCTGTAATTTGGTCATAAACAGTCGAAATGTTAAGTTCTGTTTGGCCATCAACTTCATACTTATTGAAGGCAATTTCATATTTATTACCCTCAATTGGAGTTGATCCACCACTGATTACCGTAACGGAACATTCTGCTGTCAAGTTATTACTTGTAGTTGCAGTAATTATTGCATTACCAGTCTTAAGACCTTTAATAACGCCAGCGCTAGTAACTGAACAAACACTTGAGTCACTTGAACTCCATGTGATTGACTTATCAGTTGCGTTTTCTGGCAAAACTTTAGCGGATAAAGTGTAAGTTTCATTAACTTTTAATGTCTTGTTAATTGGTGAAATTGAAACGTTAGTAACATCAATAGTCTCTTCGCTTCCGCTTGATTCAACCCAGATTAACTTACCATTATATTTTTGACCTGTAGGAGATGCGGAAACTGGTAAATAAGGAATTTGATAAATTCCATTATAATTTTCTAAATAACCAAAAATGATAACTTCTTTACCATCAATTTCATCAACGGTATTAGCAACACCATTTTCTTTAATTGATCTAAATTTAAGATTTGAATTTAAGAAACTACCATTAAAGCCATTTTGGTCTTTTTCAACACCGGTTACAACGCCTTTAACGTAATATTCTTGGTCGCTAACAACGTTTTGAGTTAATCCATCAATAATTGCGACAGCTTCATCAACTGTGATTGTTTCATATTCTGGTGCTTTTTCTGTTACTTCAACTGAATATTGAGTTGTTTTAGTAATCTCATCTTCAGTGTATGAAATAAGTCCTGTTTCAATACCTATGTTTGCGGTCGAAATGCTGCCTTTATCTGCTAATAATGTTACATCTTTTGTTGTGCCATCACTATAAGTGGCGGTAACAACACCATCATAACTATAGCTATCACCTTGAGAAACTGTATTTGTGTAGCCAGATGCAGAAATGCTTGTTAAAACTACACCAGATAATTTCTTTCCAACACTGATAGATTCAGAAATTGGTTCTAACATATTTCTTGTTACAGAGACTGTATAATCTCCTTCTTTAGTAAAGGCTCTTGTAGGGGTAATAAAATTACCATTTGAATCCTTTATAGTGTATCTAAATTCTTCTTTATTTAATTCCTTAATGGAATCATCAGACATTTTAACGTCAACATTAAGTCCACCATTTTCGACAAAATCATCAAAAACATCACCAACTCTATATTGGAAAGCCATTGGATCAGAAAATACTAAGTTCTTTTCAGTTAATTGGCTAAAATTAAAATCACAACTAGATAAAACTAATGGTGTTAACAAAATTAAAATCTTAGAAAACTTCTTCATATTAAATCTTCTCAACTTCCTTCTCGAGCAATTCATTGTACTTCCACGAAAAACTAATAAATGACTTTATTTCTTCATCACTAAAATTGGACAAAACCTTCAATTCAGCATCTTCAATGTTTAAAAGAGTTGATTGATATAGTTCTTTTCCTTTTTTGGTAACTTTGATAATTTTGTATCTTTTATCCTTAGGATTAGCTACTAATTTTACGTAACCTTTAGAAAGAAAATCTTGAACAACATTGTTAACTGATTGCTTTGGAGCACCAGTAAATTCAACGATCTTCTTTTGGGTACATTCATTTTCGAAAATATAAATTAAATTGAAAACACGCATAGAGAAAAAGTTCACTAAATGTCTATCAGCGAGTTTATTATAAATACTACTGACTTTGAACCAGTTAATTTTAATCTCTTTAAGCTCTTTTTCCATAGTAGATAGTCCCTACAGTTTACTATTATACCACTTTTTTAAACAAATACTAAATATTTAGTAAAGGCTAATAATCAATCGAACATTTTTCAATTTTTCTAACACTTTTATTTTAAATAAGTTAATATATACGCAAGGTAGGAAGCAAAATGATTAAAAATTGTGTTTCAAAAATCAATAATATCAATGCTTTTTACTTTGGTTATTTTTACTATAGGTAATTGTTTCCTGCTGTAAAAATAATTGGTGGGAGACGAAAGTTGAACACCAAGCAAAGATAGCCCGGTGTTCACTCCCGGGATTTATTTTTGAAAGGAGTATTAAATTTTATGAAAAAATCAAAATTAATCTCATTACTTGCTTTGGCAACTGCTGCGGCAGGTCTCGCATCATGCGGCGACAACGCTAAATGCAAAATCGGTGTTTTACTCCCAGTTGAACACGCTGCACTTAGAACTTGTGCAAATGGTTTTAAAGAAGCTTTAGATGAAGCTGGTTTAGTTCAAGGTGTAGATTATAGCTTTGATATTAAGAACGCAGGCGGAAACGATGCAGACTTAACAGCAATGGCTAAAGACTTAGTCTCAACAAAAGACATGACCTTTGGCCTTGGAACAGGAGCTTCAAAGCAACTTATGTCAGCATCAATTGAAAAAGGACTTACAAATCCAGTTTTCTTCTCTGCTGTTACAGATCCAGTTTCTGCAAACTTAGTTTCTAGTGTTGAAAACACTAATGGATTTGTCTGTGGTACAAGTGATGCTCAACCAATTGCTGAACAACTTTTACTTATCAATCAAATTCTTCCATCTGCAACAAGACTTGGTGTTCTATACACACAAAGTGAAGAAAACTCAGTAATTCAAAAGGATCAAGTTAAATCTATCGTTGAAGGAAGAGGCGTTACAGTTAAAGAAAAAGCAGTCTCTGGACCATCAGATATTAATGCTGCTGCTTTAGCTCTTGCTGAAGAAGTTGATGCAATTTATGTCCCAACCGACAATAACATTGCAGCACACATGAACGATGTAAAACAAGCAGCTAACTCCAAAGGAGTTTTAGTTGTCTGTGGCGAAGAAGGCATGCTTCAAGATGGCGGCCACATTACCATTTCAGTTGATTACAAACAACTTGGTAAAGAAGCTGGTAAGATGGCTGTTGAAATCATTAAAAATGGCAAGAAACCATCTGATTTCCCAGTTAAATTTATGGATGCTTCTACTTGCTCAAGAGTCTATTCTTCCGCTAACTTAGCAGATTCAGGAATTACTCTTCCAGAATCAATTACTAAAAATTTCACTGATATCTCCGCAAAATAAGTAGGTTTTTGTAAATGGATATAATATTAAATATTTTATCTTCAGGACTTCCATGTGTCTTATTAGCACTTGGTATTTTCCTTACATACAGAATCCTTGATTTTGCTGATTTAACTGCTGAAGGCAGTTTCCTTATTGGAGCAGCCATCTCTGCAGTTATGATTTTTAATGGTTTAAACCCTTGGCTTGCCACTTTAGCAGCATTCCTTGGTGGATGTTTGTGTGGCATTATTACAGGCGTTTTAAACCGCTATTTGAAAATACCAAAATTGTTGTCTGGTATTATTACCATGACTGCAGCTGCTTCAATTGCAATGCTTATCATGGGAGCAAAAATTGGAAATGGTTCCATTTTCGCATCAACAATTTCATTCACTAACATAGTTAAAGGTGGAGAACAACAAACAATTTACTCACTTTGTTATCCATGGCAATTCAATGATGTTGCAAATAGATGGATGCCAATTGCTCCATGGGCAGAAATTATTAAAGTTGCAATTATGTTAGGAGTTGTTCTTGTTGTGATGTTTGGCATTTATTTCTTCTTTGGCACAGAATACGGAATGGCTATTCGTGCTACAGGATTAAATGAAAACATGGCAAATTCACAAGGAATTAACGCAAATATCTCCACTATTGTCTGTGTTGCTATAGCAAACGGACTAATTGCACTTGGTGGTTCACTTTACGTTCAAGATGTTAAGACTGTTTCAACAGTATCGGCAGCAGGCTACTTAGTTGTAGGCCTTGCGTCTATTCTTATTGGTGAAGCAATCTTTGGTAAACGTTCATTTAAAAACTGGATTATTTCAGTTGCACTTGGTTCAATTATTTACTTTGTAATTGTTACAGTTGCAACAAGACTTGGTTTACCAACTGAACTTAAGAGCTTACTCTACGCAGTACTTATTACAATTGCTCTTTGTTTACCACTTATTAAAACTGAATTTAAAAAGTTGTTCCGCATTAAACAAGATATTCCTGGGGAGGCTAGATAAATGATTGAATTAACAAATTTAACCAAAATCTTTAATCTCTCTGGAGATTCAAGAGATAAAAAAGTAGCATTAGACCATGTTAATCTAAAGATTAATGATGGTGAATTCGTTACTATTATTGGTTCAAATGGTTCTGGTAAAACCACCACTATGAACTTAATCGCTGGTACTTATAAACCAACCGAAGGTGAAATCTCACTTTCTGGTATGCCAATCTCTCATATGGAAGAATTTAGACGTGCTAAATACTTCGGTCGAGTCTTCCAAGATCCAAGAATGGGTACCACCGGAGAAATGTCGGTTCTTGAAAACCTCGAAATTGCGTATAGACGTGGTAAACACCACTCACCAATTAGATGGGGATTCTCAAGCGAAACCGTTAAAGATTATTTTATCTCTCAAGTTAAGCAATTTGACTTGGGACTTGAAGATAGAATAAATCAAAAAGTTGGTCGTATGTCCGGCGGACAAAGACAAGCATTAACTTTGTTAATGGCCGCAAATGATTCTCGTATTGACACAAGAAGAGAATTCATTCAAATGAACTTTGATGTTGCATCTGGTCCACTTAATATTGAACTCAGAAATACAACTGATAAAGCCAAACAAAAAGAAATTAAAAACAAGCTTAAAGCTTTGAAGAAAGAATGTGCTGAAAAAGCTGGTAAATTCTATGATGAAGCTAAAGCTGAACATACTAGAAAAGTAACAAAAACTTCTACTCCAGAAGAAAAACTTGCAGCTTTAGTTGATTTATCAAATAAACTTCATGATTACAATGGAGATAGAAAGATTCTTTTACTTGATGAGCACACCGCAGCTCTTGATCCAAAGACTGCAAAGAAAGTTCTTGAACTTACTGACAAAATCGTAAGAACCAAGAAACTTACAACATTAATGATTACTCATAACATGAAAGATGCACTCACCTATGGTGACAGACTTATTATGTTCCACCATGGTCACGTACTTCACGATATCTCTGGAAAAGAAAAAGCAAAACTCACTGTTGATGATTTGCTTAGAATGTTCCAAGAAGCCGGTGAGTAAACAAACAAAAAGAAAAGAGACTTAAGTCTCTTTTTTCTTTTGCTTTTTTATTAATTTTATTCCTCGTCATTTGGCCAGAGCATCATTGCACCACCAAATATTCCAGCTAAAATAATAAAGAGATAGATGTGCGAAGTTTCAGGAAAATATTTAAGTGCATTAAAAGAGAAATCAATATTTACCATATTAATAACATTAATAACCAAAATTCCTAAAATTGAAACTGCAATAACACCTGTTCTTACAATTGATTGTTTTCTGACACTTACAGCAAAAGTTAAAACAAGTCCTAATGCGAACATAATAAACACTCTTATCATTGCTTCGCTTTTGAAAATTTCTGTAAAGTCATATTCAACTGCATAAAATATTCCGGATATAATTTCTGTAAGAGTATAGCATAAAACGATTGAGTTAAATAAAACACTGCCGTATTGATCCAAAAATTTGGTTTTGTTCGCAAGTAACATTCCTAATGTTATAAGTGAAACAAGTAATCCAATTGCAGAACATAATGAAACAGCAATATAGCTCACTAAAATTAACTCGTCTAAAGGATAAGAACCAATATCTAAGTTTTTAATGTATTGAATTAAAGTTGGTAAAAACTTACCAAATAAATAACCAAACATTGCAATAAAAATTAAAGTAACCCCAAAACAAACTTTTCTTTTCATATTTTTTCTCCTAGTTCCGTTATATTCTAATATATTTAATCCTTAAAAGGAACAATTACTTATCAATTCTAACATTGTCCCTATAGACTTCATCAATTGTGCCAGAGCCAATCATTAAGCCGTCTTTATTATAAAAGACAGCTTCTTGCCCTGGTGTAACTGCTTTGTAATAATCATATTCACAGACAATTTCATCATTCACAAGGTTAATGACTGCTGGATGATCAGGTTGACGGTATCTAAACTTAACTCCAACTTCTTGAGGGAAGATTTCGTCTTTATTTATAAAGTTAAGTTTTCTAACGATACATTTATTAGACATCAAATACTTTTGAGCATCTCCACGTGTAACATAAAGAACATTTTTCTTAGCGTCTTTTTTAACGATGAACCATCCTGCTGCTGTTTCACCAGAAATTCCGCCAATGCCTAAGCCTTTGTGTTGACCAATTGTGTAGTAATAAACTCCACGATGTTCTCCAATAATTTTACCGGTGTCAATATCTATGATATTGCCTTTTTGTGCTGGAATGTAATTTTTTAAGAATTCTCTAAAGTTACGTTCACCAATAAAACAAACTCCAGTTGAATCTTTTTTATCCATAACTGATTCTAAATCAAGTTCATGAGCAATCTTTCTAACTTCGGTTTTATCAATGTCTCCAAGTGGGAATAAACATGATTTAATTTGTTCCTCATTAATTTGAGAGAGGAAGTAAGTTTGATCTTTGTTTGTATCATGACATTTCATCAAATAAAAATGTCCATCTTTCTCAACACGTTTTGCATAGTGTCCCATTGCAATGATGTCGCAATTATTCTTCTTTGCAAACTCCAAAAATGCATCAAATTTAATGTATTTGTTACATAAAATATCTGGGTTTGGAGTTCTTCCATTTTCATACTCTGAAATAAAGAAAGAAAAGACATGATCCCAGTACTCTTTTATGAAATCCACTCTTAAGAGTGGTATACCAAGTTTTTCCGCAACTTTTTGAGCATCTTGATAGTCTTTTTCTTGAGGGCATTGGTCATCATTTACTGTTGGATTTCCAAGGTAATCGCCATTAGCCATGGCATCCCAGTTACGCATAAAACAAGCAACGACATCATAGCCTTGCTTTTTAAGTAAATATGCTGCAACTGCGGAATCAACACCACCGCTAAGACCAACCATTACTTTCATAGTCCTAACTCCTTGGAATCAACAATTGTGGTAAATGGACCATCATTTATTAATGAGATTTTCATGTCTGCACCAAAAACACCAGTTTGAACTTCGAAACCTGTGTTTCTTAAACATTCATTAAAGTAATCATACATCTTTGTAGCTTCTTCTGGTCTCATCGCATTTACAAAACTTGGACGACGACCATCTTTTACTGAAGCATAAAGTGTAAATTGAGATATTGAGAGTATTTTTCCATCAATATCTTTCAAAGAAAGATTTGTTTTGCCATTCTCATCGTTGAAGACTCTTAACGAAACGATTTTGTTGACCATTTTTTCAACAATTTCTTTTGTATCATCGTGTGTAAAACCAACAAGAATGCAAAAACCGCGGGAGATTTCTCCCACGATTTTATTGTTGATCCTACAAGAGGCTTCAGTTACGTTTTGAATAACAACTCTCATTATTTGTGAATGTAATCGTGAACTGTTGGAGGATATTCAACAAAGCCATCAACAATAACGAATGCTTTTTCGATGTCTTTTAAGACAGCTGCATAATCGTCTTTGTTTGTGTGAACTGTACAAAGTACATCACCTTTTGCAACTTTGTCGCCAACTTTCTTAGAAAGAACGATACCTGCTGACATATCAATAACGTCATCAAAGGTTTCTCTTCCTGCACCTAAGCGCATAGCGCTTTCGCCAATTTCAAGGGCAACGATTTGTTTAATGTATCCTGGTTTTGAAGCTTTTACTTCAATGATATTTTTGGATAATGGGAATTTGCTTGGATCATCGATATAAGAAATATCGCCACCTTGAGCAATAATCATTTGTCTGAATTTTTCAAATGCTGAACCATCTTCAACTACTTTATGGAGTAAAGCAAGTCCTTCTTCTTGGCTCTTAACAACTTTTGCTTGTTCAAGCATAATTGCACCAGATTGATAACAAAGATCTTGGAAATCCTTTGGTCCTTTACCATGAAGTGTATCAATTGCTTCCTTAACTTCAAGGGCGTTGCCTACGGCAAGACCTAAAGGTTGATCCATAGAAGTTAAGACTGCACGTGTATCTCTATTAAGTGAGTTACCAATATTGCACATGATTGTTGCAAGTTCATAAGCAGATTCTCTGTTCTTCATGAATGCACCATTACCGAACTTAACGTCAAGTAAGATACAATCTGAACCAGATGCTAACTTTTTGGACATAACTGATGAAGCAATTAATGGAATTGATTCAACTGTACCAGTAACGTCACGAAGTGCATAAATCTTCTTATCTGCTGGAACAAGTTTTCCAGTTTGGCCAGCAATGGCTACGCCAATCTTTCTTAATTGATCCATAAATTGATCTTGTGTTAAGAAAACGTTCATACCTGGAATTGATTCGAGTTTATCGAGTGTTCCACCTGTATGGCCAAGTCCACGGCCTGACATTTTTGCAACAACTGCGCCACAAGCAGCAACCATTGGACCAAGAGCTAATGAAGTCTTGTCTCCGACACCACCTGTAGAGTGCTTGTCAACTTTAAATCCTGGAATTGAGCTAAGATCCATAACGTCTCCGCTGTGTTCCATTCTATCGGTAAGTGTAACGATTTCATCGTTAGACATACCTTTAAATACAATGGCCATTAATAATGAAGAAACTTGATAATCTGGGATTTTGCCATCAACATAACCGTTGACAACAAATTCGATTTCTTCATCACTTAATTTACCGCCATCGCGTTTTTTAGTAATAATATCTACCATTCTCATAAAAATATAACCTCAGTCTAGATTATATCATAATCAAGACTAACAACCTAGAAAAACAAAATATCAAATATTAATAAAAACACTTGTGTTTTTATTTCTTATATATTATTATAATAATATGGACTTTAGAACACATTTAAAAAAGTATCTATCTGATACAGAAATTGATAATTTAATTTCATCTTTTGAACAAAAAGAAAAGAAAGCTATTTTTCTTAACACAAATAAAATGAGCGAAAAAACTTTATTAAGTATTTTTCCTTCATTAACACATCATCCTGTTGTTCCAAACGGATTTATGTTCGATAAAGATGAAATTCAATTAGGCAAAAAGATATACCATGAACAAGGTGCTTATTACATTCAAGAACCTTCTGCAATGCTTGTTGCACATCTACTTAATGCAAATAAAAACGACATTGTTTTAGATCTATGTGCGGCACCTGGTGGAAAGACAATTCAAACAGCCTTAAAAATGGAAAATGAAGGTATGATAATTGCTAATGATTTATCTAAATCTAGAGCTAATGTTTTGCTAAGTAATATCGAACGTCTTGGCATTTCAAATACTGTTGTCACTTCTCTAGATTTTTCAGCTCATTCAGATCGCTTCCAAAACTACTTTGATAAGATCATTTTAGATGCTCCATGTTCAGGCTCTGGAATGTTCAGAAAATCTGATGAAATGAAGTTCGATTGGACATATGAAAAAGTTCTTAAAAATTCAGCTATTCAAAAAGACCTCATTTTGATGTGTTATTCATTGTTAAAAGAAGGTGGAACAATGGTCTATTCCACTTGCTCCTATTCCCACGAGGAAGATGAGGAAATAATCGGGTATTTACTTGAAAAAACCACTGCAAAACTCCAATATATTGAAAAAATCCCTGGTGAATTTAGAAGCAAAGAATATCCAGAAACGATTCATCTATTCCCTTCAAATTTTGATGGAGAAGGACACTATATTGCCATTATAAAAAAACCAGGAAATTTAACACAAAATTCTTTTGAAAAAATGGAAATAAAACGTACAGTAAAATCAAAGGGAAATACAAACGAAATTCAAACATTTTTTATAAATCATTTATTACCAGAAAAATTTATAGATTTATCATTAAGACCAGGTGTTTTTGTTAGCTCAAAAATAGGCGACAAACAAATACCTTCTCATCATTATTCCCATGTTAAAAATTCAGTAGATTCGATTCAATTAAGCAAAGAAGAAACCATTAAGTATTTAAGGGGTGAATCTATAAATAAAAAATATCCAGACGGCTACTACTTTGTTAGCTATCTAGATATGAACCTTGGTGTTGTCCATTCAGTTAATGGAACACTCAAAAATCTTTATCCAAAAGGATTAAGAATTAACGCTGATATCAAAACGAGTTTCTAAATTTCTCTTTTTGTCAGACATTTTAAAATTAGATAAATATTCCTTATCCTTAATTCTCAAGAGATTGGTGGTTTCATCAGTCTCTTTTTGCAAAATTGGAGCAAGTTCAGTTGTGTTATAGGATTTAACTTCTTCAACTTCAAGTTTTCTAAATAAAGTGAAGAAATGTGGGTATTTTTTAATATGGCTCTTTTTATCGAGAATTCTAAAGGAGCCGAATGTTGACCCACAAAGGAGCGGAACGTTCGCCATTTGGGCTATTTTTAGTGTTCCTGGATGGAAATCCAAACATGGAGTTCCTGGATCTTTATTTCTAGTACCTTCAATGAATACTAAAACAGAAGGTTTTGATTCGTCTTTTAAATAAGAAACTATGTTTCTAATTTGACTCAATTGACTCATTAAGTTTTCTCTATCTAGTGCAAAACAATCAATTGCTTTAGCAACTTTTCCAACAAATGGCATTTTAAAAACTTCTTTTTTACAAACAAATGTTAGTGGTTTATCGCTTGCAGCAATTAAAGCTAATGGATCAAATAAAGAATAATGGTTAGAAATGATTAAGCATTTCTTATCTAATTTGGTAAACATTTCAAAATTCTCAAGTTTGTAATCAACATGAAAATGTTTGAAAACCATTCGAATTTCTTTTCTAGCTACTTTATAGCGCTTTTCAAATGGATATTTTTCTGGATGCTTTGCATATCTAATCATATAGAAAAGGTGGTAAAACACGATTGGTAAACCACAAATTAATATGACTTTAATATACTGCAAAATTTTCATATTTTTATTGCCTTAACAGAGTTAAAAATTTTGTCCTTCCCCACCACTTGGATCATCTGGAATAAATGTAGATTGTTCAATTGTTCCAATTTGTTCTTCACCAATCGGAGCGTGAGCTAAAACTTTGTTTCCTCTTGAATCACCTTCAAAAGCAACAACACCTTCTTTTTGTAGTCTAGCAAAGATTCTACCAGCACGTGGGAATCCCATTGCAAATGAACGTTGAATGAATGAAATTGAACAATATTCACGATGCATTACTTGATCTTTAATGTCTTGGTATTGAGCTTCCTCAGAAGCATTTTTATCAATTGCCTCTACTGGAGGTTCATTTGATGAGCCTTTAGAAAATTCTTGTTCATGATCTTCTAGATCAAGGAAATATGGATCATATTGTGTTGAATAATGTTCTCTTAAGAAATCACAAACTCTATTGACTTCATTTTCGCTAACAAAACAGCCTTGCACACGAGGTTTTGTTGAGACTGAAATAAGAGGACTATCAATTAACATATCGCCATGTCCAAGGAGCTTTTCTGCACCACCTTCACCAATAATTGTTTGGGAATCAGTTGCAGATGCTGAAAGAAGAGCAAGACGAGTTGTAAAGTTTGATTTAATAACGCCATCAATAACGTTAACTGATGGTCTTTGCGTAGCAATACAGATATGAATACCTGCTGCACGAGCTTTTTGAACGAGTCTTTGAATTGGTTCGTGTACTTCTTTAACTTGTTCAACTAAATCGGCGTATTCATCAACGAAAACAGCGATATAAGGAAGTGGTTGCACATCATTAGCGTTTGCCCAAGCATTAAAGCCTTTAATGTCTCTAAGTTTGTGAGCTTGGAAAAGGTTATAACGGCGTTCCATTTCGTCAACAAGTTTCTTTAAACAGTTATAAGTTTTTCTCATATCTGTAATAATTGGACAAAGTAAATGTGGAATGTCTTCATAGAAGCTCATTTCAACTTTCTTTGGATCAACTAAAATAATTTTTAATTCTTCAGGCTTATTTCTCATAAGCAAAGTAAGAATTGTTGAGTGAACAGCAATTGATTTACCTGAACCTGTGGTTCCTGATACTAACATATGTGGGAAGTCACCTAAAGAAGCGTGTCTTAAATCTCCACCGATGCCTTTTCCAAATGGAATGTTTAACAAATATTTAGGACCAGTCGGCAAAGCAGCAATTGATTCTCTTAAACCAACATTAGTTCTAATCTCGTTTGGAATTTCAATACCAGATGTAGATTTACCTGAAACAATAGCTTCAAAACGAACTGGTATACCGCCTAAACGAATAGATATGTCTTCGACATATTTTCTAACAAGGTTAACAGATACACCAGGTCTAAGCATAATGTCGTAACGTGTAACTGATGGGCCAACTGTATGTGAAACAATTTCAGCACCAACTTTAAATTGTTCGAAAACTTGATTTATAAGTGCTGTTCTTTCAGCACATGATTCTTCATTTTTATTTACATCATCAGCAGCCTCATGAATGTCTAAAAGATCAAGAGGTGGATAAATGTAGTCTTTAGCAAGATTTGCTTTTGGTTGAGGTCTTAGAAGCATTTCTGCTTGTGATTCTACTACTGGACCTTGTTCAACTCGTTGAACTTCTTCTAATTCCTCAACAAAATTTGGTTTTTCTTCAATAATTTCTTCTGGATAAGTTTCTTCAGCAAAAACTTCTGGTTCACTAGTAGGCGCAGGAGTTTCAGTTACTTCTTCAAATACAGGAACTTCTTCTGCTACTTCCGCTTCAGGAGTTAAATCTCCAAATCTAGCTTGGCTAATTGAAGGTGAAGGAACTTCTTCACGAACAGGAGTTTCATCTAACTTTCTAACCATTGAATCTTCAATGACTGTTTCATCTGACATTGTAAATACTGCTTTTTTAAGTCCTGTATCAAGAGTTCTAGCATTTGGAAAGCCTTCAGGGAATACTTTAGGAGCAGGTTTATCTTCTTTAGGCATGCTGATTTCAGGATTAGAAACACTTGGTTGCTCGACAATTGGAGCAATAACTGGTTCCTCTTCCTCGTTACTTTCGGAAGAAATCTCTTCATATTCAGAAGTAGACTTTTTGGCCTTCTTTTCGGATATTTTCTTCTTTAGAAGAACAACTAATGCTTTAATTTGGTGATTAAGTAGCATTACTAAACCGCCAATAAAGAAAATCCAACAAATAACATTTAAACCAACAGGTGTTAAGGCACTATTCATTGAACCTGCCAAAATATATCCAATATATCCACCACCTAATTGAGGATTGAATGGCGAAGAATTGGCTTCTCTGACACTTTGTAATGATGGAATAGCAGATGAAAAAGTTAAATATCTATAGATTGTTCCGGTTCCGCCATCATATGAAGAATAGCCATCAAAAACTACTCCACCATATTCAACGCCGATTGAACCCCAATGGCTAGATAAAATAACAAAACAAACAATAATTACAAAAGCACCCCATAAAGACATGCCAAGTTTAAACTTGATGAGTTTCTTTTTAAAAATTAAGAATAGACCTAAGACGATCAAAAATGGCATTAAAATCCAGAAGCCAACAAATCCTAAAACTGTTGTAATTGCTATTGAAAGGAAAGCGAAAGGTGTTCCATTAGAAAGCATTGTAACAAGTGCTAAAAGAATGAAGCAGATGCCTCCGATAATTGATATTGAATTTTTAGTAATGTGTTTTTTCTCGTCCATATGTATATTAATTATAAATTAATTTTAAATAAAAATAAAGCAATAAATTGCTTACTATTCTATTTCAGCAAAAATTGGGATGATAATAGGAGTTTTATTAAGTGCCCTACGAATTGCCTTAAAGATTATATCTTTAGTTGCTTCTTCCATATAAGAAATAGAATAATTCTCTTTTGCAAGTTCCATTTCGATTGTGGTAACAAACAAACGAGTAATTTCTCTCATTAATGATTCGTTATCTTTAAGGAAAACTAATCCTCTGGATTGAACGTCTGGTCCTGCTGCAATTTTGTGATTTGATTTACTAATTGTGGCAGCTAAGATAATGACTCCATCATCAGAGAATTTTTGTCTTTCTTCAATGACTTCATTTTGAATGTCACCAACGCCTTTGCCATCAATTAATAAATCGCCTGCAATAACTTTGTTATTGCTAATCTTGCCAAATCCAGCTTCAAATTCAATAATGTTTCCATTATCTACAACGAAAATAGAGTTGTGATTTAAACCAACATTCATGCTAACTGCAAGTTTTGCCGCTGCAAGAAGTTCTTTGAATGATCCTGAGATTGGAATGAAATATCTTGGTCTAATAAGCGAGACAATTTGCTTAATATCTTCTTCTTGGGCATGCATTCTAACGAAGTTTTTACCAATACGAACGATTTTACAATCATTGTGATAAAGTTCATCTAATGCATCGGTTGTAGAAATTTCATTTTCTGGAGTGATGTGGTTTGCGAAAATAAATGTATCTTTTTCGTTCAAGAAAATAATTTTTTCATCATTGTTTCTGGCTGCAAGTAATGCGATTTTTGAGTTAAGTTTTGCGCCAAATCCAGTTAAGAAAACTAAAACTTCATTTGGAGGAAGTCTATTAACGTCTTCTACAAGTGCTAAAGATTTTCTATCAAAGGTTAAATAACCACCTTTAATTAAGTTCTCAATAAGTTCTCTAGAAGACTCATCATATGCAATGATTTTTCTACCTGTGTATTTAACGGCTTTGTTAAGAACTTCAATTATATTGAAGAGGTCTGGAGTATCAATAGCCAAAAAGACTCTGCCTTTGATGTCCATGAGCTCTTTTTTAATAAGCGAAAGTAAACGATAATTTGGAGCGCAATAACCGGCATGTTCTGATGCTGATGCATCCATAAGTAAAGCTAGTGTTTTTTCTTCGCAAATTTTGCCTAATTTTGCAAAATCATTAACAAATCCTGGAGCATTGTCGTTGTTAATAACAAAATTGCTTAAATAAATAATATTTCCTTGATCTGTTGAAATAGATACGCCAAATGATTCAGCGAAGTTACAACAAGTAGAGAAAAGTTTAATAACTCTATTTCCGATTCTAACGTCATCGGATGGTTTTACTATAACAAAAGGAAATTTATTGTAATCAATATGATTATGGATACAGAAAGAACAGAAAAATGTTTTGGTAGTATTTGTACAATAAATAGGTGCTGGAACTTTCTCATAAATGTATGGTAAAGCTCCAATAATTGAGTCATGACCATGTGTTAAAAAATAGCCTTTAACTTTTGCTTTATTTGCAAGCAAATAATCAAAACGAGGAATGATATAATCAATACCTGGTTTTGTCTTGTCTGGGAACTTGACACCACACTCTATAACATAAATCTCGTCGTTTACTTCAACGAGAGTCATGTTTTTATAAAGTTCGTCAAGTCCGCCAAGAGTAATAATTCTAATCTTGTCCATATTTAACTACCTTTACTTTGCTATATCTTTTGTTGCAATAACGTCTACTCCTGAGTTACAAACGTTTTCTATAACAACATCACCTATATTAATAGGTGCTTTAACTACAGTTTTTCTAATTTCTTCCATAACTGGGAAGATAAGTTCCTTAGGAACTGGCTCTTTAGTCTTAACAGGAAGTCTTGATTCAACTACTGATGCAATCGCAACAGTTGAAGTTACCATTCTAACTGGATGAGTAAGCTCAGCTTTAGCGTATGCTTCTCCTCTAGGACATGTGTTTCCTGTTACATTCAAATTGTCGTCCACTTTTAAGTGACAACCACGTGGACAAGTAATACAAATAAGTTCTTTCATTATTTTTTCTCCTCCACGTAAACTTTAATTTCATTAGATTCTCTTTTAAAGAGATCTTTAGATACATGCACTATTTCCATTTCTGATGGAACTATTGCAGGTTTAAAGATTTTCTTGATGATATTATTACCTTCGGTAATAAGAATATTAATATCTTTCATTGGTTTAGCGACTCTAAACTTGAAAGAAAGTGTATCTTTAACATCATCAAGGAAAACTTTTTGAGGAACAACATAGTTGATTCCAACGCCCGGATTTACATCGTAAACATGGCCTTCGTGCTTAAGTTCACCATTTAAGTAACTTATTGCGCCCACCGCAGCTTCTCTAGCTTCTTCTACAACATAATCAACAAGATCGTGAACATGAAGCACGTTACCTGCAGAGAAAATACCTGGGATTTCAGTTTCCATTGCTTGGTTAACTTTAGCACCTCTAGTTTTTGACATACTCAAAGGTAATTTATTAAATAAATCAACGTTTGGTAAAAGGCCTACTGAAAGAAGTAAACAATCGCAGTTAAAGATTTGTTCAGTTCCCTCAATAAAGTTCATTTTTTCATCAACTTTAGCGATTACCACCTTTTCAAGGTGAGATTCACCAATAACTTTCTTAACAGTGTGACTTAAGTAAAGTGGAATGTCATAGTCTTTAAGACATTGAACAATGTTTCTATTAAGACCTGCTGAGTAAGGCATAAGCTCTGCAACACCTAAGACTTTAGCGCCTTCAAGTGTCATTCTACGAGCCATAATTAAACCAATGTCTCCACTACCTAAGATAAAGACACGTTTACCAACTAAATAACCATAGCAGTTAGCGAACAACTGAGCTTGTCCTGCTGTATAAATACCTGATGGTCTATCGCCTGGAATTTGGATAGCACCAGCATTTCTTTCATAACATCCTGTTGTAAGAATAATAGCTTCTGCTTTAACTTCAACAAGTCCATCTTTAGCGTTTGAATAAGTTACGACTTTGTCGTCACTTATACTTAAAACATTGGACTCTAATGCGTAAGAAATTCCGAGTTCATCGACCTTTTTAGAAAATCTAGTCATAAACTCTGGACCAGTAAGTTCTTCTTTAAACTCATGAAGTCCAAAGCCATTATGAATACATTGATTTAAGATTCCACCAAGATAAGCATTTTTCTCAATAATTAAAATATCTCTCTCACCGAGTTCGTATGCTTTAATAGCTGCAGCCATACCAGCTGAGCCACCACCAATAATAACTAACTTGCGGTTAATCATTTCTTTTCTCCTTTGATGTCGTATCTAACAACAAAAGATCCACGTTTTTGGAACATAACTTCGTTAAGTGGAATATTAAACTTCTCAGAGATAATCTTAGTCACTAATGGTTGGCAGAATCCTCCTTGGCACTTTCCAAAACCAGCACGAGTACGTTTTTTAACTGCTTTAATGGTCTTTGGAGGCACGGAAGTATTCATCTCGAATAAAATCTCACCAAGTAAAACTTTCTCACAGTTACAAATAATCTTTCCATAGTCTGGATTTTCAGCAATAAATTTGTTTCTTTCTTCAATTGACATCTCTTTAAGATGTGGTCTACGTTTAACTCTAGGATTAAAGTTTTCTTTTGGAACTAGTTTAATAACTCTTGAGACAAATTCGTTCACTACATATTCTGCTATAGCAGGAGATGAAGCAAGACCTGGAGATTCGATTCCAGAAAGTGTTATAAAGTGATTGTCACATTTAGCGTATCTAATGATAAAGTCATGAGTATTTGGAGTTGGTCTACTACCAGCAAAAGTTCTAATGACTTGGTTAAATGGAATTGATGGAACAAGCATTAATGCTTGACGTTTTATTTCGTCTAATGTGAACTTATCAGTAGAAACATCATCTTTAGATGCCATTGCTTCTGCTGAAGGACCAACAAGGAAAGTTCCGCCAATGGATGGAGTAACAAGAATTCCTTTGCCCTTTTCACTTGGAAGAGGGAAGATTGTATGTTTGACTAAATCGTCACAATAGTGATCCAAAATAAAGTACTCGCCTTTTCTTGGGGTGAGGAAGTAATCAATTGGCTCCACCATTTTATGGATTTCGTCTGAATAAATACCTGCAGCATTGATGATAATCTTTGATTGGTAAGTATTTCCAGACTCACAAATAATGTTATAGAAATCGTCGTTTTTATTAATAAGAACAACTTTCTCTTCTAAGAAGAGTTTTGCTCCATTATCAACGGCGTTTTCGATAGCATGAACCGATAAAGTGAAAGGATTCACTATGCCCGCAGTAGGAGCAAAAAGTGAACCCTTCACTTCTTTTGATAAATTAGGTTCGAGTTTTAAAGTTTCTTCGGCGTTCAAGATTTGAACAGGAACACCGTTTTGTGCACTTCTTTTAGCAAGGTCCTCTAATAGAGGAAGTTGTTCATCAAAAAGAGCAACAGTTAAAGAACCAATGCGTTTCATTTCAACGTCTAGCTCATCACAGACTTGATCCATCATTTTGTTTCCTAAAACATTAAGTTGAGCCTTAAGTGTTCCAGGAACAGGGTCATAGCCTGAGTGAACAATGGCACTATTAGCCATGGTTGTAACGTTACCAACGTCTGGTTCTTTTTCAATAACTGCCACTGATAATTGGTAGCTTGAAAGTTTGCGCGCTATAAGCGAGCCAACGATTCCAGCCCCAATTACAGTAACATCAAACATAGTTTGTTAATTATTTTCTATGACCTTTTTTGAAAGGTTTCTTTTCAACTGCTGGTTTTTCAACATATCCAGCTGGTTTCTCTAAGAATTCTCTATGAGAAACTTTGACTTTGCCGTGATCATCAATTTCACAAACACGGACTTTTAAGACATCGCCAACTTTGACTTTGTCGCTTGCTTTTTCAACATAGCCCCAGTCAAGTCTTGAAACATGGCATAAGCCTTCGCAATTACCAAAGAGTTTAACGAAAGCACCATAGTCTTCGACTCTAGTGACTTCGCCTTCGTAAACTTCACCAACTTTTGCTTCACGAACGATATTTTCAATCATTGCTTTTGCTTTGTTGATCATTTCACGATTCATATGGTAAATAACGACATGTCCATCATCATCGATATCGATTTGGACGTTATCACATTGTGCGATGATGTCATTAATGACTTTACCGCCAGTACCGATAACTTCTCTGATCTTATCGACTTCGATTTGCATCTTATCAAGTTTTGGAGCAAATTCTGCAACATCTGCTCTTGGTTCAGAAATGGCTTTAGCCATTGCTTCACGAATTTGAGCACGTGCTTTGCCAGCTTGTTCTAATGCTTCAGCTAAAACTTCTCTTGTAACACCATCGATTTTGATATCCATTTGAAGTGCGGTAATACCTTTTGCAGTACCTGCAACTTTGAAGTCCATATCACCGAAGTGATCTTCAAGACCTTGAATATCTGTAAGGATTGTGTATGGATTCTTTCTTAAGTCGCCATCTGAGATAAGACCCATAGCGATACCGGAAACCATTCCTTTAATTGGAACACCGGCTGCCATAAGTGACATACAACCTGCACAGATTGATGCTTGTGATGAGGAACCGTTTGATTCGACAACTTCAGCAACTGTACGAATTGTGTATGGGAATTCTTCTTCTGATGGGATAACTTGGGCTAATGCTCTTTCAACAAGGGCACCGTGTCCAACTTCACGACGTGCTAAGACACCGATTTTTCCTGTGCCACCAACACACCATTGTGGGAAGTTATAGTGATGAATGAAACGTTTTTCAGTTTCTGCTGTTAAATCATCTAAAACTTGTTTGTCACTTAAAGGACCTAAAGTTGTAGCTGAGATAACTTGTGTTTGTCCACGTGTAAACATGGCGGAACCATGGACTCTACGACCTAAAAGGTCAACTTGAGCATCGAGTGGACGAACTTCGTCGGTCTTACGTCCATCTGGTCTGACTTTATCTTCGATAATAAGTCTTCTAACTTCTTTGTGGACGAGATCTTCTTGAATGTTGTGGACTTGTTGAACTGTCTTTGCATCTGCACCATTTGCAGCGTATTCTTCTTCAATAGCCTTTTCAACTTTTTCAATATTTGCTTCTCTTTCGAGTTTGTCTTTTGTTGAGACAGCTTTACGTAAATCTTTGTCGGCTTTTGCCTTGACTTCTTCATATAAGTCTTGTGGCATAACCTTGAATTCAATGTTTTTGTTCTTTTCAACGCCAATAGCTTTGATGATCTTCTTTTGCCATTTACAAAGTTTCTTGACTGCTTCATGACCAAACATTAATGCATCGAGCATATCTTCTTCTGAGACTTCTTTAGCACCTGCTTCAACCATGTTGATAGCTTCTTCGGTACCAGCGACACAGAGGTCGATATCTGATTTTGCTTTTTGTTCTACTGTTGGGTTAATAACGAATTTGCCATCAACTCTACCAACATAGACACCTGCAATAGGACCATTAAATGGAACGTCTGAAATACAGACACATAATGATGAACCTAACATTGCAGTAATCTCTGGAGAATTATCGTAATCAGCAGCCATTACTTGAGAAACGACTTGGACTTCATTACGGAATCCTTCAGGGAAAAGTGGACGCATGGTTCTGTCGGTAATTCTACTTGCAAGAATTGCATGGTAGCTTGGACGGGACTCACGTCTTAAGAATCCGCCTGGAATCTTTCCAGCAGCGTACATTCTTTCTTGGTACTCAACTGAGAGTGGAAAGAAATCCCAATCGACAGTATGTTGTGACATAGTAACGTTTGATAAAACTACTGTGTCGCCATAACGTACCAAAACCGCAGCTTTTGTTTGCTTGCCTATTTCGCCAGCTTCAACAACAATTTTGCGGCCTTCGAAATCGAGTTCGAATACTTTTTTCATTTTGTTATTTTTTCTCCTTTAAAAATCTATTGGTATTTTAACATAAAATGTTAGATAAGTAATAACACTTTTAAAGGTAAAAGAAAGGACCATAACTATAAGTTATGGTCCATCTTTATAAGTTTTCTAACTTATTTGCGGATGTTTAATTCACTTAAGAGTTTGACGTAAGCATCTCTGTCTGTCTTGTTAAGATAGTTTAAGAATGATTTACGTTGACCAACTAAAATGAATAATCCACGTCTTGCTGAAGCATCTTTTTTGTTATGTTTAAGGTGCTCGGTTAAGTCGTTAATTTGAGCTGTAAGAAGAGCGATTTGGACTTGGACTGAACCAGTGTCTTTTTCGTTCTTTCCGAACTTCTTAACGATTTCAGCAGTTCTTTCTTTGGATAACATATTTATCCCTCCTAGAATATTCTTCGCTTATCCCAGGTCAAGCGTCGGAGTAATCGCTAAACTTAGAATAAGTTGCGACTATTATTATAATGATTTTTAAATCATTTACAACAAATAATTTTGCAAAAGAAAAAGATGATCACTGAGTGACCATCTTAATCTAGGATTAATTTTAATTATTTCACTTGCCAAGTTGATGGAGATGGTTGTTTATCTTCTCCCCAGCCTGTAATAGAACATTTAACACAAGAATCTGTTGGAACATCTAAATCTTGTGTTTGATTCCATTTTGCATCCCAACCATCAACTAATGGATCTTTTGCAGGATCACATCTTACAAAGATGACTTTGTCATAACCATCAACTTTTTCAACTTTGTATAAACCATCTTCTTCAATTAAAGCAACCCAAACAGCTTCTTTTCCAGATGTTGAATCAAAGAAGAAAGCATAGAATGTTGCACCATCATTAGCCCAAACACCTGGTTCTAAATAAAGAGTGCTGTATTGAGCTGGATCAATATATGCTTCAACATAAACTTTTAATGTATGTTCGGTTAAATCTTCTTTTAGATAGAAATTCAATGCTTCAGCTTCACCATGATAGGTAATTGTTGAACCTACTTTTGTAAAGTTTGCTGCTTCGCCGCCTTCTTCAAGATCAAAATCAGTTACTGGAGTATCACCATCTTTGATGGTGTATGACATTCCGTTGTATCCTGGGCAGTTGGATAAATAATATTCAATGAAATTATTAGCTAAATCAACTTTGTGGAAGAAAAATGTAGCATCTTGATGGATATCACCAGATGGAGTTGTTATATCGGCAGAGCCAATATATGGGCAACTAACTGATTCTCTTCTAACAAAGACGCCATATGCACCTTCGGTGTTGCTTTCAAAGTAAATTGTGTAGACACCAGCGAAATTGAATTGAACATTACCTTCACCATCAATTTCAGCTAAATTTTCATCAAGTGCATTTGCGGTACCAGTATTTCGTTTAAAATCGCTAATCCAACTATCTTCAAATTTAACTTTAACTTTATCGCCTGGTTCAATATCGAGATTTTGGGCGACAAATTCGGTACTTCCTTCTGAAACTGGACTCATCAAAATTCCACCTTCCCAGTCACCATCCATACCCATTAATCTACAGTCAACAACTGAGTTTTCTGCAATGTAAACAACATCATTTTCAAATTCTGGTTGTAAGTAGAAATTATAATTTCCAGTATGATCTGCAGTTAAGACACCATCCAGGATGGTGAAACCTTGTGTTGTTCCGCCAATGAAGAGTCCTGGCATAGTTTCTGGAGTATCAGGAGTGATGTTTGCAAATGTCACTGTTTGACCTTCTTCGACATCAACACCAATTGCAATCCATTGAGCAGATTTATCTTTGCCATCTAAATCCATTACGATGTATTCGCCATCATTAATTTTGTAACCATAAACCGGTTCGCTTGGAAGTGGAGATGTGCTTTCAGCAATGTAAATTGTATCGTTTCCCCATGATGGTTTTAAATAGAATGAATAAGTTCCAGCTACAGTAGCTTTTAAAACACCATCTGTGACCGTAAAACCATGAGCATCATCGCCAATGCTGAGTGATGTTAAAGCGCCTTCCGCGCCTGGTGTAACGTTCATTACAGTAATTTCATCATCAACTTCAACTGGGAGCTCACAATATTCATATTGTTCTAAGTCAGAATTGTAAATCATGCTTAATGATTCACCACCAACTAGAAGTGAATACATTGGAAGTTCTGGAATTGGTGAATCTTCCATTTCGCATCCGCAAACATCGCAGAATCCATCTTCTGGTTCAACATCATAGTGTGCTTCTATTGAATCTTGATCAACTGCACCACATTCACATTCATTCCAGTGATTGTATTGATCACTACATTGTGTATCGAAAACGTGCTCGTGAGCTGGTTCTACTTCTGGAAGAGTAACTGTTTGTCCGCCATAAACAAATGTAGATGCAAGATGTGCAACTTGTGTTGTGTCTTCAGGATTAACTGAATCATAAGATACTGACATAACTTTGCCATCAGTAAATGATGCAACTAAATTTGTTGCCATTCCTCCAATTGCTGACGCAGCTTTATATGCATGACTTTCTTCATCATATGCAAAAGCGCTAAAATCTCCAAATGGTTCAAAATAGGTAGAAACAATTGCTTTTAGATTATTTGCATCACCAATTGGACTTCTAGACCAACTGCCCGCTAAATTTGAGTAACAATATGCAGCTCCATCTTCTAAAGAATAATAAAAGACTGTGCCGCCTTGATTATTTTTGAGTTTATTGCCATCAACTTCAAGAATCATTTCGCCAGACATAGCACCACTCATTGTCATTGTGGCCTTATAGTTGTCTGCGAACATAAACAAATGTTCGTCCGCACCAAATGCAGCTTTCCATCCAGTTTCATCTACTTTATGTGGATCAATAGTTGGTCCTGGTCCTTCGCCTTTGTCATAACCACAAACATCACAGATGTTGTCATCACCATAAACGTGTTCGGCTTCACCGCTCTTTTGATCGGTGTGTTCGCAAGTAGCTGCATGCCAGTGCTTTTCATCGTCATGAGTCCAATCATCAGAGAATGTATGTTCATGAGGTGTTGGGCCTGGGCCTGGTTCTTCGCCTTTTTCGTAACCACAAACATCACAAACATTGTCATCGCCAAAGTTGTGTTCGCCCTCTTCACTTATTTGATCTTTATGTTCACAAGTTGCATCATGCCAGTGTTTCTCTTCATTGTGATTCCACTCTTCAGAGAATGTGTGAGTGTGACCACAACCTGCTAATAAAGCCATTGCAAGTGGTAAGCTAGCGAATGATAAGATTTTAATCTTTTTCATTAAGTTTTCTCCTTTTTTTATAAAAAAGACGGATAAAATCCGTCTAATTTAACAATTATTTTGTTTCGTATGTATATTTTGCACTTAAGTTAACGGTGTAGTTTGATCCTTTTCCGTCATCAAGCTTTCCGTTTGCTTTTGTGCAATCACCATATTTGTTCCATTCAATTTTTAAGACATCGTTTGTCACTTTGAATGTTGTTCCAGCGTAATATGTTGAATTTGCGTCTTCTGTGACAGCATAGAAGTTGACATTATTTAATGCCATAACTGCTGCTGCAATTGCATTTGGTGAAACAAGATCTAATAAAGAAGCTGTTGAGCTATCATAGTTGATATCTTCTTCCTTATCACCGATTGTTAATTTGCCAGAGATAACAATTTTGGTTGCTGTAACGCCTTTTCTATCAATTGCGCCAACCTTTTCTTGGAATTTGGCAAAATCACATTTCATAGCACAACCACAAAGAAGAGCTGGTGCTAATGCAAGAATTGCAATTTTTGATTTTCTCATAATTAAAATTTTTCTCCTTAAGATTAATCTTATTATAACACATGAAAATATTATTACAATAATGAATATATTCTATTAATAGTTGATATCAACTATTACATAACTTATTAAGCAAAATAAAAGCGCGATTTTTGAGGTCGCGCTTTATTGAGTTATTACAATCTACTATGCTTGCCAAACAAATGTTTCTGAACCATCTGCTAAGAAAGTATAAGATCTATTTGGATTCTCTTCCCATCTTATAGCAGGATCAGTTGGATTATCATAACTATTAATTACGAACTTGAATGACCAAACGGTATCAACAGGCATTTCTATTGTAAATACCCAGTTGTTGCCTTCTGTCCAAGTTCCTCTAATACCTTTAGTTGGATCCCAACCACAGAAATCACCGACAATGTAGACGCCTTGGCCACTTTCAGTACCATAATTAATGGTAAATGTAACTGTAACTACATCGCCTTTGGCCTCGCCAACCCAAACTTCATATCTATCTGCATAGACTTTAAAGTAAACAGATAAGTTCTCGCCACCTTTTGTAACTTTACAAAAAGTATTGCCTTTATAATCATCGGCTGTTGCGTTGTTGCCTGTACCAGTTTCTGGGCCAGCATCAACAACTAAACCATTCTTGTTGAAGACTAATTGATCGCCATCGCTAACTTCTGCAAGTGTGAATGAGAATTCTTTATATCCATCACCACTACCATGTGCTTCAAGATCATATTCTTCACCATTACAAACAACGCTATAGGATTCATGGTTACCATTAACCCAAACGGTATTGTTAACTGGATCAAAATAAATTCCTTCGCCTTCTTTTGCAGCTAAAGCTCTAATAAGTTCAATTTTGTTAGAACTATTAAGGAAGCAGTTATTTGCACTTCCTTCTGGAGCAACTTTAGCTGAAACTGTTAATTTTTGATCGCCATTATAGAACTCTAATAAATCGTCACGGGATAAATCAATATTATCCAGATAATATTCACCAGACTTTTCATTCAAAGTTAAATCGTGGCTTGTTCCATTAATTGTAACGGAGAAATCTCCTGTTACTGGAACTGGAGCTTTGTTAATCCAAACATTTTTACCATCTGTTGGTTTAGCATAAACTGTGTATCTTGCAGTTTCAGTAACTAAAATGTTTTTATCTTTATCTAATGGATCAACGCTAACTAATGAGGCGCATCCGTCTTCTAAGTTATCGTATCCGCGCCAATCATCGCCTGTTAAGTGAAGTTTGAAACTATCACCTTCAGAGAAATCATATGTAAATACATACTGATCTTCATCATCTTTTTCCATTGGAATATCAATCCAGGAACCACCAACACAAGCATGTGCAACATAATCAGGTGTTACTGCTTTGTGCTCTGCGATGTATAAGCATCCACTGCCAATCTTAGCGGTATCAAAATAGATGTCGTATGAACCAGCTGTTGTAACTGCAATGTGTTTTGCGGTGTTACTAGTAACACCTGCAGGAGAATCATCCTTCAAATCATTGTATCCAACAGTAATTCCATCATATTCAAATGAGAAGAATTCATTTGTTTCTAAAGAAACATCTAATAACATGAATTCACCTGAAACGCCTTCATGAACAGACATTGTAACTGGATCAGAGCCTTCAATGGTCATTGTGGCTGGTGCAACATTCTTCTTAATCCAAATATGATCACCTTTTTCGTCTGCATCGTAATCAGCATAAATTGTGTAATTTCCTGCTGCATTAAACTTAATGTCTTCACTTCCTTGTAAGGAAACAAGCGAGAGGCATCCTTCTTTGACATCTTCAAAGTGATACCAGGTTTCACCATACATATGAATTACAAAGATATCATCTTTATCAAAATCACCTGTATATTCATATTGTGATTCATCACCTACTGTTTGGCTCATATCTAATTGTGACCAAACTTCGTCGTGGCAAACTTTTACAATGTAATCTTTATCTCCTACTGGAGTTGGAGACTCGCTACAAACAATTTGAATAGTTGCTTCTGTACCATCACTTGCAGCTGCCTTAACAGTTGAAGTTCCTTCGTATTCAGTGCCGTTAACAATAAGTTTTGTATCGTTACTATTTAATAAATCAAGTGTGATATATTCATTACCTTCAGTAATAGAATAAGTAAGTCCACTACAATTTGTGGCAGTTACTGGAATTTCTAATGTCCCATTAACAGCAACTTCTGGATTAGCAATGCCAAATGAAATTGATGGTCCTGCTGGAGCTTCATGAGCTACAGCATAGATTTGTGCACCAGCAACGACATCTTTACCATCATATTCGAAATTCCAAATATTTAAGGTAATGTCATATGTTCCGGCAGTTAAAACCTTAATGTTTCCATCTTTATCGATTTCAAATGCACCTGCTGTTGATTTTGATAAATCAAAACCAACACCTAATTTATTAGCAATCCATTCATCTTTTGTATTTGTAACTTTCCATGTTGCATCTTTTGCAAATTCGAAGTTATTTAACTTGTAGGTGTATATAGCATCGCCTTCTGATGTTGTTTCAACAAATGGATGATCTGTATCAAGTTTCCATCCTGTTCCACTACCAGCAATACCCCACATAAATGGAACTGGTTCAACGCCAGCATTTTCAATCGAAATATAATTATTTTTGGTTAAGTAAATGTCATAGTAACCTGCAACATTACACTTAATATTATTATCGCTGTCACCTGCTGTGAAGTTAGCTGCAGCACCACCAGTTATGGTTGTGTGGCCATCATATTCATAGCCCCAAACAGTGCCACCAGACCAATTCTCATCAGCAATCTTGAAACTACCAGCTTTTAGATATAAATCTAAAATTTCACCATAATTGTTATCATCAGCTGATTCTCTTAAGACATAACTTTCATCAATGCCCCAGCCATTTGCTGCATCACCACGAATATAGTAAGTAGTTGGTTTTGCATCAGAACCTTCTTTAATTTCAACATTAACTAAAATTTCTTTATAGTCATCGCGAACTTTAAATGAAGTTTTGCCAACTTTAACTGGAGTAATTGAGATCTTGCTTGTTAATGCATCAAATGAAGCGGAAATATATTCATCATCAACTTCATCAAGAACTACTGTTCCATCATAATTATCAACGCTGATAGTTGAAACTGTTACTGGAGAAGTTAATTTAGCGTGAACATCAGTTGAAGATAACTTCATACCATGTTCTTCAACATAAACTTCATACCAACCTGTTTCAGTATCATCATAGTAAGCATAATAAACATCATATTTACCAGCTACATTAACTAATACATTGCCTTCTTCTGGTGTACCGCTAACGCTCATTTGACCTTTAGCAAATGCACCTTCGGTTACTTTATATAAACCGTTTGAAGAACTGATTGCTCTCCAGTCTTCAACGTTTTCACGAATCTTCCATTCGTCATTTTCTCTAAATTCAATTGTTGCTTTGTATTCATACTTAGCATGTGCATTGCCTGTCTTATCAGTCATAACAAATGCGTATTTAGCAGCATTCCAAGAACCGCCTTCAACATCCTTTGAAACACCGGTCTTGAAGTTAGATGAACCAACGATGTAAGTTTTGCCGCTTTCAAAGGCAACTTCTCTTTCTTTTGGAGTTAAAGTTAAGGTGTTAGATGTAACTCCTCCAACACTAGCTTTAACATCTACTGAAGAATCAAGATTGTTACAAGTAACAATAAGTTTGTTATCTTGCTCAACAAATGTGTGTCCTGAAGCTTCATCGTAATCCCAAACAACTGAATCAGTTGTCTTTGCTGGAACAACGTTTGCGCTAATTTCAATAGATTCATCTAAATAGAAATCTCCACTACTATTTAAGGTAATGGATTTTGCATAAATTGTTGTATGTACATCAATTGAATCAGAAACGTTGCTGGTTAAGTCTTTAACTGTAATTGTTGCAGTGCCAGGACCAACAGTTTCAACAAGACCACTCTCGCTTACTGTAGCAACTTCTAAGTCGCTTGAAGTATAAGCAATATTTGCTCTTGAAGCTTCTTCAAATGATGGATCACTTAAAGTGAATGTATAAGATAATTGATGAGAAATATTTTCAGCATTATCAAGTTCAATAGTTTCAGAATCAGTTAAATCAAGACTGACAATTGAAACTTCAAATACTTCAACAGCAAATTCGCTTGTGAATGTTTTCTCTTCTAAAGCTTCTTCAGAAAGAGCTTCAGGATGTCTATCATCAACAAGTTTTGCAACTAAAGTTGCAGTTCCTGGTTCAAGACCAGTAATAGCGCCTGTTTCAGGATCAACTGAAATGAATTCTTCGCTTCCTTCTTTAACTGAGTAAACAACGCTATTATTGCTAAGTGCTGAAGCTTCTCTAGATGGATCAACACCAACAGCATTACATGTTAAATTGCTGGATTTAGTAACTTCTAACTTACTTGGTCCAGAAAGAGTCATGGTCGAAATGTAATTCCAGTTATCAGAAACATGGACATTAACAATTTCAACTTTATTTAAACCTTCATTAGTAACTTTAACTTCAGCATCTCCTGCAACGCCTAAAGCTGTAATTAAACCAGAATCTGAAACAGTAATGATGTCGGATTCAGTTGAATATTGAACTGCGTTTTGGGTTGTGTCTTCAGGAGCAAATTCATAGTTAATTTGTGAAGTACCTTCAATATCTAATGAAATTTCTTTATTTAATACATTAAATTCGGTAATTGGGACTGTAACAGTTACAAGTGAACGTGCTGCTACTTCTCCACAAGATAAGGTAATGTTGGCTTTACCACCACCAACTGCTGTTAAAACACCATTTTCAATGGTGGCAACTTCTGGATTATCTGATGCCCATACAAGTGATGAGGTGTCAAAATCTCTTGGTTCAACACTATATGAGTATGTGTGTGTTTCGCCCTTATTTAAATTTACATTTGCATCGCCTTTACCAAATGTAATTGAAGAACATGGGTTTGAATAATCACTCCAAGGAGTGTCGATACCCATTTCTTCTGGAGATGGTAATTGATTAGGCCAATCAGAAGTAAACTGATCACATCCAGATAAAAGGATGCTGCTACCTAATAAAAGAGAGAATAATTTTAAACCTTTTTTCATTTTATAAATTCTCCTTGTGAAACATCAGACCAAATACCATAAAGATAGAAATAGTAACCGTTTCCGATTAAATCGGAACTTAAGTCCCATAAGTCATCTTTGGTATCAACAATAGTATGATTTGACCAACCTACGAAGTAAGGGAAAGCAGGATCTAACGGAGTTGTTGGATTTGCTGGAACCTCTTCAGCTTCTGAAATAGGTCTATCACCATACCATTTAAATTTAGCTAAAAGTTTTGTGTGTGTTGTATCATTTTCATCGATGTTATTGTAATCAATAAAGAAGTAAACAGTACATTGCTTTTCTTCATCTTCTTCTTCAGGTTCAGGATCTGGTCCTGGTCCTGGAGGAGTTGGTCCTGGAGGTGTTGGAGGTACAGGTGGAGTTGGTCCAGGTGGTACTGGATCCTCTCCTTGGCCTGGAACACGAACATCACAAGTTGCAATTTTGTAACCTGCAATAATTGAAATTGTAGTTGTACCAGCACCTAAAGCAGTAACTAATCCTTCTTGAGTTACATCACAAACATATGGATTAGAAGAACGCCACTCAACATCGTAAGTAGCTTCTTCGACACCTTCATTTAATGTAATTGTTGGAGTAAGTTGGAATGAATCTTCTAAATCCAAAACTCTATAAGTTTCGTCTAAAGTAACAGAAGCAACAAGCTTATTTCCATTAGCATTTTTAGATGCTCCATTATCACAACTTGCTAAAATAGCAAAGCTAAGGAGTGAGACTGTAAATAATTTAATACCGTTTTTCATCATTTTTTCCCCCTTAAGCTCCAACTTTTACCACAATTGAGGAATAAGGTGGCAAATGTAAATAACCACCGCTAATTCTTTGTTGTGGTTCTTCGGTAAATCCAGTTGAATAGACAACTGTTCCACCGATATTATCTCCCCAGCCGAAATAAGTTTCTCCTCTACCTGAGAAAGCATACTTATAACCTGAGGTTCCTTCTACGTTACCATTCCAAAGTGCAACACCAGTTGAACCTTCTCCGTTGGTCCAGGTATTGAATTCATTTAGGAATTGATCGCCAATAATTGAACTAACTTTATTTGACTCAATATGTGTTTTAATCATCTTGGACCACATTCCTTTATAATGATCAGCAACGTTGACACCATTAACATTAGATTTTCTTTCCCACTTAAAGGAGTTAATGATATCTGGTGATTTATAGGAGTTGTGTGAGGTGATATTTCCATACATCCAAACTTCACTTGTAGCTTGAACTATTTCTGGATCAGTTGAATAATGAACATATCTATTTCCATCAGAGAATGGACGAATTATATCCTCAGGATATATTTCACTATCATTGTGGTATAAACCTAATGCTTCAAGTTCAGCTGGTGTAGCAGACTTAGAACGATAGATTTCTTCACCACCTTGAATAAATGCAGCAGAGTTTGATGCAAAAATAGCACCATGAGCTGTAATTGTTGCATTTAGTAATGCATAAGTATCAGGTTCTGTATTTCCGTTTGGAACACATGGAACACTTGAATCATCTTTGTGAGATGTGTAACCACTTGGTGCAAGTGTATAACGAAGTTGGTCCCAAAGTGTGTAGTTATCGTGACAAGATGCGTAGGCAATTGTTTGAACTGGGTTCGCACCTCTAATTCCATAACAGTTACCACCCTTTAACATATAAGCGACGTTGTCGCTAGCCGTGCCAACATCGCCAGAACTCTTTGAAATAAAGCCCCAGTTTGGATATGGAGAATTGCTAAAACCACGATCATTCTCACCTTTTAAGGAGTCACGACCGCCGTTATTAAATCCACCAAGTAATCCTGGAGAAGATTCGCTTGGATAAAGTGTTCTATAAACAACGTCTGTTTCACAGCCGCCTTCTTTAATGTAGGCAACTGAACCATCTGCGTTATATTCAGCTTCATATTTTCCATGGTAACCGCCAGAAGTCCAGCCTTCACCATAGACATAAATGTCTGGATCATATGCATATAATGAATCTTTTACTTTTCTCATTGTCCATGAATCAAGTAAGCCCATAAGGTCAAATCTAAAACCTTTAATCTTATATTCTTTAGCCCACCACAAACATGAATCAACGATGTATTTTGACATCATTGTTGCATCTGATTTAACTTCGTTATTACAGCCAGAGCCATCAAGTAAGTTCCAATCTGCATCATAGCGGAAGTAGTATTTTGGCATTAATTTTGTAAAACAGCTTGCTGAGGCTGACATAACGTGGTTATAGACAACGTCCATAATAACACGTGTATGATTGCCGTTATTGGCCATTTTCATAATTAAATTCTTGTATTCTTTAATTCTTGCGAGTGGATCTGTTGGATCAGATGAATAAACACCTTCAACACAGTTGTAGTTAAGTGGGTTATAACCCCAGTTGTATTTATTCTTTTCTGGTCTTTCATCATTGTCATAGTCAAATACTGGCAATAATTGAACAGCGTTAACACCGAGTTCTTTTAAGTGATCATAACCAGTTGTTTCACCATTACATTTTGTGCCTTCTTTAACGAATGCATTAAATGTTCCACCTTTTTCTGGATTACCATTATCTTTATCCCAAGAATCATCAATTGTGAAATCACGAACATGGACTTCGTAAATTGCTAATTGTTGAGGTGAAGTAATATCAAATTCAGTATTATGCCAAACATCTGGTACAGAATTCCAACCTTCTGGATTTGCTTCAGAAGATGTTTTGTCATAGACAAAACCTCTCATACCATTAACACCACATGCTTTAGCATATGGATCCATTGCTTCAACAGTTCCGTTAGCATTTGTAACTGTATACGTATAGAATTTGCCTTTAAGATCTCCCTTAACGGTTAATTCCCAAATGCCGCCTTTTGAATAATACATCTCGGCAGTACGTTTAATATCACTACCACCAAGAGATTTTGGAGCACCTGCATCGTAAAGATTTAAAGTGACGTTTGCAGAAATAGGACTCCAAACTTTAAATGTTGTGGATTCAGCTGTATAAGTCATTCCAAGATCATCGCCATCATAGGTGTAATATTCTTCAAATCTTTCGGATTGATATAAATATTCAGAACTAACGATAACTTTTTGAGTTCTATCAGGGAATCCTGGGAAAATTGACTCAATAACATATTGAATGTTAATTTTTGCAGTGTAATTAAATTTAATATCAAATTCACTAGTTGTTGGTTTACCACTAGTTTCACTGCTCTTGAATAAATAATGACGTTTATTTGCTTTTTGTGAAGCTTCTGTCATGTTCAAGTAGCTCTTGTCATATGCATAAAGTTCCCAAGAATCTGGAATCCATGCTTTTCCGTCTTTATCAACAGTGGAAACACAGTGAATTGTGTTAAAGTTTGTAAATTTAGCAGTTTTGATTTTTGGGAATTGGGTTTCTTCTTCAGTTTGGTAAATTTCGATAGAAGTACCTTCACCTGGAATTGTCCAAATCTCGGTTACATTTTTCTCGCCATCTTTGGTCATTGGGAAAGTTGAATATTTGAATTCAGTATCTTCTGATTGACCAGCCCAAGTACCTGCAACCTTAATAATGAAGAAAATTGAAATTGAACCTTGATATTCAGGAATTTCTGAATAGTCCAAAGTAATCTCCATATCAGTACCAGTCCAAGTTGCTTCAGTTGGTTTTCTTTCAACACCATCTACGCCTGTAACCCATGTATAGAAACGACGGGTTTTACATGCATTATCATCATTATGATAATGAATTTTGACGATATCTGGAGTAACTTCTTCTTGTGCAGCAGGTTCTTCTGCTCTCATTTGAGAAAGGCGGATTGTTTTTTCTTCGTCTTTTTCGTACTCAATTGGATCGTCTAAAGCAATTGCATTAGTGTCTTCATCTTCGATAGGCTCAAAAGAGTCGTTACAACCAGTAACAAGAAGTGAACTAGCTAATGTAAGTAGCAAGACAGGAAGGTAAGTTTTTCTTTTTGCCATAAATTTTCCTCCAATTATGCT
Source organism: Bacilli bacterium (assembly GCA_045597865.1). GTDB lineage: Bacteria > Bacillota_I > Bacilli_A > RFN20 > CAG-826 > Fiminaster. The sequence goes on along the minus strand of JAZLKX010000025.1, from coordinate 210,776 downwards.
CTGTACTCATATTCGACAAACTCAGGTGCTGTGTAATTTAAAACACCTGGTCTAATCATGACATCAGCAGTTTTGTTATAAACTCTACCTGGAGCATCGCCAACAGCTTGCCAATTTGGAAGTGTTGTGCTTGATGAACAACGAGCAATATTAAATCCTGTAATATTACTTGGTGCATTAAATGTTCCGGTAACGCTATTGTAGTTGTTATTTTCGCCTTGATATGAAAGTGTTACTGAGGTCCAGGCACCATTTCCTGAATCTCCACCCCATGTCCAAACGAATACTTTGGCTCCATCATTTGGAACCCAGTTTGCGAAATCAGTAATTTTATATGTAACAGTAGTTCCTGGTGTTGGATCAATTCCGCCTTCTTTTCCATCAAAGATAGCCTTTAAGGCTAAACCTTCTTTTACAGGAACTTTTGTATAATAATCTGGGAAAACATTATCGTTGTCTTCGTCGTAATAAGCCCAACCTCTAAATGCTGCGCCTGGAACGCTTGACTTAACTTGCTCTGGAGTTGGTAAATCAGTGCCAGGTTCTGCTTTCCAGACAACTGTATTCTCATAGAATAAATCACTTACTACAGGTTGAACTTCAACACCTTCGATATCAATACTACCGAAAGGTGAAAGAAGTAAATATGTAGTGAAATTAGAACTTCCTCTATAAACGGTTGGAAGTCTATTTTCATAGCGAAGAACTATTTTGTTTTCATTGTCAATAACATCATTTTCTTCGAAATTAGAGGAATCAGCATTACTTGCGCAGCCTCCAAGAAGGAATAAAGTTGAGATTAAGAATAAGATTTTTTTCATTTTCGTTCCCTCCTTAGATATCAAGCACAATGAAACCATGTGCCTCTACTGTATAGTTAGAACCACTCAAAGTTGATCCGTTTGATTTGCCAATAAATCCGCTAGCACCCATATACTCACCTGAATATGGTGAATTTGAATTGTTGATTACAACGAATGCACTGTTTGTTCCATCTGAGAACTTGATTTGAGCAACTCCTTCAGCTGGAGAACCAGAGTTTTCAACATAACCATAGGTTGGATATCTAGAATCACGTTTTGTTGCGGTTAATAACTTGAAGTAATTAAGCAATGAGTTTTGATCAGATTGTTGTTCTGGAACAGTCTTAATAGTATTAGAAATACTATCCCAAAGAACTTCCATACCACCAAATTGATATTTGACAGTTCCTTCTGTGCCATAAGTATTTGACCATCTCATTGGTTGACGATACCAACGGTCAACGTTATTGCCGTGGTCATCAACAATTTCGCCCTTAGAATCTTGAACTTTATCGTTGACGTTTCCACATAAGCCAATTTCATCACCATAGTAAATCCAGCTAACGCCAGGAGTTAATAAGGAGATTGCGGCATAGTATTTAGATTGATTGATTGCTTCTTGTAAATTTGCTTGTGTAACATCACCATAATGAGCTGCATCACCGCCACCATACTTGCTTTGGACATCGCTATTATGTACGACTGCGTGATTCATCATACGTGAGACGTCGTGGTTGGATGTAAATGCACCATTAATAAGTGTATCGCCACGATATGCACTATAAGTGTCTAAGGAATCTTTAATCTTACTTCCGATAGAATCTTCCTTCATTTCGTTAAGTGCATAGTAGGTTTGGAAGTCAAATTGAGAATCAATTGCTTCATAGAATGGAGCCATTCTTGCATTCCAACCATCAAAGTTTTCACCAACTAAGAAGCAGTTTGGATATGCAGATTTAATTGTGCCTGCAAATTGTTTCCAGAATAAGACGTTTAAGTTACGATCGTATGAATAATCGTTTGTAACATCAATGTATTTACCCATTTCTGGATTGTAGTAATGCTTCCAGCCAACATCGTAAGTGATAAAATCACTTCCTAAGTTAACAGCTGGATCAAGTTCTGAAAGTAAGTAAATATGTTTAATAGCGTCAAGTCTAAAGCCGTCAAGACCAAAGCTTAACCAATACTTACACATATCAGTCATATAATCACGGGTGGCTTGAGATGAATAGTTAAGTTCAGCCATGCCAGATCCGAATTTACCAAAGTAATAGTAATCACTTGTGCCGTCTTTGTACCAGTCGGTAACCTGTTCGACGTTCTTTGTTATAAAGTTTGCGTGTTGAATTCCATCCGTTGTTGTAGAAGGTTGTTCATCCCAAACTCTAACTTTATCGCCTTTGAATTTCCAAAGGTACATATCACGGTAGTTAATTTCCTTACCGTTAATAATTTCTTTTTCAGCTCTTTGTGATTTCTTGTAAAGGACATTTGATTTAGAAGTATGGTTAATAACCATATCCATTAAAACCTTCATGCCTTTTTGATGCGCTTTATAAAGAAGTTCTTGGTAGTCACTTAAAGTACCAAATCTTGAGTCGATCTTATAGTAATCTGTAACATCATATCCATGATATGAGTTGGATTCTTGAATTGGTGTTAACCATAAAACATCAACACCTAAATCTTCAAGATAATCAAGTTTTGAAATGATACCTTGTAAATCGCCAAAGCCATCACCATCACTATCAGCAAATGATGGAACGAAGATTTGATAACCAATGCCAGGTTTCTCATCTTTAAATGTTGAAGATGTTGGAACTCCTGAAGCAAATGCATCATGTCTTAAATCGGTAATATCGTTCTTTGAACGATAAACACCTGTTTTATCTGTGAGTGTTGGGTTATTAACTTCTTGTTTACCGCTTGTAAGTTCATAGTTAGCAGAGTTTCCTTCTACACAATACACGTGTAAGTAAGATTCTTTGCCATTTTCTAAGTATTTACCAAGTTTCTTAATGTAAACTTCACCGCCGCTATCACTGACCCACATATCATCGCCAGTCATCTTGGATTGATCAACAATTAAGAAACCAACACAGTTTTTATCGAGTTCTTCTTTTTCCCAACTTGAAATGAGTTTGATATTCTTACCAGATTTACCACCAATAAGGGTTGATTCATCTTCGGTAAGGTCAACATCAATAATTTGTCCATATTGATCAATATATGGTTCATTACCTGTTTCACCACATTCACCTTTGGTCATCCAACCAATTGTGTGAGGAGTAACATTCTTTAAATCATAGCCATTTGGATTTGCACCATAAAGCATACCTTCATCATCGACTGGATAAGAATTCCAGAACCATAAGGCCCATCTATTGTAGTCTTGATCGCTATTTCTCAAATAGTGGAAATAAATATGTCCTGGTTCTGACCAAGCAGAGACCTTCTTTGCATAATCATCTTCTTCTGCATTTGAAGTAACTGAAACATTACATGTAGCAGTTTTGATTTCATCATCTTGAGTGATTGTTGCACTAATAACAGCAGTACCAGCTTTGACACCAGTTACAACACCACTTTGTGAAACTTTGGCAACACCTTCATTACTTGTTCTCCAAACAACTGAAGCATCTGCTGGTTTAGTTGTTGCAGTAAGTGTTGAAGTAGCACCTTCTTTAAGAGTTAATGACTCACTTGAAAGTCTAATAGAGAATGTAACGGATTCGCCTTCGACTGTAACATCGCAATAAGCTGCACATCCACCTGCGGATGCTGTAACTCTAGTTACGCCTTCGGCTTTTCCTAAAATTTTAACTTTGTTGTCTGTTGGAACAAGTGAAACAATTGAATCGTTTGCAACTGACCAGCTAACTACTGGAGTATCATTTCCTGTATGATCAACTGTTGCACTAATTTCAACTTCTTCACCAACATCAATTGTTTTTTCTGCAGCAGATAAAGTAATAGAATTAACGACTACTTGACCACCGCCACCATTTCCGGAAACAGTAACTTTACAAACAGCACATTTATTTCCGCAGCTGGCGCTAACAGTGGCTGAACCAACTGCTAAACCAGTAATTGATGCAGATTCACCATCTCCTAAAACAGAGATAATATTTGGATTTTGATTAACCCATGTAACGTCGATTGGATTTTCGGCTTCGACGAAAGCAGTAATGGTTGAGGTAAGACCAACAGTTAATGAGAGAGTAGAATCACTTAGACTTAAATCCGTGACACCTTGAACAGTCGTTGAAGGGTCAATAACAACAACTCCAGGATCGCATGCGCACATGCACAAACTAGCAAGAATAATAGGCAATACTTTAAACTTTCTCATAATAGTCTCCTTAACCTTAGGTTAATATTCAGCTATTATTTTAGTTCTTTTTGTATTTTTAGTCAACAAAGTTGAAGCAATTAAAAAACAAAAACATTAATTTCTTGATTAATGTAATTTTCACCGTTGACTTGATTGGATATATTTTTAACAAGCATTCCATGCTTATTGACTGAGTAATATTGTTCGACCATTGAGTCTTTTCCATCAACTTTTCCTTGAGTTTTGTGATAGAAAATATAAAGTTGATTTTCTTGATTTATTTCGATGAATCCTTGCAAATCTCGCGCTGTCTCTAAAATTAGATCACCATAATACATACCATTAGAATGGTAAGTTCCTTCATACATTGTTTTGGTAAAAAAGAAATCTTGAATAAGTAATTTTATGTTGTCTACAGTGTATTCAACAGGCTCTTTTTCAGTTTCATTTAAAAAATATTTTTCTTCAACTTTTGTTATTAATTTTTCTTTTATTTCTTCATTTCCGTCATTAATTTTTGTAACTACTTTAAAGTCATACGAAATATTTTCAAGATCAGAAATATCAAAATTTAATGTTGTAGTTTCGCTAGTTTTTACGCCATTAATAAGTGATTCTTTTATACTCGTATAACCAGCGTGCTTATATAGCTCCATTGATTCGGTTAAAGAAAAAGAAGCGACAAATTCTTTTATGTCACTTCTTAATTCATTTTGTCCACATGAACTTAGTAATGACATTGCCGAAATAGACAATAACAAATACTTAAGTTTCATATTACTCAAATCTATAGGAATATACTGTTTCAAGTGAGATCTGCGATGCAGTTGCTTTGCTATAACTATAGTCAGTGGTTTTTAAGAATTCTCTTGTTAACCAGCCATCCTTGTTGTACTCAAATCTTACATTAACTTTTGCGTTAATTTGATTCTCAAAACATGGGAGCGGAATATCACTAGCCCACTCACCTATTTCTGGGTGTGTAGCTACATCAGGATAATATGGGTAATTATCCACTCTAAATGTAGTGTGTGATGCTTCTCCAACGAAGGCAAATCCGCCATCGTTTAATAGCTCAAATTTCATCTTATTACTACTTGGATTAATAGCGCCATCTGCACCAGCATAAGAGGTAATAATATGTTCAATAATATAATGGCCACAAGTCATATTTTCTTTGCCGTCTTCACCAACTACATAAAAATTATTTTTATGTAATCTAAGTGGAGCACGTAAAAAGTATGATCTTGAAGACATGCCATAAATTACTGTATTTTCCTTGCCTAATGCCTTTTCCGCAGTTGATGCATCTGGACAATAAAATCCATCGTTATAACGTGCGTAAGGAACGAAAGAATCAGGGCTTGGTGTTTTATCAAATACTGAATCGATTTCTAATACTTCGTTATTGAAATCAAGGAAACCTGCGACACGATAATAAGGATACAAAGCATTCGATGAAATATTATCAATCTTCTCCTTAATTTGCTCAAAAGAAGCATTTTTAGCACAAGATGCTAAAAGTAAAGGAAGTGTTAATAATGAAAGTATCTTTTTATTGTTCATAATTAATAGAGTCTGATATTGAATTCAGATTCATAAATTTCACTCTTTTCAATAAGTGGTTTAAGAGTGATATGTTCTCCTCTTTCAATTTCTCTTTCCTTCATAATGTATACGTAAACTTTTTCACCATAAAGTTCACCTGCGCACTTATACATCTTAACATCACCAAAGTTAACTTCTTGAACGACTTCAAATGGTAAGCCGTCTTTGTCTTCGACAAAGCCATCATGTGGCATTGCAACTTTAAATACTTTTGTGAATACTTTGTTGCCTAAGCCTTGGATAATCTTTGTAGTAATGTTATCTGCAATTAATTCATAATGATCGCCAAACTTAAAGAAGAAAATAAGTTGAGCCTTGAGAAGATCTTCTTTTTTCTTGTTGTTAAGTTGTTTCTCTTTTAGAGCAAATTCTTTTTCAACTTTATTTACTGGGAAATGTTCATTTTCGTAATTTGCTTTATTTTCAGAAATAGTTTCCTTTAATAAATGTAGTTGTTGAGAGAATCTTGAGTCTGCTGCACCAAAATCAGTTTCTTTATCTAGATCTAATGCTCCCTCTTTTCTTTCGATATCATTTTGTCTCATTTGAGGGAAGTTTTCTTTGAAAACTCTGTAGCTCATTCTTCTACTTCTACGAGATTCTGGATCTTTATTTGCTTCCATGGATTTAGCGAAATCTTTCTTTTCGTTTTCCCACATGTTTTTATACATAACAGCAATCTTTTCGAGTTCTTCTTTACGAATTGCTTTATGTTTTTCTTTTAACTGTTTAATTTCAACACGATAGTTCTTATTGAGTTCTTCGATTTGAGCCTTAAGTTTAAGGTTTTCTTGATCGAGTTTTGCTCTATCGGTGTCTAATGTAGATGCTGCTGCTTTTTGCTTTTCTTCAGCTTCTTTTATGGCAGCTTCACGTTCTTTAGCAAAATCTGCTTCTAAAGAAGCATACTTTTCTTCTACTTCTTTAACACGTTTTGCTTGTAGATCCATGAATTCTTGATTATTTGTAACTTCGAAAGCTGTCTTCAAGTTAACAAATGTAGCTTGTAAGTCATCTCTTTCTGCAAGTGGATAAGCAATAATCTTTTCGTCTTTATCACGGAATGTTGCTTTAGAATAATCGACTGCAAATTTGATTTTGCCACCAACTTTTGCTTTTTCATCGACAAAACAGAAGAATTTGTGTTCCCCTGCTTTTACTCTAGCAAGATATTTATCACCGTGTTGTTCAATTAAGTCAATTGCGGCAACATTTTCACCTTCACCAACCATAATTGCGGAAAGTGGTAAGGAAATTGTGCCATCTTTGACAAAGTCAACTGGAATATCATTTGGTTTTTTAATCTTTCCAAATAAAGTCATATTTCCATCGACAATATCAACTGGTAAGACTGAATATTCTGGAATTGCTGGAAGAATTGTCATTTCTGATTCATAGTCAAATAAGTGAATCTTGTTAACATCAATTCTTGCTTTAATCTTATCACCAGGTTTGAAGTCTTTCTTTGAAGAGGCTTTGATAATAACTGGAGTCTTAGATTCTTCACCAAGACCTTCAATTTGTTTTAAGTCACCATAAATAAGAGTTTCATTACCAAGTTCTTCAAAGTGAGAAATAATAACATCAACGATATTATCTCCTTTTGCAAGGTCTTTTTCTTCAACAGAAATAGCTTCACATCTGAAGCCAAGAATAACTTTCTTGTTTCCTTGGAGGAATTTCTTTTCTGCTTTAAGAACTTGATCAAGTGATAATTTAAGATGAGGTTGTGTATCAACATCACTCCAAGCAACATCAACACCCTTTGCTTCTTGTTTTAAAGTGACATTAAAGAAGTTCATTTGTGGAGTACCAATAAATCCTGCAACGAATTTATTGATTGGGTGATCATAAAGATTTTGTGGAGTATCAATTTGTTGAACTTTACCAAGTTTCATAACAACGACTCTTGTACCAAGAGTCATAGCTTCGACTTGGTCGTGTGTAACGTAAATAAATGTAGTTTTTAATTGTTGATGAAGTTTACCAATGACAGATCTCATTTGGCTTCTTAACTTGGCATCTAAGTTAGAAAGAGGTTCGTCAAGAAGCATAACTTTAGGATTACGTAAAATAGCTCTACCTAAAGAAACACGTTGTCTTTGACCACCAGACATAGCTTTTGGTTTTCTATCTAAGTATTCTTTTAAGCCAAGAGCATCTGCTGCCCACATAACTTTTTCGTGGATTTCGGTTCTTGGAACTTTACGAAGTGTAAGTCCGAAAGCCATATTTTCATAAACTGTCATATGAGGATAAAGAGCATAGTTTTGGAAAACCATGGCGATATCACGATCTTTTGGTTGCATATCGTTGACGATTGTGTCGCCGATATATAATTCACCTGAAGTGATTTCTTCAAGGCCTGCAATCATACGTAATGTTGTAGATTTACCACAACCTGAAGGTCCAACGAAAACGATGAATTCACCGTCTTTAATATCCATGTTGAAATCAGAGACAGCTTTGTGTCCGTTTGGATAAACCTTGTAAATATGTTCTAATTTTAACGAAGCCATATGTCTTCCTCCTATTAGCCTTTGACAGCACCACCAGCAATACCTTCAACGTAATAACGTTGTAACCAGAAAAATAATGCTGTAATTGGTATTGAAACAAGCACTGCACCAGCACAGAATGTGCCATAGTAATCAGAGTTTGCTGTTAAACCTTGTAATCCAACTGCGACAGTATAACCATCTGGGAGCATACCTGCTGTTTGAGTAATGTATTTGCCAAACATAAAGTCACCCCATGGTCCCGTGAAGGAAACAAGGATTGTGTAAATAATAATTGGTTTTGAAAGTGGAAGAATAACTTTCCAGAAAACTGTGTTCTTTGTTCCACCATCAATCATAACAGCTTCATCAAGCGCCATTGGAATAGTATCAAAGAATCCTTTAGCAACGTAATAACTCATTGCTGAGGAAGCTGTATAGACTAAAATAAGTGAGAAAATAGAAGTGTTCATTCCAAGAAGTTCAAGAATGTAATAAATAACAAGCATTCCTAAGAATCCTGGGAACATTCCTAAAATAAGAATTAATTTCATTAAAGCTTGTCTACCATTGAAACGGAGTCTACTTAATGCATAAGATGTCATTAAGACAAGAGCTGTTTGAAGCAATGAAGTAAATACAGCAATAATGAATGTATTTAGCCACCATCTTAAGAATGGTGTTTCAGGTAATGTAAATAAGTTTACGTAGTTTTGGAATGTCCATTCACCTGGTGCTGGGAAAATACCACCTGATGCGAACTTACCAAAGCTTTGGAAGATTAAATAGAAGAATGGGAAAACCCAAATGAGGGAAATAAGAGAAAGGGCAACGTAAACTAAAACTCTTTGGCTTTTTTCCGCAAATCTTTTACTAGCAAAATGTTTTTCTTGTGCCATATTATTGGAAATCCCCCTCGTTTTTAACTGAATTAGATCTTCCATAGAAGATAAGTGAGAAGAAGGCAATGATAATAAAGACAAGAACACCTAAAACACATGCTACAGCATAGTTCTTATCTTGTCCTTCCATTGACATCTTATAAATCCATGTAATAAGTAAGTCGGTTTCACCAACATCACCATAGCCTAAGCTTGATAAGCCAAATGATGGTTTACCTTGAGAAAGGAGGTAAATAATGTTGAAGTTATTAATATTTCCGACAAATTGTGAAAGTAAGTATGGTCCTGTAATAAAGAGCATATATGGAAGAGTAATTGCGCTAAACATCTTGAATGGTGTAGCACCATCAATTCTTGCAGATTCATATAAGTCTTCTGGAATGTTCATTAATAAGCCAGAACAAATAAGCATTGTGTAAGGAACACCAACCCACATGTTAACGATAATAATGATGATTCTACTCAGTAGAGCGTTATCAAATGGAAGTGTATCGTGAGCAATCCAACCAATTTGTTCAAATAACTTGGTTAAGAAACCTGATCCTGAGAACATTTGAGAAATCAAAAGTAAGGAAACGAATTGAGGAACAGCAATTGTGAGAATTAAGACTGTTCTCCATAATTTCTTTAATTTAATTCCTTTTTTATTAATAAGTAATGCAACAACCATACCTAAGAAGTAGTTGGTAAATGTTGCAATAAGAGCCCACATAAGGGTCCAAGCTAATACTTTAAAGAAGATGGTAACTAAACCAGTTCCTCCACTACTAGCGCCCATACCTGAGAAAAGATTGGAATAGTTATCAAATCCAACCCAGTCAAATAAATAGAATTGAGTTCCAGAATAGTTGGTAAAACCTGTAATAATCATGAAAATAACAGGAATAACTGTAAAACCAACAAGACCAACAAGTGGAACTGCTAAAAGTAATGTGTGGTAATTCTTATCAAGAATATCTTTGAAGAATTGACCGTTTTTCTCATATTTTCCAACTGCATAGCTATTTTGTAAGCTTCTTGCATCTCTGATAGAGAAATACCAAAGAGCTACGAAAATACCCATTAAAATGAATGTAACAATGGAATAAAGAAGGATTGTAAATGATCTATCTCCTGGAAGGGTGACAGTTACTCCTTCGTATGCATCCGCTAGATACATTGAAGTTGGTGAGAATGTACCAAGTGAACCTAATTTACCTAGGTAAGGTCCACCAAGTTTAATCATAAACCAAATAAAGACTACTTCGTACATTAAGTACAAAACGCCTCTCATAATTTGGTTATGGAATAATTGATATAAACCGAAAACTAAGAAGTTTCCTCTAACCATCCAAGTGCCTTTCTTCCAGGCATCTGCTAAAACTTCGAATGGTTTAATTAATTTGTGGCCTAATTTAATGAACTTAAAAGGAATTCCTTTAAAGAAGTTCAAAAAGCCACGGCCTATTCCTTTAAAGAATGAGCCAACATTGACTATGAATCTTTGTCCTTTTGTAAGTGATAAATATTTTATCGAAGTCATAAATACTATCTTTCAAGAGCACCGTCTAAGACTCTCAAAATCTCCATGAAGTCATTATCACTTGCATTAGCAGGTAAAGCTTTAATACTTTGAGTTGCAGTTGCAGTTTCGGACCAAAGTTCAAGACCACAAGCTGTAAGTAAGATTGTTCCGTTATTCTTTGATTGTTCTGTCAAAGATTGAATATGAGATTCACTCATTGCGTATTCAGCCAAATCAATATTGGTTGGTTTAGCCATGTATGAATCAAATCTCTTTGCTTGAACGTATTCACTTGCTAAGAATTTTGCAACATTGAATGCGATTGTTTTGTTTGCGGCTGAAAGGGTGTTATTAACACCATAGAACTTGTAACCTAGATATGAGCCAAGTCTTGGTCCACCTTCACTAACAAATGGAAGAGGTGCTGTTGCATATTTATCGCCCATTTCATTCTTGAATGAAGCAACCTTAGAAACATCAACGATTGTGGCAAGAACGTCATTCTTTCCTGGAACTGTTGAAACGTTTCTAATTGATGGTTCGTCAATAAGACGTTTGAGGAGTTTTGCACCTTGTAAACCAGCATCACTTGCGAATGTTGATGTTGCATTATAAGCACGATCTGTTGGAGTTAATGAGTATAGTGAAGTTCCACTACCATAAGTTTGAAGAATTGGAGCACAATAGAAACCATTACCATAAGCAATGTTGACTTCTAAGTCCTTTTCATCAGCTAAATCAAATAATTCATCGAGAGTATCAATTTGACTTGGATCTGAAACGACTGACTTATCATAGAACATGACAGCACCGTTATCAGATGTAAATGGAATACCAACAACGTTTTGAAGTCTTGCTGCATCGTATGCATCTTGACCCATTGTTTCTTTAATCCAGTTTGCATCACTACGTGAAACATTTGATAAAGCACCTAATTGATAGAAGCTTAATGTTTGGTCAGAAGCATATGGGAAGATATCTGGAGCTGATTCAGCAGTTGGAAGGTTAGAAACACCATCTCCTTCTTCGAATTCAGAAACTGTAAATGAAATTGATGAATGTGTTAAGGAGTTGAATTCACCTAAAATTGAGTTCATCCAAGCAACTTGGTTCTTAGGAGCACCAACTCTAATTGAAACACCTGAATAGTTAAGATTTGTATCGACAGCGATATCACGACCTGATGGATCGTCTCCACCACCGCCTTCTGAAACAGTGACAACACAAATAGCAACTTTGCCATTGCTACCTGTAACAGTAATATTTGTAGTACCAGCTGCAACAGCAGTAACATTGCCTTGAGCATCAACAGTTGCAACAGCTTCGTTACCAGAAGCGAATGTTACAGTTGCATCTGCTGGAGAAATTGAACATGCAATTTTGAAAGAACCACTTGGAGAAACAGTTTTTGTCTTTGGAGAAATCGATAAACGATCTCCTGTAACATCTCCGCCTTCGCCTTCTACAACGGTAATTGTTGCATCGGCATAGCCACCAGCAAATGCTGCTGTAACTTTAGCGGTGCCAAGACCGACAGCGAATGCATATCCGTCTTTGATGTAGACAACACCTTCATTGGATGAGAACCAACGAATGTCTCCTTCAAATCCTTTGGTGACTGAAGCTTTTAAGGCTAAAGATTCACCTAAAGACATTTGTTTCTCTGAAAATTCAAGTCTTACAGAAGCGTATGAATCAAATGATGAGCCGCAGCTTGATAATGGCAAAACGGCAAAAAACGCTAATGCAGAACATGCAATAATCGAAAATCTGGTTTTTCTGTTTTTCATAATTATTCTCTCTTGTCCTATTACAATATTGTAATTATTATAATTAATGAAAGCCCTTAAATCAATATTTGATTTTATAAAATTTTCAGTTAAAATTTACGTATGAATTTTGAAGAAAGAAAAAATGTTGCATTTAGACTAGTAGCATGTTTCTTGCTACTTATTCCACTTGCAATCATTATTCTTGGATTAATACACGTATTTAATACATTAGCTAATGGCTATATTCTTTCAATAATAGCATTAATGTTAACTGCAGGATTCTTACTTTTAGAGTTTGTTGTAATGATTAAAGGTTGGAAAAAAGAAAGCTCTTTGTACAAAATTGCTTTTAATGAAAACCAACACGTCAATAATGTTCCTTTAGTAGCAGTTATTGTTGGCACTATCTTTGGTGCTGGCTTAGTTGCTCTTGCATTAACAGTGTTTTTCACTAGAAATGAAGAACCTATCAGAACTTCAATGTTTGTAGTTCTTTCAATAGGAAGCTATTTACTATTAAATTGCTTTATTTACTTTATCTATGTGGTTATGTTTAAAAAACGTCCTGTAGATTTAAGGAAGTTTATTAAATAACTTTGAAATATTTTAGTGCATCAAGCACACCATTTTCACTAATAGGCTTAGCAATGTATGTTGCGGCCTTTTTTACTTCTTCTAAACCATTGCCCATTGCAGCGGAATATTTGGTTTTCTCAAACATAAAAATGTCTTGCATATCATCACCAATTGAGAGTGCATTATCATAACTTAAGTTATGATATTTTAATACAAAATCAATAGCTTTGCCTTTATCATTTCTTATGTAACGAATATCAACTCCATAAGGATGAAATCTAAAATAATCTAGCTCTTTTGGAATGCGTTTTAAAAGACGTTTATCGAAACGTTTTGGACACATTAAAAGAAGACTTGTTACTTCTTCACCTGTGTATTCTTTTACAGGACATGGTTTTTCATTAAATGTTTGGAAATATCTTGTAACGTATTTATTAGATGGAACTGAAAAATATCTATCTTTAATAGTGCCATACTCTACTTCTAAATGCTTCTTATTACAAACCTCTAATACTTTAGATACAAAGTTACTTGGAATGATGTTTTTCATAATGACTCTGTCATTAGAAAAGATAAGACCACCATTTGTGCATATTAAGCCATCTGGTTTGAATTTCTTAAGTAATTCAATCTGGTTAACTGATTCATAAGGTCTAGCAGTGTTTAAATAGACTAAAACACCATTTTCTTGGGCTTTCTTAAGTCCTTCTATAGAAACATAGTCAAAATCATGAGCACAATGATCAAGAAGTGTCCAATCTATATCTACAAAGATAATCTTAATATCAGAATTCATTGCTATTATTATATATTAAATTAAAAGATATTACACGCGCGCAATTTTTAAAAATAAAAAGAGCCTCCCGAGGGAGGCGGTAATAAAGTTTCTTATAGTAACGCAAAAAAGATGGTTACTAATATGGTTAGTACATCGGCTCAGAGAGTTGACGATGTATTTCTGTCAATTTCTCGACAAATCCATCAACTCACGGAAGCCATGACCACTTTTAAAACTGCTAATAGTAGCATGAACTTCTCCTTACGCTTTTTTCTGACAATTTAAGGGCTCACCGAATCCAAACGAGCAGTCCAGTGTAAAAACACAATGTCATTATATTTTAGCGTTATAAAACAAACACTTTCATCATTTTTTGATATTTTATAAAAAAGGTGAATCTTTCGACTCACCTTATTAAGTTTTTAATCAAAGATTAAATTTCTTTGCGTTTTCTATAGATGAAGAATACGCCAACTGCTGCAATACCAACGACTGCAACTGTTGCAATAATCCATGTTGATGTAGAAACATCACTTATAGAAATAAGTTTTCTACTTGATGCAGAAACTGTTCTATTTAAGAAGTTATCTAATTCAACTTCAGAACCATCATTATATCTAGAAATTGTGTAATCATATAATGATAAGAATTGTTGGATTGGATTTCCTTCTTGATCTGGTTGAAGTGCAACTAATGCTTGTTTAGCTTGGTTAGAAAGTTCGCCATAATTACCAGCTTGAGTATCCCAAGCAGATTCTAAAGCATCAAGTTTTGTTCCACGATCTTCATCATTAATATTTTCTGTTGCTTCGCAAAGTCCTTTAATTGCACTCAAGAAATTCTTAGCAAATTCATTAGCGTCTGCTTCGCCTTCTTTGAAAATAGAAATTTTGTTATATGTATCTCCGCCATCCTCGGAAATCAAATAAATTGAGTAGTTGCCATCTTCTGGACATACTAATCCTTCATTTTCTACATATTCCCAAACCTTAACTGATTCGTTAAGTTCTGGATAATATTGAGTAGCTTTTGATGAATCTTGATAGTATGCAGAGATTTTATCACCAGCAGCAAAGTTTCCGTTATAAAGGAATTCAGTTCCAGTATAGCCTGAGTGTTCACTCATAACTTTTAAGGCATCCTTAGATGTATCGCCATTAACGACTAAATAACGACCATTTTCTGGCTCAGCTGGAACTGAAACATGCATTGCACAAGTGTCATATGTGAAATAGATATCATAAATTCCATCTTCAGAAATTAAAACATTATCACCAGATTTTGATACAGCATAGTCTGGATGAGACCATGTATAAGAATTGATATTATTCCAATCACTTTCTCCATAACCAAAATATGGTCTGATTTGATCGCCTTCATGCAATTCTAATCCTTTAACAACTAATTGTGTTCCTTGATGGACATCAAATTTAAGTTGACCATCTCTTGGCATTGAAGATGAACCATTTGGCATAATTGCCAAATATGTACCACTTTCTAATGTCCAATTTGCTGTATACTCAGTTTCGGCATCAGGTAAAACATCAGGCAAGTTGGTTGGTGTTGTTTGTCCTGACCAAGTCCATCCTGCAAAAATATGATTTGTTTTTGTCGGATCTGCTGGTTTTGAATAAGATTGACCAGAATTTCCACTTATTGGGCTAATTGTAGTTCCACCATTAGTATTGAATGAAATTGTTACTGGAACAGAATCATAGTTCCATTTTGCATATGCAACCTTATTAGCATTATATGCGGTTGTGAAATCAAATTCTGTCGCATAATTTGTATCTGTATACCAGCCAGCAAAGGTATAATTTCCATCTTTTGCTGGTGCAATTGGTTCTGCAAATGCTTCATTATATAATGCATATTCGGTATTTGGAGCAGTACCATGACCACCCATATTAAATTCGAGTTTATATTCTTCTAATATAACAGCATAGTGTCTATACTTGTCATCAAGTTCGTTATCTTTATATGTTTTAATAGTGTATGAACCAGCTATTGGTAATACTGCATTATCACCACTCTTGCCAGAATCACCTTCAGTTTTTGTTCCAGCAACACAACGGCCAGATGGAGAATTGTAGTAGGTTACGCTGTAAGCATTTTTGTATTGAATTGCATAATCACTGCTACTAACCCATATCATTTGCACTTCATTTGCTTGATTAACAGCAACATGCTCAGCAATACGATCATATTCGCCAGCACCGCTTTCCTCAAGTGGGCTCATTTTAACGCCGGTAGCATTTTCAGCCCAACTATTAAAGCCACCAATAATGTATTGGCCTGCTGGAACTCTATAATTTGCAACAAATTCTTGATCACCAGTAACAGTTGCACTATAGCCTAATGCTGGAGACCATGATGCTAATTCATAACCTGGTTTACTAACTTCTGGAGCAACAATTGCTGTTCCGTATTCGACTAAACCATGTGTATAATCGGAATCACCACTTGTAATTGTACCATCTCCGACATTCCAAGAAATTGTGTATTTACTCTTTATACTTTCAAATGTTGCAACATAAGTTGCATCACCAGTAACTGATGTGACAGCCGGTGTCCAACCCTCATCCCAAGTATATGAATATTCTGTAGTTGGTGTTTTTGTAGGGGTTGAGCCATTATAAGTTGGTGTGTCACCATATTTTACATCTTCATCAGTTTCAATAGTTGTTCCATCTCCGTTTTTCCAAGTAATAGTATAACCTCTCAACGTAGGAGTAAATGTAGGAGTAAAATCTTGAGCTGCATATAATGCAGAAGGTGTTGGAGACCAAGCGCTAAATGCATAAGTGTATTGTGTATCTTGAGCTTTGGTTGGTGCGGTTCCGCTATATGAAGGAACAGTTCCTTCTTCAACTTGTTCAGTTTTTAAAACTGATCCATCACCATTTAACCAACGAACTTGATATGTTGTTTTTGTTTCTTCAATCCATGTAGCTGTTATTGTTACATCACTATCTGGCATTGTTGCAGGAATACTTGCAGACCAACCATTAAATACAAATCCATTCTTTGTCGGATTGTTTGGTGCAACAATTGTTGTTCCATATTTAACTGAACCGGTTGTGTAAGAACCTGATGCTGATGAAGTAGATCCACCATCAAAATCCCAAGTTAATGTATGTGAATTTCTTGTATAGTTAAGATTAATAACAGTGCTTCCATCACCAGCAATTGGTTGTTGAGTAATTGATGGAGCAGTAAAACCTTCATATGATTTTGCAGTAGCTGCAGTATTTGCACCAGTTGTACCAGTTGAATAATCCGTATCTGAAAGTGTATATGTGCCACCAGTTAAATCTTCTTTATAGTGTTTCACTGCATACTCAGTATCAGTATTAGCAGCAAATGTTGCAGTATAACTTACATCATCAGTAACTGAAACGCTCCTAGATGCAGTTGTATTTCCATCATTCCATTCAACAAAATGATAACCAGTCTTTGGGGTTGCTGTAATAGTTACATTTTCTTTATAAGCAATATTAGAAGTTTTTGTTGCAGAAACAGAACCCATTGTTGAGCTACTAGTATTTACTGTCAATGTGCTTTTAACTTCAGACCAATAAAGACCTGTCCAAGAAGCTCCTGAACCATAAATTTGTAAATAAAAATTTACCTTAATATTTCTGCTAGGAACAAAATAATCATTTTCTTTAGTAAAATCGGTTGAATTAGTAAGCAAATCAGGAGTAAAAGTATTATAACCAGCGCCGCTATTCCAAGAGTAAACAATATTAAACTTACTATCCTTGTCAAGACCAATAGGATTGTCAGAAGCAAATTCCCAGTTATTTCCAGAATCTTTTGAATAAGTTAAATGAGCATTGCTATCAGCTTTATTCCAACTGTTAAAATCGCCTGTAACAAACCAGGTAGTGTCATCTTTTCCGTAAGCACTAACACTGTCTGCTTCCTTACTTGAAACACCAGCTGAAACAGCAGCAAGTCCTGCGGCTGCCATTGTAAGTGTTCCGATTAATGCGATAAGTCTATTTTTTCTCATAAGTCTGGTCTCCTTATACGTATAAAAAACTTATATATATTATATATAGATACCTATAGTCAACAACCTATAATTTAAAAAGCTCGAATTCATCGAACTAATTTTTGAAAGCGTTTACGTAAGCGCTTTATCATTTATGATAGCGTTTTCTTTAAAAATTCCATTCTTTTTATAAAGAAAAATGCCTCGAATTTCGAAGCATTTTTTGATCAATTTTTGAGTGTTTTTTGGTTAATAAATCATGTGAGAAGCAATAACTTTTTTGAGGTCATTTAGCTCTTCTGGAGTTAATACATTTTTAAGTGCTTCTTCACTTCCAAGGAAGCCTCTAACAGTGACAATTGAGTTAGATAAAACTTTTCTGACAATATCTGGATTGTAACCAAAATCAATAACAAGTCTATCTAGGTTATCTGAAAGTTTTAGAGGTGAATTATCAACCATTGGTCGATAGTTTCCTTGAGCTGGTACTGTTTTCTTAATACTTTCCAAATCTCTTGCTATTTGAGCTTTAAGCTCATCTACTGAATCAAACTTCTTTTCTTCACGGATGAATTCTTCAAAAGTAACGATGACTTCTTCACCATAAAGTTCATCGATTTTGATATCAATTAAGTGTGTTTCAATACCGGCTTCTTCACCTTCATAACCAAGTGTTGGTCTCATGCCTACATTTGTCATGCCAAGGTATTCACGGACACCCACGACAACACGTAATTTATAAACACCAAACTTAGGGAGAACATAGTTCGCGACAGGTTTAACATTCATTGTTGGGAAGCCAAGAACTCTTCCTTTTTTCTTTCCTTGGACTACTTTACCAGTAATGGCGTAGTGATAACCAAGTTCTTTATTTGCTTTTTCAATCTCACCATTTTTGATGTGATCAATAATCGTGTGAGTTGAAATCTTTTCTTCAAATGGATTATGGATGTCTAAGACATTTACTACAAAGTGTTTGTTTAATAATTCAACATCCCCTGCTCCATCTTTACCAAAGTGATAATCAGATCCACAGAAGACTTGTTTAACATTCATCTTTTTAAGGATGTTTATGAAATCTTCTGGAGATAGATTTGTAAAGTTAGCGTCTACATGCATTACCAAAAGATAATCAACGATATCTAAATTAGATATCATAGATGATCTATCTTCAATGGTAGTGAGAATTTCTTTTGATTTTCCATTGTCTTTAAATTTAGCAATTGGGTTATTAAATGTAAGAACACCAAGTGCTAAATTGTCTTCACCATCATAGATGCGGTTCATATGACCGTGTTTAATTAAAGCAACGTGTCCTAAATGAACACCATCAAAATAGCCAAGACATAAGGCTAAGCCTTCTTGAATTTTTGGAGGGGTTTTGTAGTTAACTGTTAAAAGTTTCATATCTTGTCTAGTAGTATACACTATATATTTTTCTTATTTAAGAACATTTTTATATTACCAAATCAAATCCTCTGCTTTTTGTTTATGAGCGTTGACTGATATTTCATATATCTTTCCATTTCTAAAACGTATGACTCTATCAGCCATCTTTGATATTTCTTCGTTATGAGTAACCATCACCAATGTTGTGTGTTTTTCTTTGATGGCATTTTCAAGAGCTTTTAATACCTCAATAGAAGTTTGGTAATCAAGTGCTGCAGTTGGTTCATCTGCCATGATTATTTTTGGGTTCTTTATGAGGGCTCTTGCAATTGAGACTCTTTGTTGTTGACCACCACTTAACTGAGATGGATAGTTATTCATCTTATCTTGCAAGCCAACAAGTTCTAAAGCTTCTTTTGAATCCAATGGATTCTTTACAAGTTCTCCGATTAAATCGAGATTTTCTTTAGCGGTTAAGTTTGGCATTAAATTGTAGTTTTGGAAGATAAAGCCAATGTTGTTTCTTCTATATTCTGTTAACTCTTTCTCGCTTGATTTAGCGATATCTTTATTTTGAAAGAGCACTTCACCACTTGTGGCTTCATCCATTCCTCCAATAATGTTTAAAAGAGTTGATTTTCCGCATCCCGATTCTCCAAGTAAACAAAGGAATTCACCTTCAAAGATATCGAAGTTAATACCTTTTAATACTTGAGTTAATATTCCACCACTTTCAAAGTCTTTTGTAAGTTTAGAAATTGACATAATTTTTTCTTTGTTATCCCAATTTACTTCAGTGAACTTATCTTTGATAAGAGTGTCGATAAGCATCACTAAAATGTTATACATATCAGTTTCATCTTCATCAAATGTTCCTTCTTCTTTGAAGATTGAAATTAGACCTTTTTGAGATCCTTCATTTGCTAAAGGAACTGCCACCATGCTAGAAACAACAAGTTTATCAAGTGAATCAAATAGCTTTTTGTCTTCATCTTTTAGATTTGAGACTGCAATTGTTTTGGATTCACTTATTGATTTTCCAATAATTCCGTCATCTAAAGAAATTGCAATAGAGCTAAGATCCATTGGACAAAGCCAATAGAAAGGATGAACAAGATTATCTTTTGCATCTAAATACCAAAGGACTGCAAAAGAAGCATTTGAGCTATCGACAATTAACTTAAGTGAGCTACGTAAAGCTTCGTCGCTACTTTTAGACTTTGATATGACGTTATGTATTTCACCAATTGTTTTGTATATTTTTACATTAAGCATTGTTTCATCCTCCTTTATCCTAACTTATTGATATCTCTTAATTTGAATTTATCTATCTTTCTTAACGCGATTAGGGTTACACCCGTAATAATTGCAATAGCAATTCCTATCGCGATTAAGATAGATATAAAGTTAAACCCAGATAAGAATATAATTGATTCACTTTGGAAACCTCGTATAACAAAGTTAGACATAAGTGTTCCAAATAAAACTCCAAGGCCAATACCAACTATAGACAACACAATTGTGTCTGAATAAATATATTTCTTAGCCTTTCGTTTTGAGTAACCATTAATAATTAATATAGTTAGTTCATTCTTCTTTTCATTAATAAACATTACAAGTAAATCCAAAATTACAAGTAAGGCCATAATAAGTGCTAAAACAAGATAAACAATATCAACAATCTTAAATATGTTAGTAACTGAATTAAAAGCATTTAAAGATACGTTGTATACATCATAGATGTAAGAGACAGGCACATCTTGAATAACTAGTTTAGAAAGGTTAGAAATATCATCACCTTTTAGATCTACAAGCAAAGCATTTAATTTAAATTCAGTGCCGAATGTATCTTTTAAAGTGTCTGCACTACAAACAACAACGTTATTAATAAGATAATGTTTAAAGAAGTTAGTGTTTGTTACTTCAACACTCTTTAAAGAAGTATCCATCAATGTTACTTTGTCATTTTCTTTTACATCAAATTTTTCTTGGTAAGAATATGAAAGATAGAAATCATTTCCGAAATTAATCTTTTCACCACTCTTATCGTACATTGTTATGAAGTCATTAGCTTTACTAGGATCATCAAAGACATATGCTTGGGAGCTTATTCTTTTTCCGTTTGGACACTCAAGAGTTAAGTAAGTAAACATAATATCTGTGTATCTATATTCGGTTCCATCAAGCTTTGTTTTAGTAGATGAAACATCTCCATCGTAATGAACAACAGCTTGGAACGAATAAACATTTTCAAATTGATAATCAAATGATCCAGAAATGTTTCTATCAATGGTCAAAGCACAGGTCAAAAGTCCTGCACATCCAATGATTCCAACGAGCATAGAAAAGACACGAGTTTTATCAGTTGCAAAGTTATTAATTACAGTCTTAGTAAACAATGAAAGTTTGTTCCATAATTTACCTTTTTGATAGAACCTTTTCTTGCCTAAAACAATCTTCTCATCTCTAATTAATTCAATTGGTTTTTTCTTCAAAACTTTATGAGTTGCAAAAAGAGTAATGAGTAGCTGCGAAACAAGTTCAATTGCAAAGACAATTAAAGTCATTCCAATTGCAAATTCATACTTAAGAGGTGGGAAAATAATGGCGTTTGCAACAGCGTTTACAATGATTGGTTCTGCTGCAAATCTTCCTAGTATTGCGCCTAAAATAGCGCCAAAAACCACCGCAATTCCCGTATAAATTAAATAAAATGCGTATATTTCGCGGTTTCTAAAACCTTTTGCTTTTTTAACTCCAATGATCTGTTGAGTCTCATTAACCATTCTTGAAATTGAGAAGAACGAAACAAGTAAACCAACCCCAACAAAGAGCAATGACATGGAGTATTTTATTTGACCTAAAACTTCAGAAATTGTTTGAATGTTTTGATGTGAAATTGAATCTCTAATTGTGCTTACAGAAAACGATTTTCCTTCAAGCTCTGGTGATGCTTTAATTGTCTTAACTATATCCTCAGTTTTTGAGTAAAAATCTTCAGTGAAATATTTGTAATTTCTAAGGGTGTTACTTCTAACATAAATTGTGTTAAAACCTGCTAAATTATTAATTGTTGGATTGAATGAAGATTCAGCAATAAAGAAAGGTGCGTTTACTGGAATGTTTCTAGTTTGAGACATTCCATAAACTGTTGTTTTCTTTGCAGTCAAAATAGCAGAATCTACAATTGCAGTAACTTTAAATGTATCTGTAGTAAATCTACCTTGATCAAGAAATACTGGTGTGTTTTCAATTTTGATTGTGTCACCAATTTCATAGCCATTATCTTCAGCCCAGAAACTGATTAGAGCTATTTCTCCTTCATTCTCTGGGAGAGTACCTTTAATGTTACTGAAATAATTTATCTTTTCTGGAATTGAAGTAAAACTTGCTTCAAAACCATTGCTTTCATCTTTGAATGATGTGATGTAGTTATAAAGTCCTTCAACTTCATCTATTTCTTCAATGTTTAAAAGTTCTTCTGGATTTTTATATCCTGGAGATACATTTATTTGAATATCAAAAACGTTTGAGGAATTATAATAATCAATCGTGTTGTTAACAACACATGATGCAGTCCAATCAATTCCAAGGAATAAAAGCATTCCCATCATGATAAAAATCACGATTGAAAAGAATGTTACTTTTGAACGTAATATCGTTTTGAATAAATCTTTCCAAAAAGTCTTTTTCATATGATTAGCGTAATCCTCTCACTGGGGAATAAACTCCACTTTCGAGTCTTTCATAAATAGCAATTATTCCATCATTATCTTTTAGCAAAACTCTTTGCTCATTTATTGGGAGTCTAAAATGCATTCCGTTTAATGCTTTCTTTGCAAGTTCACCATCAACTTCATATGATGGCATGAACTCCAACATTTTAGACATTGGAATTAAATCTGATTCTTTTACATCTTTACTTCTTATAGCATCTTCAAGCTTATATGGACCGACTTCAGTTCTTGTTAGTCTAATCAAATGACCGACAGTTCCAA
Source organism: Bacilli bacterium (assembly GCA_045597865.1). Lineage (GTDB taxonomy): Bacteria > Bacillota_I > Bacilli_A > RFN20 > CAG-826 > Fiminaster. The sequence goes on along the minus strand of JAZLKX010000025.1, from coordinate 187,611 downwards.
GAGCTTTTGCAATGTCTTCTCCAAGAGTACGGATATATGTTCCTTTTGATACTTTTGCTTCAAAAGTTAGCTCATTATTTTTGTAGTCAAGAAGTTTAATGTCAAACACTTCTATTTCTCTTTGTTTACGTTCAATTTCTTTGCCTTCTCTAGCGTACTTGTAGAGCTCTTTTCCATTGACTTTTAAGGCTGAATACATTGGAGGTGTTTGAAGTTGTTTTCCTTTAAAATGTCCTAGAATTTGAGTGATTTTTTCATTATTTAGCGGTTTTATTTCTTTTTGCTCCACTACATTTCCAGTCAAATCACCAGTGTCAGTTTGAGTTCCTAGTTTAAGAGTTGCAACATAAGTTTTATCCATGATTTCTAAGAATGGAGAAATCTTGGTTGAGGATCCTAAAAGCACGATTAAAAGTCCATCTGCAAAAGGATCAAGAGTACCAATGTGTCCTGCTTTCTTTTCTTTTAAAATATGCGAAATATTATTAACCTCTTGTCTAGATGTTAATCCTATTTCTTTATTAATAAGTAATGAACCTGAAACCATATTAATCTAACACCTTCCAATAACCATATCGTTTTCCATCAATACGTTTGATCAATTTCATTTCTTTTAATGCTTGTAAGATACTTTTTACAGTTCTAACTGAAACATTCAAATACTTTGCAATATCATCAGTTTTAATAGATGGATTATGCTTTACTAAGTCAATTACATGTTTTTCATTATTTGATAATTCTTTAGTTTTGTCTAAATGAATTCCATATTTAATGTGTAATTCTCTATTTAGCAATCTATTATTTTCTCCCAATAGGAGATTTCTTAAAAATCTAATTAAATAGCTTTTGTCTTCTTCTATATGCTTTTCAAAATTAGAATAATTTGCTCTAACCAAACAGTTTCTAAAATACCAAGCATTAGCTGCAAAGGCATCATTTGTTAAGTTGAAACCTAAACTATTTAAATATTCAATAAAGAAAATAGAAACAGTTCTTGTATTTCCTTCACTAAAAATATGATTTTGCCAAATATTAGCAACAAATTGCGCTAAATGTTTTATTTTTTCATCAATTGTCAGGCCTTCATAATCAAAATCTTTTTCCGCCTGCAGATCATAACTAATTGTGTCATACAAACTTCTATAATCACCATAAACTACTGTGTCACCATCTAAAACCCATTCAGCTTTTTGAATATTATATGTTCTCATTGCGCCTGGATGATCAAAGACACCTTCAAATATTTTTCTATGTATATCGCAAAAGTGTTTTACTGATAATTCAAATTTTTTATCAGACATAAATATGTTTAACATATTATTTGAAGCAATATCAGTTTCTTTTACTCTACTATTATCATCTGGTTTTGATTTGTAATAAGAAGTTATAAGATCATCTAATTGGTTGAGTGAAATTTCGCCTTTAATATACTGATTTGTAAGACTAAGAAAATAATCGGAGTTTTTTAGATGATCAACATCTTGAAGTCCAATTGAGGTTTCAATAGCATATTGTTTATAATCAGAATAAATCATGTTTATATTTTAATATAAGATATTCCAAAGTGCAATTCTAAAGTGCAAAAAATTGCACTATGGAAATTTAATCCCTATGGGATTGTTTATTAAAATTTACATGATGTATCACATTTGTTATACATTTTAATATACAAAAATATATAATATTTGGCATGAAATCTTTAAGGACGATTCTTGGACTTATTAGAAAAGCAGACCAAAAGTATGATTTCTTCCACGAAAACGACAAGGTTTTAATTGGAGTTTCTGGCGGAAAAGATTCAATGGTGCTTTTAAAAGCACTTTCTCAATATCAACACTTTGACTGCGTGAATTTTGAAATTGTTCCAGTAATCTTAGATTTAGGTTTTGATGGCTTTGATCCTAAACCAATTAAGAAGTACGTTAAATCACTTGGTTTAGATCTCAAAGTCATTGATTCAAAAGAAGTCTATCCAATTCTTAAAGCTCAGCAAAAAGATGCACCACATCTTCCATGTTCTATCTGTTCCAGAATGAAAAAAGCTGCTATTAATAAAGCAGCTCACGACCTTGGATGCAACAAAGTTGCATTCGCTCATCATGGAGATGATGCAATTGAAACTTTGTATATGAATATGATCTTTGGAGGAAGAGTTGCCTCTTTCCAACCAAAGATGCATCTAGATCGCGCTGATATTGAATTCATTCGTCCTTTGATTCTTTGTCATGAAGATACAATCATCAAAGCTCAAAAAGAAGAAAATATTCCTAGCTTCCCATCTCATTGTCCAAATGATGGAAATACTATGCGCGCGGAAATGAAATCATTACTAAAAGATATATATAAGAAATATCCATCTGCAAAAGACAACTTCTTCTCTATGATGGATAACTACGAAAAAGAAATACTTTTCTATAATGACATCTTCTACAAAGTAGAAAGAAAAGATATTTCTTTTAAACCAGTTATCCTTGCGAGTGATACTAGAGTGGAATTTAAACTTAGAGAAGAACTTAAATGTTTAAATCTTGATGAAGATGTTTCTAGATACGTTGTCTATAAACTCTCCACTCCTATTGGTGTTATCTCATTCACTAAAGATGAGATTCCATCAATACATGATTTATCGCTTAAATCAAAATATAAAAAATCAGAGAAAGATATCAGAGCATTCATTGAGAACAATCTAAAATACTTCTCGTCACCATTCTATCCAATGTAAAAGAAAAAGGCAGTTATTAATCTGAACCCCGTTTAGTTCATTACTAATTGCCTTTTTTCTTCTCAATATACGGTACTAATGTTACTACCCATTTGCCGTTTTTAGTTATTCCAATTTCTTTTTTCTTTATTCCAACTAAATCTATATATTTTCCAAAATGTCTTCTAAATTCAGTTGCTGTAACAAATATCATTTTATTCTCCTTTCCTTTATACTATTATAATTAAAAAATAACAATATTAAAATTGATATTTTTTAATTAATATAGAAATTGAAAATTTCCAAAAGAAAAAGACCTAAAAGGTCTTTCTTTGTTATTTTTTCATCTTTTCGATTTGTTCTGATTCTTTTTTCAAAACTTCATCAAGATGATTAACTTTTTCGTAAGTCTCATCAAGGTAGAATGTTATTTCTGGAGTCTTACGGATATCAATCTTCTTCGCTAACGAAGAACGTACATATCCTTTTGTTTTGTTAAGTTCTTCGAGGTTTTGTTTTGGATACTTTGCCCCTAAGAAAGTAACATAAACTCTAGCATATGAGAAATCACTACTAACCCAAACTTCACTTACTGTGCAGAATCCGATTTTAGGATTCTTAAGTTCAAATTGAATGATTTCAGAAATATTCTTTCCAATGATGGATTGAATTCTTTGGGTGCGATCTGCCATTATTCTTTTTCAACCATCTCGTATGCTTCAATAACATCGAGTTCCTTAAGGTCATTGAAATTCTCTACTGTAAGACCACATTCAAAGCCTTCTTTGACTTCTTTTGCGTCATCTTTGAATCTCTTAAGAGATCCAAGTTTTCCTTCATATGTAATAACGCCATTACGGAGTACACGAACAAGTGCACCTGCTTTAATAACGCCTGAAGTTACATAGCTACCTGCAACTGTACCAACTTTTGAAATCTTAATAAGAGTACGAACTTCGGCTTGTCCAAGAATGGATTCAACCTTTTCTTTCTTATATAAACCTTTCATAGCTGCTTCCATTTCTTCAATTAAAGCATAAATGATACGGTGTAATCTGATTTCAACACCAGATTCTTCAGCTTTAGCTGAAACCATAGCAGTTGGTCTAACATTAAAGCCATAGATGATAGCGTTTGATGCACTTGCAAGCATAACGTCGTTATTTGTAATTGCACCAGCACTAGCGTGAATAACGTTAATGTGAACTTGTTCATTACTTAACTTATCTAATGAAGCTTTGACTGCTTCAGCAGAACCTGTGGTATCTGCTTTTAAGACAATGTTAATGTCTTGTACTTCACCATTACTTTCAGTAATCTTGGAGTAAATCTTCTCTAAGGATGCTGCAGCTTGAGCACTTTGATCAGATGCTTTCTTTGCAAGTGCACGTTTTTCTGCAATATCTTTAGCTTGTTTTTCAGTTGGGAATGCCATGAACTTATCACCAGCATTTGGAACTTCACTTAAACCAATAACTGAGACTGGTGTAGAAGGTTTAGCTTCTTTAACAATCTTCTTGTATTCGTTTGTCATTCTACGGATTTTGCCATAGGCAGTTCCAACAACAACATAGTCTTGGAATGTAAGAGTTCCGTTTTGGACTAATAATGTTGCTTTTGGTCCTTCGCCCTTATCAAGATTTGCTTCGATAACAGTACCAATAGCATATCTATCTGGGTTAGCTTTAAGTTCTTGCATTTCTGCCACTAAAAGAACGTTTTCAAGGAGTTCCTTAATGCCAATATTCTTCTTTGCAGAGATTTCACAAACAATGTTTGTTCCACCATATTCTTCTGCAATAATGTCATATGACATTAATTCAGTCTTAATACGTTCAACATTGGCGCCTTCTTTATCAATTTTATTGATAGCGACAATGATTGGAACGTTAGCAGCTTTGGCGTGGTCAATAGCTTCAATTGTTTGAGGCATGACACCGTCATCTGCAGCGACAACTAAGATAACAATATCAGTTACAGCAGCACCTCTTTGTCTCATAGCAGTAAATGCTTCGTGGCCTGGAGTATCTAAGAACGTAATCTTTTGTCCGTTGATTTCTTTTTGGTAAGCACCGATAGCTTGAGAAATGCCACCGACTTCACCATCAACTAAGTGGCTTGAACGGATAGCATCAATAAGAGTTGTTTTACCATGGTCAACGTGGCCCATGATTGTTACAACAGGTGCTCTTGGTTTAAGGTCTTCTGGTTTATCAACAATTTCAACTTCTTCGAAGTTTTCTTCGCTTACGATCTTTTCTTTTTTAAAGTCATAACCAAATTGAAGACAAATTAAACCAATTGTTTCTTCGTCTAATGTTTGGTTAATGTTAACAATCATCTTCTTTTCTAAGAAAAGGAATTTGATGATATCGTTAACATTAAGATTTAATGCTTTAGCAAGTTCTCCAACAGACATGTTACGGGTAAAAACAAAGACACCACCATCAACTTTATTTGATGCTTCTTTGTTTTTTACACCATTTGCTGGAATATTTGCTCTTCTTGAATCTTGATATTTAGACATAGCTTTTACCTCACTTTCTTTAATTAGTTGGATTAGAGAAAATAACTAAAAGTTATTTGTCGTCGTCATCGTAGTATTCATCGAATTCATCGTAATCGATGTCTTCATCTGAATCTTCGTAATCATCCTCGTAAAATTCTTCTTCCTCTTTGGCAATTTCAGCGAGTTCTTCATCGGTGTAAATAGCCATTTTTGGAGTTGTATCTTCTGGTTTGATCTCTTCGTGTGCAACTTCGTCTTCTTCAATCTTACGTGGACGTTTTGAAGTCTTTTGTGTTGCTTTGAAGGATTCCTTCTTGCTTTCTTTCTCTAATGAAGCTTCAAGGGCATCAAGAGTTGTTGTTGTCTTAACAACAGTTGGTTTAACAACTGGTTTTTCTTCAACTTCAACTGGTTCTTCAACAACCTTAGGTTGTTCAACTGGTTTAACAGCTGGTTTAACTTCCTTAACTTCTTCAACTTCATCAACGATTTTTTGTGGTTTAGCTTTTTCAACACCAGCTTCGGTTTTGACAGCTTCTTGACGTTGTGATTTGATTTGAGAAAGGTACTTGTCGTATTTTTCTTTTTGAATACGAATCTTTTCTTCTTCTTGAATTGTCTCGACTGATTTGAGTTCCATTTCAACTTCATCAGACATAGATTCTTCTTTAATATCAATGTGTGTATCTGTAAGTTTAGATGCAACACGAACGTTTGCGCCTTTACGGCCAATTGCAAGGGAAAGTTGTCCATCTGGAACAATTGCAACTGCATTTTTCTTACCATCTTCGCCAACTTCAACACCAATTCTTAAAACTTGGGCTGGACGTAAAGCATCGATGATGAAAAGAGCATCATTTGGAGAATATTGAATGATATCAATCTTTTCTTTATCTCTGCTATTTCCGAGTTGTGCGACGATTTTTTGGATAGCGGATCCATTCATGCCAATACAGCAACCAACTGAATCAACATTTGGGTCATTGCTGTATACAGCAAGTTTTGAACGAATACCTGCTTCACGAGCGATGGATTTGATGATGACTGTACCATCATAAATTTCTCTAACTTCTTCTTCAAAAAGACGTTTTAAGAAACCGGCATCTGCACGGGAAACTCTAACCATTGGAGCTTTTCCTGCTTCTGCACCTGTAACATCGCTAACATATAATCTAACTGGAGCACCCATTTCGAGCATTTCATCACCAATTAAATCTCTACGTGTTAAATAAAGTGAGCTACGTCCAATATTGACGACTGCACCTCTATCATCACATTTTTCAACAATACCAGTAATCATTTCACCGATCTTGTCTTTGTAGAGTTCATAAAGTGACATTTTTTCTGCTTCTGCAAGTTTCTGTCTTAAGACAGATTTAACTGTTAAAGCTGTAAGTCTTAACATGTCATCTGGTGAAGATTTAACAACAAATTCGTCTCCAACAGCATACTTTGCTTTCTTGAGACCTTTGTTTGCGTCTTCAACTGAAATTTCAAGATAGTCATCTTCAACTTCTTCGACAACTTTTCTGACATAACACATGTCAATTTCAGCTGGATCTGCAGTGATTTTGACACGAATGTCGCCATCATTACGATAACCTTCTGAAATTTGTTTTTCGAGAGCTTTGTGTAAAGCTTCTTCGAGGGCGGCAATAATGGACTCTTTGCTAATTCCCTTGCTAGCTTCGAGTTCATCTAATGCTTCAATAAACTTGGTTGCATCCATAATTTTTAATTCTCCTTTTAAAATTTGATTGCAAGACGCGCTTTATCAATGAATTTTCTTTCAATTTCACATTTGATAGTGCGTGTTTTTTCTTTATATTCAATTACGACTTTGTCGTTATTGACACTTGTTAAATCACCTTCAATAATATTCATTCCTTTGTATGGATTTGAAAGGTGAATATTGACGTATTTTCCTACATATTTTTCGAGGTTAGAAACATCAATTTTCTTTTCTGCTCCAAACGTTGTGACATCAAGAACGTATTCATTAGCAATTAAGTCAGCTTCATCAAGTATTGGTGAGATAACATCGTTAACTTTAACAATATCATCCAAAGAGATTGCGTCGTCTTTGTCCACCATTACTCTTAGATAGTTAACTCCGCTTTCTCTAACGAACTTAACTTCAATTTCTTGATAGCCTAAAGCCTTAATAGGCTTTTCGATAAGATTTTTGACTGTGATTTCAAGTGACATAAAGTCTCCTTAATAAACTAAAGAGTGGCAACCTGCCACTCTTAGAAATAAGAGTTACTCACCGAAGTGAGCATGAATAATATACTTTAATTATTCTATAATTGCAACACTTTTGTTTAAAAAACGGATTGGCTGCAACCAATCCGTTTTCCTTTTCATAGCGTCCAACGCTTATGGTTAATTACATTATAAATGTATTTAGGTAAAATACAATAGTTCTTTTTCAAAAATTAATTTTTGCATTATTTATACATATATTTTTAGAAAATTTTAATATTTCTAACGTTATATCTTGCATAAACTAAATGCATTCTATATAATTTATCTCGCTTTTATAAGTAAAAGGAGCGTAAATACAATGCGTAAATTCTTAATTCCAATTATCAACTTAGTAAACATTATCCTTGTTTCTATTTCATTCGGTTTAGCAAACAATACTGCTGCATTAAATATGGATGTAAATTCCGGAAACTACTATCAATTAGTTTGGAACGCAGCAGACGTTAAAAACATTATCGGTATTGTTGGATTCTTCTTATTCGTTGTTGCAGCAGCACTTATGCTTGTCAACTTCCTTCCAATCAAAGCCCGTAAGGTTATCGCACCACTCACTGGTTTAATGTTTATCGGAGCAGGCGTCTTAGTCTTAATGACTCCAGCAAATGCAAACATTCACTGGATCTCAATGGAACTTACAGGATCACTTATTGCAATGGCAGTCTTATTAATTATCGCTGGTGCATTAAGTTTATTAATGTCAGTCCTCGACTTCACTGCTAAGAAAGCTGAATAATTAATTTATTAATTATAAAGAAAAAAGAACTCATCGCGAGTTCTTTTTTCTTTATTTATTTTATTAATATTATTATTTATCAGCTTCTTTGCTTGCGCATAATTTTGAACCAATAGCAGGTTGATAGAAGACACATTTAAGGAATGGCACAATGCAAAGGAAGTTTGCAATACATGTAATAACGTTAAATGGAATTGTAACAATGTACCAAACATAGGTATTTGGCTTTTCAAGAACAATTGCGAGAACTGAGAATACAATTACAACAATTTGTAATCCACCATTGACAACTGCCATCATTAAAGGGGCTTTCTTTGGTGTAAGTTTTTCCTTATTTAAGATGTAAGGAAGTAAATTGTAAATAATTACAATCGAACAAATGATAACAAAGATACAGAATAAGAAGAAAATCATACCCATGATTCTTCCGGATTCACCTAAAGAAACAAATGATGGTTGTCTTGATTCAGTAAGAGTTGAAATATCTCCTGCAAAATAATAAATGAAGAGGAGTCCTAATGAGAGGAGTCCTGCAAGAAGAGAAACTGCAGAGACAATAATTGATGTTAATCTGTAGTTGTTTAGTTTCTTGATTATTGCTTTATAGAAACCATTTAATTCATTAAGTAAATTGTTCATATCAAAAACCCTTTAAATTTCAAAATTATTATATAATAAAAAAACAAAATTTCAAACTAACATTTAATTATTCGGTAAAATTTTGTATAATTTTACGCAATATGAGTAAAACGAAGAACTTTTTATTAGGAATCGTCGCTGGTGCATCTATTGCGCTAGGAGGCTTATTAAACATCATCGTTAAAACCTACATTTCAGGAGATGTTTCCATAATCGGGAAACTCTTAGGAAGTGCTTTATTTCCTGTTGGTCTTTGTTTAGTCTGCTTCCTTGGATTTAACTTATTCACTGGAAAAATTGGCTTCCTTCTAGACAAAAAAGGAGAAAAGTACCCACTTACATTATTAATAATGTATTTAGGCAACTTTGTTGGAGCAGTTTTATTTGGTTCAATCTGCTTTTTAATCTTTAGAAATGTTGAACCAATTTATAACACTGCTAAAGCAATTGCAGTAAATAAAACTTCTACATTAAATACTGCAGAAGGAATCTTCACTAATCTTGGTGGAGCTCTACTTTGTGGTGTTTTAGTCTACACCGCTGTCTTCTTCTTTAAGAAGTTCAAACATCCAGTATTAAAAGTTATTGGAATATTAATTCCAATTGCATTATTTGTTTATTTAGGATTTGATCACTGTGTCGCAAATATGTTCTACTTCTCTTTTGCACTCAATGATCTAAGCCCGTGGTTAATTCTTAACCTAGCACTTGCAACGATAGGAAACTCACTTGGTGCAATCGCAGTAAACGAATTCACAAAGGTTACAAAATAAAAGAAAAAGAACTTCGCTTGAAGTTCTTTTTTTAATACAAAGTATTATTTACTTTTCTCGTAAGCTTCTCTAACAGCAATTGCAAATTGGTCTGCACAACTAGTTGGTCTAGGACCACAAGTATTGCCTTTAAGTTTTGCTTCAATTTCAGAGACACTCATTCCTTCACATAGTTTTGCGATTGCTTTTAAGTTTCCGTTGCAACCACCACAAAATGAGATATTGGTGATTATATCACCATTAATATCAAATTCTACTGAGCTAGAGCAAGTCATTCTGTTGTTATGTTTATAGTGCATGTTTATCAGTCCTCGTCATGATTTTGTAAATTTTTATAATTGCTGGAGAAAGTATAATCATTGATCCAAGTTCAAATGCAAAGTTTGCAAATACTGGAACAGAAAAAACAATAGAAATTGCGGTTTGTCCAGCTGCTTGAGCATCGATTGCTGCTCTCATAATTGTGAAACAAAATGTTACAAATAAACCTGTGTTAATAATTGGAACCAAAATAGCAGAAAGAACACCACCAGCTTTGCTGTGGTTCTTTTTCATAGCCTTAAAAATAAGTCCTGCGATTAAGCCTGCAATTGTGGCTTTAAGTAAGCAAGTAAATACTGTTCCTACAGGAGAATATTGAAAATATAAAGCTTGAGTTGATGGAGACGCAAGAATAATTGCACCATTGCACAAGCCTAAAAAAGCACCTGCTAGTGGACCATAAACAATGGCACCAACAGCAATAGGAACTAATGCTAAATTAATGCTAATACCAAAAACAGCAACGTAATTACCAATTGTTTGAAGAACGATTAAAACAGCGAGTAATATCGCGACGCCTGTAATTCTTCTAACGTTGGTATTTTTCATACTGGAAAATAATACTATAAGAATAGCAAAAGTCAATTAATCCTCATCGTTTTCGTCTCTGATTTCACCGACAAGTTCTTCTAAAATGTCTTCCATTGTAACAATGCCAAGAACTTCTTTTTCTTCTTTAACGATCGCTAAATGTTGATGTTTACTTTGTAAAAGTTTGAAACATCTAGAAATTTTCTTACCAGGTTTAACGACAACAATGTCATCTTCATCCATAATGATTTTTGAAATGTTCTTATCGCCTTTTACCATGAGCTCAAATAAGTCTTTTCCATGTATAACTCCGCAAGCAGAGTTAAGATTTTTCTTTTTGCAAACAACCATTCTTGATCTATTTGTTTCAACAAATTTTTTACAAATGGTTTCAAAATCATCTTTAATCCAGACAAAATCAACTTCTTTAGCAGGAGTCATAATTTCTTCAACCTTTGTATCACCATATTCAATTGTATTTTGGATAATATCTTCTTCGATATCATTTAAAACTTTCGCTTCATTCATATCTTCAACAAGCATGGAGAATTCTTCTTCTGTATAAACTGGTTCTTTCTTTTTAAGATGAAACATCTTTTTCACTAATTTTTGAATTCCAGTTAGAAGCATTCCGATTGGCCAAAATAAGATGTAGAAGAAACAAAGTGGATAAACTGCAACTCTTGCAAACCATTCTGGTCTTTCTTTTGCGAGTGATTTTGGAGTAACTTCACCAAAAATTAAAACTACAATTGTGACCACTATTGTTGCAATTGTTGGGCCGATGTCTCCCAAATAATTAACAAACAAAACTGTTGCTAAAACTGAAGCAGCAATATTTACAATATTGTTACCAATAAGAATTGTTGATAAAACTCTTTCATAATGTTGTGAGAGTTTAAGAACCATTCTTGCTGATCTTGATTTTTTAGCAAGATTCTCAATTCTGAGCTTGTTTAAGGAAGTAAATGCAGTTTCAGTAAGTGAGAAATATGCACTTAAAATCAGTAATACTACTAAGGCAATAATAATGCCAATAATTACTGGTTGGGATGGGCTTGTAGTTTCAGTTAATGTAATCATAATAATACCTCACAATTATATTATATCAATTTTTTATTGTTTTACAATACAAAATTGAATACATAACACAAATAATTAATTCCTTGCGAATTATTGTCTTCTCAAATATGATATAAGCCATATGAAAAAGAAACTAAGTGCTGAACAAAAATCGTACCTTGCATACTCAATTGAATTAATTATATTTTCAATTGTGTTCCTTGTTTTAGGTATTTTAAAAATGACTCAAGTCATTGGTTATGACGAAAAAAGAAGACTAATTTTTAACTACATTACTCTTGCTGGATGTGGTTTTGGAATTGGTGACTTTATCTGGTTCTGCTTCTCAAAGAGAAGAAGAGCAAGAAACTTCCTTCCAGATAAAATCGCAATTCTTGTCTTAGCATTCTACATGATCACATACGATATAATCTGCCTTGTTAAAAATCCAGATGGCGCAACAACAAATATAATGTTAGGCGCTGCGCTCATCTACGTTGCTTGTGTCTACATGTTCCAAGGAATTTACCACTACTTCAAACCAGTTCCAGGTTACGTAGAAGACATCAAAAAAGCAATTGCTGAAGACGAAGCTAATGAAGCAAAAAAGAAAGCCGAATTAGAAGCAAAGAAAGCTAGTGAAGAAAATAAAAAAGACGCTGAATAAGCGTCTTTTTTAATCAAAGATTAAAGTCTATAATTTATAGACGTCCTCGTCACCGTTTTCTTTGCCCGCTTTTACTAGCAACATATAAGAGACAAAATACAAAATTGAAGCGCCTAAAGAAATTGCAACTGCAATAGACACAGCGATTATGTCTTTAGCATTTAAACCTTCACTTGCAATTGCATAGCCAACAATGCCTGCAACAGCAAGATCTAAGATTAAATAAATGTAGGAAACAACTGGAACAGCTTTTTGGAATTTACCAGATTCACAATAAAGTGAACAAGCACCAATACCACCAATAATTCCGATAACACCAACCACAATTTGAGCAACTGCAGAAATCATAAATGTTAAATAATTTGTTTGCTCTGCAAAGAATTCTGGAATCATATCAAAAATTGTTACAACGCCTGATGCAAAGGATAGTGCGCCTGCAATAAGAAGCATCTTTCTTGCGTTCTTTTCTCTACGAGAAACGTTAACCCAATCCTTTTTAATTTGTTCCTTGTCCATCCTTGCGACTACTTTATTTGACTTATCAATTAAAGCAAAGGATTTAATATGGTCAATAATTCTAAATGAAACATCTCTATATTCATCACTTCTGAGGAAGAGAGTTGAAACACCTTCCCAAAGGAAAACCCACGCGGTAATATCAAGCATTTCAGTGAGCAATATAGAGTCATCAAGTATTTCTTGATTAAGTAAGAATTGTCTTACAAAAAGAATGCCAACTGAAACAAGAGCTAAGATGACTGCAGTGAGCATTCTTCCAGATTTTACTTTGTAAATTTGGAAATTAAACATCTCAAGTTGATCTTTAAATGACTCTAAAATGTTATTAACTTTAACTCCTTCATAATCATCAACTTTAATGGAGAAATCTACTTTGTAGCCTTCTGGAACAGACTCTAAGAGTTCTGATATTCTTGCTAAGATTTCTCTTTTAAATTTAGGAGTACCTTTGGTGACTACATCCATTTCAAAAAGTTCACTTGCCTTTTCGTAATGGAGTTCAATATTAATCAAACGATTTTCGCTATCAATTTCGTAGTATTTAGACAATAAGTCTAATTGGCGTTGAACTTTCTTTGTTAGCTTCTTTTGTTTAGCCATAATTTTCTCCTTTAATTCTTGTGAGATAACTTAATGTGTTCTAAGAAAGTTTCGCCAGAGTTATCAGAGAACAATGACTCATATGCAACGTAGAAATGTTTTGGTTCTTCAAATTCTGAGTACGATTCATAAGAACCTTGATTTACGTAATAAGTTACATCAGATGCAAATACATCAAGAATTTGTTCAAGATAAACTGATTCATAATCTGCAACTGGTTCACGATAGTCTTGAATATGATCATAAGTAAGAACGATTGCTGCCATTCCTTCGGTATCAACTTCAATGGAGCTTGCTCCATTTAAAGTAATCTTAAAGTCTTTAGCTCTCATTCCAGCATCAACATAAGTTGGAATATTGCTTGGTTCACCTGTAATAAATGTGTCTGCTTTTGCGTAGACTCTAGTTCTGCCTTCGTTGATTTTGATGGTTGAAACAAAATCTCCTGGATCCATTAAAATTCCTTCAGCTTGAGAACCAATTTCTTCAAAACTTGCGGTTAATGGATTTGCATAATCAAAATGATCAGTACCATAACATTTGCCAATGTATTGTTCTTCAAGATTATTTACTTGAATTGTTCTTTTTAAAACAGCATTAATTCCGCTAACAAAGTAAGCACCATGAGCATGAACATCAACGTCACTATTAAAGAGATTAATGACAATGCCATAAATGCCACAAACTTGGTTAAATGCTTTAGAATCAATGTACACATTGATATTTGAATTATCTAAAATTTGAATGTTTGGAGCAGAAATGCCTTCAGCGCAAGCAACAAGAGGGAAAATATCACCTTCAGAAGGAACATTTTGACAAATAGCATTGATATTAACATTTGATTTTGTAATCTTGATTAAATGTTCTTGAGAATACATTCCAATAATTGGTGCTATTGCATGGTCTGAAGAACGGAAATATTCGTAATCTGGTGAGATTGTCATATTAACTTCTGCACCATCAATAATTAAATCATTGATGGCAAGCATTCCGAATAATTGGGTGTCGCCTTCGCTAACATGTCCTGGATTAATAATTGCATCAACTCTGGCACCTTCTTCAATTTTGATATCGCCCCACACATTTGCTTCTGCATGAGTTGTGTATAAGATTGAACCACCAATGTTTCCGGTGATTGCAGCGCCTGATTTTACAGTAATATCATATGCATAAATTCCATGGGTTAATCTATGAGGAATTCCGACACAGTTAACTTCGTTTTCAATTACTAAATGAGCATTAACTGAAATAGCTCTTGTGCCACCAATAATTGTGACTGGATCACCAGTAAATGTAATTGTTGGGATAAATGATTGTCCACCATAGTGCATGAAGAATCCAAAACCACCTTGGTTATGATCTTCTTCCCAATAAACATTATTAATAATGTTTGTGCCGATAAACTTGATGTTAACATTTTTAACAATGTTATTCCATGAAGTTAAATCAAATGCGATATTTTCAAGAGCAGATTCAATGTTAGCATTATTGAAATGTACATTATCAAATGCAATTTCGTTACCACTGCCACTGTATCTGATTTCGCCTGTTCCATATGGAGTGTCTTCAAGGTTTAAGGATGAACCTGGTCTAACCGCATAATCAAGAACCATGAATGCTGGAACTTCATCTAATGATTCACTAATATTTAAAACACCAACATCAGAGAAGAATTGGGAGTCATCAGTTGTAATTAAGCATTTATATGCTTGTCGGCCAGTTTTGGAGCCTGTGTTTGGAACTTCAAAAACAGCTTTCTTTGCTGCTGTACCAAGAATTGGAGAGAATGATGCAGGTTCACCTGCTTCATTAAAACCACCGCCGTACCATTGGTAACCTCTAACAAGTTCTGGGTGATCAACTTGAACTTCAAATTTAAATCCATCTGGTGCACAGATTTCAACATCTTCTGGTTGTTTAGTAATTCTAACCTCCTGCTTTTCTTCGCTTGCAAGATACATATTAAATGAGGCTTTATAAATAACATCTTCAAGAGTAAGTTGAATAACAAATGTGAATTTAACTTCGTTATTTTCTAATGTAAATCCATCATCATAAACTGTTGCATTCTTAGTGTGTCCTGAAAGGAAGTCTTTATCAACAAGCTTAAAGATTTCAACTTCTCCTGGTTTTTCAAGGTTTTCACTATAGAAATGGTAGACATCTTCTTTGTCTGGATCGAAACCAAATTCACAAAGTTTATATTCGTCTTTAACGTTAACTCCATAGGTTTTAATTTCTTTGCCTCCAAAGAGTCTAACCTTTTCAGTTTCTTCATCTTCAAACTTTGTTTGATCTTCATTTAATACTTTAAATTCATGTTTTGCTACTTTGTAAGAAGAAAGAATTTCTGCAACACTTAATTTGACTTGAGTAAATGATTGATAAAATTGTCCAAAAACATTATTAAAATCGTTTTCGGTTGTGTCTCTATCAAAGATTAGTTCACTACTTTTACCATTGTAATAGTAAAGCTTTCCAATTAAATCAACGTCTTTTTCTTTTGGAGCAGTGTATTCAAATCCACAGACATCACAAATCTTGCCGTGTGTATATGTTGCTTCACCACCAGTATGATCTGCTTCATTTGCTTTTAAATCACTGTGTTCACATGTAGCGGCATGCCAATGTGATGTTTCGTTGTGAGACCAATCTTCTGAAAATGTATGTTCATGAGGTTTTTCGCCACATCCTCCCAATGAAAAAATCAAAGGAAGAGTAAGTAATGATAATAATCTTTTGTTCATAATATAGTGTCTCCTTATTTTATAAACAATCTCTATATAAATTATAAAACAATAATTAATAAATTAAAAGAGCAACAGAAGTGCTCTTTTTTAATTAAAATACAGGTAAACCTGTATTAATCAGAATATTTCGCTTTAGCTTTTAAATATGTTCTATATAAGAAGACACAGAAGTAAAGTTCAACAATAACTGAAATAACTGTAGAAACAATTGATAAAACTCCACTTGCAACTGGATTACCTTCAAGGAACATTCCACTGATAATACTAAGAGCAATAGAAATAACTTTACCGCCACCATTAACAAGAATCATGTGCGTGCCAAACTTTGATTTTGATTTTCCTGTTGCTGCTAAAGCACAACCTCTAACAAGACCAAAAGTATAAACAAATGAAATTACTTTAGAAATAATTTGTTGAATAGTGTTTATTGTATCTTTGCTTTCTGTAAGATTATTGGCTTGCAAAACTGCATCCACTACTCCAAACGCAAGTGAAACTACTAAAGTAGAAAGAACAGCAATAAAAGAAATAACAAAAAATTTATTGGTTTTGCGAAGCTTTATAACTCCAACAAGCATAACAACAATTCCAACAAGTGCAACTAGGGCAGCAAAATTAAGCCATGGAGTTAAAAAACCTAATTCTACTAATAAGCCAAAACAGGCAAGAATTTCACCTATAGCAACGGTATGAAATGCTTTAATACTCTTTCTTTGTTTCTCGGTCATACTTTATTATTTTAGCAAAATATAAATAAAAGTCGTAGAGATTAATCTCAACGACTCATGCTATTTATTGTATTTCTGGAATATTTAAATCGAATTTGTAGAATTTTAAATCACCATTTTTATCATCACAAACTGTGTTGTTATTGATCCTTATTTTTATATCAGAATCATTCACTAATTCGAAGTCAATTTCAGTATAACTTCCACCCACTAAATCATATGACGTTTCTGACAAAATTGAATCATTAATCCAAGATACAAATTTTTCAAAATCTTGGGGATTTTCTGTGGATTTTTTATAAAAAGGCTCAATATCTGGTGCAACACCGATGTATCCTTTAGTCACAAAAATAGTTTGAATTTTATCAACTTTTATTTCGCTAACAAAATCAAAAATATCGTTAAATTTAATAACGTCTTTTCCATTGTTTGAACACCCTGAAAATAAGGCAGGAGCAAGGGCTAATAATAAATTAATTTTTCTCAATTTCATTTTTGTAAAAGAATGCAAAATCAATGATTGAATGAATCAAATAAGTAATAAGTACTCCAAAACAAACATCACTTAAAAAGTGGTTTCCCATGTGCATACGATTGTAACCATAAAGAATTACAAAAAGTAAACCGACACAATAACCTATTAAAGGAAGATATTTATTTTTCCATTTTAAATTGCGCAACAATAATGGAAGAGTCATCATCATTGTAGCAATTGTCATATTTCCGCTTGGCCAACTCTTAAAGTTATCATTGCTACCAGCTAAATATGGCTTCATCTCCCACCAATTCCTAAATGAATCGATTGGTTTTTCTAATGTAATTAAATATTTAAAACGTGGTCTTGATGCGACTTGTTTTAACCAAAGGTTAACACAATCGCTAACAACACCAGCAAGCAAGATAATAATACCAACAAAAATTAATGTTCTTGAATCAGAATCATCAAGAATAAAATAGAAAACTGCAGGAACCCAAGCATAAAGAACTACCCAGAATAAATAAGCAGATAAAGAAATTAAAACATTTGGATTTTCAACATCATAATGGAATAATTCTCTGACTTTAGCGCCGTTATAACTATTTGAGTAATAAACTGCAAGGAAATAAGAAACTACCAATAATGTCCAAGCAAGGAAACTTTGATTTTTCTTTTTAAGCCCTTTGAAAATACACATACCAGCTGCAGGATAAAGACAATAAGAAAAGTAAGAACCATATGTAGCAAAAAATGCTCCAAACTCGGTCTTATTATAAATTGCACTATTAATTTGGAAATCACAGACCGATCCAACAATAATGCCAATTAGGCATAATCCTACAACAATGATGAATCCATATAATGGCATTCCTAAAATTAATCTCTTTTTCATAGATAACCTATTTCTCAATTTCTTTAATAATGAACTTTTTAACTTGATCAAGATTTGAATTAGTTAAAATTGGAATCAACCTATTAATTTCATCAACAGATTTATCCCACCATTTAAATTTCTCTAATAATTCGATGAGTTCATCATCAAATCTTTTTCTAATAACTCTTGCAGGATTTCCACCAACAACAGTATATGGTTCAACATCCTTGGTAACTACAGAACAAGCTCCAATAATTGCGCCATCACCAATGTGGACTCCTGGAAGAATTGTAACTTTTTCGCCAATCCATACATCATTTCCAACAACTGTATCGCCTTTATAAGGACAGTCTTTATCTTCTGGACGCAATGCGTCCCATCCTGGAATTGTAAAGAAAGGATAAGTTGAAACAGCATTCAATTGATGGTTGCATTCATTCATCATAAATTCAACTCCAAAAGCAATTTGAACAAACTTTCCAATTATGAGTTTGTCTTTACTCCATGGGTAAAAATGAGTAACGTGACTTTCAAAATCTTGATCTGCAAAATACGAAAAGTCTCCAACAATAATATTTGGATTTTTAATTGTTGGTTTTATATATGTTTCCTTATCATAACCAGGAATTGGAAATACTAAATTTGGATTTGGTTTCATATTTAAATAATATCATTTTTTTTATAAAAAAACAGGCTTATATCAAACCTGTAATTTACAAATGGAACGAATTGTACATTTTAATACAATTGCATATCCCCTTTTGAATACACGTAATTTTTCGATGAATATAGTGAAACCCGTCCATTTTTATTGATTTTCGATTAATTTTGATTCATAAACTTTCTTCTGATTGACTAATCGTTAATAAGTGCATTTTCTTTAAGCCATTTTTCTCTACATTCAGGGCAGCAAAATAGTGAATTTGATTCTGCTGGATAAAGCGATCCACATTCAACACATTTAACACATGGAACCGGTTGCCTATTTCTAAGTCTAGATATAACAGTTTTTACACTTCCTAGTGGCATATCTAATACTTTAGCAATTTCAGTATAAGATAAACCTTGTTCTCTTAATTTAATTATTTTAATTGTATCTTTTTTCATAATGTCTTCTCTCCCTATGATATCTGTGCTTAATGTAACATTCGTGTGAACAATATTTGGCGTTTTTGTTTCCGTACGACAAAAACTTTTTGCGGCAACAAACACAGGTTTTTACATAGTAAGCCTTTTTGTTTACTTGATCTTGATGAGCATTCCACCACTCATTTCTGCACTTGTCACAGCAAAAACGTTTTTTCTTTTTTCCTTTAATCGAAACCATTCTTTTTCCACAGTTTTCACAATATTGGAATTCATTTTCTTCTTCCAAATCCTTGATGTAATTTTCAACTGCCGCTACCGAGATTTCTAAGATGAAAGCTATATCACTAGCAGACATCTTATTTTTATAAAGCGATAGCACTTTATTATGTATTGAGTCCATTTGACTACCTCCTGATAGTTAATGGACAAAAAGTAATGATTTGATAGACGATTATTTAATTATTTGTTTAAAAGCATCTCTTGCTAGACTATTTTTGACATTAAGTTCTTTTGCAAGTTCATTTTCCATTTGAGAGTAGGTTTGTTTAGTTATCACATTCTCTATTAGCATTCTTTTTACAATAAGCATCGATAAAACATAATCTTCTAATCGGTGAAAATATTCGTCTGTTTTACCCATTTGGCTCTCCTATAGCATTCTCTACAACAATAAATTTTGTTTTGGCTCTTATAAGTAATGAAAACTTTTCCACAGATTGGACATTTCTTATAAACAGGATTTGAATGTTTAATTAGATCTTTATGAGCGTTCCACCATTTGGTGCGACATTTATCGCTACAGAAATTCTTTTCTTTCTTGCCTTTTGGTTGTTTTACATACTTACCACAGGTTTTACAATAAATCTTCTTTACTGGTGCTTTTCTTGCTCTAAGAACTGTGCTTTTTACATTACTTAGTGGAATGTTTAAAAGAAAAGAGATTCTCCGATACGAGAATCCGTGCTCTTTCATTTTTAAGAGTTGTTCTTTAATTTTTGGGTCCATATGACTACCTCCTTGTAGTATACGAACATAAATCAAAGATTTAAAAAGTAAAGTTTATTCGATATCGTAATATTTGCAAAGCTGTGCAAATGTAATTCCAATTTTAGCCTTTTTTAAATCAAATTTGCGATCATCATAAAGTCTTTTTAGCAATATTTTTCTGTCTTTTCCATAATGTAACTTACGATGACATTCCGGACATAAACAAACAATATTGGCAGGAACTTGTAAACTATAAACAAAATCTTTTTGATACTTAAAAGGTATTAAATGATGAGCTTCCATATAAACTGAACCGGCGTCAGTAATAAAAGTTTCGTGATTTGCATCAACATAACATGTAAATCCGCTATTAGTTAAAGCTTTTTTGCCTACTGAATATATTCTCGTAAATTTTTTCTCTCCTTCTAATAGAAGATATGGTTTTTCTTTTGGACTTATTCTAAGACTTTTTGTTTCCTTATTTCCCAAAAATTCATTTAAGGTTTTATTTGTTTCAACTTCTCTAAAGAAATCGAGACCATTAGTCATTGAACCACACAAAATTGATGCAGCACCACCAGCTGTATTAAATTCATAATCTTTTACGATTGTTCCATTATCGCCAATGATAGGTAATATTTCATCTCTGGCACGTAAAATATGTTGCATACATGATGGTGCGTAATCAACCCTGTACTTTGAATCCTTATATATTATGATTTTGCCTGTATCAGAAAAATACTCACCTTTTAGATTTACATATTTATTGTTTGCGCAAACTTTAATGTTCATGTTTTATGCACCACTTTTAACACGGTTGCAATGCTTACAAAGCATTTGACCATTATCTAATGTTGTTTTGCCGCCATCATGCCATGGGTCGATATGATCGCCTTCCATTTCTTCAAATTCAAAATGTTTATGGCACTTTGGACAAATTCCATTTTGACGCTCATACATTGTTCTTTTTTCTGAATCAGTGAATGCTCTTAAATTAAGATGTCTCTCATCTCCATCAAATAAGTACTCATAGATACCCTTTTTATTGCCTACTTCATCATCAGCCATTAACTCTTTTACTTTTGCTTCCATAATGTCTGCATCGTAAATATTTGAGTGAAATTTATTATATAAGACACCCCATTGAACACCTTTCATTGCACTTCTATAAGTTGAAAAGGTCGCCATGGCCCAGTTAATAACATTAGTAAAGTAATTCCATAATTCCAGTGAATTTGCGTCATGTTGATGCAAAACCATATAAGCTTCGATGCTATCTAATCCTTGAGATTGTCTAATCCAATCTAAAGCTGTTTCTAGGTAATCTTGTCTAATTGCAACACCAGAAAGATACTTGTTTGCCATTCCAGATGCAGCACATCCTGGTTTACTAAATTGAGATTTTGCGTTTGTTAACCATTTTCCTGGATAACATGCATTTCTTAATTCTTGATCAGTTAATTTTTCACCCGCAGTATTAATTACTCTGAACCAGTCAAGCTTTTCTCTATCGTTACCTTTGCAAATGTAAATCATGCATTTATAGTCTAAAATTTGGTCTTTTTCACTTTGTGGAAGTGACAAAAACGTTCTTAACGTTCCACCAAAATCCATCATAAATTCATTTGAACAAAATTGGCAAAAGCTTATTGTTCTTTGTTGACCATCAAGAATCTCATATGAACCATCGTCATTTTCACACCAATACATAACGTTTAGTGGGAACCCTTTGCGAATAGTTTCAATAACAGCATTTCTTTGTTGTTCTTTGTAAACAAACTCCCTTTGATATGCTGGGCGGATATTTAATTTTCCTCCAAAACCAACAACACCGCTTTCACCGCTATCTAAATAAGCGTCAACAATGTCTCTAATTTTAATTTCTTTTAAATCGATTTTAAGCATAATTATTCTCCTAACATTTTATTTTTGACAATAACCCTAGCATAAATACTTTGATATAACTCACCAGTATCACAATCCATAAAAGCCGCTGGTTTTTTATCATCCTCATAATGTTTCCTATAAAGTGTCCCTTTTGCATTAACTGTAACTTTACCGGTGTTATTACCTTCTTTATCTAAAATAAACATCTTTCTCTCAGAATCAAATTCAATGCTTCCGGTAATTCCTAATGCCACAATTTGAAATTGATCAGGATTAAATTTGTCCAAGAAAGTTACTGGCACGCCAATATTTCCTGGAAAATCAACAGGAATTTCTTTGTAATTGTCTACGTTAATTGCATTGTAATTACAATATTTATGAAACTTATTTTCGTTATATTTTTCATATAAAGTCAAAATTTCATTATGCTTTTCAACCGGCATATTTGTAAACCAGCACGAGGTTGAAACTCTAACCATTTTTCTACCATTACTGTCGATTTTATGATACTTTTCAACAGAATCAGGAACCATAAAATACATTCCGGTATTAAAATTTGTATAACCTGTTCTAATTTTATTTTCTTGAAACATTCTAAAAACTTCTTTATAAGTTAAAGCATTTGTATTACCTAAAATTATGAAATTCTTATTTAAATCTTCGAGAGTTGCTATATATTCTCTAAAAAGAGAAAACGGAGGATTGGTAACAACAATGTCGGCTTCATTAAGCAATTCTAGGCATTCTCCGCTTCTAAAATCGCCGTTCTCTTTCAATTTGGTCATTACATTTGCTTTATTTCTTAAAAGAATCTCAACATCGCTTAAGTCAACTGAGCCATCTTTATTTAAATCTTCAACAGAACTTATTTCAATTTTATAAGCATTTCTTCCAGTTTCCATCAAATCTTCAAAAAGATTTAATTGTGTTCCAACAATAGGCGAACCATCGTAACATGTTGCAATAAGTTTCTTTAATCCAAAATAATTAAAATTTAAAGCAAAATACTTAAAGAAATTACTTTCGTAAGGATCATCACAATTACAAAGAATAACTTTATCCTTAAAATAATTTTTATAATGTTTGAGTTCTATCTCAATGTCGTACATTTGAGTATAAAACTCATCAGCCTTATCCCTTTTGGCCTTATCCATCAATTTAGTAGCCATCTTCCCAATACTCCCAAAATCAAAGTTTCCTTGATTTATTGAATATTTTACTAAACTTTACTTGATTTTACTACTAAATAGTCAAGGTTTCCTTGATTATTTTGTTGAGGAAACTTTGATGAGATTAAAAGAACTAAGAATTAAATCAGGCATCACTCAAAACGAATTAGCTAAAAAACTAAACGTTACTGGCCAAACATTATTAAACTGGGAAAATGGCATCTATGAGCCAAAAATTCACCAACTTATTCAATTAGCAGATTTCTTTGGCGTTACTGTCGACTATCTTATCGAAAGGGATGCCAACGATGAAATAAACACAATTTGTAAAAGACTCGAATCTATTCCAAAAGAAGACTTTATTGACTTTGTCAAAATTGAACTAAAAAAATAAAAAATGCAATCTTTTTAGAGGGTTGCACTTTTTAACGATTTAATGGTGCCTCCACGCAGAATCGAACTACGAATTGATCCTTACCATGGATCCGTTATGCCATTTAACTATGGAGGCAACGCAATAGATTATATATATAAACTATTATTTATTCAACTACTTCTCCAAATAAATCATAGACGAATGCATTTGTAATCTTTACATCAACTTCGTCTCCAAGTTTCAACTCTTTATTTGAGACGAAACTAATTTTGCCATCAATATCGTCTGGTGCATTCCAATAAGAACGGAGTCCATACACTTTATTTGTTGGATTATATTCCACCACAATTCCATGCATTATTTCGCCAACTCTAACTTTGTTATTTTGATATGAAATCTTCTTTTGAACTTCCATGATTTTTGCAAGTCTTCCAGCCTTTAAAGCTTCCTCAACTTGATTATCATAATCATATGCTTTTGTGCCATCTTCACGAGAGTATTTAAAGGCACCCATGTGATCAAATTTATTCTTTCGAGTGAAGGCTACTAAATCAACAAAATCATCATCGGTTTCACCAGGGAATCCAACGATATAAGTTGTACGTATAATTGCATGTGGAATTTTAACCCTAATTTGGTCAATTAATTTTTGATAACTTTCGTGCGTTCCACGACGTAACATTCCCTTCAAAACTGGGTCACTTGAATGTTGGAACGGAATATCAAAATATGGGGAAATTACCGGGGTTTTTGCGATAAAATCAATCAAATTCTCGGTTATTTCGTCTGGATAAAGGTAGAGCAATCTAATGGATTTAAACTCAGAAATTTTCACTAATTCTTTAAGCAAATCTACTATTGATTTTTGAGGCTTAAAATCCGTGCCGTATCTTGTTGTATCTTGGCTAATTAAAACGAGTTCTTTTATACCGTTTTTTGCAAGCAATTTTGCCTCTGAAATTACATCATCAAAAGGTCTACTTCTGAAATGTCCGCGAATGAGAGGAATTGCACAATAAGCACAACAATTATTACAACCTTCCGAGATTCTTAAATAAGCCATCCAAGGAGGTGTAGAAAGCATTCTTACAAATGGATTTAATGGTTCAACTTCTTGCTTATTTTCAAGCATCTTTTCAATGAGCTCTGAAAAGTGTGAATATTCTCTAATTGGAATCCACAAATCAACTTCTGGAATAGAAGCTTTAAGTTCATCAAGATAACGTTCAACTAGACAACCTGTGACCACTACCTTTTTGCCATACTTACAAACATCTAATATGTTTTCAATTGATTCTTCTTTACTTGCTTCAATAAAGCCACATGTATTAACAATAATTACATCACTTTCTTGAATTGTATTAACAATTTCAAATTTTGAATTAGCAAGTGCGCCTAAAATCATCTCGCTATCAACGAGATTTTTAGCACAACCTAAAGATATAAGACCAACTTTAAACATAATATTAAAAAGGGTTCATTAGAACCCTTGTTTTTTAAATCATTTCAAGTAATAACTGTTCCATTAATTCTGGATGATCAACGAATGGATTACGGTTACCTTGTAATTTTTGAACAGTATCATTTCTTAACTTTTCAGTTGATGAAGGTGGATCCATATTATTCCATTCGCAGAGTTTTTCAAAAACTCTTTCTCTATTTGGACCATAACCTAAAACACTACAAAGATCCAAATCTCCAATCATATCTTTTTTAGTATCACTAATAAAATCAAAATTTCCATGATTTCCATAGTGAACCCAAACATAGACTAAGATTCTTGCGACGTCACCTTTATAGTGATCATCAACTTCTACTTTATCAGCAAACTCTGGTGGAGTCTTGTTTGATTGTCCACCTTGAAGTTTTAATTTATATGGGCCTTTATCGCCATATTCAACGATTGTATCTCTAAGTTGTTCAAATTCATCATCATCAAAATCGACAAATTTTGAGTTACCACGAGCTGTGTTAACTGCAGGTGTAGATGGGCGAACGTGATATAAGTCACTTCCTCCACCTTTATATGTTGAACCATCAACATAATGTGAGCCAGCGCTAGATTCGTGAACCCAAAGTTGATCAGAGTTAGCACATGGCCAAACGTGTTCACGTGTTCCTACACCAGAAGCGGTTTTTCCTGTATAAAAATATTCATTTTTACCTGATTTTTTGGAATTTGTAAAATCAACGGTTCCATCTTTTTTATACTTGACTGTTCCTGGAACTGCTTCAGAAGAAATATGGTCTGTAGCAAAGGAAGCATATGTAGAATAAGACTTGTATTTTACATATACAGTATGTGTCTTAAAGCAGAGCTTTTGAAGTTCTTCGAGCAAATAACCGCCTTCTTTTTCTAAATCGTATTTAGCATAATAAGATGCGATTTCCTTCTTTTGTTCTTCTGTTGGTTTATAATCGCCATTTTCGCCACAACCAGAAAGACATGCTAAAGAAGCAACACAAGGAATGATGAATTTTAACAATTTTAATTTCATAATTTGTCTCCTAATTAATTAAATTATACCTATATCGAATTTTATTTTCAATAATTTAGGCAATAGCAAATCTTTATTTCAAAATTTTGCGATAGATATTTTTGAAATCAGACATATTGAATTCTTTTGGAACTGGGTAAAGTGGATTACCTTCTTTAAAAGCATGATTTGCCATTTCATCCACTGCTTTTTCATCGAATTCAATATCAAATTTTTCTGGAATATCCATCTTCTTATTCATCTCGCGAATCCATTCGATAAATGCCTTGGCTTTTTCTTCACGAGATGAAGTTTTTTCACAAAGTGAAATTACATCAGAAAGTTCTGCTAATTTTTTATGAGCTTTCTTGCCAAATGCTTCTAAAACATACGGCAATATAATGGCGTTAGCAAGTCCATGTGGAACATTATATTTTCCACCTAATGAGTGTGCGATTGCATGGACATAACCAACATAAGCTCTAGTAAAGGCAATACCAGCTTTGAAAGCAGCTTCTTGCATTGCCATTCTATGTTCATAATTTTTAGGTTCAACATATGATTCATAAAGATGATCATAAATCAATTTAACTGCTTCTCTTGCACATCTTTTAGTCTTCTTTGTATTCGAATGGCCAATGTATGCTTCAACTGCATGAGTTAATGCATCCATACCAGTTGTTGATGTGATTTTTCCAGGTAAATTCAAAAGAAGTTTTGGATCAAATAAAGCATAGTCTGGAATTAAATGTGGATCATTAATTGCATACTTATGATGAGTTTCCTCATTAACAATTACTGCAGCTAAGGTAGTTTCACTACCTGTTCCAGCAGTTGTTGGAATTGCAATAAAGTATGGAATTTTATGATGGACATGTAAAATACCCTTTAAATCTTCAACATTTTTCTTTGGATTAACTGCTAAAGCACCAATGGTTTTTGCGCAATCCATTGCGCTTCCACCACCGATAGCAATAATTGAATCACATCCTTCATCTTTATATATTTTTAACCCATCATTAACGTTTTTAATTGTTGGGTTAGCAACTACATCAAAATATAAAGAACAACCTAATCCTTTTTCCTTTATTGATTGAACAAGGTTTTCATGCATCCCTAAAGAATGTAAGCCTTTATCAGTAACTACTAATGGATGTTTAAATCCATGTTCAATAAGAATGTCTCCAGCTTTTAAAATTGCATCAACTTCATTAAGTGTTTTTGGTTCATGAATTCCTAAAAAGTTAGCGGCAAGTTTAAGTGCAAATTGGTATGTTCTGTAAAATGGTGTTTGTATCATATAGACTCCTTTTAAAGAAAAATGCACCTAAAGGTGCATAATTCATTATTTTGCTTTAGCATCGAGCTCTTTAATTTGAGCACGATATTTTTCCATTTCTTCTGAGTTTGCAAGAATAAAGTGTCCTGGAACAATCTCTTGAAGAGTTGGTTTTTCTTTAGAATAATCGTGTGCTGTTTTTGGATTATACACAATTCTTTTTCTGGTCTTTTCAGTAAGTGGATCAGGTTTTGGAATTGCGGACAATAATGCTTGTGAATATGGGTGTAAAGGATGTTTAAATAATTCTTCACTTGTTGCAAGCTCAACCATCTCACCAAAATACATAACTGCGATTCTATCACAGAAATACTTAACGACTGATAAGTCGTGAGCAATAAACATAATTGTTAAGCCCATTTCTTCTTTTAAGTCATTAAGAAGGTTAATAATTTGAGCACGAATTGAAACGTCAAGAGCGGAAATTGGTTCGTCACAGATTAAGAATGAAGGATTCATAACAAGTGCACGAGCAATACCAATTCTTTGTCTTTGACCACCACTGAACTCGTGTGGATAACGAGAAGCATATTCTGGAATTAAACCAACTTTTTCAAGGACTTCTGCAACTTTTTTGCTATTAGCAAACTTGTTGTGTTGACCTTGGATATGTAAGCCTTCTTGAATGATGTCTTCGACTGTCATTCTTGGGTCAAGAGAATCAACTGGATCTTGGAAAATCATTTGCATTTTGCTCATGAGTTTCTTATCAACGTGTTTATTATCGTAGTTGATTTGTTTAATGATTTCTTTTTGCTCTTTTTTAGTTTTTTCAATATGTTCCTTAATTTCTCTAATTTGAGGTTCGTATTTAGCATGAATTTCTTCAGTTAATTGAGCTAAATTAGAATCATCTCTATGCATTAAAGCTTCAACTTTCTTAGCCTTAACTAAACGTTTGTTTTCATTAATATCATCTTGAAGTTTCTTTGACTCAACTTTGTATTTATTTTTGATTTCAGATTTTTGTCTATCCGCTTCTTCAAAGTCTTCAATTCCTTCAATTCCAAGCAAAGCTTGGTCATAATTAACTTTTAATTGAGCAAGTTCTTCATATAAAGCAGCTTTCTTAGCATAAAGTTCTCTAAGTTCAGCTTCATAAGTATCATCAATAGATGCGAAGAAGATTTCTTCTTTTTCTTTATGTTCAAGAGCTTTAATCTTGTTGTTTCCTTTAATCTTGGACCATTTGATTTCTTTTTCGTTCCATCTTTTACCTGCACTGATTCTATAACCTTCAAAGTAAACAGAACCTGAAGTGATGTGATAAAGACGAATAAGAGAACGTCCTGTTGTGGTTTTACCACAACCAGATTCGCCAACAAGACCAAAACATTCGCCTTTTTTAATATCAAAGGAAACGTCATGAACAGCTTTTGTCTTTAAGGAGTTTGCACCATGACCAAATTTAAAGAATTGTTTTAAATGGTGAACTGAAAGTTCAATATTGTTATCAACATATTCTTGTTTAAAAGTAACTTTTCTTGCCATGATTATTTTCCTCCTTTCCTTGCTTTTAAGGAGTTTTCAATACGAGTTTTGACAATCTTTGGCATCTCAACTTTTGGTGCTCTTGGATCAAGTAACCAAGTTGCAGCATAGTGAGTATCGCTAACCTTAAAGAAAGGTGGTTCCTTCTTAAAGTCAATTGCCATTGCGTATTTACTACGTAAAGCAAATGCATCACCTACTGGTGGATAAATCATATTTGGAGGGGTTCCTGGAATTGCCTCAAGTTTTTCGTTTGAGTCAACATCTGGGATTGAGGAAAGTAAAGCCCAAGTGTATGGGTGTTTTGGATCATAGAAGATTTCTTCTTCTGTTCCATATTCAACAATCTTACCTGCATACATAACTGCGACTCTATCGGCCATGTTAGCAACAACGCCTAAGTCGTGAGTAATGAAAATACAAGAGAGTTGTCTTTCTTTCTTTAAATTATTAATAAGTTCAAGGATTTGAGCTTGAATTGTAACGTCAAGAGCAGTTGTTGGTTCATCACAAATTAAGATGTCTGGATCTGCTGTTAATGCAATAGCAATAACAATACGTTGTCTCATACCACCTGAGAACTCAAATGGATATTGTCTATAACGTTTTTCAGGATCTTTAATACCAACTTCTTCCATAATCTTTAAAGCCTTAGCTTTTGCTTCAGCCTTTGTAATTCTTAAGGAAGAAATATATCTATCATGTGCAGCCTTATATTCTAAGCGGAGACGTTTAGACTTAACTGAGAATTTAGCTTCGCTTTGACCAATTTTTTCAAAAATATCAGCGATTTCCTGGCGATATTTGTCTTTTAAGGACTTTTTGAAGTTTTTAACTTCAACCTTTGCAACCTTAGATTTTGCTTTGAATTTTTCCTTAGCATCTTTAATGATTGGTTTATATTTTGCTTTGAGTTCTGCAATTGCTTTTTTAGACTCAAGTTTGAGTTCGGCAATTTCAGAATCAAACTTATTAGAAAGTTCAAGAACCTTAGCATCTGCTTCAGCTTTTAATTCAGCCTTATCTGCTAAAGCTTCGCTTACTTTGGTATTGTTTTCTGCAATAACTTTATCTAAAGCTTCTTTTCTTTCAGCTTCAAGTCTTGCAATTTCACTTGGGCTTCCTTTAACTTGTTCAATTAAAGTATTGTACTTATCATTAATTGCAAATTTATCTGCGCCAAGTTCACGTTTTAAGCCATACTTACGGCCTTCAATTTCATTGGAGACTCTATTCTTAGCTTGATTGATTTGTTTTTTCTTCTCAGATTTTAAGAACTTAACGTTTTCTTTATACTTTGCAAGACCAGTCTTAAGTTCTGTCTTTGCATTTTTGTATTCAACAAGTTCATCAACAACTAAATCATTGTACATTTTCTTTGTACGTGAAGCGTTGATAAGCATAGCTTCGGTAATTTGTTTACCGATTCTCATGATTGGGTTTAAGCTTGAAAGTGGATCTTGGAAGATCATTCCAATCTTATGACCACGAATTCTATGGAATTCATCTTCAGAAACTTTGGTTAAATCTTCACCTTCATACATGATGGAACCGTCAACAATTCTACCGTTGGCAGCTAAAATACCCATGATGGCTTTATTAGTGACTGATTTACCTGAACCTGATTCACCGACAATACAAAGGGTTTCGCCCTTGTATAAGTCAAAGGAAACGCCTCTAACAGCTTGAACATAACCATGGTCTGTAGAGAAATGAATTCTAAGGTTTTTAACCGATAATAATGGTTGTTTATTTTCGTTTTCCATATTATTCACCTTCTCCTTTCAAACTTGGGTTAACAGCGTCTCTTAAGCCGTTTCCGAATAAGTTAAATGAAATCATAAGTAATGCGATAATGATTGATGGGAATATCAAAAGATATGGGTGGTTAGTTAACTCAATCTGATTATCAGAAAGAATAACACCAAGTGAAGCTAAGTTTTTAAAGCCTAAGCCTAAATATGAGATTGTAGCTTCGCTAAAGATAACAGATGGGACCATTAAGACTGCTGAAGTAATAATTGTACCCATAGCATTTGGTAAGATGTGTTTGGCGATAAGTCTACCATGAGAAGCGCCAAGTGTACGTGAAGCGAGAACGTATTCTCTACCTCTAAATCTATAGAACTGTGTTCTTGTTGTAGCGGCCGTTCCAATCCAACCTGTTAAACAAAGTGCTAATGCAAATGTAATAAAGTTAGATCCTAAGTGAATGATTGTTAATGTCATAACAACAATCCATGGAATACCGGCAAGAATATCAGTAAATCTTTCCATGACTAAGTCAACGTTTCCACCGAAGTAACCTGAGACTGAACCCCAAAGTAATCCGAATAAGAAACAAATAACTGTTGTAGCAATACCAAGTAAAAGTGATGTTCTTAAGCCTTCAAAGACATAAATGAACATATCTCTACCAGTTTGGTCAGTTCCCATAAGGAAGACTGGCATCTTTTCAAGACCAAATAAGGTCTTGTATTTCATAACTTTGGCGTGTACTTTGCTAACACGACCAGTTGCCTTATCATAAACTAAATCTTCTTGAGTAAATGGTTCTGCAAGAGGACATTTACCTTCATCAAGAATGTTGCACTTAAACATTCCTGGAATGACTAATCCACCTGGCATAATTCCTGAATCGTATTCAAGATAACCAGCTTCAACCCACTTCTCAATATCAGAAATGAAGACGTCAACTGCATCGGTTCCTAAAGCTGCTTCATATGTATCATATGTGAATGAACAAAGGACAGCTTTTGAAAGGTAAGCGCCAAGACGAGAGAAGAGAATATCAGATTTATTTTCCCACATTCCATCGTTTTTAACGCTACGGTTCATACAAAGAGTACCGTTATCAAATGAAAGAGCATTAAATAACTCTGAATTTGTTCCTAAAGCTTCAATCTTAATTGACTTGACTAAAACACAAGTATTCTTTCCGGAATCCTTTGTATTTTCGTTAAGAACTCTAATTTGAATGGATGGTTTATCAACAACTTTGTTGGTCCAGCTCTTTTCAATAGCGTGTTCTTCATAGAAGCTTGCAAAAACACTTGAAACATTGATTGCATCTTCACCTAAACCGATGTTATGAACTGATTTATAATCAGTTAATGCAATTTCATATGATTTAGCATCTTTTTCAAATTTAAGGAATAAAGCTGCTTTACCAGCATGATATCCTTCTGGGAAAACTTTTATTTTCTCATCTGAGGCTTGTAACTTAGCTTCATCATAAACATCAAAGTTTGTAATCTTTAAGGTTGAGTCGAAATCGTATTTTGGAATTTCTTTTAATCCACCCATTGCAATGTAACCATTTTTAACATTGCCATCTTCATCAGTTACTGGTGCTTGCATAGATTGGTAATAACCAAATTGGACATAACCATCTTTACCGAATGCTGTAGCATTCTTGGTGTATTGTTCTTCACCAATCTTAAGATCTGAAATAGCACCTCTAACATAATCGTCAGCAGATGGATAACCTGTTTCAGGGTTAACTGGAATATCTACTAATTGTTTTGTTCCATCCCAGAATCCTGAACCAGCATTGAATAATTTTGGTTCAAGGTAATAGTTTGTTGGGTGTGAGCCACTTGTCTCATGAACTTCACTTGTTTTGCCAATAATAGGAACTAAAACAGATAATACGAGTAAAAGACCAAGGATAAATGTAGCGACAACGCTTGATTTATTCTTGCAGAATCTCTTGAAACAGTCCTTAATGAAAGTTGTTGGCTTTGTTTGGAACTTTTGATCATGAATCTTAGCATCTACTTGGACAAGCTTAAAATCGTCCTTGGAGATTTCTGGATCATTAACCTCAGGAGGCAAGTTTTTTAAGTTAAATTCGTCTTTTTCGTTAGCCATAATTAACTATTCTTTTCTCCCATTCTAATACGAGGATCAATAAATCCATATGAAAGGTCAAGGATAATACCTGCGAGTAAACCAACGGTTGTGAAAACAGCCATATCAACCATTAAGACGTTGTAGTCTGGGTTGGATTGGTTAAGAGCTCTAATATAAATATTACCAATACCTGGAATATCATAAATTGATTCAAGAATCATACTTCCAGAGAAAACACCAATGAATTCAGCCAAAATTGATGGAAGAATTGGAACAAAGGCATTTCTTAAAGCATGTCTTGTAATTGCTTGGTTCTTTGTTAAACCTTTTGTTCTTGCGAGCAATAAATACTCTGAAGACATAACTTCACAAAGTTCAGCACGAACGAAACGGGTGTAACCACAAACAGAGCCAAAGGAAAGTGAAAGAACTGGAATAATATAACCCAGGGCTTTAGTTCCTGAAGCAGCATCGTTTGTTGGCCACAAGGTTGGAAGTCCAGCCTTAATACCAAGTAAATAAACTAAGAAAATGATAATAACGAAGGATGGAATAGAAATGAAGATCATAACTAATGTTGAAATAGTATGGTCTAACCAAGTGTTCTTCTTAAGTCCTGCGATAATACCAAAGAAAATTCCTAATGGAACGGAAATAATAACGGAAATAATATTAACCGAGAATGATGTCGGTAATCTTTCAAAGATAATATGAATAGCGGATGAGTTAGGTTCGATAACAGTTGATCTACCCCAGTCCCACTTTGTAACAATGTTTGTAAGCCATGCACCATATTGATCTAAGATTGGTTTTGTGTAGAAATAATGGTCACTATGATCAACATCGAAGTGGAAGTGTTCAAGTAACTTGCCAAGTTCTGGATGTTCAACCGGCATATCTACTACGTAGCCTAAATCTAATTGGTCAAGATAGAAGGCATATCTAACGTTTGCATCTGGTGAAACAACACCTCTAGGTGGAAGTGATTTAACGAGGAAAAAAGTAAGCGTTAAAATAATGAACGCTGTCACTAAAGCTAATATAATTCTCTTAATAGAGTACTTTAACATTTAGACTTTTAAAAAACCTCGGTTTCTTTTTACGTTTCGCAAAACGCTTTTATATTATATAAAAATACATTTCCTATATCAACATTTTATTTTTATAAAAAAAGATGGTGAATTTTAATCCACCACCTTTTTGAATAAATTATTCGAATTATAAATCAAACATTGTATCGACTTTGAAGTAGCCAGCGTCTTTCATTTCTTTGTCAGAAAAATCAAAACTTTCTGGTTCATATTCATTGTCAAATCTCATTGATCTATAGAATTGTCTTTGCCACATACTTTCGTCTTGTGTGTAATCGTAAGTTGCATAGATATCAGAACCGATACATTTGTTACTTTCATATATATATGAAATTTTATCAGTTTCGAAGTATGGAGTGCCTTCATACATATCTAAATATTGAAGCTCATCTTCGACATCAACAACACCTTCATCATCTGTGAAAGCAAGTTGCATTGAAAGGTTATTTTCATCATCTGCGTAGCACTTAATTTCTTCGTCTTTTGGATAGAAATCACAATAAGCTAAGAAATATTCTTTTCCTGAGAAATCTGAAAGTAAATCATTAGCAATTTTCTTTCCAGAAACAAAGAACATGTCGAGAATATCTTCAATAACTTTGTATTTTGACATTCCGTAGTCAGCTGAGTTGAAATCGTAATAATTTCTAACGGTGTTTGTAACGTGAACCATTCTTGTTTTCATGCCAAGAACTTGGAAATGCCAATAGCCAGAAGCGACTTCTCTTGCACCATTACTTGTATAAGTCATGATGTCGTCACCGCCAACCATAAAGATGCCTTTTGATCTATCATAGTACATTTCTTCATAAGAAGTATAACCATGGTGTTCAACGCCATCTTTGAAATATTTCTCGTAAGAATATTCAATTTTATGAGCTTGTTTTGGAGCTGTATAACCTGCGCCAGTATATGCTGCTTTAATACTATTAATAGTATTAACAGCATTTGTTTCATCGTCTTTTGCAACAAGAACATTGACTTTACCAATGACTTTATCAGCGTCGTCTTTAACAAGAACAACTGTTAAGCCTTCTTTAACTGGAGTTAATACTCCAATGTCGGAAACTTCAACAATGTTCTTGTCTAAAGATTCGTATTTGATTTTTGGACCATAACTTTCAGGCATATAGTCAAGATCGATTTGTCCGGTTTCGCCAAGGAATAAACATTTGTTTAATTCATAGACACCGACATAATCTTTATCAGA
Organism: Bacilli bacterium; assembly: GCA_045597865.1. Lineage (GTDB taxonomy): Bacteria > Bacillota_I > Bacilli_A > RFN20 > CAG-826 > Fiminaster. Next base: position 152,487 of record JAZLKX010000025.1, on the reverse strand, counting down.
ATAACCTACACCTGGAAATGACTTGTCTTCAGTTTTTGGAATGTTATTGCCGCATGAAGCAAGAGCGAAAACACTAAGAGCACCTGTTACAACTTTAAGTAAATTCTTTTTCATAACATTGCCCTCCTTAATTACATGCTAACAGTAACAAAGTTTTCGCTAAATGTATCTTCAATTTTAATTGAATAATAAATTTCGAATTCGTAATAGACACCATATTTACCAGTGTTAAATGGAGTCTTGTATTCTGGATGTTCTGCTTGTTGTTCTGGTGTGAAACGTTGAGCTGAAATAATGTCATCATTGATGTCTTTTGCCATTTGATCAGAGACATGAATAATAATCTTTTTATTTGCTTTATCGTATGTGAGAGTACCTTCAGATTTTTCACCTAAAGTTGTATTTCCCTTACCAACAATGTAAGCATCAACTCTATTGATATCAAAGATATCACTATCGCCAGAACCGAATTTAACGAATTCAATTGGAAGTGATAAATCAAATGCGCCTGAGTAAAGATCACCATTTTCGATCATCTCTCCACCTCTTGTAAAGCAATCAATGTCAACTCTTGCTGATTTGACTGGTTCAACTTTAACGCCTTTTGATAAGATTCCACCATGGTCTGCGACTTCCCAAAGTCCATCGAATGACCATTCTTTTGCACCTTTACCATCGTCATAGACGATTGGGTGAAGTGGATCAATTTTTCCTGTATCAGCACCCCAGTTAAGTGTGAAGCTTGAAGAGTTATCGCTCTTTAAAACTTCCATAAAGTTAAGTGGGTTGAATGTGTTACCGGAAATAGCACCGAAACCAAGGTCGAATTGACCTTTCATCATCCATTCGTTGTAAACGTCTTCCCAGTTTGTAACTGCGTCTTGGTCAACAACGAGTTTAACTTTTCCACCACAAACAGCATCATCATTGAATGCCTTTTCGAAGTAGAACTTAATATCTTCACCGTACTCTTTAATATCGGTTTGATACATCCATCTAATATGAATATGGATTTCGGTTGGATTTTCTTTAGTACCTAAAGCAATCTTATTTGCATCAGATAATTGTTTAACTGCATTTCTAAAGCATGACAATGCTTTGTCGAAATCATAACCATAGTCAGAAATGCCGTTTTCGTCAATTGTTTCATAACCCTTAACTGCATCTTTGTGTGCTTGAGTTGAGTTATATGAAATACCCTTTTGTGGGTCTGCCATGTATGAATCTGAGAAATAGTTAATTGATGGTTTAACACCACGCTTATCTGCGAATTGTTTTCTATCGATTGAGTAGAATAAGCCATCAAGGAAGTTTGCATTTGACATCCATGGTTTAATATCCCAGTTTGAGTTTGCAGAAATTGAACCATTTGGACCAAATTTTTCATTCCATTGTTCTTGTGTACAGGAGTTAACATTTAATTTAAATGTTGAATCACCTTCTGTTTCATAAATACCTGGTTTTCCTTTCCATTCAGCGACTTTTTTAATTGGAACGCCGACTGAGTCAAGGTTACCTTCTTCGAATTGATCCCAAGTCTTTTCTGGGTTTTGGGAAACATCGATAACACGGTAATAAATACCTGGAATGTTGTATCTACCTGTTAAAGTGCCATCTGGTTTCTTATATTCGAACCAATCGTCATTACGATCGAAAACGATTTGTTGGTTCTTTTCCCATTTAGATAAAGTGAATGGACCACAAGAAACGGTATATTTAAGAATATCGTTATTAGCACCGTTATTGAATGTGCCGTAGTAAGTTGCTGATTTTTTGAAATCATTTGGAACAACTGCGTCTGCACCAATAAACATCTTTTGTGGAAGAGGTGAAACTAAGCTTGATGACAATGTATACATTGCTGTGAATGAGTCAATAGCATTGATTAATTCAATATCAAGGTATGCACCATTTTCATCACTACCAGAGTGAATACCAAGTTTGTTACCACTAACTGCTGTATTCCACTTTTCATTGATTTTATCAATGTTTAATTCTGATTTTGTATCAGAGAAGTATCTTGCAGCACCTTTAATACCATAAGATGAATCGTTAGCCATTTCTGTACCACGAATAACAGCATTAGAGCCTGTTAATAACATCTTGTATGGGAAGATGTAGTCATCAATTGTGACTGGAACATTATCAAGAGGACCTGCAACGACAGAATCACCGCTTACAACCTTTTGATGGAATTTAAGAACTGAACCATTAACGTCGCCATCAGTTTTGACGTAAATTCTCCACTTCTTATACATCTTAAGATCATTTTCAGGTTCCATTGGAATTGGTTCACTATTTGGAACTTTCTTGGATTTATCCAAGGAAACTGAACCATCAGCTGCAACTGAAACTGGGTAAACTTCATCAGCTGCAAGAACTGGAGTCCATTCATAACCTAAACCTTTGAGCTTTGTGCCCCAATAGGTTGAGGTAATGTAGCTTGCTAAGTCAGAAACTTGAGAACCAGTAGCTGTGTATTGGTTAATCTTAAGTGAGTCTTGAGCAATAGCACTATGTAAATAATCTTTGTTCTTTTGTCCGTCAGTACCAGTTAATGGTTTTGATGGATCAAGACTACCTTCGGTAAGAAGACCGAAACCATAACCTGTGACATATTTACCACCAGTTGGTAAGACAACACGATCAGAATATCTAACAAGACCACCATTATCGAAAAGTGTGATACCTGTTAAATGTGAATCCATGGTGTATTTTTCAAGTTTACCAAGGATTTCTGTTCTTTTTGCAATTGCTGCATCTCCAGATGCACTTGCAAAGTTAAATCCACCATCTGCATTGCCAACATTATTTGCGATGACGTTAACTGGCTTAACAAGTTGAGCTGGGTTAGAAACTTTGCTTTCTTTAACATAGAAAGAAACATCATTTCCTGGACTATTAAAGCTAACAGCACCAGTATTTTCATCAACAGAAGCAACGCTTGGATTTGATGAATAATATTTGTAGGAACGATTTGCTGAATCTTTACCACCATTGTCATAGACAACGATTTGGTCAGTTTGTCCTACACGGAATTCGTTTTTGCCAGATCTAAGACCAATTGAGAAAGCAAAAGCAACTTCTGCTTTTGGATCTTCTTTTCCACATCCAGCAAGACATGAGGCTGCACCTACTCCCGCAAGAGCAAGTACAATTGAGGTTTTAAGTAATTTTCCTTTTTTCATTTTTATTTACCTCCAATAATTTTTTTCTTCTTTAATAAGAAGAATATACCAACACCTATTCCACCGAGGACAAGCACACCGCCTCCGATAGATAAGCCAAGGATTAAGGCTGTGTCGTTTTGTTTTTCGACATCACCACTAACGTAATTAAATCCATTTACGTTTGTAACTTCTACTTTTGTGCCATCTTCATTAAATTCGTAAATCTTTAAGACATCGTTTTCATATGTGAAGTCGGCATTTGTTGAGAAGCCTTGTCCTTGTGCTAAGGTGTAGTGAGAATAGTCATTTCCACTAAAGTGGACAATTGCAACTGTTTCTCCACGAGCATAGTCGTAAGCTCTGATAATAAGTCTTGAGCTTGAGAATTCAGTAGCATTTTTATTAATTGCTGAATCAACAATAGCTTTGTTTACATCAGCGTAATAAACTTTTTGTTTTTCGTCATACTTAACTTCAACTTTATTTGAGCCAACAAGTGCGTATGCGCAGCGCGTATCCTTAAATGTAATACGAACTTTATCAACACCGCCTTCTTTAAAGTCGACAATTGATGATACAAGTGGGCTTTCAGCATCAATATGAAGTGTGTAAGCTTTGCTTACCCATTTACCTGTTCCTGCGAGTTGATAGTTGAACTTGAGTTCATAATCACCTGAAGCAAATGGAACTTTTGTTTCTGGGTTATAAAGTGGAGCAATTGAGACAGCTCTATGAGCAACATAACCTGCACCAAGGTAATCAGCATCAACGTGGGATTTATAAAGGTTTGCTTTGCCCATTGTTGTACCGAATAACATATCTGTTAATGCATTACGGTAAACTTCTTCACCTGTAGCTTTGTTTGTGATTGTGTAGTAGTTGTCTGCTACAGATCTCATAACAAATTGTTGAATGATGAGAGTATTTGATTTAAGTGGGTTACCGACATAAATGTCGTTGCTTGGCATTTCAGTGTAGTTGTTAATGGATTTATTTTCGGTTGGAGCTGTACCAACTGGGTAGAATCCATCAAGTTGCTTGAATGACAAATCATTTGTAAGAATCTTATCAGTATTGATGTTTTTGATGTTCTTAGCATAACCTGCCATCATAAGTGAACCGTATTCGACGTTATCTTTACCAAGAAGAGATTTTGCAACATCGTTGATTAAGTCTGAACCATAGATTTTGTGAGAATCTTTTTCAAATTCGAATGGTTCTACAACTTCTGGAGTTGAGTAATCATAATCAGCGTGTTTATCAGTTAATGAGTAGAATCCCATATATGGGACTGATAAGTCTGGATAACTTCCTTGAGCCTTTAATGAGACGAAACCTTCAATGAATGTTCCAGTTGCATATAATTCTTCAATTTTTGCCTTTGCATCTTCTGGGATTGCAAATTCATCAAGTGAAACTTTAAGTGAACCGTTTGCTGGAACAGTAATTGTTGGTCCATTTACTTCTGCAATTTGAACATCCTTAACTGATTGATAGTCATAATCTGGACAAATTTGCCAATTGACTTTTTGTCCTTCTTGAGGATTTTCATCAGCACAGTAGTATAAGCCTTCTTTGATAACACCATCTGGTGTTTCTGCAAGGTAAGCTGCTTCTGTTGCGTAGTATTCAATATCTTTTGCAACTTTGAAGACATCTTTGTAGTTTGCTTTACCGTCTGCGACGACAACCTTATGTTCTTCTGGAGCATAATATTCCCATCCAGTAAAGTTTCTAACATCGCTTACTTCAATTGGAGCAGCGTAGTCATCAGTTAAGACCTTATTAGACTTAGCTAATGCTGGTCTCATAACGTTATATTTAATTGCAAATGACTTTTCTGAGCTTGATTCATTAACAACTGTGAAGTTAAGTTTGATATTGCCTTTGGCAATTCCTTCAGAGTTTCTAAGTAAGATCTTAGATGTATCAAGTTCTTCGTCTGGTCTATTTGTATCAGAACCTTTTACATAAACTTCGGTATTATATGCGCCGTCGAGGTTGACCATACCAGCACCTTGCATACGTGGAGAAGTGAGAGTGTTTTGATTATCTTCTTGATTTTTCTCGTAGTCATGCATTGGAATTGCTGTTGACATCATTCTCATATTAATAGTTTTTCTATAATCGAGAATTGCTTGTTCTTCCTCGTCAGTAACTCTGTTATCTGCAACTAAATCTTTAGTGACCTTGGAAAGAACAACTGCCATTGCACCTTCGTAGTTTGGTGCAGCCATTGATGTACCGTTGAAGTACTCATATGACTTAAATTTGTTTTCTGGTAATTTTTCTTTCTTGTTTTGTGGCCAGACAGCACCTTTAATATTTGAACCTGGTGTTGTGATTTCTGGTTTTAAATCAAGATCATATGTTGCACCTTCAGTTGAGAAATCACTGATTGTATTAGCGAGTTTGTTAACACTTGATGTGTTTTTCTTAACCATGAACTTGCCTTCAGGATTTGCCTCGAAGAATGGTTTGTCTTTAAATAAGACAAGAGCAACTGGTTTATTAATTGAACCTTTTTCATCACCGAAGTCACATCTGAATGTGAAGTCGTTTTCTGTTGGGTCGTTATTGATGATAAGAAGGGCTGATGCGCCAGCTTCTTCTGCTGCAGCATATTTCTCAGCGAAAGAAGTTTTACCACGGTTTACGATTGCAACCTTATTAGAAAGGTCTTTCTTATCGTAGTCTTTCTTTTCACCAAATCCTTTTACGTAAACGTAACCAATCTCTTTTAATTGTTGTTCTGGAGTTGGTTCTAAATCTGGATCAATGCTCTCAGTAATGAGTTGTTGCATTCTGTGTTCTTCGGTATAATCCTCAGCTTCACCATCACGATTAACGATTTGGTCTTCATATGGAACAACTTGATCACCGATTCTTAATGAGTTTTCGTAGAATGTCCACTCTGGTTGTCCAGATGCGATTGTCATTGTGGAAGCATTATTTGCAAATGATCCCATGACACCTGTTTCAACCATATCCTGTGTCCAGTTTGCGTAACCGCCTGTAAATGCATAGGATGATTTACCACCGTTACCAGCGGAAATTGCACTAAGAATTCCGGCTTTTGCAATTTTATCAAGTGTTCTTTGAGAAATAGAACCTTGTTCGAAGTCTGCTAAGTCACTACCAATTGATACGTTGATTGCGTCAACCTTTAATGCAATAGCATCTTCGAGAGCTGTGATGAATCCAATTTCAGAGAATGAACCGTATTTTCCGTTTCCTGCTGCATCACTTGCTGGAGTTGAATGAACGTCAGTGAAGACTTTCATTAATGCAAGCTGAGCCTTTGGAGCGATACCTTTATAATCTGGGTCATTACCTGCTGCAATAGATGCAACGTGTGAACCGTGTAAATCAATCTTTGATTCGACATCGAAGTCCTCTACTGCACCGCTTGATGAACCTGTGTAGGAATCACCAGCATAGTCATAGTAGAATGGAACCTTTCTATTGAAGTATAAGGATCCTTCTTCTCCAAGGTCTGCAGTACTAATTTGTTTTTTGATTGCATAAGTATTAGCAGCCCTTTTCTTCATTTGTGTGAAGTTAGGGATACGAGTATGAACACTTTTATCTAAGTCAGTGAATGTCACATGACTATAGGATGGTACTGTAACACCATTTTCTTTGTGTTCAGCTCTTAAATAGAATTCGTTATCTAAGACTGCAATTAATGTACCTTCACCATCATTAGTATTATCAGGTTTTTTCATTGTAATGGAAGAAGCGTTTTGTGAAAGATCAATTGTTGATCCTCCATCTCCTGAACCATTTACTGAGATTGTAAATCCATTAGAACCTTCAGTATGTTTTACAACGTGTTGGCCATCTTCTGTGACCTCTTTAACACCTGGAATATCTAAGATTGCTTCTTTGTCACTCTTATTTGCTTTAATGACAAATGCGTTATTTAAGATTGTGAAGTTACGATCTTTGACAACGTTTGAGTTGATCTGTCTTTTAATTTTTCTAATGACAGAATCTTGTTGTTTGATTGCTTCATCAGCAGTTAAATTCTCGATGTCTTCCTTGAGTTCAACAATGAATCTAGCATCGCAAGGCTTTGATTCAACTCTAGCATCAAGACTGGCTTTGACACCGGTTGCTGACATGGCTGCAATTACACCGCAGAGTAATCCAACTTTTAGCATATCTTGTTCCTCCTTTTTGAGTTATTTTTCTTATGAAAAATCTTTGGTATTATACACTCATGTACGTAGGAATGCAAATAATAATTTATTTTTTCTATGAAAAGTGATGGTATTATGACAACAAAAAAGAGCACTTTTGCAAGTGCTCTTATATTTGTCTACAAATATACTTACTTATGCAGCGACTGGGAAATTGACATCAAATACTGGCATATCACATTGTGTGAAATCAATGTCTGCGCTCATAACATATTGATAATATTCAGAATAATCTTCAGGAGCGTCAAACCAGAAGAAATCAAAGGTAAGTCCAATGAGATCTTCACCACTATATTTCTCAGTAATTTCTAAGTCAAAATAGATATCCATTCCTTGTTCAAGAATAAACTCAGCAACAATATTTAAACTGTTGAATAATGCAAATGAAGGATTTTCTCCTTCTTCACCTTGTGGATAAGCACCATCGTTAACTGATTCTAAGAATAAGCAATCAAAGAGATCAAATGCTGAGGCACCACCTAATTCAAATGTAAAGCTGCCATCTCCATTATCAACTTTATTGTTGATAAATAAGCTTTCATAAACTGATGGCCATTCACCAATTTCGGCACCAGTTAAGAATTGATAGTTGTAATACAAAAAGTCGTTTTCTTCATCATATAAATCAAAACCAGTTGATTCTTTTGATGCTTTATAACCATCGGTAGAATTTCCGTTATATTCATAGCCTTCATAGACGCCTTCACCAACATCATGGTTAATTAATCCATAACCATTTTCATGTGGAACATCAGAGAATGTTTTGTCTTCTCCAACGTAAACGTTGAAACTACCAATAGCGTTGTAGTAATCGTGAATGTAATATCCAGTTGTAGAACCATCAACAAATGGGTTATCATCGCGTTTTTCACCACGAATTAAGCTCATTCCATCAGGACTGACTGAACAATCATACCAACCATAATCATATGTAATTGTATAATTGTGTTTATTAATTGCTGCTGCAATGTCTTTGACATCAAGAGCAAATGCACTTGTTGGTTGTTCACCGCTATCAATATAAGCTTGAACTTCATCTCTAAAGAAGAAATCGGAATCAAATGAAAGCCATGTATTAGAAAGCCAAAGTTCTTGACCAAAGTATTGACTTTCTGGATCGTTGTCTATAACAAATGCATATGTGTCGTAAATTGCCATTTCAACACCTTCTTCAATTTCTAAGACATCTGGAATTACTTGGAAAGATGAAATAGATAAATTGTATTCAGTTAATACTGCATCGAGTGATTCTTCACTAATATTGTAGAAATTAAGAAGAATATTTCTAACAATTCCTTCATCATTTTCATCCAATCTTAAGTATTCAAATGCCTTTGAACCTGTTCCTTCAACACAAACTTCGTATCCGCTGAGAGGAAGATCTAATGGTTTTGAATAATCGGAAATAAATTCTGGTTCATTTCCGGTAATGCTAAAAGTAAAATTACCTTCATCATCTAACTCATAAGAATATACTTTCTCATCTGGAGCTTCCAAGTAACCATAAGCTGGTTCATCGGTGTAAAAGCTATCAATAATAAATTTTTCACCATAGTTTTCCCAGTGATAGTCATCATAGTCATCTTGGTAAATTTCGGCATAGTCATATCCTGCATTTTTAACTGCAGTAACAAAATCCTTGACCAATTTAGAACCGACAACAAGAGAAGCTTCTTGAGATTTTCCTGAATAATCAACTGTAAATTTAATTGTTCCAGATTGATCAACTCTAATTTTTGTATCAGTTAATTGAGTAATCATTGAAAATGATTCATCATCAAAGTTAATTGAATATGAAGAAGTTTTTCCATATTTAACTGTGATGTAATTTGCTAAATCAATTTCGTCACCATTAACTAAATCAGTTGGTAAATCTTTGATTTCAATTAAAGGATCTTTCTTTGGGACACTGTGTTCACAAGCGTCACATTTTCCATTGTTGTCCTCGTCTACGTGGTCTGCTTCATCAGCTTTTTCACCACATGAACATTCATGCCAGTGTTTTGAATCATCAGATTTCCATTCAGTTGAGAAGGAATGTTGATGTTCTGGATCTGGACCAGGACCTGGATTTTCGCCACAACCTGCAAGCATCACGCATGATGCTAGAGCAAATAAGCCCATTAACTTATTTTTCATACAAATTTCCTCCTTTCGCATAAAAAATAATTACGCATATTATAGGCATATGCGAGCGGAAGTCAACAAATTTTTTTTATTTTGAATTAAAGCGCCCAAACGTAGGCAAGATAAATACAAAGAGATGCTAGCAAAAATGCCGCTCCAATAATTAATACAGAAATAAATAATTTAGGAGAGGCTTTGCGTTGAGTCTTCTTATCTTCTCTATATCCAGGAAAGTCATTATAAGCACGTGGATTTTTAGAAAATAAAGCTCCACCAATTTGTTTAAAACCATAAGCAAAAATATCGAAGAATCCCTCTCTACCAACGGCCATTAAACCGCCAATAGAAACTAAAATAATTCCAACAATAATTGTAGAGTCTTGCCAGTTAAGCAAACCATATCCAACTTGCGGAGCTCTAACAAAGAAAAATAAACAGAAAAAACCAATGCCTAAACCAAGGGCAATAGCACCTGCAATTAAATAATGTTTAAGATCTTTTTTTACCTTGTTTTCCATTTTAATTTTCCTTATGAATTCTAATAACTTTTTCTTCAGTTATTTTAGTAAATGTTGTTGGGCATTGTCCAGCAATATCTATATCATATGTTACGCTATTCTCACTCACTTTTTCAACATTACTTACTATGCCAAAATAGACATCATCTCTATGCCAAAAATCAACAAAATCTCCAACATGGAATTTTGAAGAAATATTAGGGATTTCTCGGTGATTTTTGTGAAAAAAGCACATATTTTCTCAGTTTTTTCCTTTCAAATTTTTGAATGGGAATAGGATTTTTATATCTTATTCAATATTAATTTTACTAATAAGCGCGCAAGAAAGAAATAGAAAACTATTTTTTGTTATTTTATAATAAAGATATGCAAGAAAATTTTACAAAAATATTTTACGCAAAAGTTGACAAATTTAACCTTAAAAAAGCCCTTGTTTCGTTACCTAAAATTAGAGTAGATAAGGTTAATAAATTACAAGATGAACATGCTAAAAAACTTTCTGCTGCAGTTTATCTTTTACTTATAAAATCTTTGAAAAAACTAGGTGTAAAATCATGTAATTTCGAATTCAAATATGATGAAAACGGTAAACCATTTTTAGAAGGGTGCCCATTGTATTTTTCGCTTTCTCATTCTGGTGATTTTGTAGCAGTTGCAATTTCAGATAAATTAGTTGGTGTTGACATACAAGAAATGAGAGAAGTAAATTATGATTCTAGAAAGCTAGTATTTAATGAAGAAGATGAAAAGCTTTTCCAAAAATCGCAAAATCAAAAAGATGCATTCTATTCACTTTGGACAATTAAAGAAGCAGTTTTCAAATTTGATGGAACTCCACTTAAAGATACCAACATAGAAGATGCAGCTTCTATTACTATTGAAGACAATTACAAACTTGCATTTATCTCGCTTAGTGGCGATTATAAAATTAAGAAAATTAGAATTTAAAAAGGAACCCTGAGGTTCCTTTTTTTACCACCAGTTAATATTTTGTTTATTATCTGTTTTGCTATCTTGGACGTATAAAGTTATGTGTTCTTTATTATATGTAGTACTTCCGGTACTTTGTGTTTTTAAAGTTGTATCAATTGTTTGATTCCAAAATTGATTCCAATCTGTAGAACTTGATGGAGATCTACAAACAACAAACTTATTAACATCATAATTAAAGTAGTAAGTAGCTTTATTACCGCTAAATGCTACTTCCGTTTTAAATGCACCTGCACCTGAAGTATTTTCATAGTATATATGAGTATGGGCGCCACTACCTGTCCACCAAGAACTAACGGAATCAATCCCAAAAGAAACCTTTCTTAAGATATTCCAATTATCAGTAGTTTTTTCGAGCTTATAAATACCGGAATCAGTAATTAAATCTCTAGAATGTCCTTCAACACCATCAAGAGAATAAATGTAATCACCCACATAAGCGGTTTTTGTTGAAATTGTTACATCATTTGTTGTTGAAGTTACATAGTGATGCGTTGTGTCGTAATAATAGAAAGTATTAGATTTAACAAATTTACCGTAAACTGTAATGTCTCCAGTAACAGTTGCAGTGTCTGCTACAATGTCTTGAGTTGTATCATCAGTTCTTAAATGTTGAGCAGATTCATGCCAATTAACAAAGTTAAAACCATTAACTTCACCAGTATAATCGTTCAATGCGGTATACAAATTTGTGCCTTCATCAACAGAGATTGAAGCACTTGTGTAATTTTTAAATGTTTGATCCGAAATATCAGGAATGTAATAAGTAATTGTATGTTTTATAGTAGGGACATTAATTCCAATTTTTACACCAAACGCATCAGCATTATCAGTAACCGCCCAGCTTGCAGAAGTAGCGCCAAAAGCACTAGCAAAAATAATGCCAGAAGAAACTAACATTAAAGCTATTCTTTTTCTCATTATTTTTGCCCTCCTTCAGCACGTTTTTTATTTACTGTTGGATTATTTTCCTTTGTCCATCTAGAACTATTTTTAGAGCTTTTTACTGGAGCTTTTGAACTTTCCTTAGAAGCAAATTGTCCATTAGCTTTTTTAGCAGGAGTCTTTTTTGCTGGAACTTTCTTTTCGGCAGCTGGTTTTTCTTCAGCTGGTTTTTCTTCTTTTACTTCAGCTTTTGATTCTTCAATTTTTGGTTGTTCTACTGATTGAGTGTTTTCTTTAGGCTCATCAACTTTAGGCTGTTCAGTAGATTCTTCTTTCAATTCTTTGGAATTATCAACAGTAGTTGATTTTGCAGTCTCAGCTGCTTCTTTTTTATCAAGTCTGTTCATTAAAATGTCTGCAACAATAATCAATAAGCCTAATAGGCCAAACATTAAGCCACCCCAGATGGAACCCATAAATCTAATTGGGTAACCCATACCAGGCATGTTTTTCACAACGATTGATTGTAATTCATTATATGAATACCAACCATCTGATGTATTGGAAGCATCACCACGAATCTCATAAATGAATTGCTTATTAAATGTTGCTAATAAATTATTAGAATCTTCATTTGAAGGAAGTAAATCAATCATGCTTACATCAATTGCGCCTGCTTTTGAATCAATATGGAGTTCAGTAATAAACTCAGCAGAATAATCGTAAATTGCTTTGTGAGAAATTTTTAAAACTCCAGGAGCTTCAGTATTTTTTGAAATTTTATAAGTAGTAAAATAACCACCATTTTCAGCTTCAATTCTTGTAATTTCTGGTGTGTAAAGTTGAGAAACTGAGAAAATGTTGAAATTGTCAGTATTTTCTAAAGTGGAATATGTAGTGAAAGACATAGTCTTAAAACTAATATCGTTTGTAGTAATTCCAGAAGCAACATCATTCAAAGTAATTGCTGTTTTACCATTTATTTCAGTTTGAGATGCATTATTAAATTCAACTCTTTCATAGTAGCTCATATCAACATCAACAACTCTGTGCATGTTTGTGCCAACATATCTATCTGTATAAATAACAACATCATGAGCCTTAATTTCTTCTGGAGCAGGAAGTTCTTTAGAAATAACAAGATCAAAAGCTTTCATTTGATTGTTATCATCTTTTAAAAATTCAGCATATTCTGGATTCTTTTCAGCCATTGAATTTGTTAGAACAACATCATATCTATTTCCAAAAAGTGAAAATCTTGCACCATTAAATCTGGCAATTAAACAAAGTAAAGAACAAACGAAAAACAAAAAGAACGCAACGAAAGCTGCAATATCTAAAATCTTTTTAACCTTTTGTTTATTCTTTATTGACATAATAACGGGAAAAGGGAGGGGAAATCCCCTCCCTAAAGTTTAAGCAATTAAGCTGATGCTTTTGGTGTTAATGTAACGCAGTTGCCACCGTCACCTTCTGTGTAGAGATTGACTGTGTAGTTACCTGCGGTAGTAACAACAATGTTTCCTGAGGCATCGATTGTGAATCCACAATCTTCCCAGGTTGAAACTGAGCTAAACCAAACTGTCTTGTTTTGGTTAGTAACCTTAAGTAATTCGCCTGCTTCAAGTGCTAAATCAACAGAATAATGTTTATCATTACCTGCTTCGACTGTCATAAGGTTAGCTTTTGCTGGACTCCAGTTGCCTTTCTTGTCGCCAACTACATAGTAGCCAACAACAATTTCTGGATCTGGTGCAGCAGCCCATGAGCCACCCCATTTGCCAGATTCTTCTGGACCTAAATTGAGCTTGAATGTAGGAGTATCGCCTCTTTGGTCAGCACCAATTTCGAGGTCGACTGTTTGCATAACTGGATCAGCATCTTCTGTTGCTCCTGGTTCTGTAAAGATGACGTGATCAAAGTCAACTTTTAAGTCATAGGAGTAATAGCCATTACCTTCATCATGCATTGCAACGCCTGGCCAATCAGCATTCTTGTTCTTTGCGCCCCAGGCATAAACATTGACTGTCTTGCCAGAGTCATAAGCAAAGTAAATCTTTGATGTTGAAGCGATTGGTGTTGTTTCTGATTTGTTCAAATCCATTTGGAGATAAACAACATCACTTGCAATTTCTTCAAGAACTTTTGCGTCTGTATTACCATCAAGTGAGACAACAACATAGACCATTTTTCCTGTTCCTGAAGGAATTGTTACTGCAATACTTGTTTCAAGTTCTTCGTCTTCAGTTGGAATGTGTCCAATTGGAGTAACTGCATTGTCATCCATGCCAACAACTTGGTTACTTGCATTAACTTTAACTTGTACATCGTAGACATCGACATTTAACAAGTTAACAAGTTTTGCATCACCGGCTTCCTTGCCGTTTGATTGATCTTGAAGAGCAATATCAAACACTGCATAAGGGAAAGCTGTACCATCGTTAGTGTCGGCTTTTAAAAGAACGCTACCAGCAATTCTTGGAACGCCAGCTTCGAGGTTGTCAACATTAGCAAATGTGGATGAACCATATGATAAGGTGACAAACTGTGTGGTGTCAGGACCAACTGATCCTGGCGAAACTTTGATGCCAAATGGATCTGCATTATCCGTTACAGCCCAAGCAGCAAAGGTTCCTCCAACAATGGCTACACCCATTGCGAGAGAAACTAATGAAAGAATCTTTTTACCTTTCATTTTTATTTCCTTTCTTGAGCGCCTTCGAATCGCGCTCATAAGTTCGCATATATTATACATTGCTTATGCGAGCGCTTACAATATGAAACAAAATGTAAATTTTTACATTACTAGAAAGACAAAGTCTTTCAATATTTCATTTTCATAAATTTAGTTTATAAAAACATAGTTTTAAACTACAATTAAATCAACAAGAGGTGATTATTATGACACTCGCAAATTTGGTGGACAGATGGAATGTCCCTGGTTACAACTACTTTTTTGAAATTGGAGCTTTGTTGTTCCTATTCATTCTTTTAATTAAGTACTTTTATCACAAACGCTTCCCAACAATCTTAACCAAATTATTTATTGGTGCCGTTATTGTTGCAATCGTTGATATTGCAGTTGATATCACCGCTTCAGTTCTTGTTGAAACTTATATGTATCAATGTCCGATTTGGATTAATGAACTATTCAATCGTGCATTCTATATTTTGCAAGTCGCATTACCAAGCTTAATGTTTGTTTATCTTCTTGCAATTCTTGGTCCAAAGTATTACAGAAATAAATATTTATATTTATTCTTAATTCCAGGTCTTGTCTTTGCATTACTTATGTTTGTAGATCCTGCAACACATTGGGTTTGCTATATTGCAGAAAATACAGAAGGCAACTTAATGTACACACACGGTCCATTATTCTTGTGTTACTACGGCACTGCAATCTTTGACTTTTTACTTGTCGCAGTGTTCGCTGGAATTAAACACAAACAACTCGAAAATAGACAACTTATTGCTATCTATATTTCAATCGCAGTTATTTTAATTGGCATCGGAATTCAAATTGCATATCCAACCATTCTTCTTACTGGTATCACAATTGCATTCGCTCTTTACTTTATCGAAGATAACATCTCAAATCCAGATGACTTAGTTGATAAAATCACAGGCGTTTTCAACTTCAATGCTTTAATGCTTTACATGGAAAAAACAACCAAAGAAGCAAGAGAAAACTTTATTGTCTCAATTGATGTTAAAGGAATTGAAGAAATTAATGAAACACTTGGTATCGTCACTGGAAACGAACTTTATGGAGAAGTCGGAACCTTCTTTAATTCACTCCAAAAGAACATTTATGCTTTCCGTGTTTTCTCATCAAAGTTTGTTCTTCTTTTTAAGAAGAAAAGTGATGCCGAGAATGCAATCGGTGCAATCAAGCATAGATTTGAAAAACCATGGGAAATTAAAAATGTTGAAGTTAAACTCTCATGTAAACTTGTTGAATTCACCGACAATGGAAAGAATGAAACTTGTAACCAATTTTTAAACTATGCAAACCTCCTCTCTGAAACTTTAAATAGCAAGAAAGACGAACTTCTTTATGTTGATTCATCACACGTAGAAAAGATTACAAGAGAAATCAAAATCCAAAAGATTTTAGCTGAAAGACTTAATGGTGATTGTTCTGGTTTCTCAATGAGATATCAACCAATTCTAAACAATAGAACCGGTAAGTTTGATAATGCTGAAGCTTTGCTTCGTTTCACTTGTGAAGAGTTCGGGAACATTCCTCCTGCAGAGTTTGTTCCGCTTGCAGAAAAAGCTGGTCTTGCCAATTTATTAGATGAATATGTTACACGCACAGTTTGCGAATTTTTAAATAAACATTCTGAAATAAATATGATGGAAATCAATGTTTCAGGTGCTGAATTCTTCACAAACCCAGCCAAGAAATTCGTTGATATTATTAAAAAGTCAAAAGTTGATCCATCTAAGATTTGTTTTGAAATTACTGAGACTGCAACAGTTAAGCATTCCGAACACATTTCAGAATTTATGAACACACTTAGAAAAGAAGGAATTAGATTCGCTATTGATGATTTTGGAACTGGTTATTCAAATGTTAATCAACTCTTAAATCAACCATTTAATATTATTAAACTTGATAAAACCCTTCTTGAAGACAACAAGAAAGCAAGACTCTTTGTGGAGTCAATGCGTAACTTATTTAAGGCTCTTGATTACCCAATTGTTATTGAAGGTGTTGAGACCAAAGAACAATATGAATTCGCAAAGAAATTAGACTTTGAATTTATTCAAGGCTACTACTTTGCACAATGTTTAACAGAAGATGAATATCTCGAGTTCTTAAAAGAACACAACTAATTAGAAAATTAATTCTCTAATACAATCAAACCAGACTTTAAAGCCTGTTTCATTAAAATGTACTCCATCAGCAGAATACTCGTTTTTCATTTCGTTAGAATCATTTTTATTCATAACTGATGCGATATCAACGAATGTGAATTTGTATTCTTCAGCTTTAGATTTAATGATTTGGTTTATTTCAGATATTTTTAAATTCTTTTCATTTACATCTTTTTCATCTAATGATGAATTAAACGTTGTTAAACCTACCACGTTATGAACTACAACGTCATAACCATCATTTTTAAATAAACTCAAAAGAGTGTTGTATTCACTCACAAAACTATCTTTATTGTATTCACTAGAAAGTGCGTTATTTCCGCCAATCGCAAGAAATACACGTTTCGGTGTTACAGTTTTAATTAGACCATATCTATTAATAAGATCATTGACTTTATCTCCACCTACTCCTAAATTTACGACTGATTTGTCTTTAAATTCTCCAACAAAATCTCCACCGATAACTCTAGAGTCGCCAAAGAAAGCATTATCAAAATGAATTCCTTCAAGAGATTGATTCCAGCAATAAACTAAGTGTTCATACATTGTATCGTAAGATTTTTTTGATACTGTATCAGATTCATTACATCCTGATAATAAAAATGCACTTGTTAACATTAATGTTAATGCTTTAATTTTGTTTGCCTTCATATTGGAACCTCTTGCTAAATACAATATAACTTATTTTTTAAAAAAACGATAAAATTATTTCCAAATACAAAAAATTATTGTATTGTATAGGCAACTCACGAAAGGAAAAAATAACTATGAGTACACATGACAAGATTGTTGAAGCTTTCGAAACCTATTTAGAAGAAAACGAAAGATTCGAAGAAAAAGGATTTAAAGCTGGCGCTGTCAGAACAAGAAAAGCTCTTTCTGATTTAATGAAACTTGCAAAAGAAAGAAGAGCTGAAATCAACGAAGAAGTTGAAGAAAGATCTCACAAATATTAATTTTAATTAATAACAAATAAACCTCAGGCATTAAACCTGAGGTTTTTTGTTTATCTTTTTTCGTCTGATAATTTGAATTGTAATTCGTAGAGGACTGAATAAGGTCCTTTATTTTTAAGTAACTCTTTATGAGTTCCCATTTCAACAATCTTACCAGCTTCTACAACTGCAATTGTGTCTGCATTCTTAATTGTAGAAAGTCTATGAGCAACAATAATACATGTTCTTCCTTTGGCAAGAACATTAAGTGCATCTTGAATCAAATATTCTGTTGCATTATCAAGTGCGGAAGTTGCTTCATCAAGAATAAGTAATGGAGGATTCTTTAAGAAGATTCTGGCAATAGAAATTCTTTGTTTTTGGCCACCAGAGAGCTTTGCTCCTCTTTCACCAATATTTGTATCCCAACCTTCTGGAAGTGAATTGATGAAATCTAACAAGTTAGCGTTCTTTGCGGCTTCATTAAGTTCTTCATCAGTTGCATCTGGTTTTCCATACAAAACATTATCCTTGATTGTTCCACCGAATAAGAAGACATCTTGCTGGACAATTCCAATGTTTTGTCTAAGTGAGTCTAAAGTGTATTCGGAAGTATCAACTCCATCTAACAAGATGGAACCACCATTTTCGTTCAAGAAATAGAATCGAGGAATTAAGTGACAAATTGATGTTTTACCACCGCCTGATGGGCCTACGAGCGCGAGCGTTTTTCCTTTTTTTAATTTAAAGTTAACGTCATTGAGAACTTCACCGCTCTTGTTGTATGAGAAATTTACATGTCTAAATTCAAGATCTCCATCAACATGATCAAGAACTTTTGTTCCGTTGTATTTTGTTTCCTCTTCTTCCTCTAAAACTTTGACAAATCTTTCAAAGCCAGATGAACCACTTTCGAGTTGTTCCATAAACATGATTACTTGGTTAATTGGAGAGATAAAAAGCGAGACAGAAACGATGAATGTTGAGTACTCAGCAACAGCGAATTGATTGACTTCAAAATAGAGCAATAATCCACCAACTAAAATGATGACAACATTAAAGAAGTCAGTTATAAACTGAGAAATTGAAAAATAACGTCCCATTGAACCAAAAACTTGAGTTCTAACATCGGTGTATTCTTGGTTACATTTTTCAAACTTTTCGTGTTCTAAATCATCGTTGGTAAATGCCTTTGTAACTTTAATTCCAGAGATAGAATTTTCAAGTCTAACATTGATTTTTGCAGTAGCGATTCTTGTCTTTCTCATTGAGTCTCTAAACTGCTTTCTAAAATAGAAGGTTACTAAGAACAAAATTGGGACAACACCAAGTAAAATCAAACCTAAAATAAGGTTGATTAAAAGAAGATAGACAATGCCACCAATAATTGTAAAACCAGCAATCAAAATATTTTCTGGTCCATGGTGTGCAAGTTCAGAGATCTCAAAGAGATCATTTGTCATATTTGAAAGAACTGTTCCAGTTTCATGATTGTCGTAGTAAGAATATGGGAGTTTTTGAAGCTTTTCGAAGAGTTCTCTTCTCATGTCAGCTTGCATCTTAACACCCATTACGTGTCCATAATATTGGACAAAGAAACGTAAAAGTGCTCTTACAACATAAATGCCAACAAGTGAACATCCACCGATGATTACCATGTTAAGATTTTTGTTTGGAACCCAATCAGAAAGCATGTACTTAGTGATGATTGGATAACCCATACCAATGATAGCGATAATAAATGACGCTATCATGTCTAACACAAATAAACGTTTGTATGGTTTGTAATACGAAAGAAACTTTTTAAACATATGAAAATATTATACTTTCTTTAAAAAGAAAAAGTTAGCACTATTTTTCTGAATAATTAAAAATTATTGCTTGCAGCCATCGATTTACGTATAATTTTAGACAATATGTTTACTAGTTATTTATTCTTAGCAATTGCAGCTTTATTACCTGTCGCTGCAGCAATTATTTTTTTCTTTTTAAACAAAACAGGTTTTAGCAAATTGCCTTATTGGGTTAAACAAGCCATTTATGGCGTTGTCTTTGGTGGGCTTGCCATTGTTGGAACTCACTGGAGTATTCCATTTGGTGGAGCAGCCGCAAACGCAAGAGATGCTGCTGTCATTATTGGTGGTTTAATCTTTGGTGGTCCAACTGGAATTATAGCTGGTACTATTGGCGGACTTGAAAGAATGATTGTTGGTCTTGTTAATCCAACGAAATTCGGTTTTACAGTAATCGCTTGTTCAGTTTCTACATTCCTTGCAGGCATTATTGCTGCTATAGTCAGACATTTTGCATTTGATGACAAGCGCCCAAGATTCTTATCTGGATTCTTTACTGGCTTTGTTATTGAAGTATTCCATTTATTAATGGTCTTTGTCACAAATGCTGCTCAATATCAAAAAGCATTTGCTGTTGTTCAAGCATGTACACCACCAATGCTAACTGCTAACAGCTTAGCTGTTTTAATTTCATTAATTGTTTATGCAGCACTTGATGAAGGCAAAAAAGCTTTCAGAAAGCCTGACCTAAAAACATTAAATTCAAAATTCATCGTTACTTTATCTGGATTAACTATTGTTTCCTTCTTGCTTTCATCAACATTTGTCTTTTTATTTAACGACACAATGTCTAAAAAGCAATTAGACAATGATTTGTCTTATGCAATTACAGAAACTGCAAATGAAATTTCGTATAAAACAATTGAAAAAGCATACGAAATCAAAGGTGTTTTAGATAGAAATCCCGGACTTGAAGCTTACTACGAACCTGGTGATGACTATAACAATTTATTAAATAAATTCGCTCAAGATCAAGGCATTGTTGAGATTAACTTAATTAGAAAATCGGATGCATTCATTGTTTATGCAAACGACAGATTAAATGTTGGTTACAAAATGAATGAAGACAATTATATTGACTCTGACGGCAAAGTCTATAACTTTGATCAAAGTAGAGAATTCCATAATCAAATAATCGATCCAAATGGACCAGGTTATTATGTCCAAGAATTCAGAGCTCCTGTTACTCAACCAGAAAACTTAAGAAAATACGCTGGTGTTTTATTTGAATTTGATTTCGGTAGCGGAACAAAAGAAGCTGGTTACATTCAAGTTGGATATGATAAAGCTGGTGTCGATACACTTGTTGGCAATATTGCTGGCTTTAAAAAAGTTGGTAATGCAGGCGAACTTCTCGTTTTAAATGGTGACTTTAAGTCCATTTCCAAAGGAAAAGATTCTAAATTACCAGACGATTTTTCTGATTTATCAAGTGCCTTCGAAAACAATTCTAGCAACACAACTTTCAATATCAAAATTGCTGGTACAGAATATTGTGCCCAATATAAATTTGAAGACACACACTACATTTTATCTTTACTCCCATCTGAAGAAGCTATGCTTAGCCGTAATATTTCAATCTTTGTTAATACATTCCTTGAAATTATTGTCTTCGGTTGTATCTTCATTACAACATACATTCTTATAAAGAAACTTATCATTGACCGTATTGAAAAAACTAACGAATCACTTGCTAAGATTACTGCAGGTGACTTAGATGAAGTTCTTGATGGCGGTAACGTTACTGAATTCAAAGTCTTGGCAGAAGACATTAACGAAACAGTTGACGCATTAAAAGGCTACATTGATGCAGCAAATAAACGTATCGATGAAGAACTTGCAATGGCTAAAGCCATTCAAACAGCAGTTCTTCCATCAACATTCCCTGCATTCCCAGATCGTAAAGAATTCGATATTTACGCATCCATGCACGCAGCAAAAGAAGTTGGTGGAGACTTCTATGATTTCTATTTCTCAAATCAAGAACACTTCCACTTCACTATCGCTGACGTTTCAGGTAAAGGAATTCCAGCTGCATTATTCATGATGCGTGCAAAGAGTATCCTTAAATCCCTTACTCAAACCAACATTCCAATCAACGATGCATTTATGCAAGGCAACAATACCCTTTGTGAAGGTAATGAAGCTGGCATGTTTGTTACAGCATGGTCTGCAAGTGTTGACTTAACAAATGGTGAATTAACATTTGCTAATGGCGGACACAACCCACCACTTATCAAACACAAAAATGGCAAGTTTGAATACTTAAGAGCACCTGTCAATTTAGTTCTCGCAGCAATGGATGGAATGCCTTATGGAATTAACAAACTTACATTAGAAGTTGGTGATATTGTTTACCTTTACACTGATGGTGTTACTGAAGGCGTTAACACAACAGGTGAACAGCTCGGTGAAGAAAGACTTCAAAATATTCTTAACGCCAAAGAGTTTGGAAGTTGTAAAGAACTCTGTGAATATGTCTATGAAGAATGCGTTAAATTTGCTGATGGCGCAGCTCAATTTGATGACATCACAATGGTCGCATTCAGATTTGATGGATTTAAAAAATAATCGAGAAAACCAATAGATTTTCAACAAAAAAGGCCATTTCAATGGCCTTTTAATGTACTTAACTAATTTGAGTAATGTTTCCAGGAACGCCTTCTTTAGTGATGTAATTATTTACTTTATCATCAAGTTTCTTTCCGAGTTTTTTAACATATTTAATGTAAAGTGGTTCAATTAAATAAAGTCTAATATATTCAATTAGTGCACCAGCAATAAATACACCAGCGATGCATGCGATACTAACAGGAATAAAGTAAGGAGAGGCTTCGACATTTGGTGCATTTAACCATTTTGTGAAAATAGTATCTCTTACAAATGTTTTCCATAAAAGTTCTCTTAAAAGTTTGTTATCGTGAATTAAATAGACGCCAAATGTTAAAGAAGAAATAAAGTTAATTGATTTATGTGATCCGATATCAATTTTTAAGAATGCTTCAAATAAACAGACAGATGCAATTAGCATTGGAAGTGTTTGCATTTCAAAGAAATATTTATTCATATTATTATTGATATACCATGGATTATTCATACCAACAAAATCAAATATAATTACTGTTCCATAAGTTAAGAAACATATTCCAAAGAATATAAGGAATAATGTTCTTGCTTTAACATTAAATCTAAATCCATATTTTCCATAATATGAACCAAGAAGATAAAGGAATACAAACCAAATGACAGGATTTCTATCCCAGTTTGCAGTAAAGAAGTTTGTATCAATATAAATTGTTGGAATAACAACAAATAAAATACCTGTAATAATAAGAATAATCTTTAAACCTGTTCTTGAAATAGCGTTTATAAAATAATTTAAGAACGGAGAAATTAGAATAATTACAAAGTAACCACTAACAAACCACCAACCAGAAGCTGTAACCGGAAGAAGATTGTCAATTAAACTACGCCATGTAAATACATAATTTCCGCTATCACCAACAGGCAGTTTTGCTACAGCAAATACCAGGAAGATGATAAGCGAATAAAAGAATATCTGTAAATAGAATTGGAACAATTTTCCAAGTTTTAAAGTTACATTTCTAAAAGAGAAATAGCCTGTAATCAATATAAAAATATTTACACCAATTTTTCCGCCTGTATATAAGAAATCATACCAAATCCTATTAAATGAAATAACATTTGGATCAAATGTCATAGCAGTATGAACACAAAAGTGATGTGCAATAATTAAAACCATACAAATGATTCTTAAAAGTTCGACATTTGATTGTCTAATTGAGAATCTGTTGCCTATTGGTTTTGCGTCACCTTCTTTTGGGGCATAAGTAATTCTTTTCTCTACTTCTTCCATTTGTTTTCCTTCTTTCTTTACTTATATAAATCTGCTGCTTCTTGGAAGCGTTTCTTCATAAATTCTTTTAGACTATTAGGCGATAATATTTTTGCAGTTGTTCCAAATTTATAGAAATAAACTGCTATATGATTAAGCGAAGATTTGAAATGGTAGACATTACCTTCAACCTTGTATGGTTTTGGTCTATCATGAATCCAAAGTCTAAATAAAGTCATTCCATATTCATCAAGTTCGATAGCTGCGTCTACTATTTCATTAATTGCAAAGATTGGGCCTTGATAAATCATAAGATCAAGTTTTTCTTTTTCTTCATCACTAATTACGCGTGTCATATCCGGTATGATTACAACGTTCTTAATTTTGTTAAGTCTATAGGTTGCTGTTTCTCGTCTATTCCCATTCAATTCTACACCAATTAAATAATTGAAAATTTGTTCTCCAGTACCAAAAATACCGTACAAATCCATGGTTTTTTTAGTCCCATCAGTTAGATAAACAATAGCCTTTCTATTTTCATCTATGCCCACATGAACTTTTGAAATAATATCTTTGCACAAAATACTTTCTCTTTTGTCCATAGGATAGGAAGTAAACAAAATTAGCATTTCTCTAAAATATTGAGAAACACTTCTGTTTGCCAAATACAACTCGATAATTTCATCGTAAATATCAATGTTTTCTTTTTGAATAATAAACTGAAGATCTTTAGTATAATTTCCTTCTTTTTTATATCTTTCTTCAAAAAACATATTTGCAATCACAGGTACATCTTCATCTTTTAAATGAATTTGATTTCTAATCTTGGTAATTACTTCTAACTCTCTACTCGCAAACATCTTAAAGAAGTTTTTGATAACTGCATTTATATATCCGTTTTTATTTGGTGTGCCATTTGCTTTTAAAAACCCGAAAGCTTCCATGTCGGTTTCTAAAACAGCATAGACTTTCTCTGGCAAATTAACTTTTATTTTAATTAAATCCATACATATAGTTTATATTTTATGAACGAATAATCAAGTGTTTTATAAAATTTTATTAAATTTACTTTGTAAGTTAAATTTTTAATATGAACGGATTTTTTTCGAAAACTGCTAATACCACTATTATTTTTGTTATCTTTACAATATAGGTGTACTCGAAAGGAGACAACAAACATGAAAAAGAAATTACTCTTATTATCATTATCCTCTCTTATGGCGCTTCCAGTTGTAGGATGTAGCAAGGAAGAAGAAAAAGAAAAGGGATGGAATATTAACGGATCTGATTATCAAAATATTTTAAAATTCGAAAATAAAGTTTCACAAACAAATGGAAAATTCGAATTTACAATTGATAATGATTTTGGTCCTTTTAAAGGAAAAATTAATGAAGATGATGTCATCTTATTTAGCATTAATAATTTAAAAGAAATAAAAGGAAAAAAGTATTATACGTACGAAGATTTTAAAAATTGTGAGATTAAGAAAGAAACTTTTGTTTCTTCTGATATCGGAAGAGGCTTCACAATTACATTCGACGGAAATCCTAACGAAAGATATGGAACACTCACAAATAAAAGTGCAACAATCGATAACTTGTATGCTTTCTCTGCAATGAATGAAAGTTTAAATGCAACTAGAACATTCAAACAAGAAGATGGTGAGTGGGAAGATGCATACATTGAATCTGCGGCAGAGTACACTGATCCAACCATTGGTCTTAATATTGAAATGTATATCGCAAACATAATTCTTGGTGGAATGACTGAAAATCCAGTTTCTGTAGCAAATGGAATTTATGGATTATTAGGAACATTCTTTAATGCAGTTAAGCCTGCAGAACCATCAATTCAAGATGTCTTAGATAAATTAGATGACATGGACAAGAAACTTGATGAAATCAATGCAGAAATACAAAAGAACCAAAAAGAACTTATTAATGAACATGTTTATGAACAAGCTCAAATTGATAAAGTTCTTGCAACTCTTTACCAACAAGATATCACCGCTTTTGTGACTGACTATATTGATCCGATTGATACAATCGAAAGAAAATATTCTCAATACGTTGAGACAAAGCTAAAAGAAGTCGTTAAAGCAGAACCTCAAAAGGTAGGCCTTCATTACAAGAGAAACACTAGAGGAAAATTAATATTAATCTCCCAATGCGAAGCTGATTATGATGATTCATTTACAAAAATATTCATTGGCAAAAACTTTGGATGGACTAATGCTAAAAAGTATTTGGAGGATCATAACGATATCGTTGGAGAAGGATTCATGGATGAACTTCAAAAAGATATTGCTAATACAGTTCACAAAAACTATGTTTCAAATATCTATCCTCAAGACGAATTAACAGAAGAACAATATCGTAAAGACTACTTATCTGCAATTCTTGATGAATTTGAAAAACAAAAACATTCTGGTGAATATGGCTCTGAAGCATATAACGATGCATCTAATATGTTAGATAAATGTATCTTACTTATGAAAAGAATTTCAGGAGTTGCAACTGGTGAATCAATTCTTAATTCAATCATCAATAGAGTTAAATACATTTATAACTTCGCTTCTGAAACAAAAGCAAAAGTAAGAAAGATAATAGCAAATATCAAACTTCAAATGGAACGTTTCGTTGATATGACAAGCATAGCTTGTAGATACGCTAAAATAAATACAAAAGAAATGGCTGATCAATACAAAATTGCTATTGAAACTATTCAGTCATATCAAAAAACAAATAAGAGTCTTCCTGACAATTATTCTTATATCTTATCTAATAAAGTTGATTCAGCGTTCGTTTGGTCTAAATACAATACCCAATTCAGAAATCGCGGAGAATCACCAGAATTTAAAAAAGAATTCTTAACTGAAAAGATCGACTCGTTCAACCGTTTCGAAGGAACAATGTCTAGAACTAAATTTGATATCAAGAAAACTCCAATTGTCGATAATGCTCAATCTGCAAAAATCTTAACTAGATATAAAATGCTTCTTAATGCAGGACTTGAATCAGAAACCAATTATCTTGAATATTTAACCAAATATAAAGGTATTGATTCAAAAGCTTATGAAATTCAAAAGGTCATGATAAAAGATGGTTGGATTAGCGATGACACATCTAGAATCATTACTGAATATGAAGGCATTAAAGATTTAACAGTTGCAGACAATGTTGTATTAACATGCATTGAGAATGGCAACTCAGAAGGCGGTAACTACTTCAAGATCGGAAATAAATATAAATATAAATGTGATTATGAAGATGAATGTTGGTCAGGAGAAAAAGCATGTGGTCGTTTCATAAATGCTCATACAGGAGCTGAAGAAACATCTCATCTTATCTCAGCATACGCTAAATATTCAGAAAAAGAATGGTACTGGATGGACAATGAACACTGGGCATTCACAAACACACCTTATGGTTCATTCTTCTACATTATGTATCAAGCAATTTAAATAACATAAAAGGTACAGACAAAAATCTGTACCTTTTTTTATATTAATTTAAAAATTAATAACTATAAATTTCTTCACTATCAAGAGCGTATTCGTTTGATTCCATATTAAGACGATATTCTTTCTTTGAAGTAACGTTCATCTTTGAATCATATTCATACTCGATATAGCTGAAACCATCAATTGTTCCTGGATTTGTGTAAATATCAAAGAACATGTGTGATTCTTCAATTGTGTAGAAACTCTTTGTGTAAACATATTCATAAACTGAAAGGATTGAATATAAACCAGTTTCAACATTCACTTTATAAGTACCATTACTAGAAACCATTCCATCTTCAGTGTAAGTATATAAATCTGCCATGCAATATGATCCAATAGTACCTTTATCTTTGATAATACGTCCTTTATCATCAAAAGTTCTTTCGATTACTACGTCACTATCTGGAGTACCCATTACGTTTTTGGAAACCATTTTTTCAAATTCCTCAATATCGCCTTTGTAAGTATAAGTATTTTCTACTGATTTTTCGAACTGTTGAGAATCTTTAAAATACATATATTCATTGTATCCAGTTAAACGATTCTTTGAATCATATGTATAATCACCATAATATTCCATCACATAAAGATCGCCAGAATCATTGATATCGTAGAATTCTTCTTTAACTAATTTGTTATCAGAATAAGTAAACGTAATTTTATTGTGTACTTTTTCTGCACCATCTTCATAATCATAATTTACAATTGATGTATTGTTTCCTTTACTATCGTATTCAAATACAGATTTTCCTCTTTGAACAAACTCTTTTGTATCATCGTTGTAAACATAACTACTTTGAGTTAAAACATTACCTTTTTTGTCATAGGAAAATGTTCTTTTCTCCGTATAAACTGAATCACCGTCGTAGTCTTTATAAATTACTTCTTTTGGTCTTGAAACATGAACTTCATCTTTTCCGCATGAAACAAGAGCAAAGACTGGTAGAAGTAATAAAGCATATTTAATCTTTTTCATATTATCTGTTTGGTTTTAAAACCATCCTCCCAATATACGTATCATTATTTTAATCCTAGTATGAATGCAATTCAAGGCAATAAAAAAGCCAGTCATTGACTGGCTAAATATAAGAGATGTTTTATATTAAGCTTTTGCTTTTGCGCGAAGAACTACTTCTGCATCTTGACTTGCGCTAATTTCGTATCCGGTTGATAAACCTTCACGAACTGGAACTTCAGTACTAATTTTGTAGGAACCGAAATAAATACCATCAATTTCGTATTCTTCATCGTTATGTAATGTTGGGATAACAACAACCTTTGCATTATGTGAAATTTCAGCTGAAACCTCGCCACTTCTAAGGAAATGGTTACCAGTATCATCTTCAATTGTATAAGTTTGTCCACCGATTGGAGTTACTTCAACAATAATATAATCAATGATTGTATTATCAAATGTTAGTTTGACATTATGTTTAATTTCACTATACATTTCATGAAGTGAGAAAGTTAATTCTCCTGTGCCGTTTGAACTGACTTTTGCAGCCTTTGAATCTGCCAAGAATTGTTCGTTAAGTTTGCTAACATAGCCTTCATAGAAAGCTCCACCGCCCATTGCAAATGACCATCCATCGAATTTCAATCCAGAATCTGTTTTATCTGCGTGACCTAATTCAACTTCGCCTTGTTCAACATTCCATGTTTTTGGATTTTCTTGGTATGTTGCAGGACCTATTCCATCATCCATATATTGGATGGTATAGTTTACTAATTTAAATCTGGCTTCAAGAGTTGTGTTTTTGTTATCCATGTTCCAGATATAATCTGGATTTCCGTCATAATCTGTATCCATAAAGCCTAAGAACTCATTTCCTTTATACCAGCCTAAGAACTCATAACCTGGAAGAAATGGTTCAAATAAGTTAACTGGATCTTGATCAAAGAAATAATAAGTTCCATCAACACATGTGCCAGCTTTATCAATGTCTTCTTGTTTTGCACCTGCTTCTAAAAGAGCATTGATTTCGTCTTGATCTCTTTCGCCACGAAGTTCAGCTTTAATACCTTCTCTAGCTTTATCTAAATTAGTTGTAATCTTAAGTTCATAAAGTGTTGTGTCAACATCTTCCTCCCCAAAAGAGCAACCAGCTAACGAAGAAGCTGCAACTGCTAAGAATAATAATTTTGTTAATTTCATGTCAATACCTCCTAACATCAACTAGAAAATTTATTTTTCTTATCATTGTTATATATGATTATTGAATTAATTGCAACCCAAAATCCAAAGAATATATAATATTTGCATGGAGATTTCGAAAATGAAAAAATTACTTTTACCTCTTATATTTGCATCTACTATTTGTTTTTCAGGTTGTTCCAAGGATACCGAAAGAACAATAATTTCTACACCAAATGCACCTGCTGCAATTGGGCCATACTCTCAAGGGGTTATCTTGTATAACATAGCTTATTTATCAGGTCAAATTGCATTAGATCCAACAACAGGATTACTTGTGGGTGAAAATGTAAAAGAACAAACGATTCAAGTCTTCAAAAATATCTCAGCAATTTTAGAAGCTGCTAATACAAATTTAAATAACGTTATCAAAACAACTGTCTATCTAGTAGACATGAACGATTTTAATGATATGAATTCAGTTTATTCAACCTACTTTAAAGAAGGCAGTTATCCTTCAAGAAGTTGTGTTGAAGTAGGCGAACTTCCAAAAGGGGCGTTAGTTGAGATTGAAGTTACTGCTTATATAAATAATTGAGACAAAATCTGAGTTAATTTAAATTATTTGGATTTTAGTCTTAAGGACAATCTATTCGAATACTCATTTCCCCTAGGGATTTCATATGTTGATACAAAAATCTTTTTAATGAGATTCATAGATTCATCGTTTAAAGCAAAAGGGTTAAATTCCTTACCGTTATAGAAAATATCTAAGGAAATTTCATTTGTTTTATCATCAAAAGTTAACGAATAAAGAATTTTCAAATCTGTATCTAATTCATCAATTAAGTGATTGTGTACAATTTCTTCAAATGCGAGCATTAAATTATAAGTTACCTGAGACGGAATATTAGAGTTATTACAAAACACTTTAATTTTATTAATACTCTCAATAAAATCATACGTTTTAGTGCTTATATTTAAATCTAAACACTTCAAGCTTCTCACAAAACGTTTTGTTAATTCTTGTTTAGGATTATCAAATATTTCTTCTGGTGTTCCTTCTTCCAGAACCATGCCGTTTGACATAAAAATAACTCTTGATGAAATCTTCTTTGCAAGTTCTAACTGATGAGTAATCAAAATGATTGTTTTACCAGATTTTGCAAGTTTTAAAATAACTGATTCAACCTCGCCTACAGTTGTTGGATCAAGAGCACTTGTTGGTTCATCAAGCATAATTACATCTGGATTAAGAGCTAAAGCTCTTGCAATTGCAACTCTTTGTTTTTGACCACCTGAAAGGTCATCAGGATAAGCTAAATATTTTTCCAGTAATCCTACTCGTTTAAGTAAATCCATTGCAATTTTATAAGATTCAGATTTACTTCTTTTTAAAATATCAACTTGGGGAATAACGATGTTTTCAATAACAGTTAGATGCGAGAATAAATTGTAGGATTGAAAAACCATTCCAATTCTACGGCGCAATTCATAAATGTTGTATTCCTTGCTTAAAATGGATTCGCTATCAATTACGATGTCACCACCATCTGGAACAATCATTTTATTAATACATCGTATTAAAGTTGATTTACCAGTTCCAGAAGGTCCAATTAAAGAAACAACTTCCCCTTGTTCAATGGTTAAAGAAAAGTTTTTCAAAACGGTGTTGTCATCAAATGATTTCTTTAAATGTTTAATTTCAATCTTCATTTTTTCCAACTCCTTTCAAAATCTTTTCTGGTTTACGTCTTTTCTTGTTTCCTATCAATTCAATCTTTTTTACTAAAAAGACGAGCAAGAAAGATAGCAAGAAATACATAAGTGCAAGTGTAATTAATGGGAAGAAGGCTTCGTAGGTTCTACTTCTAACAATATCGGACATTTTAGTTAAGTCTTGAATAGCAATATATCCAACGATAGCAGTCGCTTTAAGCAAATTAACTACTTCAGTTTTATATAATGAGAAGAATGACTCTAGTGCTTGTGGCAAAATAAACCTAAAGAAACCATAAAGTTTATGGTAACCAAGAGCTAAATAAGCTTCGGTTTGATTCTTATTAACTCCATTTACCGATACAATCAAAGCCTTCGTTACAGCTGAAGTAAATAGCAATGAGAAAACTCCAATAGAAATAGCAGTTGCAGATATTCTAGATTTTGCAAAAAGAACGTAATAAACAATCATTAAAAGAACAACAACAGGCATTCCTGTGATTATATAATCACATACTTTCAAAACTTTCTTTGCTATTTTACTTTCTCTAACAAGTAAATAAATAAGGAAACCAAGAATTGTGCCAACTAAAATCGAAATAATTGTAATTGCTAGTGTAGTTAAAAAACCACTCAAAAATAGTTTCCATCTTTGCTCGATAACAAATGTTGATCTAAAAGATTCATAAATCGAATTGAAAAAATTATTATTTTCTTTTCCAACTGAGGTTACAAGGAAAATATTGTAATCAAAATATGAATCAGAAAAATGCATTTTAGTAGCGCGGTCTTCAGAATAAGTTAACATTGAAAATCCAATATCAATGGAGCCATTTTCTGCAGAAGCCAAAATGCCAGCTAAATTATTTAAGGTAATTTGTAATTTTTTGCCACGACTTTTAGCATATAAACTAAGAATTTCTACTTCAAAACCAGTAATTTCGCCATCTTTTACGTATGAAAATGGCGGATACATTCCCAATGTATGAACATTTAATGTTTCGCTGCCTGTAAGTTCAGTATAATCGATTTGATTTCGAGCAGTTTCATAATTGTAAAGCCATTTATCGGTAAGTCTTTCAAGTTCGCCAGACATTTTTAACGATGTCAGAAAAACATTAAAGTCATCTTTTAAAACAGTTCCTTTACCGTTATTTGGAAATATGAAACCATAAGTGCAATCTCCTAAATTTTCCGGGATTCTCGCAACATTTAGATCCATTTGGTCTTTGTTGTAAATGAAAGATGCGGTTTCGTCTGCATAAGCATCTACTTTTCCAGAAGCCAAGGCTGTAGCACAATCAACAAGGCTATCGTAATAAAGAATTTTAGCGTTAGGAAGTTTGTTTTTAATATATTGTTCATCAACACTTCCAGTTACTGTTCCGATTCTTTTATCAGCGTAATAATCCAAAGATTGTTCAGCAAATTTAGGGAAATAAAAAGCAAAATCATCAGAGTAACCTAGATTTCCGTAATTAATAACATTTGGGAAAAATTCATTATTAATGATATAATCAGCAATTGGTTTATCGATGACAACCGCTTTAATTTTTCCGTCACTCAAATCCTTAATTGCATCCATGTTCGTGTTGTATTCAAAAACATTTGAATACGGCATTTTTTCATTGCAATAAATTGAGTAAGTTGAACCGCTTGCCACACCAAAGTCCATTCCATTTAGTTCATCCATTGATTCTATGGTGTTTGCAGTTTCTTTTGTTGTTAAAACAACAACTTCGTTTTTATAATAAGGATCAGAAAAACACCCGCTATGTCTTCTTTCTTCTGTAATAGACATACAAGTTCCACCAAAATCCGCACGACCGCTAGCGACGGCTGTTACACATGTTGCGTGACTAACTGAATCAAAAAATTGAACATTATATCCATATTTTTTTGCAAATCTATAAACTAAATCAGTTGAGAAACCCATCTTTTTACCTTCAGAAATATAGCCCATAGGTTCAGAAGATAAAACAGAAGCGAATGTAATTGTTCCGTTTTCACCACTAGAAGTGTAATCAATAACCTTTTTTGTTTCATCTTTTCCAAACCAAATGTCTTCCATTTCTTCCATGGTTCCATCGATTTTTATGTCTCTAATAAAAGTGTTTAATTGTTCGCAAAGTTGAAAAGAGCGAAGTTTTGCATCGTTGTTTTCATCATTCTTACATGAAGATAAAACAAAACATGATGCCAAAAATGGCACAGAAATAAGAATTGCTTTAAGTAATTTCTTAAATTTCATCGTTTCTTAATTTTAAATTTAAGTCGCTCAAATGACAATAGTTTCATACAATTATGCATGAAAAAATTAAAAAATTCTTAAATTCTAACTATTATTATTTCCGCCGCAAAAATAAAAATCCGCATCGAAAGAGGATTTTAAATTTCAATGTCTTATTGCAACGAAGTTAATAGTCACTAGCAACAAGTTAACACATTAATTTCTTAAACAAGCTAATGGAACTATATACACACCATTTTCATCCTTATAAGCTGTTTTTGTAGCTGTGATAATCATTAAAAATGCAGGTTTCGGATGTCTTGTGATATCAATATCATTAGAAAGATTAACTAATTTTTTGGAAGCTTCTTTTATTTCTTCATTGTTGCATAATTTAACTTCTACTAATGCCCAAGAATCATCTTCGAAAACAATTACTGCATCAGCTTCTCTTTCTGCTTTATCTCTGTAATGATAAACTGAGGCATTAATTGAATCGCAATAGATTCTTAAATCTCTAATTGCTAAAGATTCAAACAATAAGCCAAACGTATTCATATCCATAAACAAATTGTCTGGTGTTAAATTTAACGCTGCACAAGCAATTGAAGGATCAACAAAGTGTCTTGTATTTTTATCTCTAATTGAAGTTTTGCTTCTTAAATTTGGATTCCAGGCTGTTAATTCTTCTATAACAAACAATCTTTCAAGTGCTAATAAGTATTTAGCAAAGGTGTCTTTATCTATTTCATCTCCATTATTTTTCATGTCTGTTTTTATTGTTTCGTTAGAAGATTGAGATGATATAACTCTACTATAAGATCTAAGCAATTTTTTTGCTCTATTTACATCTTTTCTTAAAGGAACGTCTTTTAACGAAAAAATATCTTCGCTTACTAAGCCATTAAAAAAAGTTTTTGCTTGTTGAAGTGCAATATCTCTATCTGCTTTAATTGCTAAAGGCCATCCTCCTCTGCACAAATAAAATGCATAATCTGTAAGTTCTTTATCTACAATTGCATTAATAAATGCGCCTTTTTTTAATTGGCTCAATGAAATATCACCAGTGCTATCTCCGCTTTCAAAAAGAGACATCGTTCTCATCATCTTTTTAATTATTCTACCGGTTCCAGTATGTCTTTCATTCTCTTCTCCATATAAACTGTCATCTACCGTTGCATCTGTTACGCTTCCAGTTAAAATGTATTGTCCAAAAGTTCCGTTTTCATCAATTTTTTCTTTAAGAGAATTCCAAATAAAAGAAATAATTTGCCATTCATCGATAAGTAAAGGTTTTGTTCCATAATCAAGCAAAATATTTGGAGCTTGCTTTGCTAATGGAACAAATTGTTTTCTAACATCTTCTTTCATTAAATCAATTATTGTCGCGGCATGTTTCTTTGCAGTTCTTGATTTACCGCACCACTTAGGGCCTGTAATTTGTACGGCGCCAACGCTTTTTAAATAAAAATCTAGCTCTTTATCAAATAAACGTTCAATGTATTCTTTTTCCATAAGATTTTACCTCGAACATATTATATATGATTATTTCTATAATCGCAAGTTTGGATTAAAATAAACCGCAAGTTTGGCAAGATATAAACCGCAAGTTTGGCAAGATATTAACCGCAAGTTTGGCAAGATATTTTTCATAACAATGTAATGGAAGATCTTTAAATATAAATAAAAGCATGAGTTCTTCCCGCACTTCGATGGGCCATCAGAGATTATGGCTCCCTGTACCCAACATTATTGATATAAAAATCCTCCTATTCGAAAGAGAATTTTAAAAAAAATAAGTTTTTAATCGGAAGTTTATGAAAGTTTTATCGGAAGTTTATGATTTTTGTACCAATACTATAATAGAGATTTTTAAAAAATAAAAAAGCGGGATTTCTTCCCACACTTCGTTGGACCACCAGAGATCCAATTCCTGTGCCCAACATTATATATTATTAAAATCCCCTATTCGAAAGATGATTTCAAATTTCAATGTGTTTGTGCAACGATGTTGATATATCAATGAAACGTAGTTGGAATGCTGTTAATTCTAAAAAGTTCTAAAAAGTTCTAAAAAGTTCTAAAAGATTGATAAAGGTTCTAAAAAGTTCTAAAAGTGCGTCACTTATTGCTTAAGCGGATAAGCCGCCAAAACATATTAAAATTGATGCATTTTAGCGGGTTATCACCTTTTTTAAGTACGATATTTCGCCAAAATTTATAAAAATATGATGTTTTGGCGAAATATCAAATCATTCTTAGACTAATTCAAAATCACTTTTTTAGAGTTATAGTCTTATAAATATATCAAGATGTTTGTTGCACATCTTCTTCTCGAATTCTATATAAGGTTTAACGTTTTCTTTGAACTGATTTGCCATAAGTCTGAAAAAAGCATCACCACTACTAGAACAGTCTTTTAAATCTTTGGCCCAATTTATTGGGTGGTCTTTTTACGTCTCTCATCCTTCTTGACACTAAGATATAGCAAGACAATAAAAAATCCACGTAGAGGTGCGTTTTTTACTATCTTTAGCAGTTATTTGGAAAAACCGAACAACTGAATATTCATCCAATTCATACTTATCTAAAATATGTTTTATTCGTTCAGAAATATTATTCTTACTAGATTAATAAAGTTCAACAATTTGATCCTGAGATAGCAAAAGCTATAGTTTGTCAAAATGTATTTTAACTGTTAATTTTCTATGAATTCCAAATGGTAATGAGACATTTACTTTGCTTTTTTGTCAATATTTACTTTGCTTTTTTTCTCAATTTTTCCTTGCACAATGTACTTGAGAAATTTTTAAAATATAAATAAAAGCGGGAATACTTCCCGCACTTCGATGGACCACTTGAGATCCAATCCCTGTGCCCAACATTATATTGATATAAAAATCCCCTATTTGCAAGAGGATTCCAAATTTCAATGTTCAACTCAAACGCGTTTGATACCAACTTTTATTTACTCAAACGGTATTTGATACCAGTTTAGCATATGAATTTTAATAAATTTGTGCATATTCATACGCTCAAAGGTTTTGATACCACGATTTTAATACTCAAACGATTTTTGGTACCAATTTATAAAACTTTTTCCCTTAAAATATATTTATTCCCTTAATTTCGTATAATATTTAAGGGATTATTTTAAACGCTTATAGTAAGTAGATCTGCCTTTACTAATTCTTTCTAAAACACCTTCTTTGACTAAAAGGCGTAACCCTCCTTCTATTGAACTAATAGATAATGAAGGACATAATTCTCTTATATCTTGTTTACTAAATTTGCCAATTTTCATTAAAGCAGCCTTTTTCACCATTTCATTAGCACTCATTTTATCTTCCAAAAGTGAATAACGATCTCCGAAATCCTTATAAGCCGATAAAATTGTACTTAAAAGATACTTAATAAAATGATTAGGATCTTCTTTTTCTTCGTGCCAACCAAGTTGTGAATCATATAAAGATTCGTAATATGTATCTTTGTTATTGGCAATTTTTGCTTCCAATGAAATGTATTTTGCAACGTAAAAACCATTTTGATACAACAACATTGTTGTTAAAAGTCTACTCATTCTTCCGTTGCCATCATTAAATGGGTGTATACACAAAAAATCATGTATAAACATCGGGATAGCGATTAATGGTTCAATAGTGTTGTTGCCAATAACTAAATTATATTGTTCACAAATTTTATCTAATGCACTTGGTGTTTCTATTGGAGATAAAGGAGTAAACAACACTTCTTCTCTTCCATCAGGGTAACTAGCACTAATATAATTTTGAACATTTTTTGTTCTTCCGGCCATAGGATTATTCATATGACTGTAAAGGGTTTTATGTAATTGCAATATATAATTTGTTGTCAAAGGAATAGCATCAAAATTTTCATGAATTAAATTTAAAACATCTCTATAGCCAGCAATTTCTTCTTCGGCTCTATTTCTTGGTGTAGTTTTTTGAGCGCATAACTGCTTGATTCTAGCATTCGTTGCAATTATTCCCTCAATTCTATTACTAGCCTCAGTAGATTGTATTTTTGCAATTTCAACCAATTTTTCCAATTTTTGAGGCGTCTGTTTTAAAAACATTTCTTGCTTTCCGGCTTCTTTATAAATACCAGCAATTAAAGATAAGATTTCAGAATCCCACTTGTTATTTTGTAATTTAATGTAATTAAATTCTCTCATATTTTTACCTCAATTGCTCTATTATTCCCTTAAATCTTATACAAAATTAAGGGATTAGTCAATAAAAATTTAATTAAAAAAATCGTTTTAAGTTTATAAATAAATTAAAGTGGGAGTTCTTCCCGCACTTCGATGGACCACCAGAGATCCAATCCCTGTGCCCAACATTATATTTATATAAAAATTCCCTATTCGCAAGAGAATTCCAAATTTTTATGTGTTTGTACAACGATGTTGATATATCAATGAAACATAGTTGAAATGCTGTTAATTCTAAAAAGTTCTAACAAGTTATAAAAGTACGTCACTTATTGCTTAAGCGGATAAGCCGCCAAAACATATTAAAATTGATGCATTTTGGCGGGTTATCGGCATTTTTAAGTACGATATTTCGCCAAAATAATTTTTTTGTTGTTTTACAAACTTTTGTCTTTAAGTTTTTTGCAAAAGAAAAACATCCTCAACGTTTAAGGATGTTTATCTGAGCAGTTGCTCACGGCAATACACCGTTCGTTTAATTGACTAAATTTTATAACCAACACTATCGTTTGTCAACATGTATTTTTAACTTTCTAATTTTCTTTTTAATTCACTATATTTTTCGTTAGCGAATCTGTCAGTCATGTTGGCTATATAATATATTATACTATGAACTAATTCAGAGTTAATATCCTTTAAAAAATGTGCGTCAATTTTGTTAAGATCAAGTTTTTTGTCAATAGAGTTAATACAAATATTAGATATAGAAGTTAAGTAAGATATTTTTTCGTCAATTAATGAGCTATCAATTTTAGGTTGAAATTGTTTATTAATCACTACTTTTTCATCAAAACTATTGTATATAGAAATGATTCTCTTATATGTATTAGAAATCGTTTTTTCATCTAATAATTTTGGATTTTTATAAAATGACTTAAAAAAATATTTGATTACTTCACTACTATGCTTATCAAATTCAGAAATAACTGAAACATTGTTTATAACTTCATTTCGCATTTTATCTATATAATCCATAGTGTGTTTTTGATCATTGTCCATAATTAATGAATTGGTTTTTAAATCATAGAAAACACCAGATAATAAGAAATCTTTTAAAACTGACAATAAATCTTTAACTCTAAAAGAGTTAGGATAACCAAGAATTTTCTCTGCTTCTTCCTTAGGTAAGAACTCAGTAAACTTATCGCAATTAATTATTTTTGCTTTAGAGAGCATAATATCATGAAGGTCAGATATTCGTTGAGCAATTTCATCTGCCATCGCAATTATTTGAGCTTCTATAAAATTGTCTTTTATTTTCTTTAAGACAGATTTTCTTCTTGAATAATTTGATAGATAAAAACTTAAAGTTGTTTTCTTTTCATCATTACTCAATACATATTGTGTGTAATCAAGTTTTGTGTGATTTACGATTGCTATTAAGATTTTATCTATTCTTTCTTGCTCTCGATAAATTCCAAGAAGAACCTTTGCTGAATAATAATTATGTTTAAAAATTATCTTATTTGTGAAATCTGGATTTATAGTTTTATCTAATGTGTCAACTTGATAAGTAATTTCATTTAGTGCTCTTTCACCAGCGTGTCCAAATGGAGTATGCCCTAAATCGTGTGCCAAAGCACTTGCCTCAAGAATAAATCCATTTGCTGGCTTTTCTATTTTGGAATTAATTTCTTCGGCAATTTTAAGTACTTCTAAAGTATGAGTTAACCTATTATGATAATGATCGTTATTATAATTACTAAAAAGTTGAGTTTTACCGCCCAATCTTCTAAATGCTCTAGAAAAGTAAATATCTGAAATAATGTTGCTCATATTAAAACTGCTAAATAGTTTACCAAAAAGGTTTATTTTTATCTTCAAAATAATGAAAATAAATTTTAATTATTTTTTTAATTATATTAATAAGATATATAGAAAAAAATTAAATGATTTAACAAAAAATTAGTTGTTAGAATGTCTTAATTTAGTTTTATGCGCAGCTTTAACAATTGTGGTGCCTGGTTCAAAAAGCAAATCAAAATCAACCCATTTACGAGCATCTTGTATACCTTTGCCAGGTTTAATACAAACACTAGGATCTAGAAGATTTGGTCCTAATTCAAATTCAAAATTCAAAAAACCTCTTGAATCATAAAAATAACCAACTTTATCAACATGACTGATTCTTTGTAATTTGCGATCATATCTAAAACCCATATACTCAGGAGGATATGATAAATATCTATGACCAACAGGCATAGAATATTTGTTATTTTTTAATTTTTCAATAGAATTAAGTTCTTCGCTCAATGAAACAATATAAATTTGATTTTCGTGTGGTTTTGACATTCTTAATCGTCTCCTAAATTATTATTCTTTTTCCTCGATTTTGTTTTATAAACATCAGGATAAAGTTTACGCATCCTTTTCTCAGATTCCTTATAATCATCGCAAAGAATTGCTCCATATATTATTTTTTTATCAATAAGTTCTTTTCTATTATTCAAATGAAGCGTTCCAGTAGATACTGGGCTTTTACTATGCGCTAATAAACGACTACCTATATACTGATCTGAACCCCAATATAAAGGATAAAAATTATCTTTGATTGGTTTCCAATTTAGTAAACGATTTTTATAGAAACCACCATATTTTATTAGATCTTTTTTAAATTGTTCTATTTCTTCATCATTAAGTTGAACAAAAATCCCGTAAACAGATCCGACTCTAAAACTCAGGGAAATCTCTCTTGTGCCAGGATTAAGAAACTCTCCTTGCATTAAATCTACTTTAGTTAATTCTTTTTCAAGAGTTTTTATTACCAAATTTTTATTACAAGGCATATTAATTCTTTTTACTCAATCCCGATTCTTTTTTCAGTTCCATTACCACCGTTACTTTTTTTAGATAGGCATATTCGCCTCATTTTACGAATCAAGCGTTTTTTAAACTTTGCTCTTTTGTTAAATCTATTAGTTTTGTTTAATGGCATTTGCATACCCTCCAACAATTGTTAATATTAAACTAATTAAAAATAAGAAAATAAAAATACTTAATAAGATAGCTGAAAAATTTAGCATTTTTTTCTTTTTATCATTAACTAATTGAACAGAATCAAAAACTCTTACATAATCGCACAATAAAATAGTTTCTTTTAAACCGGGTATAAACTTATTATCTATAACACCATAGTCATGAATTAATTTATCGAAAGTGCCAATAACTTGTTTTTCAGGATTAACGAAACACTCATATGAATGATATCTTGTTGCAATGATTAGCAATATCATAATAACAGTTATCAAAATAGCTTCTGGAATAACAAGGAAAGAATCCCATTTAAAATATTGAAATTTAAAATTTACAATAAATATTACAAAGCCACCAAAAAGAAAAGATACAAATGTTAACAAACCAGTAATTGAATTTTGGATTTTTTCAGATCTTCTTAATTCTTCCTCGTAACTATTAATAGCTAAATCTAAACTTGTTTTTAATCCATCGGCAAAAATTTTATCATGATTTTTTGGATTTAATTTTTCAATTTCTTTACGTTTTTTATCAATAAAGTCCTTCATTTCCCGCTTCCTCTATCTTATAGGTCCGCGCGTTTCCGTACCGTTTCCACCAGGATTGTTTGTTGATGGCTTTTTATCATCATTAATTAAATTAATAAAATAAAGAATATTCATACTTTTTTCCTTCGAAAATCATTCATTATTATTTTAAAAGAGTGACCATACTATAACAATTACGTCCATATACTAATAAGTATATGAGTTTTTTTAAATAACAAGTAAATAATTTATTAAATTTCTAACGATCATCGCCTTTATCGCCATTCAGAGGACCCCATTCTTCATTTATTCTTTCATTTGAAGAATCGTCTGGACTTAGAGGACCCCATTCTTCATTAATTTTATGACTTCTATTACCTCCACCGATTGGATCCCAATCTTTTTGAGGAGTTTTTGTTCTTTCAAGTAATTTTTGAGGCATACTATCATTTCTCCTTTATTTAAAATAATAAAAATAAAATAACAATTAATAATGTAAACAAAACGCCAACACCAATTGCTGCTATTTTTGTCAAAATTAATTTAATAGAGTTTTCTTTAACCATTTGATTGAATTTTATTTCATTTTCCAATACATAATCAGCTTCGAATAAAGCATCTTTATCCTTAATGAAATCAACTTCATTATCTTTATAGTTACTTAATAATTTAATAGCAGTGTTCATAGGCGAAGGCATGCAATGTTTCTTGAAATACATGACACTAATAATTAGCAAAACTAAAACAAGAATGGTCAACACACCAGCGATGCCAAAAATAACTTTCAATAAAGTTGATAATTCGCTTCCGCGTGCAAATATAAATAATGAAATATACGCTGCAAGGAAAAAACCAATTATAATGAACAAAAAGTTAACTGTACTCCCAATTTCCCTTCCTCTACAAATCTCTTCTTCCATTTCTTTTTCTGCAAAGTTATATGATGCTTTCATTATTTCTGCAGCAGCATCTATTCCATTGTATTTTTTATAATTTGTCTGAATATATTTAACATCGTTTTTTATAAGAGACAAATTGTTTTTGTAATTAGTGTTTTCTTTTTTCATAATATATCCCAATATTTATTAGATGATTGCTTCTTTTAATCTAAATCATCAAGATCGCCATCTTCAGGATAATCGTTCCAACCAGATGTAGTAATAATGAAATCATCGGTTAAATCAACAACTTCAATTTCTGGCAATGTATATTTTACTTTTTCCATAATTTTTCTCCTTTAATTTCATTATTTAAGATTTGCAATGTAATACTCTAAACAGAGTTTTGCGTATACATCATCAACAATACTGATATCAAATTCATCTGATGTTACGTAACTATCAAATGACATTGTGATTGGATCACTGTATTGAACATCTCCATCAGCATCGACGTAATAGAAGACGACTGTTACAGTTGTAGAACCATAACTTGTACCAAGTACTGCTTGGTTCTTTCCTGTTACTGTGGCAACTCCACTTACATTTCCTGCAATTGCTTCATCAATATCAACTTTGGTTAAATCAATATCTTTCTTTGTGTACAAGAAGCCATATGATTCAGCATCGTCTGGACATGTACCATTGAAGATGAGTTGGAATCTAGTTATATCAAGACCAGTGAACTTAAATCCAACTTCACTTGAGAATGTAATGCCTACAACCCAGTTTGCCTTAATTGTGATATCTCCTGAAACATCGATTTGATCGCCTGGTTGTAAGTAATCAGATCCTGAACCAACTGTCCAGCCTTTGAAAACATAACCGTCCTTTGTTGGTTTATCTGGCAATGTATATTTTTCGCCTTGGATAACTTTTGCAGTACCGTTTTCTTCACCATTATCATAATTAATTGTGATTGTGTATGTTGATAATGGAGTTCTTACTAAGTAATTGGTTAAACCATTGATAGCAACTAATTCATCGTATTTAGTAATGAAATCGGCGAACATTTCACATGATTCCATTGTTCCTTTATCATCAGCTGCTACACCATTTTTGAACCATTCCTTATCGGTAGCTGTTAATGCTTTATATTCATCTGAATCAAAGATGTCACCCCAATTTGCAGCTGTTAATTCTGTTCCACCCCATCTATTAATGAAGTCAAACATTGTTCCAGACATACTTTCGTGATTTGTATATGTTGTGACATAAGTTGGTGTGCCTGGAGTTGTTTTTGAAATATATAAGTCAAATGGCGTATAAGAGCCAATTGCGGTATACATGCGTAGATAGTTTCCGTTAGCACACAAATATCTACTTGTTGTATTATCTTTGCTAACACATTCGAAATGACCATCTTCATTAATTTTAAAGATTGCTCCTGCACTATCTGAGGCTGATGAAGTAATACCAAACTTATTTGATGTGTAATATGTTATATATTTTTGTGTATTTGGATCACATAATTTAAATATTCCTTGGGTTGCATCTACAACACTAATTGTGAATTCAACTCTATCTGATGAAGTAGATGAAACTGTGGCATCGGACCCATTGTAACCAGTAACATATCCTTTGGTACTGTTGTAGATATAAACTTTTTCATTTGCATCAACTTGAGTCTTGTTAGTAAGTTTGCTCCAGGTAACTGTTGTTTGTCCTGGTATTTCTTCTGTGTGTGACGTAACAACATTTAATCCTGTTGGCATGTCTGCAGAAATTGTACAGTTACATGTCTTGCTACCTTCTATAGAAGTAATTGTTAAATTATAAGAAGTACGTGCAAGCTTGCCTGTAGGTGCGCCTGTTACAGTAAATTCATCTGGAGTTAATGCTCCAGTTGCACCTGATAATCTTTCATAAGTAACAGTTAAATCTGAAGGATTAAATGTATCTTGTCCTGCAACATATGATTTAGAACATGTTGCTGAAATAGAATCGATAGCATCATAAATAGCAGTAATGTAAACTG
Source organism: Bacilli bacterium (assembly GCA_045597865.1). GTDB lineage: Bacteria > Bacillota_I > Bacilli_A > RFN20 > CAG-826 > Fiminaster. The sequence goes on along the minus strand of JAZLKX010000025.1, from coordinate 108,825 downwards.
AAACACTTAGTGTTTCTCCTTTTCCAGTTAAAACACTAAATACTGCTTCTTTATTTACACAAGCTTCTGAAACCGAAATTGTACCAACAAAACCAGTATTATCTTTGGAAGTTGTTGTAACTGTAAATCCATCAGTGCTAGATGGAAGTGTCCATTCAGCACTTCCTACATTGCCTAATGCAATTTCAACATCAAATTCATCACCGATAAATCCGCTAACTTCTTCATCTGAAATTAATGTGATTGATTCTTGTGCTGTTACGGTAACAGTTAATTTTGCACTAGCATTACCTGCAGAGAATGTAATATCGCCTTGTTCACTAGTTGTTGTACTTGAATTGATAGAAAGTACACCATTTGCGAATGACAAGAACGATGAAGTTGTTGATGAATTAACTGTTTCTTCCTCACCATCTTTTCCAAATGTTAAAGCGACATTATTTGTAACTTCTGAAGTCAAATAATATTCACCGTCAGAACCAGTAATACCTTCACCTGAAATCGTAATCCATGTAGATGTTTTTGGGTTAATAGTAATGGTATAGCTTGTTGTTTTTGTAACACCATTCTCTGTGTATGAGACACCAATATTTTGATTACCAAGAACCGTCATATCAGGGGTAGTTGTAATTTCAAAATCAGTAACCTTATGATCTGGGAATTTTGTTTTATCAGTATTGCTATAATGAGCCATTACTTCAAGACCATCTGATGTAAATGTATCACCGCGTTCAAATGCGCGTTTGCCCGTATTTGCAACAACTTCAATAGAATCTAAATGAGCAACTTCAGCAGCATTAACACTTACTTTTGTACTCCATGTTCCATAGTAAACAGTAACCTCGTTTACTCCAGAATTTAATGTTGTTGGATTAACATCAGTTGCAGTTACAGGCGAAGTTTCATTTAAGTCATTGAGTGTTGAACATGTAAAATCATTAACTGTAATCGGGTCTCCTTCATTAAATGTTTTTTCAACACCTTGGGAATCTTTCACAATTGATGCACTAAATTTAATAATTGAAGGTTCATCAATTGGAGTTTGAGTCTTTTTATAGATTGCAATGGCTTCTTGTCCAGAAACATAACCGGAGAATCTCTCTTGTCCTGAGCCCTTATTGTATTTAATATAACGCCAAGTACCGTCTGTACTTGTTTCAGTCTTAATAGTTGGAACACTTCCTGAGAATGTAACGTTCCAGCATTTTTGATTTGTTGCAGATGGTGCTCCAGATGTAGAACCTAAATAATTCGACGAAGACTTAGCTGATGAAGCTTGTACATAATAATCTCCATCCTTAAATGCAACTGTTTCTGATAATGTTGAACTTGTATCAACAACTGTTAATTCATATGGATTGATGACTTGTGAAGTTTCCGAATCAGTTGCTAAATTTAAGGTAGTAACACCACCTTCAGTTGTTACAGAACCATTCATGTTTACATTTAAGAAGTTACTCGATAAAGTGTTATCGCTTTTTGCCCAGCCTGTAGCATAAGAAGCCGTATCTGTACCTTCATAAACAAATGTAACGACATCACCTGCAGCTATAGACGAAACTTTTGTCCATACAGTTTGATATCTAATTGTTTTTGTCTTGTATTGCACTTTAAATGTGCCTGATGCACCTGTTGTTTTGTGTGTAACAGTGATTGTTTGTTCATCTAATATAAACTTATTAACATCACCAATAGTCACGGTACTGAAATCGGTTATTGGTTGAGTATCACCATTTGAATAATTAGCAGTGATTGTGCCAGCAAATACGAAATCTGTGCCTAAAACTGGTTGACCGCCTGTATATGAAACAGTTAAAGAAGTCATCGTGACTGCCTTAACTTTAATACCTGTAATTATTTTAGTTGGTTCAGTTCCGCTAAAACCTTGGTAATGTGCAGTAACAACAATTGACATGCTATCACTTGCTGCACTAGTTGTGGATGAAGTTGTAAATGAAACTTTTGATGTATCTAATGTGAAATCTGGGCCTGATTTATATTTTCCTTCGATAGCTAAACCAGCAAAATTCCAATTATCTCCAACCCAATATTCTTTGTTGGTCATATCACAACCATCAACGAATGCGATACTTCCTAAACCATCATCCTCTAATGTAATAGAATAAACAGTAACGTCAAGTTCATCATTCAATAAGTAAGTTCCAACAGGATGTTCGCCTGTAGTGTTCCAACTAAATTGATCAGAATTGAATGTTTGAGTGCTTTCATCGTCAAATGTACCAGTAATAGTAATACCGCTTAAATCTAATGAGAAAGTAGCATTTCTATATTGTTTTGCTTTTGTTGGAGTACCTGAAGCTGTAAATTCAACAACTTGTGGTATGTGTTGTGCACTAACATTAATTGTTGTTGTACAAGTCTTACTATTGCCTCCAGAATCTTTTCCTGTTGAAGTAAATGTTAAAGTAAGTGTACCTTCTTTTGTATCATCAAGAATCAAAACATCACCATCATCAAATATGTAATCTTCACCCTCAACTAAATCATCACTTGAGGCTGAAACTGTATATTTTGGATTAGCGTTTTCAGGAGAAACTGAAGCTGTGAAAACAAATTCATCGCCTGGTCCCATATCTTGTTCTTCAACTGCTGGAGCAATTCCGGTAACGGCAGCATAATTAACTGTAATGCTATAAGTAGTAGATTTACCGCCGGCGTTTACAGTTACATTTTGTGAACCTTGAGTATTTAATTTACTTCCTGCAGAAGGAGTTGTTGAAATGCCACTTGAAATTGTTTCAAATGTATTGCCACTACCATCTGTATGTGAATACTCACCTGTAACAACTAATCCTGTAGTTACAAATGAATCACCTAAAGTAAATGTATTCGTAGCACCCGAAGCAGTTATTGAAACCAATGTTTTTACATCTGCCTTAACTTCTACTTCAACTGAGTCTGATCCGCCACCAGCACAACTTGCTGTAATAGTTGTTTTACCAGCAGAAACACCGGTTACAACACCATTTGCCACAGTTGCAATTCCAGTATTGCTTGAAGTCCAACTAATCGTGTCAGAAGCTGTACAACCTGCGGTAAAAGTTATAGTTTTTCCGATATAAACAGTGGTTGTTGTTCCAGTTATTGTAACATCGTGACTTGGTCCATCTTGTTCATATTCAACAACAAATTCGCTAAAGTTTATATTGCTACTGGCTGTGAAAGAAGCTGTTTTTCCATCCTGTGCAACACTAAAAGTTGCGGTCGGATTAGATGTAACACTCTTAATTTTATAACCTGATTGAATAGAAATTGATAAAGATCCTTTTGGACTATCACTGCTATAGAATCGCCAAGTTCCAGGACTTGCGGAATAATATTTTCCGGTATTTGTTCCACCGCTAGCAGTAAATGTTAAAACACCAGTAGTAAAACTTGTATATTTAGTCTGATTTGTCCAACTTTTTTGAGAAGCAATATCAGCAATTTTAATAGTTACTTTTTGTGTTGTTGGAGCAGTAACGGTAAGACCGCTAACAGTGAATGAAGGCGATGTTTTACCACCATAGGAAGCCGTAACGCCTACACTAGTTAATCCAACAGTTGGAGAAGCAGGAATGAAAGCAAATTCAGCAGAACTTGTAACATCTCCGGTTGATGCATCACTATAAGTAGCTGTTGCCGTTAAGCCAGCTGAATCAAAAGAATCATCGGTAGTATATGTTTTTTTAGACATATCTCCGCTAATTGCAATTGAAGTCACTGTTTTTGTGCTTCCTGCAGTATATGTAATAGCTATACTTGTCGGACGCGACTGAGTGGAAGGATGAGATTCTGTAAAAGTTTGTGAACAAGAACCAGTCCATGTGTTAGCACTTCCACTACCAGAACTCCAAGTACCAGCTGCAGCATTTCCTTGAGATGTTGTAAATACCATTTGGGTAATGGTGACACCGCTTGCAGGAATAAAGGTAATTGTGTTTCCACTATACCAACGTGGTGCAGTTGTATAAGAAGTGCTAAAAGATGAACCAGTTCCCTTTTCTTGAGTAATGGTCACATAGTCATCTGCCCATACCAATTTACTATTTGTAGAAGAGGTACTGCTATAATTTGATGACATTGAAAAGGTGTCAGAAGCAGCTCTTGTTTCGCTAGCGCTCGCAGCATACCCTGCAGCACCCACTCCTAAGGTCATAACAAAACCTAAGGTAACTGCTGCTAATTTTTTGAGAAAGTTTTTGCGTTTCATACAAAACTTCTCCTTTCCTCCCATAATCCTTTTATTTGGGAATTTCGATTATTAATTTGGCTAAAACTCCGGGGATATAAGTTAATAACCAAGACCGACAATCGTGAATGCAATTTGATGCATCACTTTGAGAAGAAAATTTTGTTTGGATTTAAGAGTATTATGCATTGATATTCTTTTCCCAAATTTCAATTTCTTCCTACTTTTTGAGTTTTCGTTCGATTTCGCTTTTTGTTATCACTGAAGACACGATTATGAATGTGTCTCCATTGATTAAAATCAAACTCTCCTCAAACTCCTCTGTTTACTATTATAAGAAGAAGAAGAAGAAGAAGAAGAAGCAAGCACTCTATACGCGTGAGTGCCAACTACTACTAGTAGTAGAAATATGAAAAATTATTGATGTTTTTGGGTTTGTCCCTATTGTTTTGGGTGTTTTGAACCTGTGTCAAGTAGAAAATTAACCCACTTATTGAAGGGTTTGTGAGCACGACGCATACAAGGACTTGGACATTAAAATAATTAATATGTCGAACGCTCATTTACACAAAGATTGTCTGCTCGTTCTATACGATTTAGATGGTAATTATGTTTCGTTTTATGAAACTGCCCTTGAGTGTGCAAATAGCCTCAATTGTTTTTACCGTTCGGTTGTGAAATGTGCAAATGGAATAGGATCATCACTACACGGTTATCAAATGAGATGGGTTAAAAAAGAAAACTTCAGCAAAAAACCTATTTCAAAGTATAAAAAAATAAACAAAAACAAAAATTGTAAAGTTGGTGTTCTCAAATTAGATGAAAACGGAAATATCATTAAAAAATATGCCTCAATTTTAGAGGCAGCAAAAGAAACAAAAACTTGTGCAAAATCCATCCGAGAAGTTCTTAAAGGAAATCAAAAAAGAGCTGGCGGTTATTATTGGAAATTACAATAAATAATTTTTCAGGATATATAAAAGTAGACTCTAGTCTATTTTTTAATATTTAGTACAATTTTGTTCTTTGATTTTTGTTATTTTTTTAATATATTTCTCCGTCTATTTTTTATCAAAATTAAACATCATTTTTAGTTAAGTTTTTTATATCATTTTTTTATTATTTTTTCCATTTGTTTTAGTAGAGCAATTTTCTTTCTTTGTTATATATCTTATTAATATATTAAAAGGAATTAATTTAACTGACTTAAAACCAAATTCGCTAAAAATTGAGTCATCCCGAGAGTGGTTCAAAAAAGATTGTTTGGAGAATTCTTTTATGCCAAAAAATAACACAACGGTTGCTTATTAAACAAAAAAAAGATGATAAATTTATCATCTTTATTTCGTAATAGTGGCGCCCTCGGAACGACTCGAACGTTTGACCCACTGCTTAGAAGGCAGTTGCTCTATCCACCTGAGCTACGAGGGCAACGACTAATAATATAGAGCAAACTGCCTTCTTTTTCAATTAGTTTTCACTAATTTTCTTAACAATTCGCTCTGCAACATCTTTTGGAAGGTATTGCGACAACTCTTCAACTGTTGTTTTTTTAAGCATATCAATGTCAGTGTAATGATCTAAAACAATTTGCTTTCTCTTGTCTCCTAAACCTTCAATGTCATCTAATATTGACTTTGTGAAATTCTTACCACGTTTTTGATGGTGAAATCCAATAGCAAATCTATGAACTTCATCTTGCATTCTTACAAGTAAGAAAAACAATGGTTTATTGTCTTCAAGTGATATTACATTTCCGTCTTTATCCATAAGTCCTTTTGTTTGGTGCTTGTCGTTTTTAAACAATCCAAAAACAGGAATAGATAATCCAAGTTCATCTATAACTTCACATCCAGCGTGAATTTGTCCAAGCCCGCCATCAGTTAAAATTAAATCTGGCATTTCATCACCATTTTCTTTTAAACGAGAATAACGTCTTGTCATAACTTCCTTCATAGAAGCATAATCATCACGTTTTTCTTTTCCTTCAATGTTGAACTTTCTATACATTTTCTTCACTGGTTCACCATTAATAAATGCGACCATTGCGCCAACAGGAGCGTCACCTTGAATGTGTGAATTATCGAAAAGCTCGATTCGGTATGGAGTCTTAATTCCAAGTCTATTTCCAAGGTCATCGAGTAACCCTGAATTATCATCGGTAAGTCTAGCAGACATAAAGTGTGAATCTAAAGATTGAACAGCATTCAAATTTGCCATTTCAATGAGTTCAATTAACTTACCTTTTGTAACCGAAACAAACTTGGTTTCAAGTAACGGAGAAAGTATCTCAGAAACACCTTCGATATTCATCAAAATTTCTTTTGGTAAAGAGTGTGATTCATAGTATTGGAAAATGAGGTCAGAAATTTGTTCAATATTGTCTCCAAATTCTTCAACAATATAGCTCTCTTTTCCAAGTAGTAATCCATTGCGGTAAGTTAAGATGGCAAGTGAGAGATAACCATCCCTAGTTGTGTATGCGAAAACATCACGATTAACGTGGTCTTTATTCTCTACTCCTTGCTTTGCTAAGACGTGTTCAATTGCATCTAAAGTTTTCTTTAGATCATTTGCTTTTTCAAACTCTAGGTTTTCGCTAGCAATTTGCATTTTTTCTTTAATTTCCCTAGCAATTTCTGGATTATTTCCTTCCAAGAAGGTTTTTATTTCATTAAAAAGTTTGTCATTTTCTTGCTCTGAAACTTTGTTGATACAAGGCGCTAAACACATACCCATATGATAGTAAAGACATGGTTCATTTGGAACGTTTCTACACTTTCTTGTCGGGAATAATTTATTAAGTAAATCGATGACTTGATAAGCGTATCCAGAGGTTGGAAATGGACCAAAATAATAGTAGTTTTTGTCCTTGTCATTCCTTGCAATTTTCAGGTATGGATCATTCTTCTTTTTTAGAGCAATATACGGATAGTGTTTTGCGTCCTTCAAAAGTATGTTATAACGAGGGTAATATTGATGAATTAAATTGAGCTCTAAAATGAATGCTTCTTTATCAGTTTTTGTAATGATTGTTTCGAAGTGATCAACATGACTAACCATTGCTGCAACTTTACCCACTTGAGGACGTAAAAAATACTGAGAAACTCTATTAAAAAGGTTCTTAGCTTTTCCTACATAAATTACCTTGTTGTCCTTATCCTTCATGAGGTAGCAACCAGGTCTACGTGGAAGTAATGGAATTGCAACTTTTACTGCTTCTGTCATTTTAACGTTACCACCGTTGCTCCAGTTGCACCTTCAAAGGATTCGCCATAACGATACGAGTCAACAAAATCGCAGCTGTCGAGATAATCTCTAACAGCATCTCTAAGTGCTCCTGTTCCCATTCCGTGTATGATTCTCACTTCTTTGAAGTGTCTAACTAAACAATCATCTAAATATTTAGCAAGTTCTGGAATTGCTTCATCAACGTGTTTTCCAATTAAATTAAGTTCAAGTTTAACTTGTGATTTGCCCATAACCAAATCATCAACATTTTGTTTTGATGTTTTCTTGGCTTCAGGCACAACTGAAACTTTTCTTAACTTATTAAGAGTTGATTTAACAGACATTCCATCTGTTGTAATAATTTCAACTTTATCTTTATTAATCTTCACTACTTTTCCGATCAGTGAAAGTTCTGCAACTTCAACATAATCGTTAAGTTGAATTTCATCGTCTTCTTCTTGGAAGTCTTCGCTAACTTCAGCCATCTTAGAAAGTTTTGTTTTTGCTTCAATCAATTCATGAGCTTTAGCATGAGGATTATTCATAACTTTCAAAGCTTCATCAATTTCTCTTTTTGCTTTAGCAATCATTTCTTGTTTTGTTTCTTCAACATCGCTTAAGAGATTTTCTTTCTTACTTTGTAAAACTTTGCTTTGATAGTTGATATCTTTTGTTTTTCCTTCAAGTAAACGTTTGTCTTCTTTGAGTTTCTTATTTATTTGTTCATTCTCATGAAGAACATTGTTAAGTTTATCTAAAACATCTGAGATTGATCTATTGCTTGTCTTTGACAAGTTTTTCTTTGCAGACTCAATAACATCTTTGTCTAAATGATAACGAATTGCCATCTCAAGTCCATAAGATATACCTGGGAATCCAATCTTTAATGAATAAGTTGGAATAAGCTTCTTATCATCAAAGACCATCATTGCATTTTGAACGCCTTCCCTGCGGTAGGCGTATTCTTTCATTCTCTCAAAGTGAGATGAGATTAACGCAAAACAATTTTTGTTAAGCAAGAAATCACTTACTGCAAGTGCTAAAGCCTCTCCTTCATTTGGAGAAGTTCCAGTTCCAAGTTCATCTAAAAGAACTAAATCTTTATGTGTTACAAAGTGTGTAATTGTAGAAAGATTTGAGACGTGTGCAGCGAACGTAGATAGGTTATCGCTAAGAGATTGGTTATCTCCAATATCTGCGTAAATTCGTGGAAAATATGCGAGATTTGCTGGCTCTTTTGCAGGAATCGCAATTCCCATTTGGCTCATCATAACCATAAGACCAAGTGTTTTTAAGGCAACAGTTTTGCCACCGGCATTTGGTCCAGAAATAACAATGATTCTTTGTTCTTTATTAAATGTAAAATCGTTAGCGACTACTTTATCTTCATCAATTAATGGATGACGAGCGCCGACAAGTTCTATAACTTTATCGTCGCTAATATTTGCAACCAAGCAATTATGTTTATTTCCATAACTTGCTTTGGATGCAATAAAGTCTAACTCACCAATAACATTGTTATTAGAGTTAATCTCGTTTGCATAAGAATCAACTTCTAAAGTTAATTCTTTTAGTAAACGATATATTTCTTCTTTCTCTTCAACCTTTAATGAACAAAGTTCATTTGACATCTGAACTAAATTCATTGGTTCGATGAAGGTTGTTTGTCCAGAATCTGAAATATCATGAATAATACCAGGGACTTTAGATTTATTTGCAGTATCTACTGGTAAGACGAAGTGATCATTTCTAATTGTGATTGTTTGTTCAGTTAAAAATTCACTGTAATGCTTAATAAGAGCTCCTGCAATTCGTCTAACTTCGAATTCTTGTTTATGAATTGCAGTTCTAATCTTATTAAGAGTTGGAGATGCATCATCCTTAATAAATAAGTTTGGTGCAATTACAGAGTGAATTTTTAATTCAAGCGGAGAAATATCATATAGTTTCCCCACTACATTAAGTAAATTAAAATAAAGTGATTTCTCCGCTTTTCTAAAGAAATCGCTTATCTTTTTAGCAGTTAAAATATCAAGGGCGATATGATCAAGTTCTGCTGGAGTAAGGATTCCTCCTTTTCTAGCAGTCTCAATGTATTTTGCAAGATCAAAAGAAGATGCAATTGGAAGAGAACCATATCTAAGAATGAAAGAAGACATTTCATCAACAAGCTTAAGCGATTTAATTGCATCTTCTTTTTCAAGCATTCTTAAAGATAAGACTTTCTTCTTGCCAAGTTCAGTGGATGAAAAAGAAGAAATTTCTTCAAGTACTTTGCTAATTTCTAAAGTGCCATATATATCGAGCATATCAATTATGATATCACAGTTTATATCTATAAAATTACAAAAATCACGAAAAACTTAAGTTCTTATGAGATTTCAGAATTTTGAGTAAAAAAACAGACTTACTTTGTAAGTCTAAAAAGTTTTTTATCGGAAATGACAAATTTACCTGAAATATATATTGAAAGGAGTTAACAAAAAACGCACACAAAAATAAAAGAAAACCCAGGCAGTCAATCGGCCTAGGTTTAAGAATAAAATTCTTGCGCAATTAGATTAAATCAAATGATTTAAACAAAGTCAAGGCAATAAAAAAAATGTTACCGAACCTATTCAGCTCATTTGTGGCAAACTCATTTAAAAGTGAGTATTTATTTTAAACCAAGTTTTTTGTTAAAAATCAATAAATGAAGGTTGTTAAAATTCAAGATTCTAAAATGAGTTTAGATGGAAAAAATGATAACTATCATTACTATGCAATTTTCACTAACAAAAAAAGCGGAGAAAATTTAGCTATTCAATTAACACATATTGCGAGGCCAAATTTTAAAAAAGTAGATATGGCAAATAAAGGTATAATTGGTCATATTCGCTTAAAGGAACTCTCTGAGTACGCAGATAGTGGCATAACAAGAGATATTTATTCAACAACAGTTGGTGGACACCCTATAAGTTTTTTGGATGGAGAAATTATTATTGAAAAAGTATCAAGTAGTTCGGCTAAAAAAATAAAAGATTTTGCTTTTAAACATCCTCATTTTGTTTCATATAAAGATAATCATCAGAGATTAAAGAAAAAATGGAGATAAAAAAATCCCGCCCTGCGTATCATTTTTTATGCTAGGAACGGGTATCGAAGTCTTAAACTTCAAGTGTTTATATTAAATCAATTGACACAAAATAAGTCAAGAAAAATCAATTTATTAAAATTGCAATTTTCAAAGAAAATTAAAAAATTAATTTATTTATTATGTGCGTTATGTTAAAATTAAATTATGAATCAAAGAGTTTTAGTTGAAGCAACTTCAGAAATGAAGGACAGAATCGTTAATTATTACGGTTCAATTCAAAAAGAAAACAAGGGTGAGTACATCCTATTTTTTGGACAAACAAAAGACTTAACAATTACAGTCTACCATTCCAAAAAAGAAAACTATCACAAGGTTATGTTCATTGGAGAAAATGCTCTTAATGAGGCAAAACGCTGGGACGAAAATGCTGAACCAAATGAGCCAAAAGAAAAGAAAAATCCTACAAAAGCATCGTGGGAAATTCTTGATGATCAAATTGGATCAGATGAAGTTGGCACCGGAGACTTATTCGGACCAATCTGTGTTTGTGCTGCATATGTAAGAAAACAAGACATTAAGAGATTAAAAGCTCTTGGCGTTGATGATTCAAAACGTCTTAGTGATGCTCAAATTATGGAGATTGGCAAAATTCTCATTAAAGAATTCGAATATTCACAACTTTCATTGAATAATGAAAAATATAATGAACTTGTGGATAAAAAGATGAACATGAACGAGATGAAAGCCAAGATGCACAACCGTGTTTTGTTCAACCTTCACAAGAAACATTGCGATGTTACAAACATCCTAGTTGATGAATTCTTAAAAGAAGAAAATTATTACAAATATGTCTTCTTTGAAACTGAAGTTGTAAGAGGAATTACCTTCAAAACAAAAGGTGAAACTTACTTCCCGTCTGTTGCAGTCGGTAGCATTATCGCTCGTTATTCATTCATTCAACACATGAATTTATTATCAGAAAAATATGGTATGAAAATTCCATACGGAGCAAGTGCAAAAGTTACTGAATTTGCAAAAGAATTCGTAAAAAAATTCGGAATTACCGAATTCAATAAAGTTTGTAAGAAGAATTTCGCTAACTACAAAGAAGTTATCGAAGCGAAGTAATTACATCCACAAAATACTTAGGGAGATCGACTGAGAAAGTCATCTCCTTTTTTGTTGCTGGATGAATAAAATGAATCTCATGAGCAAAGAGTAATTGACCATCGTCATAGAAGGCTCTATTTCCTTTGCCATAAATTGGGTCTCCAATAACTGGATGACCAATGTAATCCATATGTACACGAATCTGGTGTGTACGTCCAGTTTTTAAGATACATTCTACTAAAGTAGAATCTTTAAACCTTTCAATAACTTTAAATGATGTTTCTGCATCTTTTCCGTGCATCATATCCACCGCCATTTTTTGGCGATACTTTTGATCACGACCAATAGGTGCAATAATCTTGCCTTCGTTCTCTTTAATAACGCCAAGAACTAAAGCATAGTATTTTCTTCCTAATGTATGATCAGAAAGTTGGTTAGAAAGGAATGCGTGAGCAGCATCATTTTTTGCAACAATTAATAAGCCTGCGGTATCTTTATCAATACGATGAACAATTCCTGGTCTATATTCACCATTAATTGTGCTTAAAGAATCGCTGTGAAATTTAAGTGCATTTGCTAAAGTGTGTTCTTCATTTCCAGCGCCTGGATGAACAACTAAACCCTTAGGTTTATTAATAACAATAACATCGTTATCTTCATAGACAATATCAAGTGGAATATCTTCAGCTTCAACTTCTAATGATTTAACTGGGAAATCTTCCACTGTAATTTCATCATTTTCTCTAAGTTTATATGAAGATTTTTCTTTTTTAGAGTTCACTAAAATAAGGCCATTATCGAGATGTTCTTGAATCTTGCTTCTAGAAACATCTTCTAAAAGAAGAGATAATGCCTTATCAAGTCTAGTGTTCTCTAAATCTTTATTTATCTTGATTGTCTTCATTTTTAACTTGTTCTTTTTCTTGTAATTCCTTTGGAGAATATTTATATTCTCCTTCTTTTCCTGCCTTAATTGCATCTTGAATCGATTCAATAATGACGTAAACAAGAAGAATAATAACACCCACTACTAAAGCAGAATCTGCTATGTTAAAGATTGGGAATGAATATGAACCGAAATAAACTGAAATCCAGTCAATAACACCACTAAAACCAACTGTGGATTCCCAATAGAACGCTCTATCGATTAAGTTACCAATAGCACCAGCAATCATAAGTGCTAATGAAATTTTCATAACTGTATTTAATTTTCCTTTACGAGATGCATATGCATAATAAGCAATAAGTGCACCACCTAAGACCACTGAAATAATAATGAAAATTATTCTTCCAGCAGATGATCCTGCACCAATTGACCACGCAGCTCCTTTATTAAAGGAAAGGCCAATATAAAGGAAATTTGGAATGATTTTTATCATTTCATATTTATCAGTAGTAATGACTTTATTAAAGTGATTGCACACTAACCATTTAGACATAATGTCAAGTGCAAAGACTAAAACCATAAGCCAAATGAAAGAGAAGAAGAATTTCTTCATATTCTCTTTAGTGAATATTTTCTTAAAGAACTCTTTCATAATTATTTACCTAATACATGTAAGCAACGTTCACAGACTTCGCTTTCATCGTCTACCTTATAAAGCTTATCAACATAGTTCCAACATCTTAGACATTTTTGAGCTTCGATGTGATGTGCTTCAACTTCTTTAACATCCATAAATTCAACTTTAGAAACAATGAATAATTTTGCGACATCTAAAGCACTATCTCCAACAATTTCTTTTGCAGAATTCGGAAGAACAACAAGTGCTTCTTGACTTGATCCGATGACGTTAGAATTACGTGCTTCTTCAAGTTTTTTATTAACTGCATCACGGAGTTCAAGGAACTTCTTGTAGGCTCCTAAATAGCTTTCGCCATACTCGTTAGATTTTGTAGGATAATCGAGTAATTGCGCGGATTTCCCCGTGAAATCTGGCATATTTTGATGAACTTCTTCCATTGTGAATGGGATAACTGGAGTAAGAAGTCTAAGCAAAACTGAGCTAACTTTGTAGATAACAGATTGCATTTGTCTTCTTCTTAAAGAATCCTTTGCATCACAATATAAAATGTCTTTTCCAATGTCGAGATAGAAGCTAGACATATCGAATGACATGAAGGTCATAATCTTGCTCATTGCAGTCGCAAAATCATATCTATCGAATGCATCAATTGCATCGTTTTTGACTTCTTCAAGTCTTGCTAAAATGTAGGTATCAACTGGAGCAAATTCTTTTACCATATTTGCCTTTGGATCAAAGTCAGAAATGTTACCAAGTAAGAACTTAAATGTGTTACGAATCTTACGATATTGTTCAGCAACTTGTCTAAGTAAGTTTTCTGAAATTCTAACATCTTGTTGATAGTTAATTGTGGCAACCCAAAGTCTAAGGATGTCTGCACCAAACATGTTACACATCTTGATTGGATCAACACCATTTCCTTTGGACTTGTGCATTTGTTCACCGTGTTCATCTAAAACCCAACCGTGTGAGACAACAGCTTTATATGGGGCTTTACCTTGGATTGCGGTTGAAATTGTAAGTGAGGAGTTAAACCAACCACGATATTGGTCGCTACCTTCAAGGTAGAGTTCTGATTGGTCATAACCTAAACGTTTTCTTAAAACAGCATCGAAAGATGAACCTGAGTCAAACCAAACGTCCATGATGTCTTTTTCTTTTGTGAATTTACCATTTGGAGAATGTTCATTCTTATACCCTTCTGGAAGGAAGAAATCTGCATCCTTTTCATACCAAATATCGCTTCCGTATTCTTTGAATACTTTAACGATATGATCAAAGACTTCTTTTTCGATAATTGGAGTTTCATCTTCACAATAAATGATTGGGATTGGAACACCCCAAACTCTTTGTCTAGAAATACACCAATCGTTACGATCTTTAATCATGTTGGTCATTCTATCTTTGCCCCATGCCGGAATCCAATTAACTTTGTTAACTTGCTCTAAAAGTTCATCTTTAATCTTTCCGATGGAACAGAACCATTGTGGAGTAGATCTAAAGATAACTGGTTTACCAGTTCTCCAGTCATGTGGATAAGAGTGAATGATTTCGCCTTCTTTGATTAATGCACCATTTTCACGGAGCATATCAAGAATGACTGCATTTGACTCTTCATAGAAGAGACCATTGAGTTTTTCACCACATTCTGCAGTTAATCTACCAAAGTTATCGATTGGGCAATATGGTTTAATTCCATATTTTGCACAAACGTTATAGTCATCAACACCAAGACCTGGGGCTGTATGAACTAAACCTGTACCTGAATCATTTGTAACGTGATCTCCAAGAAGGAAAACTGATTCTCTTTCATAGAAAGGATGTTTTGCTTTACAGCCTTCAAGTTCTCTTCCCTTGAATGTTTTGACAAGTTCAAATGTTTCAAATCCAAGTTCTTCTTTAAGAGCTGCAGAATTTTCTTCTAATAGAATGAAATCACCTTTTTCGGTGTGATATAAACCATAGTTAAATCTTGGGTTAACTGAGATTGCAAGGTTTGATGGAAGTGAGTAAGGAGTTGTTGTCCATATAACAGCTTTTGAACCTGCTGGAACTACACCTTTTCCATCAATCATATCGAATGCAACATAAATTGCATATGACTTAACGTCTTTGTATTCAATTTCGGCTTCTGCTAAAGCAGATTCACTTGACCAAGACCAATAAACTGGTTTAAGTCCTTTGTAAATAAGACCTTTAAGAGCCATAGTTGCAAAGACTTCAATTTGATTAGCTTCGAATTGATTTTCAAGTGTCTTGTAGGCGTTCTTGTAGTCACCCATAATTCCAAGTCTAACAATTTGATCTTGTTGTCTTTTTACTTGGGTGTAAGCATAGTCTCTACATTTTTGTCTAAATTCACTTGTAGGAGTAGTTTTACGGTTAACACCTGATTTAATAACTTGGTTTTCAATTGGAAGACCATGTGTATCAAATCCAAAAATGAATGGGACATAGTAGCCTTGCATTGTCTTTTCTCTCACAATAATATCCTTAAGGATACGATTGAGCATATGACCGCAGTGCATGTCACCATTGGCGTATGGAGGACCATCGTGGAAAGCAAAAGGTTTATTTCCCTCACGATTCTTTAACATTTCTCCATATAAATCTTCATCTTGCCATTTCTTGACTAAAAGAGGTTCCTTAGTTGGAAGATTTCCTCTCATTTCAAAATTAGTCTTTGGCATGAGTAATGTGTCTTTAAATTCCATAATTTTTACTCCTTTTTACAAATAAAAGCATCCCTAATTTAAGGACGCTTTAACGTGGTACCACCTTAATTCTCTTACAATGTAAGAGCACTTAATTAATCCGATAACGGGGACAACCGGAATTCTTACTTAATTTCAGAATTCATACAAAGAAGTGATATTCATATTTAGATGCTGTTAGTCTTTCACCATCACTAACTCGCTACAAGTAGAGCTAAATACAAACGTGTCTTCTAGGATAAAAATCTTAAAGATTCTTGTCTTTTAAGAAATTTGGAAGGAAGGAATTCTTCTCTTCTTCCTCTTTATGAGGAGCTTCTGGACTAACTTCCCCAGCATTTCCTTCATTACTTTCTTCTGGAGTTGGTTCTGCAACTGGAGCAGGATGATCATAAGTTGGAACGTGTGTGAAGTCGAAGTCTTCAGTAAAGTCTGAAGCAATAACAGAAACTAAGATTTGATCTGATAATTCATCATTGATAGAAACACCAAATTTGATATCAACTGAGCTTCCTGCTGCTTCAATAATTCTATTGACAGTTTCTTGTGCTTCGTAAAGTGAAACTTCGCGACCACATGTAACTGCACAGATTGCACGACGTGCGCCATTAATGCTGGCCTCAAGAAGAGGTGAGTTAATAGCATTGTTAGCGGCTTCTTGTGAGCGATTTGGTCCACTGCCCATACCAAATCCGATAAGTGAGATACCTGAATCTTTTAAGGTATTTCTAACATCAGCAAAGTCTAAGTTAATGAATGCTGGACAAAGGATTAAGTCAGTGACTGTTTTAACGCTTTGTGCAAGTACTCTATCAGATTCTGCGAATGCTTCAGAAATTGGAGCGGTTCCGCTAACCATAAGTAATTTATCGTTAGAAACGATAATGATTGCATCAACTGAGTCCTTAAGGCTATTTAAACCTTCGACTGAGTTTGCAATACGTTTCTTACCTTCAAATGTGAATGGACGTGTAACAATTGCGACTGTGAGTGCGCCTGCTTCTTTTGCTGCGGCTGCAATGACTGGTGCAGCGCCTGTGCCTGTTCCACCACCCATGCCTGCTGCGATGAAGACTAGGTTTGCTCCAGCAACAATTTCACGGATTTTATCAACGGATTCTTCAGCAGCTCTACGACCGACTTCTGGATCTCCTCCAGCGCCAAGTCCACCTGTCGAATCTTGTCCTAAAATAATTCTATTTTTAGCTTTGCTTCTTGAAAGTGCTTGTTGGTCTGTGTTTGCAACATAAAATTCAACTGATGAAATATTTTCATCAATCATTCTGTTAACGGCGTTATTTCCTGCACCGCCAACACCAATTACAACAATACGGGCATAAGCTTCATAATTGTCTAATTCATTTTCGTTCATTTTTGTTGCCTCCTTTAATTTTGTTCTTTATCACGATTAAATTCGTTTGGTTTTACTCTTGAATCACTAAGTGATCCTTTATATTTTGATGCACTATACATTGCACCAATAATAGCGGAGAACTTAGCATCTCTTGCACCAAATGTTTCTGGTTCAAGATAATGTATTGATTGATTCTTGGAGAATTTGTATTTTGCTAAATTTTCAAATCCCATTAACTTTGAGAAACCACCAGTGAATACAATTGGAAGATTTCTAACTGTTTCAGGATAGCCCTTCATTAAGTTTTGGAATGCTACATCAAACTGAGCAAAGTAGTCTTCCATAAAGAATGTCTTAATGATGAGATTTAAGTCTTCTGGAGAGAATTCTTTCATAATTCCGTCAATATTGCCTTTGGCAATACATGGTTTGAATGAGAGAGGTCTTTCATCATATCCATATTTCTTAAGTGTCTCAAGAGCATCTTCTGGAGAAATTCTGAAGTTCTCTACAACTCTTGTAATTAAATCGGCACCACCACTTGGGAATGTAATTGTTTCAAATGGTGTATTGTTTCCGATAAGAGAAATGTTTGTAAGTTCAGAACCCATATCAACTAAGATATAGCTATTTGGGATTTGTTCGATATGTTTACCAAGCTCTGAAAGTGCGTATGAGCTAACGCATAATCTACGTACTCTAATGTGTGCAGCTTCGAGTGCACGTTTGTACTCGGATACAACACGTGATGGTAAACAGTGGATTTTTGCGTTGATTTTAATATTATTTGAGTGTTCATTAAGTGGAGGATTGATGAATGATCTTCCCATTTCAAGTGTGAATGAATCTGGAATGATATCAATAATTTCACTACCACTAGGTACTGCTTCTTTTTGAACTAAAGAAACAACGTTTTCAATATCAATTTGAGCAACGACTCCATATGGAGAAACAATGTTTGTAGTCTTATCAGATTGGAAAACATTTAATCCAATTGATGGAAGAATTAAAGTAACATCGTTGATAACGATTTTACTCTTTGATGCTTCATCCTTAAATTCTCTCATTGATGAGAGGATTTGAGCTAATGTGGTTAAATCAACGATTTCACCACGCGAAATAAGTCCGTTAATTGGACGTTCAGTTAAATAAACAAGATTGATTTTATCGTTGTTTTCGTAACCTAATGCAATGCGAACTTCAGTGTTTGATATTTCTACTACAGTAATTGGCTTTTCCATATTTGTACAGAATATATTTTATATATTGATTATTAATATAGCAAGAAAGAGTTATTTTTTATTTAAATTTAACAAATCTAAATAAGAAAAAATGACGCTTTTTGGAGCGCCATTTTATTAATTTTTACCAAGCTTCTTCTATTTCAACATGAAGCTGTTTCGAAGAATTTCCGTTACGATAAAGTTCTAACTGAAGATTGCCTTTTGGATCAACCAAAATTACATCATTTTCTTTGGAATACTCATCTAATGTCCAGCCAAGTGCTTTGAATGCCGCTGAAATTTCATTAATAGATGTTTTGCATTTTGCTGCAGTTGCAAAATCAAGATAAATATATAAATCAAAATAGTAACCAGTGTCGAACTCTGCAATAGATAACTTATATTCGTTTGTTAGTTCAAGTGTTTCTGGCAAAACTGTGCTGTCATATGGAACACCTAATTTACTTACAAATGACTTTATAACACCAAGTAAACTTCTATCAGGAATTGGTGCGCAAATATCAATTGTTAAATAACCTAAATAATCATAAGAAGTCATGAAACAATTATCTTTATGATAATAACCATCGCCAGAAGAGAATACCCAACCATCTTTTTCGAATTGTTCGTTAACCTCTTCTATAAGTGTTTCTAGATCACTGTCACCCATGTCTAAAAGCACTTCAAATAACTCATAATTTGGATAAGTTTTACCTTCATCACCCACGATATCAAAATTCACTACTTTAGCACTGAAATTAAGTCCTGGAATAACCACTTCTGTATCAATTTCATTTGCTACTTTCCAGTCAATAAATGCTTGTCTTGCATCAACGTCGTAAATATTTCCATCAGCATATCGAACATCAATGAAAACTTTACCTTCACCAGTGTATTCAGTATAAGTTGTTAAACCAATTGTGGAGCCTTCTATTACATAGTAATAATCTTCTCCATCAGTAATTTTTCTCCAACCTAAACCTTCAAGTTTTTCGTTGTATGCATCAATTAATTCTTGTTCTTTTTCAAATGGAACTAAACAAATAATATCGTGATAATCTGTTGTGTTTTCGTAGTCAAAACCAAAAGCATTTTCAAAGACAGGAATTTCGCCTTTTAATCCAAGTGTATCAAGTATTTCTTTTACACCTGCTGTTGGCCATTCTTTATAAGGATCTGAATAACCATTAAGTGTAAGCGTAACTCTTCCATCAACCATAGAAATTTCCATGAAGATGTCTCTGTTAGCAGAAATAGCTTGGTAATTAAACATTAATGGATTGACTGTCTTAACACTCCATCCTTCAGTTTTAAGTGTTTCAACATATGTTGCAACTGAATCAAATGTTGTAGCCTGAATGGTTACAGTCATATACTTATCTGTATCAGAAAAATCAATCTTTTCACCATTTCCTGGATAGGCTGGTAAAGTTGTTTTTGTGCCAGGTTGAATTAGTTGCAATCCTGCTGCAATGTGTTCTTCATTATGTGGGAAAAATTTCTCAAACAAAACATCGAAATGGATATAGTCTGGTCCGCCCATAATTGACTCAGTTACAATATATTTATATTGTACAAGTAAGTCTTTTTTATCAGAAACTGCATAATAGTTGCCTGCAGTATTTGTCTTTTCATTATAGATTGTGTAATGAGGAGCAAGAGCTTCTTCATATAATTTTTCTAAGTTACTATTGCATAAACAAAGCACAAAGAAATAACCATATCTATCATAAACATCAATAAATTCATATGATTTTGCACCAGTAACGGCTGGAACTCTAGTACCACTATTTCCAGTTAATTGATCAGTATAATAATCAACAACAAATGCTGGCCATCCATCAGCTGGTTTAATAACAAAGCACAGTGCTTTATCTACACTAGAGTATGAATACAAAACTTCAACTAATTGTTTGTCTTCATAAGCTTTATAGAAACCATCTTCATCTCTTACTGAACTAACCTTGAAACCTTTTTCTATCAATGCTGCTTTGCATGTTTCTTCAAGATTTGTTTCAGATTCGCAATAAATTGCAAGGATTGCTTTTGAATCAACATAACTTGTATCTACATAGTAGCGTTCTGCTGGAATTTCAGGAATTTCAATTGTAGGAGCTACATAGAAATATTCATCAAATAATTCATCAATAAGTTCGCTTGGCCATTCATAAATGAATGGGTCATAACAAATAGCATACAAAATTCCAGAATTAACAAAGATATCAATATCAATGGTTCTTAACTTATTATCAAATGACAATTCTTTTAGAAGAATGTAAGAATCCTCATATGGACCTTGTTGTTTACTAAAGCCTTGAGCAACGATTGAATCAACGTAAGCATTAAAAGATTCGGAAGTAACTGTTGCGCCATAGACTACAACACAACTATTTTCAGCATCCCATTCTACAGACAAGCCTTTTCTACATGGAAGTTCAAATCCATAAAGATGTTCGACAAAAATTTGTTTTTGAGCATCGGTCCAAACTTGATAAGTTGGATCTTCAGCACCACAAACTGTACAAATTCCATCAGCAAAATTATGTACTGCTTCATCACTAACTACATCGTGACCACACGTAGCAGCGTGCCAATGTTTTATTTCATCATAAGTCCATTCATCTGAGAAAGTATGTGTATGTTCTTGCTCATAACCACAAATTGAACAAATATCATTAACAAAAGTGTGTTCACCTTCGTCGCTTTTTAAATCGGTGTGTTCACAAGTTGCTGCGTGATAATGAATGGACTCGTTAAAAGACCAATTACTCGCAAATGTGTGTTGATGTTCACCACATCCTCCAAGTAAAGGAAGAGCTAATAATAAACTGAGCAACTTAATTTTCTTCATAATTTGTTTCCTTCTTTGACGGAAATAAATTACATATATATTACACTATTGTTTTAACCTTGTTAAATAAAAAAAACCAACCACCGAAGTGATTGGTTTAGTATTTTGTTAATTTAGGATTACCAAATAGTAAATGTTAATGTAAATGATCCATCTGCTAACTTATTCAAATCAAAGCATCTGTCATATGCATCATCATAAACGTACTTAGCATTTGCACCACTGGAATCAACATGTAAACCGGCATCCTTAAGTTCTTGACAATAAGTTGTAAAGTCAGCGCCAGTAACAGTAATTACTAAAGAACTCTTAGTTTCTGTTGTTACTTCTGCACTTGTAAAAACAGAAGGTGCAGGTACTTCTTGACCATAACAGACAGCTTTAATTTTTTCTGTTGGCCAATCTCCAGCTGGTGCTGGGGTAGATTCTTCAAATTCAGCACTGATTTGAACATCAAAGTCTGGCATTTCAAACTCGTAATGTCCTTTTGGGAAACCTTCAACCCACTTAATTTCGACTTCTGGATGATCAACAATAAATACTGATTTTAATGCGTATCCTTCATCAGCAGTTGCACTGAATGAGACAGTTGAACCAACTTCTGCTGAACCGCCTGATGCATCACCAGTAATAACAACTTTTCCGCCTTCTAAGCCAGAAACTTTTGAAACATTGTGGCTTACAATTAATTCAAATGAAGCTGAAATAACGGCATCACCTGCTGGCATATTAAATACTTTAACGTATTCATAGCGAGAAGAATCCCATTTATCTTTTACTTCAACAGCGCCACCATTTACAGAAATAGATGAGACTCTGTAACCTTCGCTTGGATTTGCAACAAATGCAACTTCCTTGCCTGCTGGAACTTGTCCTTCAGCTGACGGGCTAAGTAATTGGATAGAACCATTGCTCAATTCAGAATCAATGCTTAAAGCATAAGTTTGAACTTCTATTAATTGTTGATTTCCTTCAATTGACCAGTCTCCATATTCAAAGTATGAACCAGACATGGAAACTAAATAAACATCATCGCCATCAACTTTTAATGATAATTTGATTGGATCAGAATATTCTGAAGATTGGAATGAATAAACACCATCTGCAACTGATTTAAGAGCAGCAGAATAATTATATTTGCCATCACCTGCATTTAATGTAACATCAGCAGCACTTTCTGAAACGCTAATATCAATTGGCATATCGCATCCGGACCATTCATCATAGCCTAATGCTTGCCATGCACCAATCATCTTTTCTGGAATTGCTGGAAGTACAACATTGACTGTAAGAGTTTTTGAAACTTTTGGTGCTGGTTTAGCATCGTCTTTAACTGTAATTGTTGCTGAACCAACTGCCTTAGCAGTAATTAAACCTGTACTTGCATTGACGCTTACTTTTGATGAAGAACTTGTAGACCATTTAATAATTGGATCTTGGTTAACACCTTCCATTGAATAAGAAGCTGCTAATTGTAAAGTTTGTCCTAATTCAAGAGTAACTTCACCATCTTGGATTCCTTCACCTGTAATATCAATTGCTGAAATATAAGTTTTTTCAACGTTGTTAATTGTTAATGGAAGTGAATTTCCATCAAAGTCATGTAAAATAACATGAGCTTCTCCAATTTCATTTGTAAGTTTCATGTATGAACCTTCACCACTGAAGAAAGCTTCTGAACCAGCAGCTACTTCAATAGTAAATGATTTCATTGAGGCATTTTCACTGAATGAAATATGATCATAAAGTTTACTTCCAACGCTATCTCCTGGGAACATCATGTATGATTCTGCATCAGCTTCAAATTTTTCGTTTGCAATATATTTAGAAGATGAAATCATTGCAGCTGCTCTATCAAACTTCGAACCATAGAAATCTCCTGGAGCCCATAAGTTTTCACCAAAAACTTTTACATAGTAATCTGCGCCATTTTTAGCTTCAGTAAGAACGAAACTAAATGTTCCTGCATTAGGTGTAACAATTAATGCATCAGTTGAAGCTTCTTTGAAGAAGACAAGATTTCCAAGATCATCGAAATGATCAAATTCGAAATCTCCATATGCAGATTGAGATGCTAAGTTAAAGAGAGAGACGTTATTGCCATCCTTAATAAACTTGAAGAGGAAATAATTGTAATCTCCATCATAAGCATCTGCTGCCTTATATGCACCATCTTCTGCATAATCATCATATTTTGCAAAGACAGTATAGTCACAAGCCATCTTATATGGCTCATTTAAATCAATTGGATATTTGAATTTATCATCAGCGAATAAACCTGCGAAAACTTTTGTTCCGTGTGGAGCTTTAACTTCATCTGGAAGTTTTGAGGCTGGAATTTCGTTGTGTTTTAATGAAACATGATAAGACTCATCATCACCACAAATGATTTCAATATCGAATGATTTTGCTGAATATTTAGCAATTAAGATCATGTCACCAGAAACTGGTGTTTGTGAGAAATTGAATGGTTCATAGAATGCGGATCCATCTGCTTTGAAACCTAATGAATACCATCCTTCAAAGTCATAACCGACAATTGATGGGTCACCTGGTCTACCTGCAAGTTTGCCTGCTTCTAATTCAAGTTTGAAACCTTTTTCATCTTCAAGATCGACTGCGCCTTCAACTTTAACACATGATGGATCTACATCATCTGTAATATCTGGATTGAAATCTGGATCATAGAAACCAGTAAGGTACATGACAGAAACTTTTTCATGATTTCCTAATCTACCATTTACTAAATCGTCCATCCATTGAGCTTCATCACCATTGTATTCTGGGTGAGCTGCACAATAAATTTCGAAAGCAGATTTTCCATCTTCTCCGTCTTCACCATCTTGGCCGTCTTGACCATCTTGGCCGTCTTGACCATCTTCGCCGTCTTTTCCGTCTTGACCATCTTTACCATTTTGTCCGTCTTGACCATCTTCGCCGTCTTGACCATCTTCGCCGTCTTTTCCGTCTTGACCATCTTGACCGGCTGGGCCTTGATCACCTTGATCGCCCTTATCGCCTTTAGGACCTTGTGGACCTTGAGCACCTGGTTCGCCCTGTTCACCTTTGATGGATGCGAGCCATTCTTCATAGGATAAAACCGCCTCGCCTTTATCCTCGGCGTTTGCCCTATAAGCATTGTAGATCTTTTGAATTTCTGGATCGTGTTCTGGCTCATTAGGACCGCATGATGCTAATGCAGCGACAGAAAATAATGCAACAATAGGCAAAAAGAATTTCTTGTTTGGCATAATTAAGCCTCCTTTTTCTTTTGAGCTCACGCTCTTTGCCCTTATGAAACCTCAGTCTCATAATTGCTTTTAGAACTTGAACGCATTCAAATCCTAATTTTGCGTTTATTATATATGCATTTGCGCGCTTGTCTAGAATTTTCATGAAAATTAAAAATGTAAGTGATTACATTATTTTCATAAAATAAAAAAATGATACAAAGTATCATTCTTCATGTAAGCAAATGAAAATTAATGAAAACTACCTAACTTTTTCAATAATTCTTAGTTTTGCAGACTTACTTCTTGGGTTTTCTTCCATTTCTTTATCGCTAGGAATAATAACTTTGTTATTAACTAAACGATATTTTGGTAAATCTTCTTCAGTTGGGAGAGCGAATACATTATGTCTAGAACCCTCAATTTTTGAAACTTCATTGAAAGCAGTTTTCACAAGTCTATCTTCCAAAGAATGGAATGTTATGAAGGCTGCCCTACCACCAACTTTAAGTACTTTGAGAGCGTCAGTAAGTGCATCTTTTAAAGCACCAAGTTCATCATTAACTTCAATACGAATTGCTTGGAAAATTTGTTTGGCTGGATGGCCTTTTTTCATAAGTTCTTTTTGAGGTTTACAAGACTTAATAATTTCAACTAATTGAGTTGTGGTCTCAATTGGTGAATTTACACGAGTTTTTACAATTTTATTCGCGATTTGATAGGAATATTTGTCTTCACCATATTCCTTGAAAATGCGTGTTAAATCATTTAAAGAATAAGTATTTACAACCTCGTATGCAGACAACTTTTGACGTTTGTCCATTCTCATATCGAGTCTAGCATTTTCCTTATAGGAAAACCCTCTTGTTGGATCATCAAATTGAGGAGAAGAAACTCCTAAATCTGCCATAAGTCCATCAACTTCAGTTATTCCCATTTGATCTAAATGAGATTTGAAATTTCTAAAATCATCGAGAATTAATGTGAAATTTCCTTCAAATCCGTGGAGATTTTGTTTAGATTCATTAATTGCGGTTTCATCTTTATCGAATGCAACAAGTAAGCCATTATCTAACTTTTTAAGAACTTCTTTTGAGTGCCCACCACGGCCCAAAGTTAAATCAACGTAAGTGCCATTTGACTTTACGTTTAATCCATCAACTGTTTCATGTAATAAAACTGAGACGTGTTTACTCATCAAAATCTAAATCCTTTAATGCATCAAATTGGGAATTGCCTTTTTCTTCTCTTTCACTTTCAAATTCTTCTTGAGATAGAACTCTATAACCATTACCAGAAACTGGTGCTTTGGCATTTGGAGCTTTTGGAGAAGGAGGAATTGATGCGCTTAATAAGTTAAAGATGTATTGATCAAGGTCAATTGTGTTGCCCTTAAACTCAATGCAATCTTCATCATCTTCTTTAGAAGATGCAAAATGTAATTCATCAACACCCTTCACTACTGTTTCAAAATTTTGAAGAGTGTAAGAGCATTGCAAAATAACTTTTGCTTTGATGCTTATCGTAACGTAAATAAATTCTTCAAATCTTTGAACTGTCACATCAGTGTTGCAGCCTAAAACTTCCACTAGTGGAAAGTGGCACTTAAATACTTCAGGATCAAAGCTAACTTCTTCAGAAAGCTTTGCTTCTTTAGTATATGGAAGTCTTAATACATCTAATTTCATTATTTTCTAAGCTCTGCACCAAACTTTGTTTCAAGTGCTTTAATAATTGCTTGTTCAAGAGAAACAATATCATTTTCTCCAAGTGTCTTATTCATATCATTAAGATAGACACTTACTGCAAGTGAATAATGTCCTTCTTTAACGTGTTCACCATGATAAACATCGAACACTTCAACATTTCTAATAACTTCACGATTCACCTTGTAAATTTCATTAACTACTTCTCTAGAAGTAACTTCATTTCCAAGAACGAATGCGAAGTCACGTTTAACTGTTTGATATTTAGAGATTTGGTTCATCTTAATAGCAGATGTTTTGGTTCCGAAAATGACACCTAAATCAGCTTCAAGAACAACAACATTTTCGCCTGATAAACCAAGTTCTTTTAATGTATTTGGATGAAGTTCTCCAAGCACTGCTGCTGGTTTGCCATCAATCTTTAAGCTTGCAGATTTACCTGGGTGGAATTCTGCTGCTTTGCATCTTTCAAGAACTGTGCGCTTTTCTTCAATATTATATGCGCGTAGTAAGCCGTCTAAAACACCTTTTAGGTGATAGTAACTATATGGTTCACCACTCATTGCGCCTCTTCTTAAATCATTTCCAACACATGCGATTGCAAGGTGAATATGTTTCTTTCCATCAGTTGTGAACAAATCACTAACTTCAAAGATTGCAACATTTTCATTACCATGATTTAAGTTGTAAGAAAGTGTATTGAGTAAGCTTGGAAGAACATTAGTTCTTAAGTACTCATGTTCATCTGTAAGTGGGTTTAAAATCTTGTATGCTTCACCCTTGTTAAGGATTGCGAAGGATTTAACTTCTTTTTCACGAACAAGTGAATAGCAAAGTGCTTCATCAATTCCTAAACCTCTAAGGTAGGAACGAACTGCACGTTTATTTTCGAGATCTTTTTCAAGACCACCAATTGAAAGTTCAATTTCAGGAAGTTTTGATTCAATGTTTTCAAAACCATTGATTCTAATAACTTCTTCTGAAAGGTCTGCTTCACCAGTGATATCAATGCGATGAGCTGGGATTTCACAAACTAACTTGCCACCTTTTTCAGTGACTTTAATCCAAGCTGCTTCTAAAGAAGCAACAATTGTTTCTTTAGAGAAGTTTGTTCCGAGTCTACCATTTATATAATCAGCACTTGATTCAATAACAACTGGCTTTACTTCTTTATTTGAAACATTCACTACTTCACCGATTTCTTTAGCATCGCAAAGGTCAACTAAAAGTGAAGCAGTCATATCTTGAACATACTTCCATTGTGATGGATTAATTCCTTTAACGAATCTTTGTGATGAATCTGAGACAAGTGCAAGTCTAATAGATGTTCTTCTTATAGAAGCATAATCAAAGTTAGCAGCTTCTACGACAACATTCTTTGTATTTTCATCAACTGCACATTCAAGTGATCCCATAACTCCACCAAGGCACATAACTTTGCCATTTGAAGTAATGCAAAGATCGCCTTTTTGAAGTTTATAAGTCTTTTCATCTAAGGCTACAAAATCACCCTCTAAATCATCTCTAACAACAAGTTCTTGCTTCGCAAGTTTGTCTAAGTCATACATATGAAGTGGTTGACCTGTTAAAAGCATGACGTAGTTACCAATATCAACAATGTTGTTAATTGAACGAATGCCAGAGCTACGTAAAGCTTCTTTCATCCATTTTGGTGATTCACCAACTTTAATTCCTTTAACAACTCTTGCAGAGAATTGTGAACATTTTTCAGTGTTAATGGCAACAGGGAATTTGCTCACTAATGTTTCTTTTACTCTGTAATCTGGAAGATTTACTTCTCTTCCGAATAATGTTTTGATTTCTCTTGCAGCATTCAAAACTGAATACATATCTGGTCTATTTGCAAGAAGTTTAAGATCTAAAATTGTATCGTCTAAACCAAGGTAGCCTAAAACATCTTCGTTACCTACTTCTGCATCAGCTTGAAGTTCTTCAATTCCTTTTTGTTGTGCTTCACTTAGATACTTTGTATCTACACCGAGTTCAACTAAGGAACAAAGCATACCATTTGAAACGTGTCCCCTTACTTGGCCATTTCTGATTGTGCCACCTTTGAGTTCACAACCATCTAAAGCAACAATGACTTTAAGACCGGTTCTTACGTTTGGAGCACCACAAACAATGTCTAATACTCCATACTTTGGACCAGCGTTTACTTTAGTAACATGTAAGTGGTCTGAGTTTTCCATGTTTTCACACATGATAACTTCACCCACTACAACTTTTGATGCAAATGCAACTTTCTCAATTGATTCTACTTCAACACCAGCGAAGGTTAATCTATGAGCAATTTCTTCTGGGGTTAATCCATCAAGATTAACGTATTTCTTTAATTCATTTAATGAAACTAACATAACTTTAACCCTCCTTTATTACTTTCTGGTGAATTGTTCGATAAATCGAACATCACCTTGATAGAATTTACGAATATCATCAATGCCATATCTAAGCATTGCTACTCTTTCAATACCAACGCCAAAGGCGAATCCTGAATAAACTTCTGGATCATAGCCTGACATTTTTAAGACATTTGGGTGAACCATACCAGCACCAAGGATTTCAATAAATCCTGTGCCTTTACAAATGGAACAACCTTTACCACCACAGTTCATACAAGAAATATCAACTTCTACTGATGGCTCTGTGAACGGGAAATAAGAACCTCTAAATCTAACTTCGCGTTTTTCACCGAACATTTTTCTTACGAAAAGTTCAAGTGTTGCTTTTAAGTTAGCAAGTGTAATTCCTTTGCCAACAACTAAACCTTCGATTTGTCCGAATTGATGTGAGTGTGTTGCATCATCATCATCTCTACGGTAAGTTTTGCCTGGGCAAATCATCATAAGTGGTTTACCACCCTTTTCATCCATAGCATGTGCTTGTTCTGGAGAAGTGTGTGTTCTTAAAAGGGTTGTTGGATTAATGTATAAAGAATCTTGCATTTCTCTTGCAGGATGGTCTGCAGGAATATTCATTCTTTCGAAGTTGTAGTAATCAGATTCAACATCTGGTCCTTCTTTTACTTCGTAACCCATTGCGACGAATGTATCAATAATTTCGTCTTGGATTAAATAGAATGGGTTAATTCCTCCCATTTTATAGTTAAAGCTTGGAAGAGTGATATCAATCTTTTCTGCTTCAAGTTTCTTTGCGATTGCAGCATCTTGAATTTCATTTTGCTTTGCTTGGAATGCAACAGTTACTGCACTTCTTGCATCGTTCATTGCTTGACCAAACTTTGTTTTGTCTTCGCCTTCAAGATTTCTAATTTCTCCCATAAGTTGAGAAAGTTCGCTTTTCTTTGACATATAAGTGTCTTGGAAAGCTTTTAAACTTGCCTCATCTTGGATTGATTCAGATTCTTTTAGAATCTTCGCTTTTAGATCAGCGACTTTTTGGAATATTTCTGACATGGTTTCCATCCCCCTAGAAAATAAAAAGATGACACATAAGGAACGGATTTCTCCGTGGTGCCATCCTAATTCAACTTTGTTGTTGCGCTATTGCTCTTTAACGTGATGCTTACGCTTCTCATTACAAGAAGATGCTCCAAGGTGAATTCACTCGGCTTAGACACTTGTGGGTTCCACTATTCCACATTCCCTATTATCTAAGGTAATCGAGTTACTACTTCTTTTCTTCGCGCTTATATTATAAACACGCAAATAAAAAAAGTCCATACCATAAGGTACAGACTTCTTTATTATGTGTTTTAAGAATTATTCTTCAGCCCAATACATTTGAATGAAAACTGTGCCATCGCCATAATCCATGGCATCAATTTCTAATGAGCCGTCAGATGAAAGGGCAAAATACATTCCCCATTCACCATATTCATCATCGATATCATATCCGGCTTTAGAAAGTGCTGAAACATATGCATCAACATCTCCACCTTCAATGTAGATTTGGATATAACCTTCTTCACCAGCAAGTTCAAATGAACTTCCTGTTGCTGCTGGAATTGTTCCAGAGAAACCTGGGAAATATGATTCAACATCCATGTCAGCCCATGAAGAATATGTTTCTGATGGTTCTGAAGCATAAATATCCAATACATAGTATCCATCTTCTTCGTAAAGATCAATTGTTAATGTACCATCAGCAGAAACTGCTGTCATACATCCATAATCTTCAAGATATTCATCAGTTACATCGAAACCTGCTTTTTCAAGAGTGTCTAAATATGCATCTGCATCACCACCATAAACACCAACATAGCAATCATAATAATATTCATCACTTTCTTCGAAAGTAAAGCTTGTACCTTCTGCTGCTGGTGGAACAAGTTCAGTACCGCCTTCTAAGCAAGCTGCGATTTGTGAAGCTGGCCATGAGGCTAAATCACCTTCGCTTTGGCCACCTCCGCCGCCACCGCCAGAACCGCCGCCATTAATATCAATCAAATTAATATGAATTTGTCCGCTTCCGCTAACAGTTAATGTAACTTCAGTTGCATTGCCTTCCCAGAGGAAGCCGCCGTCAACTTCTGAAACTGAACCTGTGCTTGCGCTAACAAATGTAGCAGTTGCTTTTGATTCACCACAAGTATTTGCATCAAAGAAGATTTCTGTCATTGGTTCTTCTGATGTAAATGTAATTGTGTTATTTGCATAAAGTCTTAATTCTGACTTATTATCATTATAAGCTGGGTCACTTTGTCCACCTGCTTTAGAAGTTGTAAATGAGAATCCATTCATTGAACCTGATGTTCCTGAAAGTTCAGAAAAATCAAATGTTGCGCCTTCAGCAGCTACTTGTTTAAAGTAAACTTCAATTTGGAAGTAATCGCCTTCATCTTCGTCTTCGAATAATGAGAAGTAAATTTGATATTCTTCGGTTTCGTAATATTTTCCATATTCATCTTCGAGAATTTCAAATCCTAAGGCTTCAACCTTTTCGGCATAAGATGCCTCGGTTTCATTTGTAGCATCGCCCCAAATGACATAGCAACCATAGTATAAGAAATAATCTTCGAATTCATATTCAGCACAATCAATTTCTGGAAGTTCATCAGCTGAAAGAACTTCTGTTCCGCCATAGTATGCTAAAGCATCATTAAGATCTGCTAAAACTGGAGCAAAATCTGGTTTTTCAGCAACAACTAATTTAGTTGTTGCGCTAAAGAA
This sequence comes from Bacilli bacterium, assembly GCA_045597865.1. Classification (GTDB taxonomy): domain Bacteria; phylum Bacillota_I; class Bacilli_A; order RFN20; family CAG-826; genus Fiminaster. The sequence continues at coordinate 77,462 of JAZLKX010000025.1, read as the reverse complement.
ACCACCAACATCTGGGATTGCAACATCTGTAGTAACTGTGATATTAACTTCACCAGCTGCTAATAATGTAACGACACCATCAGCATCAACAGTTGCAACACCTTCATCTGAAGAAGTCCAAGTTAAGTTAACACTATCACCTAATTTAACTAATTCTGGATCAAGTGTAACTAAACCAACTTTAACGTTTGTATTAATTTCTTCTGGTAAATAAATACCTTGTTCTTCGTGTTTATTTGGATCTGCATAAATGAAGAAATAAAGTGGTCCTTCATCAAGATATGATTCAGTATCTTCATCAAGAAATTGTTCAAGATAGAATTCGACAACTAATTTGCCTTTTTTGGCAAACCATGATGGATAATTGAAATCATCTGCTGGAATATATTCGACTTCAAAGCCAAGACCTTCTAATTTATCAGCATAGGCTTGTGCTTCTGTTAAATCTACATAGTCAACAAGAATATCCATTTCTTCATCACCAACAACTGCTTGGAATGAAGCGCCTTCGGTTTCTTCGTAAGCAACAATGCTATTTTCAGAACCTAAGACATCTTTGATGAAAGCATTTGCTTCATCAACTGGGAATGCTTCAAGTGTAGCAATACCTTCTTCTAAGTAAATAGTGTTACCTGATTCGGTGAAACCAAATGAAACAATATATGAAATTAAGCCATCTGCTTTTTCATAATAATCATATACATCACCATATTCATCTTCATATTCGATGTAAGCAAAACCTGCATTGAGTAATACATCATCGTATCCTTCAAATGGTTTACAGACTGAATAGTCAGAAATTTGTAAGTAATATTCTGGTCCAGTATAACCTAATAATTCAAGATAGAATTCAATTTCTTCTTCAGAAGTTGTCTCGTCAATAATACCAAACATTTCTAATAATTCAATGTATTCGTCTCTAGAATCTTCGGCTACATATTCAATTTCGTAATCTTCGCCAAGAGCAACAAATGGAACTTTAGAAACCCATTCTTTTGCTACAGCAATTTCGTCTGAATCTTCATTCACAATCTTTGCATCATCCCATGCAACATCAGAAGTGAATTCTGAGCTTGCCCAAACATCTGCTGATTTGTAGAATTCAATGTATGTTGGAGCGGCTGCTTCATAAGTTTCTTCATCAAAATCACAATACATTGAAACTGTGTATTTTCCTGTTGGATCAACAGCTTCATATCCATACGAAGTAGAATAGACTCTATCAAATCCTTCATCAAATAAATCATAGGCGTATGATTCATCAAGTGCGCCGTCAATAATAATAACGACACATGCAGGACCTTGTGCATCAGCTTCTGCTTCAAGATAATATGCGCCACCTTCTAACATTTCTGATGGAACAACTATCTTGTATTCACCTTCTCCTAAGAATCCTTTGACAATGTCAACTGGGAATTCTTTTGAGTAAGTAAAGCCTTCTTCAATCCAAGTTGGATCAAAACCTTGATCTACTTTAACTGTAAGAGTTGCCTCGCCTTTCTTTGTTGAATCAAATACTGATGTAGCAATAATTTTTACTGTACCAGCTTTGATAGCTTGGACATTACCTTCTGCATCAACAGTCGCAACTGCTTCATTTGAGGATGACCAAGTAACTGTCTTAGGTGCACCGTTTTCTGATGAAACATTAGCTTTTGCTACTGTGGTTTCACCTTCATAAATTGTATTTGAAGTTAAGGTAACAGTAACTTTTGTGACTGCTGGAACTGGATCAAGTTCAGAAACTTGTTTTTCACAAACATCACAATAATGGTCGCCGTCTTCATCAACGTGCTCACCTTTGTCGCTTACAACATCATGACCACAAGTAGCTTTGTGCCAGTGATATGTGTCGTCAGTTGTCCACTTTTCTGAAAAAGTGTGTTGATGATCATCTGGGTCATCAGGATTATTGTTTCCACCACAACCAGCTAACATCATTGCACTTGCGAGAAATGAGGCTGTAATAAGTTTGATTTTTTTCATATAAAAATCTCCTTTCTTTTAAACATTAAGTTTATAGAAAGAATTTTAAAAAGCAACACATTTTGAAAGATTAGTATCAAAAAAAGACCAATTTTCAAATGTTTTTTTATAAAAAAAGGTCAACCGGAAACCGATTGACCAATTTTATTTTCTAAATACCTTGTATTAGAATGTGCCCCAGAAGTTAATGTCGATGATAATTTCACCATCGATGACATCTGCAGTCATAATAATACCGCCTGCATCAAGTTCTTCTGATTGTAACCAAACACATGCGCTACCATCTGGATTGAAGTAAATTCCGTCTGCATCTGGTTCAAATGGAATAAGTAACATATATTCCCATAACCAAGAATTTTCTTCAAGGACATCAGCTAATGTGTAGTCATCATCAAGCCATTCTTCAGCAAGCATTCCTGTGTCATAACCACAGTAAACATCAAGATAGTTCATATCATAATATGAAGCATCATTGAAATATACAAATGAATCACTATACCAATATATGAAATCTGAAGCAACATCATAGATGCTAATTGCAGATGGAATATCTTCAAGATCGCCATCAATAGTGATGTTCATTCCGCTGATATAGCAACCAGCATTGACAGTTAAAACAAGTGAATTTTGAACACCTGATTCTTCATCAGCATACCAAGCGCCTTTGACAACAACACCGTTGTCAGCTGTAAAGTCGATTTCTGAACCTTCACCTGCAGCAAATTCAATCTTTGATGCAGTGTGATCGCCATCTAATTGAACAACGATTTGTGAACCTTCTGGAAGGTAGACATAACCATCATTGTATTCAGGAGCTGATTCAGCTTCTGCCTTAATCATTGCAAGGGAAGTATTCTTTGCAGAAACAACACTGCCTAAATTTGACATATCAAGATCAGCAAATACAACTTCGTCTGAGCTTACTTTGTAATTAACACTAAGTGCAACTTCATCAGAATAGGTTTCGCCATCAACAATTTCTGCTTTAATTGTGACTTCGCCTTTTCCTTTTGCAACAACGTGACCATTTTCATCAACTGTTGCAATGCTTTCATCGCTTGAAGTAAATGTAAGTTTAGAAGCATCAATGCCATAGCTAACAGCTACAACATCAAATTCATCATCAATTCTAGCACTAACTTCTTTGTTAGAAACAATTGTTAAACCTGCAGTTTCTTCTAATCCTGAATCACTGACTTTAATAGAAATAGTTGAGTAATCCCAATCAGTTGTGATTGTAAATGTATCCCAATCAATTTCAACTTGTGGGTCACAAGAAACTTCTAATTGAATCTTACCTAAAATGAAGGTTGCATTATAGATATGTTCTGGATTCCTTGTTTCGTAGAATTCAGAAGCAACACAAGTATAACCTTCGCCAGCAATAGCAGCTAAGTAGCTTTCGAATTCATCATAAGTTGCATATAAACCTGTAACTTTAATGTAATCTGCAGTATCAGTTGCTGGGTAGAATCTATAGTCAGTCATTTCTTCACTTGAAAGTGTGAAGCCTGGAACTGAATTTTCTGATCCAAGTGTGTTTGTAACATAATCATTAACGACATCTGATGGGAATGCTTGGAAAACAGTATTGTCAATATAAACACCAATGGTGTTACCGTATGAAGTATAGTAACTTTCAACAGTAATTGACTTTAATGGATTAGATGCTAATGGTTTTTGATATGTCCATGATGATTTAACAAATGTAAATCCTTGGGCTTCAAGGAATTCACCAAGGTTATCAGTGACTTCGTGATTGGTTGAGAAGTCATAGAACATAATCATTGTAACAGAATCATCATATGGATCTTCTGGATCTGGAACTTGAACATCAAAATCATATGCAGCACCCATTTTGACGAATGGTAATTCTTCGCCAAAGTTTTCGATCATGAATGCAGAAGCCTCTTCTGGCCATGCTTCATCTTCAGTGAGTTCGTCACCAGCATAAAGTGCATCAGTGCGGTAATAGGCTAATGTAAAGTAGTAATCGTTATTGCCACCTTCGACAATTGAGTCGATTTCATAAGTCTTTGTGCTGTCCATATAGCAATTGGCATCATCATTAAAAATGTCGCAGAAATAGTAAAGATTTTCATCTCCATCTAATTCGCCCATAAGTTGATAGCCGAGAGCCATTTGTTCTTCTGTAGCAAAGTAAGTGCCAATGTTAAGAATGAGTTCAGCACCAACTAATGCACCAGATTCAGTCATCAATGGATAGAAATAATATCCGTTTTCGCAAATATTCTCTGATGGAACAAATAAATCATATTCTCCTTCACCAATGACTAATTCTAAGAGATCGCTTGGATCTTCTTTTAAATATGGAAGGCCATAATTGTAAAGATCTGGTTCTGGTCCTTTATCAATGACCTCAATAAATTGAGATGCATAGACTGATGGATCATCAACGGAAACTGCACGAACTTCAACAAAACCAAGTTCGAGTCCTTGAATCCATGTACCATCTGAATCAGTATCTAAGAGAAGGTCTCCTTCGCCTTCATATTTAACAATTGACCAAACAAAATCTGATTCTTCTTCGCCGTAGAATGAAACATCTGCGTCAAGTAAAATCCATTCGCCAAGGCCAATTACTTCAGGAAGATCGAGAATTTCGATTTCCTTAATACCTTCATCAACAATTTTGACAACTACGGAATCAAATTTTGAACCGTCAACAGAAGATGCAACACTAATAATTGCTTGGCCAGCGCTAACGCCAGTAACAGTACCATCTGCAGCAACTGTTGCTACATCAGGATTGCTTGATGACCAAACAACATCTTTGCCAGCATCGTCCTTAACTTGGACATTAACTGCTAATTTGGCTGAACCTTCAACAAGAATGTACTCTGGAACATTTGAAATTTTTACAGATGTAACTGTTGGTAATGCTTCATCACAAATATCGCATTTGCCGTCTTTGTTGTTGTCATAGTGTTCAGTGAAGACTTTGCCACAATAATCGCATGTGTGAGAATTCTCTCCTGGTTCACACTCAGAAAGAATATTACCGCAGTACTCACAGAGATGATCGTGATTGTCATCAGCATGATCACTAAGTTTTTCCTTGCATAAATCACAATAATGATCCTTATTATCATCAATGTGTTCGCAAGGTTTTTCGCCACAAGCTGCTAACATTGTAGTAGCAAATAAGCTTGTAACAAGAAGTTTGAATTTTTTCATAAAATTCTCCTTTCATTTTTTTAAAGAAAAGCCAGTATAATAATTTTTTACACCGACTTTCTTTTGTGAAAAAGAATATAGATTATTTTGAAAATTGCAAATAAAATTTTATTTTTATTTATATGTAAGTGTTTACAATTTTATGAAAATATTTTCAAAACTGTGAAAATTAATATAATATTAAATTAAAGAAAAGCAGGTATTTTATATGGATGCTCAAACATTTGTCTACCAACTATATGCGTACGTTGGTGTTATTTGCGCGTTTATCGTTGCAATTATTTTAAACAGAACTGTTTCAACAGCTTACAAACAATCAGTTGATAAGAAGTTAACTCAAATTTTTATCTTCTTTATCGCTTTCTGTGGAATTGATGCTATTTGGGGTGTAATTGGTTTTACTGTTAAACCAGATTTTATTATTTCTCCATTGATTTACGAAATTTCAACTTATTTATTCCATATTTTTGCTGCTGCTTCTTCTGTTGCAATTTCAATTTATGCTGTTCATTTCTTTAAGCTAGAAAAAAATCAAAAACTTATAGTATCTATCTATAGATATCTTGTAATGGCAGCCCAACTTTCTTTAATTTTAACTAACATTATTTCAAATGCTACAGGCAAAGGATTTTGGTTCCAAATTAATGACAAAGGTGTCTATATGACAGTCGACAAAACTGTTCGTTATGTCGTTTTCGCCTTACAATTCGCCCAATACATCCCGCTCGCAATATACGCGGTAATTAAAGGATTTATGCATTTTAATCAAAAAACTCCAACAGTTAAATATTTCTCTGGTGCATTCTTCTTAATTATTCCTGCTATTTTTGGTGCACTTCAAATGGCTTATCCAGATGGCCCATTCTACTCACTAGGTTTTGCAGTTTTCACAGTCGCAATTTATTCCATCAACGTTACTCGTCAAAGAGAAACATTTTTGGAAGATTACCACGAAGTTTCTGCAGCCCAAAAAGCTAACGCAACAAAGCAAGAATTCTTAGCAAATATGTCCCACGATATCCGTACTCCTATTAACGGAATTATGGGCTTAACAAATCTTGCAAAAGATGAAAAAGATCCAAAGAAAGTTAAAGAATATGTCAATAAAATTGACACAGCATCAAAACACTTACTTTCTTTGGTTAATGATGTCCTCGATATGACACGTATCGAAAATAAACAAAGTGACTTCCTAAATGAAGAAAGAATTGATATTAGAAAAGCTGTCGGCGGAGTCTCATTTATTATGTTTGGAGAAGCCGCTAAAAAAGATATCACATTTAAGTGCAAATTTTTAAAAACTCCTACTCATCCATTTATCATTGGTGATGAAACCAGAATTAGACAAATTTTAATTAACGTTTTAGGTAACTCAGTCAAGTTTACAAACGAAGGAAGAGTTGACCTTGAAGTTTACCAAACCGATGAGATTGATGGTTATGTTAATTATGTCTTCCATACTATAGATACAGGTGTTGGAATGAGTGAAGAATTTACAAAGAAAATTTTTGAGCCATTCTCACAAGAAAGAAAGACTGCTAGAAGCAACTATCAAGGCACAGGTCTTGGCATGTCAATTACCAAACAACTTGTCGATCTTATGAGAGGTAAAATTGAAGTTAAATCTGAACTTGGAAAAGGAACAGAATTCTTCATTACAATTCCATTCAAAATTGCAGACTCTCAAGCTGAAGAAGCTTTAGCTTCAAAGGATGATAATTTCACAATGGAAGGCCTTAGAATTCTTCTCGCAGAAGATAATGAACTTAACATGGAAATTGCTAAGACAATCTTAGAACAAAATGGCGTAATAATTACGCCTGCAACAGATGGTCAAAAAGCACTTGAAATATTTAAGAATAGCGAACCAAATTCATTTGATGTTGTATTAATGGATATTATGATGCCAGAACTCAATGGATATGAATCTACACAAGAAATAAGGAAATTATCTAGAGAAGATGCTAAAATAATTCCAATCATTGCTATGACTGCAAATGCTTTTGATGAGGATAAGAAGAAAGCAATTGCAGCAGGAATGAATGGTCACGTTGCAAAACCAATTGATTTTAATTTATTAAAAGAAGAGATTAGAAAGAACCTTAGAAAATGACAGCGTTTCGAAGCGAACAAGACTTATTCAATCTTAAGAAAACTGTATTAGTTGTCGAAGACAATGACATTAATAGAGAAATTTTAAAATCGATTCTTGAAGAAAAATATATTGTCTTAGAAGCCACAAATGGTAAAGAAGGTCTTGATGTTTTAAAGAACAACAAAGATTTCATTTCATTAATTTTATTAGACATCCAAATGCCAGTGCTTGACGGCTATGGCTTTTTAGATGAGTTCAACAAACATGAAGATTACAAGAAAATCCCTGTTATTGTAACAACCTCCGAAGGAGATGAAGAAGAACACGCCTTAGAAAAAGGTGCTTCCGATTTCGTCACAAAACCATATAAACCAAATGTTATTTTAAAAAGAGTTGAGGCTTTAATTAGATTAAAAGCATCTATTGGTGCAATCTTAGAAACTAGACTTGATCAAAAGACTGGTTTGATTAATAGAGAATTCTTCCACTACATCTCTGATAACGTACTTAAAAAAGCAGATGTAGATTTAACATACATTTTATGTATCATCCAAGATTTCACTTATATGAACACCACTTATGGTGAAGATGATTGCGATAAACTTCTTAAAGTCATGGGTTCAATATTCCAAAAATACGGAAACGATGCTTTGGCAATGGCTCGTTATGGCGGAGACAACTTAGCATTCGTCATTAACTCAGAAGTTGATTACAAACCAATTATCAAAGAAATTGAAAAGGAACTTTCTGAAGTCTCACCTATTCCAAATGTTTCTTTGAAACATATTGTCTATGAAAACGTTGATAAGAACTTATCCACCAATAATTTAATGAACAAACTCTTCACCACTTACCATTCTAATAATGCTAAGTCTGAAGGAAGTATTATCTTCTTTGATAAAACAATTATTGAAAAAGAAAACTATAAACACTTACTTGTAGAATACATGGATGATTCTATCAAAAATGAGGACTTTAAAATCTACATTCAACCAAAGCATGACTGCAAGACCGATGAACTTGTCGGAGCAGAAGCACTTGTTAGATGGATTCATCCAGAACTTGGTTTTATTTCTCCAGGAGACTTTATTCCTACATTTGAAGAAACTGGTTTAATTACCAAATTAGACGAGTTTATCGTTAAAAAAACCATTGAATTCCTTGCTAAATGCAAAAAGTTAGGATTAAAAGAAATTCCAATTTCAGTTAACTTATCGCGTAGAGACTTAGCTGTTTTTGCAGATCCAAAACTATTAACTCAAGCAATTGAATATCATGGTTTTAATAAAGACCAATTACATTTTGAAATCACTGAATCTTTAGCAGGTAACTCTGCTGAAGTTCTTGCAAAAGCAAAAATCATTCGTGATGAAGGTTTTAAAATTGAAATTGATGATTTCGGTTCTGGTTATTCATGCCTTGGCATGATTAGTGATATTCCAATGGATTATCTAAAACTTGATATCACCTTTGCAAGACGTCTTGAAGCTCAAAAAGATGTTGTTAAACACGTTATCGCATTGGCACACGAACTTGGTGCAAAAGTAATCGCAGAAGGCATTGAAACCGAAGAACAAAAGAATTTATATCGTGATCTTGATTGTGATGCAATTCAAGGTTACTTCTACTCTAAACCACTCCCAGAAGATGAGTTTATTACCTATTTAAAAAATCACAAATAAGCGAGAAAACCCATGGAAATTAAGAAATTTTACGAAGAAATTGGCGGTAATTATGAAGAAGCACTTTCAAGATTAATGAACGATGCATTAATTGAAAGATTTGTTTTAAAGTTCAAAGAAACTCAAAAACTTGATGGCTTAAAAGCAGCCATTGAAACTCATGATTATGAAAAAGCTTTCTTTGAAGCGCACACATTAAAAGGTGTATCACTTAACCTAGCATTCAAAGAACTTGGCGCCGCAGCAGTTACTCTTACTGAACTTATGCGTGGAGATTTAGCAAAAACTGCTAACCCAGACGAAGTTAATGCTGCCTACAAAAAAGTCGAGGCATTATACCTCGACGTTATCTCTAAGATTAACTAAAGTTAATTAGATAACTTATACATTGCAATTGCACCTGCAACAGCAACGTTAAGTGATTCGATATCAGAAATATCAATTCTAATCCTCTTAGTCGAAAGTGAGAGGATTTTATTTGACACTCCATGTGCTTCGTTACCAAGCACAAGGATGTGTTTAGGTCCAGGTGTAACTTTAGAAAGTTCCACTGAACCTTTTATTTCTGTAGCGAGTATTTCATAGTCTTTTAAACTATTTATATCAATATCATTAACGATATTTAATTTAAAGATTGCGCCTTGAGTTGATTGGAGAACCTTCTCATTGTATTGAGAACAACCTCCAAGCATAATTACATCTTTGTAACCGAAGGCTAAAGCGGTTCTTAAAAGTGTTCCAACATTTCCAGGATCACTAACATCATCTAAAAGCAAAACTTTATTTGATGTTATTGCTCTTACTGGAATGTAGTTACACACCACAACAACTCCTTGTGGGTTTTTAGCATATGAAATCTTCTCCATTATTTCTTTTGAAACAATGTATTGAGGAATATTAGATGGCAAATCTTTTATTTCTTTACAAGTAAAGACTGATTTAACAGCCTTTGCTTCTAAAGCCATTTCAAGAGCATGAAATCCTTCAATCTTAAAAAGATTTGCTTCTTTAGAAGATTTAATATTTGAAAGTTTCACAACTTCTTTAATCTTATCGTTTTGTCTTGATTTAATTTCGTATATCATTTGTGAATTCCTTTCTTAAGTTTCTTCTGTATTTCTTTATATCTTGGGCAGTATTTATAAACCACTTCATAGAAACCTTCTTGGTGGTTTCTGTAGAAATCATGAGCAAGCTCATGAATTACTACTGATTCAATTATTTCTTCACTATAGTGAATCAAATTGAATTGGAATGATAAAGTGTGAGTTTGTTTAGAGTTTGAACCAAATTGTGAACCAGTATTTTTTAATTTAATTTTGTATGGTTCTTTAATTTTCATTAATTGTTCGTTCTTGCGAACCAAATTAAGAAATACAACTTTAGCTTTTTCTATAAGAAAATCATGTACATCTTTATCAGATTCTAAATGAAACTGACTAAGTTCATATTTTTCACCGAGAATATAAATAAAATTTTCTTCAAAAGAATAATTGCAGTTTCTTTTCTCAAATTGAGAAATTAATCTGCCTGCAAATTTATCAAGTCCTTTTCTTATTGCGATTAAGGTAGTTAATTTAGGACAAGATATATGAAAACCATCTTTTCTATATCTATAGTAAATGTTACGTTGAAAACCTTTTGTTATGAAAACAGTATATTGTTTTCCGTTATAGATATAGATAAATGCTGGATTTTCCATATTAAACATTTTACAACAAAAATAATTGTTGTTAAAATACTGATATGCAAAAAATATTGATTAGTGCTTGTTTAGTAGGCGAAAAATGTAATTACAAAGGTCAGGGAAAATATCATCCTGATGTAGAAAAACTCAAAGAAAAATATGAGCTAGTTTTGTTCTGTCCAGAAATGGAAGGCGGACTTAAATGCCCTAGAAATCCTAGCGAGATCAAAGGCAGCCAAGTCGTTATGAAAGACGGAACAAATGTTACAAAAAATTTCGAGACAGGCGCTAACAAAGCATTGATGCTCTGCCAATACCTTGGAATTACAAAGGCAGTACTTAAGGAAAATTCTCCAAGTTGCGGAACTCATATGATTCATAATGGTTACTTCATGGATCGTTTGATTCCAGGAATGGGAGTCACCGCTAAGCTTCTAAAATCAAAAGGAATTGAAGTCTATAGCGAAGACGAAATAGACAAATTATTATAAGAAAAATGCGAGTCAAATTTGGTTCGCATTTTCTTATTTATTTTCTAACCATTTGTAGGCACTTGGAAACAACTCTCTCCAAGTAGTTTCGTGGTGAACTCTGCCCTCTAAAATTTTGGTTTCAATTTTCTCTTTTGGATAGCCTCTTTTTGTGAGTTCTTCTTTAATGTATGGAACATATTTTGCGATGATTGATTCATCTCCACCAGAGCCTTTTCTTTCAGCTCCGTGAGTGCCTCCAGAAGCAATGTAAAGGTAAGGCAAATTTTCTAAAATAAGCGGGTTTTCCTGGAGAAATTTCTCAAAAAAACCTGCAGAATACACTTTAAATGCTGGAGAGAAGACGTAAGCTTTTCCAAAGATTTCTTTGTAGGTAAGTGCAATATAAAGCGACATAATTCCGCCCATCGATGAACCACCTATTGATGTGAATTCTCTGCCTTGTTTTGTACTATAATTTTCGTTCACATATTTCATGACTGTGTTCACTAAAAAGTCACAATATTCTTCTCCACAAGGCCTACAAACATAAGGTGCATTTTTACCATATTTTGTCCATGCTTTTGGAGAGAGTTCATCTATTCTTTTTACACCACCGTGATCTACTCCAACAATAATGCAATCTGAAACCATTTCGTTGAGGTTCCACATCTCCATACTTTTATCAAAAAAGTTAAAGATATTTTGACCGTCATGCATATAGATGACAGGATATTTTCTGTCTTTGTTATAATCACTTGGAGTCCAAATTCTCACTACTCTTTTCATGCTTGAAAAAGGGAGTTCAACAATGTCTAGATGTCCAGTTGTTATTTTGCTATTCATTTCTTTCTTTGTAACAAATTAATGTTTCGTATGGAACTAAAGAAGTTTTAGCTCCTAAAGATTTATGAGAATTGATTGTATCAAGATAAAGTTTGTAGCCACTTAAATCAACAATGTGTGCTCCACCATTTCTATAACCATTAACGTGGAATACTAAATAAAGTCTATTTGTGTCTTTGTCTGCTAAAGAATAAGAAATTAAATTCAAATCTTCTGAATCTACTTTAAGTAAGTTGTTAAGACCTTTTTCGAGAGCTAATTCATAAACACTTTGTTTAAATTTAATTAATTTTTGGAAAGTCTTAAACATATCATAATTCTTTATTTTTAAAGAATAATCTAAAGCATTTACTTCGTATGGAGCATTATATGAGTTTTCGCAGCCACCCTTTGTTCTAAGGAATTCTTCACCTCCAAGCATAAACGAAATACCGTTTGAAGTGAAAATAATTGAGTGAGCAAGAGTTGAAACCTTTTTAATCTCAGCTTCATCTTTAAAATTAGAAGCTTTGAGTTTATCGTACATTGTGTGATTATCATGGCAAGTAACATAGTTAACTTGTGTATTTGGATCATCAAATCCTTCGCCCATTCCAAAAATCATGCCTTTAACTGCTGCAGCGACTTGAGCAGTTTCACCTTCATTTGGTAAGAATTTACTATTTGCACACCACCCTGTATAAGTTGGTTCATTATTTAAATGGACTAATGATTCTCTGATTTTATCATTAAAAGCACCATAACCTTTAAACTTAGGAATGTTGTATTGAACTGCGCTATCTTTGAATGGAAGAGCGCTTCCTCCACCACACCAAGGTTCACCAAAAATCACGATATTTTTGTTAAAATCCTTCAAATTCCTGGATAATTCTTCCATTGTGTCCAAATCATGAAGGCCCATTAAGTCGAATCTAAATCCACCTAGTTTGTACTCTTTTGCGAAAAACATTACTGAGTCAATCATGAACTTTCTCATCATTGGAAGTTCAGATGCAGTTTCGTTACCACAACCAGATCCATTTGATAATGTTCCGTTGTGATGATATCTGAAATAATAACCAGGCATAATAACATCAAAGTTACTTCCTGGAGCACCATTCATATGGTTAAAAACAACATCCATTATGATGTTCATTCCATTATCATGATATTTCTTAACGAGTTCTTTGAACTCACGAATTCTAGTATAACCATTAAATGGATTTGTGGAATAAGCACCCTCTAAAGTATTGTAGTTAATTGGGTTATAACCCCAGTTAAATGTAGGATGAATTTCATCATTTGCTTGGTCAAAAATCGGAAGAAGTTCAACAGCATTTACACCAAGTTCTTTAATATGATCGAAACCAGTAGAAACGGTTTTACCGTTTTCACTATAAGTTGTACCTTCTAAACAAGCGCCTAAGAAGGTTTTTTCGAGTTTTCTAAATTTCTTAACATTAGTCCAGGTACTTGAAGAAGTAATGTCAGCAATATGAGTCTCATAAATTGTTAAATGTTTTGGGTTAACAGGATTAATCTCAATTTCTTTAAATCCAGTAGGATTTGTTCTATCAAAATTAACAATCATTCCTCTTAATCCATTAACACCTGTAGATTTTGCGTATGGATCAACTACCTCAGATTTTTCATGAAGTGCATTTGTAACAACGTAAGTATAATACTTACCTTCTAAATTTTTATGAACAGTTGTTGAAAAAACACCATGTTCATCTTTTGCCATTGGAATTTCTCTAAATGGTTTATCAATTCCTTTTTTGCCAAGAATGTATCTTGGTGTTCCTTTATTATAAAGCCTTAAAATAATGGAACTAGAGACAGGAGACCAAACCTTAAAGGTTGTTGCCTTCTTTGTGTAAATAGCCCCTAATTCTCCATTATATTCGTACATTTTCTCAAACTTTTTAGTTCTGTAAAGCAAACTGTGAGTAATTGGTTCTCTTGAAGTTTTTTTGGTTTCATAGAAGTTAATTTCTACTTCATAAAGATCTTCGAAACTAATATCAACATCTTTGTTAATTTCGTAAACTGTTTCTTTTACAGGTTTTGCAAGTTTAACATTTTTGAAGAATTGTTTATTTTTATAAATTGAAAATTCTTGGAAAATGTCACTTGTTTTAACTTCAAATGAAGTAAAGTCTACAAATCTTGCATAGTTAATAATATTGGATTTTTCTAATTCTTGATTATCAAAAACATCATCCAAATCATCTTTTAGATAAACATGATAAATACCAAATTTGTCGTGATGCAATTTAGAAAATTTAATCACTCTATCTGGACCGTCTTTTTCGTTCCAAGTTCCCTTAGATTTAATGATTAAACCAAGGTTGTTGGTTCTTACTAAGTAAGACCAAGTTGTTAAAGGAAGGTTTGCAAAAACACCATATTCATCTCTTCCGGTAAATTGGTATTCTTTACCGTTTCCTTGAGGAAATTCCCATAACCAAAGAGCCCAATTTTTATAATCGGAATCATCTCTTTGGTAATGTATTTGAATACATTCTCTATAGGTATTTCTTAACGGCATAATTTAATTAGAAAAATTTTGATAATTGTTTTCCAAGTTGTCTAAATCCTTGAAGTTTGAATCTCCAGTTAACATCGTTAACGATTCCTGGAACATTCATACGATGTGTTTTGTTTAAATTTAAAATATCTGAAACAGATGCGATGACAATTCTTTCTTGTCTACGGTAAGCGTATTTAATGAGCTTTTCGCAAAGGTTTTTACCAGTAAGTCCAAGTTCATTCATTCTGTTATTAAGCTTAACTTTTTCATCTTTTGAAAGAGTTGCAATCCATTGTGCGAGAGTTTCGTTATCGTGTGTAGATGTGTAGTAAACTTGGTTCTCGCGTTCAATGTGTTTGTTGTTGAATTCGTCATCCCAAATTGTAAATTCAATTTCTCTCATTCCTGCGAGCATGAATGTGTCTCTTAGATATAAAACTTCAGGACGTAAATCTCCTAAATCTTCAACTATAAGTTGAATATCTGGATATTTTTCAAAGAAACGTCTGAAGAATCTATATCCGTCTGGATAACGCCATTCTCCATCAACTGCTGTTGGACATGCTGGATTAATTGCCCAATATGAATCGAATGCTCTGAAGTGGTCAAGACGAATAATGTCATAGAACTTACTTGCAAAGAAAATTCTATCCATCATTGCCTTGAAATCATGTTCATAAAGGTAATCCCAATTCCAGATTGGATTGCCCCATCTTTGTCCATCTTTGCTAAAGTAATCTGGTGGTACACCAGCAATACATGTTGGTTTATTTTCTCTATCTAACATGAAGGATTCTCTATGGAAATAAACATCGCTTGAGTCATAACCAACATAGAAAGGAACATCACCAATAATTTTAATGTTACGTTTATTAGCGTAAGCTCTAATTTTGTTCCATTCTTCAGTTAAAATCATTTGGGCAAAAGCGTGTTTTGTTTTTAAATATTTAAAATCTTCTGGTCTATCTTTTTCAAAAAATCTCCATTCATTCCATGAATAACCACAATTAAATTCTTTTAATGTAATAAATGCTGCGTATTCTTCAATGTACGGATTCTCCTTGATAAATTTATCAAGTTTTGCCATATTCTTTGGATTTTGTTTGAAGACTTCAAACGCTTTCCAAATTGCTTGTTCCTTAATGTATCTTGCCTTTTCATAATCAGCCATTGAACGCGCTCTGACTTTGTTTACACGACCAAGTAAATGTCTCTTTTGGAGATCTTCAATTGAAATATAAATTTCATCAAAAGCATAAGATGAAAATGGTTGATATGGACTATGTCCGTAACCAATTGGATTTAATGGCAAAATTTGCCATAAATCAACTTTGTGGTTAGCAAGCATGTCAACAAATTTGAATGCTTCGTCAGAGAAGTCTCCAACGCCATATTTTCCTGGTAAGGAAGATACTGCAAGTAAAACGCCATGTTTTCCCATAAAATAAACCTTCTTTTAATAATTTGTAGCTTGTCTAGTGTGATTAACTTCTAGCTTAGCTAAATAAGCTTGTGTAATGTCTTCTGCGTGGTAACCTAAAGACAAAACAATATTTAAAAAATATTGAAGTGCTTTAGTGTAATGAGCAAAATCATAATGTTCTTTTAAGTCAACGATAAGTCTATAAACTTCGTGGAATTGAAAAGTTAATTCACCTTCATTTTTTGAAAGTTCATATTCCATCTTTTCAGTCTTTAGAGGAATTCCAAGTGAGAGGAAGAAGTGCAAACCATCTGCATATTCATCCATTGTAATCTCCTTTGGAGAAGGTCCTTTATTTGACCAGAACTTAAAACATCTTGTTTCATTGGCAAGCTCGCCAATTTCAATAATTAAGGCTAAAAGCCTTTTCTCGTGAGTTGATTCATATGTACAGCCATGATTTTTAGCGATTTCTTTATCTAAATCAGCTTGCAAATCATATAGCTTTGCTAGATTAATCTTTTCCATTTTATTCATTAACTTTCTTTAAGTGCCAAATGTCTCTAACGTAGTCTCTGATTGTTCTATCGGATGTAAAGTAACCTGATTGAGCAACGTTAACAATGCACATCTTGGCCCAATTCTTTTCATCTTTATAAAGTTCATCAACTTTTTCCATTGCCTCAATGTAAGCTGGAAGATCTTTTAAAATGAAGAATGTATCATTATTTCTCATGATTTCATCAAAGATGAGTTGGAATTGATCTGGTTTCTTTGTCCATGGACCATTAAATAATGAATCCATAATTTGTTTAACTCTTGGATCTGAGTTATAGACATCCCATGGAGAATAACCACCGCATGCGTAGTAGTTAAGAACTTCATCAGAAGTTAAACCAAAGATAATACAATTATCTTCACCAACTAAATCATGAATTTCAACGTTAGCACCGTCAAGTGTTCCAAGTGTAACAGCACCATTCATCATTAACTTCATATTTGAAGTTCCTGAAGCTTCTTTGGATGCTGTAGAAATTTGTTCTGAAACATCTGCTGCTGGAATAATCTTTTCTGCAAGTGTGACGCCATAGTTTTCAACGAAGACAATCTTCATGAATTTGCTAACTTCTGGATCGTTATTCACTACTTCAGCAACTGCTAAAATGAGTTGAATAATCTTTTTTGCGTACACATATGAAGGAGCTGCTTTAGCACCAAAGATAAATGTCTTTGGATACATTGTAAATGATGGATCTGATTTAATTCGTTGATAGAGATAAATGATGTGAAGAATCTTCATGATTTGGCGTTTGTATGCGTGCATACGCTTAATTTGAACGTCAAAAATGGAATTCTCATCAATTTCAATATCCATTTTATCTTTAATATATTTTGCTAAAGCGTGCTTATTTTCTTTCTTAATGTCAATCATTGCTTGTTGAACTTTAGCGTCATTTTGGAATTCACCAAATTTAGAAATTTCGTGCTCCATATCTAAAATCCAAGCTGGTCCAATCTTGCTTGTAATTAAATCTGCAAGTTTTGGGTTAGAATACATTAACCATCTACGATGAGTGACACCATTTGTCTTGTTATTGAACTTCTCTGGGAAGAGTTCGTAGAAATATTTAAATGTTTCTTTCTTCAAAATATCGGTGTGGAGTTTTGCAACGCCATTTACTGAAAAGGAAGCATAAACACCAAGGTTTGCCATGTAAACACGTCCATCACGAATGATTTGGACATCGTCTCTAACTTCCATTGGAATGTTATTATCTGCTAAGAAACCATTAAATCTACGGTTAATTTCCCAAATAATATCCATACATCTTGGGCAGACTTTACCAATGAATTCAACAGGCCACTTTTCAAGTGCTTCTTGCATGATTGTGTGGTTTGTGAATGCGATTGTCTTAGTAACAACACCCCAAGCTTCATCCCAACCATAGCCATAAACGTCCATCATTAATCTCATTAATTCTGGAATTGCAAGAATTGGGTGAGTATCGTTAAGTTGCATGACATAATGATCATGTAAATTAAGTAATGTTTTATGTCTTCTAAAGTGGCCTCTTAAGATAGATTGAAGTCCTGAGGAAACTAAGAAGTATTGTTGTCTAAGTCTTAATAACTTACCTTTTTCAGTTGAATCATCTGGATAGAGACCATGTGAGATTTCCTTTAACATTGTTAAGTATTCATCGAATGGCATATTCTTTGGTAAGTGTGTCTCACTTGGTTCTGCAGCCCAAAGTCTTAATGTGTTAACAACTTCATTCTTGTAACCAATGATAGAAACATCATATGGAACGGCTTTAACGTGAACTGCATTCTTTGTTTTTAAACCAAGAGAACCATCTTGTTTCATAAATGAAACAGGTTCACCACCAAATTGAATTTCAACAGCGTGTTTTGGTTTTCTAACTTCGAAACAGAAACCATTTGTTAACCATTGATCTGGAACTTCAAGTTGGTAACCTTTTTCAAGGAGTTGTTTGAAGAAACCATATTCGTAACGAATTGTGTTTCCAGTGACTGGATAACCAAGTGAAGAAATAGAGTCTAGAAAGCAAGCTGCAAGACGGCCTAAACCACCATTGCCTAAACCTGCATCAGATTCTTGTTCTTCTAATTTATTGATATCTAAACCGAGTTCTTCAAGACCTTTCTTTGCAACATCATAGATGCCAAGGTTTTGCATGTTGTTAACAAGAAGTCTTCCAATAAGGAATTCCATTGAGAAATAGATAAGTTCTTTCTTGCCGTCTGCGAAAACCTTCTCACGTGTTTCTCTCCAATATTGTCCAGCATAGTCTCTAACCATTTTGCCTAAGACATCATATTGTTCGAAAATGTGTGATTCTTCGACATTGTTTGCGTACTTTTCAAGTAATCTTTTCTTGAACTCAGCTTTAAAAGCTTTTGTGGAACTAAACATAAAATAATACCTTCCTATTTTTTATATTTGAAAATACATGCTCCAAAGGAGGCAAGCTTAATTGTGATTTTGTGAGGTCTTCCGTAAGGCCCAAACTCAGTAGACTTAATTGGGGCACCATTATATTGGTTGCATCCAGAATAAACGTCTTTTTCTGAGTTAAAAATCTCAGTGTAAGTACCAGGTTGTGTTACTGGAATTTCAATGTACTCGTAGTAATTTGGAGTCATGTTGAAAACGAAAACCAAACGAGAATCTCCATCAAATCTTTCAAAAGCAAATATTGATTGATCTGAGTTATCAACCTCTAACCAATTGAAGTTGTTTGGATTATACTCGTTCATGTACATTGCAGGTTCTGCTTTGTAAATGAGGTTCAAGTCTCTAAAGAGACGACCGAATGAGTCGTGCATTGGATATGATTTTAAATTCCATGCTAAGGATTTAATTTCATTCCATTCATCAAAAGTACCAAGCTCGTTACCCATGAAGTTGAGTTTCTTTCCTGGGTGTGCGTACTGGTATGCAATTAAGTTTCTAAGTTGCATAAACTTTTGATTATAATCACCCCAAAGCTTATTAACTAATGTTCCTTTACCATGGACGACTTCGTCGTGTGAGAAAGGTAACATGAAGTTTTCATTAAAGAAATAAGCCATTGAGAATGTTAACTTATTGTGTTCGTATTTCTTGTAGACTGGGTCTTTTGAATAATATTTTAAAGTATCATTCATCCAACCTAAGTCCCACTTATAGTCGAAGCCAATTCCATCCCATTCAGTTGGTTTAGTAACACCTGGGAAATCAGTTGAGTCTTCTGCAATCATCATAAGTGAACAGTGTCTATCGTGCATACGTGCATTAAGGCGTTTGAGGAATTCGATTGAACCTTCGTTTCTTCCTAATGCTTTATTGCCTTCGTAATATAGGATATTACTAACAGCATCAATTCTTAAACCATCAACGTGACATTCAGTAACAAAGTAGTTCATTGCAGACATCAAGAATGATCTAACTGGATCTTTTCCTAAATCAAAATATGCGCTACCCCATGGGCTGAAACGTCTATTTGGATCTGATGGTTCAAATAAATTTGCGCCATCATAATCAACAAGTGCCCAAGCATCTGTTGCAAAATGAACTGGAGCAAAATCAACAATTACACCGATTCCAGCTTGGTGAAGTCTATCAACTAAAGACATGAATTGATGTGGGTTTCCATATCTTGAATCTACAGAGTAGAAACCTGTAGCTTGATAGCCCCAAGAACCATCGAATGGGTGTTGTATAACTGGCATAAATTCAACGTGGGTAAATCCCATATCTTTGACATAGTCAACTAATTTATCTGCAATTTCCTCATATGAGAAATAGCGATTGTTTTCACCGTGACCAATCCAGCTTCCAATATGCATTTCATAAATGGAAAGTGGTTTTTCAAAGTTTCTTGTACGAGATTTCATCCAATCATCGTCATGCCAAATAAAACCTGTGTAGTCAAAAACTCTTGAACAGGTATTTGGTCTTAATTCTGAATAAAAAGCAACTGGGTCTGCTTTGTCAACATAGTTGCCATGTGCGTTTCTAAAGTGATATTTGTAGGATTGGTAATTTAAAACGCCTGGAACAAAAACCTCCCATACTCCAGATTCGTCGACTTTGGCCATTTTGTTTGCGCCAACGTCCCAACCATTCCATTCTCCTATTACTGAAACATCATCTGCGCCAGGAGCGTATAGTCTAAAAACTACACCACTCTTACGGCCCTTTTTTTCAAAGTGCGCACCGAAGTATTGATAAGCATCAATTGTTTGGCCGTAAAGAAAGTCTAATAATAATCCGTATGCCATAATGCCTTAAGTTTATCATAATAATATATAAAGATGTAATAATTTTTATAAAATTACTTTCCTTTTAATAGTGAAAACGTTTTCATTGCTAAAAATCCCCTCATTTTCCCGCTTATTTTGACTTTTTGCAAAATCATAAAAATTCTTGTAAAAAGAATAGAAATTTTAGGATTAAAAATTATTATCTATTCCCTTTTGAATTATTAAAGTACTAACTTGTTAGATTATCAGCATAATTTTTGTTATTCCCATATAAATTTTTATTAAGAATTCATTCAAATTTTAGATTACTTTTTTATCAAATTTGAAAGAACAAAATTTTTGTTAAAAAAGTGCTAAATTTGACGTATTTTTTCTCTAAATTTCCTTATTCCTATTTATGCGTTAATTATAGGCATTAATATAGTGAGTGATAAAATTAATTTTATTTAATTGCTATTGTTACCTAATTTGACTATAATATTTCACGTTGCGAGGTAAAAAATATGGCAAAAGTTATGGCTGTTAATGCAGGATCATCAAGTTTAAAATTTAAGCTTTTTGAAATGCCTGAAGAAAAAGTTTTATGTTCCGGAAACGCCGAAAGAATCGGACACGAAGACGCCATCTTCGGAATGAAATGGAATGGCGAAAGTGAAAAGAAAGTTTTACCAATTCTCGATCATGCTCGTGCTGTCGAATTAGTTGTCGAAGCTATGCTTGAAAAAGGAATTGTTAAAGACATGAATGAAATTGTGGCTGTTGGTCACCGTATCGTTCAAGGTGGTAAGTACTTCTCAAAATCAGAATTATTTAACGAAGATACTGAAGCAAAGATTGAATCATTAATTCCACTTGCACCACTTCATAACAAAGCTCACTTAGTTGGTTTTAGAGCATTTAAGAAAATCCTCCCAAATGTTACTAACGTTGCAATTTTTGATACAGCATTCCATCAAACAATGGAACCAGAAGATTACACATTCCCAATTCCAAAAGAATTCACCGAAAAATATGATTGTAGGCGCTATGGCGCACACGGTACTTCACACAAGTACTTAAGCGAGATGGGTCTCAAGTATTTGCCAGGTGTTAAACACCCAAGAATTATTTCTTGTCACATTGGTTCTGGTGCTTCCATCACTGCCATCAAAGATGGTAAATGTGTTGCTACATCTATGGGGCTTACACCTTTAGGTGGAATTATGATGGGAACAAGAACTGGTGACTTAGATCCATCAGTTATGAATTATCTGTGTAAGTGCACAGGTAAATCAGTTGAAGAAATGTATCAAATCTTCAATAAACAATCAGGTTTCCAAGGTGTCTCAACAGTTTCAAATGACTCACGTGATGTTATTGCAGCTGCAGAAGCCGGAAACAAAGATGCACAACTTTCAATTAGATTGTTCACACGTCGTATTGCAGACTTTATCGGACAATATTATGTCCGTTTAGGTGGAGCAGATTTAATCATCTTCTCAGCAGGTATTGGTGAAAACTCAATTGAATCTCGTGAAGATATCTTAAAAGAAATTACTCCAGCTTTAGGTCTTTCAATTGACTATGAAGCTAACAAAGTTAGAGGTAAAGAAACTTTACTTTCTAAGCCAGATTCAAAGATTAAAGTTGTTGTCATCCCAACAGATGAAGAAGTCATGATCGCAAGAGATACTTTTGCTTTCTATAAAAAATAAAATGGAAAAGATTATTGAAAATAGAATTAAAAATTACGCAAAAGATGTAGATAAGTTCTTTGAACTTGTTAAAGAATTTAAACACATTGCTGTATTTAGACATGACCATCCAGATTATGATGCATTCGGATCTCAACTTGGTCTTGCAACCTTTATCAAAGATAACTGGCCGGATAAGGACGTTATCTACGTTGGTGATGATCACGTTTCTCTCACTAACAAATGTTTCCCAGTCATGCAAACAATTGATGATGCATGGTTTGATCAAGAATTCTTAGCAATTATTGTTGATTTATCAACAATTGATAGAGCTGCAGACACTCGTTACGAAAAAGCAAAATGCATTGTTAAAATTGATCACCACCCAGCAGTAGACTCCTATGGAGATTTACAAATTGTTGATGACACAATGATTGCTGCAGGTGAACTTATTGCATCTATGCTTTTAAGCAAACCAGAATACAAGATTTCTAAGGAAGCTGCTGCAAATTTATACAAAGCTATTGTTGGTGACTCTGGAAGATTCTTATACTCCCACACCACTAACCACACTTTCTTTATTGCACAAAGACTTCTTGAAACAGGTTTTGATTTAGTCCAAGCATACAATGAAATGTACGATGAAAATCTTACTGATCTTGAAGTTAGAAAATACGTTCTCAAACACTACAAAATTACAAAACATGGTGTCGCATACTATGTATTAACCGATAAAATTCTCAAGAAATTTGGACTTCTTCCAATTCAAGGAAAAGACAATGTTAATGTCTTCGCTCACTTCAAAGGAATCCATGCATGGCTTTCTATTACAGAAGATGTAGCGAAAGGAAACTGGAGAGTTTCTATAAGAAGTGCAGGTACTGAAATTGACAAGTTTGCAGAAAGATTTGGAGGCGGAGGACATACTCAAGCTTCAGCCACCAAGTTGAAAACTTGGAGAGAAGTAACTGAGCTCATTAAAGAACTCGACAAGATGTTTGAATAACAAACAATACCAATTCTAAAAAGGTGTCAAAATGATACCTTTTTATTTTATTTATTTATAAATATTGCTACAATATTCGCATGAGTTTTATACCTTTACATGTTTATAGCGGTTACTCTTTCCTCAAATCAGGACTAAAGATTGAGGATTATTTAAAGACTGCTAAAAAACTTGGGTACACTACTGTTGGCATTTCAGATTTCCAAAACTTAACTGGTGCTCCTTCACTTTTCCATGAAGCTGAAAAAGCAGGACTTAAGGTTGTACTTGGAGAAGATCTTTTTATCGATAACTTATTATTTAGCTTCTACGTTTTAAATGAAGAAGGTTATCACAACTTATTAAAACTTTCTTTAGCAGTTGAAAATGGAGAAGCACACGCAAACACAATCGCAGAACTTAGTGAAGGACTAGTAGTTGTTCTTTCTTCAAATAACGAACCGCTCAAAGAACCTTTATTAAATAACCCAGATGACTTTGCGAGAAGATTAGCAAAGCTAACTCGTGGTTTTTCAAACTTCTATATTGGTATTGAAGCCACTTTTGAAGTCGATTACCTTGCTGCAATGCGTGAGTTCGCATTTACACATGGATATAAAACCATCGCTTTCCCATCAATCAAATACATCAAAAAAGAAGATGCGATTGTCCTTGAAATGATGAAAGCAATTGACTCAAAAGAAGTCCTCGAAATTAAGAGCCTTGAAGGTAATGAATATCTCAAAACTCAAGAAGAAATCTTAAAAGATTACACTCCTGAAGAAATTAAAAATATTGAAGAATTTGTTGGAAAAATTAAATTTTCCTTCATTTCTCAACGTGGAAAAATGATTTCTTGGGTTAAGGAAACCGGTGAATTTGCAGATGATGTTCTAAGAAGAAATGCTCTCAAAGGTCTTGAGGAAAAAGGTAAGACTTCTCAACAATACATAGACAGAATTAACTTTGAATTAGACACCATCAAAAAGATGGGTTACAGCGATTATTTCTTAATCGTTCAAGACTACATTAACTTTGCAAAAGAAAATGATATTGCTGTTGGTCCAGGCCGTGGCTCTGCATCAGGTTCTTTAGTTTCTTATGCCTTAGGCATTACTGTTCCAGATCCATTTGAATACAACTTGCTCTTTGAGCGTTTCTTAAATCCTGCTAGACAAACAATGCCAGATATTGACGTTGACTTTAGTGATATTCATCGTGAAGAAATCGTTGAATACATTCGTAGAAAATACGGCAATAACAGAATTGCAAGAATCATAGCAGTTCAAAAACTTGGTGCAAAAGCTGCACTTAATGATGTTGGTAGAATTTTCAATTATGAAAAACACGACATTGAACTTTTTACCAAACTCATTAAAGATGAAAAAGATGACAAACTTTCTCTTAGAGATATTTATAAAACTAACGCTCAATTTAGAGACTTAGTTAACAATGATAAATACTATTTGGAAATCGTTACTCTTGCTAGCAAGATTGAAGGACTTCCAAGACAAGCATCACTTCACGCAGTCGGTGTTGTTTTAAATGCTGAACCACTTGAAGGCGTTATTCCACTATCAAGAGCCTTTGATGGCGGATACGTTGAACAATTTGAAAAAGATTACATCGAAGAACAAGGCTTCTTAAAGATGGATATTTTAGCACTTCGCAACTTAACAATTGTTGAAGATTGTTTAGCTATGCTAAAAGAAAAAGGAATTGATTTAAAACGTGATGAAATTCCATACAATGATCCACTTGGAATCAAAATGATTGGTTCTGCTAAAACCATGGGTTTATTCCAACTTGAATCTGCTGGTATGAGAAATGCTATTAGAACTTTGAAAATCAAATCGTTCGAAGATGTTGTCCAACTTCTTGCTTTATATAGACCAGGTCCAATGGATTCCATTAAGGATTTTGCTAAAAAGAAAAATTCTGGGTTGAAACCAAAATATCTTTCGCCTGCTCTAGAAGAAATCTTAGCACCAACCTATGGCGTTATTGTTTACCAAGAGCAAATTATGCAAATTGCATCAAAGATGGCTGGATTCACTTTAGGTGAAGCAGACTCATTTAGACGTGCAGTTTCAAAGAAAGATAGCAAAAAACTTGAAGCTTTACGTTCATCATTTGTGAACGGCGCAATCAAGAAAGGCTACAAGGAGCAAGAAGCAACTGATGTCTTCAATCTCATTGATAAATTTGCTAACTACGGATTTAACAGATCACACTCCGTCGTTTACGCAATCTTTACTTGTAGAATGGCTTACTTGAAAGCTCATTATCCAGAAGAATTCTATGCTTCTATTTTATCTAACGCTTCCACCACTGAATTTAATAACACTATTGCAGAGATGAAAGCACTCAAAATTAAAGTGAAATGTCCAGACATTAATAAGTCCGGTGTTACATTCAAACTCGAAGGAAAAGACATCTTGTTCCCACTCTCTTCCGTTAGAGGAATTTCAGGTGTTACAGTTACAAATATTCTTACAGAAAGACAAGCTGGTCCATTCCAAGATTTATTTGATTTTGTAGTCAGAATGCAAAAGTATCGCTTTAGCGATGCTCAACTTATGAACTTAATTGATGCAGGTGCATTCGACTCAATTGAACCTTCTAGAGCTTCACTTAGAATTAACGTTCCAAATGCATTAAGTTACGCAGGTGCTTTAATAGATGACCAAGGTTTAGTTGCAATCGATCCAAGTTTCCTTCCAAAACCAGTTATAACAAAAACTGATGATGATTTCATGGATAACTTAAATCGTGAATTCAATGCATTAGGACTTATGGTTTCAGGTTCACCACTTGATGCTTATGCATCAGAAATTAAGAACCTCAAAGCTATTAAATTAGACCAAATCGATTCCACTACTGGCGATATTAAAGTTGTTGGAATTGTTAAGAATGTTAAAAAGATTACAACCAAGAAAAAACAACAGATGGCTTTCGTAACCATCTATGATGATACTTGTGAAAAAGAACTTACTGTTTTCGCTGATGCATTTGAAAGATCTTCAAGTGTATTAAAGAAAAACAACATAGTTGTTGTTGATGGATACTTCCGTTCTTTGAAACAAGAATTCTCGATAAAACAAATTACAAAATTGGAGGCAAATAAACATGAATAAAGTTTATATTGTTGATGGTAACTCACTTCTTTTTAGAGCTTACTACGCCACTGCAGCAATGTCTGGTGGAGAACTTATGAGATCTCATGATGGAACTCCTACCAATGGCGTTTTTGCTTTTTCCAATATGATTAATACAATCCTAAAAGGATTGAAAGAAGGCGATTCTTTATTTGTTGGTTTTGATACAGGACATCAAACATTTAGACACAAAGAAGATGAAAACTACAAAGCAAATAGAAAACCTTGTCCAGAAGAACTTAAGATTCAAATGCCACTTGCAAGAGAATTCTTAAAATGTTTAAACATTTTCTGGTTCGAAAAAGAAGGCTTTGAAGCTGATGATATTTGCGGTACTGTTGCAAAAATGGCAGGTGCTGCTGGCAAAGAAGTTATTGTCTACACCTCTGATAGAGACTTCCTCCAATTAATTGACGAGCACGTCTCAATTCACATTATTAAAACTGGCATGTCAAACATCGATATTATGAATACCGAAACAATGCCTGCAAAATATGGTTTCTCACCGCTTCAAATTATTGACTACAAAGGTCTTCGTGGTGACTCATCTGATAACCTTCCTGGTATACCAGGAGTTGGTGATAAAACAGCTGTTAAGTTAATTCAAGATTATGGTTCATTTGAAGCAATTGTTGAAGCTGCTAAGACAATGAAATCTAAAGTCGGTGAATCAATTGTTGCAAACCAAGATCTTGGAAGACACTGCTATGAAATGGCTCAAATTCAAACAAACGTTGAGCTTCCATTTGGACTTGATGACATAGTCTATCAAGGTTATGAATTCTCAAAGATTAATTCTTTCTGTTCACACCTTGATATGAAGCAACTTCTTAATAGACTTCCTCAAAACTTAAAACGTATGAGTTATGAAGAAGATGATGATATCAAATACGAAGAAGTTGACTCACTCAAAGACATCAATGTTGGTGATGAAATTGCCATCGCTTTAGACATCGAACCAGGCAACTATCACGAGGCAGTTATCTATGGAATGGCCATCGCTACTCCATCAAAAATTGTTTACATTAAAGAGGAAAATTTCAAAAATTCCTCTGAATTCCTGGATATTTTAAAAAATCCAGACATCAAAAAATACTGTTATGATTACAAGGCAATCAAAGCCGCATTAGCTCATGAAGGTATCCAAATTGAAGGTTTATATTTTGATATTCTTCTTGCTGGTTACTTGCTCGATTCAACCTTAAATAATAATGCTGAATCGATCATGCATTACTTTGGTGCAGACATTTCTTCAACTAAAGAAGATGCACTTTCACTATTCGATAATTCAAATCCAGAAAGAACTGCAAAACTTGCTTTCTATTCAAAGAAATTTGCAAATAAGATTTTCTCTGAACTTGAACAATTACAATGTAGAAAACTTTATGAAGAAGTTGATATTCCTCTTGCATCAGTTTTAGCAGAAATGGAAATTGAAGGTTTCCCAATCCACGCTGATGTTTTAGAAAAGATGGGAGAAAACTTTAAAGTTAATCTCAAAAATATTGCTGCAAGAATTTATGAAATGGCTGGAGAAGAATTTAATATTGATTCTCCAAAACAAGTCGGCGAAATTCTATACAATAAGTTACAACTTCCTTCACAAGATAAGAAGATGTCAACTTCAGTTGATGCACTTAAAAATTTACTTGATAAACATCCGATTGTAAGCGAAATTCTATTATATAGAAAATATGCAAAATTACTTTCAACTTATGTTGATGGTTTGATTGCACACATTCATGGTGATGGAAAACTCCACGCCATCTTTAACCAGGCTTTAACTCAAACAGGAAGACTTTCTTCAAGCGAACCAAATTTACAAAATATTTCTGTTCGTGATGAAGAAGGAAAACTTATTAGAAAAGCTTTCTATTACGATGATGAAAATTACTCAATTCTTTCACTCGACTATTCTCAAATCGAATTAAGAATCCTCGCATCACTTTCTGGATGTAAGGCACTTCAAAATGTTTTCGAATCAGGAGAAGACATTCACTCAGCAACTGCAAGAAGAGTTTTCAAAACTGAAAACCCAACTCCACTTGAAAGAAGAAGAGCAAAAGCTGTTAACTTCGGAATTATCTATGGAATCTCTGATTTCGGTTTAGCAGAGCAAATTGATTGCTCTAGAAAAGAGGCGAAGGAAATCATTTCAAGTTTCTATGATGCCTATCCAGAAATCAGCGAATACTTTAAAAAAGTATCAGACGAAGTTAATGAAAAAACATATGTCTCTACCTTATTAGGTAGAAGAAGATATTTACGTGAAATTCACGATACAAATTATCAAGTACGTGAATTCGCTAGACGTGCAGCAATGAATGCTCCAATTCAAGGCACTGCTGCTGACTTAATCAAGATTGCTATGATCAAGGTAAATAAAGCACTCAAAGAAAACAATCTTGAATCAAAAATTATTTGTCAAATCCACGACGAACTTTTAATCAAGGTTCCAAATAATGAAAAAGAAAAAGTCTATGATTTAGTGAAAAATATTATGGAAAACGCCATGAAATTAGATGTTAAACTCGAAGTTGATGGAGGTTATGGTCGCACTTGGTACGATGCTAAATAACAATGCCAGAATTACCAGAAGTTGAAACCGTTAAGAACATTCTAAAAGAAATGACACTTGGAAAAACTATTCAAAGTGTTGATGTTTTAAGGCAGCAAACAATTGATGGTGATTCAAGAGAGTTTGCAAAATCATTAGCCAATGAAACTATTACTGACTTTGGTAGAGTTGGTAAATTCATTATCTTTTATTTAACTAATAACAAAGTTATGATTTCTCACCTTAGAATGGAAGGAAAATATTTCCTTAAAGACGAGAAAGAAAAAAACACAAAACACGATTTAGTTGTTTTCCATTTTAACGATGGAACAAAACTTATCTATAATGACACAAGAAGATTTGGAAGAATCAAATTATCTTCATTAGAAGATTATATGAAGGAAGAACCACTATCAAAGGTTGGCCCAGATCCTTTTATGATGAAAGATTCTAAACTTCTTGAGAAAGCGTTTAAAAACAAATCAATTGCAATCAAAACTGCACTCTTAGATCAAAGCATCATGTCTGGTTTAGGAAACATTTATGTTGATGAAGTTTTATTCGCAACCAAGGTTCATCCTGAAACTCCAGCAAAACTGGTTTCTAAAAAGCAACTTAATGAAATCTGGAAAGCTTCAATAGATGTTTTAAATGGAGCAATCAAAGCAGGTGGCTCCACAATCAAATCTTATCATCCAAAAGAAGGTATTTCTGGTAACTTCCAAGTTAACCTCAAAGTCTATGGAAAGAAAGATGGAACTTGTCCAAACTGCGGTTGCAAATTAAGAAAAATTTTCGTTAACGGACGTGGCACGACATACTGTCCACATTGCCAAAAGAACCCTGTAATAAAAGAGATTATTGGTGTTACCGGACCTATCGGAACCGGAAAATCAACTGTATCAAAATACTTGGGAAAACACGGGTATTTTGTGCAAAATACCGACGAAATCGTGCATATTTTGTACAAACAACCATCAATCCAAAAAGAGATTAAAAAGTTCATTCCAGACTTAAAAATTTCTAAAGGTGATATTGATCGTGATTGGCTCAGAAACTTCTTAATTGCCAATCCAAACAAGAAGACGAGATTGGAAAAATTCGTTCATGCAAAAGTTGCTGACATTGTTGAAAAAGAAATTAAAAATTCTATGAAACCAATCGTTGTAGAAGCTCCACTACTTTTTGAATCTGGACTTGATTTACTTTGCGATAAAATCATCTATGTTGACGCAAGTAAACAATCACAAATCGAACACTTAAAAGCTAGAGGTTCTAAAGTCGATTCTTCTTTAACTTTAAATAGAAATTATCACACTGAAAATAAGAAAAAAGCGACATACGTTATCATTAATGATAAAGACGTCGCTAATTTATATAAACAACTTGATTCTATTTTTTGTAAATAGATGCACCTGTTAAATCAAATTCTTTCTCGGCCATTTCGAGAATAATTTTTCCTAATTGTTTTCCGCGGATTTCGCCACCATTTTTACCAACCGAATAAAGTCTTTCAATTTCTTTAATTGTGAAATCTGAAGAGAAGAATGTTGGTAAGTTATTGTGATTTCTTTCACTTAAGATTGGGATGACAATTGAGTCACGAATGAATTCGTTTTTGTATTCTTCACCAAAGTCATCAATGATAAGTAATGGAAGTGTGCATAATGCATTAACTTGTTCATTAAAATATTCTTTTTGTTTAAATGAGATATCTGCAAGTTCTTTGAACTTGGTAACAGCATTAATAACACCAACTTGGCCAAGTCCCATTGCAATAAACTCATTTGCAAATGTAACTAAAACATATGATTTTCCAACTTTATGATTTCCGGTTACAAATAACCAACGATTTGATTTGCCTTTAGCAATATTAACAAATTCTTTAATAAGTGGTCTTCTGTTTTCACTAAGATCTAATTTTTTAAGAGTTGATTTTTTCCATTCTGCTGGGAAATCGTTAAATAAATATTTAGCATCAATCTTAGCTTTTTCAATTGCTTTCTTACATGGCTCACATCTTGTTGTGAGATAATTTCCATCTTTACAAACATAAGTTGAAATATGTTTTTCAGCCTTTGGACATTTATCATATCCTGGACAGTTCTTACAAATATTGTAATCCTCTCTGAAATCATTAAGTCTTCCAATATTTTCGCGAACTTCTCTATTAGTTAAACCTAAAGGTTTAATTAATTCATAAACTTCAGTGTCGGCGCGAAGAGCATCTAAAAGCTTTTCAGCATAAGATTTCATATCAATCTTATCTTGAATGATATCTTTTGGATTAAATGTTTTTAATTCATCTGACATTCTTCTTTACCTCCACTTCTCCAATTAATGCGTTAATTTCATCGAGGGAAACATCTTCATCCGTTTCCTCTTCTTCAATATTAACTGCGACAGGTTTCTTTGGTGAAACCTTTTTAGTAACCTTGACGCTTATCTTATTTAAATAATTCATTGCATCTACGGTTGATTTGCAACCTTCTCTAGCGAGAGAGGACGCAATCTTTTCGCAATAGTTCTTAGAGAGAACATTGCTGTTTTTATTTAAGACGTAATCTACAATTACGTTTATTATACCATTTCCGAAGCCATAATCTTTAGAAAGTGAATTAATGATATTAATATCACTTCTTGCTGGTTTTGTTCCGTTTTGTAAGTATTGAAGGAACTTTGCTGGTGCGACTTCATCCATCATTTGGATTTTACTAGCGAGTTCACTTTCTCCAGATACATTTGATTTTTCATTTACTGGAGTTACATTTACTTTAATTTCTTCTTCTGCTCTATTTTTGATTTTATCAAATTCAAGATGTAAGGAACCATTGACCCAATATTCTTTTACAACAATGTTGGCCATTTGTTTTTCATTTAATCCAAACAATGTTGCAAGTCTTTCAATTTCCTTCATATCTTTTTTCTTAAATTGAGAAGCATCAAGTTCTGAGTTTTCTACTATATATTTAAAGAAAAGGTCATGATTGAATGTTAGTTGTGCTCTTCCGTGGTCTCTACCAATGATTTGATGACCAAATGTTTTGAAGAATGCAGGATCATCATAGTTTGGTTTATAAACATCAACGAAAGATGCTGAAACTTCTTTATATTCTTCAGGAATTGAAAGATTTACTTTGTATTTGTTTGCAAGTCTTTTTGCTTCCTTATCCCCAACAGCTTGAATGAGAAGACCACTAAATAAGACGTCTTCAAAGAAGGCTTTTGGTGATTTTGGCGAAAAGACTTGATAAATGTAACAACGTACATCTTCGGATTTAGACTCAAAAGTACGAATTAAACCAACTGCTTCAAGATAATGACGTGCGCTTAATAAAGAATCAGAACTAAGCTGCATTGTCTTAAGAAGTTGTTCCATTTTGAAAATAGTTCCACCATCAGCATTTCTCTTTTGTTTTAACATAGTTAAGTAAAGAGCACATGCTGCTGCACCAATAAGAGGTTGATAAAGCTCGAGAAGCGTATCTTTATCAACATTTGTAATCATTGATGCGAATCTTATTTCATAATAGTCGTTCTTTGATATGTAATCCATAAGTGGTTAATAATCTATCAAAAAGAATACTTAAAATCAAACAAAAGTTTCGATGAATTCTTAACTTTTTAGGAAATGTGGATAACTTATCTACATCAAAAATTTACTTTCTTCACATTTTATCGAAACTTTTTAAATATATAACTAAGTTATCCACCGAGTTTCCCACAATTGAAAAATATTTTATATTTACTATAATAGTTGCGTATGAAAAAAGTACTCGCATTTGATATTGGTGGTACAAACACCAGATTAGCTCTTATCAATTCTCGCTTTGAAGTCGAGAAAGATTTAATTACTCCAACCCCAGCTGGAAGCAAAGAAAAATTCATGGAAAACTGTATCGAAATGATCAAGCAATTTCCACTTGAAGATGTCGTTGCAATTGGCGCTGGAGTTCCAGGTGTTGTTAACCCAGAAACAGGCAAAATTATTGTCCTTCCAAACGTTCATATTGGAGACATTGATTTTGGTGAAATTTTAACCAAAGAATTTAACCTTCCAGTCTACCTCAGAAACGACGCACAAGTTGCTTGTTTAGGCGAAGCCTATTTAGGTGCTGGAAAGAAATATGATAGAGTCTTTTTCGTAACCATTTCTACTGGTCTTGGAGGCGCTCTTTGCGTGGACAAAAAAATCCAAGATTATGTCACTGAAGTTGGCCATACTTTATTCAATTGGAAAGGCCAAATGATTGAGTTTGAAACTATCGGTGGTTGCAACATCGAAAAATTTGCAAAAATGAATGGTAAAAAGATTGCCAATGCACGTGAAATGTTCCAATCCGCTAGATATGAAGAAAGAGATGGTGTTGAACTTTTAAATGAATGGGTAAAAGTTTTAGATCAATACATCA
This sequence comes from Bacilli bacterium, assembly GCA_045597865.1. GTDB lineage: Bacteria > Bacillota_I > Bacilli_A > RFN20 > CAG-826 > Fiminaster. The sequence goes on along the minus strand of JAZLKX010000025.1, from coordinate 44,008 downwards.
AACTTATGGCAGATTCTTATCAACCGGACATTATGGTTTTCACTGGTGGACTTATGAAAGCAAAAGATATGTTCTTCCATAGAATTCGCTCAGATAATCCAAATGTTTTGATTAAAGAATGTTACTTTTCTGAGGGCGCTGGACTTATGGGTGCAGGCGTCTACGCACTACAATGTGCGAAAATTATTTGATTTATATTCTAAATAGGAATATATTATTGTTGGCGTTGACGAAGACACGTTAACGAAAACTTCTCATTTAGAGAGGGAACGTAAGGTGAAAGGTTCCTATGAGAAATTCGCTAATACCACTTCCGAGCTTCTACAAACCAATGTAGACGAATGCTCACGTTACGAGTACTTGAGAGTATAACCTTTAGGTTATAAATTAAGGTGGTACCGCGTTAATAGCGTCCTTAAATAGGGACGCTTTTTATTTACTTTAGGAGGTAATAAATATGACCGACTTTGAAAAATTAAACCACTCCACTTCACACTTAATGGCTGAAGCAATTTCACATCTTTACCCAGGTGCAAAGTTTGGATTTGGTCCAGCAATTGAAGAAGGATTCTACTACGATGTTGATTTCCCAACTCCAATTACTGAAGAGGATTTACCAGCAATCGAAAAAGAAATGCACAAGATTGCTGCAAAGAATGAAAAGTTTGTAAAAGAAGTAATTTCTAAAGAAAAAGCTAAAGAACTTTTCAAAGACAATCCATACAAACTTGAACTTATTGATGGATTCGAAGGAGAAATCTCAATCTACCGTCAAGGTGATTGGTTCGACCTTTGTAAAGGTGATCACGTTGAATCCACAGGCAAGATCCAAAACTTCAAACTTTTAAATATTGCTGGTGCTTATTGGAGAGGCGATTCTAAGAATAAACAACTCGTTAGAATTTACGGAACTTCTTGGCCTTCAAGACAAGCATTAGATAATTATCTAAAGATGCTTGAAGATAGAAAGCAAAGAGACCACCGCAAACTCGGAAAAGAATTAGGACTATTTATGCTTTCTGAATTTGGCCCAGGATTCCCATTCTGGCTTCCAAATGGAATGATTTTACGTACTGAACTTGAAAACATGTGGAAAGAAGTTCACAGAAAATATGATTACATGTTAGTCGATACACCAATCATGCTTTCTAAAGAGCTTTGGATTACTTCTGGTCACTGGGATCACTACAAAGACAACATGTTTACAACAGAAGTCGAAGAAAAAGAATTTGCAATTAAACCAATGAACTGCCCAGGTTCAATTCTCTGCTACAAGAATGATTTACATTCTTACCGTGAACTTCCGCTCCGCTATGCTGAGTTAGGTCACGTCCATAGATTTGAAGCTTCTGGCGCACTTAATGGTTTATTCCGTGTCCGTTCATTCACACAAGATGATGCTCACACCTTTGTCCGTCCAGATCAAATTGAATCTGAAATTAGATCAATCTTAAAACTCTATGATGAAATCTATTCATTATTTGGTCTTGAATACAAGATTGAATTATCAACACGTCCAGAAGAAGGATACATTGGTTCCATTGATATTTGGAACGAATCAGAAAGAATTCTTCAAGAAGTTTGCGAAGCAAGCGGAAAAGAATTCAAGATTAATCCAGGTGATGGAGCATTCTATGGTCCAAAACTTGACTTCAAAGTTAGAGACTGCATGAACCGTGTCTGGCAATGTGGAACAATCCAACTTGATATGAACTTACCAGAAAGATTTGATGTTTCTTACATCGATGAAAAAGGTGAAAAAGTTCGTCCAGTTATGATTCACCGTGCATGCTTTGGTTCTATCGAAAGATTCATTGGTATTATTATTGAAAACTTTGGCGGAGCATTCCCACTTTGGATGTCTCCAGAGCACATCAGAGTTCTTCCAGTTAACAATGAATTCCATTTAGAAAAAGCTAAAGAAGTTGTTGATATTATGAAGAAAGCTGGACTTCGTGCATCATTAGATGCAGGTGAAGATAAACTTGGCTATCGTATGAGAAATGCTCAAGTTAAGAAAGTTCCTTACACCATTGTTATTGGTGATCATGAAAAAGATGAAGGAACAGTCACCTATCGTCACTTTGGTTGTAAGGCTCAACACACAGTTCCACTTCAAGAATTCCTTGATATGGTAAAAGCAGAAATTGCTTCAAGAGCACTCCCAAAATACGAAGACTAATATAAAACAAAAATGGTAGGAATCTGTCCTATCATTTTTTTATTTTATTTTGTTATAATATTCATATGAAAAGAATGTTTCTTTTGTCATTACTAAGTGTTATTTCAATTACTGCACTTTCATCATGCGGTTCAAAAAATAACAAATATGATTGTTATGAAATTGAAAATTCAAAAGCTTCAAGGCCAACCTCAGGTATTCAAGCAGTTAACATTTTTGGCATTAATGATTTTCATGGTGCAATTAACGAAAATTATAAAGAGGCAGGTATCGCAAATATTGGTACTTTTATCAAACAAAAAACTGCTGAACCAAATACATTATTTATAGATTCAGGCGATACTTGGCAAGGTTCTTTAGAATCAAATTTCAACAAAGGAAAATTAATCAACGAAGTATATAAAAATGCAAAAATATCCGCAAGAACTGCTGGAAATCATGATTTTGACTGGGGAACTGATGCTTTAAAAAATAATGTGGAATTTAGCAGCTATCCTAATTTAGCAGCTAATGTTTACGGTTTTGATTGGGCAAGTAAAACTGAAATTGATGAACAGCAAAATGCTTTTGGTAAAAGTGCTGCAACTTATGTGTTAGACAATGGCTTAAAGGTTGGAATTATCGGAACAATTGGAGAAGATCAAATCACCTCTATTTCAACTCAACTTGTCGAAAATATTTCTTTTGTAGATCAAACAAAAGTTATTCAGAATGTGTCTGACTTTCTACGTGTAGACAAAAAATGTGACATCATTATTGCTTCTTCTCATTCAAGCTATGATCAAATGAATCCTAGTCAATTAACCAAGGTTTCAAAAGTTTCAAACAAACGTTATGTTGACCTAGTATTAAATGCTCACACTCATCAATCTGAAACACATACTTTTAATGATGTAAAATTTGCACAATTCGGAGCTAACGGAGAACAAATTGGTAAGGTTACACTTTACTATAATTTTGAAACAAATCAACTTGTTGATTTATCTACATCAGTTTCTACATATTCTAAGTTTGATATTCTAAATGAAATTGATCAAACTGTTGATCCAGAAATTCAGCAAATTGTTGACCGTTACTCAATAGAAACTAAAGATCTTGGTGATCAAGTTCTTACAACAAATTTATCTGGTTCTTTCTACTCTAGCGAGCAATTACCTAACTTAATGGCAGAAGCAATTTACTATGAAGCAATTAACGAAGGTTATGTAGTTGATTTTGCATACACAAATGCTGGAAGAGCATCCCACTATAATTCAACAATGACTTATTCGGATTTGTACAATATCTTTCCGTTCGATAACACAATTCCAGTAATTGAAGTGACAGGAAAAGAAGCGGCAAATATGCTTAGATTCAAAAATAATATTTATCGTGCAAATCCTAATTCCGCGATTAGATATGAAGGTGTCTACAAAGTTGCATGTCTTGATTATCTTGCGTTCCATTGCAATAAAGACCGTGAATATGATAACTTCCCAAACATTAAAGTATTGGGTTACTTAACGAAAAATAATAACGTTTGCAATTATCGCGAAATCTTAAAAGATTACTTGTTAGCAAACTCTAAAAAATCTTTTAATGCAAATGATTATTCCTTCACTAATCCAACATTTGCTAGAGAATCATCATATTTCTAGTTGACAACACATTTAATGTGTAGTTTAATATTACTCGCAAATAACGTAGAAAGAAGAGCGCCCTTGCTTCTCACCAGATCGATTAATCGATTGGTACATGCTACGATAACTATCAAGTTATTTTATTGAAAACGGGCGCACTTCGTGCCCGTTTTTTCTTAACAAGGAGGATGAAGTTATAAATAACTATCCAAATCAAGGACAACAACGTCCACAAAAGAACAACAGTGACCTCATTAATGAGCGAGTCCGCTTCCCAGAAGTTTTGCTTATTGGTTCCAATGGCGAACAATTAGGTAGAATGTCATCTAGAGAAGCCTATCAAAAAGCAGTTGAAGCAGATTTAGATTTAGTTTGTGTTGCACCTAACGCACAACCACCAGTATGTAAATTACTTAACTATGGTAAATATCGTTACGAACAACAAAAGAAAGCTAAAGAAAGCAAAAAGAATCAACACATTGTTGAAATCAAAGAAATTCAATTAACTCCACAAATCGGACAACACGATGTTGATACCAAAGCAAAGGCAGCAAGACGCTTCCTTGAAGATGGTAACAAAGTTAGCGTTCGTGTTAGATACCGTGGTCGTCAAATGAGTCACGCTGAGATTGGAGAAGAAGTTATGAATAACTTCATTGCCATGCTATCTGATGTCTCATCAGTTGAAAAAGCACCGTTTATGGAAGGCAAATGGTTAAATGCAATTTTAGCATCAAAATGTAAAAAGTAGGAGGAAAATAGCATGCCAAAAATGAAAACAAAAAGAGCACTTGCTAAAAGAGTCAAAGTTACAGGCTCCGGTCAATTAAAAAGACACAGTGCTTACACATCACACCTTGCACCACGCAAGACAACAAAACAAAAAAGACATTTAAGAAAGGCTTCACTCGTTGATCATTCAGATTACAAGAGAGTAAAGACCTTAATTCAATAAGGAGGTAAGTAACAATGGCTAGAGTAAAAAACAGTGTCGTTACACACGCACGTCGTCACAAAATTTTAAAAAGAGCTAGTGGTTACTTCGGAAGTAAACACCTCCTCTTCAAGACCGCAAAAGAACAAGTCTTAAGATCACTCCGTTATTCTTACATCGATCGTAAGAACTTAAAGAGCGATATGAGAAAACTCTGGATCAAGAGAATCAATGCTGCTTGCAGATTAAATGACATCTCATATTCCAGATTCATCAATGGTCTTAACAAATCAAACATCAAAGTTAATCGTAAGATGTTAGCAGAACTTGCAATCAACGATCCAAAAGCATTTGCTGATTTAGTTGCTATTGCAAAGAAAGCTAAATAATTAAATTAGCTAAAATAAAAGGAACCTTAGGGTTCCTTTTTTCATAGCTATTTTAGAATAATGAAGAATTTTTATTTATATAAATTACTTCAGCATTCTTAACAGCTTCATTAATTTCAGATTCCCAATCCCACTTCTCTTCAAACTCTAAACATTTTTTATAATCTGGTTTTGTTTTAGGATTCTTTGGAGCGAAGATTGTGCAACAGTCTTCAAATGGTCTAATTGAAATTTCAAATGTATCAATCTTTCGTGCGAGTTTAATAATATCTTCTTTGTCATAACAGACAACTGGACGAATAACAGGCATTCTTGTTACTTCGTTAATTACTTGCATTGAATCAAGTGTTTGAGATGCTACTTGGCCAACAGACTCACCTGTTGAGATTGCTAAACATCTTCTTCTACGTGCCATTCTTTCTGCAATTCTAAACATCATTCTTCTCATGATTGTAATTGCATAAGATTCATCGCAATACTTATAAATATCTTCTTGAATCTTTGTGAACGGAATAATATTCAAACGGATTTCTGGCTGATATTTATTTAATTTGCCTAGTAAATCCTTGAGTTTTTCAATAACTCCAGCATTTGTGTATGGAGGAGAAGCAAAGTGAACACACTCGATTCTGATTCCTCTTTTCATAAGAAGATAAGCTGCAACTGGAGAGTCAATTCCACCACTTAACATAAGCATTGTTTTGCCACCAACTCCTAATGGATAACCACCAGCAGCTGGATAAGTATGTGCGAACACATAAGCTCCTTCTTCTCTAATTTCTACTGAAACTAAAATGTCTGGATTGTGAACGTCAACTTTTAATTTAGTATTTCTTAAAATGTGTCCTGCAATTTCACGATTAATTTGATCAGAAATTATTGGATACTTTTTATTTGCTCTTTTTGCATGAACCTTAAATGTTTTGCCTTCTTCAGCTTTAACCATTTCTAAAGAAATGTTTTTTAAATTCTCAATATCTGGATCAGTTTTTAAAACAAGAGACAACGAATGAATTCCTGAAACATCTTGAAGAATCTCAATAATGTTTTGTGGATCTAAACCATTGAGTTTTACATAAATGTGATCGTATTGAGTGATAACTTGAACTTCATTATAATCTGACAAAGCATTTTTAATGTTCTTTGCCAAAGTTCTAATAAAGTCTGTTTTGTTCTTACCTTTGGTAGATAATTCACCAAAGCGAACCATAATGTGATCGTAAATCATTTTATAGTCTCCAAAATTTCTTTAAGTGCTGAAATGAAAGTTTCTAATTCTTCAATAGTTGTTTCGCTGTCTAAAGAAACCCTAATTGTGTTATGAGCAAGCTCATCAGATTTGCCAAGAGCTCTTACAACATAAGAACCGGATTCTCCTTTAGAATTGCAAGCACTTACTGAGCTAACATAAATACCTTTATTTGATAATGCTTCAACAACAACAGAAGCTTTCTTTTTTGTTAGTGAAAAATTAACAATATAAGGTGAACAATTGTTGTTTGAATTCATTTCAATTCCATCTAAAATATTGAGGTTTATGAGCAAAAATGCCTGCAAATCTTCAATATTTTTGAGTGGGAATAGATTTTTTACTGCTTTTGCAAGGGCACACGAATGAGCAACTGAAACTGTTCCGCTTCTCATTCCTTCTTCTTGTCCGCCACCATTAATTACTGGATCAAAAACAATACTAGATTTTGCAATCAATGCACCGCTACCTTTCAAGCCATGAATCTTATGTGAAGAAACAACAAACATATCACAGTTGTTGTAATCAAAATTAAGTTTTCCAATTGCTTGAGTTGTATCAACATGTAAAACTGCCTTTGGGAATTTGGACACAACTTCCTTAATTTCCTTAATAGGATTAATTGATCCAATCTCATTATTAACAGCCATAATAGAAACTAATATAGTTTCATTAGTCATAGCATTTTTAACATCCTCTGCTGTTACAATTCCATCAGCATTTACTTTTAAGTAAGTAACTTTAAAACCATCGTTTTCAAGAGCTTTGAAACACTCTAAAACAGATGGATGTTCGATATTAGTTGTGATTAAATGTTTTCCACGATTTGCATGCTTATAGCAATAACCTTTGATTGCTAAATTGTTTGCCTCCGTAGATGAACCAGTAAAATAAACTTTATAATTCTTAACTCTTAAAGAGTTTAGAATCAATTCTCTTGCTGCATTTAAATATTTTAAAGAATCAACGCCTAATCCATGAATAGAACCACTATTTCCAAAGTGATTTAATTCAATGTCATTATATAAAGCGACGACATCCTTGTTAGGTTTTGTCGTCGCAGCATTATCTAAATAAATAAAATTATTTACCATTTTCTTGTTTAATTTTCTTTAATGCATTGTTGGTGTTAATTGAAGCGTGTTCAAAATCACCATTTGTAAAATCAGTTTCGGCAAGATTGATTAATTGATCAATGTCAGATAAATGGTGTCTATGTCTGTTTGCATATAGAATAGCATTCTCTGCAAGAATCATCATTGAATAATCTTGAGCAACTTCACCATCGTCTAATAAATCATTAGAAATCTCAAATAAATCTCTTTGTAATTTATTTACTTGATCAACATCAATTGGACTATGAGTTAATAAGCTATTAATAGAATTTAAAAGTTCATAAAGTTTTTCAAACTTAGGTGCATATTTTTCGCTGCACTTAGCAACATTAATTTCTCTAACTTGTTGTTCAGCTTTCTTGACTTTGTCATAGAATGCATAAACGACATTGTAAGCAGATTCTGCATCACTCTTCAAAGAAGCAATGTAGTTGTTGTATTCATCAATATCAGAAATAATTGAGTTAGATGCAGTTGATAATTCATTCATCTTATTCACTAAAAGTGAATATGGTTGTTTTGTAGCACTATGAATAAATGTATCTAAACTACGTTTAAGAGCTCCAACTTTATTAATATCATTTTGAATATCATTAATCTTATTTTGGTGAGCTTCGTTAATAACGAATACTTTAGAAACTTCAGGAATTGTATTACGAAGTTTAATAAACTTTCTTTCAATTAAATTAACTGTGCTATAAACGTTTTCATTGTTAGCTTCGAATGATTCTCTAGCAACTTTTTCTTCTTCAAACAAATCAAAGAATTTATCAAGTTTTTCACTCATGCTTTCAAGTTTTTCGCCAATACCATTAATTTCAAATAAGCGGATTCTATGCGTGAAATTTTCGATTTGCTCTTTCATTTCTGTAAGAGTTTGAACAACACACAAATGATAAAGTGGATACTTTTCATTAACCAAATCTTTATATGCATTTTCAACTGAAATAATTTTTTCTGGAATAACAATTGAAACCATTGTGCAAAGAGATGGTAAGTCTTGCATATTTTTGGTTAATTCATGAAGAATTTCATCAATTTTTGGAAGGATTTGATTTGCTTCATCATATTGAGCAGATTCAACTAAACCTTCAAAGTCTTCAAATAATTGATCAATGTATTTAAAAACTTCTTCAAATGAGTTTGCCATCATAACAAGTTCACTTTCTTTAGAATAGTAATCTTGTTTGATTCTTCTTAATGATTCCTTATAAGTTAAAGATGATTGTCTACAATCTTCTTCTGGTTTAACAACTCTTAAAAGTTCAACATTTAATGCTTGTACTTCTTTATCATAGCCTTCAACAATTTCATTAACACGAATCATTGTTTCTTTAAAAGCTTTGAAGTTTTTAACATCAAGTAAGTCTCTTAAGTTATTTAATGCACTTTGTGCATTTGCATCATGCTTATCACGAATTTCTTTAAATTTCTTTAAATATTTTGTGTGAATTTCGACATAGAGAAGATTGGTTCTTGAAATAATTTCAAGTCTCTTAACATATTGAGCATCTTGTCCAATAAGTAAAGCGTGTAAATATTGGAATTTACGATCAATTTCTCTTAATTGTTTTTTGAAAACTTTTTCTCTAAAAACAAAGAAATATAAAATAAAACCGATGCCGACTAAGCCAGCAACGATTCCTAATACTAATCCTACAATTGCACCTGGTGTCATAATTTCGAGTAATATATTATCATATTTATATTCTGTTTTTAAATAAAAAACACCAAAATAATAAGAAATATATTTGAGATTTCATCGCATTTTTACCCTTAATATAAATATTAATTTACATTTTTTGTTGACAAAAATATTTAAATATTTGATAATACTACTCGCATTGTTGCAGCATGTAAATACAGCTCGACTGATGTCTCAACTATCGTGGGTAAGTAGCTAATGCTCATAAGTGAAAGCCAATTTAGAGTACATCCGGAGTCAGGAATTTACACCTCTTGCTAAATAATGCATTTAGTGAAAGGAGCCATAAATCATGAGATATACTGGTTCAGACTACAAAAGATCACGTCGTCTCGGTTTTTCTGTTCTCGAAACAAATAAAGAATTAGAAAAGAGACCTTATGGTCCAGGCCAACACGGTAATGGACGTAAGAAAAAACCATCCGAATACGGCAAACAATTGATCGAAAAGCAAAAACTCGAACAAATGTATGGTGTTAACGAAAGACAATTCCGTCGTTTATTCAATCTTGCTTTAAAATCAGACGAAGTTACAGGTATTGCTTTCTTCAGAATTCTCGAATCCCGTTTAGACAACTTAGTCTACAGAATGGGCTTTGCAAGAACTCGTAGAGCAGCAAGACAACTTGTTAACCACGGACACATTGTTGTAAACGGTTCAAAGGTTGATATTCCATCATACCTTTGTAAGGTCGGCGACAAAATTGCTCTCAAAGAAGGACACGATCTCGCAATCGTCAAAGCTTCACTTGAAAGCAAACCAGCTTCAGTTGGATTTGTCAAAGTAGATGCAGCTAAACTTGAAGGCGAATTCGTAAGAATGCCAGAAAGAAAAGAACTTCCACAAGACATCAACGAAGCACAAGTCATTGAATACTATAACAGAATGTTATAATTCACTGAATATGAGCAAATTAAAGGGAACCTTTTGGTTCCCTTTTCTTGTGCTTATTTATAAATGATTAGTAATGCGCCAGACATGTCGCCTTGGAATAATTTTCTTCCAGTTGGATCATATGTTGATTCTGTGGATGCATCATAATAACCAAGCTTTTGGCCCGACATGCTATAGACTGTCTTGTTTCCAAAACCATCAATTGAAATTTCCCCTAAACACATTCCGTATCTATCACAAATGTATTGTCTCATTCAAAAATTCCTCCTAGTACATCTTCGGCATCAAAGAATTCAATACCTTGGTTTTTTAGATAATCTTCTGAATAATAAACTTTATTTCCAAATTCCATATCCTTATATAGGATGATATTTTCACTGAAAATTATTTCGTTGAAATCCTCATCGAAATATCTACCTCCAATAATTACGTAATCGTAATCATACACTTCAACACCATATTCAAATGTTGCAGTAAATGGATCAACAGGATCAATTATTGATATAAAACCGCTATCCCAAGCCCAGTGAAATATTTCAGTTTCAAATGATAAATTAGGAACAAACCATTCAAATTCGTGAATGTAATTAAATGTTTCTAAATCTGGAATTGCGTAATCACTAGTTTCAATATCTTCAAAGCCTGTGCGAATAACTTTTTTCGTTAATTCATCATCGCTTAAATCATATTGATAATAAACTTTGTTCACAATTTTTGTAAAATCAACAAATCCAGCATCTTTGCCGTCATCGCCATTTTCACCTTGTGGTCCAGCTGGACCTTGAGGACCTGTTGGACCTTGGATGCCCTGTTCACCTTGAGCGCCAGTTTCCCCAATATCGCCTTTGTCCCCTTTATCACCCTTATCGCCTTTTGGGCCTTGTTCACCACATCCAGCACAAAGTGCTGCAGATAAAAGTAATAATGGTAAAAAATATTTTTTCATATTAGTTAAATTTTACTAAGTAGTAATTTTTCTTTCCGCGTTTAATAACAACGTATTCTCCAAAAAGAGCGTCTTTATCATCAACAACATGGGCAAGATCAGTTACTTTTTCACCATTAATTGCAACTGAATTTCCATTAATGAATTCACGTGCTTCACGTTTGGATGAAGCTGCATGAATTGCAATTAACATATCTTCTAATAAAAGACCTTTTGGTTGAGCAACTTCTAAATCGCCAAATAATTCAACAATATTTTCCTTTGAAAGTGACTTAATGTCATTCGAGAATAAAACTTCTGACATCTTTTTGCATTCTTCAGCTTTTTCTTCGCCATGGATTAAACCAACGATTTCATAAGCTAATGCTTTTTGAGCAATTCTTGCTCCTAAATTATCATAGTGTTCTTTTGTGATTGCAGCGATTTCTTCAAGAGTTTTGAAGGAAAATACCTTAAGGTATCTTGCTGCATCATCATCTGAAACATTGATGAAGTATTGATAAATTTTGTATGGTGAGACAAGGTTTGCATCTAAGTAGAGTGCACCACCTTCTGACTTACCAAATTTCTTACCATTTTGGTCAAGAAGAAGTGGAACTGTAAAACATCCAACTTTTGCTTCTTGTCCTTCAATTTTACGAATGAGTTCAAGACCAGAAGTTAAATTACCCCATTGGTCACCACCACCAATTTGCATTGATACTCCGTGTTCTTGGTGAAGTTTTAAGAAGTCTACTGATTGAAGAATCATATATGCAAATTCTGTAAATGAAACGCCAGATTGAAGTCTTGATGCAACAATATCTTTAGATAACATGTAGTTAACTGGGAAGAATTTGCCGTAATCTCTTAAGAAATCAAGGACTGACATTGCACCAAACCATTCATAGTTATTAATAATCATTCCTTTTTCTGGATCTGATAAATCAATGAATCTCTCGAGTTGTTTTTTAATGCATTCTGTATTTGCTTTTAAGGTTTCGACACCTTGTAAATTTCTTTCTTTTGATTTGCCTGATGGGTCACCAATCATACCGGTTGCACCACCGACAATTGCAATAATTTTGTGTCCTGCTCTTTGAAGTCTCATGAGCATTGAAATCATAACAAAGTTACCAACGTGCATCGAAGATGCAGATGGGTCAAAACCACAATAAATTGTTTGTTTTGTATTTAATAATTCACGGACTTCGTCTTCGTTTGAGAAGTCTTTAATAAGTCCACGAGCTTTTAATTCATCTAATACATTAACCATAGATTACTCCTTTGTTGAATCACGTTTGACATAAACAGATTCGATTCTGTATGTTTTCTTTTCAAGCTCGTTCTTGGCAAGATCAGTCAACATGTACATAGCGCGACGTCCAACATCAACCATATCAATGTTCATACTTGTTAAAGTAGGACGAGTAATATTAGCATATTTTGTACCAATTAGCGAAAGAACTTCAACATCTTCTGGAACTTTTAGTCCAGAATCTGTTGCTGCGTTTACAATTGCACCAGCAATCGAGTCACGGTAAGCAACAAAGTAACCTTGTTTATGGGTTTTGAAATATTCCATGAAATCATCATAAGTTCTTGATGATGAATCATCACAGTTAAAAATTGCGTATTCTCTATTTGCTTGTTTACAAACTTCAATGAAAGCTTTTTCGGTTCTTGCGAGTAAACGACCACAGTTATGGACATGAATAAATGTTGGAGTTTTTTCTTTATCAATTGCTAACTTATCAGCAACGATTTTACGTAAATTATGTTCATAGCCGAAAACAATACAACCAACTCTTTCACCTTCTACTCTATTGTTAATAACAATAGTTGGAACGTAATATGAGTTTAATTGGCTAACATCTTCTTCATCAAGTTCGTCATCAAAAATAATTGCGCCATCAACGTGTGATGTAATAACTTTTTCAAGAACACGAATAGCATCTTCTCTTGAATGAGATGTTGAAAACAATTGTAAATTGTAACCTTTTTCCTTACAAACTTCTGAAATTCCGTTTAAAACACATGAAATATAAACATAGTTTGCACTTGGAATAACAACACCAATTGTTGTTGATTTGCTTGTTGCAAGAGCTTGGGCTAAACCCGAAGGTTTATAACCTAAGTTTTTAATTGTTTGCTGAACTTTTTCACGAGTTTTTTCAGTAACGTTTCCTTGATTGTTAATAACACGAGAAACTGTTGCTAATGAAACACCACTTGCTTTAGCAACTTCGTAAATGGTAACTCTATCTTTTAAATTTTCCATAAATGGCCTCCGAAACGTTTTTCATTATAAATGAATGATATATAACTTACAAGATGCATTTTCATAGATTTTCATAAACAAAAAGAAAAGGGAACTTTGTTCCCTTATCTAAAATGTAAGCAATGAAAATATTAGTAAATTGGGTATGGAACTTTTTCTAATCTATTAGAAGGAATGTTCTCTCTGCCTTCCTTTGCCTGCTTCTTTCCATCAAGCATAACTAAGTCGCCTGTGAAACCGCATGTCATGTTGTTTACAAAAGAAGTTCCAACGCCATAAGTATCTACTGGAACACCAAGCTTAACCCACTCTGCAATCTTTTCTGCTGTGAATGAAGATGAAACAATAATTTTAACAAAGTTAAATCCATTGTCATCGAGCGCCTTTCTTAATGCAAAAATAAGTTCCTTGCAAACACCATGTGGGTCAAATCCTCTTGTGTCTTTATCGTCAAAATAATGATCAATTAATGACTTTGATGTATCAACACGAACTGCTCTTAAAGTTTCGCCTAAATGTTTTGCAAGCATGACTGAATCATGAACAACATTGTTATTGTAGTCAATAAGTGCCGTAACTTTTTCATCTGGGAAAGTTTTGTGATATAAATCTGCAGCTTTGCAAATGTCTCCTCCGCAAACTTGAATAAGTGCGTGTGGCATTGTGCCAACGCCATGTCCACCCCACCACAAACCTTGTGCGTCAGTTGAAACTTTTCTAATACCTGCAACGTAAGTTGCATAACCATCACCGATTTGAGTGTGATAATCATCTTGTCTATCTGCCATTGAGAAAATGTCTGCTGCTCCATTTAAGGCTTTCATAACGTTATATACGTTGGTGCAAACTGAAGTTCTACGTGCAAGAATTCCATCAATCATTGATTCGAGGAATCCAAAGTTTTCATATTTTCCAGTAATCTTTAAAACTGGTTCGTTTGCTTGAATAATATCGCCATCATGAAGAGCAACAATTTCTAATTCTTCTGGGTGAATAGCATACTCGTGAATAAGAGCAATTGCTTCATCAACACCACAAAGTTTTGAATCGTCTCTTCTTTGGAAAAATTGCATGGTAACTATGTGATTTCCTGCGTATTTCTCCACTATTTTGCGGGATTTTAAGAAATAATTGGCTGCAAAAAATCCTTCTTTTAATCTTGGATCAAAGTTAAAAGTTTTGTTTGTTAATCTAGAAATTTTGCCTTCTTCTTTTAATTTAATTTCTAATTCCATTTTTCAAACCCTCTACTTTTCTAAAATAATTCTGTGTATGCTTTTTCCTATCGAACGGAATTTATTTTCGTATTCAGTAATGTAGTCATTTTCAGCATCAAATTTATAATCTTCTTCATCCGAAACTACTTTGAATTTGGTTTTCGCAATTTCTTCTTTTGTGAATTCGTAAAGTCCATCGTTATCAGATTTAAAATACAAACGTCCGCCTTTTCTTAAAATTCTATAATATTGTTCTAAGAAAGTGATGAAAGTAAGACGTCTTTTTTCATGTCTTTTCTTTGGCCATGGATCAACAAAGTTAAGATAGATTGAATAAACGAATCCTTCTTTAATCTCATCAAAGATGAGTTCTGCATTCCAAGGAAAAACTTTAACGTTTTTATTTCCTTGTTCTACAAGCTTTTTAGACATCATTCCTGCAACCGTTTTAACTCTTTCAATTGCAAGGAAGTTTTGCTCTGGATGATTTAAGGAAAGTGCAGCAATAAAGTCACCTTTTCCAGAACCAACCTCAAAAACAACATCCTTTTCAGTAAAAAACGGATCTTTTAAATCTATCTTTTGAATTGCGATTTCTGGGTGTTCATCGACATAGTCGACTGCCCATTGTTTATACTTAGTTCTCATTTGCTAATTTTCCGAGCATCTTAATTGCTCTTGCATAAATTTTTGCAGATTTATAAATATCTTTAATTGGCATTTCTTCATTTGGTTCATGCATTGTCGAAACTCTTCCTGGGAAAAGTGCACCAAATGCGATTGTATTCTTACAATGCTTTGCATAAGTTCCACCACCAGTTGTAAGTGGTTTTGTTCTATCGTGTGTTTCCTTGCGATAAGCCTTATACAAAGTTCTTACCAATGGACTTTCTGGATCATAAAGCAAGGATGGAGATTCTTCTCCTAAAATTGTTAATGTATCAAATTCGTTATCAAAGTTAACCATGTAGGCAGTTCTATCAACATTCTCTGGATATCTGAAGTTAACAGTAAATGAAAGCATGCCGTCAGCATACTCAATTTTGCCAACACAATATGTTGTGTGGCCGAGTAATTTTGATTCAGCATAACCATTGAAAGATTTGCCTGTTGTATCGGATAATTTTTCACCTAAATTTAATAAGGCTGGAACCTTACAAATATTGCCCAACGCAATCATAGTTTTTAAGGCTGCGTTATCACCTAATTCTGGAGTTGAGCCGTGAGCAGATTTTCCTAAAATAATCAAGGTTTTACCGGAGATTTCATATGGAATTTGGCCATATTTGCAGTAATTTTCTAATTCAGTAGGATCATCTAAAACAATCTCAACTCTATCACAAACAGCGTTGGTTGCAACACCACCTTTTATTGACTTAACTCCTGGTAAATTCATCTTGAGTTCACAGAAGAAATCGCTGATGCCTTTTTCACCATAAATTAATGGGAAATCTGAGTCTGGAGTAAAGCCAAAATCTGGTGCTGATTTATTAAGTTTTTGGAAGTAATAATCAAGACAACTTGAACCACGTTCTTCATCACCACCAACAACGATTTTTACTTTGAAGTTTTTAAGCAAACCACTCTTTTCAAGAGCCTTTGTTGCAAAGAATGCTGCAATCATAGGTCCTTTGTCATCACTTGTTCCACGACCATAAATTTTTCCGTTGTGGATTCTTGGTTCGAACGGTTCGCCTTCCCACTTGCCTGAAGCAGGCACAACGTCAGCGTGTGCGAAGATACCAATTGTTTTATCTCCTTCACCAATAGTGAGTTCTGTTGCATAACCATCACATCTATCAACTTTAAATCCATATCTTTCGCCTAAAGATGCAACAAATGCTAAAGCATCATCAACATCTTTACCATATGGCATGGTTTTAGTTTTTGTGCTTTCATCATAAACTGAAGGAATCTTAATGAAGTCCTTAAGCTCTTTCAACATTTCGTGATGATAAAATTGTAAGTGTGTTTTGTAACTCATTATTTTTCCTCCAAGAACATAAAGTTCATCCCTTTAAGTGTTAAAAGTGGATCAAATATTTTGTCATTAATATCATCTTTAACAATATTTGAATTGCCACCTGTTAAAATTAATTTTAATGGTAAACCTGTAAGCTTCTTTTGAGCTTCAAATTCATGGTTTACGTATGCAACAGTTGACCAATAAATTCCGTGTCTCATTGATTCAACTGTATCAAGTCCAGTTTTTTCAGAAATCTTTTCAGCTTTCTCTACATCTGGTAGTAATGCTGTTTTGTTTGCAAATAAGTTGAGTGAAATTTCCATACCTGGATTAAATGAAGCGCCAATAAAAATTCCCTTGTCATCAACAAGCAAAAGTTTGTTAATTGTACCAAGGTCAAAAATCATTGCTGGGTGGCCATAAAGTTTTTCTGCTCCAACCAAATCTGCGAGCAAATCTGCACCAATATTATCGGTAATTCTCGGGTCTTTTGCCTTATATTCGTGGTTTTTCCAATCAAAAACAGGAATGTTAAAATGAAGTAATTTCTTCACAAGCTTAGCGACATTTTTGTTCATACTTGGAACAACTGAAAATATCATTCCTCTAGTAATTTGAGCATCTTTTTGTTCATCTAAAAACTTAACGAATTTCTCCTTTTTGGAAGAATCGTTATCGCTATGAGTTCCGGTAACTAAATGAGCAACGTAGTTTTCGTTTTCAAATAATCCAAAAACTGTTGTGCTATTTCCAATATCAATAATCAAATTTAAACTTCTCATATTATAAAGCAATAATGTTGACAATCTTTCCTTTGACAACAATAACACGTTTGATTTGTTTACCTTCGGTATGACGTTTGACGCCTTCACATTCCATAGCAAGTTTTTGAAGTTCTTCTTCACTTGCATCCACTGATGCATCAAATGTATCTCTGAGTTTTCCGTTAACGGAAGCAGCAATCTTAACAGTATTCAAAACAAGTTTTGATTCATCGTATGTTGGCCACATTTCGTAGTCAACAAGTTGCTTACCTGTAATGCTTTCAAATAATTCTTCACCAACAAATGGACAGACACAGCTGAACATTTTAATGAAGTTAACCATGTAAGGCTTGTATAAAGAATTTGCTTTAAATAAAGCATTAACAAAAATCATCATTTGAGCAATGCCTGTGTTAATTTGCAAGTTTGCAAAATCATTAGTAACTTTCTTAACAGTGGCGTTATAGACAAAGTCTAATTCACCACTATTTTCATCAGAGAACTTACCAACGAACTCTGGATCTGTATAAAGTCTATAAACACGCTCGATGAATCTACGTGCACCTGCTAGTCCTTGTGTAGACCAGGCAAAGCCTTCTTCAAGTGGTCCTGCAAACATTTCAAATAAACGAAGTGAGTCAGCACCATAATCTCTAACAATATCATCTGGATTAACTACGTTACCACGTGATTTTGACATCTTTTCGTTATTTTCTCCAAGAATCATTCCTTGATGGAATAATTTCTTGAATGGTTCATCAGAATAGACAACACCTTTATCAAATAAGAATTTGTGCCAGAATCTTGCATAAAGCAAGTGAAGAACAGCGTGTTCAGCACCACCAATATAAAGGTCTACTGGAAGCCAGTGTTTGATAAGTTCTGGATCCGCAATTTGTTTATCGTTTTGTGGATCTAAATAACGAATGTAGTACCAGCAAGAACCAGCCCATTGTGGCATGGTGTTAGTTTCTCTTTCACCTTTTTTACCACCAATTTCAACATTTAACCACTCTTTTGCATTTGCAAGTGGTGATTTTCCATCTCCGCTTGGTGCATAAACTTTCATTTCTGGAAGTGTAAGTGGAAGTTCATTTGCATCATAACAATAAGTTGTTCCATCAGAGAAAGTTACAACTGGAATTGGTTCACCCCAATAACGTTGTCTTGAGAAAATCCAGTCTCTTAACTTATAGTTAACTTTGGATTTTCCTGCGCCGATTTCTTCAAGTTTAGCAATAATTGCTTTCTTTGCATCGGCAATATTTAAGCCGTTTGCAAAGTCTGAGTTGATGTGTTTTGCATCGCCTTCCATGGCGTGCTCAGACACATCACCTTCAAGAACTTGAATGAAATCAAGCCCGTGTTTTTTGGCGAATTCGTAATCTCTTTGGTCGTGAGTTGGAACAGCCATAACTGCACCACTTCCGTAACCATATAAGACATAGTCTGCTGCATAAATTGGAACTTTCTTTCCATTAATTGGATTAATTGCGTATGCTCCAATAAATACACCGGTTTTATCTTTGTTAAGTTCAGTTCTTTCCATATCAGACTTTGTCTGAACTTCTTTAATGTATTTTTCAACAGCTTCTTTTTGTTCTTTAGAAGCAAGTTTCTTTACGAGTGGGTGTTCAGGTGCGAGACAGCAATATGTACATCCGAATAGTGTGTCCGCACGTGTTGTGAAGACATCGAATGATTCATCTGAATCTGCGACTTTGAATGTGATCTCTGCACCTAAGGATTTACCAATCCAGTTCTTTTGCATTACTAATGTGGATTTTGGCCAATCAATTGTATCTAAAGATTCAATGAGTTTATCAGCATATCTTGTGATTCTTAAAACCCATTGTCTCATTGGCATCTTGATAACTGGGTAACCACCACGTTCAGATTTTCCATCAATAACTTCTTCGTTTGCAAGGACTGTGCCAAGTTCTGGACAGAAGTTAACTGGAATGTTAGAGACGTATGCTAAATCATCCTTATATAATAAGGAGAAAATCCATTGTGTCCATTTGTAATAACTTGGATCACATGTAGCAATTTCTTTGCTCCAGTCATATGAAAAACCAAGAGCTTTGATTTGTTCTCTAAAGTGATCAATATTTTTCTTGGTGAATTCGTATGGATGTTTGTTATTTTGAATTGCGAATTGTTCTGCTGGTAAACCAAAAGCATCAAATCCAATTGGATGAAGGACATTGAATCCTTGCATTCTTTTCATTCTAGCGACAACGTCACTAGCGGTATAACCAAGAGGATGTCCAACGTGTAAACCTTGTCCTGAAGGATAAGGAAACATGTCTAAGACATAATACTTTGGTTTGCTAAAATCGTGTGTGTCACAAAAGAATGGTTTTTTATCTTCGTAAACCTTTTTCCATTTGGCTTCAATCTTTAAATGTTCATAACTCATAATCTGCTAACTCCAATTCTATACGATATTGCACCTTGTTAATTTAAATTAATTTTCACTAATAGGCGGATATATTGTAGCACAAACAAAAATTATTTAAATAATTACAATTTTTTATTTACAAAATCTTTGGTAAAATATTGACGAAATGAAAGAAAAAAATCCAAATATTTTGCATCCAAATCCATGGAGAATCATCCTTATTTTTGTGATTCTTTTTGTGGTTTTTGAGGCAATATTTTTCATCTCATTCCAAGGCATTGCAAGTGACCACATTTGGCCACCTGATACATCGTTTGTAATCTACACTCCATCACTTGCAGTTGCCAGTGTACTTTTTTGTATACTTTCTATCTCACAAACTTCTTATGAAGTTACCTCATTAAAATTAGTGCACACAAAAATGGGAAAAATCAATGAATATTTTTGGTCAGATATCATCTATATTGACGAAGAATTTTCATCCAAGAAAAAGATGCTACTTTTCTACACAAAAGATGGAAGAGATCACTTCCTTGCATTTGATAAAAAAGGAATTATTTTTGAAAAGGCACTTGAGAAAGCTCACTTGCTCTCTAAAGAAGAATTCCAAAGAAAATTCCCAAACAAAAAAATCTAATTAAAATCTTTATTTACATAAATGATTTCTTTTGTTAAAATATATCTCGCTTTTTAGAAAAGAGGAAAAGTTATATGTCAAGAAGATGTCAAATTTCAGGCGTTGGTCCACTCTCAGGAAACGCACGTTCCCACTCAATGATCGCAACTCGTAGAGTTTGGAATGGCAATTTACAAAAATATAAAATTAACATTAATGGCAAAATGGTCACTGTCAAAATGACAGCAAGAGCACATCGTGCATTAATGAAAAACGCTAAATAAGTTAGTTGTTTTACGTAGTAAAAAGGTTCTCAAGTGAGAACCTTTTTTATTTGATTAATAACACTAGAAAGTAAGACGCTTCTCCAATTGCTAATAAGAAGAATGATAACCATTCTGATAAAGCAAGAACAAAAACTTTTGGTCGCTCATAACCACCATCAGTTTTTGTTAGATTTGGCCAATTTCTAAGTTTTGGATTAACTGATAAAATTGCACCACAAATTGCACAAGCTCCACAAATAATTCCGCCAACTAATGCTACATACATTTGTTGATCGTGTTTTGCATAAACATCATAAACAGCAAAACCTTTAACAGCAGCAAGTGCATTACCAAGTAAGGTTAGGCAGAGAAATAATACAAATAATATTAAATGCGCGAGAGTGTGTGTGGCATCAAAGTAATGTAAGAAAGCAAAACAAATTGCTGCTAATCCATAAATACAACAAATTGCAATTGATATTCCTTGAATGTTTGCAATTCTTCCATAGTCTGTAAACAAGTTAAAAAGTGGAGCAAAACTTGCCGCCACAAAAACACATAAAAGTATTCTATATGGAAGTGATTTTTGATCACGGTTTATTGTTTCAAAAGGAAACACTCTTTTGAACGAAAAACTATAGGAATCCACGGGTTTTGTGGCAAATTTTGCCAAAAATACGATTGCTAAAACACTTACTAGAAACACACAAAAAGTAATAATCCAGATAGGTGTAAATTGCATTATCTTAAAGTCTCAAATCTTTCTTTAATATCGTCGTGTCCATAAAGATATGAACCTGCGACTAAAATATCAACGCCAGCTTCTCTACAAAGTTTTCCGGTTTCACCATTGATTCCGCCATCGACTTCGATTAAACAATTCAAATTGCGTTTATCAATCCATTTACGAAGTTTTTTAATTTTTTTAAGTGCACTAGGAATAAAGGCTTGTCCGCCCTTGCCTGGTTCAACTGACATAACTAAAACTAAGTCAACTTTATCAACAAGCTTCTTTAGGACTCTGACTGGAGTATTTGGTTTAATGGAAATTCCAGCTTTACATTTTTGTTCATGAATTAAATCAATAACTTTTTGAGCACAAACAGGGCATTCCACTGCTTCGTAGTGGAAAGTAACAATATCAGCACCAGCTTTTATAAAGATAGGAGCAACATGTTTTGGATCTGCAACCATGATGTGAACATCGTTTACCATTTTGTGGCAATTATGAAACTTTGCGACAACGCTATCTTCGAATGATTTGTTTTCAACAAAAATTCCATCCATAATGTCCCAATGAATGTACTCTGCTCCGAGAGCTTCAACTTTCTTAATTTCGGCTTCTAAATTTTCTTTGTCTGCCGATAATAAACTTGGTGCTATGTAGTTTTTCATTTCTTGTACCTCTCTTGTTTGTAATCGAGTGAGTTAAGTAATTTAATATAGACTTCATAACCTTCCTTCGAAAGGTTACCTTTCTCTATTTCTTCTTTAATTTTACATTGTTTTTCGTTTTGATGTAAACAATTTGAGAAATAACAATCTAAATAATGTTCATTATAACCTGGGAAATATTGAGCTAAGTCTTCCTTATAAATTTCAAGTTCCAAAGATGAGAACCCTGGAGTGTCTCCAATGAAACCATTTTTGTATGGAAGTAAGATAACTTCTTTTGTTTGATGTTTTCCTCTTCCAAGAGCCTTAGAATATTCACCGATTTTTCTATCAAATTGTGGATCAATTAAGTTGATGGCTGAAGATTTGCCAACTCCTGTTTGACCCATGATTATAGTGGTTTTTTCGCTTAAAAACGCCTGCAAATCCTCAATAACTTCAGTTTTTTCAGGTGAAAGACGGAAGACCTTAATTCCTAATTTTTCAAGATCATTTGTGAGTCTATCGAGTTCATTAAAATCTGTAAGTCTATCAAGCTTTGTAAATAATACTGCAGCAGGTATTCCGTTGAGATTAGCATATGTTAAAAACTTATATAAAAGTTCTTGTGAAAGTTCTGGTTCCACAACCGACATTGTAATCAACATTAAATCAACATTAGCACTTCTTGGCCTAATCAAATAATTTTTGCGATCAAGAACAGCGTGAATAACCATCTCTTCATCATCGAAAATTACATTCTCACCAGCAACAATGTTTTTGTTCTCGTGTCTAAAGATACCTCTTGGAATAACATTATATGTTACTCCATCAGAATAGACTCTACAAATACCGCCAACTGTTGATAAAACTTTGCCTGTCATTTGAATAACCTGCTAAAGAAATTTTTCTTTTCTTTTATACCATTAAGATAATTCGAAATTGCTGTTTGGAATTCCTTTGCAGATTGATATCTTGCATTTGGATTTTTCTTAGTAGCTTTTAAAATGATTTCATCAATCTCTTTAGGAACTGATGAATTAAAAGAAGATGGTTTTGGAAAATCATTTTTAATGTGAGCATTTGCAATTTCTTGAGTGCTTCCGTCAAATGGAGTTTTTCCAGTAATAATGTGGAAGAAAGTTACACCTGCTGCATAGACATCGCTAGCAACAGAAAATGGTTTTCCAAGTAAGACTTCAGGAGCTAAATAATACACAGATCCTTGAATATTTCCGGTATTTTCCGCATCTTTTTCGCTTACAGCAATTCCGAAGTCACCAAGTTTTATTGTGCCGTTTGGCATATAGAAAATGTTTTGTGGTTTAATGTCGCGATGAATAATGTCGTGTGAATGTGTGTAAGCAATTGCTTCTAAAAGTTGAAGCATAATTTGAGAACCTTCTTTGACAGTAAACTTTGTAAAATATTCAATCTTGTCCAATAAGGTTTGGTTTTTTAAGTATTCAATAACAATGTAAGGACAACCGTTATGAACTCCTTCATTGTAAATTTCCATAATATTTGGATGAGACATTGAAGCTGAAGCACTAACTTCTTTTTTAAAAGAATCGAGATTGTTTTTATCGCCTTTTAACTCATCCTTCATAATCTTGATTGCAACAATGTTGGAATTAATTAAATCTTTAGCCTCAAAAACATCGGCCATTCCACCGCTTCCAATATGTTCTAAAACGTTATAGCGATTATCAATGATTTCGCCAATATTAATCATGCTTGTATGGCTCCCACATTGAAATAGCAATATTGTCTGAACCACCGTTAGCATTGGCTATGCCAATGAGCGTGTTAATTTTTTGATCTAATCTTTCACTGGAATCAAGTGCTGAGAAGATTTGTTTATCAGTTGCATTATTGTATAAACCATCTGAACAAAGTAAGATAGTTTTGCTTTCATTTTTAATAACATCCAAGGTGTAGTTAACATCCTTGTTATGACCAATAAAATTCATCAATGCATGTCTATCTTTTGAAGTAAGTTTTTCTTGTTCATCAATTTCACCTTTATTTACCATGTATTGGACATAAGTTTGGTCTTTTGTTAATTGAACAATTTCTTCACCTTCAAGTTTGTAACAACGTGAGTCACCGATGTTCACAATGAAGATTCTATTTTTAAAGAATATAGCCATACAAAGTGTTGTTCCCATACCAGCAAATTTTTCAGAATCATGTGATTCAGAATAAACTGAATAGTTGATGGATTTAACAACCTTTGAAATCCACATTTTAATTTGGAAATCAAAAATCCATTTGATATGGCTCTTAAAAGCAGCATTGATAACATCAACAGCGATTTTGCTAGCAAAATCACCTTTCATGTATCCGCCCATGCCATCACAGACACAAAGTAAAACGTTGTGTTGAGAGTCCATTAAAGATAAGGCTTTGTCTTCGTTGGATTTTCTGACTAAGCCAATATCAGTATGAGATCCAAATCTACCCTTAATCTCCATTTTTCTTCATTTCCTTTGCTCTTAATTGACCACATGCGGCATCAATATCATTTCCAAATTCTTTTCTAACTGTGGTGTTAACACCATGTTGCATTAAATAAGAAAAGAATTTGTGAACATTTTTATCATTACTTCTTTTGAAGTCATGTTCATCTACAGGGTTGTAAGGAATTAAGTTGACGTAGGCTAAAGTTCCTTTTACTAAGTCAACTAATTCTTTGGCACATTCTAAAGTATCATTAATGCCTTCAAGCATAATGTACTCGAATGTGACTCTTCTACCTGCAGTAGCTTCATAATATTTAACAGCTTCCATAAGTTTATCCATAGGATAAGCTCTTGAAACTGGCATAAGTTTATTTCTAATTTCATCATTTGGTGCATGCAAAGAAATTGCAAGATTTGTTTGTAAACCTTCATGTGCGTATTTCATAATGCCTGGAACAAGTCCGCATGTAGAAACGCTTATGTGGCGTGCGCCTATCGCTAGTGCTTTTGGATGGTTAACAATTCTAATAAAGTCCATGACATTTTCATAGTTATCAAATGGTTCACCAGTTCCCATAACAACAATATGTGAAACATGTTCGCCTTTCTCTTCTAAAAGAGAATTCATAACTAAAACTTGTCCAACAATTTCATGTACTTCAAGATTTCTTTTCTTCTTAAGAAGACCAGATGCACAGAAAACACAACCCATGTTACAACCAACTTGGGATGTAACACATACAGCATTGCCATAATTATATGGCATAAGTGCTGTCTCGATTTTTGATCCATCTTCTAACTCTAACAATAACTTTATTGTTCCATCTTTAGAAACTTGTTTCTTATAGATGGTTGGAAGAGTGAGACAAAAATCACGGTTTAATTCTTCTCTAAATGCCTTGGAAACATCGCTCATTTCATCAAAAGTCTTAGCTTTTTTCTCATAAATCCACGTGAAAAGCTGCGTGGCACGATATTTCTTTTGGCCACGGTCCATTAATAACTTTTCTAATTTGGTTATTTCTTGACCGTATAAATTAATCATATAACTTTAGTTATTGTGATGGTGTCCACAATGACATTCGTGTTCACCACATTCGCATTCCTCGTCTTCACAATCACATTCACAATCATCATCACAATGACATTCGTGTGCTTCTTTTTCAGCATAAGCTGCTTCTAATTTTTCTTCCATTCCTTCAAAGATATTTCCTTCATAAAGTTCATCTTCATCAGAATCTTCAACATTAACTAAGTTGTCGTCAGTAATGAATCTTGGATATTCTTTGTTAATGTGTTCGTATCTATGATGTGAATGGTAATAATAGAATTCAACACTTAAATTGATTGAGAACTCTTTTAGAGTTTCAATTAAGTATTTTGCTACTTTTTCTTCTAAAACTTCAAACTTTTCTGGAGCATTTACTTTAACAATTGCGTTCCAAGAAGTTTGTTCTACTCCGTTATGAAAAACATAAGCATTTGGAGAATAGAAAGAAATGTTTTCTTCCTTAGTCTCAAAAAGTTGAGCTAAGTTTGCTGTATGTTCTCTAGAGTAATGACCAACTGTAAATTGATCTAATCCATAAATTGTAATTGTAATCATAAATTCTCCTTTATAATTTTCCTAATTTCATCAACTGCATCTTCAAGTTTGTCATTAATGACAACATATTTATATTGAGATTGGAAAGCAAGTTCTTTTCTAGCAGTTTCAACACGGTTATTGATAACTTCTTCAGTTTCAGTTCCGCGTCCTCTAAGTCTATTGGCAAGTTCTTCAAATGAAGGAGGTGCAATAAAGATTGAAATAACATCATCGACTTTAGAAAGAACATTTGCGGTTCCTTTAACATCAATTTCAAGTAAGACGTTTTTGCCATCTTTTCTCATGTTTTCAACTTTATCTTTAGGTGTTCCATAGAAGTTTCCAACGTACTCAGCCCACTCTAAAAGGTTGCCACTTTCAATATTTTTCTTGAATTCATCTTTTGAAACGAAATAGTATTCACGACCATCTACTTCACCTGGTCTCATGTTACGGGTTGTCATTGAGACAGAATAAAAAAGATTAAGGCTTTTATCTTCCATTAATTTTTCGCGAATTGTGCCTTTTCCAACTCCGCTTGGGCCAGACATGATAAGTAATAAGCCCTTCTTGTTTAAATTTTCCATGCTTTAATTATATTAAAAAGAAAAATTACTTTCAATCAATAATGAACATAACCAAAAAATTGATAAATCATTTTTTTGAAAAAGTATTATAAAAAAATACACAATTTTGAGGTTTTTACTCAGATTGTGTACTTTTTAATCATATCGAAACTTGCTAATCCAGGGAACCCTTTTTGTCTCAGTATTTCATAGACAACAATTGCTACTGAATTTGAGAGATTTAGTGACCTTGCTGTGGACATCATTGGGATGCGTAATGTTGTGTCTTTGTGAGCACTCAAGATTTCCTTATCAATCCCTGTCGATTCCCTACCAAACATGACATAAACATCTTCGGTCTTATCTGACAAATCTACTTGGGAATAGACGTTCGCTCCATACTTAGTTACATAGTAAATTTTCTTATCTTTGAAACTCTCTTGGAACTCTTCATAGGAATTATAGTAATCAAATTTTGCATCTTTTATGTAGTCCATTCCCGCTCGTTGAAGAGCTTTATCGGAGATGTCAAAAGGGATTGGACCAATGATGTGAACAAAAGAATTTGTTGCCATTGCAGTCCTTAAGATATTTCCGGTATTTTGAGGGATTTCTGGATGATACA
This sequence comes from Bacilli bacterium, assembly GCA_045597865.1. Classification (GTDB taxonomy): domain Bacteria; phylum Bacillota_I; class Bacilli_A; order RFN20; family CAG-826; genus Fiminaster. The sequence goes on along the minus strand of JAZLKX010000025.1, from coordinate 16,863 downwards.
AAATAATATGAATCATAACGAGTAAAATTCTACAACAAACTAAAATAAAAGGGAAGATATAACTTCCCTTATTTGTTATTCAGCTTTTCTGTATTCGAGAACTGGATCTTCACCAAACTTTTCGAGATAAGCTTCAATACAAGATTTGATAACTTGTTTTGCCTTTTCTGGGCTTCTAACGTTATCAACGATTGTGTTCTTTCCTTCTAGTTGTTTGTAAACTGTGAAGAAGTGTTTGATTTCACGAAGTGAGTGGTCTGGAATTTCACCAACATCTGTAATATTTTGATATGTTGGATCGTTAACTGCGACTGCAAGAATCTTTGCGTCTCTTTGACCACCATCAATCATTTCAAGCATTCCAATTGGACGGCATTCGACTAAAGCGAGTGGAACAATTGGTTCAGATGAAATAACGAGAACATCAAGTGCGTCACCATCATCTGCTAATGTTTTTGGAATAAAACCATAGTTATGTGGATAGTGAGTTGATGTATAAAGAATACGATCTAGTTTTAATGCACCAGAATATTTATCTAATTCATATTTATTCTTAGAGCCTTGTGGAATTTCAATACAAGCTAAGAAATGATCTGGTGTGATATCTGCTGGATTAACACGGTGCCATAAATTCATAAATATTTACCTCCCAACGCTGAAAGATTATACAAAATGAAAGCGCTTTTTACAACAAAAATAATTTAATTATTGTTTTGTGTTATAATCAAATCATGAAATTCAAAAAAGTAAGTGCCCTACTATTAACATTCACAGCATTACTTTCTGGTTGTGGCAAACCATTAAAAATGAAGTTGCTTTCCAACTCAGATTATTTATTGTATGGTGAAGTTGATGACAGTCATTTATTTTATAAACCAACAATAGAAGAATTTGAAAATTTATATAACTCAAATTTGAACTTTTTAGTTATGTTTTCACAAGCTGGCTGTTATGCTTGTCAACAGTTCGAACCAATCATTACTAAGTATGTTAAAGAAACACATCAATTACTTGTCACAATTACTGATGAATTAATTGATCCAATAAAAACTAAATTTTTCTCTAATTTCCATGTTATGACACCTCAAATTTATGTTAAAGAAAATTCAATTAATTTTTATGAAGTAAATTATGCATCTTATATGAAGACATATGGGGTCTTTAAACGTCACATGGACTCACGTTATGAAACAGCAAAATATTCGTATTTTTGTGGGGAAATCGCCGGAAAAAACCCAATATTTTCCAATTTTACGAAAGTTGATTTTGTTTCAAATAATATATTCAAAAACAACATTTTAGAAGAGGCAATTTCTTCACAAAATAACGTTGCATTTTCTTCCAATTTTGAGTCTCAATCTTTATCAATAATTAATAATAATTTTTCTATAGCAAAAAAGGATTTGATTGCAGAAAATTTAACAGAAGAAATTATTAACCAATATTTGTAAAAAAAATAGTTGCCAAATCGGCAACTATTTTAATTCAACAGCTTTCAATCGAGCGAGTGCTCTGGCTAATGCCAACCTTGCTCTTTTTATATCGGTGTTTGGATCTTTTGATTTGAGTCTTTCTTCAGCTCTTTCTTTAGAAGCTTTTGCTCTAGCAACATCAATATCTTTTGCATGTTCGATAGCATTACAAATAACAATAACTTTTTCTTTTGTTACGTTAATTGCACCACCATGAACAGCGTAGAAATCAGTTTTGCCATTTTTAATAATATGGGCTGGAGCATAATCAAGAGAACCAATTAATGGAGCATGACCAGCAAGAAAAGTTCTATAACCACTACTAAGTTTAATGGTTAAAGATGTAACCTTTTCCTCGAGGTAGATTCCTCTAGGAGTTATGATTTCTAAAGAAAACTCCATTATTTACCTGCTTTCTTTTCAATATCTTCGATTGTTCCAACATAAAGGAATGCACTTTCTGGATAGTTATCATATTTACCATCAAGAATTGCTCTAAATGAACGAACTGTATCTTTTACTGGAACATATTTTCCTGGAATAGCATTGAAACCTTCTGCAACAAAGAATGGTTGTGAAAGGAAATTTCTAATTCTTCTTGCACGACCAACGATAACTTTATCTTCTTCAGAAAGTTCATCCATACCTAAAATTGCAATGATATCTTGAAGTTCTTTGTAACGTTGTAAAATCTTTTGAACTTCACGAGCTACTTCGTAGTGTTCTTTACCAACGATGTTTGGATCAAGAACATTTGAACTTGAATCAAGTGGGTCAACAGCTGGATAAATACCAAGTGCTGCTGTATTTCTATCAAGAACTGTTTTTGCATCAAGGTGAGAGAATGTTGTTGCAGGAGCTGGGTCAGTTAAGTCATCAGCTGGAACATAAATTGCTTGGACTGATGTAATAGAACCATTCTTTGTAGAAGTAATTCTTTCTTGTAATTGTCCCATTTCGGTTGCAAGTGTTGGTTGATAACCAACAGCTGATGGCATTCTGCCAAGAAGAGCAGAAACTTCAGAACCTGCTTGAGTAAATCTGAAGATGTTATCGATAAAGAGAAGAACATCTTGATGTTCGACATCTCTAAAGTATTCAGCCATTGTTAAACCTGATAAGGCAACTCTCATTCTTGCTCCTGGAGGCTCGTTCATTTGACCAAAAACAAGTGCGGTCTTAGCGAGAACTCCAGACGCTTTCATTTCATAATACAAATCGTTACCTTCACGTGAACGTTCGCCAACGCCTGCGAAGACAGAAATACCTTTTTGTTCGGTTGCAATGTTATGAATTAATTCTTGAATAAGAACTGTTTTTCCAACACCTGCACCACCAAACAAACCGACCTTTCCACCCTTCATATAAGGACAGAGTAAGTCGATAACTTTAATACCTGTTTCAAGGATTTCAGTTTGGACGTTTTGATCCTTAAATGTTGGGGCTTTTCTATGAATTGGTAGGCGATTTGCAAAGGATTTTTCATCTTTCACTTCATCAATTGGGTCACCTAAAACATTGAACATACGACCTAAAGTATCGTTTCCAACTGGGACTGTAATTGGTGATTTTGTATCAATGACTTCAATACCTCTAAGGACACCTTCAGTTGGTCCCATAGCAATACATCTAACAATGTCATCTCCAATGTGTTGAGCAACTTCAATTGTTAGAGTTGCTTCTCCTGGTAATTTTACAATTAAGGCAGTAAGTAATTCTGGTAAATGTTCGTCTTCAAATCTTACGTCGATGATTGGACCGACAGCTTGAACGACATGACCAATATTTTCTTTTTTCATTTTTGTGCCTCCTTATTTTTGCTGACCAGCGACAACCTCAAGAATTTCTTGAGTAATTGCAGCTTGTCTTGCTTTGTTATATTCGATTGTTAACTTATCTATAAGTTCATCAGCATTATCATTAGCGTTTTCCATTGCGGTACGTCTACTTGCTTGCTCACTAACTTGAGATTCGATAAGTTTTTGATATAAAGATGAAACTAGATAGATTGGAACTAACTCTTCGATCAAGGTCTTAACATTCGGATCGTAGATTGGTGCGTATCCAATATCTGGTTTTGTTTCTTTATTTACGATTGGGAATAAAGTTATTAAAGTTGGTTCAAAGCGAAGGGAGTTAACATACTTTGTATAAACAACTTTAATTGAACGATATTTTCCTTTTAAGAATTCTGAGTGTAAATGTCTTCCTAGTTTTGCGGTTGCATCATAATCAAGTTTTTCATTCATTCTGACGTAGTCAGAAATAACTTCAAATCCTTCTTTGTTATAATTAAGTTCACCCTTTAAACCAATTGGCAAAATGATTGAATTTTCTTTTGAAATATTATTATTAACAAAGTTAAATACATTTGAATTGTATGATGCACATAAACCTAAATTAGAATTAATGACAACCACTAAATCTTTGTCTCCTTTACCTTCATGGAGGTAAGGAATTTCTTCATTAGCATTAAGTGCACCAAAAAGATGGAAGATAACATTTTCCATTTCTTTTACATAGAACTGATTGCGTTCCATTACATTTCTAAACTTTTTAAGTTTAACGGTTGCAACAAGTTCCATGGCTTCAGTAATTTTCTTAGTGTTACTTACTGAGGCGATTCTTCTTTTGGTTTTATTTAATGCTTGTGCCATATTACTTTAGTGTTTCAAAGAATCCTTTAATAACTTCATGAAGTTTTGCTTCAAGAGTTTCTGAGATAACTTTCTTGCTCAAAATTTCTTTAATAATCTCTTTATGAGATGAGGAAATATGAGAGTAAAGTTTATCGAGTGCTGGTTTGATTTCAGATGTCTTTAAATCTTCAAGATATCTGTGTTTTGCAGCGAATAATTCAATAATTTGACGATCAACTGGGTAGGTATCATATTGTGCTTGTTTTAAGATTTCCATCAAAACTGCACCATGAGTAAGTACCTTCTTTGTATCAGCGTCAAGGTCACTTCCAAATTGCGCAAATGCTTGAAGTTCACGGTAGTTTGCAAGTTCAATCTTTAAACTACCTGCAACTTGTTTCATTGCCTTAAGTTGAGCAGCACTTCCGACACGGCTGACTGATAAACCTGAATCAATAGCAGGTCTTTGACCAGCATTGAATAAATCAGTCATAAGGAAGATTTGTCCATCTGTAATAGAAATGACGTTTGTTGGAATATAAGCCGAAATATCACCAGCTTGTGTTTCAATGATCGGTAAAGCAGTAATGCTTCCACCACCATTTGCTTCATTTAATTTACATGCGCGCTCGAGAAGTCTTGAATGTAAATAGAAGACATCTCCTGGGTAAGCTTCACGTCCACTTGGTCTCTTAAGTAAGAGCGAAAGTGTACGGTAAGCAACTGCGTGTTTACTTAAATCATCAAAGATGATTAAAGTATCTTTACCTTGCTCTAACCATTCTTCTGCCATTGCCATGCCTGAATAAGGTGCAAGGTAAAGAAGCGGAGCAAGTTCACTTGCTGTCGCAGATACGACAGTTGTGTATTTCATTGCATCAGCTTTACGTAACTTATCTACGATAGATGCAACTGTTGAATTCTTTTGACCAATTGCAACGTAGATACAATTTACGTTCTGATCCTTTTGGTTAATGATTGTATCAATAGCGATAGCAGTTTTACCTGTTTGTCTATCACCAATGATAAGTTCTCTTTGGCCTCTACCAATAGGTATCATTGCGTCGATAGCCTTAATTCCAGTTTGAAGAGGCGTATCGACCGATTTTCTATAAATAACACCCGGTGCAATACGTTCAACTGGTCGATGACCTTTGGTTTTAACTTCACCAAGACCATCAAGTGGCTGACCTAAAGCATTGACTACTCTTCCAAGAAGAGCATCGCCAACAGGAACTTCTACAACTCTTTTGGTACGTCTAACAACGTCACCTTCTTTAATTTCGGTGTCGTTTCCAAGTAAGACGCAGCCAACGTTTTCTTCTTCAAGGTTCATAACCATTCCAAAAATGGAATTTGGGAATTCTACTAGTTCACCTAGCATTGCTTTATCAAGACCATAAACCAAAGCAACACCATCACCTACGGTAATAACGGTGCCAACATCGTTAGAATCAACCTTGCTAGAAAAATCTGTAATTTGCTTTTTAATTAAAGCAGAAATTTCTGAAGTTTTAATGTTCATTAGCCGTTTCTCCTTTCTTTTAAATTTTCTTTCAATGTTTCAAGTTTGTATTTGAGTGAACCATCAAAAACGTGATCATGAACCACTACTTTAACGCCACCGATTAGTCTGGAATCGATTTTGTTTTTTAGTTCAACTTTACGATTAAGTTTTTTAGAAATAGCATCTGCAATTTCTTTTACTTTATCATCAGTTAGAGGTTCAGTTGAGTAAACAAATCCTTCGTAAATATCGAGCTCAAAGTTAATACCTTTTGTTACTTCTTTTACGATGTTTTTGTAGTTATGAATTTGATGTTTCTCTACAAGTAATTTAATAAAGTTATTGAGGTTTTCCAGGCGATATTTGCTTAAAATCCCTTCAATTACCGAATATTTTTCACTTGTTTTGACAAAATATGATTTTAAGAATTTTAGTAATTCAGGATTGCTTTCGAATAATGCTTCCACCTCTAAAATTGCAAGCTTGTATTGCTCGAGCTTATTTTCATCTTTTGCAATGCTTACAATCGCTGCAGCATATCTACTAGCAACTTCTTCCATTACTTACCTTCCTTTAAATCATCGATGAAACTATCAATAAGTTTTTCGTTGTCTTTTTTAGTAACTTCTCTTTCAAGAACTTTACTTGAGGCATCAATCGCGACTGAAACAATTTCGCGATGGATCTCATCTTTGCTTGCTTCAATTTCTTGAGCAATTTCTTCTTTTGCCTTTTTGACTTCGGCTTGTCTTTCTTCTTTTGCTTTGTCGAGAATTGCTTGTCGTTCTTTGTTAGCGTCTTCTTTCGCTTTTTCAACAATTCCCATTGCTTCTATCTTCTTTGCTTTGACTTCTTCCTTTGCGTCGCTTAAAAGTTTAGAAGCTTCTTGCTCCTTGCTTTCAGCAGACTTAATTTTATCTTCAACATAATCCCCACGCTTTTTAAGAAGTTTCTTAACTGGTTTATATGCGAAGAAGAACACAGCAATAAGAAGAATAATAAAAGCGAGGAACACTGCTAAAGCATCCCAAGGATTTGGGAATAACTTATCTAAAAAGTCTTCTTTTTCCATACCACAACTTGATAACACCATTGGTGCCCCAAGTAATGGAAGAAATTTTAAAGTCTTTTTCATTAACAATCCTCCATTACATAACAAAGATAATTAAAATTGCGACTAAGAGTGCGTAAATACCACATGTTTCAACAAGAGCAGCACCGATAATCATGCTTGAACGTAGTTTACCGTACATTTCTGGATTTCTTGCCATACCATCAATAGCTTTTGTAACAAGTAAACCTTCACCAATTGATGATGCGCCTGCACCAAAAATTGCAATAGCAGCAGCAATGGCTTTTAAACCGATATCTGTCATTGACTTACCTCCTTTCTTGAAGCCATAACGACTTCTGTTTCTATATCATCTGGTCTTTCTTGGGCAACAAATAGACATGTTAAGAACACGAATACCATTGTCTGTACAAAGCCAGAGAATAAATCAAAATATGCATGTAAAAGCGGAGTTAAAATAGGAACAATAAATATTGAATTTGGTCCTGCAGGCATAAACGAGAATAATGTTGCAGAAAGTTGTTCTAATCCGCCATTTAATAAACCAAGTAAAACCCAACCAACAATAGCGTTGCCAAACATACGTAGGGTCATTGAAATCAATGGAGCCCACATAGAAAGTAAGTTAATTGGGAGAAGAACTGGAAGAGGATCAACAAAACGTTTAAAGTATCTAATTTTGTTATATCTCATCGCAGTAAAATGAATTAAACCAAAGGTTACTAATGCCAATGTTAATGGAACTGCTAGATTATTCATTGGGGTTGGTAAACCAGTAATACCTATGGTAAATGATAGGAATAAGAATGGAATAATGCCTAAAAGTAAACCACCAAAGTTTTCAAAACCTGGTCCCATTACATCTGCGGTAAAAGCATCAAGTTTTTCAACAGCCCACTCAACAAGCTTTAGTAAACCTTTTGGACGTTTTAATGGATCAGCTTTCTTAGCAAGGATTCCAACAATAATGGCAAGTATGATTAAAACTCCAATGATGGCTAATGCAATTATTACTTCGCCACTTGGATTAAATGATTTCCATGTATTTGGATCTGAATACTTGTCCATTATTCCTCCTTTGCTTTTTCTTGAACTTTTTTATCTAAATCGTGATTGCCTTTAACTTGGCCAACAATAAGAATAATAAACATTGGGGTGTAAGCAATAAGTGTTCCGAAAAGTGAATAATCAAAAACATGAATTTCACTTTTGTATTGTAAGATTGCAAACACAACCATAACACCAATAAAAAGAACCATTCTTAAGAAATAAAACAAGAAATACAATCCCATTTTATTTGCTCTCATCGCAGCATCGCTTCCTTTAAAAACCATAACAGTTGAAAGCATTGCGAGTACAGTTCCAGTTGCACAACCAATAGTCCATCCATATTTGCCAAACTTGAAACCAATAAAGGAAAGAGCGACTGCAACAACTCCTATAATTCCCTCGAGAATGATGGTGAGTGTAAAGTCGCTAAATTTTGATAAAAATTTCTTCATGCGTATATTATGCGGTAAAACAAATAAAAAAGTCAACCAAATTTGGTCGACTTTTAGTTTATGTTTATTGGCTTATTTTACAAGAACTCTTTTGAGGACTGTTGATTTGATAATTCCGTCTTCCATTTGAACCTTAAGTTCGCCTTGGATGAGTGGATAAATGTAATCTCTAAATTCTTGTGTCATGTGGCCTTGATCTTTAACCCATGCAGCTGGAACTTTTTGTTCAACGTTAGCAATCTTTTTGATGTTAACTGCTTTGTAGCTTACTTTGTAAGGAGCAGTAGAAACACGTTTGATTGCAATCATCTTACCAGTCATTCCTTTGACTGCTTTCTTGACTGCTAATTCACCACATTTTTGAGCTTCTTTTGAGTCAACTTTTGAAGTTAAGAATGAGAATGCTCTTTGCGGGAGCGAGAGCTCGATTGCACGAATCTTGTATCCGAATTTTTCTTCGACAATATTTGCGAGGTCTGCACCTGCACCACCGAGTTGTGCGTGACCGAATGAGTCATATTTGACTTTTGACATATCTCTTTCGAATTCGATTCCTTCGGAAACTGCAACGATTGCATTGCCTTTTTCTTCATATAAATCGTGAACTCTTTTGAGGAAGTCTTCCATATCAAATTTTTGTTCTGGTAAGTAGATCAAATCTGGTCTAATTCCTTCAGGAAGCATATCAACTGCTGCTGTTAACCAACCAGCGTTTCTGCCCATAACTTCAATGATATAAACTTTGCCCTTTTTGTAGCAGACTGCATCAATGATGATTTCTTTAACAGTGTTGATGACGTATTTTGCAGCACTTGGGAAACCTAATGAGTGGTCTGTTTCTGCGAGGTCGTTATCGACTGTTTTTGGAACACCCATAACCTTGATATCAAGGCCTTTTTCCTTACAAAGTAAGGAGAGTTTCATACAAGTATCCATTGAGTCGTTTCCGCCATTAACGAAAACATAACCAATATTGTGCTTCTTGCAAGTCTCTAAAATTGTTGCATATTCTGGATCGTGTAAATCCTTTGGGAGTTTGTGACGTGAAGTACCGAGTATTGAACCTGGAGTTTGTTTAAGTAACTCGATTTGTTCTGGATCTTCTTTTCCCAAATCAATAATGTTATCAGTTAAGAGTCCTTCAATTCCATTGAGCGAGCCATAAATTGCGTTGATTTCTGGATGCTTTTTAGCTTCCATAATTGCGCCATAAAGGCTGCTATTAATGACTGATGTTGGACCACCTGATTGAATGTAAACCATTGCTTTTGCCATAATAATCTCCTTTTAGTGTTTGTTATTTAGTAAATAACCTAACACAATAACAGCAGGTAATATTTTACTAAAATTAAATTTTAAGTAAAGAAAAATAGAAAGAAATTAATGTAAGCGCTTATAATATTTTTATTGAAAAGAAAGCAAACTTGCTTTATGATTATAACGCCGCAAAAAGGAGAAACACTTATGTCATTTACTATTAAAATCAATGACCAAGAAAAGAAATTCAATAGCAAAGTTCAGTTATCTGAACTTGTTGAAGCTGGCAACAAAGATATCATTTGTGCTAGAGTTAACAACAGATTAAGAGAACTTACCTATTATGTTGATGAAGATGCAAAAGTTGAATTATTAACAATCAAGGATGAAGATGCAGCAAAAATTTACGAAGCTTCACTTAGATATGTTGCAATCATGGCTTTTGCAAGACTTTATCCAGAATTAAAAGTTAGAATCACACGTAATGTATCACGTTCTACTTTTATTCAAATCTTAAACCCAGGAAAATCTTCCAACCAAAAGATGAGAAATGCAATCGAAGAGGAAATGAACAAGATTATTGCTGCAGATTTCCCATTAATTCGCCATTCATTCACAAAAGAAGAAGCCAAGGAATACTATGAAAAATTCGGTTTAGAAGACAAACTTGAAGCTCTTCCATACCGTCCAGAGAAGAACGTTCATTTATATGAATGTGATGGCTACTTCAACTACCTCGCATCCAGAATGGTTCCATCAACTGGTTATTTAAAGAATTACAAATTACATCTTTATGTTCCTGGCATGATTCTTCAATCACCAAGATCAGAAGCTAAAGGCGCAATTCCAGAATTCGTTGATGCTCCTACCTATGGTAGAACATTAAAAGAAGCTCACGTTTGGGCCAAGAAAGTCAATGCTGAAACAGTTGCAAAAATTAATGAACACATCCATAAAGATGGCGTTATTGACTTCATTCAACTTTGCGAAGCAAGACATAACAGAATGCTCGCAGAACTTGGCGAAAAAATTGTCAAAGATATCGACAATATTCGTATCATCTGTGTTGCAGGTCCATCAAGCTCTGGCAAAACAACATTTGCTAATAGATTAAGAATCGAACTTATGGCACGTGGACTTCGTCCTATCAGAATCTCACTTGATGACTACTATTTAACAAAAGATAAAGCACCAAAAGATGAAGATGGAAAACCAGACCTTGAATCAATCGAAGCTCTTGATATCGATTTATTCAACCAAAATATGCTTGACCTCATTAACGGAGAAGAAGTCACACTTCCAAAATTCGACTTTAAAGTCGGACACCGTGTTGAAGGTAGAAAACTAAGAGTCGGACCAGATGAGCCAATTATTATTGAAGGTATCCATGCTCTTAATGACAGAATGACAACACTCATTCCAAGACATCAAAAATTCAAAATCTTTATTGCTCCACAAGCTCAAATTAACTTAGACAACCACTGCCCAATCTCAACAGTTGACTTACGTTTACTTCGTAGATTGGTTCGTGACTACAAGTTCCGTGGTGCTTCAGCAGAAGAAACAATCGGAATGTGGCCAAGTGTCCGTCGTGGAGAATTCAGATGGATTTATGAAACTCAAGAAGGTGCAGACTATGTCTATAACTCAATGCTTCAATATGAACTTTCAGTTATGAAGAAATATGCACAACCACTTCTTGAAGCAGTTAAACAAGAATCAGTATTCTTCCCAACAGCAGAAAGATTACTTCGTATGCTTAAGTACTTCGATGATATGCCAGATGAATGGGTTCCATGTAACTCACTTATGAGAGAATTCATTGGTGGTTCTTGCTACGCTGATTGCTAATAACTAAACAATCAAAAAGAACAACTCGCGAGGGTTGTTCTTTTTTATATATTTAATAAGAATTAAGCTTTGAATGATCTAGCAGCTTTTACTGCATTCATCCAGGAATTTGAGAGATTTTGTGCTGTTTTCCCGGATATTTTTGGTGAGAAGCTTGCTTTTAGATCATGACATTCTTTAATGTGTTTAATTGATTTAAAGAAGCCTGATTGAAGACCTGCAAGATAGCAAACTCCAAGTGCTGTTGATTCTAAACAACATGGCTTTTGAATGTCGATTTGAAGAATGTCGGATTGAAATTGCATCAAAACATTTGAGTTTGTTGCACCGCCATCAACTTGAAGAGACTTGATTTCAATTTGTGCTTCTTCAGACATAATGTCAAAAACATCTTTTGATTGGAATGCGATTGCTTCCAAAGTTGCACGAACAATGTGATGCCTATTTGTTGCACGAGTCATTCCAAAGATAGTTCCACGAACATCATCATCCCAATATGGAGTTCCAAGTCCAACAAATGCTGGAACAAAATAGACTCCACCATTGTCTGGAACTTTCATTGCGGATTCATCTGCTTCAGGAGCTTCTTTAATGACTTTCAAACCATCTCTTAACCATTGAATTGCTGCACCACCAATGAAAACTGAGCCTTCTAAAGCGTAGGTTGTTTTTCCATCAATTGTCCAAGCAATTGTAGTTAATAATCCTTTCTTTGAAAGGATTGGTTTCTCTCCAGTGTTCATTAACATGAAACAACCGGTACCGTATGTATTTTTGCATTCTCCTTCTTTGAAACATGTGTGTCCAAAGAGTGAAGCTTGTTGATCTCCAGCGACCCCAAGAATATGGACATCGCGATTAAAATATGCAATTTTTCCGTAGTCGTGTTTGCTTGAATAAACTTCTGGGAGCATCTTTGCTGGAACATTAAACATTTCAAGCAAGTCCTTATCCCATTTCAAAGTATTAATATTGAATAATAAAGTTCTTGATGCATTTGTTGTATCTGTTGCGTGGGCCTTACCATTTGTAAGTTTCCAAATTAACCAAGTATCAATTGTTCCAAAAAGTAATTCTCCTTTTTCGGCACGTCCTTGAGCGCCTTCAACATTATCCAAAATAAATCTAATCTTGGATGCTGAAAAATATGGGTTAATTATTAATCCTGTTTTGTTATGAATGATTGTCTCTTTTTTGGCTAATTTTTCACAGATATATTGCGACTGTCTAGATTGCCAAATAATCGCATTATATATAGGTTTTCCCGTCTTTTTTTCCCAAATTACCGTGGTTTCACGTTGATTTGTAATACCAATAGAATCAATTTCATCCCACTTAGCATTTGCCTTAATTAAGACATTATTTACAACATCAACAACAGAACTCCAAATCTCCACTGCATCAGCTTCAACATAGCCCTCTTTTGGATAGAAAAGTTGAAACTCTTTTGCAGCTGAAGAAACCAAAGATCCTTTCTTATCAAAAAGAATAGCTCTTGATGAGGTTGTTCCTTGGTCTATTGAAAGAATATATTTTTTCATTATTTACGTCCCAACATTTTTTCAATGTCTTTAACTTCTTTAACAATGTCTTTAGAAAGAACTTCTGAACCGGTATCTGTAATTAAAATATCGTCTTCAATTCTTACACCAATTCCAAATTCTTTAAAATATAATCCTGGTTCACAGGTAACAACGTTACCTGGAACAAGTTTTGAAACTCTATCAGTTCCATCATGAGTATCTAAACCTAAGTGATGGGAAACTGAGTGATAATAGACTTTTCCAATCTCTTCTTTAGAAGAAATTAAACCTTTTTCAAAACATTCATTTGCTAAGAACATTTTTGCAAATTCGTTTGCTTCTTTTAATGTAATACCTGGGCGCATGAAAGCTGCTGTTTGTTTATTACAATTTAAAACAATTTCATAAATAACTTTTTGAATATCAGAAAATCTACCATTGATTGGATAGGTTCTAGAAATATCACCACAATAAAAATCTTTTGCAGCGCCAACATCAAATAAGACTAAATCGCCATCTTTTAATTGGTCTTTTTGGCTTGGATAATGGAGTATAACTCCATTTTTACCTGCAGCAACAATTGAAGAGAATGCTAATGAAGCATCCTGATCCTCATGAATTGTATAATTAAAAATGTTGCGTAAATTGTATTCATATTTTCCTGGAGCAAGATTTAATAAGGCATTCTTTAAGCCGAGTTCAGTTGAAGCAATTGCTTCTCTAATCATTTCAACTTCAGCATCAGATTTAACCATTCTCATTCCCATGATCAATTCATGAACATCTAAAACTTCTAATTTATGAACAACCTCAAGTTCTTTTTTGTATTGTTGAGTTGATTTGCATTCACCAATTTTAAGTTCATTTTCTAAATCTAAATAAAACTTTGTAATCGGCTCATAATTCTTTTCATTTTCATTAAAGAAAGCAAGGAGTTTTCCTTCATAAGTGTTTCTAAGAAACACATTACCAATTCCAGATGTTTCTTTAGCTTCTTTATGAGAAAGTTTATAACCAGTCCATTTTTTAATCTTTTCATCTTGTTCATCAATAAAAAGATATTCCATTTTTTCATCATCGTTTTTAACAAGCATTAAAATAGAATTTTCTTGTTTAATTCCTGTTAAATAATAGAAATTTTTATTTGGAACAAATTCGTAATTTTCATCACCAGATTTCTTTTTACCAACACCGGAGAAAAGGATGGTAACTGAGTTATCATCTAATAAGTCAAATAAGTCATTTCTTCTTCTTGCGTATTCATTTGCGTCAATCATATTTGTCACCTTCTATAAACTTTCTTTTGCCCAGAAACTTCGATTTCTGCATGTGGAAATGTATCAGCTAACATTGATCCGAAGTTTTCATCTGCTAAAACATCAACACTAATTTTATCCTCAAATTTAGGATTTTCAATTGTAAAGCCGTCTCTTTTTGCAAATCTTTGCAATTCGTCATAATCCGGATAAGATAAAACCATTCGATAAATAAATTTGTTTTCGATTTCTACAATGTCTGCTGAATTAACAGTTTGAACCCCTGTCTCTAAATATGTAGACATAAGTCTAGATGCTCCAAGTAGGACACCACCAAAGTAACGAACCACAATTAACAAAACTTCATTCATTTCCTTTTTCTCAAGTAATTCAAGCAAAGGTCTTCCTGCAGTTTTCGCTGGTTCACCATCATCAGAACATTTCTTTTGTCTATTAATGATGTAAGCATAACAATAGTGTTTTGCTTTAGGGTATTGTTTTCTTATATCTATTAGATATTGTTTAACAGATTCTACACTTGTAGCATGAATTAGAACCCCAATAAAAGAGGATCTATCCCTAATCAAAGTTATTTCATTTCTTTCTAAAATCGTAAACATTAAGATTAATTATACATTTTTTCCTAGAAAAAGAATATAATTGAATAACAATGTTTAAAAAAGTCAATTGTAACAACTGTAAGCAAAGCTATGATGAGACATTCAATGAATGTCCTAACTGTCATAGCCCAAACGGACAATTAGATCCGAATTTTAAGAATATCCAAATGCTTGCATTTGGTAAACAACTCGGTTTATTTTTAACCGGTTCCTTTGGCTTTACTATTTTAGGCGTAATAATTTCTGTAATTTTCTCATTTTTTAACACAAGTTCGATGAGTATTACATTATTAAATATGATATTAAATGGAGTTGCTTATGGTGTTTTATTTATTATCTTATTTGCAATTGTAAACTTCGACTTTAAGAAATTATTTAATAGTTTTAAAAACTGGAAACCGTATGTAGCAGCCATTTGTTGTTTTGTTGCAATAATTGCTTTCGGAATGCTTTATTCATTCATTTTGCAAGTTGCTGGTGTCTCAATCACTGGAAATGACAACCAACAAGCAATTGATGTTACATCAGAAAGTTATCCGGTTATTTCACTTATAATTTTTGGTCTAATTGGACCTATTTGTGAAGAACTAACTTATCGTGTTGGTTTGTTCTCATTTTTCAAACGAATTAACAAGTATCTAGCCTATGCAGTTACCATCATTGTTTTTACCTTAATTCACTTCAATTTTGACTTATCAAATTTAAGTAACGAATTACTTAATTTACCATACTATATTTTTGCGGCCATAAGTCTCACTTTTGTATACGACAATTTTGGCTTTGCAGGATCTACAGTTGCTCACATTTTAAATAACGTAATTTCACTCATTCCAGCAAGTGTTATATTAGGAGTATTTCACTAATGGAAAATAAGAGAAATTTTCAATTCATTTCCAACTTCATTTTAAAGATCATTGCAATCATTTTTATGACTCTTGATCATATTGGAATTTTCCTGCAAAATCTCGAAAATACCCAGCAAATCGGCAATATTTTTAGACTTTTTGGTCGTTTAGCATTCCCGCTTTTTATCTTCATAATTGTTGAGGGAGTAAGGCACACAAAACACTTTGGCAAATATGCTTTGAAACTAGGAATTATTGCTGCAATTTTCTTGATCGGACAGGTTGTTTTTTACTACACAATTAACAATCAAGTTGAATCATTTTATTCACCTGTTTTAGACGCCCTAATTGTAGCTGTTTCAATCTACCTTTTGAAGCGAAAAGATAAGTACTCATTTTTAGCTATTTTAAGCATCGGTTTTATCATCACTTCATTCGCAGTTGTGAACATTGAAAAAACGCAAAATATCAACATACTTTGGATGCCATTTTATTTACGTCTTCCATATGCACTTTTCGACATACTTTTAGCACTTGGTTTTTACTACTCAAAACCTATTGCGAAACTAATACTAAAAAATGGTGGCTCTGCTACTGAAAATCTTGTTGATACACCTTATGAAAGATACGCAGAAAACATTATTAATGCCTTTGTTGTTCTATTTGTTGTCTTCTTATTCTATATAATATTTAAGATTACTGGAATTTCTTACTTCTTCTTTGATTATCAAGCTTTTGCTGCAATTGCATGCATTCCGCTTCTTTTCTACAATGGCGAAAGAGGTTATGACAAAAAATGGTTTAAGTATGGTGCTTACCTATACTTACCATTACATATTCTTATTATCTTTTTAATTTTCAGTCTTATATAATTTGGATGGAGGAAAAATATGATTGTACATTTAGAAAATGCTAATGACTTTGAAAAAGAAGTCCAAGGTGATTTAGTAATCGTAGATTTCTATGCAGATTGGTGTGGACCATGCCAAATGCTTGCACCTGTTTTAGAGCAATTAGATGGGGAATCACCGGTAAAAATCGTTAAAATTAACACAGATTTTGTCCCAGAAATTGCAAGAATGTTTAGAGTTATGTCAATCCCAACACTTCTCTTATTTAAGGATGGAAAATTCGTAAAAAGAGAGCTTGGATACATGCCAATTGAAAGACTTAGAGAATTCATTAAGTAAAAAAATCTTTATTTAAATAAAAGATTGTGATAATATTTTTCTCGCTGATTAGGAACATTGGTCTATCGGTTTATGATGCCTCCCTGTCACGGAGGCGAGACGAGTTCGACTCTCGTATGTTCCGCCAGT
>JAZLKX010000024.1:0-1034 GCA_045597865.1 Bacilli bacterium | reverse complement strand
GGCCTATATGACAAAAAGGTACCTGGAAAAGCAAGACTTTCGATTATATGACATTTGGGTACCTGAAATCGGCTGCAGACCTTTATCTATGCGGCTTGTGGGCAGAAAAAAGTTCCAGAATCAGCATTCTTCGTCTCTCCTGAGACATCCCGTTGTGAATGTTCAATTTTCGCTTAAGCCACGAAAACAGGGATTCCATTTCATTGTTCGTATTCGGAATGCCCAACTCATAATTGTCGTAGAAAGTCCATAGCCAGGGCATGTTGCGCTTCAGGCTCAAAAAGGCGCTTCTCAGATTCTTGTGGGTGTAATGGGACCGACCATTTTCGTCCTTCGTACGTTCCTTCAGAAACGCTTCCCAGCGGGTATGCCAGTCTTCCAACGCGCCGATGAAGGATTCCTTGTCCGTCCTGTACAGCAACCTGGATATTTCCAAAAGTTCCATGGACGCGGGCAGTTTTGGATGGCTCGTCAATTTATGTTTTATCGTCTGCAGTTGATGAAACTGGCAATACTGGAAAGGATAGTCTGAAAGCCTCTCTCTCAAGCCCTTCAGGCCGTCGCTCACAATGCAAATGATTTCGCAGCCCTCTTTTTCTAGAGCCCTTATTCCCTCCACGTAATCCTCGATCCGTTCCTTGCAATTGATAAATTTACTCCAGACAACATCACCGGAGATGTGGTCTTTGATCGCCACGACGCCGAAGTTCCAGCCCCAGTAGGTCGCATCCATCATGGCGATAATTTTGTCTGGCAGATGAACGTTTCTATTGCAGGGATTGTGCTTTGCCAGATGTCGGTAGATGGTTCTTTCGTTGACTTCGAGAACCCCCGCTATCTGTCTTACCGTCAAATTTCCCTGCGCGTATAAGTCCACGACCTGAGCTGTATTTGTCCGAGAATTTGATGAAAAGAGCCGTCCACAGTCCTTGCAAAGCCAGCGTTGTCTACCAAGCTTAAGACCTTTCTTGATAACCTTTTTAGAACCACAAAAAAAGCAGATTTTTCCCATAAGAGAAAAATCTGCTCTAACG
>JAZLKX010000023.1:0-1043 GCA_045597865.1 Bacilli bacterium | reverse complement strand
TGTATGTGCTAAAATGATATGCCCCAATAAAAAAGAGAAGTAGCTTCCAAATATGGTATAATGAAATAGCTACAAACCATTAGCCAAGAAAGAAGTACTTCTCATGAATATAATAACACAAGAAGCAAGAAAAAAGCAAGCAATAGTAAAATACGCAGAGAAAAACGGTAAAAGTTGTGCAAGTCGGATGTATGGAGTAAGCCTGTCGAGTATAAAACGGTGGTGCAAAAGATATGACGGAACATGGCAATCGTTACTTGAAAAATCACATCGACCGCACAGTCATCCAAACAGGCATACCCCAAAAGAGGAAAAGCAGATAAAGAATTCGTTCAAAAAATGTTATCAGCGTTATGGCTGGGACGGAGTATATAGTGACTTGATACGCAAAGGGTACGTGCGAAGCTTCTCGGGAATGGTATATGCAGCAAAAAGAATGGGCCTTTCAGAGCAGAAAAAGACAAAGAAGAAAAGCAGAACAGTTCGGCGGTATCCGGAGTTACTCAAACCCGGAGAAAAGGTGCAAATAGACGTAAAAGAAGTACCGTACAACTGTTTGAGAGGTGCGGTATTAAGGGACGGAAAGCACTTATATCAATGGACAGCGATAGATGAATGTACAAGAATGAGGTTCGTATATGGCTTTGAGGAGCATACTCCCGAAAACTCAGTAAAGTTTCTGAAAATGCTGAAAAAAGCCTTTCCATTTACAATAAAAACAATACAAACAGATAATGGAACAGAGTTTACTTACAAATACATCAGTGATGATAAGATATGTCCGTTTGACGAAGAGCTGAAAAATCAAGGCATAACTCATAAACTAATTCCACCGAGAACACCGTGGCATAACGGAAAGGTAGAAAGAAGTCATAGAAATGACCAGAGATATTTTTATGAGTGGGAAACATTTAAGAGTGTTGAAGAATTAAATGAAAAACTTGCGCAGCATTTGATATGGAGCAACAATAAAACAATGCGAACGCTTAACAGGAAAAGCCCTGTGCAGATGCTTAAAGAAAAGCTGTCGGCGTGAGCCGCGC
>JAZLKX010000022.1:0-2316 GCA_045597865.1 Bacilli bacterium | reverse complement strand
AAAGGGGCTGTAAAAAAACACAGCCCCTTGAATTATGAAAAAAACGCTGAATTCCGGTGAAGAATTCAGCGTTTTTTGGTATAATTTTGTTATGCGACTAACAAAAAACACCAATGCATATTATACACCAAGGCAACTGAAATTGCCACTGGTAATTGAAGAATTAATCGATATTTCTGACCCGGTAAATACTTTTTGTGACGTTGTGGAAAACATTGACCTAAAGAAATATTTTGCAAGTGAGGAAAGCAAAACAGGTCGTCCAAGATGTGATTCGCTAAAATTACTTAAGGTTTTACTCTTTGCTTTTATGGAGCATGGTATCCAGTCTCTACGGGAACTCACGAAACTTTGCAAGACTGACATACGCTATATGTATCTTCTGGACGGCATGAAGGCTCCTTCTCACGCTACATTTGGTAATTTTATAAATTGTGAACTTACCGATACAATTGAGGATATATTCAAAGATATTAATAGCTATATCTTCGGCAAAGATAATGTAGACCTTAACCATGTTTACATTGACGGCACTAAAATTGAAGCTAATGCTAATAAATACACTTGGGTTTGGAAGAACTCATCTCTGAAAAACAGATCAAAGCTTTGCATAAAGATTTCTGAACTTGTTGACCAGATGAACAGCGAAATTCTTAATCCTCTGGGAATTACTATTGAGAAACGCGAAGAATACGCTATTGAATATGCAGAGGATATATTGGCACGATATTCTAAGGCTGCAAATATATCTATTAATAAATTCGTAAGCGGATCCGGTAAACGTAAAACAATCCAGCAAAGACAGTACCAGCTATTAGAAGGATATATTGGAAGATTAAAAAAATATGCTACCCATATAGCAATCTGTGGAAACGAAAGAAACAGTTACTCTAAAACAGACAAAGATGCGACATTTATGCGTCTGAAAAAAGATTATATGGGGAATGACCAGCTTCTTCCTGCATATAATCTTCAGGCTGCGGTATGTGATGAATATTTAGCTGTAATAGATGTTAAACAATATGCGTCTGATATGGAATGCTTTGTTCCTCTTATGGAAAAGTTTAATCAGGTATATGGGCACTATCCTAAGTATCCGGTTGCAGATGCCGGATATGGTTCTTTCAACAATTATATTTATTGTGAAGAACATGGTATGGAAAAGTATATGAAGTTTTCTATGTTTGCCAAGGAAACAAAGGATAAAAAATACCAGAACAATCCTTTCAGAGTAGATAACTTCAAAACCGAAAACGGAAAGCTGATATGTCCGAACGGCAAAACATTTAATTTTAAGTGCAAGGTTCCCGTCAAAAGGAACAAATATGGACGTACAGAAGAAATATATGTGTGCGAAAACTGTGAAGGTTGCCCGCTTAAAGCACAGTGTACCAAGAGCAAAGGTAATAGAACTGTTCGACTAAACCGGGAGCTTACATCTATGCACAAAGAGGTAATAGCCAATCTAGAATGTATTCACGGTGCTTTGTTACGTATGAACAGATCAATACAATCTGAGGGTACATTCGGAGTAATAAAATGGGATAGATCTTATAAAAGGCTATTTAGAAGAGGTTTAAGCGGTGTAGTACTTGAACTGACACTAATAGCTTGCGGATTTAATCTGTACAAATTTCATAATAAGTTACATCGAAACGCAGTAGCAGCCTAAAATTTTAAGGTGTTTTATATACCTTTGTTTTAGTGTGCCTATTTTTATGAAATAACAATGGGAAATTATTGTTTATAATTATATATACGAATAAGAGCCTGAACCAAGCAAAATACTTGATTCAGGCTCTCTTAAATTAGGACTTTTTTTACAGCCCCTTTGCTCTATTTAAATTCTATGATAAATGAAATAGATTGACAAGTAAAGTATTCTGTTCCATAATATAATATATTATTAGTTATTTTGATTGAATTTGGAGATATAACATATATTTTACTTTATTGGATTTATGAATTTGGTCAGACCAAAGCCTATAGTAGTACTATATAGTCATGTTTTTTGCTTGTAGTGCTTTAGCTACGCTGTGCGGGGGACGCTTTGCTGCTGCTTTATTTGTTTTTTCCATGTGCTATTCTTATGGCCTTTCAGGTAGATTTTACGGAACAGGTAAAAGAAGGTCTTATTTTAGGAACTGTAGCTGCTGTAATTGTTGAAGCTATGCTTTTGTTTTTAGGTTCTTTTTTCAAGAAATTGTTTAAGCTGAATGCAGTGGAGCAATGCTCGGTTATTTATTCTAATGCAGGTAATTTAATTATTCCTTTGGTAGTAGCTATTTTAGGATCGGAATGGGTAATATACACAAG
>JAZLKX010000021.1:0-48771 GCA_045597865.1 Bacilli bacterium | reverse complement strand
TATCTTTTACTGCTACATGTAAGTTTTCAATTTTAAGCTTTGACATAGGTACTTTTCTCCCTTTTAAACCGCAAATATTTTATATAAGAAAAAATAGGTTAGCAAATGAAATGATAAAAAATATTTCAAAAATCTATGATTTTTGCTGTAAATTCGAAAATATTTAAAAAATAAACTTGTTTATTAACTTTCATAAAAAAGTTTGTTGTATTTATACAATTAAATGTATATAATACCCTCGCTATGTTCGAAAAGGAGGCATGTAGGTCATATGAAGAAATCTAAATTAGCCATTGGCTTGATGACTGCAATACTTACTACTGGCGCTCTTGCTGGTTGTGACAACACCGTTAAGTATGCAAGCGATGGCAAAATCATTACCTATAAAATTAAAGAAAGTGATAATGACCCAACAGTAATCAAAGCCGATGATTTGTTGGAAGATTATTACAAAGATTCATCAAAATTCCAATCAATTTTTGATGCAATCAACTCCATCGTTGTCCGCAACTATTTCGAAACTAATATTGAAACAGTTGATGTTATTTCAAAGGACAAATATGGAAATATTAAAAAGACACCAAAAAATCTTGGCAAAGATCAAATGCCAGAAATTGAGAAAGAAGCTAATTTTCGTGTAAGTTCCGATAAGGAAGATGCACAAGAAGCTGCAGAAAACAACAATACTAAGTATGCAGATGAATTCAACTCAATTCTCTCAAGCAAAGGCGTTGAAAATGAAAAAGAATTAAGAGAGAAATACATTGAAGAGATTAAAAAAGAATTCTTTGATGACAATTTCTATACTTATCACATGAATGACATTAAGAATGGTAATTCTGAAGTCAAATATGATGGTGATAAACAACTTTGGAACGGCTATTTCAAAGATATGGTTCCTTACCATGTATCACATATTCTTATTAATGTAGAAGATGGTTCAGGTACAAACTATTCAAACGGAACTATTTCTGAACAAAACGCAGAAAAACTTTACAATTTAGTTAACGAATTATCTAGAAAAGACAATAAAGATAGTTTTTATACTATTGCACAACGTTTCTCTGGAGATACTGGTTCAGGCGCAGATTACGGTAACCTTGATATTCTTGAATACACAACAGGTTATGTTAACGAATTTAAATTAGGTGTTTATGCCTATGAAAACTTCTTTAGCGCAAACAAAGATGCAGTTCGTGAATCTAACATTGGTATTCCAGGAAACGACGGTACACTCACACCTGAAGTAGGTTCTATTTCAGAAAATTTCTTAAATGCTTCTAAAAAAGCATTCGGCGAAACAATTCCTGAAATTGATTACAATGTGTTCCAAGATTTATATGATGTAAAAGACGTCGACAAAGACGCAAACGGTAAACCTGTTATTGATGGTTCGGCTAATTTCTTCCCAAGAAATATTATTTATAACAAGTTCTTAAACAGACACTCAATCGCACTTATTACAGTTAAAGAAACAGATCCAAAGAAAGACGAGCTTGTCTTAACTGATGCCGAAAAGGCAACAAAAAGTACTGGCTTTATTAAAATGGATATCGCTGGTGAATCAAAGAATGTATTAAGCGTTAAAACAGATTCTGGAGAATGGACACCAATACTTTGTGTTCGTGCTGGTTCAGATTATCAAGGTATTCACTTTATCGTTGTTAATCGTTCAGCTTTCGAAGAAAACGAAAATGTTTCATTAGATGAATACTATACAACTTATTATCCAGTACAAGCTGCATATCCACTTGATGCAAGCGGAAATCCTAAAGCAACATACGTTAACTTTAATACAAATACTCAAACCAAAGATCAAAAAGACAGAGCTGACAGCTTAATCAGCAAGTTCAAATCTTACGATACAGAAAGACTTAATAGATACATCTTCAAGTTATTCTTTGAAAAAGAAGGCATCAAAATCGAAAACGATTCTCTCAAAGACGTTCTCGATATGTGGATTGGCAGAGGCCTTGAAAAGAAAGAACAAGAAAAAGAAGAAAACTGGGTCAAGACATGGAACGAATATATCAACACTCTTGAAAAACAAAACGAAGAGCGTGGTAAATTAGTCTCTGATGCTTGCCGTATCGCATTTATTAACGGTAACGGATTAGACGATAAGAGAGATGATGTTAGAGTTGGTGCAATGCTTGATAAATTAGCACAAGCAATGGTTGATGCAAACGAAATTGATCCAAATACTGGTGTTAAATTTGAAAAAGAAGCTGCTAAAGCATACATTAAGAGCATTAGAATTGGTTCGTTAACCAAAGAAGATGCAATTAAAGACACTGATTTACTCTCAGTCTTATTTAAAAAGGAAGGAGCACTTTGCAACGATGGAAAAGAACATATCTAAAAGATTATTTGCAGGTGTTTGCGCACTCTCAGCCGCATTCATCCTCGCAGCATGTGATCCTATCTCAGCTGTTCCAAGTAACTATGACGACCCAATTGTTTTAGACAAAGATGGCAACGGCATTGTTGATGATGAAAACAAAGTTGGAAAGATTTATGATGCTGTCGCAACAGACAGAAACACAACAATTGTTTCCAACCTTCTAGAAGAAGTCGCTAACGGCAAATTTGGTTCATATAGCAAAGTTAAAGAAGCTTATGAAGCACATATTGGCGGAGACGACACCTTAGCTCTTGCTCTTATGTCAGAACATCAAGATGTTTTCTATCGTGATGGCGATGCTGACATTGAAGGCAAGACAGAAAATGAAGTAAGACTTCACCGTTTCGAAGAATTCTACAAAGATATCAAAAATAGAATTAGTGAATTCTTCTATAACGAAATTACATCTGGTTCATATAATGACGACGAAGGAAGATTCGATGAATCAAAACTTTGGTGGGCTCACTACTATGAATTCTATGATGTCCTTGATTTACCAGATGGTGGTAAATGGGCAAAATTCTTTGTAACTGACAAAGTCACAAAAGAAAATGCTTTAGACATGTTAAATGATCTCTATAGCAACCCAGATACTGAAAAACGTGGTTACATCGAAGAAAAAGTTTATCCACAAATTCTTAAGGACAAACTCGTTGAAGAATATGTTTTCAATAACAATTCCGAATCACTCGGTCGTGCTTATGCACGTAAAGTCAACTACATCAAAGTTGCTTATGATGAGAATGATGACACAAAAGAATGGTCACTTTTAAAGAGCTTTGCTGATTCGCAGATCACAAGTGTTACTTCTGATGGAAAAGTTCATTTTGACATTATTTCAAAAGCAATTAAAGGTTATGACACTGTTGGTACATTCGCTTCAGAAGGCAAAGGCATCATTGACTTTGCAGATGATGCTTGTGAAGAAGATGGCAAGGCCGCTCTTGATCTTCTTAAAGCAACATTAGGTGATTACAACGATAAAAACTCAATTACTATTGATGCTTCACATGAATCACACTATAAACTCGATGGCGTTACACTTGTTAGACCAGGCAAATACTATAAAGACACTAAATTAGGTGAACTTCTTGTTTCCTATGAGAAAGCTATTAGAGCTGAATTATCTGGTAGATTCCCACTTCCAGAAGAAAAAGCTGAATTAGACAAGTTCACTTCAAGTGCAAAATCCAAAGTTCATGGCTTAAGAGACAAACTTATTTCTCTTGCCAAAGAAGACTACACAACCGATGGTTGGTATGTCAAAAATGGCGGATTAAGTGAACTTCCATCAGGAATCAGAGATCGTTTATTCAACATTAACGTTGCAAACACTCTCGACAATGGTTCATTAAAATATGAAGATGGTACTCTTGCTCCTGGAGCAGATCCAGTCGAAGTTGATGGTGTTAAACACTATTCATTAGGTGCATACGAAAAAGACGATGATGGAAAAGCTGTGAAGAGAATTCCATACATGAGAAACATCAATGGAAACAAATTCGTTATTCCAGCAAAATCACTCGCATTCAAAGACAATGAATACAACTTCATTTACAATGATACTAGCGGACACGCATTCTACATTGTCTTAGTTGAAGAAGCTCCATCAACTGCTAAATTAACTTTAAGTTCTGAATCTTCATACAGTAAGCTTGCAGAAACTAAAGACGATGTCTTCAAAACCGAAGACGTCTCAAGAGCAGTTGCTAAAGTCTTAGGAACTAAGGACTCATACATTAAGGATGCTTACACAGAAATTCTTAAGAAATATGAATTCGTATTCTATGAAACATCACTCTATGAACACTTCAAGAGTGAATATCCAGATTTATTTGAAGACGAAGAATAATTAAACTTTTAGGGGGGCTTTCCGGTCTCCCTTTATTTTTGGAGAAATATATGTACGACAAAGATTGTATATTTTGTAAAATAGCTCAAGGAATTGTTCCAAGCAATGTTGTCTATGAAGATGATGATGTTATAGCATTCCTAGACATCTCACAAGTAACTCAAGGACATACTTTAGTAATTCCTAAAAAACATACTCAAAACTTCCTAACTGCAGAAAAAGACATAATGCATAAGGTTATGGATGTTGCTCAACGTATAGGACAGGCCCAAATTAGCATTTTAGGGGCCAAAGGAGTCAACATATTAACAAATGTTAATAAAGAAGCAGGCCAAAGCGTTTATCACTTCCACGTGCACGTTATTCCACGTTATATCGCAGATGACGGATTCAAAATTGAGATGAAAGAAAACGACAAGCTTGAAGAATTATCTCTTCCAGTGCTTGCAGACAAAATTAAAAAAGCTATCTAAAGCATAATAAAAGCGAAGACCTTAACAATCTTCGCTTTTTTTACTTATTTATTTCTATTTTTTGGTTTATAGAATGAAGTATCATCCATCATCCAAAGTCTTGGAGTAAATTCACCTTCATTTACAGTTGCTAGAGCTTTATCTAAAATCATTTGACGTGAATCCATCATATCAATTTCTGCAAGAAGCAAAGCTTCTCTTGTAGAAGGCATGACTGGTGAACCAAATTCAAGTGTTCCATGGTGAGCAAGAATCATATGTTCGAGAAGTAATGGGACTTCTGATGTGATTCCTAGTTCATCAATAACTCTTTTTACTTCAGCATAACCTGCGGCAATGTGACCAACAAGCTTACCTTCGGTAGTTTGCACAGGTGCAATTGGATTTTCGTATTCAATTGTTTTACCAATGTCGTGCATTAATGCTCCTGCGACAAGGATGTCTCTATCTACTTGGGTGTAAATATGAGCAACTGCATCTGCAACATCAGCCATAAATAATGAGTGATGTAAGATTCCTGAACCAAATTCATGGTGAACCTTTACAGCCCCTGGATAAGTAATGTATTTGTCGTAGAAGTGAGCAATTACAGCTTTAGTAATCTTTTCAACATCTTTATCAGTGAAACTATTTAGATATTTATCTAATTTAGCCTTCATTTCTTCTAAAGGAATAGGCGAAACTCTTGCAAAGTTAGACATATCAATTTCCTCTGGGTCATCGATTCTACCTGCAGCAACAACTTTTAATTGAGGTTGTCCTTTATATAAATTTACAATTCCATCAACCATGACAACACATCCTGGTGCCATTATGCGAAGATCATTGTCGCTTGCATCCCACTTTTTACCTTCGATTGTGCCTGTTTTATCTTGGAATGTTACATTTATGTAGTTGAGACCTTTATCAGTTGTTCCTTTAGCTGAGCTACAGACTAAAAGTTGACCAACAATATGATCACCATCTGCTAAATCTTTTATCCATTTCATTTTCTATTCTCCTTTACGTAATTAATGTCGTTAATTCGATAACCTTTACTAAGTAAACAGTTAGTTATCTTCTGGTTTAACTCAAATCCGACGTACTTTCTGGAGTATTTCAAAAAGCATTTGTCGTAATCTAATTTTAACACATTTATCTCATGTGTGTGATTAGAGTTAGAACATTTGTTAACTAACTCTAACGAAAGTGACTCATCAAATCCATATCGAACAAGTGAAGAAAACATAGCTTTTTTACGGCTAAATGCGTTTTTATTTTTATAACGAATTTCTAGTAATTTAATCTGAAAAACACAGTGTTTTTCTTCTCTTTTTGCATTGTATTCAACTTTAGAGATTACTTTAGGAGAAATTTTCTTCTCATTCAGCATCTTTATAATTCTGTGATAGCCATAATGTTTTGAATCACAAAAAGAGATAATTTCTTCAACCATTTTTTCTTCATTAATAAAATCGTATTTTCTTATTTTTTCTATAACCTTTTTAATTTCTGCTTTTTTAGCGCCTTTCTTATAAAGAAATTCTTTTATTTTGTTAGGAGAATAGGCAGCAAGCATTAATCTTTTAGTGGCATAAATAAAATAACCTTCGATTTTATTTTCTTCTTTAATTTTACTTAATTCATCTTCTTCTATTACTTTATTTAAATAAAGATTAAAGGAAGCGTAGGTTGCGGGATAAATTTCTATTTTCTCGTTATCTATAGTTAGAATTACTTTTGATTTAGTTTTTTTAATTTTCAAAATTTTCATATTTTTCTCCTATGAATAAAAATGGGTAAATTACCCCAAAACTAAACCTTCTTCATTACTATTATACCATCAATATTTAAAGTCTATTCCCACTTTTTGTATAAAAAAGAGACACAAAGTGTCTCCTTCTTAGGTTTTAATGATTTTGATTATTTTGCAGTTAATTCAGCAATTAATTCATCAACTGTTTTTGCTTCACCAAAATATTTATTGAAAGAATTAATGTATGCTTGGAATTCAACATCGCCTTCGACATCTGAATAGGTGTACATAAAGTTATTGGCTAATACAGGATTGTATACATCAATAAACTCATTATTAGCTAGTAAGCTAAATTGTCTTGCTTGGCCTTCTACTTCAACTGAGAAACTTAATTCAACATTTTTAACGCTTTTTGCACCTGCAACAGGAGAAATTGTTGCTTGGGTTGTCTTTTTAACGTGATCAGATTGAAGAGCGTAAGTAATTTCCATTTTGCCTGAGCTATATGTATCTGCATTTAAAATACAATAATCAAATGTATTTAAATCAGGATTTTCAGTTCTTCCTTCAAATGCTTGTTGAGCATTAAAGACATATAAACCTGAGATTGTTGCAAGTTCAAATGGTTTATCAAATGAGAATGATTGCTTTGAAGCATTATTGAGTCCACTTACACCAATTTCTTTAGAAACTTTTTTGTAAGCAACATACTTATATGGAACATCTTTATTAAAAACATCAGAAGTTACACGCCAGAAGAATGATTTTTTTCTATTTTTAATAAATAGTTTTTCAAATCCACATCCAGCTTCGCGATCCTTTTCTTTAACAGAACCTGTTCCATCAGTAATAGTAATAGTGTCGTAATAGCCTTCTTTTTCATCATTTGGTTCGAATAATGCAAACATTTCTGTCGCTTTCCAACCATGATCATTATCTTTATAGGCATAATAGGTATAGCCATCTTCTCTTATAGAGAAATAAGCTTCAGCACCGATTTGTTTCTTATAATCGTAATCGTTGCCTTCTTCATCTTTCTTTTTTATTTCTGTAAGTTTGTAAGTTCCAACAATATCTTCCATTTTTCCTGGATCAACTGAACCATAAGTACAGCCTGATAAAAGAGTCATGGAGAAGGTTGCAACTAATATACTCATCAAATTCTTTTTCATAATTTTGCCCTCCTAACGGATTACCTATAAGTTAATACATTGTATTTTATTTTTCAATATATAATACGCGCTTACGTACACAAAACAAAAATAAAAAAGATTCTCTAAGAGAATCATTTTTTTCTAATTGGTGGAGATAACAGGACTTGAACCTGCACGGGTTGCCCCACTAGATCCTAAGTCTAGCGCGTCTGCCAGTTTCGCCACATCTCCAAGGAAATGGTGCCTTCTATCGGACTTGAACCAATAACCTACCGCTTACAAGGCGGTTGCTCTGCCAATTGAGCTAAGAAGGCATCTGGTGGGCGCTACAAGGTTCGAACTTGTGACCTCTTCCGTGTGAAGGAAACGCTCTCCCAACTGAGCTAAGTGCCCTTCGGGGGTTTGTTCCCCTTATAATAACAGCCCCTAAGGGCTGAAATTAACAAATGGTGGATCTTAATAGACTTGAACTATCGACCTCACCCTTATCAGGGGTGCGCTCTAACCAGCTGAGCTAAAGATCCATTTTGCGCTTTCGCGCCTTAATAATATACAACAATGTTTATATATTATCAATATAAATTTGGGGATAAGAGGCCCCGCCATAGACGAGGCCCCTGCAATAGAAACAAATATTAACGTTTGGAGAATTGTGGAGCACGACGTGCAGCTTTGAGACCGTATTTTTTACGTTCTTTAGCACGGGCATCTCTTTTAACTAAGCCAGCAACCTTTAATGCTTTTCTGTCTTCACCTGCTTCAAGTAAAGCACGTGCGATACCAAGTCTAATTGCGCCAGCTTGGCCAGTGAATCCACCACCTTGTACGAATGCTTCAACATCGTACTTGTCAGCTTTACCAACAACCTCAAGAGGTTGTGATAAATCCATAACTAATGTGGCATATGGCATATAGGATTTGACATCTTGTCCATTAACGACAATTTTGCCTTTTCCTGGAGTGACATAGACACGAGCAATGGAAGATTTGCGTCTTCCAGTTCCGTAGAATTTCTTAACTTCTGCCATGGTTCTTCTCCTTATTTCTTCCACACGAGGACTTCAGGTTTCTGAGCTTCGTGTTTGTGTTCTGGTCCCTTGTAAACGAAGAGTTTCTTCACAATTTGACGTCCTAATGGACCTTTTGGAAGCATACCCCAGATTGAACGGGTGACCATTTCTTCTGGATATCTTTCGACCATTTCGCCAGCTGTTCTGACTCTTAAGCCGCCAAGATATTGAGAATCGTTGTAATATTTTTTGTTTTTAAGTTTGTTTGTTCCAGATAAAGCTACTTTTTCACAGTTAATAACAATGACGTAGTCTCCGCAATCAACATTTGGAGTGTAGATTGATTTGTCCTTACCCATTAATTTAACTGCAACAAAGGAAGCAAGACGACCATAAGGAATGCCGGTTGCATCAATGACATACCACTTACGTTCGATCTTTTCTGGTTTTGCGATCGTTGTTTGACGTTGCATTTTTGTTTCCTCCTTACTCAAGCAATAATCTTACCGGGACTATTGATTTTTCATTGTGCGAGTTAGATTATACTAAAACGTATTAATCTAGTCAAAGACTTTTTTATATAGTTACAAAGTAAGAGGTTTTGAAACCATCCAAATAAATAAAAAATATGCGCAGTTTCGCGCATATTTTTCAGTTTTTAATAAGAATTAGAGCTCGACGTTATGTGCGACGTTTTGGACATCTTCACATTCTTCAAGAGCATCAATAAGTTCTTGGAATTTTTGTTTGGATTCATCATCTAATGTAACCCATTCATTTGGTTCCATACGAACTTCTGCTTCATCAAATTCTGTAATGTTCATTTCTGCAAGAACATCTTTTGCTTTAGCAAAAGCTTCTGGAGAAACTTGAACGTAAATGTAACCATCTTCTGCTTCAACGGATTGAACATCAACATCGCCAAGAATTAATGCTTCTTCAACTGCATCTCTGTTGTCACCCTTGAATGAGAGAATACCCATTTGGGTAAAATTGAACATAACTGAACCTAAATGACCACCTTTACGAACGATTTGAGTTCTGACTTCGACAAGTGCTCTATTTGGGTTGTCTGTCAATGTATCAACAATTAATAATGAATTTCCTGGGCCAAATGCTTCGTAACGTCCTTCGACAAATGCGACTGCATCTCCGCCTTGAGCTTTTTTAATAGCTCTATCAAAAACATCTCTTGGAACTGATTTTCCACGATATTTATCATAAACAGCTCTTAAAGCTAAGTTGGTCTTTGGATCTGGATCGCCAGTACGAGCTGCCATATATGCTTCTTTAGAAGCACGAGCATATAATGCTGATTTCATTGCGCCGGTCTTAGCCATAGCTGCGGCACGAACTTCATGATGTCTTCCCATTGTAATATCTCCTTTTGGACGTGTTTAATTATACACTTCTTATTTAATAAGACAAACCCTAATTGTCTAATTATATAAAACTTCCTTCAAATAAAGACCTTCTGCAGGAGCCTTATATGAACTTGGTTTTCTCTCGTTTGAAACGAGATTTTTCTCAATTTCTTCCTTTGATAATTTGCCTAAACCAATCTGAACTAAATTACCCACAATCATCCTAACCATATAACGCATAAATCCATTTCCGGTTAGTTCAATATTTATGAATTTTTCGTCTTCAGAAATTGAAATTTTTGTAATGTTACGAACAAAGTTTTTGTCGTCTTCTTCCTTTGATGTAAAGTTCTGAAAATTGTGCTCTCCAATAAAGATTTTTGATGCTTTTTTCATGGCCTCAATATCAAGTTTCGTTTTAAGCTGATAAGCAAGATTTTCATTGAATGGGTCAAAGTGATTTTTGTTCTCAATTTTGTATAAATAAGTCTTGCCTGTTGCAGAGAATCTTGCATGGAAATTTTCATCAACTTCCTTCATATCAACAAGCACTATATCGTTTACAATTAATTCGTTAAAACCATGGGAAAATTTGTAAAAATCTATATGTTTTCCCGTATTAAAATGAAAAGTCTGGCCTAAAGCATGAACGCCAGCATCTGTTCTTCCGGAGCCAAAAATCTTTATATCTTCATTCAAAATTTTCGACAAAACTTTTTCAATTTCTTCCTGCACAGAAGGTAACTTTGAAACAGTTTGTTTTTGCCATCCACAATAGGCTGTTCCTTTATATTGAACTGTTGCTAAATATCTCATGCTTTTCTCCTTGCTGCATCAATGATTCCGACAAGAATAATGTAGATAAAAATGCATATCAAAATTAGTGAATACCATGGAACAAAACTTGCTGTTTGCAAATTCCATTGGTAATGGGATAAAACGATTGTTCCTGACATTAAAGCGCCAACCAAAATAAATGTAAATAAATCGTTAAGAGAGAATCTCAAAACATGATATCTGGTTCTTTTTGCTTTTGGATCATAACCGCGAGCTTCCATCGAGTCTGCTAATTCTTCTGAACGTTGGAAAGCAGAAATAAATAATGGAATTATTAAAGAGACAATTGCTTTTAATCTTGCAGATAGTTTTCCGTGCTTAAAATCAACGCCTCTAGAAGATTGTGCTTTCATGATTCTGTCTGTTTCATCCAACAAAGTTGGAATAAAACGAAGAGCAATTGAAATTGTCATAGCAACTTCGTGTGCTGGGAATTTAACAAGCTTCAATGGAGTTAAGTACCATTCTAAACCGTATGTTAAATCTAATGGCTTAGTTGTTGCAGTTAATATCATTGTAAGTTCAATCATTAAGACTAGTCTTAAAATAATCTTTAAGCTTTGGAAAATAGCTTCCCAATAAACATTTATGTTTCCCATAGAAAAAGCAATATTTTCAGCGCCTTTTGGAGGAATAAACATATTAATTACTAGAAGTAATATAATAAAAAACCACAAAACTCTGAGAGACTTAAAAATGTCTTTCACAGATACATGTGAGATTAAAAGCAATGCGAAAATGAATACTGCTAAAGCACCACCAACAATAAATGTAATTTCATATGTCGGATAAGAAATAAAAACTGCCACCATTAAAGCTATAAGACAGAAAATCTTATTTCTTGCATCCATTCTATGAATGAATGAATTATATGGAACATAGCGGCCTAGAGCAACATTTGTCATTTTCTTGCCTCCGCTATTTCCTTAACAAGATCTTCAAGCGAACGAATCTTGCTAACATTTAATTTCATGCCTTTTGATAACAAAAGGTTAACTGTTTTTTGAATTAATGGAGTTTCTAAAGAATATTGTTCAACATCCTCAGCAAATAGTTTTTCTGGAACCGTTTGTAAAACAACTTTTCCTTCATTCATAACAATTACGTCTGTTGCATATTCATAAACTATGTTTATATCATGAGTAACAA
This sequence comes from Bacilli bacterium, assembly GCA_045597865.1. Taxonomy (GTDB): domain Bacteria; phylum Bacillota_I; class Bacilli_A; order RFN20; family CAG-826; genus Fiminaster. The sequence goes on along the minus strand of JAZLKX010000021.1, from coordinate 36,793 downwards.
AAACGATTGTTGTGCCTTGCTCGTTAAGCTTCTTGAATAAATCAAGAATGTACTTTGTACCACGAGGGTCTAAACCTGCTGTAGGTTCGTCTAAAACTAGTGTTTTTGGCTGTAATGCTAAAATACCAGCAATTGCAACTCTACGTTTTTCTCCACCACTAATTTCAAATGGAGATTTTTTATAGTAGTCTTCTGGAATACCAACTGTCTTTAAACATTCATGAGCAATCTTAAGAGCATCTTCTTTTTTAACGCCAAAATTCATTGGTCCAAAAGCAACGTCTTCTTCAATTGTTTCTTCAAATAATTGATATTCTGAAAATTGGAATACAACTCCAACTTCTTTTCTTAAATCATGGAGCTTTTTAAGAGACTTATTTTTCTTTTCAATGTGGTACTCATTTACATCAACTGAACCTGACGTTGGAATAAGCAATCCGTTAAGTTGTTGAATGAGTGTAGATTTACCGCAACCAGTATGTCCAACAACACATGTGAAAGAACCATCATTGATTGTTAAAGAGACACCTTTCAATGCCTCATGTCTAAATGGTGTTTTTTCAGAATAAGTGTAGAAAACATTCTTGAAGTTTATTGGCATAATTCCTCAACAATCCTTTCTAGACTTTCATCGTTTTTAATTTCTATTCCCACTTCAGAAAGTAACTTTACAAATTTTGATTTAAACGGCAAATCTACGCCAGATTCCACGAAAATACCCGGGTTTTCCAGGATATTTTCAGGTTTATCGTGTCCGACAATCTTACCCTTCTTAAGAACAATTACTTCGTCTGAGGAGAACGCTTCTTCAAGGTCATGAGTAATGGAAATGATGGAAAGATTTGGATTTTCTTTTCTCATTAAATCGATGGTTTCGCGAACTTCTCTTTTGCCCTTTGGATCAAGCATTGAAGTTGCTTCGTCAAAGATAATTACATCTGGATTCATTGCTAAAATTCCAGCGATTGCTACACGCTGTTTTTGACCACCAGAAAGGTTCTCTGGTTCCTTGTCTAAAAACTCTGACATACGAACCTTTTCAGCAAACTTATTTATGATTTCATCCATTTGATCGTGAGGAACTCTTCTATTCTCTAAACCGAATGCAATATCATCTCTAACTGTTGAACCTACAAATTGGTTATCTGGATTTTGAAAAACAATTCCTATACGAGAACGGATTGCTCCAAGATTTTTGGCATTAAGATCTAAACCGAATGCTTTAATTGAGTCATTACTTGGTTCAAGAAGTCCAATCAAAAGTTTTGCAATTGTGGATTTACCAGAACCATTATGTCCAATAATCGAAATATATTTTCCTGATTCAACAGAAAAAGAAACGCCATCGACGACGTTTATTTTCTTATCGTAGCTGAAAACAAGATTGTTTACTTCGATTAATTTCATTTTATTCAAAATCGAATTTAATAATTCTTCCTTCGTACTTACGAGTCTTAACACCTGCTAACTTAAGCATCTTTGCGGAAGCTTTAGTTTCAGTTGTATCAGCATATTTATTGTCTAAATAGACAACTTCTTTAATTCCCTTTTGAATGATTGCTTTTGTACATTCATTACACGGGAATAATGTAACGTAAAGTGTACAGCCTTTTAAGGCTGCACCATCGCGTGTATTTAAAATTGCGTTAAATTCTGCGTGACAAACGTAAAGGTATTTGGAATCAAGTCCTTCACCTTTGTTCCATGAAAGTTCGTCTTCATCGCATCCGCATGGCATTCCGTTGTAGCCATTTGAAACAATTTTGTGATCAGAATCAACAATACAAGCACCAACTTTTGTATTTGGGTCTTTACTTCTTTGGCTGGATAAAACAGCCATAGACATAAAGTACTCTTCCCAAGAAATATTTTTAGCTTTTTCCATAGTAAGTCTCCAATATTGTCTAGTATTGTATCACAATATTTCAAAATATTTACGTAAAATGTGTGTGATTTTTCCTAAAAGGAATATAATTATAGTTGATTTTAAGGAGAAAATACTATGTCAAGATATGTCGTTTCATTAGGTGGAAATGCTCTCGGAAATAACGCTGAAGAGCAAAAACAACTTTTAGTTGGAGTTGCAAAATCAATCGTCCACTTAATCAAACTTGGCAATGAAGTAATCATCGTTCATGGTAACGGACCACAAGTTGGTATGATTAATCTTGCTTTTACTGAATCAACATCAGCCCCAGATATGCCATTTCCAGAATGTGGCGCAATGAGTCAAGGCTACATTGGCTTCCACATCCAAAATGCAATTTATAACGCACTTAAGGAAGAAGGATTAAAGAGAAACGTTGCAACCGTTGTTTCACAAGTTCTCGTTGATAAAAATGACCCAATGTTCCAGAACCCAACCAAACCAGTTGGTGCCTTCTACAGCGAAGCTGACGCTAAGAAATTAGCAGCAGAAAAAGGCTATTCAATTAAAGAAGACGCAGGCAGAGGCTGGAGAAGAGTTGTTGCTTCACCACTTCCAATTGACGTCATCGAAAAAGAATCAATCTCAAGGCTCGTCAAAGCAGGCGATATTGTTATCTGTGCTGGCGGCGGAGGAATTCCAGTTATTGAAAATAACGGAAAACTCGAGGGCGTAGCAGCAGTTATTGATAAGGACTATGCATCTGCAAAAGTCGCAGAACTTGTCGATGCAGATTACTTAGTAATCTTAACCGCAGTTGATAACGTCTACATTAACTTCAATAAACCAGATCAAAAGAAACTTGAAAATGTTAGCAAAGCTGAGATGGAAGAATATCTCAAAACTGACTACTTCGCAAAAGGTTCAATGTATCCGAAAGTTAACGCTTGCGTTAAGTTCTTAAATAAAGCACCTGGAAAAACAGCAATTATTTCATCACTTGCAAAAGCTCCAGAAGCCTTTGAACTCAAAAGCGGCACAATAATCAAATAGTTGATTATAAACAAAATAAAAAAGAGTTTGGAACTGAAACCCCAAACTCTTTTATTTTGTTCAGTTTTGTTATTTAATAACAACAACTCTTGTGACGCCAGCGACTGCTTTGAGTGCTGCTTCATCAACTGAAGCGACTTCAGCAACAACGGCCCCAAAGTTGCCCTTCATACCTGAAGCAAGTTTAGTTGCTTTGAGTAATCCAGTAACTTCTGCAACATGATCACCTTCAAACAAGACAACGACACGTGTTCCAGTTTTTGGACCAAGGTCGATTCTTGGATAGTTGACTGAGTTGATAATGTTACCATTTTCAACGTAGTCGACGATTTGTTTTGCTGCCATGGCTGCACAGTTGTCTTCAGCTTCTTCAGTTGAAGCACCAAGGTGTGAAATAGCAACAACGCCATCCATATTTGCTGTCTTGTAGTTAGGGAAGTCTGTAACGTATCTACGGACTTTGCCTGCTGCTATGGCTTCTTTTAAGTCATCATCATTAACAATTGCATCACGTGCACAGTTAACAAGAATGACGCCATCTTTCATCTTAGCGAATGCATCTTTATTGATCATTCCCTTTGTTGCATCAAGAAGTGGAACGTGGACAGAAATGTAGTCGGCGCGTGCATATAATTCGTCATATGTGACCACTTCTAAGTCATTTGGACAAAGATGTTTGTTTCTTTCAACGGTTGCTGCGGATGGTTCAACAGCGATTACGTGCATGCCTAATGCGCCTGCTGCACCCGCAACGAGAGCACCAATTGCGCCTAAGCCCACGATACCAAGGGTCTTACCCATGATTTCTGTTCCGGCAAATGCGCCTTTGGCTTTTTCCATTGATTTGTTAATGAGTTCATCGCCTTTGTTTTCTTTTACCCATTCCATTGAGCCACGAATGTCTCTGGCGGCTAAAAGCATAGCAGCGATGGTTAATTCCTTAACAGCATTAGCGTTTGCGCCTGGTGTATTGAAAACAACAACACCAGCCTTTGCGTATGGCTCAAGTGGGATGTTATTAACACCGGCCCCCGCTCTTGCGACTGCAACAACATTTGCTGGAAGGACAGTTTCAAGCATGTTTGCACTTCTAACAAGAATTGCACCAGCTTCGTTCATATCTTCAGTTACAGAATAACTTGAAGGAAGAACTTTCATGCCTACTGGTGAGATTTTATTTAAGCAAAGTACCTTCATTATTTGTGTGCCTCTTCGAATTCAGCCATATATTTAATTAAGGCTTTAACACCCTCGATTGGCATAGCGTTATAAATGGAAGCACGTAAGCCACCAGTAAGTCTATGACCTTTGAGGTTGGTGAATCTGTATTTCTTTGCACCTTCTAAGAATTCAGCATCCATTTCATCGGATGGTGTTCTAAATGTAACGTTCATAAGGGAACGTGATGCTTTATCAACATAAGGTGTGAAGAGTTTTGAATGATCTAAATAATCGTAGAGTAAAGCAGCCTTTTCTTCATTGAGTTTTTCTCTTGCTTCAAGACCGCCAGTCTTAAGTAACCATTTGAAGACTAAACCGCAAATATAAATACCGTATGTAGGTGGAGTGTTGTACATTGAGCCATTTTCAACATGGATTCTGTAGTCCAAATATGCTGGAAGTGGATGTGCTGGAGTACGTGCAAGTAAGTCGTCTCTAATGATACAAATTGTAACACCGGCTGGACCGACGTTCTTTTGTGCACCAGCGTAAATCATACCGAATTTCTTAACATCGATTGGTTCGGATAAGAAACATGATGACATATCTGCAATTAATGGAATATCACCAGTGTCTGGGTATTCTTTATATTTTGAACCAAAGATTGTGTTGTTGTCACAGATGTAAACGTAGTCTGCATCCTTATCGAATTTGACACCCTTTAAATCTGGGATTTTCTTAAAGCCGCCTTCTTCACCAGAAGCGACAACATTGACTTCGCCATAAAGCTTTGCGTCTTTAATAGCTTTCTTGGTCCAAACACCTGTATTAATGTAGTCTGCCTTACCATGAACCATGAAGTTCATTGGAATCATAGCAAATTGAAGTGTAGCACCGCCTTGTAAGAATAAGACTTTGTAATTCTCTGGAATACCAATAAGTTTTCTTAAATCAGCTTCAGCTTCATCAATAATAGCTTGGTATGTTTTGGAACGGTGTGACATTTCCATGACCGACATGCCTGAATCGTGACAATCAAGCATTTCCGCAGCTGCTGTCTTGAGGACTTCCTCTGGTAACATAGCTGGTCCTGCGGAGAAGTTGTAAATTCTACTCATTTAATTTACTTCCTTTCTGGTTATTTAATTCTCTGTGATTCGAGATAATAACGCTTTTCAGTAGCGTGTCCCATCGAGAATGCTTTTCTCGGAAGGACTTTGTCTAAGGCAATATAATCAAAGATATCGCCCTTTGTGAGTGCTGGCATAATGATGGCAACACTTCCTGGATGTTTCTTAGCAACTTCGATTGTTTGATCTTCATCATGAATGTAGTCGACTGTTGTTTTAGAATGTGATGCAAGATAACCATCAACATAGGCTTGAACCTTTTCGCATGCTTCTGGTCCCTTCTTTGGCATCTTTAATTCGGCCTTTCCACCCTCTTTAGTATAGGTATATGACGAATATTCGCCACCTAAGGCCTCATTAAGTCCAGGTATAAAATCATCTTCAACATCAAATACGACACGATGGATTGGTTCGAAAATCAAACCTTCATCATATATATTTAATGCTTCAACAAGAGCATATCTTGCTGGATGAGTTTTTCTTTCTTTATCGGATAAGTTAACCTTGATCTTATCCCAATGTGCTTTTGCGGTTGCAAGAGAATGGTTGCCATCTCCTACAATAAACAATAAGCCGTTTTTATTCTTCTTGAGTAATCTCTTAAATTGCTTAATAACTTTATTTGTCTCAGTAACTTTATAGCCAGTAATATGGCCACCATCTTTATTTAAATCGAAGTCATAAACTTTTTCTAATTCGTTACGTGACTCATAAAGGTTCTCAATGATTTCTCTATCCTTATCATCAAATAAGAACAAAATGTGAGGAAGTTCAACTGGAGCGTTTTCTCTAATTTTAAGTCTTGGAGGAATACGTTCAACAATTGTAGCTTCAGAAGCACGTATAAGGGATTTAACCCCCCTCTGGTACGTGTAATCTTCTAAATCAATGGCAATCATTAAGCCTAAACGGCGTTCTACAACACTGGTCTTTCTGTCGACCAAGATGAAGCATTCACCTTGATCAACTAAGACGTTTTTATCTAAGTAAGTTTGAATAGTTGAGTTTACCTTATTAATGTATTCTTCATCATTAACCTTACCTAAATAGGCTTCTGGGAACATCATTCTTAAAGTAGATGGTTTATCACCAACTAACTTTTCAACGTCTTCCCAGTAATCCATTTGAGATGTGAATTGGTCGCAAGCTATAACAGCCCAAGCGGTCATATCGACATCTAAGCTTGGAAGAAGTATATGCGGAGCTTTAATGGTTTTGAAAGCCATTAGCAAACTCCTTGTGCAATCATGGCATCCATGACCTTTTCAAAGCCTGCGATGTTAGCACCTAAGGCAATGTTGGTTGGTTGACCATATTTGACTGCTGTATCGTGACATTTCTTGAAGATGTCCTTCATGATTTGTTTTAATCTGCCATCAACTTCTTCAAATGACCATGAGAGGTGTAATGCGTTTTGAGACATTTCTAAGCCTGAAACTGCAACACCACCAGCATTGGATGCTTTACCTGGTGCGAATAAGACACCATTTGTATTAAAGAATCTAATTGCGTCGACATCACATGGCATATTTGCGCCTTCAACTAACATAAAGCAACCATTCTTCTTAAGTGCTTCAGCTTCTGCAATGTGGATTTCGCCTTGTGTAGCACACGGGAGTGCAATTTCACATGGGACATCATGCCACATGTTGCGTGGGCCAGCAACAAATTTGACGCCTTTGTGATCTGCAGCATAGTCTTTGGAGAACATGCCTTTTTCTTTTGCTTTCTTGCAAATGTATGGAACGTCTAATCCGTTTGGATCATAAACGTAACCTTCAATATCTGACATTGCGACAAGGACAGCACCAAGTTCATGAGCTTTTGCAGCAGCCATACCACCGACCTTACCGGAACCGGAGATCATAACCTTCTTGCCTTTAATATCACATTTTTTGAATTCGTGAAGCATTTCTTCAACGAAGTATAATAAGCCATAGCCTGTAGCTTCTGGACGGCCTAATGAGCCACCATATGAGAAGTTTTTGCCAGTAAATGTACCTGACCATTCATCTCTAAGCTTTTTGTAATAGCCGAACATATAACCAATTTCACGTGCGCCTACACCTAAGTCGCCTGCTGGGACGTCTGTGTTAGGACCAATGTGACGGAAGAGTTCAGTCATAAGGGATTGGCAGAATCTCATAACTTCTGCATCTGATTTACCACGTGGGTCAAAGTCAGCACCACCTTTACCACCACCCATTGGAAGTCCGGTTAAAGAGTTTTTAAATGTTTGTTCAAATCCTAAGAATTTAAGAATTGATAAGTTAACGCTCTTATCAAATCTCATACCGCCTTTGTAAGGACCAATTGCTGAGTTGAATTGGACACGGTAACCAGTGTTAACTTGAATTTTGCCTTTGTCATCAACCCAAGGAACTCTGAATGAGACAATTCTCTCTGGGACTGTAATTCTCTCAATGATGGAGAATTTTTCGATACGTGGATCTTTATCAACGACAAAGTCCATAGAGTCAAAGAATTCTTCAACTGCGCCAATGAATTCTACTTGACCTTTGTTCTTCGCTTTAATCTCACGAAGACACTTGTTTAAATATTTACTTTTGTACATTATTTACCATCCTTTCTTTCCCAAAAAACTAAAAAATGCCCCTAAAAGGGACAATTTTTAACACATGAGAATATGTAATAATGACATATGTGAACGTATATATAATAGCACTTGCGCGCTTATTTTCAACAAGAAAATGTAAGCGCTTATATATACGCTATCAAAAATAATAAAAAGAGTCAGATAAAATCCGACTCTTTAGATTGCTAATTCAAACAATTAAAGTTTGATGTCGCTTGCTTTGCATTTTCTGCCTGGTTTGATTGTAATCTTACCTGGAGTAATTGCATGGACTGGACATACATGTCCACAAAGTAAACATCCGACACATTTATCGGTGTTGCAATGTGGCTCACGTTTTTCTTCATCCCATTCAATTGCTTGGTGACCACCATCATAGCAAGAAATGTAGCAACGTCCACACTTGATACATTTATCTAAGTCAATGTTTGGACGGCAGATATAATCACGGTTAAGGTTTTCTGCTGGAATGATGTTCTTATTGGCTAAGCCAACAAGATCTTCAAGATGATCAACACCTTGTTCTTCCATGTAATGTTGTAAACCGTTCTTCATATCTTCTACAACACGGTAACCGTATTGCATAATTGCGGTTGTAACTTGAAGTGTCTTTGCACCAACGAGAATAAACTCTGCTGCATCTTCCCAAGTTTCAATACCACCAATACCAGAGATTTCAAGATCATGTAAACCATCGGCTTGTCTCATTTGTTGAATGAAACGTAATGCAACTGGTTTAACTGCTTTTCCTGAATAACCGGAAATTGCGGATTTACCATCGACAATTGGAAGGCCGACCTTCTTATCTAAGTCGATATTACAAATTGATTTAATGGTGTTAATGGCTGCAATACCATCTGCACCGCCTTCTAAACAGGCTTTTGCGACTGGAACCATATCGGTAATGTTTGGTGTCATCTTTGCCATCATTGGGAGTTTTGATCCACGTTTGACAGCTTGGCAGTACTTCTTACAAAGTTCTGGATTTGAACCAACGTCACTACCCATTGCGTGTGAAGTCATTTGTGGGCATGATAAGTTCATTTCAATCATATCTGCACCGCATTCAGTGACCATACGTGCTAAATCTTCCCATGTTTGTTCGTCATTACCCATAATTGATGCAATAAGAACTTGATTTGGGAATTCTTCTTTTAATCTACGTAAATCTCTGAGGTTTTCTTCAAGTGAGTGCTCAGCGATTTGCTCCATATTTTTGAAACCAACAAATGGAGTATTTTCTTTGTTTAACTTATCGAAACGTGGGGAGACTTCATCAATAAAGTATGATTTTGGTCCGATTGTTTTAAATACAACACCACCCCAACCAACTTCGTAAGCTTTCTTACACATGTCATAGCAGTTACCAACTGGTGATGAGGATAAACAGAATGGGTTTGGGAACTTAACTCCTAAGAATGTTATTGATAAATCTTTCTTAACCATCTTATTTACCTCCTAATGCCATATCAATGTAGAGGGCAACTTCTTTACCAGTGCGGACACCGCCAACAACTGTCTTATCGAATTTAGAGTGTGCAATATCACCACAAACCCAAACTTTTGGATCTGCTGTGACATATGGTTTACCAGCATCAACTTCGCCTTTGACGAGTTCAATGCCTAAACCTTCAACACATGGTTTTTGGCCAACAGCCATAATGATAAGGTCTGCTTCAACTGAAACTTCAGCGTTAATAACGCGGTGTTTAAAGCTGACTTTCTTACCTTCGCATGCTACTGGAACATAACCATCCATAATTGTGACACCAAGTTTTTGAGCTCCATCGAGTTCCTTCTTGGATGCTTTAAATTCTGCAAATTGTTCGTAGACAACATCTGTAACGTTTGCAACACCTAAGAGTTTAAGTGTTGTAACAACGTCCATAGCGACGTCACCACCACCAACAACTAATACGTTTGCAGGAACTTTAACCTTGCCAGCTTTTGCTTTAACTTCTTTGAGGAAGTCAACTGCTAAGACAACGTTTTTGTTTCCTTCAAACATTGGTAAGTTTTTACCATAGCTATAACCCGGTGCGAGTAAAACTGCATCATGTTTAGCTTTTAAATCTTCCATTGATACCTTTTTACCAACTTCAACACCGATGTGGAATTTAACTCCTAAACCTTCGATACGTTTAATTTCAGTATCAACGATGTGATTTGGTAAACGATATTCTGGAATGAATCTAAGCATACCGCCTAATACTTTTTCTTTTTCGTATACTTCGACTGCATAGCCCATTTGAGCTAAGCTTGCAGCAGCTTGTAATGCGGATGGACCAGAACCAACAACGCCAACAGATTTACCTTTGGCTGGTGCCTTTTCCCAAATATCCATCTTTGCTGCTTCTTCAAAGTCTGTAACAAATCTTTGAATACGGCCAATATCGATTGGACGATCAATGCCTGTACGTGAACATGCATTTTGACAGTATTTTTCCGTTGGACAAACACGAGCACAGATTGCACCTAAAGCGTTATTTAAACGAATGGTTTCTGCTGCACCCTTGTAGTTACGGAATCTTACTGAACGAATGAACTTGTCTGGGTTAGTACCTGCAGGACAAGCTTTTGAACATGGAGCGTCATGACAAAGTAAGCAACGTGATGCTTCTTCAGTCACTGTTAATGACGAAAATCCACATTCTTCTTTTAAATATTTTGATTCCATATGAAAACCCTTTCATAAATATTCTAATTAAAGTAATCGTAAAAGAAAAGTATTTCTTTAAGATTACAAAATTAAAAGGACTCGAACCTATTTTCGAGTCCTTCCGGATATTAAATACAAAGTATTAATATAAACCTTCTTTATACTCACCTTTATCCACTAAACCTTTAAGGGCTTTAACAACACCTGGTTTGTCTTCCTTATAAGTGACTCCAAACCAAACAGAATCTGTGGCGAGTAATTTAAGTGTTGCCTTACCTTCATGAACAAGTTCATCCACTACTGACGGTATCAAAAATTCTGACTTAAGTTCTGAACCATGTTCTTTTAACCAAAGAGGGAACTTTTCTATTAAATGATCAATAAGATCTTTATTAAATACGAATAAGTTCATAGAAACTGGTTGATTTTCACCAACTTTGAACGCTTCACCGCCTTCAAGAGGTTCACACACAATTTCGCCTTTGTTATTTCTTTGAACGACAGATTCAACTAGTTTCTCTAGGTTGTGGTCTTTGTCTTCAAAACAAACACCGCGTTTAACTGAACCATTTTCAGTCATGGTATTGCATACTTTAAAAGCAACATTTGCATACTTACCTCTACTACCGCTTGGGAGTGATTTAAGGTAATTAAATGCTACCTGGTATGTGTCTTTGCCATAAAAGTCATCACCATTGATAATAATAAAGTCTTCTTTGATTAAATCGCGTGCAGCATAGATAGCGTGCGCAGTTCCCCAAGGTTTTTCTCTTCCTTCTGGACATTTAAACGGCTTTGGCAAATCATTAATGTCTTGGAAAGCATAATCAACCTTAATTAACTTTTCAACGCGTTTACCAATGCTGTTACGGAAAACATCATAGAATTCCTTCTTGATGATGAATACTATGGAATCAAAACCAGCACGCTTTGCATCATAGACGGAATAGTCTAAAAGGAAGTTGCCAGCTTGATCCATTGGTTCAATCTGCTTTAAACCACCGAAACGAGAACCCATTCCGGCAGCAAGAATAACAAGTTGCATTATTAGAAGAATGTTCCTCTTGCTTGTTCTTTAGTTTCTTTAGAAGCAATAAATGGAACACGTGTTGTATAACCACGTTTTGCTGCAACGATTTGTTTTGCTGGCCACTCATAAACTGCAGCATTCCATTCCATAACAACATCATTGTAATGTTCTCTGGCTGCTGTAATTTCACGTTGAGTGTAGCTGTTTTGTTGCATTGCATCAGCTAATTCTTGATGTGCTTTAAGATCAGGATAATTTTCTAAAGCAACATTAATCTTTTTGGATACTTCTTCAATTGCTTGGTTTTGTTCGGTAAAGTTTTCAGAACCACCTGCTCTTAACTTAGCAATTTCAGTAAATGTTGACTTATCAAGATCGATGCCTTTTTCGACTAACTTAGCAGCATTTTGAAGAATGATAACTCTTTGTTCCATGTAGTTATCAATTTGAGATGCAGCTTGTTGAATCTTTTGTTGAACTTGTGAAAGATATTTTCCTGCATTAACTTTAACAAGAGCCCAAATTAATCCAGAAATAATTGGAATTGGTACAATCCAAAGAACAATGTTAAATACTTTTGAACCTACACCAACTTTAATTGGGATTTGTTTGTTGATGACATTGACATCTTTGCCTTCTTCATTAATTGGGCCTGTCATTTCATCTAATTCGTTTGCCATATAAGTAAACTCCTTCTAGTCCTTCTTTAATTGGGACTTAATTTTATTTATATCTACGTTGACGCCTACATCTCCTGAGACGAGACCTCTAGCGTAAATAATACCATCATGACCTAGACTTCTAAATGAAACTTCATCGTCGCTTTCTAGATCACCGACCGCAAATGTGTCGGTATTTTCAAGTGGAATATATTCAGTCCAACGAACTGGAACTGTATGGAAATGACCGTCTCCACCCATAACGGCAACATTTTCTATTCTTTGTATAGTATCAAATGAATGTGCTGTAACTGCAACAACATCTTGATTTTGGACTTTAGTTTGAAAAAGTGTTTTTAGGATAACATCTGTTTTTGTTTCTTTGTGAGCAAATCTAGAAATCTTAAATCTATTTGCCACCACTTCATGTTCGAAACAGTTGAAGTTAGAACCAACGTTGTTTTTATAAATGTATTCGTGCGATTTGAATTGTTGATATAAAGGAATTGAAAGCAATGGTGCAAAATCGAAGAATAAGGCCTTAAAATAAGCATCATTGTAATCTACAAAGAAATTCTTCATTGCCTCGTAATCGAAGCCCTTAAATGCATTTGCATCCACGAATAATGCTGTTCCTTGCGAGTGAGCTGATTGAATTACGTTTAAGCATTTACATTTTCTAAAGGAGAAGTCATCTCCAAAACCTGCTTTAGATTTTAATAATTGAAGCATTGATTTTTGAGCAAGCGGTGTAAAGAGTAAACGATATTGAACTTCATTGTCTCTATCTAATCCACCAAAGAATAATTCAAATTCAGAATTACCTAGTGGTGCGAAATCTTTGCCTTGTTTAGTAGCTTTCTCGGCCATCTTTTGCAAATCATCTTCATGTTTTCGAACATACTTGCTAATTTCTTTTTCATCCATAGAGTTAATTTTGGATGGAGTTCTACTAAATGAAAGTCTATCTGCAGCTTCAGAAGCAAATACAAGATATGTTTCTTTTGAATAAATTGGTTTTGGTTTATCAACATGAGCGTGTAATGTTTGGGTAACAACATGTCTATTTTGGCCTGAACCAACTGAGTAGGTAATTACAGTTGAGCCTTCATATCTTTGTTGAATCATTGTTTTTTTCAAATCTTTAAAAATGACAAATGGATTACCTAAGATAGAGCCTGATTGAATATCTAATGTAGAAGAATCTTGATCTGAGTTATCCCATAAACCATATTTTTCATGCATTAATTCATACTTCTTAACATCAAAAATGCGATCCATTTGGATTAATGGAGTTGTCTTTTGCATAATCTTGCAAGGAATTGATGATTCAAAAAGTCTATTAAGTGGCGCCATTTGTTTAGTAGCTTCATTTAACAAATTTTCTACAATAATTTGTTGCTTATTAACTAATTTGTCCAATTCTTTTTTCTTTGGTTTATAGTATAAAAACAATAGAAAAATACCAACTAAGACAAAACATAAAATAATAAAGAAAACCTTTAAGGCGTGTAACTTACGAGCTTTCTTGTTCAAATTGTCTAAAACAGCTTTTTCTTTATAATATTCTTTACATGTTAAATTATTCGCACCAATATCAACATGACTTTTCTTAGTTAATTCTTCAAAAAAATTAACCGCATTGTCATGATGTTTGCTTTTTAATTCTGCTTCATATAAATGTTCTGGTTCTAATAACTCTTGTGTCGGCATAATCTACCTCTAAACATAAAGATAAATTATCTTTTAATAAATTACAAATGATTTTTGAAAAAGTTGAGTGGGAATAGATTTATTTTTATTCCCACTTGAGAAAATATAATAAAAGAGGAACCGAAGTTCCCCTTAAATTGTTTTGAAACGTTAATTACTTAACAAATTCAACGATAACCTTTTGAGCATTGTCGCCTAAGCGGACACCAGCTTTAATTGCTCTGGTGTAACCACCATTACGTTTTTCGAATGATTTTGCTAAATCACCAAATAATTTGGCGAGTGCTTCTTCACTACGAAGAACTGCAGCGGCTTGTCTACGGGCATGTAAATCTCCACGTTTACCGAGTGTAACCATGTGATCTGCTAATGATTTTAATTCTTTAACCATACCAGAAGTTACGGTAACTCTGTCATGGACGATTAAGTCTGTGACTAAAGTACGGAGTTTATTTTCGTGTTTTTGTTTGGTATAAGCGGCTTTAAATCTGACACCGGTCTTACCATGTACGTTTTTTCTACCTTGTGCTGCCATAATTATTCTCCTTGGTATTCACGGAATGATAATCCGTTTTCAGCAAGTTTTTCCTTAACTTCTTTAAGGGATTTCTTACCGAGGTTACGAACTTTCATCATTTCTTCTTCTGTTTTTTGAGTTAATTCAGCAACTGTTGAAATTGCAGCTCTCTTTAAGCAGTTATAGCTACGGACAGAGAGATCAAGTTCTTCAATTGGCATAACTTCAAATTTGTTTTCTTCAACCTTTTCTTCTTCCTTGATCATGTTGATTTCTTCAACTGTCTTTTCAAGGTCGACGAATGGCATTAAGTTTGTGACGAGCATTTCTGCTGCAAGAGCAACTGCTGATTGTGGAAGAATAGATCCATTTGTCCAAACTTCAAGTGTTAACTTGTCAAATCTAGAATCGTGGCCAACACGAGCTGGTTCTACTGTGTAGGAAGCTCTTGTGACTGGTGAGTAGTTTGAGTCAGTAACAATGTAGCCAAGTTGTGAAACTTCGACTTTACCACGTAATTGTTTATTGTTATCAGCGGTCATATAACCTCTACCTCTACGGAGATAGACGTTCATATTGAGGCTTCCACCTTCAACTACGTGAGCAATTTCGACGTCTGGGTTAACAATTTTGACAAATGCTGGTAATTCTAAATCACTAGCTTTGACAACTTTTGGTCCCTTGACGGAAACTGTACATTTTTTGTCTTCTTTTTCTTCATCATCAACAACCCAGATGATATCTCTTAAGTTAAGGATGATTGATGTAACATCTTCTTCGATACCTTTTAAAGCTGAGAATTCGTGTTCTGCACCTTCAATTTCAACGCCACAGACTGCAGCGCCTGGAAGAGAAGCGAGAAGAATTCTACGAAGAGAGTTACCAATGGTTAAGCCATAGCCTCTTTCAAGAGGTTCAATGACGAATTTACCATAATTATCGGATGCATCAATTTGTGCAACCTTAAACGAAACACGTTCGAATGGTTTTGCAAGATTTGCCATTTTGACTTCCTCCTATAATTAACCACGTGGACGCTTTGGTGGACGGCATCCGTTGTGTGGAATTGGTGTAGAATCTGTGATGGATGTAACGGTTAAACCAGCGTTTGCAAGTGCACGAACTGCACCTTCACGTCCTGATCCAGGACCTTTGACATCAACATCAACTGAACGTAAACCTTGATCGAAAGCAACTTTTGCTGCTGCTTCGCCAGCTAATTGAGCTGCAAATGGTGTTGATTTTTTAGCACCTTTGAAGCCTAATGCGCCAGCACTGGACCAAGAAATGACGTTGCCTTGTTCGTCAGCAATTGTGACGATTGTGTTATTAAAGGTGCTATGAATATGTGCGACACCTTTAGTAAAAGATCTTTTGATTTTTCTTTTACGAGCTGTTGTTTTAGTAGCCATTGTTCATTGCTCCTTTCATTAACCTTGTGATGCGACTTTCTTATTCGCAATTGTTTTACGTTTACCTTTACGGGTACGGGCGTTTGTTCTGGTTCTTTGACCACGGACTGGTAAGCCATGACGGTGTCTCATACCGCGGTAGCAACCGATTTCGCCTAAACGTTTGATATTGAGAGCGACTTCTCTACGAAGATCACCTTCAACTTTGAATTTTGAAATTTCAGCGCGGATTGCAGCGAGTTGTTCTTCTGTTAAATCTTTAACGCGGATATCTTCGCTAACTTTTGCACCTGCGCAAATCTTGTGAGCTGTTGTTTCACCAATACCGTAAATGTATTGAAGTGAGATAACAACACGCTTTTCATTTGGGATATCAACCCCGACTATACGTGCCATAGAATGATTTTCCTCCTATGATTAACCTTGGCGTTGTTTGTGCTTTGGGTTTTCACAAATGACCATGACCTTGCCATGTCTTTTGATAACTCTGCACTTATCGCACATAGGTTTAACTGATGGTCTTACTTTCATTTTAAGTAATTCTCCTTCTGTAGCCCTATGCTACTAGTTTTTGTATCTATAAGTGATACGCCCACGTGTTAAATCATAAGGTGACATTTCAACAGTTACTCTATCGCCTGGTAAGATGCGAATGTAATGCATGCGGATTTTACCAGAAACGTGGGCAAGAATAACAATGCCGTTTTCTAGTTTTACCCTAAACATAGTGTTAGGGAGAGTTTCAACGACTGTTGCTTCCACCTCGATGACTCCATCTTTTGCCATTAAGTTTGTCCTCCTAAATTTTTGTTAGAATCTCATAACCATCTTTAGTGATGACTATTGAGTTTTCATAATGGCTAGATAATTTGCCATCTCTTGTTTTTGCTGTCCAACCATCTTTTAAGACTCGAACAGTGAAGTGTCCCTCGCAAACCATGGGTTCAATTGCAAGGCACATACCTTCTTTTAGTACCGGCCCGGTACCTGCCGAACCGTAATTTGGGATGTATGGGTCCTCATGTAAGGATGCACCCACCCCGTGTCCAGTGTATTCTCTAACAATACTATAGCCATGAGACTCGCAGTACTCTTGTATTGCGTGGCTAATATCGCCTAGATGAGCGCCTGGACGAGCATATTTAACGCCTTCCCAGAATGATTCTTCTGTAACTTTAACAAGGCGTAATGCATTTTCTTTACAGATTCCTACTGGGTAGGTTCTGCAAGCATCTCCTATGTAACCTTTTAATGTAGCGCCCACATCAACAGAAACAATGTCTCCGTCCTGAAGTATTCTCTTTTTAGAAGGAATACCATGGACGATTTCATCATTTACTGAGACACAGACTGCCCCTGGGTAATCATAGTAATGCAAGAATGTTGGATAGGCACCATTACTTCTAATGATGTCTTCGCACATGTCCGCGACGTCTTGAGTTGAAATGCCTGGAACAATTTTGTCTTTAATGCCTTCGAAGACCAAGGCGACAACACGTCCGGCATTCTTCATCAACTCAATTTCGCGTGGTGATTTTATAATAATCAAGACTTTACTCTCCAAGGAATGCTATAAGCTTTGGTGTGAGATCTGATGAATTAGATCCATCAAATGTTGTAAGTAAACCTTTCTTATTGTAGAACTCTAAGAGTGGTTTAGTTTGCTTCACATAAGCATCAAGTCTTACTGTGAGAGCTTCTTCATTATCATCTGGGCGTTGAATAAGTTCTCCACCACAGATATCACAAATGCCATCTACTTTAGGTTTAATATTGATGATGTGATATGGGGCACCACATTTTTTACAAACGCGTCTACCACATATACGTCTAACCAATTCTTCTTTTGGTGTTTCAATATCAATAACATATGTAATTTCTCTGCCTATTTCCTTAGCAATGACTTCAAGAGCCTCTGCTTGTGGAATAGTTCTAGGGAAACCATCAAGAAGAAAACCGTTTGCACAATCATCTTTTGATAGTCTCTCTTTAACTAAGCCGATTGTTACATCGTCTGGCACTAAATGACCATCATTAATATAACTTGCCGCGAGCTTTCCAAGTGGAGTGCCCTCTTTAATAGCTTCACGGAACATATCTCCAGTAGAAATATGTGGAATGTTATATTTAGCAATTAATTTCTTTGCTTGGGTTCCTTTACCTGCACCAGGTGGGCCCATAAGGATAATATTTAACATAAGTAACTACTATTCCCTTCCGGCTGTTGCCTGGACTTCATCAAATGTTTTACCAGCAAGCAAGCCATTAATTTGATCATTAACTTCTAACGAGACACCAACGGCAATGATAAGTCCTGTACCACCAATGGCTAAGGATGTATTAGAGCCGAAGATTCCAGATAAGGTAAGAATAACTGGTAAGGCTGCGATGAATGTAAGTGCAATAGCACCGATACATGTAACGCGGTTAACAACCTTCTTAACGTATCTTTCTGTTTCGTTACCAGGTCTAATACCTGGGATATAACTACCGTTTTTACGGAAGTTCTCTGCAAGGTTTTCTGGATCGATCTGAATTGTTGCATAGAAGAAGGAGAATAAGACGATGAGGGTAATGTAAATAATTAAACCCCATGGGAACTTAACTCCACCACCCATGTCGACCATCTCTGAGTAAGAGAAGATTTTTAACCATTCAGGTGTGTCAGTGGTAATAAATGATGCGATAACAGTTGGGGTCATCATGATTGAAGAAGCAAAGATGACTGGGATAACGCCTGCGCTATTAACCTTAATAGGTAAAAATGACGCACGCGCCATAGAGGCTGTTTGGCCACCAGATTTTCCTGTATGTTGTACTGGAATTTTTCTCTTTGCAAGTTCGATGAAGACAACGAATGCAAGAATTAAGACGAAGCAGAGGAGGTAAAGGATAAATTGAATCCAGCCTTTAACAAGTAAAGTTGGTTCTTTATAAATACCTTCTGAGCCAATCCATGTCTTGAATGCTGTGGAAATTTGAATTGGAAGGCTTCTAACGATACCTGCGAAGATAACCATAGAAATACCATTACCAAGACCTTTCTCGGTGATTTGGTCACCAAGCCACATAACTGTCATGGCACCTGCTAACATAATTGTAACTATGTAAGCATAGGTCCAGAAATTGAGATCCATGTTAATCGTAACGTATTGTTGCGATTCCATGGTCTTGATAATACCATATGCTTGAACTGCACCAAGTAAGAGCGTGAGATAACGTGTAGCCATCTCTGTCTTTTTACGACCATATTGACCTTGTTTAGATAACTCGGTTAATGCTGGAAGAACATCCTTCTGTAAGAGTTGGATGATAATTTGGGCAGTAATGTATGGGGATACGCCTAACGCGAATATGGAGAAGTTTTGTAACGCTCCACCGCCAAGCATATCCATGAGGGCGACCGCACTGGCGCTATTCATAGCATTGCTCAAGTCTTCACTAACAGTGACTCCTGGAACTGTAATCGCCGCGCCAATTCGGATGACAAGCAAAATCATGATCGTAAACATTATACGACCCATGATTTCCTTGTTTTTAAAGATTGAGGCGATTTTTTTCATGCTTAGATCTCCTCGGCTACGCCACCGACTTTTTCAATTGCAGCCTTTGCTGATTTTGAGAATTTGGAAGCTTTGACGGTTAACTTAACTGTTAATTCGCCATTGCCGAGTACTTTAACTCCATCAAATTCTTTCTTAACGAGTCCAGCATCAATCATCATTGCTGGTGTGACAACTGTACCTTCTTTGAATTTGTTTAAGGAACCTACATTAACAATTGCATATTCCTTATGAGCACCATTTGTAAAACCAAATTTTGGAAGTCTACGGTATAAAGGAGTTTGTCCGCCTTCAAATCCAGGAGCTTTTAAGCCGCCTGATCTTGATTTTTGACCTTTGTTACCAGTACCACAGTTTTTGCCGTTTCCTGATCCCATTCCTCTACCTTTACGGAAAGACTCGGTTTTAGCACCTTTAACGTTTTTGAGTTCGTTTAATTTCATACGCCTTTTCCTCCTTATTCAGCTTTA
This sequence comes from Bacilli bacterium, assembly GCA_045597865.1. Lineage (GTDB taxonomy): Bacteria > Bacillota_I > Bacilli_A > RFN20 > CAG-826 > Fiminaster. The sequence continues at coordinate 16,963 of JAZLKX010000021.1, read as the reverse complement.
GCACGTAATGCTTGGACTTGTTTATATGATTTAAGGTTTGTTAATCCATTTTGTGTTGCACGAATAATATTAATTGGTGCACGGGAACCATAAACCTTTGATGTGACGTTACGGATACCTGCTAATTCAAGAATAGCACGGACTGGACCGCCAGCAATAATACCTGTACCTTCTGGTGCTGGTTTTAAGAAGACACTGCATGCGCCAAACTTACCAACGATTTCGTGAGCAAGTGTGCCACCTTTGACAATGTGAATCTCAAATGTATTGCGTTTTGCGGCTTCAAGAGCTTTTTTAATTGCATCTGGAACTTCAGCAGCTTTGCCTGTACCAAATCCATATTTGCCCTTTTTGTTTCCGATAACGACTAATGCGGAGAATCTCATTCTACGACCACCTTTGACGGTCTTAGCAATTCTGTTAATCTCGACAACGGTTTCTTCGAATTCTTTTGGTTCTTCTTCGCGGTTTCTACGATCACCATGGCCTTTACGGTCGCCTTTTCCGTGTGGGCGATCACCTTTACCATGTGGTCTATCACCGTGTGGACGGTCGCCGTGTGGGCGATCTCCATGAGGTTGTTCTTTAGGAGCAACTTCAGGAGCTTTTTCTGCAGGAGTTGCTGCAGCTTCTAATTTCTTTTCTTCTTCCATTGTTTTTCTCCTTAGAACTTAAGTCCGCCTTCACGGGCGGCATCTGCTAATGCTGCAACGCGGCCATGGTAGACATAACCACCACGATCGAATACAACAGCAGAGATTTTCTTTGCTTTTGCGGCTTCTGCGATTGCGGCGCCGACTTTCTTTGCAGCTTCAACGTTTGAACCATTTTCAAGCTTTAATGCAACTGATGATGCTGCACAGAGTGTAACACCCTTAACATCATCAATGATTTGAGCTTCAATGTGCTTGTTGCTACGGAAGACAACAAGTCTTGGGCATTTAGCTGTTCCAGAGATTTTAGCTCTGACACGTGCGTGTTTTCTAACACGGACAACGTTCTTTGATTCTTTAACTATCATAAACTAATTTCTCCTTTATTATGCTTTTGAGCCTGAAGCTGCAGCACGCTTACCTTCTTTACGGATGATGTGTTCATCTTTGTACATAACACCTTTACCATTGTATGGTTCTGGTTCTCTAGTACCACGAATTAAAGCGGCTGTTTGTCCAACTGCTTGTTTTGACATACCTTCAACGACAATATTGTTTGCGTCTGTGCATGAGATTTTAACAGTTGGTTCTGGTTTGATTACGATTTCATGGGAGTAGCCAACGTTCATAACGATGTCGTTTCCTCTCATTTGTGCTCTATAACCAATACCGACAATTGTGAGTTCTTTCTTGAATCCACTTGTAACACCTGTAACAGCATCTGCTAAGTTAGCGCGAACTGTACCGTGTAATTGTTTTGTGTGTTTTAATTCATTTGCGCGTGAGCAATGAACTTCTGTTCCTTCAACCTTAACAGTAATAACTTCAGGAACAGCGACTGTTAATGATCCTTTTGGACCAGTAACGGTTGCAACACCATTTGCTTGATTAATGGTGACTCCAGCTGGGAGATTGATAACTTTTAAACCAATTCTTGACATAATAATTACCAAACGTAAGCAAGAACTTCACCACCAACACCTAATGTGCGTGCGGTTTTGTCGCTTACGACTCCTTTGCTTGTAGAGATAATTGCAATTCCAAGACCATTTAAAACTTTTGGAAGTTTATTTGCGCCTGCGTTAACACGTAAGCCTGGTTTTGAAATTTTCTTAAGTCCGGAGATGACTCTTTGGCCATTTGCTCCGTATTTAAGAGTAATGTTTAATTCTTTTTTGACATCGCCTGAGACTTTGAAGTCAGAAATAAATCCTTCTTCGAGTAAGATCTTTGCGATTTCAACTTTCATTTTGCTAGATGGCATGCTGACGGAGGCATAACGTAAAGCATTAGCGTTACGAATACGTGTGAGCATATCTGCAATTGGATCTGTCATCATATGTATATTTCCTCCTATCGATTACCAACTTGATTTCTTCATGCCTGGGATTTCGCCTTTATAAGCGAGTTCACGTAAGCAAACACGGCATAAATGGAATTTAGAATAAACTGAGTGAGGACGTCCACAACGTTCACAACGAGTATATTCACGAACTTTGAATTTTTTAGGTCTTGCACATTTGACCTTCATACTGGTTTTTGCCATTTGATTCGTCCTCCTTATTTATGGAATGGCATTCCTAATGCTTCAAGTAATGCATAGGCTTCATCGTCTTTCTTAGCTGTTGTAACAATGACAATGTCCATTCCTCTGATTTTGCTGACCTTATCGTAGTCAATTTCTGGGAAGATAAGTTGTTCCTTGACGCCTAAGGTATAGTTACCATGACCATCAAAGGAGTTCTTACTTACACCACGGAAGTCTCTAACACGTGGAAGCGCGATTGAGACTAAACGGTCTAAGAATTCGTACATACGTAAGCCACGTAATGTAACTTTACAGCCGATTGCTTGGCCTTCACGTAATTTGAATGTAGCGATTGATTTCTTAGCTTTTGTTGTAACTGGTTGTTGACCAGTGATTTGAGCTAATTCTCTAACAGCGTTATCAAGAGCTTTGTTGTCTTGAAGAGCGTCGCCAACACCAATGTTAATAACGATCTTTTCGAGTTTTGGAGCTTGCATAACTGATTCGTAATGGAACTTTTCAATTAATGCTGGCTTAATTTCGTTATTGTACTTTTCTTGTAAACGAGTTGTTTGAGCTGGTTTCTTGTTTCCTTTTGAAACTTTCTTTACAGCTGGTTTTGCTTCAGCAGGTACTGCTTTTGGTGCGGCTGCCTTTGCTGGAGCTGCTTTTGTTGTAGCAGGTTTAGAAGCAGCAGTAGTTTTCTTGACTGCTGCAGACTTTGCTGCAGGTTTCTTGGTTTCTGCCATTTTGCTTCCTCCTAGTTAAGCTTGGAGCCTGATGCTTTGCTGACTCTGACTTTTTTACCATCTTTGTCAACGCCATAACCGACTCTTGATGCTTTTTTAGTTTTTGGATCGACGATAGCAACATTGCTTGCATCGATTGGGACATACATTTCAACAACTGAACCTTCTGGGTTTTGTTGAGTTGGTTTTTTGTGTTTCTTGTGTGTGTTAACGCCTTCGACAACGACTTTGTTTACTTTTGGATAAACTGCTTGGACAATGCCTTCTTTGCCTTTGTCTTTACCAGCAATAACGACGACTTTATCACCTTTTAAAATCTTCATGATGTAGGTCCTCCTTATAAAACTTCTGGAGCAAGGGAGACAATTTTCATTGCGCCTTCGCCCTTTTCACGAAGTTCTCTTGCCACTGGTCCGAAGACACGTGTACCTACTGGGTTTCCATCGTTATCGACAATGACAACTGCGTTATCATCGAATGCGATTTGGGAACCATCTGGTCTGTTGATAGCATGTTTTGTACGAACAATAATGCCTTTAACAATATCAGATTTGTGGACACGGCCGTTTGGAATGGCTTCCTTTACTGCACAGGTAACGATGTCACCAATGCCACAGGATTTTCTGAATGAGCCTCCTTTAATATTGAAGACTCTTACTGAACGTGCGCCTGAATTGTCGGCGACGACTAAGTTAGTTTCTCTTTGAATCATAATTTAGTGCCTCCTTATTCAGCTTTAGCGGCAGCTTTCTTTGCTGGAGCCTTTTTGGCTGGAGCTTTCTTTGCTGCTGGTTTTTCTTCTGCATCAGCTTTTGGTGCAGCTGCTTTCTTAGCTGGAGCTTTCTTTGCTGCTGGCTTCTTGGCTGGTTCTTTAGCAACTGGTGCTACTTCTTCAGCTTTAGGAGCTTCAACTACTGGAGCTTCAACTTTTTCTTCAACCTTAACTTCAGCTTTAACTTCTTCTACTTGTGCTTCCATTGCCTTTTCTGCTTCGACAGCTTCTTTAATGGATGCTGCTGCTTTTTGATCAATGGAGACTAAGCGGAAACGTTTAGTTGCTGAGAGTGGTCTACAACCCATAATGGTAACAACGTCACCAACGTGGGCTTCGTTTTTCTCATCGTGCGCGTAATACTTATTAGAATATTTAATACGCTTGAGATATTTGGCGTGTCTTTTGTGAGTTTCGACTTCGACAACAATTGTCTTATCCATCTTGTCAGAGACTACAACGCCTTGAAGTGATGTTCTGAAATTTCTTTCCATGGTCTAATCCTCCTTATTTGACACCGAGTTCTCTTTCGCGTTGAACCATATAGGCTCTTGCGATATCTTTACGAACTCTTCTTACTTCTTCACCGTGTTCGAGTTGGCCAACGGCTTTTCTACGACGGAGATTAAATAATTCTTCTTTGAGGGAGTAAATCTTTTCATTTAACTCTGCATCAGTTAATTCTCTTAATTCTGCGACTTTCATGATTACTTACTCTCCTTTCTTGCGACGACACGGCACTTATTTGGGAGCTTGTAAGCTGCTAAACGGAGTGCTTCGCGTGCGTCTGCTTCTGGAACACCGCCCATTTCGAACATAACTCTGTTCTTTTTAACGACGGCTACCCATTGCTCTGGATTACCTTTACCGGAACCCATACGGACTTCGGCTGGTTTTTTAGTTTTTGCTAAGTGTGGGAAGATACGAATGTAAACTTTACCTTCCTTTTTGGTATAACGGCTTAAGACAATACGAGCAGCTTCAATTTGTCTATCTGTGATCCATGCGCCTGTAACAGCTTGTAATCCGAATTCACCAAATGAAACTTCGTTACCGCCTTTTGATAAGCCTTCATATTTAATGCCATGTGGACGGCGGTATTTAACACGTTTTGGTTGTAACATATTATCTGCCCTCCTTTACGACATCTTCTGCTTCTGGTTTTGGTTCTGGTTTGGAAATCCAAACTTTAACACCTAAACGACCATATGCTGTGACAGCTTCTGCGATTGCGAAGTCGACGTTGGTACGAAGTGTGGAAAGAGCAATTGTTCCTTCTTTATAACCTTCGCTACGTGCGATATCAGCACCGCCTAATCTACCAGAGATTAAGGTCTTACATCCTTTAGCACCTGCTTTACGAACGCGTTGAATAGCTTTCTTTTGAGCAGTTCTGAATGATGCACGGTTTTCGAGTTCGGTAGCAATCCATTGTGCGACGAGTTGTGCATCTAAGTCTGGTTGTTTGACTTCGACGACATCAAGTCTAACGGTTGAACCTTTGAGCATCTTACCAACTTCTTTCTTTAAAGCGTTGATCTTTGCTCCGTCTTGTCCGATAACGACACCTGGACGAGCGACGAACATCATAACGACGACTTCGTGTCCTTTGTCATTTTTACGTCTTTCAATTTCAATATGTGAGACGAGAGCATCTTTTAATTCTTTTGTGAGATATTTACGGACTTTAATATCTTCGTGAAGGAATTTTGCGAATTCTTGATCGTTTGCAAACCATCTTGAATGCCAATCGCGGTTGATACCAACACGCATTCCTACTGGACTAACTTTTTGACCCATTGTAGTAATTCCTCCTATCTTTCTTTAACCACAACTGTAATGTGGGATGTTCTTTTTACTAAGCCTGATGCGGATCCTTTTGCTCTTGGAAGGAAACGTTTCATCTTAATGCCTTCATTAGCATAGATTTCTGCTACATAGAGCTTATCTTCATGCATTCCGAAGTTATTGATAGCATTTGATGCTGCTGACTTAATAACTTTTGCAACAATTGGAGAAGCTGCTTTATTAACATTGGAGAGAATTCCAAGTGCTTCATTAACATCTTTTCCTCTAACTAAATCGACAACGAGGCGTGCCTTACGTGGAGTAACGCGGACATCGTATGCGATTGCTTTTGCTGAGGTAACAACTGGTTTAGCAGGTTTTTCTTCAACCTTTTTGGCTGATTTCTTTTCTGCTTTTGCAGGTTTTACTTCTTTTGCTGGTTCAGCTTTTACTTCTTCAGCTTTTGGAGCTTCAACTTTCTTAGGAGCGGCTGCTTTTGCTGCTACTGGCTTCTTTGCTGGAGCTTTCTTTGCTGCTGGAGCTTTGGCTACAGTTTTCTTTTCTTCTGCCATAACCTTACCTCCTATTTAGCTGCTGCGGCCTTATCTTCCGCATTGTTACCGTGGTGTCCTTTGAAGGTTCTGGTTGGTGCAAACTCACCGAGCTTGTGTCCGACCATATCTTCTGTAACATAGACGGTAATGTGTTCGCGGCCATTGTAGACTGCGAATGTGTGTTCGACAAATGATGGGAAAATTGTTGAACGACGTGACCAAGTCTTAATGACTTCTTTTTTATTAGCTGCATTGAGTGCGTCTACTTTCTTAAGAAGGTATGCATCACAGAATGGGCCTTTTTTAATTGAACGTGACATATTCTAAATTCTCCTTTCATTATTTGTCATTGATTCTACGAATGATTAATTTTGTAGAAGGTTGTTTGTTGCGTCTTGTCTTAACGCCAAGTGCACGTTTACCCCATGGGGTTCTTGGTGCATCACGTCCGACAGGACATTTACCTTCACCACCACCGTGTGGGTGATCGTTAGGGTTCATAACAGAACCACGTACGGTTGGTCTCATACCTAACCAGCGGTTCTTTCCGGCTTTACCTTTGTTCACTAAGATGAAGTCTTCGTTTCCTACAACACCGATTGTTGCACGGCATTCAGCAAGAACTTTTCTAACTTCACCGGATGCGAGACGTAAGATGACGTGTTTTCCTTCAGAACCAAGTACTTGTGCGCTTGTTCCTGCGGCACGACACATTTGTCCGCCTTTCTTTGGGCTGAGCTCAACGTTGTGAATGAATGTACCTTCTGGGATATTCTTCAATGGAAGAGCATTGCCTGGTTTAATATCAACATTTTCGCCAGAGACGACTTTGTCTCCAACTTTTAAGCCTTGTGGGGCAAGAATGTATCTCTTTTCGCCATCTGCGTAGACAACGAGAAGGATATTTGCGTTACGGTTTGGATCATATTCCACCGCTTTGATAGTGCCAACGATTCCATCTTTGTTTCTCTTGAAATCAATAACTCTGTAACGACGCTTATGACCACCACCGATATGACGTGTTGTGATAACACCTTGGTTATTACGACCGCCAGTCTTGCTAAGTTTAACTGTTAAACTTTTTTCAGGAGTTGATTTGGTGATTTCGTCAAAGGTCAAATTAGTCATATTTCTGCGAGATGCGGAAGTTGGACTATATGTTCTGATTGACATATTTTTTCCTCCTATAATGTGTAAGTCCTATTTCAGACTACTCTTTGAATAAGTCGATTGCTTGTCCGTCAGCGACAGTAACGACTGCTTTCTTGAAACCGGAGATGACGCCTTTATAACGGCCACCTCTTGTGGTTTCTTTGGCAGGAGCATTAACAATGTTAACGCCGGTAACTTTAACACCGAAGACCTTTTCGAATGCTTTCTTAACGTCAGCACGGTTTGCTTTTGGTGAAACTTTAAGTGTTACCTTATTTTGTTCCTGCATGAGGGACATAGTTTTTTCTGTAATGACTGGTTCGATGATAACATCGAAGTCATGGATTGTTGCTTTTGATGCAACTTTTGCTTTCTTTTCAGCCATCTTACTTTGCCTCCTCTAATCTTTCTTCAACAACCTTTAAGGTTGCTTTGTCCATAACGATTGTATCGAAGTACATTAAGTCATAGACTGAGACATTGCATGCGCATGTTAATACAGCGTTTGCGATGTTCTTTGTTGCTAAGAATAAGTTGTCATTATCTGCATCACATGTAGTAACAACGAGAACTTTTCCTTCAGCTTTAAGGGCTTTGAGGACTGCGACCATTTCTTTTGTCTTTTTACCGACTTCGAGTTTGTCAACAATCTTAAGAGCCTTAACCTTCATGGACCATGCTGAGCGTAATGCTAAGTTATGTTCCTTGCGGTTTTGTTTAAGTGTGTAGTTTTGATCACCTGTTGGACCAAATACAACGCCACCACCGACCCAAATTGGGGAACGGGATGAACCAGCACGGGCTCTACCTGTGCCTTTTTGTCTCCATGGTTTCTTACCACCGCCTGAGACTTCGTCACGTTTTTTGGTTTTTGCAGTAGCTTGTCTCATGTTTGCTTGATACACGACAACGGCATCATGCATTGCTTGAGTAGCTTCTTTTTGACCAAAGACGTATCCGGAGACTGAAACGGTACCAACCTTTTCACCTGCCATTGAGAGAACGTCTAATGAGATTTTCTTGTCTGCCATAAACTATTCTCCTTTCTTTTCTTCAGCAACTGGTTCGGCTGCTGGAGCTTCTTCGGCTTTAGGAGCTTCTGCTGCTGCCTTTGCGGCTTCAGCTTCTGCTTTGGCTGCTTCTTCAGCGGCCTTCTTTGCAGCTTCTTCTGCAGCTTTTGCTTCTTCAGCGGCTTTCTTAGCGGCTTCTTCAGCTGCTTTCTTTGCTGCTTCTTCGGCAAGTCTTGCTTCTTCTGCTGCTCTTAATTCGGCTTCAATATCAACTAATTCACCAACTGATGGTTTTTTACCAAGTTGTGCCTTAATTGCGCTACGAATAACAACGAGTGATTTCTTTGCGCCTGGGATTGAACCCTTAACTAAGATGTAATTCTTTTCAGCATTTGCTTCAACGACTAATTGGTTGAGGATGGTTGCTGATTTGTTACCATGGTGACCAGACATGTGTTTTCCTGGTGTGACTCTTTGGATACGACCTAAGTTTGCCATTGAACCAGCGAATCTGTGCCAACCGTGACCGTGGCCTTTTGGACCAATGTGTTGGTTGTAACGTTGGATAGCGCCTAAGTAACCACGTCCTTTTGAGGTACCGATTACGTCAACGACATCACCAGCTTTGAAGATGTCTGCTGTGATTTTATCGCCAACTTTGTAGTTAGCCATTTCATCACCTTTAACTTCGCCGAGTACTTTGAATACTGGAACACCTGCTTTTGCTGCACGGCCCTTTTCGGCTTTGTTAACTTTGGATTCTTTCTTTTCTTCGAATCCGACTTGGACTGCTGCATAGCCGTCCTTTTCAACTGTCTTTACTTGTGTAACGACATTAGGAAGTACTTCGACAACTGTAACTGCGTACATTGTTCCGTCTTTGGCGAAGACTTCTGTCATGCCCATTTTACGACCAATGATTTGTTTCATCTTGTCTTACCTCCTTATAGCTTGATGTCAATATCAACACCTGATGCTAAGTCGAGTTTACGTAATGTTTCAACGGTCTCCTTAGTTGGATTGGTGATATCGATCAATCTCTTGTGTGTTCTGATTTCGAATTGTTCACGAGCATCTTTGTACTTATGGACAGCACGTAAGATGGTGTAAACTTGCTTCTCTGTAGGGAGTGGAATAGGACCAACAACACCAGCCCCAGTCTTTTTCGCTGCTGCAATGATCTTCTCAACTGCTAAGTCAAGAATCTTGTGATCATAAGCTTGTAAGCGAACCCTAATGGTTTTTACTTTTGCCATGAATTTTCCTCCTAATTTTTCTTTCAGGCTTTTTAACGAACTGCTCGATGCGAATTCCCCGGCAACCTTTCTCATGACAACGCCTGACGGTGTGTCGGCAACCTCGCATGTCAACGCAAACGTTAACGTGTTATATGATACGCCTATATATAATATATGCAAGCGAAAATTTATTAATTTAATAGATAATGTATACGAAAAAAGGGGCTCCAAACCCCTATTTTTCTATCATTTTTTTGTGAAATTTTTACTTATTTTTGCCCTTTTTCTGCTGCCTTTTTTAGGCCTTTTTCATATGTGTATTTGCACCCACAATACAGCTGTTGATAAAGGTCATAATGAATGCGCATTTCACGAGCAATATCGATGCCTTTGTTCTTCTTGAAGTCAGAGTGAAAATATCGGGTTTTTCCATAGGATTTTTGCAATTTTTCGCCAATTTCATTGAGTTTTTGAGAGTCTTTTTGACGTGAAATTGTCATTACTGTAGTGAAGTAATCAAAGCCATTTTCGTTAGCAAATTTAAAGGCCTCATTCATACGCTTTTCGTAGCACAAAAAACAGCGAGTTTGCCCTTCTGGTTGATCAGCATACTTTTCGAGATCTAAATTATATTCATCATTTTTGTATAAAGTTTCGATAATTTTTGCATCAAAACCATAGTCTCTTTTAAAGAATTCAAGGAATTTTTTGAGCTCATTTAGGCGTCTATAGTACTCTTCTGAAGGATAGATATTTGAGTTGTTGAAGAAGATTGTAACATCAAAATGAGGGCATAAAAATGTGAGCGGAAATGTCGAACAAGGACCGCAACAAGCATGCAAAAGTAGGCTTGGTTTTTTACCTGTTTTTGGTAACTTTTCAAGCTCTTCAATTGAACGTTTGTAATAATTTATTTTGTTAGTCATGAATAAACATTGCATCTCCAAAGGAGAAGAATCTGTATCTTTCTTCAACTGCATGTTTATAGCAGTCTAAAGTAAATTCTCTGCCCATAAGAGCGGATACAAGCATAATTAATGTAGATTTAGGTAAATGGAAGTTTGTAATGAGAGCATCAATAGCTTTGTATTTATAACCAGGCATAATAAAGATAGAAGTATCGTCTTTATCTGCTCTAAATTCACCAAATTTTTGCATGTTTGCTTCCAAAGTTCTGGTTGAAGTTGTTCCTAAAGCAATGATGCGTCTTCCTTCCTTCTTGGCAAGGTTCAAACGGTCCGCAACTTCTTGAGAAATTTCATAGTGTTCAGTATGCATTTTGTGAGCTTCAACAGTCCTCTCTTTTACCGGTTTAAAAGTGCCTAATCCAATGTTTAAAGTAACATCTAAAAATTCAACACCTTTTTCTTCACATTTTTTGATTAATTCTTCAGTAAAATGGAAGCCTGCAGTAGGTGCTGCTGCACTACCATAAACTTTAGCAAAAACTGTTTGATATTGTGAGTTGTCTTCACACTTTTTCTTAATGTATGGAGGAAGCGGCATAGCGCCGATTTCGTTCAAAATCTCCAGGAAAATCCCATTATATTTGAAATTCATGACCCTAATTCCTTCGTCACGAACCTCTAAACATTCGGCTTTTAATTTGCCATTATTAAAGTCAATTACTGAGCCAACTTTTATTGGTTTTGCATTACCTGCTAAACACTCCCAAGTGTCGCCTTCAAGTTGCTTCAAAAGTAGTATTTCTACATGGGCTCCAGTACCCTCTTTTGTACCGAAAATTCTAGCTGGCAAAACTTTGGTATTATTGCGAACAATTACGTCACCTGGTTTGAGGTAATCAATTATGTCTCTAAAGATCTTGTCTTCGTATGTTTTTTCGGATTTATTTATGCACAAAAGTCTGCACTCATCTCTGACTTTTGCAGGAGTTTGTGCAATTAGTTCTTCTGGTAAATCGTAATTAAATAATTCTATGTCCATTAGAAACCTCTTTTATCGCCATATTTCTTAAGCATTTCTTCTCTAAAATCACCAAATCTATCTTCTTGAATAGCTTTTCTAGCTTCTTCCATTAAATGAATCAAGAATCTAACGTTATGAATTGAGAGAAGTCTCTTGCCAAAAGCTTCATCTGCGACATATAAATGTCGTAAATATGCTTTTGTATAGTTTTTACATGTATAACAATCACACTCATCGTCAAGAGGTGTGAAATCTTCTGTGTATTCCGCTTTTCTAATATTAACTCTTCCTTTGGAAGTCATTAGGGCGCCGTGCCTTGCAATTCTTGTTGGAAGAACACAGTCAAACATATCAACACCTTTAACAATACCTTCAAGAAGGTAATCAATTGAACCAACGCCCATAAGGTAACGCGGTTTATCTGCAGGTAAATACGGAACAGAATAATCTAACATTTTTGAGAAGACTTCTTTAGGTTCTCCAATGGAGGTTCCTCCAATTGAGTAACCTGGGAAGTCCATCTTTGCTAATTCTTCAGCACAGTGTTTTCTTAAGTCTGGAAATTCACCGCCTTGAACAATGCCAAATAAGGCTTGATCTTCACGTTTGTGAGCATCCTTACCACGCTTCGCCCATCTAAGGGTTCTTTCAACCGATTTTTCGGCATATTTCTTATCTGCTGGATAAGGGATGCATTCATCGAAAGACATTATAATGTCTGCACCTAGTTTTTCTTCAATTCCAATTACTGATTCTGGAGTGAAGAAAAGCTTATCTCCATTAAGGTGTGATTTAAATGTAACGCCTTCTTCAGTAATTTTTCTATTTTCTTGTAAAGAAAAGACTTGGAATCCACCACTATCTGTGAGGATTGGGCCTTTGTAATTCATAAATTTGTGAAGGCCACCAGCTTGAGCAACAATGTCTTCGCCTGGTCTTAAATGTAAGTGATATGTGTTTGATAAAATAACTCCAGCACCCATTTCTTTAACCTCTTCTGGAGATAAAGTTTTTACGGTTGCTAAAGTGCCAACGGGCATAAACATTGGAACTTCAACGTCTCCATGTGGGGTATGAAGAATTCCGTATCTTGCACCTGTATGTTTACAAACGTGTTTAATTTCTAACCAAAAATCTTTCATAACTATTCTTCTGGGTATACTTGATCAAGGGACAGGAATTTTTTATCCTTGTCGGTTTTATATTTCAAAACTTGGAGAATAACAAACTTATCTTCTGAGTTCACTAAACACATAATTTTTTGAACTTGGCAAAACATTCTAACTTTTGCGCCTTTTACATAAACTGCAGAGTCAAAAGTTTCAATATCAACTCCATCAAATTTATTTCCTTCGTTAGAGTGATTTTCACCTAATTTATGAGCAATTTCTTCTTGTCCTTCTGCTAGAGCAGAAACACCAACGTATTGATCGGTTGATAAAACTTTACCAGTATATGATTGTCCACCAACTAAAAGACCGATTTTATCGTAGTCAATTTGGGTGGCCCAAGCACAGACCATTCCGACTGGCTTTTCGTTACTTTCGAATGCAAGAACATTGCATCCCATATTAAATGCTCTAAGACTCATAATTTAACCTCTCACCATTTAACTTCTAAATTTCTATTTGCACCAATCACTTCCATGAATGGTTTGTTCCTTCTTAACAGTAGGAACAATAAATATCCTAACATACTTACGCAAATAAGTTCACCTAAAGCTACAAATCCAACGCCTAACCAAAGGTTAATTTGTAGGATGAAATATAGTTCTGCGCCAATCGCAAATCCATTTATTATTACCGGAATCAAAGAAGCGATGAATAAATGTTTACAGAATGACACGCCTATGCAACTTAATAAAGTAGCAAGTGTTCCTATCAATATGTCCCAAGGCCCTAAAGTTGAGAAACAGTTAGCACATAAGCATCCCAAGGTTAGTCCAATTGCAAAATCTCTTCTAAAGAAGCATAACAAAATTAATGCTTCAGCAATTCTAAATTGGACCTGTCCAAATGCGATTGGAGTGGATGCAAAAGTCAATAAAAAATATATCGCTGCCACAACCGCGTTTCTTGTAATTGCTTTAACGATATCTTTTTTCATACCCTTGTTTTTCTAAGTGGTTTATCAAGGTAACACTTTGTATATTAAAGGTTCTGAGCAATGAGCTCAGCTACTGATAAAACTTTAGCTCCTTTATATTCTTTTTCAACTGTGTCAGTTGTAACAAATTCTTTTACTCTTGAATCGATGCTGTTCTTTGAAATAACTGCATGAGTAACTGCAACAAAAACTTCTTTTGCACCTTTTTGGAAAAGTGCTTCTACAGCATTATTAATTGTTCCACAAGTATCACAAATGTCATCGACAATGAGGCAAACTTTGCCCTCAACGTCTCCAACAACATTAACAACCTCAGATTGGTTTGGTGCTGGACGTCTTTTATCGATAACTGCAAGGCCTGCTCCATTGAGTTCAGATGAGACATCTCTACCTCTATTTGCAGAACCGTGATCTGGTGAAACTACAACAACGTTTTTGTGAGCAATTTTTAACTCATCAAAACGCTTTGCAAAGTATCTTCCAAACAAGACTGAAGTCTCAAGATTTTCAACTGGAATTGAGAAGAAACCTTGGATCTGTTGAGTGTGCAAATCTATGGAAATTACGCGGGAAATCCCGCTGTTTTCTAGCATTTTTGCCACTAATTTAGCAGTGATTGGTTCTCCTGGTCTTGCGACTCTGTCTTGTCTAGAATAACCATAATAAGGAGCAATTAAAACTATCTCTTTTGCTCCAGCGTTTTTAAGCGCATCAACGAATATCAAAATCTCAAAAATTGTGTCGCTCGAAGGCGCAATTGTGGACTGCACAATAAAGCATTCTTTTCCTTTAACATTGCTTAAACATCTTGCCATTATTTCGCCATCAGAAAACTTCACAACTTCACTCTTTCCGAGTTCAATTTTTGAAGCTGAGGCAATTTCTTTAGCAAGTTTATAACTTGATGTTAATGAGAAAATTATTTTTTCCATGATGTTTTGTACTCGTTATATTTTTTCGATGAACCTTTAACCATTTCAGCAGGATATTTTCTTTCGTTTTGATCCATCTTTTCATTAATAATTTCATCAATGTCGAGATTGTAACGGTCTGCCATAAGTATTGCGTACATAAAAACGTCAGCTAATTCCTCTTTGACTTTAACGATTGATTTTTCTTTATCTGACCATTGGAAAACTTCAAGGAGTTCACCTGCTTCAATCATTATAGATTTTGCAAGATTTTCTCCAGTATGAAATTGAGACCAATCGCGGTCATCTCTAAATTTCATTAATCTATCGTATGTTTCTTTTTTAATTTTGCTATTCATTGAAAGCTTCTTCCATATAATCAGTCAAATTTTGATTGTATTCAATTATCTTATATTCGGTTGCAACATAATTAACGTTGTTATAGGTGTAGTAGAATTTCCCATAAGTTATTAGTCCACTACTGTTTACGATATATTCAACATTAACTGCAATTTGTATATCACTGTCGCTTCCTTTTAAACCACCCACATTCACAACTCCATCAGTTTTTGCATAAACTTTTCTTGATTGTTTAGCGTGGAGCTCTGAATTTACTATTTGAAAAGAATATTCGTATGTCTTCTTATAAAGACTTTTTCTATCTTTGTAAGCAAAAATGCTTTCTCTTAACAATGTGGCATCAACTAATTCTGCTTGAAATTGATTTGTTATTGAACACGAAACAACATCAAATTCATTTTTGTTTGTTTCGGCAACAGGAAAACCAACCTGGTTATAAAAAATATTTCTTGTTTCAATAACATTAGGCTCCGTTTCTCTAAACCTAGAATAATCTGAATCGCCAGTCATTAAATTTTTCTTTTGATAATAAACAACTTTATTATTGAAATCATAATTCAAATTAAATTCGTAATCTGGTTCATGAAAAACGCTTTGATACCTAAAACCACATGATCTGCAAGTAATAAAACCCTTTTTGCCTAAAGATGTCATATCATAATAATCAAACGAAACATCTTTTCCTGATGCATTTGTAAGTTCAGCTGTCTTCTTTTGTGGAACGTGTTCCTTAATAAATAACATTGCTTCATCAAGACTGACTTCATCATTTTTTCCACAAGAAGCTAAACCAACAACACAAAGTGGTAATATAAATAACAATTTTTTCATCAAAATTACCGGGAAAACCCTATTATTTCTTGGCTTTTCCTTGATTTGCGACTGCTTCCATTTCAGCTTTTAAAGCAGCCTCGTCCATTAAATAAAAATGTTTAACGGCTTTCATGTTGTCATCAAATTCGAAGACTAGTGGAACACCGGTTGGGATGTTAACACCAACAATTTCTTCTTCTGGACAATCTGTGAAATATTTGTATAAAGCACGGATTGAGTTACCGTGAGCAACGATTAAGCAACGTTTGCCTTTTTCCATTTCTGGTTTGATAACATCTTCAAAGAATGGAACTGCACGAGCAACTGTAAGTTCAAGTGATTCAGTAAATGGAAGATCTGATTTTGGAACATCTCTAAATTGAGCTTGGTTGCCTGGATATCTTTCATCTTTTGCATCAAGTGCTGGAGGTGGGCAGTCATAGCTTCTTCTCCAAACCTTAACTTGTTCTTCACCGTACTTTTCTGCTGTTTCAGCCTTATTTAAGCCTTGAAGAGCGCCATAGTGACGTTCATTAAGTCTCCAAGTCTTAACAACTGGAAGCCATTCTCTATCGAGTTCAAATAAGACGTTATTCATTGTATGAATAGCTCTCTTAAGTAAAGAAGTATAAACGATATCGAAATCATATCCTTCTTCTTTAAGTGTTTTACCAGCTCTATGAGCTTCCATAACACCTTTTTCAGATAATTCGACGACTGTCCAGCCTGTAAATAAGTTTAACTTATTCCATTCTGATTCGCCGTGTCTAATTAAAACTAATTTTGTCATTGTTTTTCTCCTTATTTAGTCTGCTAATGATCCCATTGGATCCCATGGTTGTAAAACAAATGGTTCTGCTTCTTATGCAGCAAGTTCTTCTTTGGTTAAATACTTTTTGTTAACAACTGCTTGGTATGTGTATAGATCAAACCAGCTTGCTGACATAATAAAGTAACCTTTATAACCTCTGTCATCACCCCAGGAGTTTTCAATTTTCCATTTTGATGGAACGCCGTTTGCATCAAACCCAACGCCTGTGATACACATTGCGTGATTCATTGCGCTTGCGCGGAAGTCAAGGGATTCACCCTTTTCCATCTTAATATCTAAATCCAATAAGGATTTAAAATCAAATTCTTGATCGTTCCAAACACCACGCATTCTATCACCATAACTTGCAACATCACTACCAAACCAAACGTTTTGATTGTCTTTGAGTTGGCATAAAATGAGTTCTTTAAGTCTTTCCATAGGAAGATTTAAGTGTTTGACGATTTTGCCATCAGCAACATTGCCTAAATACTTAACTGTGTAGCTCTTCATAAATGGTTTTGATTTAGTTGGAGCATTGATACAGCTGACGTATTCATCAATTTCTTTGCCAATGTATTTTTCAAAG
>JAZLKX010000020.1:0-2390 GCA_045597865.1 Bacilli bacterium | reverse complement strand
CAGAGCGTCGACAAAGAGGGTACGCGGCCTAACCGGCCGTGCACCCTCTTTTCGCACTTCATATACCTTTTAAGACTTCAATTCAATCTTTTCAAGAGAAAATCACAATAATGGCTTAAGCCATTACCGCTTTTCGCTCTCTCTTTTCAAGCATCATTCCAAGTTTCTTTAAGTTCATACACGCAAAGGTAAGCCCTGCTTTCATTTCCATGCGGGCTTTACCGTACATCTGCGTATATCTGAATCCGTGGTTTTCTTTTGCCGTTCCAAAGATTCGTTCTATTGTTTCTTTTCTGTGGGAATATAATTCTTTCATCCCAAGCGTGCATCTTAACTCCTCTGCACGTTCCATATACCCGTCCCAGATATGCTGTGTGACTACTTTTACATGGTTTCTGCTGTTGGTGCACTGAGCAAGATAAGGGCAATCCGCACAAGTGCTGCCACAACTCTTGTACTCTCTGTAACCATCTCGGTTTGTAGTGCTATAGTTAAGCACCTGATTGTTTGGACAAATATAACAGTCATTATATTCATCATAAACATAATCGTATTTCCTAAAGAAACCGTCCTTTGTCATTGGACGTCTGTAAGGAAAAAGTGGCTGGATATCATTATCATAACAAAGCTTGGCGATAGCCGGATTCTTATAACCGGCATCTACAACTAATGTTTCTATTCCGATGTTTTTAATCTTATCAAACAAACCTTTGAATGTTCTGCTATCATGAAGGTTACCCGGATTTACTGTATAGTCGATAATCCATCCGTTTTTATCGCAGGCAGTCTCTACTGCATATGCGAATACATTTTTATGTTCTCCCTTTCTAAACCAACCGCTTTCAGGATCCGTGGTGCTTTCTTTTGTTGTTTTAGAATCTTTAGGGAGGTCGTCAGTGTATTCACTAAAGCTGCCACCACCTTGTGATGGCTTGTTATTGTCGTCTTTATCTTTTAATGGCTTTTTACCATGCTCAGCCCGATCTGTATCAACTTCTTTTCTAAGCATATCTTCATAGAACAAAGCTTCCTCCTGAGCAATACGTTTACGCATCTTTTTATTATTGGCTCTGGCTTTTACGTGGGTAGCATCGACAAATATTTCTGTAGGATCAACAAGCTTGAATTTATAGCATTCCTCAAGGATATGAGCAAATATCTGCTGAAACAGGTCTGTATCCTTAAATCTTCTTGAGTAATTCTTACCAAAGGTAGAAAAATGTGGTACATCGTCATACAGAGATAAACGAAGGAACCAGCGATAAGCAATGTTTACTTCAATGTCCTTAATTGTCTGACGCATGCTTTTTATTCCGTACAGATACTGAATAAGCGCAATCTTAATCAGAACAACCGGGTCAATACTTGGGCGTCCGTTATCGAGACAGTATTTATCTTCGACAAGTTCGTAAATAAAGTTCCAGTCAATGGCCTTGTCGATTATTCTAAGCAAGTGATCTCTTGGTACAAGGTCATCCATATTTACTATCTGAAGTTCATTATCAAATTTATCGCCTTCACGTGACATCATAGCGGTTGTCCTACCTGTATTTTGATAAGACAATTATACCACAAAAAGCGGTTCAAAGCCAGTAAAATAAAGGCTTTGAACCACTTTTTTGCTAGTGAAAAACGAGCAAACCCAGCGGTGCCAGCCGCTGGGTTTCTCGACACTCTGTGATGCCACCAAAAGTGGCATCTTTTTGATGTCACCCAAAGTGACATCTTTTTGCTGTCACTTTAGTGACATCTTGTTCTTGTATCTGTTTGGTTAAAGTGGTACAATCGGTGGAGATTTGAAATTAAAATGCAGGGAGGCTAATATGCTTAACAAGAAGAAGATTTCAATCATTCTGAACATTCTCATCGTTCTTCTCGAGGTTTTCGGTTTTATCATTACATTTATCAAGAATGGTCCCAAGACGATGCTTTATTACACACAGGACAGTAACCTTATCCTACTTGTGGCGTGCGGACTTTGCCTGTTTTTCATGCTTCGCAAAAAAGAAATTCCGGAGGCTGTCAAAACACTTAAATTTCTTGCCACCTGTATGGTAACACTTACATTTATCGTGGTGGTAACCGTCCTTGCGCCAATGACTCATTCAATGGTGCTCTTTTACAGAGGTTCCAACTTTGAACATCATGTAATATGCCCGATCCTGGCAGTTGTGGTGTTTCTTCTTTTCGAGGAAATGCGTCCTTCGAAAAAGGACATTTGGTATTCGCTTATTCCCACGCTGATCTATGCGGTTGTTTTTGGAATCCTGAATATCGCAAAAGTGGTAAAGGGACCTTATCCGTTCCTTTATGTATATGAACAGCCATGGTATATGTCTGTTATGTGGCTTTTACTGATCCCCGGTACGGCACTGCTGATCTCGATCGTG
>JAZLKX010000019.1:0-1474 GCA_045597865.1 Bacilli bacterium | reverse complement strand
TAGGCGAAACGCATGAAATTTTTAGTTTCAAATAAATTGGTGGAATTTTAACTCCACCCTTTTTTTGTCACATAAAAAAACTAATAATTCATTATTGTTAAATTTACTTTTCATCAAAGATGAAAAGTATTGTATAATATTAATAGGTGATATATATGTCTATTAAAAGAATACTTAATTCAAAAAAATTTAAAAAGATTATTCGTTCTTTATCTTCTATTACAGATTATAGAATGAAAGGAAAAATTAAACATCCAATAGAAGGATGTCTTACTATTATTATTTTAGCTATGATGTCTGGATGCAATTATTTTAGAGAATATGTTGAATTCGCTAAACGCCATAAAAACATTCTCAAAAAAATGGGTCTTGTACCAAATGGGATTCCTTCTCATGACACATTAGAAAGATTGGTTCACCATATAAATAAAGATGAGTTAGATAAAACTCTTCTTAATATTATTTACCCTACAATTCAGGATAGGCCGATTATCGCAATTGATGGGAAAAACATAAGGGCCACAAGAGATACTATTAATAAAGGGACATATCAAGGAATGATTGATGTTTTGACAGCTTATTTAACTAATTCTAAAGTGTCATTAGTATCAGAGTCAAAGAGTGACAAAGGAAATGAAATGACTGTAATTCCAATTCTAATCGATAAAATCCATAATATGTTTCCTTCGATAAATCCTATAATAACGATTGATGCAATAGCTCTTACTACTGATATTGTTTCTAAATTAAATGAATATAATTATGACTTTGTAATTGCATATAAGCGAAGTGAAGAAGTCATTAATGAATTAACAAAAGTATGCATAAATGGAGATGTGAAAATTGTGGTATCTAAAAATTCATCAAGGGTTGAACAACGTAAATTCTCATTACATAAAAAAGACGATATAGTAGGAATTGAAACTTGGTATGATTCTATCTCTTTTGTTGGAAGGATGGATAAGATGGTAACAAATATAAGAACAAATTCATCTAATAAATGCACTGCGTTTTTTCTAACAAGCAATATAACTCTTGAGGAGTTTACGGCAGTTAGAAGAAGCCATTGGCTTATTGAAAATTCTCTTCATTATGTCTTAGATAATTCGTTTAAAGAAGATCGTATGAGAATGAAAAAAGGTTCAAGTCACCACAACATGAACCTTCTAAGAAAATTTGTTCTGAATATCATCTCCATTAATAATTCAGAGCAAAAGGCAGTTTCATCGATTAGAGATTCGATGAGATACTGTTCACCACAAGAAATATTATACCAAATTTTTAAAGCAATGGTATAAAAAGTGTTCAAATTTATTGAATTTTTTCTATTATTTTTCAATTATATTCCAACGTTTAGATACTTAGTAATTTGGTATAGATTAGTATTTGTTGTTTTTATTCTATGTTTTACTATATTTTGAAGATTATCGTTGGGTTAGGGTAACTATTTGTAAAATTTCATGCGTTTCGCCTA
>JAZLKX010000018.1:0-62309 GCA_045597865.1 Bacilli bacterium | reverse complement strand
TTCCTGGGCAATTTGAAACTTTGTTTCATTAGAAATGTCACAATACGCATCATAGAAATTAATTTTTTGTCTAAATGATTTTTTGCAGTCCTTACAAACATACCTGCGCATGTGTATTTCAACATGCATCTTTTTATTTGTAAGAACTGAATTTCTGATGCAAACGTCGTAATAATCTTTTATTGCTATATTTTTTGATCCACTTTTGGGCATTTTTCTCTTATGTCCTTCAAATCAATAATAACAAAAGCTTCTTCGTTTTCGTATTCAATCGAAATGTTTTTTTATTTCTTTTTATGGAATACCTAAAAATGATAGAATATTAATGGTATCAGTCATATGATCCCCCCTTGTAAATTGTTGCCCAAACTTATTTTACAAGGATTTAATAAAATTACTATTCTAGCTCCACACTCTAGTGGGGGTAGTGAAAAATACCCACCCCCATTAAAAAGTGGAGAGCCTTTCAAACTACGGTTAAAGTAATCAAGTAACCTTGATTGAAAAGAGACAAGAGAAGAGGATAATTCCTCTTCTTTTAATTTGAAGGTATATCCTTTAGATTGACTTTGTTTTTCTTTAATAGTTTCTCTTATGTTTTTAGGATCAATATGTAAGTAGTGAGCACATCCAAAAACATTAATAATAAATTCAATAAAAAAACATCATTAAATCGATACAAACTATATAAAAAAGTATATAATTGGTATTAGAAAATGTAGAATTATCTATTTTTCTATATAATTTTCTTGATATTTATAATAATTAATAAGATAATATTGCCATGAAAGATTTATATTTTTCTCAAATTATTAAAAAAGCTCGTAGAGAGCATAATATGTCACAAGAGGAACTTGCGTTACTTTCCGGTGTTTCACTTGCAACAATAAGAGCTATTGAACAAGGAACATCTTCTCCTAATGTAAATAGTTTAAATAAGATACTTAAATTATTTAGTTTGGAGTTAACAGTAACACAAATTAATAAATAGACATGAGAAGAGCAGAAGTATATTTTCAAGATTTATTAGCAGGTTTTCTAACTGACTTTGATGATCATTATGAATTTCAATACACTTTAGACTTTATTGAGAAAGGCCATCCAATATCGGTTAATTTTCCTCTTCAGAAAGAAGTTTTTGTTTCGAAAACTTTGTTTCCGTTTTTTGATGGCCTTATTGTGGAAGGATGGCTTCTTGATGTTGCTAAGGAAAACTGGAAACTAAATCAAAATGACAGGATGTCGTTATTATTATTACTTGGTAATGACACTATTGGAGCTGTATCGGTTAAAGAGGTCAAGTAATGGAAAAGAAATATTGCCAGTGTTGTGGAAAAGAAATTAAAGAAGGTTTATGGCATAAAAGTTGCATTAAACACTTTTTTGGCACGTCATCTTTACCAGAAATCTCTATTAATGACAAAGATATAAAAAAGCTTGCTATCGCTCAATTAGAAAAAAGTAGTGCAATTGCAGGAGTGCAAGAAAAACTATCATTGCACCTAGACTTAGAAAAAACAAGAAGACCAAGATTAACTATTATTGGTTTTCCATCAGGTTACATTTTAAAGCCACAAACGAGTAAATATAAGCAATTGCCAGAATTTGAACATACTGCAATGCTTATCGCTGAAGAATGTGGTTTATCAGTTGTTCCGCATGCTTTGATAGAAATAAATGAGCAAAAAGAATTGGCATACATTACTAAACGTATAGATCGAAATGGAATCAACAAAATACATATGGAAGATTTTGCTCAAGCAACATTAACCACAACAGAAAATAAATATCGTTCTTCTTATGAAGAATGTATGAAATTAATAGATAATCGTAGTAAAAATCCTACTCTTGATAAATTAAACTTGTTTAGATGCTTATATTTCTGTTTTGTTATAGGAAATAGTGATGTTCATTTAAAAAACTTTTCTTTTATTATGGATGATGATGGGAAATTATCATTATCTAAATTTTATGACTTACTACCAACTAAGGTTATTTTAACTACTGACGCTGAAGAACTTGGAATGAGATTTAACGGAAAAAAGAAATCTTTATTAAAAAGAGACTTCTACAAATTTGCATCTAATGTAGGTATAGATGAAAAAGCTGCAGATAATATAATCAATAGCATTGATAATAAAAAAGATATTATTATCGAAATAATTAATCGTTCATCATTGAATCAAAATGCGAAAACAAGATGGGCAAAATTAGTGACTAGCAATATTAAAGACCTTATTAATAACACTTTTTCTGGCGACTTATTTTGGAAAACACACATTTTCTGACGGCTTTTAATTTTTTAAAAAAGTCAAAGTATTAGGCGTTATTCTCGCAATTTCATATGGTTTTTGCGAGATTAAACCTATATATGCGAGATTAAAATTCGGTCTTTTCATCCTACGGTTAAAGGTTAGTAACCTAGAATGAAAAGAGATAAAAAGGAGATTAATTCTCCTCTTTTAATTTAAAGGTATAACCCTTAGATTGGGTTTGGTTGCCTTTAATTGTTTCTCTTATGTTTTTAGAATCAATATGGAAGTAGTAAACTTATAATATAAAATCAGTAGTGAAAAAACACTACTATAATATTGAACTTTATAATTTTATGATTTATAATTGAGACATGAAAAATATTGTTGTTTATCACGGCTCTGAAAGACTGATTAAAAAACCAGTATTTGGTTATGGTAATAAACATAACGATTATGGTTTATGTTTTTATTGTGCAATTGATGAAGAACTAGGAAAAGAATGGGCGTGTAAAGAATCTAACTTTGGATATTTAAATACTTTCTCAATTTCTATTCCTGAGAATGCAAAGATATTAGACCTAACTGATAAAACCAAATATTCAGCTTTGAATTGGATTGCAATACTTCTTAAATTTAGATTCTTATCAGATGATTTTGTAAAGAGAAATAAAAGAGCATTTGAATTCTTATCAAAATATTACATTGATGTAGAGCAATATGACTTAATTATTGGATATAGAGCAGATGACTCATACTTTGCTTTCCCTAGAGCATTCATTGAAAACAAAATATCACTTGAAAGATTAGAAGAAATTTATTTTCTTGGTGAACTTGGTGTTCAGTATGCATTTAAAACAAAGCCAATGTTCGATCTAATTAAACATCTAAATAGTAGTGAAGTTGGTCAAGAATATCATGTTAGGTATGTAACTCGAATAAATAATGCAAAATTAAAATATGAAGAACTTTTAGAAATTTGTAATGAAGAGAAAGGAACCTTTATGAGGGATTTGGTGAGCAAAAATGATTAGTTATGGAAATTTAGATTTATTAGAAGAATTGTTAGCATCTATTTTTCAATATGGCTTTGATAAAATGTATTCTCCTAAAAGCATTGAAAGTAGACTTTGTGCCTCTAAATTAGTGAACTCACTAGAAAAGAATAGTGACTCAATTATTGATAACTATAATAGCGATCAAATTATAAGAGATATTTGCAATATCTCAGATGAAGAAAAAATAGAAGTAAGAATCACTGATTTAGCTTATTGGATTTCAATGACTTATTTAAACTTATTTTTCCAATACAAAAAAAGTTTTTCTTATTTGTTTTTGTATTTCTCATTAGAAGATGCAGTGGAGAGATTTCCACTTTATCATGAAATGGATGTGTCTCAAATATTTAATTATTTTGAAAGTAAACAAAAATCTCAAACTTTGTTATCGAAATTATTGAATGAAAAAGGATTAACCACTAAACAGTTGTCGGTGTTATCTGGTATAAGCATTCATACCTTAAATGGATATTCTAAATCTGACGATATTCTTTATGGGGCTAGATTTGACTATATTATGCTTATATCTCAGATATTAGAGGTTAACCCAAATATCTTTATGAAGAATATTTATATATCTATTCCTGCAATATCAAAGTTAAGTAAAAATGAAGAAGCAATGATTCGAAAAGACACTTACTTGTTTTTTAACACTCAAGAATTAGGTTTTGACTATGAATATGATATGGATGATGAATCCTTAGTTTCAAAAGAAAAAGTAATTAAGTTTTTTACTGAAAATAATGCTACATACGAAGACATTGTTAAGTTAGTGGATGAGTACATGAAACATTATAGAAAGGTATTAGTGGTGGCAAATGATAAGAAGACTAGCAAATCTTTAAAATCCAACAAACAAATTATTTCAATATCGGATACTGAAATAGTGGATTCAAAGGGCAGAAGTAAACTTATTCCAAGCATTATCAAAGAGTTCGCTCTTATTAAAGCTAAAAAATCTTACTATAAAATATCTTGATAAATAGCCTTATTTAATGTTAAATATTGCTAGACCGCAAAGAGGGAACACCAGCTTAGGTTGGTGCGGGGAAGAAGTCGAGCTCCCACATAATACGGGCATTTGGCCCGTTTTTATTATGAAAAATTCGGTCTTTTCAACCTACGGTTAAAGTAATCAAGTAACCTTGATTGAAAAGAGATAAATGAAGAGGAATTATTCCTCTTCTTTTAATTTGAAAGTATAACCTTTAGATTGAGTTTGGTTTCCTTTAATAGTTTCTCTTATGTTTTTAGGATCAATATGTAAGTAGTGTGCACAATCAAGGACAGAAGGGAATTCTTTCTCTTCTTTTGTTTCTAGATTAATAGCGATTACTGGTTTCTTGATATTAGTGCCTTTTGGTTTAATTAATGGCTCTATATCATCATTAGGTGCTTGAGCGTCTAATTTTCTCCATTGGTATCCAGCGACAGATTTAAGTAAGCCTTTAGATGCTTTCTCTATACATCTATGATACGCGAATACTTCTTTAGAAGCTTCCGTACATGATTTAAATGATTTGATGTAGTGACCTTCTAAGTCATATTGATTTATTTTTGAGTATCTCCAGTGCATTTTTTATGAACCTCTCAAGTTTAAAGTGATTTATAAACTTTAGGGGGTTCATAAATTAAACTCAATCTTTTGAATTGTAAGGGGTTCATAATATAAAAACATTAGGTTTCATCAATACTTTTTAAAAGTAGTGAAACCACAAATCAAAAGAATAAAATGCACATAAAATAATTATTAAAAAACTTGTTGGTGCAGTTTTGCACTGACAAGTTGAAATGAAATAAATTTATTTGTTTTTATATTTACTTAATAGTAATATAATATTTGTCGGAAGTGATCGTGGTGATTGGAACCATGTTATCTTCCACTTAAAAAGTCGACAGAGTAATTGCTCAAATGCCGACTTTTTTTCTTTTTATGGTCTTTTTTTAGAGAGTTCGTTTTTAATTTTTTGTATTGAATCTCTCAAAGGCTTAACGTTTTCGGTTGCTATCTCATAAATTTTTACAAAATCAATTTTCCAATAGATGTGAGCAATGATAATTCTTAAACCGATTATTTTGTTCCAGGTTGGATCTGGATAGTTATTGTTAAGAAAATCAGACAATCTAGTTATATGTTCGCTTATTTGTTCAAGATTAAATATAGTTGTCTTTGCAAGCATAGAGAAATTACAAAATTCATCATATGTGACATCCTTCATCATTGATATGATTTCATCACAATATTCAAGTATTTTGTCAAACCTAAATAATCTGGTTTCTTCTTCTCTTGTCATATATCTTGATACCTTCATAAAGCATATCATCGATAAACTTTTCGTTATCACTAATATTAGCAGCACAGAGTAAGTCTATATTCTTATGAAGTTTTTCCTTTAAATCAAAAGCTAGGTTTGCAACATCTAATGCTTTCATATTATCTGCTATATAGTAAAGATCTATATCGCTTGTTTCTTTCATCTCTCCTCTAGCATAACTACCAAATAAGTAGATGCATTTTACTTGTGGGTAATTAGCACATACGAATTTGATTTTATTTGCAATTTCAGGAATTGAAAGAATTCCGTGTTCTTCATCAACTTCACTTAATTTTAGAATCTTTGAAATAAGCTCATTAAGTTTTTCCATTTCAACATTTGTATCATCTGCTTCATATCTTTGATATGTTCGATGAGGAATGTTGACAATTGAGCTCATTTCTTCTTGTGTAAAGCCACGTTCTTTTCTTAATTGTTTTAATGTTTGCATGTCTACATTATAGATGAGTTTAAGTAGTGGCGCAACTGAAAACACGCCAAATTTGTTATTTTATAAAAGTTGTTATTTTATCGGACATATTGTTAGGGGGTTCATATGTATCTTTACACACATATGTATTATATACACAACAAAGTTATACGTACGGGGGTAGAACTATTGAAAAGAATTATTAAGTATTGATCTTACCGGAGTGACTTTTTGTCGTTATTAAGACTAATACCTAATAATTCTCCTCTAGCTATCTAGTAGCGAGTTAACTTGAAATTTTATTAGAAAGAAGGAAACCCAATATGAAAAAACACAATCACTTTCTTAGAAAATTAACCGCAGGACTCTTAGGTTTTGTTATGACCTTAGGAGTAGGGGCTGCAGGGTATGCAGGAGCTGCTGGTGAGACTAGAGCAGCTGATGTAACTTATAAATTTACACCAGACGCAAGTACTTCTAGCAATAGCGCCACAAGCTATGTTACTAGTGCATATTCTTTTACTCACAATAATATTGAGTGGAGTTTTAACCAATGGAATCCGAGCACTTTGCAAATAAAAACTAACCAAAGTTCAGCAGGAAGCGAATTCAATTTTAAAAATACATCTGCATTTCCTGGAAAAATAAAGAGTGTTGTTATTACATTTGCTGCATTAACAGTAAGTGATGCAAGCAAATTATGTTTTGTTGGTGGCACTTCTGCAATTTCTAGTTTATCAGGTGGCAGTGCTGGTACATGGAATTCTACTGCTAAAACATTAACTTGGACTCCTGCTGAAGGCACTAATTATACTTATTTTGCTTTTTATCAAAATGGTAAAGCCGCCTCTGGCACAAACAAACTAGCTTCAAGTGATGCAATAACAGTAACTTATGAAAAAGCTGTGACAAAGTACGATGTTTCCTTTAATATGCAAGGCCATGGTAGTGCACCTAGTACTCAGTCAATTGAGGCAGGCGGAAAAGTTGCAGAACCTACAGCACCTAGCGTAAGTGGTTATATATTTGGTGGCTGGTATGAAGAAGCTGCTTGTACAAATAAGTGGAATTTTAGTACTGGAACTATTTCTGGAACAAAAGTTTTATATGCTAAATGGACAGCAAAAACTGCTTTGACATTGACCGCAGCTGATGTAAATATGAAGCTTGGTGATAGTGACAAATCTGTAACAGTCACTGCAGGAGGTTCAGCAGTCTCTGGATTTACACTAACATCTGGAAACACGAATGTTATCAGTATCGTTAATAATCAATTACATGTCGTTGGACTTGGTGATGCAACAATCACAATCACAAAAGCAGAAGATGCAAATAATACATACACTTCAGGAACATTTAACGTGCATGTCGATTATGCAGATATTGCTTCATTTGTTTTAGACTATGAAGAGGGCACTCTTGGAAAGGGTGGGGAAGCCACATTGCCAGGAGTTACTATTTTACCTGCTAACGCAAATCAAGGTTTTTCTTGGGGTGATCCAATTGTTAGTGCAACAAGCGGAGAAATTTCATATACATTTGAAAATGGAACACTTTCTATTGCAGCAAACAACACAGGTGAAGGAACAATCACCTTTGTTGCAACCGCAGATGGAGATAGTTCCAAATCAGCGGATGTCGTTTATACAATTGAAGCCACTCAAATTGCACATATAACTGGTGTTAGCGCGTCTGCAACAGGCGCAATCATTGAAAAACAATATGTCGGTGATGCATTTAATCC
Organism: Bacilli bacterium; assembly: GCA_045597865.1. Classification (GTDB taxonomy): domain Bacteria; phylum Bacillota_I; class Bacilli_A; order RFN20; family CAG-826; genus Fiminaster. The sequence goes on along the minus strand of JAZLKX010000018.1, from coordinate 54,510 downwards.
TCAAGGTTTCTCTTTTGCACCAAGTTGGTCAGAAGGCGATCACGAAGATGTAGAAATTACCGCTGATGATATTTCATGGAATGCATTGGTAGCTGGATCAAATCCAACCGGTACATATTTATGTGCTGATGGTGAATTCACAGTAACAATCACAGGAGTTACAGTTGTTAATGATACACTCGTTTCCATTGCGTTTGCAGATGGTTGCGATATGACTAAAAAAACTTACTGGGTTGGAGATTCTTGGGATTTCTCAGGTCTTTCAATTGTAGGAACAATGGATTCTGGCGCAAAAGTACAATCCATTGCTTCATCTGATGTCACCTTTAGTTCAAATGATGTTGTTGCAACAACTACAACACAAATTAGTGTAACAGCAACATATCAAGGATTAACCACAACTACACCAAAAGTGGTTTCAGATATTGAAGTTAAAGCAGTTACCATGGATTCATTAACTGTTTCTTATACTGGCGGAAAACCATATTTAGGTGAAGACATTGTTTTTGCTGGTACTATCAAAGGCAATATGTCGAATGGCACAGAACAAAACGTTTCAGTTTCCGATGTTGATTTTGATGTTAATCCATATATAACAGATCAACAAACTGTTAATGTTACCCATAAAACAACAGGTGCTACTGGAACATTTAATGTTCAATATCAAGTTAAATCATATACTGAAGATGTAGAAACATCAGGTTCAGCTTCATGGACTGCTAATAAAAATGATAATCTTTATAAAAATCAATCATCTACAAGCGGAACCTTGGATGTCGGAATTTTCTCATTCAATTGGGAACACAATGGATATAATGGTTGGGGTGGTGACACAGATGGTCACAGATTAGGACAATCTACAACAGGAAGCATCACATTTACATCTTCAACCCCTACTAATGTTAAAATTACTGGAATTACAGTTGTTTGTGGAGGCAATAAATCCGCATCAAGCGGATCAACTACAGTTTCTGTAGGTTCTATTAAAAAAACTCCAATAAACTTTAGTGGTGCAGGTAATGCAGATCGTGAATTTACTTTTGAGAAAGCAACAGGAGCGATTGAAATTGAAGTAAGCTGTAACAGTTTGTTTAGAATGAAAGGCATTACAATTAACTATGTTACAGTTGACCAAAAATCTTCTACTGAGAAACACGCAATTAGAATTGGTGAGGTAACTTGTAGTAAATCACCGCTTATTGCAGGGGAAACAATTAGCAAAGGTGACTTTAAGATTCAAGTCCAATACGATACTGGAACTGCTTTAACTTCTAATTTGGTTCCAACAAGTGTTTCTCCAACAACATTAGTTGCAGGTACACATGATTACACAATCACATACACAGGATCATACAATGATACAGTTACAAAAGTTATCCAATTAACTGCTCAAGCACCTGCAGTTTTAGAGAGCATCAGTATCACTAAGGACGTTGGATGTGATGATGTGTTTACTAGATGTGAAACATTCACTCATAATGGCATTCATGTAATTGCCCATTATACAGATTCAACAACATATCCTGATGTTGATGTAACAGCTAAAGCAAATATACCTGCACCAGATGATATGGATAAAGCTGGAACAAAAACAATCAATGTTTCATATGAAGAAAATGAGGTTAAAAAAACAACTTCATATCAAATTACAGTTAATCCAATTGTTTCAACATATCTCAATCTTTCTGGTAAAGATATTGTAGGTTCAAATGGAATTTATACCCTAAATTGTGGAGTTGAAAATAAAGTAACTTTATCATTTAGTAAAGATGGTGATGAAGAAATTACTGTTTCAAATCCAACTTCATTCCTTACATATGACGAAACAACTGGAGAGTTGACTGTTAATTCACAAACAACAGAAAGTGAATCAGGAATAATTACATTTACTGCTGGAAGCAAAACAGCTGCATTAACTGTTGTTGTTACTGCAAATCCATTAACTGAATTTGTTGCAACAGGTACCCCAGATGTATCCGAACAATTCAGGAATGATTCATTTGAACTCAACTTAAGCGGTATTGAAATTCATGGCGTTTATGCCGATGAAACGTATTACGTTTTTTACGAAGATGATTTTGAATGGGATACAACAGGCGATCATCCAGTTGGTACTTACAAAGAAAATACAAAACTAACTGTCACTGTTAATTTAATTACTTTAGCAGATGATTCTCTTAAGAGTATTGCATTTGCAGATGGTTGCGATATGACTAAAAAATCTTATTGGGTTGGAGATTCTTGGGATTTCTCAGGTCTTTCAATAACTGGTGAAATGAATTCAAAGGAAACTGCTTCTATAGTTGCAGAAAACGTTCAATATAGTACAAATGCCGTTGTTGCTACTGAAACAACATCAATTACAGTTACAGCAACATATCAAGGATTAACAGCAACTAAAGAAATTTCAGGTATTGAAGTTAAAGCAGTAACAATGGATTCATTAACTATCAACTACACTGGTGGCCAACCTGTTTTAGGCACTGACTTCACATTTGCAGGTTCAATTACCGCAAATATGTCAAATGGTAAGACACAATCAGTTAATTTAAGCGATGTTACAATTGGACAAGTTAATAAATTTATTACTGATCAACAAACAATTACTGTTACCCATAAAACAACTGGTGCTACAGGAACATTCAATGTTACATATAAATTAGCACAATATTGGGAAACTGAACCAATTCAGCATCATTATTCATATAAATTAGTTACAGAAGATTTATCTGATTGGTCTGGACAATATTTAATAGTTTACGAAGATGATAACAATAGTTTAGCGTTTGATGGAAGCTTAACTGCGGTTGATTCTACTCCTAATACATTTGAAGTAGGAATTGTTAATAATGAAATCGTTCCTACAGATGAAATAAATGGAAAGTGTTTTACAATTGCAAAATCTAGCGAAGGTAAATACTCAATTAAGAATGCTGCTGGATATTATATAGGACGTAATGCAAGCGGTAACGGTATTGATGGTAGTACAACGTACTCTTCTAGCTATGATAATACAATTACTTATAGCAATGGTACATTTATTATAACTGGCAATGGTGGAAAAACTTTATCATTTAATACTGCATCTAATCAAATGAAATTTAGATATTTAGGTAGTACACTTATTAAACTTTATAAATATGTTGATACTCCTACTGGTGGAGGCAAAGTTCCTAGTCTTGAAAAACATCCAATTAGAATTGTAGATGCTAATTTAGTCGATAATACTTCTGTATTAATTGGAGATTCACTTACTAAAGATGATTTTAATATTTCCGTTCAATATGATACTTCTACAACTCCGGTTAGTGAAGATGCCAAGAAAAATAAAATTACTCCAACCTCAATTCAAAAGAAGATTGGAAACACCTATAGTAATGATTGCACATTAAGCGCGGGTGATAACATCTTTAAATTAACATATAGTGAAACATATGATGGTGTCACTTATACAGTTGAAAAAGAAATTACTGTTCCAGCTGCAGAAAAAACACTAAATAGTATTTCATTATCTTATGGCGATTCATTCAAGGATCAATTTGGTCTTAATGATACATTTACACATGAAGGTGTCATAGTTACTGCAAATTATGCAAATGGTTATAAATCGGAAGATGTAACAAATAGCGCAAATGTTTCATTCAGTAGTCCAGATATGACAACTGCTGGTGAAAAAACAGTTACAGTTACATATACTGAAGGTGGTGTTTCAAAAACTGCAACTTATATAATTACTGTTACTGCAGAAAAAGATGCTAATTTAGTTTCATTAACTTCAGAAGATCTTGGAACTACCGTCAACTTAATTGATGAAAAATCCGGTTCATTTGAAGGCTATGTCGGAAATACTGTTTCATTTGAAATTAAATTAATTAACTTCGGTGATGATGTAGATGTTTTAGAAAAAACAGCAGTTGATGGCTTATCCTTTGATGGATCCGTTGTAAATAGTATTTACTATGGCGAAATTGAAGTAAGCAAGGTAATGGATGACCAAGAATACATCATTACAGTATCTGATGGAGAAAAAGATGTTGACGTCGTTCTCTCATTTACTGCAATTGAAGACTATATTGAATCAATTGAAGTTTCAAATTATCAAGAAGAATACACAGTTGGAGATGATTTCAACTATGAAATGACAGTCACTGCAACTTATGCTTCAGGTAATACAAGAGTTCTTGAAGATAATGAATATGATGTTGCTGTCTTAGAATTAACAAGAGGAAATCATAACGTAACAGTTACATTAAACAATACATCAATTCAAGATTCGTTTAGTATTACTGTTAATAAACCTGATGATTTGAATATTGTTACTTATTACGAAATTCCAGGAGAAGGTTCATATCAATTAGTAACAGATGCAAGTCAGATTACTGTAAATGGTCAATATGCACTTGGCACAACCGGAGCATTTATTAATAGCAGCAATGCATCAAGCAGTGCATACCAGATTAGTTCAACAGAAACTGAATTTAGACTTTCAGCTATAGATGGCGGATATTTAATTTATTGTCCTGGTAGAACTTCTAACAAGTATTTAGCAAATAGCAGTTCGACATCCGCTTCCTGGAATGATAGCGGCTCAACATTCTATTTCACTAAGGATTCAGAGTCAGGTTATTTCTACATTCAAAATGCTAGTAACAGTAATAGATTCCTTGGATTTACTAACGGTAATCATACTGGTGTTAAGTGCTATGCAACAAGTAACATTGGAGATTATGATTTTGTCTACTTATATAAGTATGTACCAGGTCAATCAACAATAGGCTATAAAGACAATACTGACAACATCACAGATGCATTATTTGACTTTGTATATGCCTGGGGTGGCGATAATTTAGATATCGCAAACTGGAAAAACATCTTTGAATCTACTGAATATGCTGTTTTAAATAAAGATGATAAAGTTTTATTACAATATGCAGTTGTTGAAAGTAAAGATGGCACAAAAGTTACTACAGAAATGTTCGCAGACTTTATTACTACTTATGATGAAATTGTTGCAAAATACGGTCCTTCATATAATGAGTTAGATAGGGAGGTTGAATATGAAGTGTACAATCTCGTTTATGAGAACATTGAAGATGCGATCATTAGTGATGGCAGCAGTAGTGATTCTTATCAAGCCGGTTCTGAAATAACTTTGCCAACTGATGTTAAAAAAGAAGGTTATACATTCAAAGGTTGGTTTACAAAAGATGGCACTTCTACTGGTGACTGGGGCAAACAAGAAACAGGCAAATTTAACATGCACGAAGATGTTACTTTATATGCTAAATGGGAAATAAATAAATATACAGTTACATGGAAAAATGGTGATACTGTCTTAGAAATTGACACAAATGTTCCATATGGAACCATGCCTGAATACAATGGTACAACACCAACAAAAGCAAGTGATGCTCAGTATAACTATACATTTACCGGTTGGGCACCAGAAGTTTCTTCAGTAACAGGCGATGTAACTTATGTTGCACAATTCTCGTCAGAACTTAGAAGCTATACAGTTACTTGGAAAGACGGCGATTCTACATTAGAAACTGATGCAAATGTTCCATATGGAACCATGCCTGAATACAATGGTACAACACCAACAAAAGCAAGTGATGCTCAATACAATTACACCTTTAGTGGTTGGGCTCCAGAAGTTTCTTCAGTAACTGGTGATGTAACCTATGTTGCACAATTCTCGTCAGAACTTAGAAGTTATACAGTAATTTGGAAAAATTATGACGGAACTATCTTAGAAACAGACCCTAATGTTAATTATGGAACAACCCCTGAATTTAATGGCGAAACCCCAACAAAACCATCTACAGTCTACAAGGTTTATACATTTAATTGCTGGGATCCTGAAATTGATGTTGTCACAGGTGATATAACTTATACTGCACAATTTAAAGAAGAAGACAGAATCTATTATGTAACATGGATTGTTGATGGCGTTGAAGATAAACGCGAAGTTCAATATGGCGAAACTCCATCATATGGTTCTGATCCAGTGAAACCAGATACAGCACAATATGAATATGAATTTGTAGGTTGGACTCCAAATGTAGTTGCTATAACTGAAGATGCGGTTTATACAGCTGTATTTAAAGAAACTGTTAAATCATATACTATTACGTTTAAAAATGGTGATGTTGTATTACAATCAAGCTCATTCGAATATGGTTCAATTCCACAATATAGTGGAGCTACACCAAATAGTGACAATAAAGCATTCGTTGGTTGGTCACCATCAGTAGTATCAGTTAAGGGAGAAGCAACATATCAAGCAGTCTTTAAGACAATTGCTTCTCCAGAAACATATGCACCAATTGAAAGAGAAAATTATGATACAACTAGCGGCACATTTACTGTTGATGTTAAAAACGAATATAGTGATGTCAAGACCGAGGCTGTTATTAATGGTGTAAACGAAAATGGAACAATTAAACAAACTGATGAGGGTTATGTAGTTGTTGCTGAAGCTGGCGAATATAAGAGATTTGTCGAAGCCGACATTGTCTTATTGAATGATACTGAATGTCAAATTCTTGTTTCTTCCGATGGAATTAATTATGTTGAGTGGGATGAAATAGAAGGCGACATTCAATACGTAAAATTCATTGCAAAAGATGAAGATACCTTAATGGGATTATCGCTTAGAAAAGCAGCAGGCACAATGGAAGAAAATGCTTATGGATATGTTTCATATACATACCACGATAATAATACCGTATCAGATATTTATGCTGGTATTGCTTATGAATATAAATACGAAGACGAAAGATTGAGTCAATATCAAGGTTCAGATGAATACACAGTTATGTTTATATATGGATATAGCGATGAAGCAATGACATTCGATGAACTTTGGAATTCATCTTATAACACAAAATTGATTGGCGACGATAAGCTTATTCAAAATCAAGCATCGTTAGTTCTTAAGTTTAAAGGAACTGATACAGCTAAATTTGATAGAGTTTACTCCGTTGCAATTGTTGTTGTCGATAAAGATGGTAATTTGGTCGACTATAGTAATGTTGTTTCAGGATCATTTAATGAGTTGAAATATTCAATAGCTGATGATCATGCTAAAGACCCAAATCTTGATCACATTCTCTTAGCGTTAGTTGAACTTGGAGTTCAAGCAGAATAAGGAGGAACAAATTATGGAAAAATATATAAAACCAAGTATCGAAGTTGTTGTTCTTTTGGAAGATATAATTTGTACTTCTGGTCAAGAACAAACTTATGATCCGACAGAAGAAGAAGTCATTGTGGATTAACTATCAAGTCTCATATCATTAGAGACAATAGGGCACAGTCATTATGATTGTGCCTTTTAATATATAAGGATATATGGTTGGGTTTTTCTTAATACGGATTAGTAAGGAATCCTTTATGAAAAACAAAAAAAGAAAGAAGCAGAAACGGGAATCTGCTCCTTTTCAGGGTTTATATAGTTAGATTACATATTTACTCTTTCAAGGGATCCTTGGACATCATATCTATTAGTATAAGTTTACTTTTATTAATGTAATTTAATCTTTTTTGAAGTTTCTAATACTTCTTCTTGTTTAGGTTAAAATACATCTTTAAAACTTACTTGAAATGATTTTCAAATGTTATATAATATTAACAAAGTTAAGTAAAAATTGATTAACATAATTTGAGGAGTAAAACAATGAGCATTAATTCAAATGTATTCCAAATTAGAAAAAATTTAGGTTATTCACAAGATGATATTGCAAGTAAAATGGGCATTACTAGACAAACCTATATGAAGTTTGAAAATGGTACTGCATCATTAAGCACAACTCAGCTTGAACAACTAGCTAATATTTTTGGAGTTCATATTAATGAATTCTATTATGAAGTTCAAAACACAAATAAATTTAAAGAAATGCTTGTTTATATTCTTTCCAAGTTTGGTGTTAAAGGATTACCGAAAACAAAACTTGCAAAACTTTTATACTTAACTGACTTTAATCACTATTACAACAATTTAGAATCAATGAGTTCAGTTATTTATAAATGCAAAGATTATGGGCCACTTGCAGAACCATTTTTAGAAATTGTTGATGAAATGATTGATGGTGGTGAGATGCATCTTGATCCATTAAGTGAAGGTGCTCAAATGTTAACCTTATCCCGCTCATGCGATACAAAGCATCTTTCCTTATTAAGTGATGAAGAAAAGAAAGAGATGGATAACATCTGCAAGAAATGGGCTAAATCAACAACTCAAGAGATTGTTAACTTTACACATAAACAAAAGCCATGGATGGCATGTAGAGAAAATGAGGCCATCCCATATGAGTTAATTCTCCAAGAGGATCCAGAGAATGTTTACTAATCTTTTGCCAAACTCTAATAACTTATTTAGTGTGACTTACTCAAAATATGCTGAGTCACATTATTTAAAGAGTTTTACAAAAGATTACAAAGGCAAACAATGGGAGAAAACAGATTTATCTATTAAGTTTGACCTAGCACGTCTTAGGCTTCCGAACAACACAACTCAACGTAGTCAACAAGTTGATGAATTAAAACATAAAGGGCAATACTGGTTGTTTAAATATGACTTTAGAGTAGCGGGAACCAATCTTTCGACTAAAGCTTCTGGCAACCGTTGTATTTGTTTTATTGACAATGCTTCAAACAAATTAGAAATCTTATTAATATACGCTAAAACACACTTACCTAAAAATAAACCTGAGACAATGTTTATTTATGATGTGTTAAAGAATGAATATTCTAATCATTTCAAATTATTAGATTGATTTTTAAACTTTTTCTACCGAGTTTTGTCAATAGTAATTAGAATACCTGTTTTATAGGTATATGAAAATCCGGTTTTTCTTAATATGGATTAATAAGGAATCCTTTTCGAAAAACAAGAGAAAAGAACGCATTGGGTCGCGTCCTTTTGGTATGTAGTAGTGTAATAAATTTACTCTATAATAATAGTTTGCTTCACTTTTCTTGCTTATTTACTTTATTTAAAGTGGTGCCTAAATAAATTTTACTTATTCCTAATGGTTTATTTATTTCGTAGAGAACACTATCAATATAAATAAATAAAGTGTCAAATTTACTTCGTTTATTTAAATATTCATTGTATAGATTGATTAATTCTCTATTTATATAAATTTCATCATAGTCACTTGATGTAACAAAAATAAACAATATTGAATTATCTGCACATATTTTTGAATACAACATTTCTTCATTTTCGCTTAAGTATAAATTTAGAAGTTGGTTGTTATCAAATTTATTAACTACTTTAATATCTACTCCAACTTCTAAATTTATTGAAATAAGGTCGTAGCGAGTTTTGCTAGAATAGTCTTCTGTTAAATCTTTAAATATTTCGCTTCCATAGGCTTTAATTAGAAGTGTTTTTGCAAAAGATTCTTTTGAATTTTGATTTAATATTTCACTATTTTTAACTTGATTCTTTTTAATTTCATATTTTCTATGAGCGTTTCTTTTTAAATTGTATTCTTTTTTACATAGATCAATTGCCTGAACAAAATCCATTTGATGAAAATTAAAGTATTTTTTTAGACCATCAATTGGTTTTAACTTTCCAACAATTTTACTTGATGGTTCTTTTGTATTTAATTGCCAATACTTATAAAAGTATCCAAGCCATTCTGCAGCATCTGGATTGTATTTGACAGATTGTTTTTTTAGTTCCTTTTTATTTTCTAATATAAATATGTCTAGCAATGAAGCCGGACTTCTTCCTTGAATACTTGAATATTCATTATCCATCATTTTGGCAATCCTACTTTTCATATAGACTTTTATTAGTGTTGGCAAATCATATTCTAAAAAAGAGGCTAAATAAAATATTCTGCCTTGAAGTTCGCAAAGATAAATATTGTAGCTATCGTTTTTTGTATTCATATCGAGTTCTTAATTTTGAAAACTTTAATCCGTCATTATCCTCATTGTCCATTAGAATTTTGGCTTCGATTGCTGCTGTTTCTCTAGATTTATGACCATATTCATCAATGATTTCTTTTAATGAATTTTCTAAATGATAATGTTCAAGTAATTTAAGATGTGTTTTTGCTTTTTCGGTTTTAATGCAATATTGATTTCCGATTTTCAATTTTTGAAGGCATTCATAAACTGTTTTGTCGGTTATTCTATTTGCAAAAAATGATTCCATTGAAAATCCCATTTTATCATCTGCGATTTTTCCAATTATAACGTCATATTTGTGTTCAATAATTTCATTGCAATATTTCAAAATCTCTTTGTTTTCAGGGATATTTTCTATTTTTCCTCTACAAAAACCGACAAACAAGATCCATTCGATTCCTTCTAAGATAAGGCAATCAAGACCATCTAAATCAAGTTTGCATTTGTAAATATTTCCGTCATTAAATTGATCTGATGCCCATGTTGATGATTGAAGAAAAGTTTCTCCTAAATAAAAACCTTTTCCAAAATCGTGTGTATCTACTGAAATGTTAAGATTAATTTCTCCTATTATTTTATTTTTTGAGCCATGAAAATAAAACCCATCTTCGTTAATTAGAGTAAATATATAATCATAGATTGTCTTATTATGATGGTTTTTTAAATATTCGTTAAGCAGCAATCCTTTTTCTTTTGGTAAAATACTACTATAGTTTAGATAATTTGTTACTTGAGAAGGAACGACTCTTAAAATATCCTTTGCAATAAAAGAATTAGAAAGATTTGAATCTTTCTTTATTTTTTCTAATACATAATTTAAGTTAAGGATAACTGTTTTCATATTCAATATTGTAATCCTTTTTTATAAAATATTGAATGTTTTTTTGCTTTGTTTTTATAAAATATTTACAAGAAAATGCAAAAAAATATTCGATAAATTATTTTAAATAATTTAATTTTATTATCCTTTTTTATAAAATATTGAATTAATTTTAAAGGAATATAAAAAAGTTGTCGGTTTTTCTTAATACGGATTAATAAATCCTTTACGAAAAACAAAAGAAAGGAGCAGAAACGGGAATCTGCTCCTTTCAGTGTTTATATAGTTAGTTATAGATTTACTCTTTCTAGGGATCCTTGAACATCATATCTAGAAAATATGAGTTTACCTTTATGGAATAATTCAAATCCTGAGATTACTTTAATAGCCTCATGTATGAAATATTTCATCTCTCCATGATCTGGAGCGTACAATTTTTGTCCTATAGAATCATCTAGATAGAGTTTAAATACATAACTACCTTTTCTAAGTATCAGAAGGTATTTCGATATCTTACATATACGAAGACCGTTTAAACTGGAGAAAACGAATTCTTGGTCTTCGTCTTTAATGGTTAAAAAACAACCAGTAAAGCGAAATACCTTACAAAGAGGAATGGTTGCAATAGCAAGAGTAAGTCCATAGTCATAGTTAATGGAGTTGAACCAGATGTATTTTTTAGGGAATGAAGTACCTTCATCCCCTTCAATATACCCAACTCCATTAAGGAAAGAATGTAAGATACCATTTATTATTAGTCTCCCTCCGACTTTATGGTACATTGAGTAGATATTATGTTTACATTGAAGGTTCATGTATCTAAGGCAACCCATCACATCCCTATCAAGCGGATGCAATGTCCCAATAGATAAACAACCTATAATGGTTAGACCTTTCTGATTTACATTAAACTCAATATTATTCTCTCCAACACATATTTGTTTAGGATCATCAATGACGTATGACTCATTCTTATTGATAAGTTGGATCACTTTTCCTTTTGACGTATCAGCGTCTATTAAAGCGAAAGAATAACCAAGCTGATTCACAAACTTATAATACTTTCCAAAGAAGTAATTTTTCTTTTTATTTTTCATTGCAAGTTCCTCCTCCTTGCACCTTTATTCTCTAGCGAAGTCAACCCAATGAAAAATACAATAATTTGATATGTGTTATAGGTAAAAGCTTATTGAACTAGCAATTTGCAACTATATCTAAATAGAGTGTAGTGGAGCCATGAACAAGGTTAAAGACTTACGCAAACAGGCAGATTTGTCACAATCTCAATTTGCTGAGAAATATGGAATACCTGTACCCATACTCAAAGAATTGGAACAAGGCGCTGCAGAACCTTTGCCATACCTAATGGCGTTAATACAAGATGGTATTACTGATGAGGAATATATTGATGTTTTTAAGTACTTTATTCACCTAAAAACGTATTCAAAATTTGTAGGAAAAGAAAGTATAAATATTCACTCAATTTAACAAGCTAGAATTGAGAAAATTATTGATGCATTAAAGCAATACAAATCGATTCAAAAAATAGTAGTTTTTGACTCCAAAAATAACACATAAATGCACTTATGAATTTGACATCGATTTCTATGTTGAATTGTCGAAAAAAGAACATGTCCAATCATTAATGATTGATTGTCCAGTTGATTTCTGGACTAACTTTACTGTTGCACTAGAAATGTTATCAGAAATTTAAAGCAAAGAAATAGTAGTGTATGATTGCCTCTAATTATTACGAAAAAGCTATGTTTAAATTCAGATCTGCAAACACATTATTTTTTTCATTTTAAATTATTCACGTACACACATGTACTTGCCTATAAATTGTTCGAGTGTATAATATACACGTACAATTAGTCGGTTCATTATAAGTGAATATGAAGTTTAGTCGTTTATGGATTTTACCAATTGCTTGTGGCGTTTGCGTTGCAGCTTTTGGCACATTTGCAATTTTAGACGCAAGTGGAGCAATCGACTTAACTATCAAGAAATTATGCAAAGCTGAGTTCCGTAACTACGATGATTCAGTTATTTGGACAACCGAGTTTAGAGCAGACCAAGCTTTAGTCTACGAAGGTCCAGTTCCTACAAGAGAACCAGACGAAACAAAGAAATATACATTCTCTAACTGGGATAAATCCTTAGAAAATGTAAAACAAGATACAATTTTCTATGCTCAATACTTCTCAGAGAAAAGAGATATTGAATGTAAGTTTGTGAACTTTGACGGAACTGTTTTATATACAGATCAAATTCCATATGGTTCAAAAGCTACTTACATTGGTGCAGCTCCAGTTAAACCTCAAGATGAATATGGTTATTATGACTTTATTGGTTGGAACAAACCTCTTGAAGCTATAACACATGACACAGTATTTAACGCTGAATACACTCTTGTTCCGACAAAGTATCACGTTACATTTTTAAATTATGATGACAAAGTTTTATTTGTAGATGAAGTATCTTATGGTTCAGATGCTGAGTATGAAGGTATCATTCCAATTAAACCATCCACAAATAGAATTGACTACACATTCTCAGGTTGGGATAAAAGTATTACCAACGTTGTAGAAGATTTTTCAACATACGCTGTATTTGATGAAGAAGTAGCAAGATATGAAGTTGACTTCCTTAACTATGATGGCGAACTTCTTTATGTAGATTATGTCGGAAATAATGGAACAGCAGAATACGTTGGTTCTGTTCCTTATCATCCAAGTGATGGTACTTATTCATATTTCTTCTCAGGATGGAACAAACCACTCACTAATATTCACCAAGATATGGTTATCACAGCTGAATTTGATAAGAAGTTACGTGAATACGATGTTATTTTCAAAAACTATGATGGCACAATACTTCAAGAATCTAAAGCTAGCTATGGTGAAGGTGTTGAATACAAAGGTGAACTTCCATCTAGACCAAGTACAGAAACCACTAAATATATCTTTACTGGTTGGGATAGAGACACTGACTTTATTGTTGGATCAATTGATGTTTATCCAACTTGGGAAGTAATACATAAGGACATTATGTGTATTTTCCAAAACTATGACGGAACATACTTATCAACCGAATACGTTGAATACGGTGGTACTGTTACATACTTTGGACCAACCCCTGTTAGAGTTGGAGACAGAATTAATGTCTGGAAATTTATTGGTTGGGACAAATCATTAAAAGATTTAACAAAGAATACAGTTTTCACTGCTCAATATGAACTTGTTCAAGAAGGCGGTGGCGCTCATCAACTTTATAGCTCAATTAACTTTATTAACTATAACGGTATTTTATATGACTCCGATGTAGCGGAAGTTGGAGAAAAAGCAGAATACTATGGCCCAACACCTGTTAGACCAGCTCAAGGTGATAGAGAATTCTACTTTGTTCATTGGGATAAAGAGGAATACCTTGATTCTGTTCCTGAAGCATCATTTAATACATACGCAGAATACGTAACTTCATATGGAGAATACATTGTCACTTACCGTAGTAGCAATGGTGAACTTCTTTTTGAAGACTTTGTTTATGAAGGAGAATCTTCAACCTATGGTGGTGAAGATTATTCCTTTTTAGATCCAGAATTGGGATTTATAGGTTGGTCAAAAGACACAAGTTATATTACCGATTCAATAACTGTCTACCCAGTTTATGATGTAGCAGAGGAAGAGGAATGAGGAATTAGCTATGAAGAAGTTATATAAAGCTATTATTATTTCATCCGCTGCATTATCTGTACTTGTAGCAGGTTTTGTTGGTTTATCTGCAAGTGGTGCAATTAAACTTGCAGATCCATCTTTAAGATACAAATGTAGATTCTACAATGAAGATGGTACTTTCTTATACTCTTGTAATGTTGCTCCATCACATGACGCTGTTTATGATGGACCAACACCAGTTAAAGATGAAACCACAATGAACAAGTACTTATTTAGAGGCTGGGATCAATCACTCACTAACATTACCTCTGATATGTCCTTCCACGCTGTGTATGAGACAAAGAAGAAAGACTTTTTGATTTCCTTTGTTAACTATGATGGCGAGAAGTTATACGAAGATTATTTTGAATATGGTTCTACTCCACAATACATTGGTGAAGTTCCAACAAGAGAAAGTTCACCAGCATTTGATTATGTCTTTGATGGATGGGATCCAAGAATTGTAGCAGCAACCAAAAATGCAACATATACTGCTACATATAAACCAGAAGACCGTTATTTCACTGCAACATTTGTGAACTATGACGGAACTTTCCTTTACAAAGATTCAAGAGTTCCATATAACGGAACAGCAGAATATAGAGGATTTACACCAGTTAAAGAATCAACTGGTAACTTTAAATATACATTCTCAGGTTGGGACAATAACGTTAATGGTGTTACGGAAGACACAACATTTACTGCCCAATTTGTTGAAGAACCACTTACTGTACGTGTTACATTCCTTAACTATGATGACACATTACTTGGTTATGATGTCGTATCTGTAGGAGAAAGTGCCTACTACGATGGAGATCTTCCAATTAAACCAAGTGAAAACGGAGTCCGTTATGACTTTATTGGATGGGACAAATCAATTGAAACTGTAACTGAAGACTTAACAGTGCACGCTGTATATCAAGAAGCTGTTGAGCAATACACAGTTACATTTAGAAACTATGACGATACCATTTTATTTGTTGATACAGTGGAACGTGGTGAAACTGCCCATTACGAAGGCGCTTTACCAACTAAACCAGACTCAGATCACAAGATTTATGAGTTTAGAGGTTGGGATAGAATGCTCGAGAACGTTCAAAATGACTTCTCTGTTTACCCAGTGTTTGATGAGATCGATGATGAATTAACCGTCACTTTCTGTAACTGGGACAAAACTGTTTTACACGAAACACATGTATACGCAGGCGAAACAGCTTACTATTCTGGTGAAACCCCAACTAGAGAAGAAGATGAAACCTATACATATGAATTTAAAGGCTGGAGTGTTGATGTAACTGAAGTTTATGATGACACAACAACATATGCCTTATTTGACGCTATTCCAAAAGAACACTCCATTGGTCCAGAAGATATCGGTACTGGCGGTCCTGGTGGAGGCGGCTCTGGTGGCGGAGGCCAAGGCGGAAGCGGTACAGGTGGTGGTGAAACCGAAAAGGAAGAAGGAGATATAATTCAAGCTTACTTCTATGACTGGGACTTCACTTTGTTAACTATTGACCAATACGTTTACAAGATTATAGATGGTGATTTGGAGGTTTATGGTGAATCCCACTATAAAGGCAAAGACTTAACTAGAGAAGATAGCAATGGCTGGACTTACACATGGACTGGTAAGTTTGATAAATTCCTTTTTCTCTCAGGTGGTGTCTGGATTGAATATGATTTCGCTACTTATGAAGCCTATAATCCAGCTTATGGCGAAAAACACATAGTTACATTTAGAAATGACGACTTCTCACTTTTGTATGAAAATTACGTAAGTGATGGTGAAATGCCAGTTTACCCAGAAGAAACTTTAGGTGAACCAGTTTCCAAAGTTAATAAAAAAGAAACAGTCTTTACTGGATGGCACATGAAACCATATCCAGCAGATGAATCCTATACATTACAAGCTAAATACGCTTTAGCAGGTGGACTTGGTCATGGTGGAGCAGGTACTCCTGGAAATATTGCATCTACACCAGTTGATAGAGAAAAACCAACTTCAATTTTCTCATACGAGACAGAAGCAAAAGGTAAACTCTTATTTAGAGAGTATTCATATCAAAACTTAGATCATAACGTTTGGACTAAACCAACTAAGGTCGATAATTTTGACATGACTTCAATTTCTCCACTTTACTTTGCAAGCGATAAGATTGACCGCATTGGATTAAATGAATACGACATATCAATTGAATACAAAGACTTTGAATACCATAAGTACTCATTACTTCCAATGTATAGCCAAACCCAAATTGATACATTAGGTAGTGATGCCTACACTAAACACAATGTTGATAATCCAACTGATTACACATTCTCTCCACTTACAGTTAACTCAATTAACCTTGAGTCTTTAGTCAACAACGTTACATTCTCTAATGACGAAATTAGATTAGAAGAAATGGCGTATAGAGATTACGCATACTCACATTACACTCAATTAGATAATTACACTAAAGGTGTTGCAAGTAGATTTGTTTCAGAAAACAACCTTCAAGGTACATCTATTTCAAATATTATTAGAATTTCTAACTTTATTAAAGAATACGCAAAACACGATTATGGATTTGAAACCTACCCAACAGGTTCTAACTATATCGAACACTTCTTATACACAGCCAAGAGTGGTGTAGCAAGTGACTTTGCTTCAGCATTAACTGCTATTTATAGATCACTTGGTATTCCAGCTCGTTAC
Source organism: Bacilli bacterium (assembly GCA_045597865.1). Lineage (GTDB taxonomy): Bacteria > Bacillota_I > Bacilli_A > RFN20 > CAG-826 > Fiminaster. Next base: position 37,340 of record JAZLKX010000018.1, on the reverse strand, counting down.
GTTACTGGTTATGCTTCAGAATCAAACGGTGGTTACGCAACTGTTACCACAAATAACTCATACGCTTGGTGTGAAGTTTATATTTCAAATCTTGGTTGGATTGCAATTGATGGAACTCCAGATGACACTGGTACAGGCACACACTTAAATCCATATAATCCATTTGGACCTGCAAATCCAGATGCAGATATCACAATTAGAGTTTCTCCAGATCAATCGTCTAAACCATTTGACGGAACTCCAATGACTGCACACGCATCACTCATAGGTAGCCTTAAACCAGGCCATCATCTTGAGGCAAATACTGAAACTGGTGAATCCATTCCAGGTACATACGTTACACGTGCACAACCAAAGATCTTCAATGAATACGGTGCAGATGTAACAAGTGAATACAAAGGCAGAGTAAATTTAATTTACGAATCATACAGGATTACTCAATGTAGCATTCAAATTATTTCAGGTGATGCTACAAAGGTTCGTGATGGAACCCCATTAACTAACAATACATTTACTGTAAATGTTCTTTCAGGTGCAATGCCTGCAAACCATACAGTAAGTGTTAAGATGACAGGTTCACAAACTAAACCTGGTGTTTCAGATAACTTTATTGACTATGACACATTAAGTATTACTGATACATATGGAAACGACGTTACTAACTACTACATTGTTAGCTTTGTCTATGGAAAGTTGACGGTATTATAGGATGTATAAAGAGTACGAGCAGAAGATTATTAAACTCGCTAAGATTCGTCATAGCGCTTTTAAGCATCGTTTCTTAATTGGTGGTATTAGTGCTCTTGTCGTAGCTACAACCGTTACATTAATTACTACTAAAGGCATTGTTTCGGATGTAGAAAAGCTTAAAGCTCGTTATGAGTATGGCGAAAACATTACTTATAAATCAAATGCATTCATGTCTTCAGTTAAGTATGAATTTGCGACTAGAGATGGTGAAGAATGGTTTGAAGAATGTCCAAGTGATGTAGGTTCATACAAGTTTAGAAGCTTAGGAAAGAAAAGCGGTGGTTCTTACTATTATGGTAAAACCCAATACTTTGATATTGTTCCAAAAGAGATTGGAGTTCAAATTGTCACTAACGAAATGACATATGGTGACACTCCATCTGCAGTTTTTACTGAAGACTTTGTTAAATCAGATCATTGTGACACAAGTACAATTAGCTATATTTATCAAAATAAACAAACCAATACATTTAAAGTAATGGTTGATAGCACTAAGCTTAAAGTTTTATCTCTTGATGGAAAAGATGTTACTAAAAACTATACATTTGCATCTTATCCAAAAGATATCAATATTTTAGCAAGAAGCATTACTATAGCTAGTGGTTCCTCAGTAAAAGGTTTTGATGGCACTAACTTAAGTGATGAAAGTTATACTATTACCTCAGGATCACTTGTTAGTGGTGACGTATTAAATGTAGTTTCCTCTACAGCGTTTTCAAATGTAGGCGTTAAAGATAACGTTCAAGAATACATTATTAAGGATGAAAACGGTTTAGACGTAACTAAGCACTATTCAATTAAAACCAATTACGGAAGTCTTGAAATTGAAAAGAAGCCTATTACCTTTGCGAGTAAAGACATTGATTTAACCTATGATGGCGAAGATCATTCTTTTACATTCACTGGTGATGAAATCTATATCAAAGAAGGTAGTGATGGTATTACAGAGAAGTTGTCAGTTAAATACACAATGACAAATCCTGAACAATTTGTCCGCGCAAGCACATACGAAAATACATTTACTGCAAAGATCTATGAAGGTGATGTAGATATTTCAAGTAACTACATTATTGATTATGACTATGGTTATACAACCATTGCCCAAAGAGAAATCTCAGTTCAAGGTGAAAATGTAGAAGTTGATTATTCAGGTTATTCAATCACTAATACTAACTGGTCTATTACTGAAGGTAGCCTTGCAGACAAAGATGACATCATTGTTACTGCAGATGGAACTGCTACTGATGTTGGAACACACGAAAAAGCTTTAAACGTTACCATTGTTGATAAAAACACACGTGAAGACTTTACTGATTGTTACCTCATTAGCAAAGACCCAGGCACAATTAAGATTAATAAGATTGATCTTGAAGTCAAAGCTATCACTAATACATACACATATGATGGCAAATACCATACTTCAGGTTATTGGTATGACACCTCAGCTCTTTTAAGCAAAGATGTAATTGATGCAACATGCTTTAATAATTCAAGTTTCTACAAAGTTGGAACATACACCAATGAAGACTTCGAATTAACAAAGATTATTGATTCTAGATACGGAACAAACGTTCTTGGAAACTACAACGTTATTCCAGATGAAGCATCTAAAGTAGACTCAATTATCATTAATAAACGTCCAATCACAATTAACATTTCATCCCAAACTATTACGTATATGGGTGACCATATTTATAATTATGTTAGCAAACCAGTTCAAATTTCTTCTGGTTCCTTAGCAGACACTGACGTTATTAGATTTACTCCAACTAACAACCCATTCAAAGTAAGTGAAACCCCATGTTCAGCCCTTGGTGAAATTAAGATTGAACACCTTGAAGAAGGCAATGGTTATGTTGATGTTACAGATTGCTATGACATTACAGTTGTTACAAATGGCACCTTAATCATTAACAAACGTAACATCACTGTTAGAACAATTGATTGTATTGATGAATACGATCGCAACTCTGATATTTCAAGCAAGGTTAAAACTTGGGAAGTAGTAGGAGATGGCTTAGCTGAATACGAATCGATTAGTGGCATTGAAGTCACTTGTAATGGTATTGATGCTGGCATGTACGTATTAAATTTCGACTACAGCAAGTTTAAAATTACTCATAACTCACCATCTCTTGGACTTTATGATGCAACAGATAACTATAACGTTACATTTGAAAATAACGGTATTTTAACTATTAGACCACGCGACATAAGCGTAGTGATGCTTGAAAACTCAAAGGTTTATGACGGAACACCATTTACTTCAACACTTCACTCAGTTGATAGACTTCTTGAGGGTGATTACTTGAAGTTCTATGGCTTACCATCCATCACTCATACATTTGATGGTGTTGATGGCGTTACAAAGAATATGCCAACAAGTGTTGAAGTTTATACAAGTGAAGATATTGATGTAACAAGCAATTACAACATTACCTTAAAAGCTCAAAATATTTGGATTGATCCTAGACCAATCACAATTACAACAGAAGACCACGAGAAAGTATTTGATGGCTTACCATTTGAAAGTTCATCTGCCGCTATTACAAAAGGAACACTAGCAGATGGAGATGAAATTGCTTACTCAAATTTCTCTGCAACAAGCGCTAAACACGTTGATGATTCAGGTGACAATGAAGTTACAGTAAAAATTACAAATCCTCAAGGATTAGATGTCACACTTGATTACGATATTACATTTATTTATGGATCCATTGTTATTGAACCATGCCCAATTGAAATATCACTTATCGAAGAAAAATTAACATATGATGGTACTGATCACGGATTTGAGAATGATGAAATTCTTCAAACCAATGTTACAGAGTTCTCAAGCCCATCATACATTTCAGATGGTGAATTGCCACTTACTTATTCGTTAGATATGACATGGACAGAGCTTAAAAAGATGATAGACGTTGGTACTTATGTATACGGAAACGACTTTGTAGCAAGCCCAACTTATCACTCAACAAGAGACACTGACATACGTGATAATGACTTTGATTTAACATTTGGAGATGTTGAACGTTATGTTGTTAAACGTCAACTTGTAATTACATCACCAAGCGGTTCAAAAGAATTTGATGGTCTTCCATTTGATTCAACACCTTACTTCTTAGTGGGTACGCTTGCTCCAGGTGAATTTATTGAATATGAAAAAGTTAATAAACCAATTGATATAACTGGCGAAGAAGGCGTCATTAATCCAATTGGTACACCTCATATTTATCGCTACAACACAATGGGCGAAAAGGTAGAGGTAACCTACAACTATAGTATTGAGTTAAAACCAGGAAAGGTAGTTATTTATGAAAAGGACTAAACATTTATTAATTTCGGTGCTGTCACTATCGCTGATAGCAGGATTCGCAAGTGGTTGCGAAAGTTTTGACGAACCTGGAGGAGACGTTGTCATTCCAGACGTTGAAAAATCTTTCCTTGTTTCCTTCTATAACTATGATGACTCTTTCTTATACTCAACTACTGTAAATGTAGGCAAAAACGCTGTATATAAAGGTGCAAACCCAACTAGACCAAATGATGAAAACTTTAGATACAACTTTGCTGGTTGGAATAGAAACCTTAATAACATCCAAAGTGATTTAAACGTCTACGCTGTTTATAAATCAGAAAGAATACCAACTTACTTTGTTGACTTTGTTAACTATGATGGTAGCGAGCTTGATTTTTCTTACGTTAAAGAAGGCGAGAACGCTGTTTATGGTGGCCAAACACCAACTAGACCAGATGAAGGTAACACAACCTACACATTTATTGGTTGGAACAAATCGCTCGATAACATTAATGAAAATACAACCTTTGTGGCTCAATACGTTGAAAAAGACTTTGGTTACAAAGTTAAATTCCTTAACTATGATGACTCAGTTTTGGATATTACAAGTGTTCCTTATGGTGGAACAGCCGTTTATAGCGGTAATACACCAGTAAAACCAGCTTCAAGTGGCGAAAGCTTTACATTTATTGGTTGGGATGTAGATATTGATTACATCGTTGAAGACACAATAGTCCACGCATGTTATGAATCATGCCCAACTGTTTGTACAGTTAATTATAAGAACTATGATGGTACTTTACTTTATACAGACTACGTAAATTATGGTGAAGCATCAACTTATCCAAACTCAAATCCTACTAGACCACTAGACGGTCGTTATGAATACCAATTCACATCTTGGGATAGAAACCTTGATAAAGTTTATAACGATATTGATGTTTACGCTTTATATAAGAAAGTAGTGAGATCTGGAACTTATGGTCTTAATTACTCTTTTGATGACGCAACATCAACATGTTATGTCTACAGCTATTCAGGCTATTCAGAGAGCGACATTTATATTCCAAAGACATATAACAATGGTTATAAAACATATGATGTTGCAGGTATTTCAAGCTATGCATTTGAAAATCATTCTGAAATTACAAAAGTCTTTATTGAAGATAACGTTACCTTCATTGATTATTTTGCTTTTGCTTATTGTACAAATTTAAGAGAGATTTATCTTTCCAATAAGCTTCAAACAATGAGCTACAATGTTTTCTATGATTGTCCTAACCTTCATTCAATTAGCTTAGGCCCAGATCTAGTTAGTCTTGATAGAGAAACTATTTATTCAAGTTCAATTACGGAAATTAATATTGATGAAGAAAACCCATTCTTAGTAATTGAAGACAATATTTTATATTCTAAAGATAAAGAAACACTTTATTATGCACTTCCAGGCTTTGATGAAACTAATTTAGTTATACCTGAAGGTGTTAAAACTATTGGTTATAATGCTTTCTATAATAAGAACATACTTAGAAGCGTTACTATTCCAAGTTCAGTCGAGACAATTTCTGATTCAGCATTCAGTTCATGCTATTATTTGGAAACATTAACCATTAATGACGCTAGATGTTCAATTGGTTCTAGTGCTTTCTATTACTGCTCAAATTTAAGAAACGTTTCATTAGGTGATAATGTAACTTCAATTGGTTCTAATGCATTCTCTGAATGTTGTTTCACTGAATTTGAAATTCCTGTGAATTTAACATCAATTGGTTCTTATGCATTTAATTCATGTTACAATTTTGAAAACTTTGTTGATAACGGTAAAAATACCTATTTCAAAGTAATTAATGGAATAGTTTATTCCAATGATAGAAGTAGAGTAGTTTGTGTTCCATATCAATGGAGAGGTACATTCGTTGTTACAAGCAACATGTCAAGTCTTGACAACGCCCCTTCAAATTACAACGTTAAAGAATACGTATGTGAAGAAGGAAACACAACATACGTTTCATATGAAAAAGTCTTATATAGTGCTGATTACACTCAAATTATTAGAGTTCCATCAAGTCTTACTAGCTTAAAGATCCCAGAGGGTGTTACTGCTATTGGACAATCAGCATTCTCAAATAACTCAACACTCACTAGTGTTACATTCCCATCCACTTTAAAGAGTATTGGTTATCAAGCATTCTATTATTGTCAAAGTATTAATAGCGTTACCTTTGGTAGTGGCTTAGTTACAATTGGAGATTATGCATTCTCTAACTGCACAAATATCACAAATATTAATTTAAGTGCCACATCACTTGAAACAATTGGCAATTACGCATTTGAATATTGTAGTAGATTGTCTACAGTTAATTTCCCAAATAGTTTAACTACTATTGGTGATAATGCATTCATTCAAAACGATATTAGGAGTTTAAAACTTGGTTCTAATCTTGTTTCAATTGGTAATAGTGCTTTCTATAACAACGATGAGTTAGTTAGTGTTGACACAAGCAGCGCTTCCTCACTTACCACAATTGGTAGTTCTGCATTTAATTGCTGCTACGATCTAAAATCATTCACTTTCCCTTCAAAATTATCAACTATTGGATATGGTGCATTTGCTTCAACTGGTTTAACAACCCTTGTTATTCCATCAACTGTTAAGTCAATCGGTAGCGAAGCATTTGCTTATTGTAGTCTTACATCTGTCGATTTATCTAGTTATACCGGAACATTGTCAAGCAGCATGTTATACGGTAATGATGAATTAAAAACATTAACACTTAATTCTTCGGTAACAACTATTCCTTCAGGATTCCTATCAAATTGTAGTTCACTTACTTCAATTAATCTTCCTTCAGGCGTTACAAGAATTGAAAGTTGTGCATTCCAAAACTGTTCATTATCTTCAATTTCTTTCCCAACAGGATTAACTTACATAGGCTCATATGCATTTGCAAGCAATAAGTTAACTTCAATTGTAATTCCTTCAAAGGTTACAACTCTTGAATCATATGCTTTCTACGGCATGCCAACCGTTAGAAGCATTAAGGTTGATTCAACAAGCATTACTATTGGTGATTATGCCTTCTCTTACTATTACTATAGCAATTATTCAACAAGCGACATAGTTAACAGTGTTACCTTCGCAAGTGGTACAGTTAATTTAGGTAGCAATGTATTTTATGGAACATGGGTTAGCAATATTGACTTTGGAAATGCAACCATTGTTTGTGCAACATCATCTACATTCTATAACATACTAAATGTTGAACTTGTTAAGGTTAATAGAAACTTTACATATAATTCAAGTACGATTGAAGCAGATGCTGTTGTAGTGGAAAAAGGTTTAAAAACTGATACCCTAGAGCACTTTACTGGCTTATCTGCAATATATTTCCATGGTACTGCTAAAGACTTTTCAGGCTTTACAAATACCAAAAATAAAACTGCAACAATTTATTATTATGCCGATAAACACCCAGGAGATAAGAACAATTATTGGCATTATAATTCCTCTGGAGAAATTGAAGTTCTTCAAGCTCCAGAAACAACAGAATAAAGAAACTAGTCAAAAAGGAGGAAAACATTATGAATTCATTAAGAACATTTGACTCAAATAATTTCTTTACATCCAATACCGCTATTGCCGTTTATGTCGTTATAGTGGCATTGCTTATTCTTGTTATTACAATCTCAACGATTTTAGACGTTAAGAAAAAACAAGAATTTAAACGTCAATACAATACGGATCAAGCAGAAAAAGACCGTAAAAAGAAAATGTCAAGATTCCCAGAATTACTTGAATTTGACAGAAACAATCCAGATTGGACTGAAGAAAAGAGTACAGATAATTTAACACTAGCATCCCTTTGCGATACTTTTAGAAACTACATGGCCCATGACCTTGGTCTTTATTACAACATTATTGATATTAGAAAGTTCATCGCCTCACTTGGTGTTTCTAAAACCATGATTTTACAAGGTATGTCTGGTACTGGTAAAACATCCATTGCCGTTGCTTTTGGTAAGTTCATTAACGTTAGTTCCACAGTCGTTCCTGTTCAACCAATGTGGAAGGAAAGAAGCGATTTACTAGGCTACTATAACGAATTTACTGGTAAGTTTAACGAAACAATGATTCTTGAAAAGCTTTATGAAGCTGCTTTCTCTAACAAGATGTTCGTTATTGTTCTTGATGAACTTAATATTGCTAGAGTTGAATATTATTTCTCAGAATTCCTTTCTTTACTTGAACTTCCTCCATCAAGTACAAGAAATTTAGTCGTTGCTGCTGCAGGCGCTAATGGTGACCCAAGAAAGATGCACCATGGTAAGATTGCTCTTACTAATAACGTTTGGTTTATTGGCACTGCAAATAACGATGACTCTACATTCGCTATCTCAGATAAGGTTTATGACCGTGCTATGATTATGAACTTTGATAATAGAGCAGAACAATTCGTTCCTGTTGGAGATTGTAACTCTATTCATATTTCAAAAGACTGTTTCAATGCTCTATGTGAATCAGCCTTACAAAATTATCACTTATCTGAGCAAACAAAGAAAAGGATTGAAGAATTGGACGCATACCTTCTTTCAACCTTCCATGTTACATTTGGTAACCGTATTATGATGCAAATCGAAAAATACGTTCCAATTTACATGGGCTGTGGTGGACAAGAGCTTGAAGCTGTTGATGACATCATTGCTAAGAAGATTTTAAGAAAGCTTGAAACCCAAAACCCAGTTTACATTAAATCCAAAGCTGAAGATTTAATTGCTAAGTTTGATGAAATCTTTGGCCAAGATGAAATGGTTAATTGTATAGAGGTTGTCCGTCAATTCGCAAATAACGCATAACGTATATGGAACAATTAGATTATTTTTATAGAGCGTTTAAGGATTACAAGGCTAATCTTGAGGGTAATCGTGAAGATCACCTCTTTAAGAAAGCCTCCCAACCTTTAAAAAAGGATCCTAACTACATTTCTAAAATCAAAGTCGAATGTAAGATTGATGAAGACTGGATTAACGAAATTGAATCAAAAGTAGTGTATCTAGAGAAATGTATTAAGGAAGATCGCCAATTCATTCGTAATGAAGGCGAAGTTTTACCAATCGAAAAAATTAGAAGAGTTTCTAAGGAATCGATTTCTGATTTAGCAAAGCATAGTGATTACATCACTAAGCTTCCAGACGCTGAACAAGAAAATGTTCTTCCAGAGAAACTCCTTATGATTTCTAGGGAAATTGATTACAAGATTTATGAAAACCGTGTTTTATACGCGTGCTTATCTTTCCTTAGAGATTTTATTGCGACTAAGTTAGATAAAATTGAAGAAACAGTAAATAAGTATGAAGGCAAAGTTTTTGTTCGCAAAAACGTTGTTCTTGTCAATCGTACTGTTGACTTCACATTAGAACTCAACGAAAAACGTTTAAACGATCCTATTGCAATGGCAAATTCAAAGATCGCTAAACTCGTTGAAAGAATTAAATTAATGCTTAATGACATTATGGTTCTTCTTAAAACTCCACTTATGTTGGAAGTTGCAAAAGCACCAATGGTCACCAGACCTATTACAAAAACAAATGTCCTTAAGATGAATATTAACTTCAAGGAAATGCTCGCTGTTTATGATTATGCCTGCGCATATGATAAGCCAGGATACGAAATCATTGAGAGCGAAGAGATGATTTGTCCCCTTAATCAAGAACAAAATGATGCATTTGTAGACATCATTGAGTTATCTTCATTCCTTGGCTATGAATACAATAACCACCTTGAAGAAAAGCTTAGAGTCAACTATTTAGAAGAAGAGAAACGCCGTAAAAAAGAACAAGAAGATGAGATGTTAAAGCGTCTTGATGAAATGATGAAGAACGCTTTAGAAAAGAATAGCAACATCAAAGAATATCTTTACTTATTGGAAAACGGCTATAAAGTTCTCACTGAAAGAGTTGAAGAACTCAAAGCAGAAATAACAAACATTGTCGAAAAACATGAACAAGAAATTGCTGAATTAAATCAAAAGCATCAAGAAGAAATAGATGATTTAAAGCGTGATGCTGAAGAAAGAATGAGCGAACTAAGATTTGCACATGAAGAAGAATTAAATCAAATGCGTGCTCAATTTGAAGCTGAAAAAGCTCAAATGATTAACGATTATGATGCAAGAATTGCAAATCTTGAAAATAAGGTTTCTACAAAGCAAGCATACATCTTTGAACTTAAGGGTATAGTGAGCAATTGTCAAAACGAAGTAGCCGCTATTAAAGAAGCTGCTACAGTAGAAATTGAGCAAATTCATAAATCATATGAAGATGCTATTACCCTAAAAGAAGCAGAATTAACTGCTATTAGAACTCAAGATAGAAACCCACCTCTTCCAAGTGAGTTCAAATCAAAGGATAGATTCCTTCAATTAGAAAAGGAAAAAGAAGCCTTTGATAAGCTATATAAAGCGTCATGGGTAGAGGCTAAACGCGAAATTCGTAATTCTTACTTTAAAAGAAAAGCTTCTGAAGATGTAGAAGAAATTGTTAAAGAAAATGAATACGTCGATTCAAAAGAAGCAGAAGCTCTTGTGAAGACAAAAGAAGAACAAGAAAGCGTTAATAAAGTTATTGAGGGTATGGAAGAAATTACTAACCCTGAATATAAAATGCTTAAAGAAGAGGATGTAGTGTTAACCCCAGAAAACACAAAGGAAGATGAAGTTCCTGAAGAACCTGAGGCCACTAACGTTGAAGAAGAAGCCTCTTCAAGCGAAACTTCCGAGGCTCAATCTGAAGCTATTAATAGCGAAGAAGTGCCTACTAGTGAAGAAAATAACGAGGTTCAATCTGAAGCTGAAGAAGCTTTAGAGGAGCCTACTAAAAACGAAAATAACGAGGAAGGAGGCTTAGATGAATAAATTAAAATTCATGTTTAAACGATTCCAGCTTATTCTTAAGTATGATTCAGATGGAAATTTAAGAAGACTTTTCCGTAATTCAAGTAGTAAAGATGAAGCTAAAGAGATTCCACCAGTTGAAAAACCTGAAAAAGTTAGAAAGGTTAAAGCTGATAAGGATCAATTTGGTAGCAAAGATCAACAAACATTTGAACAAAGACGTCATTTCTTCTCAACACCTGTTTCAAAACTTGAATTGGTTTCGTTTATTGCTTCATTTATTGCAGTAGCATTTTTGATTGTAATCTTAATTCTATTTTTAGGTTCAAAGTATCAAAGATTCTATTTTGATGGTGGGGCATTAACAATTATCTTCTTTGTCTTGGTTGGAATTCTTATTTTAAACCTTGTAGTGGTCGCTATTGTTAACGCTGCAACATCAGGAAGCATTCCATCATATCAAGAATTTATTAGAAATGAGGCCAAACTTGATGAAGTTAAAATCATGTCTAGATTTCCTGAACTTCTCGACTTCGATGCTAAGCATTCTGACTTTGAAAAAATTAATACCACAAACGGTTTAACTCTTTCAAATTTATGCGATAACTTTAAAGAGTATCTCGCTAACGAATTAGGCTTATATTATTCAATTGAAAACATTAGAGCATTTATTGCATCCCTAGGTGTTTCAAAACTTCTTATCTTACAAGGCTTATCTGGTACAGGTAAAACATCCTTAGCCTTAGCCTTTGGTAAATTTATTGGAGTTGAATCAACAGTTGTTCCAATCCAATCCATGTGGAAAGAAAAAAGCGATCTATTAGGTTACTATAATGAATTCACTGGTAAGTTCAACGAGACAACCATTTTAAAGGTTCTCTATGAGGCTAATTTCGATAATACGCTACACATTATCGTATTAGATGAAATGAATATTGCCCGTGTAGAGTATTATTTCTCTGAATTCTTATCATTACTTGAACTCCCTTATGGTCAAGAAAGACAATTAGTTGTTTCTTCAACTGGAGCATTCGGTGATCCTAAGAAGATGAAAAGGGGTAAGATTGAGCTTCCTAATAACGTTTGGTTTATTGGAACTGCTAATAACGATGACTCAACATTCTCCATTTCTGACAAGGTTTATGATAGAGCAATGGTACTTAACCTTGATAAGAAAGCTGAAAAAGAGGTAAGTGGTATCTCTCAATCTTCAATTAAATTATCAATGGATAATTTTGAAAGTATGATTTCTACAGCACTTGTAGATAATCCGTTATCCCCTGGTATGTATGAAAACATCAAATCATTTGATCAATACATGATCAAAACCTTCCATATTACATTTGGAAACCGTATCTTAAGACAATTAAGAAAATACGTTTCAATCTATGTCGCATGCGGTGGTAAAGAAAGTGATGCTGTTGATGATTTGATTTGCAAAAAGATTCTCCGTAAGTTAGAATCAAAGAACCCTGTTGTAATTAAACTTCGTTCAGAAGAGTTAATTCAAGAACTTGATGAAACATTTGGACAAGACTCTATGCCTAAATGTGTTGAATACATTCATCAATTAACAAAAATTTAATGAAAGGAAATTAAAAAAATGAAAAAAACTGCACTTTTATTTATTCCTCTTGTAGCAGCTTCGCTTGCTTCATGTGGAAAAACAAACGCAAATCCTCTTTTAAAATTACAAAAGGAAAGCGTTATTTCTAGAGAGATGATTTTAAATAATGCATCATCATCCTCATCAACTTATGAATACACCTCACTCAAGAGAGTTGCTGACAGCTATTTAAATGATTACACTGTGTATTCTTCTTCAAACTATGGAATGTTCTATATTTTAAGAGATAATAATAATGGATATTCCTATTTATATTTTGCAGCTAACAACACCTTAAGCTCTAATAGACTTTATTACACTTCATTTAGCAACAATATTAATTATTCTAATTTTGGCGAATTTGTTCTTGTTCAAGAATACATTAACAATAATACTTCTTACAGATTCGTTTTCTACGATATGTTTGGAAAAGAAGTTTTTAGTTCAAATTCTTCATTCAGTGTATATGAACGATCATACTCTGATACCTCTATTCAATTTGAAATTTATGCATCTGGTCAATCTATCAATATAACTTACACTGCTGAAGGTTCACATATTGTTGATAACACATACCATGTCGGTGATCAAATTACAGATGATGGTTCAGCAATCAAATTAGATGATTTTGGTTATGCTGGATATAAAGCATCATTCCATGATTTCAACGCAAAAGTCGAATACAACGGCAGAACTGTTTCTGAATTTATTATGCCACTTGCACAACCAACATTCACAATTGGCAAGTATTTCTTCTTCTACAGCGAAATTGAATTACCTGAAGATGCAAAAGATTTTGATATTTCAAGAGGCGGATATAAATACGATTACACAATGACAAGAATCGATTACACAAACGGAGCTTCTAAAGAAATTGAAGTTCCTTATTATGGAAATTTCCGCTACATCCAACTTGTTAAAGATGCAAGTAATTTCTACACCTATGGTGGAATTCAAGCTTACGAATTAACCGACAAGAAGGTTGTCAATCAAAATCTTTACAGAATGTTTATTGTAGATGCAGATTTAAATTTGCATGATGATGTTACAAATCTTAATAATCCAATTGTTGCTAAAGACACAATGGGTAACGATGTTATTGTTGATGGACAAAACTGCAAAGTTTACTCAATGAAGCTTGAATTATTGAATGACTTCTCATCAATTGGAAGAAGCTTCAATGCAAATGCAAACGTATTTGTTGGAATGCAAAACAGCAAGTATGGTTTATTCTCAATTGATGGAAAAGTCATTGTTCCATTTGAATATTCTTCAATTAATGCTATTACATCTTCAAACATTGCATATGGCAAGAAAGACGGCAAGACATATTTAATTAATTTCTCTGTCACAAGCCCAAGCCGTTATTATGCAGAAGAAATGGCAAACTTATCAGCACTTTCTACTTTACCAACTGGTGAATTAGTCTTCACATACAGTGATGGCAAGATTGTTATTCAAGATGCAAATAAAGGAACAACAAGATTAAGCTTAGATTCACATAATTCATTTACTAACAGAGGTTCATTCGTAATTTCTGCAAGCAATACATGCTATAGCACATTCTCTGCTTACAATAATTCAACAGGTTCATACGAATACTATATAATGCAACACGTTGTTCGCTAATTAGTAGAACTTAAAACAAACTAAAACGCAGCTATAATCCTATGGTTGCGTTTTTTTGTTGAGAGTTTTCAAGATACGATTTTGTTATCTATTTTGAAAACTAAATCATACATTTGTGTTTTTATTAATCACAAATATATGGTTAAATATAAATGTGGAGGTATGATTTTTATGAAAAGAACAAAATTAATTACTTCAATTTTAGTGCTTGGTGCTACAGCAGGGCTTTCTAGCTGTGGCAATATCAAAAAGGAATTACACGCAATAGCACCATATGTTTATGAAGTTGACACCTACAAAGAACTTGATTGGGATTATGCCGATAAGTTCTGGGCTGACAATAATGATAACTGGGGTGGTGGTTGTAGCGCAGTTACAAAACTCTTATATGATGAAGATGGTAATCCACATCGTGTTGTTGGTCGTAATATGGACCTTAACATTTCAAATAAGTGCGCATACGTTGTCCGCACAAATGTTGAAGGTGGACACAAGACTGTCGGACTAGCCTACACATTCAGAGATTATTCTCCAGATTATGTTGATGTTGAAAAAGATGGTATTTCAGAACACTTCTACAAGATCCTACCATTTATGTGTGACGATGTATTAAATGATACTGGTCTTCATATTGAAGTTAATATGAGACATGGCGAACATTATCCAAATGGTGATGATATGTTTTCAATGGAACACTCTGATCCTAAAAACTTTAAAGGTAAAAGACGTATTCATATGTTTGAGCTTCCACGTTATATTGGTGAAAATTGTACAACTGTAGCAGAAGCCAAAGAATACGTTAAAACACTTGATATCTATTCTAAATATGGATACTGGAACTATTGTTTCCTTATTTCAGATGCTACAGGTGCTGCCTCATTAGTCGAATTTAACGAAATCGGTTTAAGTGAAGCATTTAATATTACATCTGCAAAACGTGTTAGCTGGTTTGATGATAATAAAGAAGATTTAGGTAAAATCGATGAATACTTAACTTGGGGTCCTGCTGGTGCAGCTCAAGACATTCCTATCAATGGTTTAGCACAAACAAATTTCTACTTAAATAAATATGCTTGGACACTTGAAGACACTAAATCAGGTGAAGGTAGATTCAGAACTATCCAAGAAAATATTGGTGATGTTGAAAATAAAGTAGATATGTTTAATCTTATGGACAAAATTTCATATCACTGGTTCTATGAAGCATATGATTTATGTATGAATGAACATTTTGATCCACGTACCGAAAACGTTGGAGAAGGTCCTGGTTTGACTTATGGCATTCTATTTGATCCAGATCCAGTTCTTCAAGCCTACATTAAGTTTTATTTCAATTACTATGCATTATCTGTTTATCAACAATTCCCAACTAGAGAAGATAAACAAAACGCTAATCAGTTCTGGGAAACAACATTCTGTGAAGTTGTTGACTGTATGACCAAAACAATTCAAGTTAGAATCTTTGAAGAAAACAGTATCTATTGCAATGTTGGATTAGATTCCACAACTGTATTAGATAGCGAAGCTGCATTCAGAGCTTCACTTGCTTGGTAATTAATAAGCCAAAATTAGCCTCCTAACCCGGGAGGCTTTTAAAAAAATAAAAAACATCTCTAAGAGATGTTATATGTAATGGCGGAGAATTAGGGATTTGAACCCTAGCGCCCCTTTCGGAACCTACGAGCTTTCCAAGCCCGCCCCTTCAGCCTCTTGGGTAATTCTCCAGTGCGAAATGTATTATACATTATTCGAAATTAAAAGTATAATTGATTTTATGAAAAAGATTGTTATTTCTTCTAAAGAAGCAAATCAAAGAGTAGATAAGTATGTTAAGAAATATCTTAACCTTGCTCCTCTTTCTTTTATATACAAACTTTTTAGAAAGAAAGATGTTAAGATTAACGGACATTGGGTTAAAGAGTCTTACATTCTTAAAGAAGGTGAAGAATTAACCATCTTTGTCACAGATTCCCAAGTAGAAGAATTTAACAAGCCAAAAGAAATCGAAAAAGTTAATCTTAATCATCCAATCGTTTTTGAAGATGACAATATTTTAGTGGTGAATAAACCTAGAGGACTTTTAGTCCATGGAGATGAAGGAGAAAAGAGAGTAACTTTATCAAATGAAGTTATTAACTACCTTTATTTCAAAGGTGAATATGATCCAAAGAGTGATAAAGGTTTTGCTCCGGCACCAGCGCATAGACTTGATCGAAATACATCTGGTTTAGTGGTGTTCGCAAAGAACCTTGTTTCGCTTCAAGAATTAGAACTTCTTTTCAAAGAAAAGGAAGATATCAAAAAGGAATACTTAGCTTTAGTGGTTGGACACCTAGAAGGCGAAAGAACAATTGATGCCCCATTAAAGAAGGATATGAACACAGGACTAGTAAAAGTTGCTAGAGACGGCAAAAGTGCCTTAACGAAGGTAAAACCAGTGAAATATTATGGTGATTACACTTTAGTGAACGTTCAAATCTTCACAGGAAGAACTCATCAAATAAGAGTTCACCTTGCTTCGATTGGTTTTCCAGTAGTAGGGGACGCCAAATACGGAGACTTTAAAGTTAATAAAGAATTTAGAGATTTATATAAATTTGAAAATCAATTCTTACATGCATACAAACTTACATTTGGAAATCTTAAAGGTAAGTTAGAATACTTAAGTGGCAAGATTTTTGAATCAAGTTTGCCGATAAATGAATCAAAATTATTAGAGAAAATTAAATAGGAAGCTATGCTTCCTTTTCTTTTGTCAAACGGCAAGAAAAATAAAACTATAATTAACTTTTGACTTTTTTGCCGAACGAAATATAATATTAGTGTATGATTTACTTAACTATTAAAGACTACGCAAAAAAATGGGGACTAAGTGAAAGAACCATAAGAAATTATTGTTCCAATGGAAAAATACCTGGAGCAAGATTAAATTTTGGTGTGTGGGCAATTCCTGAAGATGCTAGTTTGCCTAAAAGAATAAATGAAAACGAAAGTAAAAATTATTTGCTTGAAAGATTAAGAATTGAAAAAGCTAAACATATTTCTGGTGGAATTTATCACGAATTACAAATTGAATTTACATACAATTCAAATCATATGGAAGGTTCGACATTATCTTCTGAACAAACTAGATATATTTTTGAAACAAACTCAGTTAATACTGACGATAAAGAATTTATTAAGGTTGATGATGTTATAGAAACGATCAATCATTTTGATTGTATTAGCAGAGTTATTGATTTTGCAAATTACCAATTATCTGAACATTTTATCAAGGAATTACATGCAACTCTTAAAAGAGGTACATCAAAAGTAAAAAATAAAATCTATCCTTTAGGAGAATATAAAAAAATTGGCAATGTAATTGGCGACGTCAAGACAGTCGATCCATTATTAGTTCCTGAAATGATGGAAAAACTTGTTTCAGAATATAACAAAAAGGATTCACATACAATTGAAGAAATAATTGATTTTCATTATAAATTTGAATCAATTCATCCATTTTTTGATGGAAATGGTAGAGTTGGGAGACTGATTATGCTAAAAGAATGTTTAAAGAATAATCTCGTTCCTATTCTTATTAAAGATGATTTCAAGGATTTCTACTATAGAGGACTTAAAGAGTATTCAAAAGAAAAAGGATATCTCATTGATACATGTAAACATGGGCAAGACATCCTTTGTGATAAGTTAGATTATTTCAAAATTAAGCATTAAGTATTTTCTTTAATGTGTGATAAATGCCATCGTGGTCATTATCCTTAATGGATACCATGGTGACTTTTTCTTTTAAATCATATTTTGCGTTAGACATTAAAACTGATGTTTTTGCAAACTCAAACATTTCAATATCGTTAGTGGCATCGCCAAAGGCGATAATTCTTTCTCTTGGAATGTTGTAGTGTTCTGCAACAACTCTTAAACCATCACCTTTTGAAGCATCTTTGTGGTGGAGTTCAAAATATGGTTTTCCAATCCAAAAGATTGGTAAAATATCGGGCCATTTTTCACAGATTTTTTCAATCTCATTGGCGTGTCTATATTCTTCAGGGCAATGAATTAAACAAGTCATTGTGTCTTTGTCTAGAATATCTTTTAGATTGCCGTGGTGGACATCCATTCCTTTGTACCAGAAGAAATTACCTAAGTAAGTGTCTTCTTGGTCAACCCAAATATCAGCGTCACTTTCGCACATAACATTACGAACATTTTGGCCAACTTTATCGATAACTTCTAAAACAACTTCTTTCGGGAAGCTACGTCTAACTTCTTTGAAATTTGGATCAACTGGAGAGTAAATCCATTCACCATTGTATGCGACAACTGGAGTGTCTAATTTTAGCTCTTCATAGTAGCCCTTAATACTTCTTGGAGGTCTACCTGATGCAATGACAATGTGGTGGCCCATTTTGCTGAGTTTTCTCAAAAAACGGGCGGTTTTCCTGGATATTTTCTTCTTTGAGTTAAGAAGAGTGCCGTCCATGTCAAAGGCAATAATGTATGGTTCAACGACTTTTTTCATTATTATTTTTTGTTGTATAATCCGACTGCTTTTTGGACTCTTGCAAGAGTTGCATTAGCGATAACAGAGGCTTTAGCGGCGCCGTCCTCTAAGACTTTGTCTACGAGTCCGGATTTAACGATTTCTTCATAACGTGCTTTGTATGGTTCCATTTCTGCGACAACGCAGTCTGCAACAGCACGTTTGAAGTCTCCATAACCTTTACCTTCAAATTCCTTTTCAATATCTTCAAAGGATTTGTCAGTGAGTGCTGACATAATTGTCATGAGGTTAGAGATACCTGGCTGTTTTTCTGGGTCATAATGCACATGAGCTTCCATATCTGTAACTGCAGACATAATTTTCTTTCTCATGACATTAATGTCATCACTAAGGTAAATGTCACCTTTTGGATCTGATTTAGACATCTTCTTTGTTGGATCAGATAAAGACATAATTCTTTTACCTACTTTAGCGACTTCTGCCTTCGGCATTACTAAAACGTCTCCATAACGATTATTGAAACGTTTTACTAAGTCTCTTGCTAACTCAACGTGTTGAGTTTGGTCTTCACCAACTGGAATACGTTTAGAGTCATAAATGACAATATCTGCAGCCATTAAGACAGGGTAGGCGAATAAGCCTAAGCCTATGGCTTCTTCTTTCATTTTGGATGATTTATCTTTGAATTGAGTCATTCTTGATAACTCTCCCATGTAGAGATAGTTTTGGAGAATGATTGCGAGTTCAGAGTGTGCTGGAACATCACTTTGGAGGAAGATTGTTGCTTTCTTTGGATCAAGGCCTGCTGCTAAATAGTAAGCTGCAATGTCTCTTGAGTTTTTGTTTAAATCTGCTGGCTCAATTGGGAGAGTTAAAGCGTGTAAGTCTGCAATGAATAAAAATGCTTCGCCTTCATTTTGAACACGTGCGAAGTTCTTAATTGCTCCAATATAATTGCCAAGAGTAAGTTGGCCTGTTGGTTTAATACCACTGAGAATATGATCCATAGTCATTTACCTCCAAGTAATGGCAATATTATAGATTAATTAAATGTTTAATGTCAATTTTATTGACTTTGTCCTATTTCTCTATACAATAAAAACCATGATTAAGATTTATGTTTCTCCAACCTGTTCTTCTTGCATCAAAGTCAAAAAATGGTTTGACGAGCAAAATATTCCTTATGTCGAGAAAAACATTAATGGACAAGGCTTAAGCGAGAAGGAATTAAGAGAGATGTTAGAGAAATCTGAAAACGGGACTGACGATATCATCTCTTTGCGTAGCAAAATCATAAAAGAAAAGAACGTTAAGCTTGATGATATGTCTGTATCAGAAATGATACAATTCATTCGTCAGAACCCAACAGTTCTTAAACGACCAATTATGGTTGATGATTCACACATCCAAGTCGGCTACGACACGGATGAAATGACAACATTTATTCCAAAGGCAAGACGCCTTAAAGAATTTGTTTGTGATACTTGTGAAGACGTTGAAAAAAATTAACGTAAAGTTTGTAAGAATCTAGCGAGCTTATTGTGCTCGCTTTTTTGATACAAAATGTGGTGGATTTCTAAGAAATTTTTGAGGTCATTTTCTGCCTTTTCTTTACTTGAAGATTCACATTCAATTTCGTAATCAACAACACCGTTATATTTTGATTTATCGATTGAGATTTTTGATCCATTAAAATCAATGTCTTTTCTCTTGGTTTCAAGCATGCCAATTACTTGAAGTTTCGAGACATCGCAAACATTATTTTTGATTAAATATTCCTTAACTTCTCCATCTGGAAATTTTCCAAAATATACGAGATTTGATAGGAAAATCCCCGGTATTTCCTGGTTAATTTCAGTTTTCCCTACCTTTTCGGTTACCTTCAAAGTAAGTTCATAATCATGGCCAATTTGTCTAATTCTTAAACCAAAATTTTTAACTTTTTCTAACATCTCTTTTGATGAAATATAGTAGTTAATTTGTTTGTATTTTTTAACTTTTTTGTATGCTGAAATTAAGGTTTTATAGTCCTCTTTTTTAAGCATTGATTTTGATTCAATTTCTAAGTTTGTTGGCATATTAAAACCAGTGTGCTTTTAAGTCTTCAGTTGGAAGGCCAATTACGTTATCAAAACTACCTTCAATATGGTTGACTAAATCGAATTCGCGATCTTGAATTCCATAAGCTCCAGCCTTATCCATTGGTGAACCAGTTTCGATGTATTTATTAATGAGCTCATCACTTAGTTCATTGAAGTAAACATAAGTTCTGACTGTTCTTGTAATTTCTTTTTCTTTTGATATTAAAGTATAACCAGAAATAACAACGTGTTTTCTTCCAGAAAGTTTCTTTAACATTTCGAAAGCTTTTTCTTTTGTGTGAGGTTTGCCTAAAACTTCGCCATCAATAATAACAACAGTATCGCATGCTAGAACTTTGTCATTTGGATACTTTTGAAAAACGTCATAAGCTTTGAGTTTTGAAAGTTCTCCTGGTAAATCACAAGCAGGAACGTGAATGATAGATTCATCGACATCTGCAGGAATTACAGTAAAATCTGACGTAATTTTCTTAATTAATTCTCTTCTTCTTGGAGATCCAGACGCTAAAATAATCATTTATTTGAATCCATAACCACTGGAATAACAAGTGGTTTCCTTTCTGTTTTACGATAGACATATTGTTCAACAACACGTTTAATAGTTGATTTAATGTTAGAGAATGTTGTTTTTTGTGCCATTAAAGATTGCAATGAGTATAAGACAATGTCTTCAATACGTTTTGACATTTGTTCATCATTAGATGAAAATGCTTTTGTAACACACTTTGGATTAACAATAATTGTGCCATTTTTAGAGTCAATTCCAACAATGATAGAAATCATTCCATCTTCAGACATAATTTCTCTATCGTTAATAACTGCTTCGTTTGTACCAGTAAAATCTCTGCTATCAATATAAATAGGATCTGCAGGATAATGTGGTCCAACAGCAATACGATGTTTTGTTAATAATAACGAGTCTCCATTTTCCATAATAAAGACATTTTGATGAGGAATTCCTAGGGATTCTGCAATTTGTCCGTGTAATTTTAACATTCTGTATTCACCATGAATTGGCATAAAATACTTTGGATTCATAAGGTGAAGCATAATGCGAAGTTCTTGTTTTGAAGGGTGTCCAGAAGAGTGAACAGAGAACAAAACCGAGTTAACTAAAACATCTGCACCTTTTCTAACTAATTGATTAACAACTTTATCAATCATAATTCCATTTCCAGGAATAGCGCTTGATGAAAAGACAACTGTATCTCCAGGCATGATATGAAGATCTTTATGTTCTCCGTTTGCAATTCTAGACAATGCGGCCATTGGTTCTCCTTGAGAACCAGTGCAAAGAACACAAATCTCTTTTAATGAGTGTTCATTAATTTCATTAATTGGAATAAATGATGTATCAGGTATCTTAATGTAACCAAAGTCTCTTGCTACATCAACAGCATGTTCCATGCTTCTTCCAATAATTGCAATTTTTCTACCATGTTCAACAGCAACTTGGCATATTTGTTGAATACGCGAAATGTTGCTGGAGAAGGTTGATAAAATCAACCTACCATGTGCAGCTTCGAAAATATCAACGATCGATTGTAAAACGTTTTTCTCACTTGGTGTGTATCCTTCAATTTCAGCATTTGTTGAATCTGATAAAAGAAGATCAACACCTTCAACTCCAATTTGTGCAATTTTAGATAATTCAATCTTGTGTCCAACTGGTGTTAAGTCAATCTTAAAGTCGCCGGTATGAACAATTCTACCGTGTGGTGTATCAACAACGATTCCGTATGAATCAGGAATTGAGTGTGTAACGTAAAAGAATGATACTTTAAATTCATCAATGTTGATGATTGTATCTGAATCGTATTCTACGATTTTAACTTCCTCTCTGATTCTCATATCAGCGAGTTTGTGTTTAATAAGTGCGGCGGCTAATTTTGGTGCATAGATTACTGGAATGTGAAGGTTTTGCACTAAAAATGGAATACCACCAATGTGGTCTTCATGTCCGTGAGTGATGAAAAGAGCCTTAATTTTCTGTCTTGAATTTCTAAGCTTTTGATAATCAGGAATGACATAGTCAACACCTGGTAAATCTGCTCCTGGGAATAAGACACCTGCATCAATAATGATGAGGGAATTCTCAGATTCAATACAGTAGGTATTCTTTCCAACTTCACATAATCCGCCTAAAGCATAAATTGAAATTGGAGCATCGGTAACTGTCATAGTTAACCTCCTACGAAAAACGATAGTTGAATTATCTTCGTTGCTTGTAAAAGCTATTTATATTATAAAAAATATAAAAAATAAGTCAATAATTAAAGACGAATAGCGTCTTCTTTAACTTGGAAAGGATCTTTTTTGTTGATGTGATCGTAGAAGAGTACACCATTTAAATGATCAATCTCGTGTTGGAGAACAATTGCTTCATAGCCACGAGCAGTAATGATTTTTTCTTTCATTGTTAAAACATCAAATGCTTTAACTTGAATTTTGTATTTACGATAAATATAACCTTCATGTTCTTTATCAACTGATAAACATCCTTCTCCTCCTGAAAGATAGACTTCCTTAATAGATTCAAGGATGATTTTTGGATTGATTAAGCGGTGGTCAACTATGTTGAGACCATTTTCTGTTTCTTCTTCAAAATAAACACAAAGCGCTCTAATATTTTTACCAATTTGTGGTGCAGCTAAGCCAACACCTTCCCTAATATTGTGTTTTTTTGCGTACTCTTCGTCTTGAGAAAGAACAAGGTATTCGTGCATGTCGTTTACAAGATCAACAATCTCAGGAGTAATTTCTGAGACTTCTTCACATCTTTTTCTTAAATTAGGATTTGAATCTTTTACAATCTTTAAAACGTTTTTCATAAAGCAAATTGTATCACAAATGATACTAATTTGGTATTATATTTGTATGAACGAAAAACTTTTTGAAAAAGTATCAAAATTAAAAGAAGAAATTGCTAACTCTTCAGAAGTCAAAGAACTCAATAGACTTAATTCTCTTCTAGAGAATGACGAAGAGGTTATGAAACTTTGTTACAAGAAAGATTGTGCTGTCACTAAATTTGAGGATGCACTAAAACATTTTGGCGAGAATTCTGACGAAGCTCTTGCTGCTCAAAAAGAATTACATCAAGCAAAGCTTGCGCTTGATTCAAACAAACTTGTACAAAAATACAATGAACAATTTAAAATTGTTCGTAAAATTTATGATAAAATAAATGAGGAAATTTTTAATCCTTTTAAATAGCTATGATTAGAATTACTGGCGGAACAAATAGGTCAAGATTACTTGCCACTCCAAATTCAGAGTTAACAAAACCAACTATGGATAAAGTTAGAGCTGCAGTTTTTTCTGCACTTGGCGATGCAGTTAAAGATGCAAAAGTTTTAGATTTATTTGCAGGTTCAGGTTCCTATGGTTTTGAAGCATTGTCTCGTGGCGCAGCCTCTGCAGTTTTTGTTGATAAGTCACATGACGCATATAATTCAATTAAGGAAAATGCTAAGAACCTTGGATGTGAAAATGTTGAACTTGTTTTTGGTGATTCGTTGGCGTTTTTGAGCGAAAATCACCGTAAATTCTCGATTGTTTTTGTAGATCCTCCATATAAATTAGACGTTTATGAGAAGATTGTGGAAACGCTTATAAAAGGAAATATGCTTGAAGAGAATGGTATAATAGTTTTAGAAAGTGAACGCGAATTAAATCTTGATAATTCAATGTTCAAAAGTGTTCGCTTCTATAAATACGGTCTCGCGAAAATATATATAATAAGGAATTAAGTATGAATAGAGCAGTTTATCCAGGTTCATTCGATCCAATAACTAATGGTCACATTGATATCTTACAAAGAGCACTAAAGGTCTTTGATGAAGTAATCGTGCTTGTCGCAGATAATCCGGACAAGAAATCAAGATTCTCTGTTGAAGATAGAGTACAAATGATTAAAGATGCAACTAAAGGAATGAAAGGTGTTAAAGTTGATTCAACATCTGGTCTTACAGTTGATTATGCTAACAAAGTTAAAACAAAACACTTAGTTAGAGGATTAAGAACAGTTACTGATTTCAAATATGAATACAAGCTCGCAGAAGCTTATCATAAAGTTGATCCAACAATTGATTTAGTCTTCTTTATGGCAGACGAGGAACATTCTTCAATCTCTAGTAGTAAGGTTGATGAACTTGCTAAATTAAATAAAGACGTTAAAGATTTAGTTCCGGAATCAGTTAGTAAAAAGTATCAAAAAAAGTAAGTCAATCGACTTACTTTTTATTTTATAAATAATTAATTATTTATTGTCGTTGTGTGAGAATTTACCAGTATGATTCCAGCAGTCATATAATGTTTGTGCTTTGTCATAGGCTTTTTCTCCATCAACACCGAACATAACTTCTGTAACGCCTGGATTTAGGAAGACACCATACTCTCCTTTTTTGTTGTTTGGATCTTCTAATTCTACAAGTAGAATTGTTGGAGTTAAGAAGTTGTCTGGATCTGAAGTTTCCATGTATTCAATATCAGTTGGAGCAAGTGGTTTGTTTGTGCAGTATGGTGTTTGCCATGCATTTGAACCACAATCTTCAAAGAATGATTGATGGCGTTCGAGATATTTAACGAATGCTGTTTTATTTTCTTCAGTTTCAGATGTTTCTTGGTCTGCAAAGATTGTGACCATATTAAAATCATAATCTGAGGATTTAAAGTTGTCGTCACCTTTTAATAAAAGGTCAAATCCTTCTTTTGCTGATTCACAGTTTGGACATGTTTCTGCAACATAGACCAAGAAGAATTTGTACATTCTGTTGCCTTTTTTGTCTTTAATTTCAGAAGTATCAGTGTTGGAGTCATTCATAACATTTTCAATGATTGTTGTGAATTTGTCTGCTTCTGAGTCTTTACCACCTTCGAGAGATTTTTGATAATTGTGGTAGAAAGTTGATGCTGCTTTTTGTGCAGATGAACCTGCTTTGACTGCGTCGACAATTGGTTTGATTGAGAAAATAACGCCGAAGATTAATCCGACGATTAATAAAGGTTGAATCCAAGCTGTTTGCTTAATCCAATCCCAGATCTTTTTAAAGAATGCTCCGATAGCTGCGATAATTACCATAATTTAGTTGCCTCCCGATAGAATGCTGTACTATTGTACCACTATATTTATATAGCAACAAGCACTTTTTTAAGAAGACATTCTATGTCTCAACTTTAATCGATTTTCTTTGCTTTATACATAAAAATGTATATCATATATCTAGCAAACATATGAAAAGAATTGAAAAATTACAAAAAAGAACTAATAGTTTCTTATATAACCATTTATGGTTAAAATTTATTGTTGATTATGGATTCGCACTTATTGCAACACTTTTCAGTGCTGCAATATTTGCTTTAAGTATTAACGTATTTTTACAACCTAGCGTACTTGGGGGCGAATGTGCAAATATTCAATCGCTCGTCTCAGGTGGATCATCAGGTGCCGCACAGGTATTTAATTTACTATTTCAAATCAATGGCATTACGATTCCAAACAATCCATCACTTTTATTCTCAATATTTTACTTGGTAATTAATTTACCACTAATCTATATTGCGTTTAGATACATTGGAAAAAGATTTGCAGTCTTTACGGTTATTAATGTTGTTTCTGTTTTCATCCTTACAAACGCAATGCAAGGACAATTCTTTGTTGATATTGCTTTGTTTGTAAATGGTCATGGCGGCATGCTCGCTCGTGCTCTATTTGCTGGTATGTGCACTGGCTTGAGCAGCGCAATTGCATACAAAATTGATTCATCCGCAGGCGGATTTGATATCATTTCATACTATTTTTCTGAAAGAAAATCTTCTCTTGCAGGCAAATATGGAGTAATCATTAATTCCATAATTATTGCAGCATTCTCCATCATTACTTCAATCACAACTTCTGAATGGGGTGAAGGCATTGGATTAATCTTCTTCTCCTCTGTCTATTTATTAACTGTTATGCTTGTTATTGATGTAATCAATGTTCGTAATAAGAAAGCACAAATACAAATTATTACCAATAAAAAAGATTTAGCAAGATTACTTCTTGCAAATATTCCTCATGGCGCTACTGTTGTTAACGCAAAAGGTGCTTATAGCGAAAACGAACGTTATATTATTTATATGGTTGTTTCAACTACAGAAATTAAACATGCTGTTAAAGTTATTAGAGAGCTAGATCCAGAAAGCTTTGTTAATGTAACTTCACTTCAACAAGTTTATGGTCACTTCCACATGAAGCCAATTAAATAATGAACAAAAGAAATATTTTGAAATGGATAATATTCGGATTTGCTATAGCAATTAATCTTTTTATTATTGCAAATTCATTTGTTTCTGGTGATGCTTCTACTGCTGAATCTAGCGCCGTAGTTTCAACAACAGCTGGAGTTATCAACGGAATCTCTCCAGGATTAGTTACCAGTGAAAATTTAGAACACTTTACTGGTGTTGTTAGGAAATTGTTTGGTCACTTTGGATTATTTGCATTGTCAGGTTTTGTTTCAACCTGGTCTGCTTATTTATTTTGTAGAGACGGAAAATACAATTACTTTTTATACTTTGCAGGAACATCAACATTCGCTGGTTTAGTGCTTGCTTGGTTTAGTGAATTGGTCCAAGTTTTTATGCCAGGAAGAAGCGGTTCTGCTGCTGATGTTGCAATCGACTTCATAGGTTATTTTATTGGGGTTTTGCTGGTGATTTTGATATTATTTTTCGCAAAAAAGCCAATATTTTCCAAAAACAGAGAACAAGAAAAGTGAGCCAATTGAGACTCACTTTTTTCTAACATTTTCTGGCGGAGGAAAAGGGATTTGAACCCTTGCTAGGTGTGACCCTACTAGCGGTTTTCGAAACCGCCCCCTTCAGCCGCTTGGGTATTCCTCCGTGGAAGATTATAACACAAAAATCATTACTATATTTACAATTTTCTATAAAAACAATTGTTAGCGATATAAGGCATCAAATCAAAGATTTCTTTTCTTATTTTTGTAAACATACATTGTATAAAACACGTAATGTTGTATAATACTTGCATGCGTTCATTGATCGAATTTGACTTTACAAATCCAATTAACATATTAGGTATGGCAGTTATTGCTTTAGCAATTATTGCACTAATTGTCATTTTTATTATGTTTTTGGTTTTGCATTTTTCACAAAAAAAGTTTATTAACGACATTGAAAATGCATCTAATACTTTAAGAATTTATGTTATCGATGTTAAGAATGACAATGTTTCGTACTTTAACTCATCTCAATTAACATCAAGGAAGAGTTCATCAATCACTTCTTTTTATAACCAATTTGAATCTCGCGAAAGAGAAAAACTTATCTCTTGGGTTGGAGATCTTTTAGAAAACAAAGAAGCTGCTAAGTTTCTTGAAATTAAAGTTTTTATTAAAGTTAAGAAATCATATGTATTATCTTTACTTCAAGTTCAAAAAATCGATTACAAAAAGCAAATCATTTATTTAGAATCCAGATTGCTTAAATTTACAAGTAAAGCTCATAAAAAGGGAGAACACCATCTTCTTATTTCAAAGGAAGTTCTTGCAAAGAATGTTTTGTCTAATAACGGCAAAGGTTCAACATTCTGTTTTAACTTCTTTAATAAGTTGACAAAGACTTCTGAATTTTCACGTTTAGCTTATGTTGATATTAAAAATATCATGAGCTCATTTATTTCGAATACTGTAATGATGACAGAACATCAATATGGTCAAATCATCATAACAAACCTCAATATTAATGCTAAAGTTGACCAATTTGCATTTATCGAACAAATAAAGAACAAAATTAATAGGTTCTTATTAATCGAATCATTTGCAGACGAAATTGACTTTACTGTCGGCGTTATTGAAAACCAAATTTATTTCAGAGATGTTAACAGTTTAATTAAGAACGTTTTATCTTTATCAGAGCTCGCTAAAGATGAAGCACAAAGCGTCTTATTCTTTAGTGATAAAAAAGCCGTAGATAATGAAGATTCTGTTCAACACTATAGAACTGACGTTGAAACTATTATTCAAGATAATAAGTTAGGTTATTATTTCCAACCAATTTTCAATTTTGAAAGAAATCGTGTTACAGGATATCAAAATACTGTCGTTCCACTCGATTCATATTTTAAAAATATTGATGATTTAAAGAATTACGCTTTGCGTACTGAAGATGATAAAGGATTATTCTCAACAATTGTTAAGAATGCTATTTCTAAATTTGTTCAAGAGAAAGATGATCCAAATCTTCAATTATTCTTACCTATTTCATATAACGAAATTAACTACGTTAATAGATCGTTAGGTCACATCCCTGGCGTTGAAAACGCCAATATTGTTTTAGTTATGAGGGAAAAAGACTTAGGTGCAATTCCTGAGGATGAAGGACAAGAATCATTTATTAATGCTGCTCGTTCCTTCAAATCAAAGGGCTATTCAATTGCCCTTGAAATTGATGATGATGTTTTGACATTATCACCAAATATTTATGGTTTATTTGACTACTTCAACCTTTCTGTTGCTTCACACTTGCAGAAGAAGAATGCTGGCTCACAATTGCCAACATTCCAAGGTTTGATTGAAAAGTTACTTCATTATCAAAAACCTATTGTTGCAATGAATGTTCCAACTTGGGATTTAGTTGAATTAGTTTACAAACTTGGAGTCTCGATTATTTGTAGTGATGCTATTGCATTACCTGACGAAAATATCGTTCCACTTTCAAGAAAAATATTAACAAAGATTGAAAATCTTAAATCATAAAAGGAGATAAATTTATGGATATTAAGAACAGTGCAATTACCACACAAGAGCAAGATTTCGCTCAATGGTACACAGATGTATGTAAGAAAGCTGAATTAATGGACTATTCATCCGTTAAAGGTTTTATTATTTACAGACCTTATGGCTATGCCATTTGGGAACAAATCCAAGCTTATTTGGATAAAAGATTCAAATCTGTAGGTGTAGAGAATGTCTACATGCCTATGGTTATTCCAGCATCTTTATTCCAAAAGGAAAAAGATCACATTTCTGGTTTCGCCCCTGAAACTTTAGTTTGTACAAAAGGTGGTGGAGCTACATTAGATGATGAGCTTATTGTAAGACCAACATCAGAAGTTTTGTTCTGTGAACATTATAAAAATATTATCCAATCATATCGTGATCTTCCAAAACGTTATAACCAATGGTGTTCAGTTGTCCGTTGGGAAAAGACAACACGTCCTTTCTTAAGGGGCAGCGAATTCCTTTGGCAAGAAGGTCATACTATGTATGAAACTGAAGAAGAAGCAAGAAAAGATGCTTTACGTATGCTTGAAATCTATGATGATTTAGGAAGAGATTTACTTGCTGTTCCGTTCGTTAAAGGTATCAAGACTGATAAAGAAAAATTTGCTGGTGCAAGAGAGACTTATACAATCGAAGCTTTAATGCCAGATGGAAAAGCTCTCCAATCAGGTACAACTCACTATTTTGGTGATGGATTTGCTAAAGCATTTGGCATTTCATATCAAACAAGAGATCAAAAAATCTCAACTCCACATCAAACTTCATGGGGTGTTTCAACTCGTTTACTTGGTTCCATTATTATGGTCCATGGCGATGACAATGGTTTAGTCTTGCCTCCAAGAGTTGCTCCAACTCAAGTTGTTATTGTTCCAATCATGCAAAAGAATCCTGATGTTATGAAGAAGGCTCAAGAATATTATGCAGCACTTCAAAAAGCAGGCATTAGAGTCAAACTCGATGATAGTGATAAATCACCAGGATGGAAGTTTGCTGAACACGAAATGAAGGGTATTCCACTTAGAGTGGAAATTGGCCCAAGAGATGTTGGACAAGGCGTTGCAGTTTTAGCAAAACGTAATGATGGAAGCAAAGTTACTGTTAATGATGCTGATGTTGTTAAAGAAGCCGCTCGTTTACTTGATGTCATTCATGATGAAATGTACAAGAAAGCATTCAAGTACTTACTTGATCACACCACAGAAGTTCATTCACTTGATGAATTAGAAGCAGTTCTAAATCGTGGTGGATACGCAAAGGTTATGTGGTGCGGTGATCAAGCTTGTGAGGACAAGATTAAAGAACTCTATCAAGCTACTGCAAGATGCTTACCATTTGATCAAATTCCATTTGACACAAAATGTGCTGTTTGTGGAAAAGAAGCAAAGAAAGTTGTCTTCTTCGCTAGAGCTTATTAAACAAAAAATCCTCGAGATTTCTCGGGGATTTTCTTTAAAATATCTGGGTTTTCCTGGATATTTTTTATTATTTTAACTTTTTGTAGATTTCAAGAAAGTCGTTTGATAAAGGATAATTTTCAATCTCATTTTCTTTAATGAAGAAGATGTTTCCTTCCTTAGATGAAGTTAATTTTCCTTTGTATGATTTTGTTTTAAATAGCATTGCTAAATGACGAACATCATCACCAAATTCATTCCACTCAATATAACCTCTAGGTTCAATATTTGAAACTTCAAGGCCCGTTTCTTCTTTCATCTCACGAATTACGGCATCAACAATTAGCTCATCATCTTCAACGTGTCCGCCTGGGAAAGTTAAACCTGGCCAGTCTTTTTTAACTCTGTTCTCAACTAGAAAAGAACCATCATCGTTATAGACCATGCACATGATAGTTAACTTTGTTACTTTTTGTTTGTGAGATTTATCTTTCTTCACAAATTCTTTGTTTACACCGTTTTGAATCATATTAGAAATCCAATTTTAATAAGTTGTCCTTTGATAATTTATGTGTAAGAATTTCGATTCCTACTGAAGCGAGGATGCATCCGCAAAAAACCAATACTTGTGCAAGAACGTTTTCTTCTGGTCCTCCAATTGTTAATGCTTTTTGTACGTTTGGCAAGAGAGTTGGTAGCACTATTGTTCCTACGCTTGCAACAACAATGTAAAATATAACGCCAACTAAAGTTGGCCCAACAATGCTTTTCCCACTCTTGTAGAACCATGGCAAATAAATTAAATCAGTTAGAGATAAAACAAGAATAAGAATGCCAAACAAGGCAAAGCCTTGATTGATATCAAAACCAAGATTAGGAATTTCTCCGCCATTCTTTAAGATACCAGGATAAATAACAAAATATCTGATTAATAATGCCCCAACAAGTGGAACAAAAAGTAAAAGTTTTAAGAAATTGATTGAAACCAAACGAGCGGTGACAACATCTTGTTTTCTTAGTGGCAAATTGCATGAGTAAAATAAGTCATTTGTTGTTTGACCTTTATTAGCGCCCAAGAAAAGAAAAGTGTATGCTGCAATAATGTAGATTGGGCCAATACAAGCAGGATAGTTTGGAATTAACCCCATTAAAGAGAAGACCAAAACAAAAATGTAGCAAAGTGGGTGAATTGAGAGTTTTAATTCTTTAAAAAATAAATTCTTCATCTTCTTCTCCCTCCTTTTCTTCATAAACCATAACTGTTTCTAAATCAGGATTAGAAACTTTTAGTTTCTTGTTCAATCCTTTTGCGTTTTCAATACGAACTAAGCCAGTAAAAACTTTTTCATCTTTTTTATACGAAATTAGTTTGTTTTTTGTTTCTTCAAATAATGAAATATTACCTTCAATATATTTGTAGCTAGAAGTAAAATCATCTTTTGATTTTGATGAAATGATTTTGCCTTTTTTGATATACACAATGTGATCAGCGCATTTTTCTAAATCTGAAGTAATATGTGTTGAGAAAAGAATACTTCTTTTGCCTGTTTTTACTAGACTCTTAAAAATGTCGAGAATCTCGTCTCTACTTACAGGATCAAGACCGGAAGTCGGTTCATCAAGAATTAAAAGTTTTGCATCGTGCGAAAGTGCGATTGCAAGATTGTATTTAACTTTCATGCCACTAGATAATTCTTTGACTCTTTTATCTTGATCTAGCATAAATTTTTTACATATTTTTTCGTATATTTCTTGGTTCCAATTTCTATAAAAACGCGAGGTGACTCTCGTAAGTTTACCAATCTTCATATCTGGAAAATAATTGATTTCTGATAGGGAAAATGAGATATTTTGGCGATTTTCTAATTCATTTTCAAAGAAGTTGTGACCAAATACATGAACCTCTCCAGAATCAAAATGGAGAAGATTCATCATACCTTTTAAAGTGGTGGTTTTGCCTGCACCATTACGGCCAATAAATCCGCAAATGCTGCCTTCTTCTATTGAGAACGAAACATTATCCAATTTGAACTTTGGATATGTTTTACAAACATTAATTAATTTAAGCATTTCCATAACGTTATTATATATAAGTAAAAGAAAAGAGACAATATTATTTGTCTCCAATCTTTATATGTTTTAATAGTTATTTACAAAGTGAGTAAGCATCTTCATCAACATAGACTGTTACATCTGGATGTTTTTGAAGTATTGAACATGGCATTGATTCATCAATTGGACCTTTGATTAATCCATAGACTGCTTTAGCTTTGTTTTTACCAGTTGCGATAAGAACAATCTTTCTAGCATTCATAATTGATTTAAGACCCATTGTAACTGCACGTGTTGGAACTTCTGAAATATCATTAAATAAACGAGAGTTATCTTTGATAGTTTGTTCAGTGAGTTCTGTTTCGTGAGTGAGTGAATCAAATGATGTACCTGGTTCATTGAATGCGATATGACCATCTGATCCAATACCAAGAATTTGAATATCAATTCCGCCTGCAGCGGCAATCATTCCATCATATTCATTCATAAACTTTTTGTAATCACCAACACCGAGAAGAACGTTTGTATTCTTTTTATCGATATCGATATGATTGAATAAATTCTCGTTCATGAAGTAACGATATGATTGGTTATGAGTCCCTTCTAAGCCAACATATTCATCAAGGTTAAATGATTTACATTTAGCGAATGAAACACGACCTTCTTTGTTTGCCTTTGCCATGTTTGCATAAACATCGAGTGGTGATGTTCCTGTTGCAAGTCCTAAGACTGCGTTTGGTTTTTTATTAACAACTTCGATGAAGTCTTCTGCAATCATTCTTGAGATGACTTCATTTGTATTTACAACAACTTTCATTTTAATTAGCCTTCTTTCTACTTTTTGTCGACAATGTTGTCTTGAGCCTTAACAATTTTGTTTGCTTTGACTACTCCTCTTAACATTGTGAGTGGATAAACTTGTGTGTTTTGTCCAATAACGGTTCCTGGATTTAATACGGATCCACAACCGATATCAGCATGGTCTCCTAAGAAACCGCCGATTTTTCTAAGTCCTGTTTCGTGATCAACTTCGCCATGAATAACAATGTTTTTGCCATCGCTCTTAAGATTAGAAAGAATTGATCCTGCCCCCATATGAGCGAAGTTTCCAATAATGGAATCCCCAACATAGTTATAATGTGGAACTTGAGCGTGTCTCATTAAGATTGCGTTTTTTAATTCTGAAGAATTACCAACGACTGAATCATCACCAACAATGACAGAACCACGGATGTAAGCTCCTGGTCTAATTTCAACATTATTTCCAATGATGGTTGGTCCAACAATTGTTGCGGTCTTTGCAATCTTGACGTTTTTGCCAACAAGGACATCTTCATCGATTATGGTGAAGCCATCAATACCTCTTGCACAAAGTGTCTTGACGTATTCTTTTATACCGCCAAGTAAATCCCAAGGATTTTCTTTTGAAAAAATATATGAATCGATGTAGTCGATATCACTTTTTCCGAAGAGATCTTTAACAGCTATCTTGTCCATATTAATGTTCCTTTCATAGAAAAGACGTAAATATTATGACACATAGAATAAAAAACAGAAAAATATTTTATAAAAAAACATCCAATTTATCGGATGTTTTAGTAATAAAGTGGCGGAGTAGAAGGGGTTCGAACCCTTGCGCCAGTTACCCGACCTAACGGTTTAGCAAACCGTCCCCTTGAGCCTCTTGGGTACTACTCCAAGCGAAAAGTATTATAACATTATTTTTATTTAAATAAAGCGAAAACATTGTATAATTGTGGTATGAAATTTCCAATTCCGGCTTATATTTTCTTGGGATTGTTCGTAGTAGCATCAATAATTCAACTTATTTTTGCATTTATTGAAAATCAAAAATTAAGAAGAAGAGAGAAGTTTTTATGCTTGCTCATGCTTGGTATTGCAGCAGTTTTTGCATTCCCAAATGAACCACTTATATATGTTGGAGCATTCCTAGGAATGTTGGGCGATATACTTGTTCTTAGAAAGAAAACATTTATTGCTGGAACTGTTGCATTTTTGATTGGCCATCTTTGTTATATTTTTGAGGCACTTTGGCACATTGTTGGTTTTGAAAATATCTTAGTCTGGCAACCAATCGTAATTGCGGGAACATTCTTAATTGTTTTTACTGCAATGTTCTTGGTTTGCAAATTTAAAACTCATCACAGCAAAGTTGATGTAATTGGACAGTCTGTTTATTTTGCTGTTCAAACAGCTTACATTCCAACCTTTATTTTCTCGATTATTCAAGCTGGAAATACTATGTATTTCTCTTTAGCTGGCGCAATCTTATTTATCTTATCTGATTGCATCCTTGTCAAAACTCATTTTGGAAGCAAATTTAAAAGGTACGATTTTTACATTATGCTCACGTACCTTTTAGCGGAAGTATTTATTATTTCTGGTTTCGTATTAACCTTAGCTTAAATTAATTTTTTAGATTTTAAATACTCGATTAATTGTGCCATAGCTTTTGCACGATGAGAGTATTTATTTTTTACGTCTTCAGAAGCAGTTCCAAAGCATTGTTTTGCCTCGTTAGAATAGAAGATTGGATCGTAGCCAAAACCACCTTCTCCTTTAGGCTTAGAAAGTATGATTCCTGGGCAAATTCCCTTGAAAATCACTGGTTTTTCCTCAATATTTAACAAAGTAATGACACATGTGAAGAAGGCTGATTTGTCTTCATATGGTTCAAGTTTTTTAATGAGTTCTGGGTTAGCAAATTTATTGCCTCCGCATGAGTCTGCAAAACGTGATGAATGAATTCCTGGAAAGTTATTTAGTGCAACAACATTTAAACCTGAGTCATCTGCAATTATTGGCATCTTAGTAAATTCAGCTAAAGCTTTAGCTTTAATTAAAGAATTGGCTTCGTAAGTTTCTCCTGTTTCATCAGGATTGACATTAATTCCTAATTCTTTTGGAGAATGAATCTTGATGTCGTAGCCCGAAAACATCTCTTCATACTCATGAATTTTATGCTGATTATTAGATGCTACAAGTAATTCAAACATACTATAAACTAAATGTCATTCCGGTATTTGATAAAACTAAGTAAGCGATATAAGAACCGATTAATAAAATACCGAAAATATAAAGAATAATGCGAGATTTTACATCAAATTTGAATTTTTTGGAACGAATAAAGATAATTGATGCACATGCAATAAGAAGCGCAAAAATGGTACCAACAATTAAGAAGAATGGTGTTGGATCAACTGTTGTATCGATTATGTATAAAGGACCCGCTTTAAATGATAATGCATCGGCGATTGCAAGAATAATAATGTTGAAAACGCAACTTCCAAAGATATCACCATATGCTGCATTAAAGTTTCTTTTCTTGCATAAAGCAATTGTAGCAGTAACTTCTGGGAGTGAAGTAGCAAGGCCAAGGAATAATGATCCACCAAAGGTGGCACCAATTTTAAAACCGCTAACAACTTCATCTGTTACATAAGTAACACCAATTGAAGCACCAATTAATAAAACAGAACAAATTGAGAATAAAATCCAAATTTGTTTAACTGAGAGTTTGGATGTGTCTTCCTCTTTTTCTTTTTCTTCAGTTTTTGGTGTTTTCCAAACAGAAACAATGTAAATTGCAATAATTGCAAGAGACATTGGATTGAAGTAACCGCCAATTAACCAGCCTTGTTTATTAAAGACAAATGCTGCAACTGTTACTGCAATAACCATTGCTAATGTAAAAAACATTGTGTAGTAATGTTGTTTGCCAACCTTGCCTTCAGTAAGTTTTTTAAAGAACAAGAAGTAAATAACGCCAAAGATAATGATGTCAAAGAAATCACTACCCATAATATTCCCGAGAACAAGTTGATTGTTTCCAAGTCCAATTGTTCCGGTTAAAGATGTGAATAATTCTGGTAACGAAGTTACAGCAGCTAAAAGAATGCCGCCAAGTAATGCTCCAGATAGTTTTGTTTTCTTATCTAGTAAATCAACATAGTTGGATAATTTGATAGCTAAAAACACAACAACTGCTGCTAATGCTAGATAAATTAATAACCAAGCTGTAGGTGTCATAATTGGTAGTATTATATACTAATAAAAAAATGCTGACAAGTCAGCATTATATTTTTAATGGAGCAGATGGCGGGAATCGAACCCGTATAGTCAGCTTGGAAGGCTGAAGTTCTACCACTGAACTACATCTGCATGACTGGCGGAACATACGAGAGTCGAACTCGTCTCGCCTCCGTGACAGGGAGGCATCATAAACCGATAGACCAATGTTCCTAATCAGCGAGAAAAATATTATCACAATCTTTTATTTAAATAAAGATTTTTTTACTTAATGAA
>JAZLKX010000017.1:0-12166 GCA_045597865.1 Bacilli bacterium | reverse complement strand
AGACAAGACAAGACAAGACAAGACAAGACAAGACAAGACAAGACAAGACAAGACAAGACCTATACCATATAGGGAAACTATACAGTATAGGCCAATAGAGATAGGATAAGATTATAGAGATCTATCATAGACTTGGACAAATCCTTTCAAGACGATTACTATAATTTTCATAATATATAGACAAAGAAATATTTGACAAAAGTCAAAATTTTTGTTATAATATATCTAGATAAAAGAATAAGTAAAGGAGATAGAGATAATGGAACCACAAGAACTTATGAATAAGATGGCTGAAGATTTAGCAAGTCTAACCGCTTAGGTATCACAACTTACAGAAAAGCTAAATAATACAGAACCATCTACAGAACCTAATAATAATAAACCTACTCAAGATCCGTTCTTAGCTTGGTTAGGTGTTGATGGAGGCGAAGACTAAGATGAAATTCAATAAATTTGATGGTACGTCCGCACAAGAAATCATGTTGATGAAACAAGCTATTGAAGAAGCTTTGAAGCCAAGTAATGAATCTAAGTTAGTGCGTGTAACTGTAGCAGAACCAACAGTAATCGAAGGACCTTATACAGGTTTTAGTTTGCGGATACCTGATAGTTATGATGGGCAAGTAACTGCTAAACTAAATGATGCTAATACATTTACTTTCGCTAATGGTACTTTATATCAAATGCTAGATGGTATCCTTTCTTATGGTGCTTCAGGTGGAACAGTTCGTAGTGTAATATTTGATACACCTCATGCCATTCAGAAGTTTAGTGTATTAGATAAGATTGAAC
Source organism: Bacilli bacterium (assembly GCA_045597865.1). Taxonomy (GTDB): domain Bacteria; phylum Bacillota_I; class Bacilli_A; order RFN20; family CAG-826; genus Fiminaster. The sequence continues at coordinate 11,374 of JAZLKX010000017.1, read as the reverse complement.
TTTCTACTACATCACCTTCTGGTATGGGCGTAGAGTTTGATATAGTATTCCACAAGTGAGGTGAAACACTGAAATGTTATTCAATGAATGGACCTCGGATTTATCCGAACAAGAAATTTATCTTATGAAGCAAGTGCTCAATAGTATCAATGATAAGGTTGGGCAACTAGATACTGATGTTGATAATTTGAAGAAACCTGCAGAACTAGTAGAGTCTGGAACACTATCAGAAGAGTCTAATATTATTAGCATCGAACATGGTTTATATGGATGCGATTGCGCAATCATCCATATTGAAGTTGCTACTGGAACATCAGGAAATGTTGGTGGTAGTTTTAGATTCTTCAATGGGCAAGATGAAGTAGGTAGTGGTAGTATCGGCACTGTATTAGCAAATGCGGGTAGAGTTATAGATATTCATGTTGATAAGATTACAGATGATTATTATCACGTTGATACAGGCGCAGCTAACAGCAATACCGCACTTGTTCAAGCAGCTACTACAGGACACCTACACAATAAATTCGATAAATTCTCAATTAGCCCTTCTACTGGTAATTTCCCAGCAGGAACAAAATATTATGTATACGCTAAGTGACTCGCCTATTGGCTCGTCACACAAATTATAAAAAATAAAATTTTTTGGAGGTAAACTCAAATGGCAATTAATAATAACTTTTGGAAAACCGTTAACGAGTTAGTAAGTCGCGCTACTGGTGGTACTGCTGCTGAAATCGTTGATGAAACTACATTCGTAGATTTTGGTAAGAAACTAGGTTCTGCTATGACTGAAGCTGAAGTTCAGGAATTCATGAACTCTTTTGCTATCGAAATCGCAAACAAAGTAAAACTTTCTATCGATACCGCTCGTGATTATAGCGGCAAGTTCACTTCTTTGATTCGTGGACAGATGAGCGCTAATGGCGTTATCGAAATGATCACTCACAACTTCTATTTGACTCGTGAAGCTGCTTTCGTCAAGTTAGAAGATGGTGAAACCGTTGATCAGTATGTAATCAACAAAGGTGGCCAGAATGTTCAGTATTTCGTAAAGGATAATGCTTATCAGATCCCAGTCACCATTCAGTATCTTGAACTCGAGGGTGCTTTCGCTTCTCCAGAAGCAATGAATCGTTTCTTAGACGCTAAGATTCGCTATGCTTTGAATAGTAATGAGCTTGCTCGTGAGGAAGGCCGTCTTGGTTTAGTTGACGCTCTTATCAAAGCTATTGAAGCTGAAAGTGATGAAGCTGAGTCTGTTTACGCACCAGCTCAATCTTATCCTCTAGTTTCCCTTTACAACGACACTTATGGCGCTTCTCTTACTAAAGATAACGCTCTTTACAATGGCGAATTCGTCAAGTTTGCGGTTCACGTAATCAAGACTGTTCGTTCTAAGATTGCTCATCCATCTACTAGCTACAACATTTCTGACGCAAAAACCTTCACTCCTCAGACAGATGAAGATCAGAAGCTAATGGTTGTTGGCGCTCTTGATGGCGGTATCTCTACTTACGTTGTTCAAGATGTTCGCCGTCCAGAATCTATGGGCAATTATGAAGTTGTTCCTTTCTGGCAGCGTGAAGATGATCCTTTCGTTGTTGGCGATTCTTCTATCGAAGGCGAAACCGAGTCCAGCCCAATCGTTGCTGTTCTTTTCGACAAATATGCTATCGGTGAGTATGTTTGCCATGAAGCTGTTCGCACAACTCCTTTCAACGCACGTGGTGAATACTTCAACAACTGGATCAATGTCCAGACTAAATATATTTTGAATAAAGATGCTAACGCAGTTATCTTTACTCTAAACTAATAAATTCCATTGTCTCTTTTTATATAAATTCGGGGGCTTCGGCCCCCGGCCCTTTACGGGCTACAGCCTATAAGGCGGGCCCAGAATTGGAGGTAAACAATGTTATATGATAATGCTAATCCGTTTTGTAAAAGTGGGCGTCCAGAAGACAAATTAGCTTCTTATTGGTATAATGTTCTTTGGAACAAAGTTGTTTCAATGTATCAATGGGAAGGCCCTGAGATTGAAAACGGAGATATAAATCCTGATTATTTAGAGTGGGTTCTTATGACAGAAGGCCAGGCCGCATTCGTAAAAGATGATCAAGGAAAAGTTAGAGGCCTTCGTTGCGCAAAGACTGGCTTCGATGTTTATATGTAGCCAACAGCCTTGCGTATTGTAAACCCTGCGCTCAAACATGATATCAATGCTACTGTTGGTGTCAATGGCGTTTGGATCAAAAATAATAAATTCGCGGTAAATGTTTTATCTACCGTAAAATACTATGCGCGTCAGTTAGCTAAAATTCAAACTTCAATGAACGTTGGCTTATCCAATAGCCGACTAACTAAAGTATTCGTTGCTAATGGAGACGCTCAAGCTCAGCAAATTCGTAAGATGGTTGATGATGCGGACGCCGGCAAGTTGGGAACAATTATCAAAAAAGGTATTGCCGATTCTATCTTAGATGACGGTTCTATCCCGGTATATGCTACCGCTAGTGATTATCTTACTGATAAATATTTACAAGATATGCGGACAGTACTAAATGATTTCTTTGTTCACTTCGGTATCAATGAGAGTGCGGCAAACCTTACTAAAGGCGAGCGCAACCTAACCGCAGAAGTTCATGCTAACGATCAAGAAATCTTAGTAAACCGTGCTTACTTCTTAGAGGCTAGACAGAAAGCCTGTGATGAGTGCAATAAGCTTTTCGGCACTTCAATTTCTGTAAAAATACGTGGCGAGGAGGCAGTTGAGAATGTATTATCCCAACTTAGTGAAGGATCATCCGGAACTATTTCTGAATATTGAGTTCCATTTGGATTGGATAGACGACTCTAAAATGCGCGATTTGATGAAACGTCATTTTGCTTTTGAGGAAATGGCTTATCCAGATGTAGATACCTAGGCTTATGCGGTTCAAGCTAGAGCCGACTTGCTCGCTGAACATTATAATAAATTATTTAGTCTAATCGGTTTATCCGAACAAACGACTGAAAACCCACTATGGAACTATGATCGCTTTGAAGATATTGAAGAAGCAACTAAAAACAAAGCTCAAAGTTCTGTAAACTCTGACACTCTTGGTTCTCAATTCCCAATGGACAAAGGTATCAAAAAGCCAGTAAGTGAGAGTGAAGGTAAATCCAACGCTAATACTAGTGCGGACGGAGCCTTAGATCACCATGGCCACGTTTATGGCAACATCGGTGTTCAAACCTTGGGTGCTATTGAAGAATCTACTGAAGAAATGTATGCTAGATTATATCGTTTGAAAGAACGTTATCTAGCCGAATTCGACGACTATTTCATGTTGTCCATGTAAAGGAGAATGACAATGATAACAATAGAAGCAATTGTTTCACTATTGGTAAATAATGGCGCCGCAATTGGTTGCCTAGCTTACTTTATGTGGTTCAACTCAAAAATCATTAGCGAACTAAAAGACTTGATCACTAGTGTAAAAGAAGAAATATGTGGCGTAAAAGCCGATCAAAAAGAAACTAACGCTCGTTTAGAGAGCATTGAAATAAAACTTGAAATGGAGGCAGACAATAATGAATCCTGCTGAATTTGATAGAAGTCATTACTACAGAGATATAGAACTTGATGGCGATCCAATAGTAGAAGCTATTGAAGAACTTCAAGAAGATGTTGCTCGTATTGACGAGAAAAATGATGAGCAAGATGAAGCTATCGCGGCGTTAGGTGAACGAATTGATGCCATTGAATATGATCATTGGATTGATTCCACTTATACACGTCGTTATGTCGATTGCCTAAACGGTGATGACACAAACGATGGCCTTACAGAAAATACGCCTTTCCGCAATGTTGATAAGGCACTTGAAACTCTAAATAAAGAAGCTAACTCTTTGTTTATTATACTCACTACTCCTGGAACTTATCCTTTCAACTATGTAAAATATTTATTTAGTGGAATTACACTTCACATTTATGGCGAAAAGGAAACTGGCTTCACTCCCGCACCTGAGGCTTATATACTACAACCAGTAGTAAGAGAAACAGGCACTAAAACACTAACGTTTTATAATAGCCGTTTACACTTTGAGAACTGTACTTTTGATAATACTGTTCAAGGTGGTTCTATTACTATTGAAGGTTGTAGCATCTATACAAGCTATGTAAATTGGAAGTGCGGCGGCACAAGTCCTTACTTAGTTTTGAATTCTACTGATTATCAAGGTGAAACTATTACTAAGACAAATTGTATGGTTCAGTTGAATAATGGCGCACAAGCTAAGTTCAATAGCCTAACACAAAATATTGAAGTTGCTCATTCTACTGGACGTGCCGTAAGCGTTTTATATAATAGTTTATGTATTATTAGAACTGCGCATACTGTATCTGGTGCTTATGATACACTTTATTACTCATATAATAGCCGTTTGGCTTTACAATCTCTAACAATTACTGCCCCAACCAAGAATATCACTCCTATATTTAGTACTATATTTGCGGGCGAGGCTATTCGTGAAGAACTAGGCTATACAACTCCAAGTGAACTAACTCTTTGGGTAGATAAACCTAGATTCACATCTCAGATTATTGTTGGAGGATAAGCTAAATGAAAATTACGTTATATCAATGCCCTTGCCGCAAGAATGACGTAAACAAAATAAATCACTCAACAAAAGTAGTCGAAGTAGAAGCCGAAGTTTATGGCGACTTCTACTTTGGCTCCGCCAGTTTCGTTTTATCGGAAAAATGGCCGAGTAATTATTGCGTTTATAGAGATGAGAAGTATAATCTAACTTATTGTGGTTGGACTATGGCTTCTACTAATGCGAATGGGCTTTACACATATTATATTACAGAAGATATATTAGAAATGGCTTGGATCGATGGCTGTTTCAATGACACGGCTATGGTAAACTACTCTTCTCTTGGAAGTGATTATTTATTTGATGATAGAGCTAAGTATCTTGATAGAGTATCTGCTACTTCTGAATATATGATAACTCCTAAAAGATATCCCGATAATGCTAACGGAGATTATATTTTTGTATATGCTAATGTATGTTCTTATCCCGTTTATAATCCTGGACATCCACAAAGATTAGCCGCCCCAGATGGCGTTGCTACTTATATTTTTACGCTAAAAGCGTGGTATGATTTTACAGAAAATTTTGAAACAGATGAAGAACATTCAAAAGAATTTGGTTAGTGTATCCTAGGTTGTGGAATGATAACCGCTGATTTGATAAATAAAAAAGATATTAGAGCTACAAATACTATTACTTTATATAGATATGAATCATCGGGTGCGGATTTGTGGAGTATAGATTTACCACAAGGCGATGTAGCTTATGAATATTGGGGCAATGTCCCCACATCAGCTCCAGTAAGCGATTCTTATTGCGATCCTGTTTATTACGATATTCCTTCGGGTGGTATTGAGCTTTATGGTTATAGAAAAAAGGGAACATTTACCCTAAATATTCGTAATGGTGCTAAAATAGAAGGCAATCTAAGTCAACTAAATGTAGATAAAATTACGAGTATAGGATATTTACCTTCGGTAAGTTATACTGGACAAACCGTAAAGTATATACTTATGGTAAATGGCAACCCACGAGAAGATATAACTGTTTTGGCTTCTTTGCCGAATACGTTCCCATTTGGTTATGATAGCACATATGTTTCTTGGGCACAATATGCCTCTCAAGGTATAGGTATGGTTGCGCAACTTGCCACGGTATCCGCTAAACCTGCTTCAGCTACTTTCGGAGCGATCCAATCAGCAGCTCAAATTGCTCAATTGGTAGAAACATCTGAAATTGGTGGAACTTCTATGACTGGTTCTGCCGGTGGCCATCCAGATTTCAATTCGGGCTACACAGGTGGCGCTAAATTTGTCTGGAATGAGCCAGTAGACTTAGATAACTTTCAAGCTATGTACGGTAAGCCAGATTATCATATGCGAAATCTATCTACTTTGCGTGGATATGTTCAAACCGCAAATGCTCGTTTGAAATCCCCAACGGGTTGTATGTCTGTAGGAACACGTCCTGTTGATGATACTTTGAACTCTTCTGGTATTTTTATACTCGACTAAAATTTGCTAAAAATTTCTATAAAATTTTGGGTAAAACTAGTAAATTTGAGTTCCAGTATTTTCATATATATATGGTGAGGTAAGGAAAACCTCACAAGTCATTATAAAACTCCTTCCTTAATAGTGGGGCCGGCCGTTGAACCCGGCCTCACGACTCCTTTATTTGATTTTTATAAAAAAATATTGTATAATATATATAGAAAGTGAATAAGGCCTCAAACCCTTCACTGAATAAAATTCGTCGGGAGCGAATTAGGGACGAGCGAAACAAGGAAGCCTTTCAACCCGGGCTGATTTTGCGATGACTCCCACCTACATACCAAATTTTATATTTCCTTCCTATTGGTGAGCTACCCCTAGTGGGTAGCCGCTATACATATATTTTTGAAAAGATATATGTCTTACAAATTTCAAAAAAACCAAAAGGAGAAAATGCTATGAAAAAGAAAATTACAGTAGACGACGATATGGATTACTTATCGCCAGAAGGCATGGATTATTATTTACATGCAGAAGGACGAGAAGAAGAAAGGCCAATGTTAGACAATGACATATGGGATTTGCTCGAAGAATTACCTTTGTTGAAAATAATTGAAAAAAGGAGAGATACAAAATGCTAATGTTTTTCTTAGGTTGGACTTCCGCAACAATTGGAGCTATCACCGGAGCGCTTTTAGTTGATTGGCTTATAAATAAATAAATAATTTTGAAAGGAAATAATTATGAATTACAACAAATTACACAAAGAAATCAAAAACGCTATCCCGCAAAGACTAATGAACAACCGCTATTGGTGTGTTAGCGACTTTAGTGAAATGACGGGACAAAAGATTACCGGAGCCACTATGACGGCTATGGTAAAACGTGGTTTAGTTGAGAGAACCGAAAAATATGATGGTTGTTATCACTATCGAGTATTATAAAAGAAAGGTGAAATGTGAAATGTTTGCTATTTATTATTTTATAGGGGTTGCCTTAGCCACAATTCCTATGGCTATTATCGCTAAAAAATATATCGAGGACTAAAGAATGCCAGCTAAATATTATAATGTTCCAATAGGCGCCGAACTAAAAGACGACGAAAGTTGGACAATAAAAGAAAATGAAAACTATTATGCTGGAATAGGTTTTGAAGCTTTCGCGCAAACGCTAAAAGATATAACAAATAAAGAAATGATAGTGTTTATGGCTGATTTGTCGCTTACTTATTACCTATTGGAAGGTGTAGTAGATTTCAATTGTAAAGTAGAAAATTCAATGGATGAAAACAAAATAATGAAAACTGGTTTTGATAATATAACGCTTCGCTCAGCAACAGACTATTGCGGCTATACCGATTTGAGTGAATGGGCTTTAGAGCTTGGCTTAGATGAAGATTCACAACCAGTAGACATTATAGTTGAGGGCGTGCGGCAAGGTTTAGAAGAATATAAATATATGTATAGATTACCGAAAACGCAAACTGGCCGGATCCGCAAAATGTTAGAACAATTAGAACTCAAAAACGAATATAAAAAATTACAATTAGATCAATATAGCTATGATTTATATTCAAAGTTGTATCGTGGTGGTTTATGTGATATAAGTCCCGGTTGGACTTATGAACCCACGAAAGTTTGGGCTTACGATATCAAGAGTAGTTATCCTTATGAAATGATGACGCAAGATTTCCCAATGAGTAAAATGACTGTAAAAACTAATGTAAAACCTGAATTATTAGAATATTATAACAAATATTTATGGGTAGCGCAATTTGAATTTGAATATGTGAAGCCTAAGTGCGGGATTGACTTTTTGAAAATTGAAGCAACACGGTATCCAGTGCTAACTAAAGTAGATTATGAAATATTGAAAATGGGATATGATTTCAAAATAAAAAGACTTCCTGCTTTTGGATATCACGCTATCAAAGGTAAATTGTGGGAACCACTTCGAGAACTAATCAAAACACAATTTGATATAAAAGAAAATGAACCAAAAGGTTCAGAAGCTTATAAAAAAGCAAAGATTTTACTAAATAGTATTTTTGGTTTATTTACGCAAGATCCGCTTCGTTATAATAAAACGTTAGAAGAAGCAAATAATAAAATGCGGCCGTGGGTAATAGGGCTATGGACAGCAAGCTACGGAAGATATGATTTGATGCGGATGCTCTATAAAGCAGGCCCTCGCGCCATATATTGGGATACAGATAGTATCAAATCGCTCAAACCCCTAACCGCAATTATAGAAGCAGAAAATGCGGAAAGAGCTAAATTACATCCAACTCTTGGAAAATGGGAGCTTGAAGAAGAAGAAGTCTCATTCGTGGGTTATGGCTGTAAACAATATATTCAAAACGGTATAGTAAAATGTTCAGGCCTAAACAGCAAACGTGCTACTCAATATCTAAAAATGAACGATATTGATTATACACAACCTATCGTCATACCGGCTAAATATTCGGGACGATATAAAATAGAAGATAAAAAGAAAATTGGAATACCATTTACTATTGGTGGCCAATTAGAAAGAGAGTTAGATTTACTAACCTATATTATACAAAAAGGAGATATAAAAAATGGACACTAATTTATTTTATCAACAACTTGAGGAAAGCAATACTTCAGAACTAAAGAAGTATCACGATTGGCTAAAAGAACGCTACAATGACACTTGCTTGGATTATTTCCAAGAGCAGGATGAGCCTACAAAAGAATGGTTAGCTGATAGAACAGAAAAACTAAGAATCGCACTTTACGTTTTTGAAGACTATCTTATGGATTTAGATGAAGGATTGGGGGTACTAGAATGATGATTTGTGAAATGAAAGACATAAAAGGTTATGAAGGCTTATACGCAGTGAATACTCGTGGACAAGTTTGGAGTTATAGACGAAATAAATTTTTGAGTGCGGGTAGTAGAAATGGCGATAGATATTTGCGTGTTATGTTGTGTAAAAACGGAAACCGTAAGAACTATTATGTTCATCAACTAGTCGCGCAAGCATTTTTGCCAAATCCCAATAATTTGAAAACAGTAAATCATATAGATGAAAATCCAAAGAATAATAATGTAGACAATTTGGAGTGGATGTCTTTATTAGACAACATAAGAGAATATTACCACAATCACCCAATAAGAAAGGAGACAGGTAATGAACAAAAAAATAACTGTTCGGCTAACTGAAGAAATAGAAGCTGAATTAGAATATTTAGTATCATTGACTGGTAGTTCTGTATCTGATATAGTGCGGGACGCCATTGATGAATATTATAAAAATTACTAAAAAAGGAGTGAGAATTATTGAAAATTCTAACTGAACAAGAGATTGATAAACTTAGCTTACAAGAATTGAATGAGTATATTGATAAATATAGTCAGCAATTGAATAAATAGCTATATGAAATTCAATCCGCAATGTAGAATGTAGAGTACGAAGCTGAGATTGGTATATCTTATTTACAAGGCGTAGCTATCAAAACCGCTGTAAGCGATGAAATTTTCGGTGTATTTGGCGAAGTTAGCGAGTTTGATACTAGTGGCTCTGCCGAAATCAACGAAGCTAGAAGACGAGTCAAAGAATTAGCAATAGCACTTAGAAGTGCTAAAAGTTCTGTAGCTGGACTAAGAGCTATGCGAGAACGAGGTAATGAAAATTTGGCAAAAGCTTTGAAAGAACGTGGATATGAACCAAAAATGCTAAGCGGCGCCGAAATGGACAAATTACGAGTTTTATTGAACAAGCTACGTGGTAGTGGTGTTCCAAGTGAAGAGATTATTGAAGCCTATTGTAATAATAGCTCTATGCGTGCTTTACCAACTACGGATATCGCAAACTGGATTTATGAAAATTACCGCACAGATGAACCACTTGATTTGACTTGGAGACTAATGAAGCAAAGCGGAGAGTTTGACTCGTTATACGAAGCAAATGGCGACACCCGCATAGCAAAGAATATTGAAAAAGGTATGTATAATGATAGATTAGATCCATATCAAAAGGCTATGGTAAAAGCTGAGCACAGAAAGAGCGTAGATTGGAGTGCGACGAGGAAGAAATGAGTAAAGAAATAAAATGGTATAGTTTAGATTAGCTAAATGAAACAAAAGCTAATTACCGCATTGCTATTGGTGGACGTGGTAATGGTAAAACTTATGCTTATAAGAAATAGGCATTTGATCATTGGCTAGAAACAGGAAAACAATTTGCTTATCTTCGTCGCTTAGCTGAAGAAATAGAAACCAAGAGAGTCGGCAACTATTGGAATGATTTGAACGGCTATATGTAGGAAAGACTAAATGAAAGATTTGGTTATGATCATTTCTATATAAAGACTTATAAAGGTGAATGGCAGATCTTAGGTTTCAACGAAGATAGTCCTAGTAAAAAAGAAAATCTAGGCACTATTGGATATTACTTTGCGCTAAACCAAAGTACCTATGATAAATCGGTATCTTATCCAAACGTAGACACTATTTGTTATGAAGAGTTCTTAGTTGGGCCAAACCAATTTGAGCTAAAAGGCGAGTTTGAGTTATTCTTGAACTTTATATCTACTATAAAGCGTAATAGAGAAAATATGGTAGTATATATGTTAGGTAATACCGTAAACCGCAATAACCAAATCTTAGCTGAAATGAATATCAATGTGCGCGACTTACACATTGGACAGATACAAAGATATAGCTATATGGGCGAGAATGGCGTAGAAAATAGTGTAGCTATTGAATATTGTAATCCCGTAAATCAAAGTAATGAGTCTAGATCGTTCTTTACGTTCAATAATCAAAGACAAGATATGATCGTAAAAGGACAATGGCAAGTAGGAGCATATCCTTAGTTCAATTTAGATGACTTTTATAATGATATATTACCTAATATCGGAATTATATTAGAAGCTGAACAATATAGATTATATTGCTACGCTGTTGAGAAGAATGATGGTATATGGTTATATGTAAGTCCTGATAGATTAGCTAAGAGATTAGAGTATTTTACTCTAACTGATAAACCTACTATTCCTAATTTCAAACACTATAATTATACTTCTGATTTACCACCAGCTAGAAAACTAATAAAACTAATAAGTAGTTCTATGATGAATAATCATACATTATATTTAGATGATTTGACAGGATCAGACTTTGAACATGCTTTTGTCCAAGTCTATGATAGATCTCTATAATCTTATCCTATCTCTATTGGCCTATACTGTATAGTTTCCCTATATGGTATAGGTCTTGTCTTGTCTTGTCTTGTCTTGTCTTGTCTTGTCTTGTCTTGTCTTGTCTTGTCT
>JAZLKX010000016.1:0-45676 GCA_045597865.1 Bacilli bacterium | reverse complement strand
CATTTGCACGACTAACAGATTTCGGTACTAAAAAATGATAATTACCGAAATCTGTTTTTATTTTAATTCAAAGAATTAGCAATTTATTTTGATTTTTTCTTGAGTTCACCTAAGTATAAATTTTCAAAATTTTCTGGAGTTTGGTTATTTAGCGTTCTATGTGGTCTATATAAATTATAATAATTCATATAATCATCGATTGCTCTTTTTAAACTTACTATATCTTCAAACTCCTTTCCGTTTATTGCTTCTTTCTTAAAAGTAGAAAAGAATGATTCTATTACTGCATTATCATATGGATTTCCGGTATTAGAAAAAGAATGTTGGACATGACAAATTTGCAATAATTTCTTTAATTTTATTGAAGTGTAGTTAGATCCTCTGTCGCTATGAAACAAAAGGTTTTCTGGATTATTTCTATCAAAATATGCTTTTCTAAAAGTTCTTAAAATCAACGATTCGCTATTTGTTGTACCAACTAGATAACCAACTATTTTTCTTGAAAATAGATCCATAATTGCACATAGGTAGACATCAAGCCCACTTACTTTAATATATGTGACATCACTTACCCACACTTTATTTGGTGCATCTTGTATAAAATTACGCTGAAGCTTATTTTTAAGCCTCTTATCGTGGTTTCCTTTTGGATAAACAAGTTTTGATGTAAATTTAATAATTTTCAAATTGTTGTCTTTCATTATTTGAGATATTTTTCTTTCTGACACGTGATATCCTTTTTCTTCTAATTTTATTTTTATCTTTTGAGGGCCAAATCTTCTTTCACTTTTATTAAATATTTCAATTATTAAAGGAGTAATGATGGCATCAAATTTTTCAAAAATTGTTTCTCTGTGATTTAAATATCTATAAAACTTGTTTTTATTGATCGAAAGAAGGTTAGAAAGAAACTTTGGACCATAATCTTTCATATAAAATTCTTTGTATGTTTTTAATCTTAATTTTTCATCTGGATTAGCCAATTCGAAAAGATATTTATATACTTCATCTTTTTTTGTTAAATCATTTATTCTTTTCTTTAAGGTATTCTCTTCTTCTATCCACTTATAAATGGTTGATTTTGGTATATTATGGTTTAACGAAATTTCATCTAGGTTAACCCCGTTTTTGTAGTCATCAATTATTTTTTGTTTGTTTAGTTTACTGTATGCCATCATAATTCTCCTTTTTTTAATTTATTATCATTTCTAAAATTATGACAATGCTTTTAAGTTTTTGTTTTCATTTTTGAAATGAAAAACATTAACAAACATAGTTTGTTATTAGCACTCTCAGTGCGAAAGTGCTTGAATCTCTCTCTCTCTCTCTCTCTAGAATTAAGACAAAAGTTTGTAGGAGAAAATAATATGAGAGAGACTAAAGTCGAACAAGTTTATCCATCTCAAAGTGCTGTAGATTTAAGTATTAAATTGAACGAATGCTTTGGGTGGGAATGTATGGGCCAACAGCAAATTCAGGAATTTACCGGAGAAGACAGTGATGGCACAAGACATTATGAAACATATGTTAAAATAACATTTTCTAGGGAAAAATCATCACCTTGGTATAGCGCCGTTTGTGAACTTGAAGATGAATACAAGACTCTTGGAAACATGAAAAAAGGCGACAGTTTTAAAATTGAGGATAAAAATTATTTAAAAATTGCTAAAGTTTATAATTTAAAATTGGCAAAATCGTTAGAGGAAACTGAAACGAGTTTAAAAGCAATAAATAATGGAATAGGAAAACCTGTTCCCCATAAACCAGGTAAGTTCATTACATTCATTTTATTATTTTTGGCTTGTGCCGGTGTTGGAATATACTTATTTTTTACAAATATGATGTTGATGTATATTGGTTTTATTCCTGCTGTAATTTTCTTTATTATAGCTATGTGTTCTATTAAAAACCTAAAAGGCCTTAATAAAGCTGATTATGAAAAAGCAACTGACTTATTTAATAAAAGAAATAAATATAAACAAGAAGTTGTTGAGTTTTTGAAAGAAAGGATGAGAAAACTTCCTGTAATGTCTGCCGCTATAATTCAAGGTAAGTAATTTAATTTATTGTTTGAATTAGTGCATGCTAATTAAAAAACAGATATCAAAAAAGCTCTTTTTGCAGTTACTTTGCAGCAAATATCTATGAAAAAGGTTTTGATTTATTTAATTGATACAAAAACTTTTAACGGCTTATATAATATTTATTACTGTATTAATTAAAATTTTTAAAGATAAAAAGTCTATATATGCATTGGTATCATCGCGAATCGAAATTTGGATGCATTGGTGTTATCGTACAAAGACATTAAAGTGTAAAGAAGTGGATTTATTCCACTTTTTTTCATTTAATATGCGCATATTAACTTGATAAAAGATAATTAATTTTATATTATGAAAATAAGGAGATTATTTTATGAAATTAAATAATGTAAGTAGAATTGGCGGAAAAATAGCACGTATTAGATTTGCTGTTGGCTTATTTATTGTAGGTGTTATTTTTGCTGTTATTGGTGCACTAATTTTAGTGAATTGCATGAAAAACGGAGATAACGATATAGTATTGCCAGTTATTATTTTAGCAATCGGTGTAGTTGCAGCAGTTGTAGCTGTTGTTCTTTTAATTTTTGCAATTAAGGATAAAGGCGATAAATTGCAACAAGTCGATATGTCTAAGTATTCAAAAGAAGAAGTTGATGCTGTTGCAAATAGCAATGAAGTAGTAAATGAATATTTTTTCCATTTTGAAGGAAAATTAAACCAATCTTATGTTTTAGAAACAAAAGATAGAAAACCAGTTGTTACAATGCATTGTGACAAGATTGGGGTTGTAGGTAAATTTAAATTCACCTTCAAAAATGAATTAACAGGTAAAGTTACCGAATATGAAGTCGGTCATACCGTTACATCAAGAACTGGCAACGGCTCTATCATGGTTCCAAGTAAATCATCATTTAAAGTCAATGGCCAAGATGTGTTTAAATTAATTGGAAGTATGGGTTATTCCATTATTTCTAAAATTGAAGGTTTTAAACTCAACTTTGATATTGCTCATTTAGGAACAGTTGTTGGCTCATTAGTAGCAGGCGGTGTTAACGCAATGAATGATGATAAAAAATATGGAGCTTTAGGAAACCTTCCAACCCAAGGAGTTTTCTCAGTTAAAGCTAAAGAATCCGATCTTGATGCAGTTGCATTAATTGCATTCGCAGTTTCAAGAGTTGAATTCTTCTAATTTAATCATTTAGTTTCTAATTTTATTTTTGGAGGATTTTACTATGTTATTAGATAGATTTCTCAAATATGTAAAAATTGATACAAAATCTGATCCAGATTCAAACACAACTCCATCTAGCAAGAATCAATTTGATTTACTTAATGTTCTTGAGGATGAGTTAAAAGCTTTAGGAGTGAAGTGCGAATTAACTGAAACAGGTCGTTTATATGCTTTTGTTCCAGGCAATGAAAAGTATGAAGCTGTTGGTTTATGCGCACACGTTGATACTGCTCCTGATTTTAACGGCACAAACGTTAATCCAAAAGTCATTAAAAAATTTGATGGTAAGGATTTAACACTTGGTAAAACCGATAGAGTCCTTTCAATTAAAGAATATCCAAAGCTTAAAAGAGCAATAAATAAGACATTAATTGTAACCGATGGTACAACACTTCTTGGTGCTGATGATAAAGCCGGTGTTGCAATTATTATGGAAGTTATTGAAGAAGCTCTTCGCATGAATGTTTATGAAAGACGTCCAATGTACATTTTGTTTACACCAGACGAAGAAATAGGCAGAGGTGCTGAAATATTCGATACATCTAAGTTTAAAGCGTCATTTGCTTATACATTTGATGGCAGTGAGCCAGAAGTTGTTAACGTTGAAACATTCAATGCTAAGGCTGCAGAAATTCATATTACTGGTAAAGCAATCCACCCAGGAGACGCTAAAGGTGTAATGATTAATGCTGCAATGGTAGCAAATGAATTTATTTCAATGCTTCCAGCTAAGCTTGTTCCATCTAAAACAGAAGGCCATGAAGGCTTTAACCATTTATCTTCAATAAGTGGCAGTGTAGAAGAAGCTCACATGCATTATATTCTTAGAAACCACGATGACAAGAAGCTTGCAAAACAAGAAAAACAATTCTTTGAAATCACAGATAAGCTTATTAAGAAACATCCAGGCGTTAAGATTGACCTTAAGATTTCAGATTCATATAAAAACATGCTAAGCGTTATTGTTGATAAGCCAGCATGTAAGAATCACATCGAAAAAGTGCTTAAGGACCTAGCTATTGTGTATGAATACGCTCCAATTAGGGGTGGAACAGATGGAACAACCTTCTCATATATGGGTTGTCCAACACCAAATTTAGGAACAGGTTCTTATAATCACCACGGTCCTTATGAGTATGCTATTTTAGAAGAAATGGAATTACTCGTTAAGATCGGTATCCAAATCTTTAAAGTTTCAGAATAATTTTGAAGCCATTAACTTCAATGAATCATCAGTTAATATTTGATGCAAATCATTGAAGTTTTTTATTTGTGTATTTTTATGGTAGAAATAAATTTTATTTATTATGGTGTCGTTTTCGTTGCGTGATTGTTTGTAATCATTTTCAGTAAAGCCTTCAAGCCATTCTTCAAAGATAGTTAAGGTTTGTCTTCTAAGCATTGCAAGTATGGAAGTTTCAATCCAGTAATCAAATTTAATGCCTGGGCGGTACTTTTCTTTAGCTTTAAGCTTTAAATAAAGCATTTCTCCATCACCAACGTTATGCCAAATATCTGCGAAAACGTAATCATATTTTCTTGGAGAATCTTTAACAAAACTGATTGCGTCTCCAAAAACAATTTCAATTTTGTCTTGATTTGGGAATTTTGGAAGCAAGTATTTAATAAATAGATTGATGATTTTTCTATCGTTTTCTACAACAGTGATAGAAGTGACATTTTTCTTTGATGCGATGTTAAAAACGTAATAGCCTAGGCCTAAACCAAGCACAAGTACGTCGCCATGTGCATTTTCTATAGGCTTTTTCATTGTATTAATTTCATGAGGAATAATGCTCATCCAAATTTCATCTTTTTGAGTTACAGCGAAAAACGGGAACTCATTTTCGAAATAAGATATAGGTGTATGTTCTGCAAAAGTGTCTGGATCAATGACTAATTCATCACTAACAAAACCTTCGTATGGAGCGTAAGAATAAGTTGAAAATTTCCAGTCGCCTTCTGAAGCTTTTATTTGACCAATTTTCTTGTAGTAGGAATCATTTAAAAAAGTATTGGTATTAAGCTTAGAAATTTTATTCATTTTGCAGTTAGCAATAACTTTGTTATTAACTTGCTCAAGTTTGTTAAATTTTTCAAACCATTCAGCTTCGGATTTTGCAATAGAAATTTCTCTAAAATTATTAGTCAAATAATCATTGTAAAATTCAGCTGCTTCAATGTTAAATTCCTTAACTTCAAGAAGGTTTTTACATTTCTCTAATTCAGTTTTGCTAAGTTCAAAAATCATATGGAAATATTATAGTCCTTTTTGTGGGAATAGAATATAGTTATCTTTGGTTTTCCTTTAGCAGACAAACAAAGTTTAAGCAGAAAGAAATTGCAAATGCGCAAGAAATACGCGATACTTAAATAGAACTTTGATAATAAATCAAAAGGAGCATTGTTTATGAAAGAACAAAAATATATTTGCAAAATGTGTGGTCAAACTGTTAAACCACTCCCAGATGGTAGTTGCCCAATTTGTGGTGCACCAAGCGAAATGCTTATGCCAAAACCAGAACAGGACGAAGAATAATGATTACCTTATTAAAAAATGCTCGAATCCTTACCATGAAGGACGATAAGGTTTTTCTTGGTGATTTATTAGTTAAAGACAACAAAATTGAATACATTGGTCCAGACTATACAGGTGAAGCCCCAGATAGAATTATCGATTGCGAAGGTAACCTTTTGATGCCTGGTTTTAAAGATGCACACGCACATACTGCAATGGTTTTTGCACGCAGTGCAGCAGATGATTTACCACTTGATGAGTGGTTACATACAACAATTTTCCCAATGGAAGCAAGATTTGAAGATGATGATATTTATCATTTAACAAAGCTCGGTATTCTTGAATACTTAACCTCAGGTATTACTGCAGCGTTTGATATGTACTTCCATGTTCCTGAAATTGTAAGAGCAAGTGAAGAGATGGGATTTAGATCAGTTATTCTTGCAACAAGTGACCAAGAACCAATCTCATTGCTTAGAGAACGCTATTTAAGTATTAACAAACCAGATGCATTATGTTCTTATTTCTTAGGCATTCATGCTGAATATACTTGTGCTGAACCAAGAATTAAAGATGTTGTAAAACTTGCTCACGAATTAAAAGCACCAATCTATTTACACGTTGGTGAAACTGAAAAAGAAGTTAAGGGTTGTGTTGAAAGACACGGTATGACACCGGTTAAATTCTTAGATTCACTTGGATTCTTTGATTATGGTGGTGGCGGTTTCCATTGCAACTACTTTACTGATGAAGAAGTTGAAATTTTTAAGAAACATAACAGTTATGTTGTGACTTGCCCGTGTTCAAATCTTAAACTTGCATCAGGTATTGCTCCACTTGCAAGATACCAAAAAGCAGGCTTAAAAATTGCAATAGGTACCGATGGAGCAGCTTCAAACAACGCTTTAGATATGTTTAGAGAAATGTATTTAGTCTCTACGCTTCAAAAGGTTACAAACCACAATCCAGCAGTCATGGATGGATTTGATGTTTTGAAGATGGCAACCGTAAATGGTGCCCATGCATTAGGTTTAAACGATGCTGATGTGCTTGAAGTTGGCAAAAAAGCCGACATCATTATGATTGATTTACAAAATCCAGCTATGCAACCACTTAATAACATTGTGAAGAATGTTGTTTACTCTGGTAGCAAGGATTGCGTTAAGATGACAATGATTAATGGTAAGGTTTTATACTACAATCACGAATTCTTTGTAGGTGAAGAAGTTAAAGACATTTATGCTAAAGCATCCGAAATTACAGAAAGACTTAAAGGATGAAAAATAAAAGAGGAATTTGGCTCTTAATTCTAGGATTTACTATTTTAGGACTAGGTGTTGCAGCATTAATTGCCGCTATTATCTTCAATTTACTTGGTAACGAGACATTGTTTTCCACAATGGGGCTTATTGTAGTATTAGCTGGGCCTTTAGCTATTTTACTTTTAATATTAAAAATTGCTTTTTATGGTGGAGCCCCTTCTCCAGAGCCGAAAATTCCAAAAGTAAAAACTTACCAATATAATAAAAAGACTGTGCCAATTGTTGATATAAAAGAGTTTAAAAAGTCTCAAGATGAGATAATGTATGAGAAATATATTGATCTCTATAATAAGAAAATAATCACTAAGAAAGAACTTGAAAGTAAGCGTAAAGAGTTACTTGGTAAGTAATAAAAAGGCCACCAGTCGGTGGTCTTTATTTTATAAAGTGTAATTAACTTGAGGTAAGTAAGTATCGAGGAATGCATCTATTATTGGTTCGTAGTACTTAACAGCTTTATCTTGCATCCAAGAAATCCATTCGCCATTATCTGATACATCTGATGCTGGAAGTTCCATTCCTTCAAGAACTTTAGTTTGAACATTTGCTAAGTAATCAAATCTTTCTAATCTATCATTATTATAGTAGGAGTTAGTGATTACATATTTTCCGTCAACTTTGCTTACTTCATCATTAAATGCGACTGCACCCGATAAGTAATAGCCTTTCTTAACGAAGGAGAAGAACGGGAACACGCCATCATCATAGCCGTATTCAGGGTTGTTACAATGTGAAAGCCCATAGTTGTTCTTCTTAGCTTGATATGAAACAAGATCCAAATCATCTTTCCACCATTGGCAGTCAATAACGTAAATATTGTTCATATCTGGGTGCTTTTTAACATAATTAGCAAGGACTGTTGGGTTTAAATATGAACAATCTCCACATCCAGATCTTTCAAAATAGATGATGGCGCCATTTTCAGTAACCTCGCCGTAATCACCTTCATTAATGAAGTAGGCTTTAGGGAGTTTTACATTGCCTTCCATAAATTTATAGAAAGCTGCTTTATCCTTCAATGTTTTATCTTCAGCTGTGGACTTAAGTTGAATTTTTGGAGCGCCTTCTTCAAAAATAATAAATTTAGTGGTGCCTTTTGTTAATTCGATTCCATATTTTGAAGCGTGATCAGCAAAATACTTATATGTTAAGAAGAAACAATCAACGTGGTTATCTTTAACGTATGAATTAATAATTGGTCTAAAGTCGCTCCAGCAAGCACATGAGGTGTCTGCAACAACTAAAAGAAATGATTCTTTGCTTTCGACCTTTCTATCTAATTCAATAACAGTGAATTTTTCTTCAATTGCAGTAGCGTGAATATTTCCAAAACTTAATTGGATTTTATTGTCACTTCCGCAACCAGAAAGAATGCATGCATTTAAGCATACAAGTGGTAGTAAAATTTTGCCTATTTTTTTCATCGCAAAATATTATACTTTTTTTGCTAACTTTTCTCAACTAAGAAAATTTAACAATATAGAGGGGGGAATACAAAGTATTACCCCCTAGATATTAGCGATGAAAAAAAGTGAAAAAATTTATTGCAAAATTTATTGCATTTCTATATTCTTTTTCTCGACTTAATTTTTAGTTAAGTGTAATTCGGTTATTTATTGTAGTGGTTATGGAGGGTAGCTTATGGCGTCCGAAGAAGTAATTATTTCTTTAAGTAATGTCGTGAAATCATTCGGCGATTTTCATGCCGTTGATAATTTTACGCTCGACATTAAAAAGGGCCAATTTGTAACAATTCTTGGTCCTTCTGGTTGTGGTAAAACTACAACCTTACGAATGATTGGAGGTTTTGAACTTCCAACTGGCGGAACAATTCTTTTAAATGGTGAAGATATCACAAAACTTCCACCTTATAAAAGACCAATTAACACAGTATTCCAAAGATATGCATTGTTCCCGCACTTAGACGTTTATGATAACGTCGCATTTGGCCTTAAATTTAAAAAGGTCCCAGTTAAATGTACTAATAGAAAAGGTGAAGAAGTAATCAAAATGAAGCATTACAAAGCTTCTCAAATTGATGAAATGGTTACAAAAGCTCTTCAAGTTGTTGATCTTGACGAACTCGAAGACAGAGATGTCTCAACACTTTCAGGTGGACAACAACAAAGAGTTGCTATTGCACGTTGTATTATTAATAAACCAGAAATCCTTTTGCTCGATGAACCATTAGGTGCTCTTGACTTAAAGATGAGAAAAGACATGCAAATTGAATTAAAGGAAATGCATAAGAAACTTGGCATTACCTTCATTTATGTCACTCACGATCAAGAAGAAGCACTTACTATGTCTGATGTAATTGTCGTTATGAACCATGGCGTTGTTCAACAAATTGGTTCTCCAGAACAAATCTATAACGAACCAGCCAATGCTTTCGTTGCAGACTTCATTGGTGAATCCAACTTATTCAATGGAATTATGGTTGGAGATAAGAGAGTCAAATTTCTTGGCCAAGAATGGCTTTGTGAAGATGATTTCCCACTTGATGAACGTGTTGATGTTGTCGTTAGACCAGAAGATGTTATTCTTTCAGAAGTTAATGAAAAATCAAAGATTTTTGGTCAAGTCACATCAAAGGTTTTTAAAGGCGTTCACTATGAATATTTAATTCAAATTGGCAAAAACGAAATTCTTGCAAAATCAACAAAGAATTATGATGACAAAGAACTCGCTATTGCCTTAATTCCAGATGGTATTCATATTATGAAGAAGCCAGATTTAAATAATATTTTCACTGGTTGTGAAGTTCAAAAAGATAACACAATTGAACTTGCAGGCGGTTATCTTGAGGCTGATTTAACAAAATTACTTCCAGGTTCAAAACTTGATGAAGATGGCTATTTAGTCAAAGGTGATAAAAAATATGACCTTTATGGTGCTAAATTAACAGTCGAAATTGATAAGACAAAAATCGATATTTACGACAACGAAGAAGGTCAAATCAAGGGAACAGTTGTTTCCTCAATTTATAAAGGCGATCACTACGCCATTATTGTAAGAAGTGAAGATGATGAAGAATTCATCATTGATACTAACTACGAATTTAATGGTGGTGAAATTGTTTCCTTACTTATTAAAAAAGAAGATGTTTCTATTAGATTAAAAGGAGACATTGACGAATATGAAATTTAGGTTCCAAAGAAAATATTTCTCGATACCTTACATCATATTCATGGCACTTTTCATTATTGTGCCAATGTTTTTCATTGCATTTTATGCATTTACGGATTCTAGTGGAGCATTTTCGTTTGATTCAGCAAGGAAATTCTTCACTGATCCTGCTAAATTCCAAGTTATACTGGTATCGCTTTTCATAGCAATCCAGACAACATTAATCTGCTTGATTATTGGTTACCCAATCGCATACATCCTCGCAAAGAAGGAGTATAACCACAATGTTGTCTTAATTATGTTATTTATTATGCCTATGTGGATCAACTTTGTTCTGAGAACAGCTGCCACACGTGACATTTTATTCGCGATTGGTCTTACAGGTGGAAGCCATCCATACGCTGCAACACTTATTGGTATGGTTTATAACTACTTACCATTTGTTATTCTTCCACTTTATTCAACAATGCTTAAACTTGATAGATCCCAAATGGAAGCTGCTGCTGACCTTGGTGCATCCCCAGTTCAAGTATTCATTAAAAACACAATTCCGCAATCAATGCCTGGAATTGTGTCTGCAATTACAATGACTTTGATGCCTGTTATGTCATCATATGTCATTTCTGATGCACTTTCCGAAGGAAACATTACATTGATTGGCAACTCAATTTACTTGAGCTTCGCTAACTCACAATGGAATAATGGTTCCTTCACAGCATTATTGTTATTAATTCTTGTTTTACTCACCATGTGGGGTACCAATGGTCGTAAAACAGAGGAAGTGAGGGGTGGCTTATGGTAAAGAAAATCCTCTCAAAGACATACATTTACTTAGTTTTACTTTTAATGTATCTTCCTATTTTAGTTTTAATTGCATTCTCATTCTCTGGAGTTACCTCTATTGGTGATACTGTTGCAGAAGGAGAAAGCTGGTTCTCAACAATTTATTGGCAAAATTTATTTAGTGATACAAAGATTGCTGGAGAAATTTGGGTTGCACTCGGAAATACTTTAATTGTTGCAGTTGTTTCAGCAATTGTTGCAACTATTTTAGGCACATTAGGTGCCATCGGTGCATTCTATTCTAGAAAGAAAGCTCAAAAAGCAATCGAAGTAACAACACAAATTCCAGTTTCAAATCCAGAAATTGTTATTGCACTTTCGTTAGTTGTTATGTTTGTTGCTATTGGTATTGAATTTAACTTCTGGACCTTACTTATTGGTCACGTAATCCTAGGATTACCATTTGTCTATTTGTCAGTTAGACCTAAATTACAACAAATGGATCCGCACCTTTACGAAGCAGCACTTGATTTAGGTGCAACTCCAAGACAAGGATTATTTAAAGTTATTATTCCAGAAATTATGCCTGGTATCTTATCAGGATTCTTACTTTCAATTACATTGTCTCTTGATGACTTTATTGTTACCGCATTTACACGTGGTGCAGGATTACTCTCTGGAGACAAAACAATTGAAACATTATCAACTTTGATTCAGTCAAAGCTTAAAAAAGGACCTATTCCACCAGAAATGCGTCCATTAACACTCATCATTTTCCTTGCAGTTCTTGCTGTCGCTATTGGCGTTACAGTTTACAAGAACAAGCAAGCTAATGCTGTTAGAGTTAGAAAGGGGAGAGCAAATGTCTAAGATTAGAAAAATTACTCCATTTTTACCAGTTGCTCTTTTTGCAGTAGCTGCCCTTTCTGGATGCTCTAAAGATTCAGGTTCAAAAAGAGTTCTCAGAGTTTTAAACTCTGAAGACTACATATATGAATGTGAACAAAACGAGTACTGGTGTGACGAATGTGAAGACTATATTGATGAAAAATTAGTCAAGGAAGCCGAAGTTGATGGCGAAGTAGTTCATTACCATGTTGTAAACGAAACTCATGAAGTCGAATTCGATGAAGAAGAGTTAATTTGGTATTGTGATGAATGTGAAGATGAAGTAGACGAGGCTGACGTTAAAGAAGGCCAAGATGAAGCTGGTTCATTCAATTATCACAATGCTGAAGTAGAACATGAAGTCTACATGGACATGGATATGATTGATCAATTTGCCGAATACTGGGCTGATACTCACGACGGTGAAGAAATTGAAGTTATCTATGATACTTTCGATACAAACGAAACAATGTTTAATGAACTTAAGACCGGAAAGACTACATACGATATTTGTATTCCTTCTGATTATATGATTCAAAAGTTATACGCTAATGACATGCTCCATAAGTTTGTTATTAGAGATGAGATTTGGGAAAACATTTCACCATTTATTGAGTCAACTTATAAAAAGATTGAAGCCACAAACATGAATGATAATGTCACAGCTTCAATGAAAGACTATTCAGTTCCATACATGTGGGGTACGATGGGTATTATGTATAACCCAAGTTACTATGTAAACAACAAAGGTGTTACAGAGGATGAAATTCATGAATTGATGAATGATTGGGATTCACTTTATGGCGATGTCTTAAAAGGTTCATTTTCAATTAAAGATTCTGTCCGTGATACATTTGCAGTTTCATTAATCCATACATATGCTGAAGAAATTGCAAATACTACCGACCATGATGAATTAACTGCAATTTTCAATCGTCATGAAGACAAGACTTTTGAAGAAGTTAAGGTAGACATGAATAAGCTAAAAGAAAATGCCTTTGGTTTTGAAACAGACTCAGGTAAAACTGATATGACCACTCAAAAGATTGGTGCTAATATGTGTTGGAGTGGTGATGCAACCTGGGCAATTACTGAAGCTAGAGACAATGACTTAGAGCTTTATTACACAATTCCAACTAGCTACAAAGGTGAGGAAGATGCAAGTGCTTCTAACTTATGGTTTGACTGCTTCTGTATGCCTAAAAACGCTAAAGATGAAGCAAATCAAACTGAAGAAGAGATGGCACAATATGAATTAGCAGAAGAATTCATTAAGTTTATGTGTATGCCAGAAAACGCAATGCAAAACTGTGATTACGTTGGTTATACACCAGCAACTGGTGGCGATGCAATGCTTGATTACATGTATTGGTGCTATGACATTCGTGGCGAAGTTGGTGCAGAATTCATCTATGATGAAGAAACAGGTGAAGAAATTCCTGTTGAAGACTTAGTTGAAGGCGAAGATTATATTCTTTATGACTTAAGCTATTTCTATAATGGCTCACTTAGTGAGGAATATGTTGATTTGGATGCTGCAGTTTTATATGCTGATCCAGATTATGTTGGTAGAGAATTAAGTGCTCAATATCCATTAGTTGAAACACTTGATAGATGTGCAATTATGAATGATATGGGCAATGTTGCTACTGGAAAACTCCTTGATATGTGGGAATCAGTACGTACCAATAAACTTCCAACATGGGGCGTTGTTTTAATTTCTATAGAAGTTGCTGCAGCCTTAGGATTAGTTGCTTACTTTGTAACTAAAAAAGCAACAAGAAAGAAACTTAAAAAAGACCGTATTTAATAATAATTTGAAAGAGTGAGTTACCTCGCTCTTTCTTTTTGTTGTATAATGTAACCGTATGTGGGCATTTTTAATTGTTTCTACAATAGCGTGGGGTATAGCTGAGATTTTCTATAAAAAAGGAAATCTTCAACATGAAAAGTATTCTCATTTAAAGACTACAGTTTATGTTGGTCTTTTTATGGGTATTTACGCTTTAGTTATACTTTTTACCCAAGGAGTAGATTTAAAGGCTTTCCCGCTTAATTTTGTTCGTTATTTACCTGTTGCAGCATGTTACATTCTTTCAATGATTCTTTCATATTTCGGAGTTAGATTTATTGAAGAGTCTATTGCTGACCCGATTGAAAATACATCGTGTGCTATTGTTCCTATTTTGTGTGCAATATTTTTGAAAGAAACATTAAAGTTACCAGTCATTATTGGCATTGTTTTAGTAGTGGCTGGTTTAGTGTGTGTTAGTGTTTTTGATAAAAAAGGAAAGAACGATAGAACTGCAAAATTAGGAAAGAAATTAGCAATTATTGCTATTGCAATGCCTTTCTGTTACATGCTTTTAGATGCAGTTGGAACATTCTTAGATATTTATTACACAGAAAGTGTCGAAACCACATTCTTAGTAAATGTTACTGAAGCAAATATTGAACATACAGCAAACTGTTCTTATGAATTAACATTCTTCTTGGTGGCAGTGGGAATAGCAATCTTCTTAAAAGCTAAAGGCGAGAATATTTTTATTCCTAAAAAGGATGAAGAAAAAATTACTAAACAAAGCAAAATTTATAAAGCACTTGCAGCTTTATTTGAAACTGTTGGTCAAGCAACATATTTGTTTGCTTTATCAGAAGGTTCTGGCGTTGCTGCAGTTATTATGGGTTCAGGAACAGTAGTTGTTTCGCTTATACTTTCTAGGATCTTTTTGAAAGAAAAACTTTCAATCGTTCAGTATGTGTTTATAGCGATAATTCTTAGTGGAATTATTGTACTTTCGGTGGTGTAAAAGTTATTAAAGGTTGATAAATACTCTAGAATTTAATACAATCTATGGGTATTTAATTCATAAAAATTAAAGTTAGGAGATATTATTATGGCAATTGAAGCAGGTGATTTCAGAACAGGTCTTACAGTCATGGTCGATGGTGATCCATGGGTTGTTTTAGACTTTATGCACGTTAAACCAGGTAAAGGTGCAGCTATCTTAAAAACAAAGATGAAAAACCTCAAAACTGGTTCAACACAAGAAAGAAACTTCAACGCATCAACAAAATTCGATGCAGCAGAAATTATTAGAAAACAAGTTCAATATTCATATAACACTGGTGATACCTATGTCTTTATGGATATGGAATCATTCGAACAATTTGAACTCGATGCAGCAAAATTAGGAAACAACAAATTCTTCTTAATTGATGGCATGGATGTCAACATTGTCTTCTTTGAAGGCAAGATCCTTGACGTTAACCTTCCAGATAAAGTTGAAATGGAAGTTACAGAAACTGCACCAGCAGTATCAAATGCATCTGCAACAGCAACAAAAGACGCTGTTACAAATACAGGATTAAGATTACGCGTTCCAATGTTTATTAAGGAAGGCGAAAAAATCATTGTCTCAACAGCAGACGGCAAATATTCTTCAAGAGCTTAATTTAAGCTCTTTTTTCTACTATGAGAAAATTAGCATTAGTTACAGGTGGTGCTAAAGGAATCGGGGCAGCTATCGCAAGAGAACTTGCTGATGCTGGCTACGATGTAGTTATAAACTACTTAACTTCTAGAAAAGAAGCCGAAGCACTAGTAAAGGAATTAACATCAAAAGGTGTTAGGTCTTTTGCATACCCTTGTGACGTTTCAAATGAGAAAGATGTAGATGAAATGGTTTCAGAAATTGAAACTAGATTTGGCACTGTTGATATTTTAATTAATAATGCAGCAGTGGATCTTTCAAGTGTTTGGAATGAAAAAACTAGTGATGATTTTAGAAGAACATTAGACGTAAATGTTATTGGAGCATATAACGTTGCAAGACGTGTTAAAAAGGGAATGATGGACAATAAGTGGGGTCGTATTGTAAATATTTCAAGCACAAACGGCATTAATACCTATTACCCAATGTGCATTGAATACGATGCATCCAAGGCAGCATTAATTTCTTTAACGCATAACTTGGCAATTGAGTTTGCGCCTTACGTTAATGTAAATGCTGTAGCGCCAGGTTTTATTGGAACGGAAGCCGAATTAGAAGGCTATGATCCAGAATTTTTAACTTCTGAACAGGAAAAAATACTTGTGGGAAGATACGGAAAACCTGAAGAAGTGGCACACCTTGTAAAATTCTTAGTTAGTGATGAAGCAAATTACATCAATAATTCAGTATTGAGAATAGATGGTGGCCAATACGGCGCTTAAGCTTAAAACAGTATTAAAAACTCCAATGCAATCGCACTGGAGTTTTTTATATTTTGAATTGTCATTCCCTCATTTTTGAGATGGCTGACATAATGCCTAATTTGCCATACTCATAGGTTAAACCACCCTGCATATAAAGCGTAAATGGTTCAATAACAGGGGCATCTGCTGATAATTCAATTGTGCTTCCTTGAGTGAATGCGCCTGATGCCATAACTTCATCAAATGGGTAACCTGGCATTGGTGCAGGCATAACGTGAACAAATGAATCAATAGGGGATGCACCTTGAATACCTTGCGTGAATTTAACTAAATTTTCCTTAGTTTTAAGTTCAACAGTTTGAATAATGTCGGTTCTAGGATCGTTCCATTTTGGAGAGACGTTCTCAAATCCAAGTTTTTCAAGCATATAAGCTGCAAACATTTGTGTTTTAACGGCATTTTTAACTGCAGAGGGTGCCATAAATATGCCTTTTAAAAATGAATTGATTTGGTTGAAGTTAGCGCCTAATTCTTTAGCAATACCTGGGGCCGTTAAACGTTCTGCTACTTCATTAATAAGGTTTTTATCGCCTGCTACGTATCCGCCTGTAGATGCGACACCGCCACCTAAATTCTTCATAAGTGATCCAACGACAACATTAGCACCAACATGCCCTGGCTCCTTGGTTTCTACAAGTTCTCCATAGCAGTTATCAACCATAATAATTACATTTTTATTTACGCTTCTTATAGCTTTAATTACATCCTCAATTTGTTTTATAGTGAGTGATAGTCTTGAGGAGTAACCACGGGAACGTTGAATTTCTACTAACTTAACGTCATTTTTCGCTAATCTTTCAACAATTTTTTTGGTATCAAAACCACTTTGAATCAAATCAATTTGTTCATATTGGACACCATGTGCTTTAAGTGATTGATTTGAATTACCAATTATTCCAACCATTTCTTGAAGTGAATCATATGGTTTTCCGGAGATAGAAATCATGGTGTCTCCGTGCTTAAGTAAAGCACTAAAGGTAAGATAGAGTGCATTAGTTCCAGACATAATTTGCGGTCTAACAAGTGCATCTTCAGTTCCTAAAACATTTGCAAAAATTGCTTCAAGTTTGTCTCTACCTGTATCATAGTTTCCGTAACCATTGATATCAGCGAAATCAGTGTAGGAAACTTTGCTGTCAATAAATGCAGATAAAATTCTTTTAGAATTTTCTAATGCAATTTCTTCAGCATGTTTGAATTGCTTTTCTAATTCTTTTTCTGCTTGGTTTGCAAGATCAAGAATCTCTTTATTGATTTGTTCATTAATCATAGTAATTACCTCGATTCGGAATTATTATAACATTAAATTATTTGTTTTACAAATAATTTTACATACATTTTAATAATTAAATTTTATATTTCTAACTTGTTAGAGAATTATAGTAGTGATATAATCTATCGCGCTGGTTCCTTAGCCAAGTGGTAAGGCAATTGACTGCAACTCAATGAGCGTCGGTTCAACTCTGACAGGAACCTCCATTTTACTTAAAAAGCGCTTGATTATTAAATCAATAGTGATAAGATAATTGAGCGCTTAACTAAAAAAGTAATGCGCCTGTAGCTCAACTGGATAGAGTATCAGACTACGAATCTGAGGGTTGGATGTTCGAGTCATCTCAGGCGCGCCAGTTAAAAGGGCTAAGAAAACCAAAAAGTAACAGCCACGGGGCGTAGCGTAGCTTGGTATCGCGTTTGTTTTGGGAACAAAAGGTCGCAGGTTCAAATCCTGTCGCCCCGACCATTGAAAAAAATAACGTCTTAAGGGACGTTTTTTTCATGTTCGGGAGCGATTGGATTCCTGCGACTTTTTGTTCATTTTTTTTTCATGTTAAAAACAAGTCACTAAGTGACTTAAAAACTTTTTTATCAGTTTTTAGAAAATCACTGTAAATAGTAATTGAGAGGAGGAGTTTTTATGCCTCAAAATTTAGGAGCTCAAATCGAGTTGAACTTTGTGTACGAAATTCATGATCATAAGTTTAAAGAATTAAATCAAAATTTGCAGTATTTTGTGCGCTACATATTTCCTCATGTAAAAGATGAGGATCGCCTTCAATGTTTTAAAACTGAAGACTACATTAAACCAGATATCTGTATTCAATGGACCGATAAAATGGCTTTTGTTTCAATTAAGTCTGGAGTTTCCGATACCATTCATGGTGAATCGCTAGTTTCGTTTAATAACTTTTTAAGAACTCTTGGAGTAGAAGAAAGAGTTATAAGAACGATTTTATTATTTGCATATGGCGACGGCACAACGGATGGTAGTGGAGCAAAACGCAAAAACGGAATGGAGATCCGTTATGAATTAAAAGACGAGATAGAATACTTAAATCTAAGACTTAATGAAAGTAAAGAATTAGTAAAAGCAGTTGTAAATCGTCTTTTGTTCGAAGGTGTCGATCCCTTTGCATACAAAGCTCAGTATATTTATCACGGAAATACTGAGTATGGCGATTTCATTTCAAAGAATCAAGTATTGAAACATATTGATCGTAAAAACTGGGATTTTATGGAATGTCCACATATCGGACCTATTGTGTTTAGACCACACGCTAGATATTCTGGTAAAGAAATCCTTAATGAAAAGTTTAGAAATGAATTGAAATTTACATGGCCAAACCTTTTGTCAGATATTCGTTACATTTCTAAACGTTACAATTTCTAATTTCAATTCATTTCCATTAAATAAGCAAGACATAGTCTTGCCTTTTCTCGTTAACTTCCAACTAATTGATTCATATGAAATAGAATCATTCAAAAGTTAACGAGCCGCTTTTTCCTTCTTTGAAGAAAAAACATTTTACAAACAATATTATAAATATTATCCTTATAGCATACGCAAATTGAAAGATACCCCTAAGAGGTATTATTAGGAGTGAGTATGTATCCGGAATATGAAAAGATAAATAATCTATTTAATAGATGTGATGAATTAGATAAAACAAACAAAGAATTTAAAGACATTTTTGAGTTTGCTTTTTCTTTTAGAAAAAATAACGTTGCAGCATATTTTTTCGATTCCAAGAAAAAGCTTTGCAAAATGAAGTACAAAGATGTTGAAGCAGAAATATATAGAGTTGCTCCAAAAATTGCAAAGCTCATCAATGGTAAAAAAGATGATCTTGTAGTACTTAAAATTGCTAACTCAGTCTATTGGATTGAGTATTTTTACGCTTCATTAATGGCTGGCTATCGTGTTTTATTGCTTGATGCAAAGGCCAGCAAAGACGCAACTGATAATATCATTAAACAAACAGGTGCAGTCGGTATTGTTTGTAATGAAGATGTTGATTATGAAGTAGCAAAAGCCACAACCAGAGCAATTTCTAGCATGGAAGACATTGAAGGCTTTGCACCAAATTGGGCTAATGAAGTTACATTCTGTTCAAGTGGAACCACTGGAAAAGCTAAATTAGCAGTTTATACAGGCGAAAATATGGTTAACCAAATTAAAGCTTGTAAAGGGATGCCACTTCAAACCAAAACCATTATGTACACACATGACATGGGCGTCGTAAATATTCTTTCAATGATTCCATTCCATCACGTTTTTGGTTTCGTTGCAGTCTTCTTATGGTATTCAAGCTGGGGTAGTGCAATGGTCTTCCCAAGTTCATTAGCCCCATCAGATATCAAATTAATTTGTCAAAAAGTTGGCGTAACCCATGTTTATAGTGTTCCATTATTCTGGAACTCTCTCACTAAAGAACTCGAAAGAAAAGTTTCTACTCAACCTTCAGAAAAACAATTAATGATTAAATCGTTAATGGATGTCAATTTAGGCAAACCAGATGCTAAGTGTAAGCATAAAAAGACAGTTGAGAAAGTAGTTCAAAAGAGTATTTTAGGAAATAAAGTTAAATTCTGTATTTCAGGTGGTGGATTTCTTCCACAACGTACATTAGAAGTAATAAATGGCATTGGTTATCCTTTGTATAACGGTTATGGTATGACTGAGGTTGGTGTTACATCTGTTGAATTATCTGCAGATGTTAAAGATCGTCTTAAATCATCAATTGGCATGCCATTAAACCAAGTAGAATACAAAATTGATAATCCAGACTCATTTGGAGAGGGTGAATTGCTCATTAAATCACCATATACCCATGTTAGAGAAGTAATAGGTGGGGTCCAAAAGCCTGCTACACTTGATAAAGATGGTTACTTCCATACAGGTGATATTGTTAGAAAAGATGAAGACAATCGATTCTATATTAAAGGTAGAATTAAAGATGTAATTATTAACGCAAATGGTGAAAATATTTATCCTGATGAATTGGAATTGCATTTTAAAGGTTTAAACCACGTTAATAACTATTCTGTCTTAGGCGTTAAAAAGAACGAAAATGAACAAAAGATTGTAATCGTTCTTGAAGTTGACAATTGTGTTAATAATGAAGAAGCTGACCAACTCGTCGAAAAGATTAAAACTACTGAGCTTCCAGGCGGTGCAAGAATCGATGATGTTTACTTTGCAAAAGGCAAGCTTCCAGTTAGCAGCAGTTTAAAGGTAAAACGCTTTGAAATTAAAGATGCAATTGAACGTAAAACAAATCTTTACTTCAAAGTTGATAATCTTGAGACTGAAGAAGAAGTGGTATTTGACCAAAAAACAATCGACGAAATTGTTAACCCATTAAGAAAGATATTTGCAAGTGTCTTAAGCTTATCTGAGTTTAAAATTCATAATAAAGACCACTTTATAAATGATTTAGGTGGCGACTCATTATTATTCGTTGAGCTCTGCCAAGAAGTTGCAATTAAGTTTAACCTGGATATTCCAACTGAAGATTACATTAAACTCACATCAATTAACGACTTCGCAAAAGAAATTGTTAAGATTAAGAAATAAAAATAGAAAAATGCTTATTTTATAAAAAATAGGCGTTTTTTTATTATGAATTTTTAAATATTTTGCTTATATATTTTAAATGTGATAACATTTCGGCGTATAAGGAGACTAATATGAGCAAATACATCGTATTATTCAATGGAAAAGCCGATAATGGCACAGGCTTAGAAAATGCCAAAAAGTTACAAGACATGCTCAAGAATGATGAACTTGAATATGTTGATTTAGTCGGCAAAGATGATTTTGCAGCTTTACTTAAGAGCTACGCAAAAGATCAAAAATTTATTCTCTCTGGTGGTGATGGAACAATTAATTATTTCATTAACCACATTGATGAAAAGGATATTCCAGAAAATTTCTTCTATTATCCAGCTGGTACAGGTAATGACTTTTACCACGATATCTCTGAAAGAGAAAAAAGTGAAGGTATTATCCAAATAAATAAGTATTTAAAAAACCTTCCAGTTTGCGAAGTTAACGGCAAAACCTATAAGTTCTTAGACAATGTTGGTTATGGCATTGACGGTTATTGCTGTGAAACTGCAGATATTTTAAAGGCAAAGAAACCAAATAAACCAATTAACTACACAGGTATTGCCATAAAAGGTTTACTTTTCCATTTTTCAAACAAGACTGCAAAAGTCACTGTTGATGGAAAAGAATACAACTTTAAACATGTCTGGCTCGCCCCAGTTATGAAAGGCAAATATTATGGTGGTGGTATGATTCCATGCCCAGCACAAGACAGAAACAGCGATACACTTTCAGTCTTGGTTTGGCATAAAAGAGGCCGCCTTGGAACACTAGTTAAATTCCCAGGTATTTTTAAAGGCGAACACGTAAAACATACCAAGATGTGTGAAATTTTCACAGGAAAACACATTGTTGTTGAATTTACAAAACCATGTGCTGCACAGGTAGATGGTGAAACTGAATTGAACGTTTTGAAAATTGATTGTAAGGCTTAATGAATAAAAACAAAAGAATACATTATCAACACGTACACGCGTTACGAGATTTGTCATCTTGTTTTAACTTTGCTGGTGTCAAAATTAAAAAAGGCCTCTTCTATAGAAGTGGATATTTAGGCAAACTTTCTGCTATTCAAGCAAAAGAGTTTGTTGAAACTTTTAATATTGGTTATGTTATTGATCTTAGAACCAGTGCTGAAAAGGAAAATGCGCCAGATATGTATTCTGACTTAGTTGAGTATTATCACATTCCGGTTTTAAACGAATTTGATAATCCACTCATAACTAAGAAAAATAGAACTGCAATCCTACTTGATATTACTAAAAATAAAGGTGGGGCAGTTAAATATTTAGAGCGTGTTTATCGTAAAATGGTAAGCGATGAGCAATGCTTAATGCAGTTTAAAAAGATATTCGAATTAATCTTAAATAAAAAGGATGATAAGGCAATCATTTTTCATTGCACTCAAGGAAAAGATAGAACCGGTGTTTTGGCAGCCTTAATTCTTTATGCTTTAGGTGTTGATAAAAAGAGTATTTACACCGATTACAAACGCTTCAATAACGCCTACAGGTTTAAAAATTTCTTAATTTCAATGGTTGTGGCTATTAGATTTATGTCTTTTAGAGTTTCAAAAGACCTTTATTATTTACAAATGGCGCATAAGAAATTAATAATTGCAACATTTGATGAAATTAAAAAGAATTATATAGACCGTTATGATTTCTTCAAGCAAGCACTGGGCATTAGCGGCGATGATATTAACCAAATGCGTAGAATGTATTACGTAAAGGAGCAATAGTATGATAAAAATAGTTTTATTACTCTTATCGTTTGGATTATCTACTATGACAACCTTGCTTCTTCATTTAAATGAAGCATGGAAAATAGCAGTAGGCATTATTGGCTTTGGCTTAGCATTTATGATTGCAATTGTTTTCTTGTATTTTATGTTTGCTGTTATTGCAACAATTACAGTAAGTAGAAAGAAGGCTCCTGTTAAATACGGTCCAGGCTATCGTAAATTATTTAACCTTGATTCACTTATTTTACTATCACTCTTTGGTGCTAAATTAACTGTTAATGGTTTAGACAAGATTCCAAATGATGATAACTTCATTTTATTTCAAAATCATTTAAGTAATGTTGATCCAATTTATACTAACTATGTGCTTAGAAAGTACCCATTAATCTTCGTTTCAAAAGCATCATTGTTCAAAATTCCATTCTTTGGAAAAACAATACAAGGCATAGGTTATGTCAAATTATTGCGTGATTCTAGCATGAACGATGTGAGCGAATTAATACGTGGAGTAAGATGGGTGAGAGCAGGGGAGTGCTCACTTGCGGTTTACCCAGAAGGAACAAGAAATAAAAATTATCCAAATCCTGTTTTGCTTGATTATAAAGAACAAATTGTAGGTATTGCAAAGAAAGCTGAAAAACCTATTGTAATTAGCGTAATTCATGGAAGCGATAAAATTAATCATAAACTTTTGTTTAAAGTTCATAAAATTCAAATCGATTTTCTTGCGGTAATTAAACCTGAAGAATATAAGGATTTAACTCAAGAAGAATTGTCTGAAAAAATTAGGAAAATTATGCTTGATGGTGTTGAGCATCCATTAGAGAAGAAAGAAAAAGTTCGATTATACTAATAGAAATCATTAAAGGCAGCTTAAAAAGTTGCCTTTTTATTTGCCTATATAGTGCATGTGTAGTAGAATAAAAGTGGTAAAAATTATGATTGATTACGATTTAGCTCTGTGGATTATTGGATCGGTTTCAACCTTTATGGTTCTTTTTACCATTGTGTTGTCACTCTATTATTTGACATATTTTTTTACTGCGAGAAGAAAAGTTGCTCCAGTACCTGTTAGTGAAAATTATACAAAGTTTGGCGTAATTATTGCTGCACGTAATGAAAGCAAAGTAATTAGAAATATTTTCGAAGCTTTGAAAAAACAAACTTACCCAAAAGAATATTATGATGTATGGATTGTTGTTGAATCCTTTGATGATCCATCTATTAAGATTGCTGAAGAATTTGGCTATAAATGGTTCAGACGTGATAGATTAACTGACGAAAGACGTACTAAAGGCTTTGCCTTACAGGAAATAATTGATTATTTTGAACGTGAAAGCATTGTTTATGATGCTTACATGATTTTTGACGCCGATAACGTTATGGAACCAAACTTTATTGAACTCATGAATAATTTAAGACAGACAGGAGTTAAAGTTGGTTCTGGTTATCGTAATTTTACAAACGTTAACGTCAATTGGTTAACTTCAACAAGTGCTGTTATGTTTGCCTATATGAACCAAGTTACTTCAAAAGGAAGATCTTACTTATTTCATAAAGCAACCTTAATGGGCACCGGTTATTACGTTGATAAGTCAATTATTGATGATGCTGGTGGTTGGATTTTCACAGGCATGACCGAAGACATTCAACTTACATCTTATTGCTATTATCATGACGTTAATATGCGTTATTATCCCGATGCTGTTTTCTATGATGAACAATCACCAAAAATGAAGCAAGTACATGATCAACACGTTAGATGGTTAGCAGGATTCTTTGCATCAAGACGTTATTTGAAAAAATGTGGTGTATTCTATGAATACCATAAAGGACCAAAGAAAGCATTAATGCGCTCAGAATTTAAGGTCGGTATTTTACCATTTATTATTTATAACATTGTTAATGCTTTGTTGTTCCTTACATCACTTGGTTTAGCATTTGGCGCTACATTTACAAGGAAAGAAGTGGACATGATTTGGAGATGTTGGGGCATCACCATTTATGAATTCTTATGTCTTTACTTACCATTTGTTATTGCGTCCTTATACATTATTATTTCAGAGCGCAAAAAACTTCATATGAAACCACATGTCGCCATTGTTTGCACATCAACTTACTTTATTTTCTTCTATGATTTCTTAGTTGCATTCCTTGATTTAGCATTCCATAAATCTAAACGTCATAAATGGGTTCAAATAGAACACACTGGTAAAACAGAAAAGGAAACAAAAAATGAGTAAGGATTGGAAAAAAACTCACACAATTTATTGGCATGATGAACTTCATGATGATTTTGATCAAATCCTTTCAAAACGCCCACCTTTAACACCAGGTTATAAATTCATTCGTTCGAAGGCTTGTAACTTCTTTGGTAATATTCTATATTACGGAATTGCTCTTCCTGTGCTTGCGATTATTTCATATTTAAGTGGAATGAAGGTAAAAGGAAGAAAGAATTTGAAAGCAATTAAAAAGACTGGCGCATTTATTTATTCGAACCACGTTTCCGTTCCAGATGTTTATAAAATGGCATCACCTGTTTGTTATGGAAAAAGGGTAAACATTCTAGGCTATACTGATTCTTTGTCGGTTCCAGTGCTTAGAACCGTTGTTCGACAATTAGGATTTTTGCCACTTCCTCTAGGGCCAGATCCTGAAAATAAAGCAGCATTAGTGGAAGCAATGCGCTATTACATTCACAAAAAACATCAAATCGTTGTCATTTATCCTGAGGCTCACATTTGGCCTTATTACACCAAAATTCGTAACTTCAAAGTTCAAACCATGAAGTACCCAGCCATTGTGAATGCTCCAGTACTTCCAGTTGTAACTGTTTGGAGAAAAGTGTGGTGGTCTAAAAAACCAAAACAAACAGTTAAAATTGGCACCGTTATTATGCCAAATCCAGAGTTAAACCAAGAAGAAAATATTAACTACCTTTATGAAGAATGTCTCTCACAAATGAGAGCACTCTCTGAATGCGAAAAACAATACGAATACATTAAGTACGTTAAGGTTGAAAAATAATTAACTAATTACTTTTCTTCACAAAATAATTGAAAACAGGAAACTATGTTTCCTTTTCTTTTCGCTTAAAAATATTATTTTAATCCATTAAGTATTATTATATACTTATGACGATTATAGGCATTTTTTATAAAAAATAGTCAGGATTTATTATGGGCAGAAAATTTAGATTCTTCGATAGATTCAAAGATTCACTTCTTGATCAAGATAAATACATTAGATTAGTTCGTTTAATTGCTTTCGTTGCTCTTTTTGCAGTCGCTGTTTTTATGACTGTTTTAAATATTATGGAGTTTGGCTTAACTGACATTCTAACCTTAACAACTGGAATTTTCGCAATTTCATTAATTCCAAACTTTTTACTTACATATTTCTCGAAAGGCGGAAGAAAAATTGCAGCATGGTTATTCTTCTTTGAATTTATTGCAATGTTTGCGATGTTCCTTTATACAGGTAAGCCTGAAGGATTCTCTGCTATTTGGATTGCTCTCGTTCCTATCGCTTGTATGATTTTTTACGGAAGAAAGATCGGTTCAATTGTTACAGGTGTCATGTTCTTAATACTTGTTGCAGCTTTCTATGTCCCATTAATCGCTCCAGTTTTGAAAGAAATTCCTTTCTATAAAACAATGCTCGAGCATTATACCGATACATTTATGAAGAGATTCCCAATCCTTTATGTTGCATTCTATTTAATCGCTTTGTTCCTTGAATCTATTCAACAATACCAATTCCAAGCTCTTGAGGAAGTCAACACTATTAACGAGGGTTACTCAACTCATGATGGATTAACAGGTTTATTTAACCGTAAAGGTTTCTATGATTTACTTGAATCTGAATTAAAAACCAGAACCTATAGCAAAATTGGTTTTATTGTCTTTGATATTGACTTTTTCAAAAAATTAAATGATACGTATGGCCACTTAGCTGGTGACGAAGTTCTTATTGAACTTTCTCATATTATTAAAGAAAAGCTCGGAAATTCACTTGCCGCATGTCGTTGGGGCGGCGAAGAGTTCCTCGTTTGTTACGTTGACGAGCAAATTAAGAAAGCTGATCTAGAAGAATTTAGAATGGCTGTCCAAAACCATGAGTTCGTTTTCAATGATAAAGTTATGAAAACAACAATAAGTGGTGGTGTCTTTGAAACAAACGATAAAGTCTTTGCTAATAAAGACGAGTGGTTAAAGAATGCTGATAGCGCTCTTTATAATGCTAAGGAAACAGGTAGAAATAAAGTTGTTTACTTCTAATTAGGAAAGTATGGAAGCATTTTATCAATTAAACATTGCATCTATCATATTAACAATTTTATTGTTTATTGTTTTCCTTGTCAGAAAATCATATCCAACAATCTCTAGAAGATTATTTAAATATTTAATCGCATTTAATGCTTTATCTGCGGCATGTGAAATTCTTGTTGTCTTCCTTGGAACCGGAACTTTGGTTCTTCCAAGTTTCTGGCAACAATTTTTTGTTATTTTATATTATTTAATTCACATTACATTACATTATATTTTCCTTTACTATGTAACTTCTTCCGCAAGAGGTCACTTAGCAACCAAAGCAGAAAAGATAGTATTTTCTATTTTTTATATTGGTTTAATTTTACTTCTTTTATCAAATCCTGCACACCATTGGGTATTTACTTTTGATGAAGAAAATCACTACGAATACGACTTTGGTTTAATTATTATTATTTCTGTTTGTGCTTTATCACTTGTTTACGCTTTGATAATGACATTAAGAAACAAGAAGTCACTCAAGAAAATTCAATTAGGCTTGGATGTTTTCTTCTTACTTGTGTGGTTTGCTGCTATTTTAGTTGAAGTTCTTGTTCCTCACGTGTACGTTGAAAACTTCACAATTACAATTACCGTATTGCTATGTACAATCGTTACAGACAACCCAGACAAGTATTATTACGCTAACACAGGCGTATATAACGAAGAGACTTTTAATATGGTCTTTGGCGAAAAACTTAAAAACAAAGTTCCATTTAAACTCGTATGCTTCGCATATAAAGATTTTAATTTATACATTCAAAAAGTCGGTTTAAAACGTGCAAACGTTGCTATTTTTGAAACCTTAATGCATTTAAAGAAACAATTCGGACAACAATTTGTGTTCTCGCTTAGAAGAAATGTCTTTGTTATTGACGCTACAAGAGCTACTTGGGATTTAGAATCAACATGCCGTGATGTAGCAGAAAAGTGCTATAAGGGCGGCTTGGAACACAACCCAGACTTAAAACTTGAAGCTCAATTTACGGTCGTTGAATGCCCGCAAGATTGTAATAACCTCACCGACTTACACAGCGCTATTTCGATGATGTTATTTGATCCTGAAAACACCAAGGGTGAACTTATAACTCCATTTGATGCTAAGCTTTTAGACGCAAGACATCGCCGTGAAAGGATTGTTATGAGAATCCACGAAGCTATTGAAAATGATGGCTTTGAAATGTTCTATCAACCTCTTTATGACTGGAAAAAGGATAAACATGTAGGCCTTGAAGCTTTAATTAGGTTTAAAAACACTGATGATGAATTTATTTCACCAGGTGAGTTTATACCAATTGCAGAAGAAGAAGGTTTAATTTTCCAAATTGATGAAATCGTTTTCGAAAAAGTTTGTCGTTTTATTAGAAATAACCACATTAAGGACTACGGAATTGAATTTGTTGACATCAACCTTTCACTTTTAAAACTCCTTGATCCTAATACAGTTGATAGATACACTGAGCTTGCATCACGTTATGAAGTAGACCCAAACTTTATTAACCTTGAAATTACAGAAACAGCAGAAGGTGATGAAAAATACCTTGCTGTTGTAAAAAACAACATTGCTAAATTAAGAGAGAAGGGATTCTTCTTCTCTTTGGACGACTATGGATCAGGTTACTCCACAGTTATTTACATGGCTGAAATGGACGCAAAAATAGTTAAAATCGATGCTTCCATTTTATGGAACGCCATGAAGAACAAGAAATATTTCACTGTTTTGGAAAACTGTGTCCGTTTAATTTATTGTTTCGATAAGGATTGTGTTTGTGAAGGCGTTGAAGACGAAGAGATGGTAAATGTTTTGAAACGTTTAGGTGTTAACTTCTTCCAAGGTTATTACTATTCAAAACCAATTAATGAACAAGCAATTATCGAGTTGGTCAAGAAACAAAACGGAACAAACAGCCGCGCAACAAAAGGACGTTCAAAATTAATTTAGAAAAAATATCAAAAAACTATTGACAAAATCGAAAGTATTTATAATAATAATGGTGTAAGTAGTGCGAAATATCGCATGAATTATGGGCAAAATACCCGGAAGGGTATGGCGCAAAGCTATAGGGCCTCTGTAGGCAGCCAGTTGCAATAGGTTAGGATTTCCTACCTCGCAACTGATTTTTTATTTCTCGGGGGGTAAAAAAAGCAAAGAAAGGAGCAAAAAATGGATAAAGAATTAACGTTCAACCAACATGTTAAACTAACTCTAGATTCAGGTGTCGCTCCAATTGAGCTTAAGTACTATCCTATAGTTAATGTTGATGGTCCTGAAGCAATTGCATTCAGAACCGCAACAAGCATCAATTCAATTGTGTTTGGTGAACTAAAAGAAGAAAACTACAAGCATATCTCTGAGAAGAGATTGTGTGGAATAGAACTTCTAAAACACAACATCATGCACGCAATTGGTGCTATCAAAGCCTTCCAAAAGGCAAACAAGCAGGTCGGATTTATCTCGGTGAGATGTCCAGGGGAAATAATTGAAAGAACATCCCTCTACGAATTAGTAAAAGGAGTTCTCCAACAAAACCCAAGCGTTGATCCTAGTAAACTCTGCTTGGAATTCCCAGAAAATCTTCTAGAGTTTGATGCGGAGAAAGTTAAATATGCAGTACTTGATATGAAGCTTCTCAAAGTCCGCACAGCTCTACAAGGTGTGGGAAAAGAGGAATTCAAAGTTTCTAAACTTACCTCCATTCCAGTTGACTTCGCAATCATTGATAAGTCAGCAAGTGAGTGGGCGGGAAGTAGAAATAAACCTCAACTCTTTAATTCCTTATTATCTTATATTAGTGCGATGGGGGTTGAATCAATCGCTGTCGGTGACGAAAATAAGAAGAAGGAAATCCGCTACTCCGATGCAGTTGGCTTCTATCTAGAGGGGACGGAGCCAATTACCCTAGAAGCGGCAGTTGAGATGGCAGAGGAGGCTGATGTCTAATGAGACAAAAGTCAGGTACAAATCTGCTAAAGCGATCTGCGAACGAAGTTAGAAGATACAGAATCTACAAAAAAGT
Source organism: Bacilli bacterium (assembly GCA_045597865.1). GTDB lineage: Bacteria > Bacillota_I > Bacilli_A > RFN20 > CAG-826 > Fiminaster. The sequence goes on along the minus strand of JAZLKX010000016.1, from coordinate 15,540 downwards.
AATTCCAATCATCCTAGCTTGTATCGCTGTCGTAGTTGGTATTGCCTATGCAGTATCAGTGATGTACACCAGATTCGGTAGCTTCACTGTTGCGGTAGACAAATACCATTCCCTCCAATATGGTCTCGCATTATACGAGAACCACAATAACCCAAAATATACTGCATCATTAAATACAAGATGTAGTGAAGTCATCACAAATATTGATGGCACGCAGTTAGATCAGATTGATCTCGGTGCAATTGACGGGTCGGACAATGGACAAAATTATCTCTGTTACACATTCTATTGTGAAAACACTGGTGAAGAGGAAATTAGCTTCGATTACTCAATCAATATTGTCAATATGACAATGGGTATTGAGGCCGCCGTTAGAGTTAGGTTAATTACAACCTACAACGGCACCGAGAAAACATCGGTTGATTACGCACGTATTGGACAAGATCCAGTAACTGGTGATCCAAAACCGGAAGAAACTCCATACATGACTACTCCATTCTGGAATAAAACAGTCATTATGATGGAGAATCAAAAGAACTTCAAACCTCATGATGTAATCAAGTACACAATAGTGCTCTGGTTAGAAGGAACAGACCGTGATTGCATTGATGATATCATTGGTGGCGAGTTCAAAATCGACATGAAATTCTCTGTAGTTTCTGCCGGTGGAGTCGATGTAAAATAAGGACTCCAAAAAAATGTATTATACTTGCTTATGCAAGATAATAAAAATCTAGGATTAAGAAAGGAGAAAACTATTTATGAAAAAACTTATTCCTACAGTCGCATTAGCTCTCATGGGTGCAGCAGCAGTCACTGGTTCAACCTACGCATGGTTTTCTATGAACAAATCTGTTGAAGCAACAGGCATGAAAGTTAAAGCTACAACTGATGGCGCTCTTGTCATTGGTACCTCAGTCGCACAAATTAACGCAATTAGCGTTAACATGAATGACACAGAAGCTCACGTCTTATCACACTCAACACACGGTGATGTCACAGGTGTTGCTGAAGAAGATAAGACAGGCTTAAAGACAATTACTGATGATGTCGACGTAGTCGATCCAAAAACTGGTGTTGTCACAGATCCAACTTGGAGAGAAGCAATCAACAACGCAACACTCAATTATTATCAAGATTACATTGTCTACATTGCATCAGCTGGTGAAGCAATGGATAAAACCATTGTTATGTCCATGACAGACGCAATGAAGATCGAAGTTGAAAAGAATTGGGCATACAATATGTCAGCAGGAACACAAGGCATGGGTGATACCTTATTTGGCTTCACAGTCGATGTTTATGCTGGTGGACTTGTTAATGAATCAACAGATCCAATTCCATTTGAATATCTTGAAACTTATCACTTAGATAATGTTGCTGCAACATTAGATCTTGATGTTGCATCAATCCCAACATCATTTGATGCTTCAGGAAATGCACAAGGTCTTGCATTCAAGTTCCGCGTTTACCTTGACGGTGAATATGCAAAGAACTCTGTTACAATGCAAGCAACAAGTGATGGTACAGCAAAAGCTGGTAAAGCATACTTCAATAGCAACGCTGGTGTTTATACACAAGCAACAGTTGCAGTTGGCGAATCAGTTTCAGGTTTATATGAAGTTGGTGCTCTTGGCACAGCTTCATCAACAGACAAATACGTCCACACTGAAAAAGCAAATACTGGCGATTTAGATCTTGGCTTCTATTTCGAAGCTGCTGATGCTGAATAATTAGCTTAGTAATTAAAAAAACTAAAGCAACCTTGGAAAAGGTTGCTTTTTTTCTTTACACTATATAAATATAGTGATAAAATGTGTGTGCGTAATATTTGCGTTTATGCAAATAAGACGCTCCAAATTCAGAGAATTTATTCATTCTTGTATAGCTAAAGGAGTTTGATTATGAACCCAAAAGTAAAGAAAGGACTTAAAATTACCGGAAATGTATTGTTCTGGATCTTTTTTGCCCTCGCACTTAGTATGACAATTTTCGCATTTACTTCACGCGCGTCCGCTACAGGCGCACCACAATTCGGAAACAAAGTACTTCTTACTGTTGAATCCGAATCAATGACTGGAACATTTGATAAAGGCGATTTAATCGTTTGTGAAGTTAGGGGAGAAGATCAAGTAGTTGATTATGAAATCGGAGACGTTATTACATTTGTTTATAACGGACCTGAAACAGAATATGAAAATAAAGTTATCTCCCATACAATCGTTGGAAAATACGGTAGCGGTGTAGATGCTAAATACACAACTCAAGGTGATAACAAAGCAACAAACCCAAGACCTGAACAAGTTCCTACATCGCTTGATAACATTAAAGCAAAGTGGACAGGAAAGAGAATTCCGGTGTTAGGTTCAATCATTGGATTCTTACAATCAACTATTGGATTCTTGGTTTGTGTTGTAATACCTCTTGCACTCTTCTTCATCTATGAGGTAGTTCAATTGATTCTCATTATTAGAGACATGAGAGGCAAGAAGACAATAAAAAACATTTCTAAAGAACAAGAGGAAATGATTAAACAAAAAGCTATCGAAGAATTCTTAAAAAAACAAGCCGAAGAGGCTAATAATAAAAACCCAAAAAATCCTGGGGATAAAAAATAACTTGAAAAGGAGGATATAAAACTATGGATAATTTCTTACAATGGTTCTTCCAATTTATGACCACAATGTTTGGTAATATTTGGAATGGTATAGTTGCTTTTTTCAAGGGACTAATTGGAATTTTTGATTTCAAAACATATTTTGGCCTTTTCTCCAAATGGCAAGAAGGCTTTGGTGTAGGCGGATGGATTTTATCCATTCTTTGCTTCATCTTAGTCTATGCATTCTGGATTGGCCTTGTATTCTTACTTGTACTTCTTATCAGAAAATACATCCGTTTCAGAAGAACAGTTGTTGGTAAAGAAGACTTACTTGAAGAAATCGCTGCTTTAAATAGAAGCGTCGTCAAGTTAACAAAAGAGAAAGAAGAAATCATCAAACTCAAAGTTGGTCAAGAACTCTCAGTTGATGACTTAATGAATGGTGAAACAGAAGTGAAGACCGATGAAAACGGTGAACTTATCACTGATGATGGCTCAATGGATGGAAACAGATTCTATCGTCTTGCAGCTGTTGATGAAAAATACACATTCTATCAACCAGAACCATACGCAAACGATGTTGATCTTAAACAATTATGTACAGATTTCCGTAACTATGCATGTTCACAATCACATCTCTACTATGAAGAAAAAGTTATCAGACTTATGTTTGCTGGCCTTGCTTCTACAAAGATGGTTCTCTTACAAGGTATTTCCGGTACAGGTAAAACTTCCTTACCATACTGCTTAGGTAAATACTTCGAAAACCCAGCTACAATCGCATCAGTTCAACCTTCTTGGAGAGACCGTTCAGAATTATTTGGTTACTTCAACGAATTTACTAAGAAGTTCAACGAAACTGAAGTCTTACGTAGAATTTATGAATCTAACTACAATGATGATATTAATATCATCGTCCTCGATGAAATGAACATCGCTCGTGTCGAATACTACTTCGCTGAAATGTTATCCATCCTTGAAATGCCAGACCCAGCTGAATGGAACATTCAACTCGTCTCAGCAGTTTGGGATAAGGATCCAAAGAAACTCACCGATGGTAAACTCCACATTCCAGAAAACATCTGGTATGTCGGTACAGCTAACAACGATGACTCTACATTCTCAATTTCAGATAAGGTCTACGACCGTGCATTTATTATTAACCTTGATAGTAAAGGTGTTGCATTCGATGCACCTGTTACCCTATCAAAACGTGTTTCATATAGCTATGTCGCTTCTCTTTACGAAAAAGCTATCAAAGATAACCCAGTTAAACAAGAACTTCTTGATAAGATTGAAGTCCTTGATAACTACGTCATCGAACACTTCCGTGTTGCCTTCGGTAACCGTATTATGAAACAACTTAAGATGTTTGTTCCAGTTTACGAAGCCTGTGGTGGTGAAGCTATTGAAGCTATCGACTACATGCTCGCAACAAAAGTCTTTAGAAAATTCGAAATGTTAAACCTTGGTTTAATCCGTGACGAAATCAAAGGATTAATCAATAATCTTGATTCAATCTTTGGTAAAGACTCAATGAAGGAATGTATCGCATACTTACGTCGTTTACAAAAATCCTATTAATTTAATTAACGTTTAATAATCTCAATCTCAAAAAAGGAAAGGAGGGAGCTATGGAATACGAATTTGATACTAAAAACAAATCTCTATTAGAAACAGAGACCTATAAGAAAACCTCAAATTCAATGAATGGTGTTGTTAAATCATCACCAACTTACACTGAAATCATGAGATCTTTCGCCATAGGTGATTTAAATGTCAAACTTCAAAAGCGCTTCATGCTTAAGAAAATTGACGAACTCTGGATCAACGCAATCGAAGATTGCCTTCCATCTCTCGATACAATCATTAGAAATCCACAATTTAGACTTCAAGAAAAAGAAGAAGTTTTACCTGTAGAAATTTCTAAACATATTAATGGCCGTTCAGTCATTCATTTATCTCAACACACTGACTTGATTAACGAAATTAAAGATGACGGTAGTGTTGTCCCATCAAAACTTTTGAATGTTTTCCAAGAAGATACTTTCTTAACTTACGAAAACAAGTTTATCAATACTTTAGTCAACCGTTTATACGCATTTATTGCAATTCGTTACAATGGCGCTAAAGAATGTGGTGAAGATGAAAAGAATACTTCTATCACTATGGATCAAAAGTTTGAACACAATGAATACAAAGGCAAGATTTCCCTTTCCATTGAGATTGCACAAGCTCCTAAAGAGCACGAGATTATTAAAAACTATATTTATACTTCCGATTTATGGAAACGTGTCCAAAAACTCTATAACGTAGTTAGTGAATACGCAAGTTCATCATTTATTCAAAGCATGGGCAAAAACTTTGTCCATCTTCCAATTATGAGAACTAACACCCTTTTAAAGAACCCATTATTTAAGGATTGCTTAGCATTATGGGAATTCATTGAAAGCTATGAGAACACTGGATACGAAACACTTGTTCAAGAAGACTTACTTGATGTTCCAAATAAACTTCTTGAAGATATGTATAACGCTATTGCAGAGCAATACGTTGTATTCCAATCACACTTAAATAACGAAATCGAGGAACAAAAAGCACTCGATTCTCGTATTGTTAACATCTCGCCAAAGATTCAAGATGAATTAGAAGAACTTGATGAAGATGAATTCGACTACAAGACATTAATTCCTGATATTCTTGCAGACGAATTACCTCTTGAACATCCAGATGATGACATAGAATATGCCATCTTAGTTGCTTTAGCAGCAGACTCAATGATGTATCAAGAAGAAAATGATGAAGAAGATGTTGCTGTCATTGATAAGAGCGGTGATATTCAATACCGCTACAAATATAGCTTCTACGCTAGACTTATTAAGGCACAACTTCCAACTCAAGATTACTATAACGAGATTAAAAACGAACTTATGTCATACGAAGACATTAAGTGTTTTGCATCTTGGAATAGAGAATTATTTAAACAAGGTAGAAAACCATGTGCTAAGTTAAACTGTAAAGGTAAAACCTTGTTCGTTTACTTACCACTTGATCCAAAAGAATTCGATGCTAATAAATACCATCACTTAGATGTTTCTAAAGAAGATGGTAAAAATGAGTACCCATTCTTACTTAAAGTTCGTTCTAATCGTGCATGTAAGTACGCAAAAGAACTTATAGCACTCGTAATGGAACGCTACGAAATCGCAAAACGCGAAGTCTACGAGCCAAAAGATTATCATATGGCACCAATGTCACTTGATGAAATGCTCGAGAAAGACTTAGCAAGACTTATTGGCGAAAACGGTTCATTCCATAGCGTTGAAACTGTTGAAGACCAAGAAGTCCCAGAAATGGAAGCTAAACCAGCTGAACCAGAACCAGTCGAAGAACCAGTGGTTGAAGAAGTTAAACCTGAAGAACCAGTTGTTGCTGAAGAAGGCGATGAAGGATTTGGTTGGAAATACAAATTCAGTTTTGCTGCAAGACTTATTCTTTCTGGTGATGAAAGACAAGACTTCTATAACGCAGTCAAGAACAACATTCTTTCATACAAGAAAGTTAATTCTAAAGTTTCATGGGGTCATGAACTCTTTAAACTTGGTAGAATTAAAATTGCAGAACTCAAAGTTAGAGGAAAGACACTTTGTGTCTATCTCCCACTTGATCCAGATAAATACGATCAAGATAGGCTCCATTTTCAAGACATGAGAGTCGAAGGAAAAGAAGTCGAATTCCCAATGATGATGAAAGTCAAATCAGATAGAGCAGTGAAGTATGTTGCTGAACTTATCGCTGATGTAATGGCTAATAATAACATTGTTAAGAATGACGCCTATGAAGAAAAGAACTACAAGTTTGCATACATGACAATTGATGAAATGTTAGTTTCAGACCCAGTTCTTGCAAAACTTATTGAAGGCGAAGTTCCAAATATACCTTCTAAACCAGTTGAAACTCAACCAGAACCAGTTGTAGAACCAGCTCCAGCACCAGTTGAAGCTGAAGAAGATGAAGAAGGTATCAACTTTAAATACAAATTCTCATTCTCTGCACGTTTAATTCGCGCAGGTGATGATAGACAAGATTTCTATAATGCAATTAAGAATCACGCTTTAAGCTATAAGAAAGTGAATTCCAAGATTTCTTGGGGTCATGAAACTATTAAGCTTGGACGTATTAAGATTGCATTGCTTAAAGTCAAAGGCAAGACACTTTGTGTCTACCTCCCACTTGATCCAGACAAATACGATCAAGATAGACTTCACTTCCAAGACTTAAGAGCTGAAGGAAAAGAAGTCGAATTCCCAATGATGCTTAAGGTTAAATCAGACCGTGGTGTCAAATACGCTTGCGAACTTATTGATGAAGTTATGATGAATAACGAAATTCCACATAACGACAACTACGAAGAACAAGATTATCGCTTACCACACATGAGCATTGAAGAAATGCTTAATGCTGAACCACCTTTAGCTAAATTAACTGATAATGCTGAATTACCAGTTGTTGAGAAAGCGCCAGTAGAGGTTAAAGAAGAGGCACCAGTGGTTGAAGAAGTTAAACCAGAACCAGTTAAAGAGCCAGAACCAATAGTGGTTGAAGCTCCAGTTAAAGCTGAAGCCGAAAGTGAAGACGGATTAGGCTTTAATAGTCAATACAAGTTCTCATTTAGCGCACGTTTAATTTTCGCAGGTGATGAAACTCAAGACTTCTATAACACCTTAAAGAATGAATTCTTAAGCTATAAGAAAGTAGCATCCAAGATTTCATGGGGTCATGAATTATTCAAACTTGGCCGCATTAAACTTGCAGAATTCAAAGTTAGAGGTAAAGGAATTTACGTCTACCTCCCACTTAATCCAGATAATTATGAGGAATCAAGATTCCATCATAAGGATTTAAGAGTAGAAGGTAAGGAAGTTGAATTCCCAATGCTTATGAAAGTTAAATCAGCACGTGCTGTTAACTATGTTATTGAGCTTATTAAAGACGTTATGAGCCAATATGAAATCGTCAAAAACGATGCATATGTGGCATCTAACTATAAATTAGAGAGTATGACTATTGAGGAAATGCTTAACGCTGTTCCTTCTTTAGCAAAACTCTCAGAAGGTTCATTTATTCCATCTTCAGAAAGAAAAGCTGAAGAAGTAGTGGTCGAAGAAATTCCAGCTCCAGTCGTAGAAGAACCTACACCAGAGCCTGTAGTTGAACCAGAACCAGTAAAAGAATCAGAACCTATGGTTGAACCAGAACCAGTTGTTGAGGAAAAACCAGCTGAGCCTGAGCCTGTTAAGGAACCAGAACCAGCAATTGAACCAGAACCAGTTAAAGAAGAACCTAAACAAGCTGAAAAGAAATCTGTTTCTCCGTTCTCCTTATTTAGAAGACACAAAAATGAAGAAAAAGAAGTTCCAGCTCCAGCACCTCAACCAGTTGTTGAGGAACCAAAAGCTGAAGAAGTGAAGGTTCAAGAACAACCTAAAGTTGATGAACAACCAAAGGTTGAAAAACAAAACAAAGGTGTTTATTCCAAGTTCCTTAGTGGAATTCTTGGTAAAAACAAAAAATAGTTGAAAGGAGGCTAATTCATGTCTAAAGGAAAGAAAGTTAGAAAAATCTTTTCAAGAGTCATGGACGTTATCCTTGGAGCAATACTAGTATTGCTCTTAGCCTTTACAACTATCACAATTATCCAAAAGAAAACGGATAAGTCAGTTATTGGCTACCGCATGCTTTGGGTACAAACTCCATCAATGGAGACTACAATTCCATCTGAGTCCTACATTTTAGTTAAAGAAGCAACCGCTGATGATGTAAAAGTAGGGGACATTGTAGTATTTATCTCAGATGATCCAACAGTACCGAAAGATTCTATTGTTACTCACCGTGTTGTCTCAATTAACGAAGACGGAACCTTCAAAACAAAGGGTGATAATAACCAAATTGATGACGTTTATCCAGTTAAAAGAGAAAATATACGATACGAACACGTAAGAAATCTTCCAGTACTATCGCTCTTTGGAAAACTTTATTCCGCACCATATGGTTATGGAGTAAGCATGGGCGTTGTTATTATTGTCTTTGGTGTTATTCTTGCAATGGAAAAGAAAAATTCCAAAGAACTCAGCGATAAACAAGTTGATGATTTAGTCGCTGAAGAAGTGAAACGTCTTGAAGAAGAAGCAAAAAATACGAAATTATTCTAGAAAGGACATGAAACGTGAAACCAAGATTCAAAAAACTATTTAAACCGTTAATTATTGGTTTTGTTGCTCTAATTGGCTTAGGCTTAACCGTAAGTGCTTTAGTCATGCTTTCTCAACATTCCGAGAACGTTCATGAACTTTCTAAGTCACAAGCTCAATTAAATACACAAAATGTTACAAAGCCAATTGTAGATAATATTAATGCTATAAACCAAAAAACTGTTGAAGTTGCTACCAGATTAAAAGAAGTTTATAACGAAGAGACGATGTCAGACCTTATTGGCGAAGTTAAATTAGCTGATTTAGAACTTGCTCGTTTTAGATATTTTATTAATGAGTGGATTTATGATGAAACAATGATTGATCCACATACAGAGCGCGGTTCAAATGATTTAGCCTTTGCCTATAGAAATGCAGGACAAGTTGCTCCTGCCTATTTAGGTTCATTTACAGATGATATGTCTGATATTTCAGCAGAACCAGTTGAACACTTTGAATTTTATACATCCGTTACAATGTGTCCATTTGGTGTTGATGGCGTTTCTTTATACTACAATATTGAAACTATTGAAGCATTAGCATCAAAAGATACATTCCATACAGATGCTTCATTTGGTGTTCTATGTTCTGATAGTGGTGTTATATATTCATATAAAGAAACAGAGAAGTTTACACGTGATACAAACGATTTCTTTTCAAATCTAAGAATATGGGTTGGCGATAAATCTATTGTTGATCAAGTTCAAGTGCTTTGTAATGAAGGGTTAGATGGTGCTGTATTCTGCAAAATTAATGGTACTGACTATGTTGTTTCAGTTTCAAAAGCAAGCGAGTTGTCAAACTTAGCTGTTATTGAACTTTATAACTGCGATATTTTAAACCCGTCTAATAGAAACTTAATTAACTCAATTGTTTCAGTCTTTGCATTGTTTGTTATTATCATTGTCGGAACAATTCTTTACTTTATTATCGATCATGCAAGACTTAATCGTAAGATTTCTAACTCCGAAACCATGGATACTCGTCTTAACTGTTTAAATAGACACGGTTTTGAAAAAGAGTCTGAACAAGTCTTTACTCGACAAAAAGAATCCTATTTCGGTGTTATTATATGTGAAATTAGACACTTTAAGTATTTGAATGAAACATTCGGTGAACAAGAAGTTAATGCCATTTTAAGACACGTTAAAACCGTTACTAGCAAGATTCAACAACTTGAAGAAACCTATGGTTATGTCGGAAATGGTGAATTCTTAATTCTTTTACACGCTAGAGACAAAGAAGATTTAATTTCTAGACTTAAAACCCATTCATTCCTTACCAGCCAATACAAAGGTTCTAAGGGTGCACATATTCAACTTAAATACGGTATTTATGAGCACATTCAGAATGAACAAACACCAGTTTCTAAGATGGTCGACTATGCTCGTGAAGCAAATAATGCTATTGTTAAAGCAACAGTAGAAAACGTTGATATGCAATTCAACTTCTATAACGACGATCTCCGTAAGATTAGACTTATCAACGAAGATATGGAACTTAGACAAGAACAAGCTCTTAAAGATGGCGAATTCCAAGTCTTCTATCAAGCTAAGTATAACTTAAAAGCAAAACGTCAAGATGGTGCAGAAGCCCTTGTCCGTTGGTACGATAAAGCCTCAGGTGTCTATAACGTTCCAGCTTTATTTATGCCACTTTTTGAATCAAACGGATTTATCGAAAAACTTGATAAATACGTCTACTCAAAAGTTTGTGAATATATCTCATATTCTATTGCTAATGGACGTCACGTTTTCCCAGTTTCAGTTAACGTTTCACGTATAACTGCTACCCAACCAGACTTTATCGAATATTATTCGAGAGTTAAGAAAAAATTCGGTATTGCAAATGGTGCAATTACAATTGAATTTACAGAGTCATTCGCATACGAAAACTACGATGTTTTACGTAATATTGTCGATAAGCTCCACGCAAATGGATTTGAGTGTTCAATCGATGACTTTGGATGTGGCTACTCATCCTATAGAATTCTTAAAGAATTACCAATGGATGAAATTAAACTTGATAAGTTCTTTATCGATCATACAAGTCAACCAGAACGTATTGAGAAAATTTATGACTCAATCATCTCTCTTGCAAAACAACTTAAAATGAAGGTTACACAAGAGGGTGTTGAAACAGCAGAGGATGTTGAAATTCTTAAGAAACATGAATGCGATGTTGTCCAAGGTTATATTTATAGTAAGCCAATTTCTTTGACTGACTACTTGCACTTCTGTGAAGAATCTCACAATCATAAATTGTAAAAAAATATTGCACTAATTTATATTAGTGTTAAACTATTGTTAGTAAAAAGCAAACCTAGAGAAATCTAGGGACGCAAAACTATAGGGTCTTATTAAGATAGCCAGTTGCCTAAAAAAGCGACTGGCTTTTTATATGTTGAAAGGAGTAAAAATATGAAAAAATCTTCAAAAACAAAGATTATTTCCACTGTTTTAACTCTTTCGTGTACAGCAGTTTTACTTGGTTTTGCAGCAACATCAGTCGCTTGGTTTTCAACAAACTCTCAAGTTAATTCTAAAGGCATGACAGTTAAATGCTATCTTGATGAGACTGTTGGCATTTTAAACAATTCATATGACATTTATGGATATGATATTGATGAAGATGAACCAACCAAGATGATTGACCTTTCTTTAGGCGATTATGATGCATTCATTGAAAAGAATAATACCTACGCCAAGCGTTTTGTTCGTGCAAAACTTTATTATCCAAATACAATTCAAAAAGGCCAAAAACTTGAAGTTAAAGTTGAGTGTAGTGCAGACCATTTATTTAAAACAGTTGATGCACATAACTATATTGATAAATATATTTCAAATTTGATTGAATTTAATTTTTTTGATAACTTTGATCGTTCAATTCCTGAAGAAGCTGCTGATGGTTCAAACATTGGCACAATTTACAATCAATGTACTAGTGAATTTGAATCATTAGGTGATACTGGTATTTCTTTTGTTCATAAAGACAAAGCACCTACTAGTGAAGAAAATGATAAAGATTTAGTGATAACTAAAACAGTCGATTTACCAAGTTCTGCTATTGGAGTAGCTGGTTTTACAACTGACTTCTTTATCGTTTATTATTATAACGATACTTTGGTTAATTATTATCGAAATAACTGTGAAGATGATTACGGCCTAGATGTTTTTGATGGAACCAATGTAATTGATTTTGAAAAAGACATTGTTTCTATTTCTTTTGCGTTAGTTGGTGGAAAATAATATGTTAAAGAAAACAAAGCTTAAAATTGCATTTATTTCCGCTCTTACAGCAATGATAGGAGTCTTTTCAATCTCAGCTTCAGTGGCTTGGTTTGGAAAGGCTAGTGTTATTAATACTAATGAAATGGGTGGCATTGATGGTGCTGTCTTAACTTCATATTTCCATTGTGGTAAAGGAACTGAAGATGATCCATTCGTTATTACAAGACCAAAACATTGGGAAAACCTTGTTTGGTTACACAATAACATTGAAGGATTCTATAACGCAAATAACCCATCCCAAGGCTTAGATGGTAAAGGCTATTATTTCCAAGTCGGCTATGATCTTGACGAAGATGGCGACTTAGAAGTTTTTGATTATAAAGATGATGGAACACCAAATTTCACACCTGATGCTCCTACTTATAGCCAAACTTTAAACTTAACTGTTTATTCTGAAGAAGGCGAGGAGTTAATTCCTCTTGGTTCTCCACAAAGACCATTCATTGGTGAATTGGACGGTAGCAATATTAAATTATCGGGCTTTAAGGTAGTGGCTGTTGATGCTGATAATGATGATTTCCAACTTGAAGATATTGGTATTTTTGGTTATGTTGGCCCATCAGGTTACGTTCACGATATTTATTTCAGCGATTACACAATTAATACAAATGGTGCAAAGATTCATGATGAAACAGATTATGAACTCCATACACCTCACCTAAGACAAGATTCAGATTTCCCACACCCATGTATTGGTTCTATTGCAGGACACATCATGGTCGCCGAGTCTTTTGAAAATGTTTATACAAACCACTGTACTATAGAAGGAACCGAAGGTGATAGTGAATCAAAACTTAATAGCTATTCTTATTATGGTGTTGTTGAAATTCCTACCGAGGGTGGACATGTTGGCCCAGGAAGTAACTATTCTTTTACATTAGATAGTTCTGCAGTTTATAGCTACATGAGCCAAAACTATCAAAATATTCGTAATAACCCATTACGTACTAGAAATACAGAATATGTTGATGACCATCCTCCAATTGATCAAGAATTTGATGGAAATAAAACTGTCAATCCTTTTAGCAAAGGCACCGCCTATGTTACTTCAGGTTTATATTCATATAATATTATTGGTGATGATCCAGACGATTATGGGGCAGGACAATATACTGGATACAATTATTCTTTATCAACATTAGGCTACCAACCAATTGAAGAAGAAGGCGAGTCCCATGTTTACGATTTATACTACAAAGATGGAAGCAATTATATTCAAGTTCCAGCTGAAAATAAAGACAGCCTTTATACTGGTGGCGATAGAGATTTTGAAACTGTAAAAAATTCTGAATTTTTAGAAAAAGACTATCTTTATTTTGATACAGGTAAGGGTAATTGGGATTACTTCCATATGGCAAACGAAAGAGATGAAAATCCACGTTATGTCACTTTCAATCTTAAAAATGCTAGTACTTTTACTGAATCATCTGATATAGGCGGTTTAGCAAACAACCCATCTATATCAAATAAACAAGTCCATTTCTTTGTTGATGGGGTTGATAGAACAGACTTAATTAGTCCAGCAATTAGTGCTAATGATATTTCAATATCAACATCGAGAATAAGCTTACTTACACAATATAGGTTTACAGTTAGTATTAGCGGCACTCATACAGTTACAGTACCTCTTCAATTAGGCATTCATCACATTGCGTATGTAATTAGCTTTAATACATCGTCTAACCAGTTTCCTACTGCATTTCTTTCTTATTCAACAAGCACATCTGTTTCTTCTTCTGGAACACTTACAATAGGGCAAGCTGATTTCGATATGACTCAAAATAGAGATTTATCTAAACCTATCGATATCACTGCAAGTACTGGTGGACACGCTCATTTAAACTATGATGCAATTAGTAATTTTGTAACAGACGGAAAAACATTTAATCCTGAAACAGATTTAAGACCATATCACCACGAAGAAAGAGAAATTCAATCTACAACTTTATATGGTAAAGATATGGATGGTGAATATGAAGTATTGAAAATCAGTAGGGGAAACATTGAATTCCAATTTGTCGATTATGAAGTTCCACAGGTTGATCCAAGCACCGGCGAATACGTTGTTGATGAAAACGGAAATATTGTCTATGACACTTACCATAAATGGCAAGGAGTTTATGATGCTCCAAAACGTATAAAAATGAAAGATGATGGAGTAACTCCTGTTGATCCTATATTTATTGGCGATGATCCAATATTAACTGAATCTGGTTATAGTGCTGAAAATATTGATGTTGTTGGTGGTGGTTTCCAATTCTCCAACACCTTCGTTACAATCGATGGTGAAGATAATCGTCCTTTAACAGAAAAATTAACTTCAGCAGATGTTGGTACCAAATGGTATGCAACTCAACATGCACCAAACTCAATTGTTCTTTACTTGAGTAATGTTGGTGGTTTAAATGCTTCCGATAAAATGGGCGAAATTAAATTCCATTACTCATGGACTATATCTGGCCTTATTCCGGGATTAGATTTTAAAACAATGGTTTTTAAAAAGGGCGGAACAGTTGCTCAAGGCGGATATGTTTACATGAACAATCAACTTGCCATGGAAGATGGCGATTTTGTCGAACAATCTGAAGGCGGCATGAATAATATGATTCAAATGGTCATGAGACGTGGAATTGTTAAAAAATGTGCATATGCCGCATTAGATAAGAACGGAAATATCCTATGTGGTTATGATTCAAACGGAAATCAAATAGCAAATACCGGTACAATAAATGAAAATCAAATTAAAACTTATGTTTTATTGGTTGGTGTAAAAAATAGTATTACATTACCATTTGTTTCTATTAATACTCGTATTTCAAGAATTGAATTTGAATATATAGCACCTGCTGGATTTGGTGGTTCATTTGGTTCTGTAGGTTATAGAGATCCATATCAAAAGCTTGAATTCACCATTTTGAACTTCTATTTCTTAGTGCCTCAAGGAGATAAATTTAGAGTTACAGTTAGTTATAGTGGTCCAGATTCTCCAACTGGACAAAATAAGGGCAGGTATGATGTAACATTCCTATACAATTCAACGGAGCATGATTCACTGGAAGTGCTGTTCTATCTGTACGAAATAGAACCGTATGAAGTCTACTGTAATGGTACAAGGGTTGCTGAAACGGGTAATGATTCGTACAACGTTGTAACGTCTAACTGGTCTTAGAAAAGCGTGATTAACTAACGTCGCGCTTTTCTTTTAAAAGAAAATTAAAATTTTTGTTGTGTATTAAGTATTAACTATGTATAATACTAAACTTGTAAGCCGATAAAGCTTATAAGCCACGTGGGTCTGTAGCTCATCTGGGAGAGCGCCTGATTTGCATTCAGGAGGTAGAGAGTTCGATCCTCTTCAGATCCACCATTTATGGCTGAGTAGCTCAGTTGGTTAGAGCAG
>JAZLKX010000015.1:0-1529 GCA_045597865.1 Bacilli bacterium | reverse complement strand
TCTATCAAGTAGCTCTGGTTCACGGTGTCGAAGAAGCGTTCGAGGTCAATGCCGACTGCGTACTCGTAGCCGTCATTGAGGATATTCTGCGCTTTCTTCAATGCATCGTGCGCGCTTCGTCCGGGTCGGAAGCCGTAGCTCCCTTCACTGAACTGGGGTTCATACATCGGAGACAATACCTGCGCTATGCTCTGCTGGATTACGCGGTCTACCAAGGTGGGGATTCCCAGCTTGCGCGTCTTTCCGTTGTCTTTCGGGATTTCAACGCGCCGCACGGGTTGCGGCTTGTACTTCCCGTTCAAGATGGATGCCTTGAGTTCATCCTTATGGAGTTTCAAGTATGGAAGCAACTCCTTGCATTCCATCGAGTCGACACCTCCGCTCCCGCCGTTCGATATGACCTTCCTATATGCTCGGTTCATATTATAGGGAGATACGATGAGTTCCATCAAGTGCTTCTCATCTATCTGCACTTCGACAAGCTCGCTTTCCGTTATCTCCATAAAAGTCTGCACTCCTACAAGGCTTTCGGCTTCCAGCCTATCCCCTTGCAGGCAGCCTGCGGTTCCTACCGCCGTTTTCTGCTCTCTTTCTTTCATAAAGTTCCTTTCTACAAACTTATCCAATAAAGTTCGGTCCTTCCCTGCGTGTCGATATTAGGCAGGTACTATGACCTCTGCTGACTCCTCGCAGTTCGTTGTTACTGCAAGGCGATTTTTTTCGCCTTGTCTGCGAGGCCTCTCCAGTTATGGACGCGCTCTTTCCATCTTATGCCTGCCCGATTTACCTTGGATGATTTGGATAGTTATCGGATTTTGGCTTCTTTGGCAGCCTTGTCCTCATCCGTAGGCCTTATATCGGGTTTCTGTCCGTCAGACCAGATGTTTGCCGCCGGCTTCCTTCAGATTCCGTCTCACGGCGGACACCCTTGCCTTTGGCTGTAACCTTCCCACTATCAGGGCGGTTTAGGGACTTTCACCCATTAGAGTACGTTCGTGCTGGTCGAACCAAAAACTACCTGCTGGATAGCAGGTAGATAAATATTAAACTATTGTATAATAGCGTTTTAAGTGTCAATACTCCTCCTCGTTGAATATTAAAAATAGTGCCTTCTATGCTATTCTATGGCACATTAGATTAAAAATAAGACGAGTTATTTTGCGGTCTATTTGCATCTATTTGAATCAAAAGCGAAAAATCGCCAAATTTTAGATAAGTTATTCCAAATCGTCATTCCCCTAGTAATCAGCATTTTGTCTATTTTTGCTTTCTTCGTGATTCTTCGTTGATTTTCGCCCTACCAGACAATTTTCAAGGAGTGATTCCAACCATTACTGAAAGAGCCTGTTTCGTAATACTTTAAAAAACCTTGTCTTTTTCTTGTGCGAGGAAGAATAATCGTTTCAGCAGTGCAAATATAGGTAAACTTTATCTAATTGAAAATCAATATGTATTATCCGATGAAAGACAACTTCCTTTCCACGGAGGATGACATTCTTCAAGATAAGTTTTAAGCTAATTGTTACTTC
>JAZLKX010000014.1:0-1168 GCA_045597865.1 Bacilli bacterium | reverse complement strand
TCAAGCAGGTGAAGATCGAGATGCGGCTCTGCCACCATCTCGCGTTCAAGGACCTCTGGAGGCAAATCCACGAGGCGGTGATGGAACACGCGAAGAAGTTCGTCCGCAAGTCGACGCTGATCATCATCGACCCGTCCGACGTGCAGAAGCCCTACGCGAAGAAGATGCAGTATCTCGCGAAGGTGTGGGACGGCTCGAAGGGCAGGGTCGGCGACAACCTCGGCTACTGGGGCTGCATGGCGGTCGCCTGCGAGCCCGGCAAGAGGCGCGGCGTCGTCCCGCTCCAGTTCCGGCTCTGGTCGACGGAAGATCCCGCGTACAAGGGCGAGAACGCGGAGATCGAGGCCATCATCGACTCGATCCGCGCGGAGGTCGGCAACCGCGGCATCTACGTCTACGACCGCGGCGGAGACCGCAACGAGATATTCCGCTACTTCATCTCGTGCGGACTCGACTTCATCGTGCGCCTGATGCAGAAGCGCTACCTCATGTACAAGGGCGTGAGGACGAACATCCTCGTCCTCTCTGCGATGTGCCACACGCCCCACACGTCGGTCGTCGCGTTCAACGCCAACGGCGAGGAGGAGGACACGACGATCCACTACGGCGCGATGCCGGTGCGCCTTCCCGAAGACCCCGACTTTCCCGGCATGCACGAGAAGGACCTGCGGCTCGTCGTCGTGCGCGGCTTCGGGCAGTGCGCGATGCTCATCCTCACGACGCTGCAGGGCGACGGCTCGAAGGAGGACGTCTGGCGCGTCGTCCAGGGCTACCTCACGCGGTGGCGCGTCGAGGAGACGATACGCTTCGTGAAGCAGTCGTACCAGGTCGAGGAGATGCGCTCCCTCACGCTCGCGCGTCTCAGGAACCTCGCGGCGCTTGTCCTCGCGGTCGCGTACTTCGTGATGGTTTGGATCGGGAAGTCCGAGCGGCGCGAAGTGCTGCGCACCCACATCGTCGAAACGGCCAAGCGCATCTACGGTGCGCCCGAGTTCTTCTACTACGCGCTCGCGGACGGAATCCAGAAGCTCTTCACGCGCTTCGGAAAGTGGAGCGCGAAACTCGACTTGAAGAATGTGCTCGTGAAACCTTCCCCGCAGCTCGAATTCGCCTTCGCGGACGGCGACGGATAGCGCGACATTCCCTCGTCGCGGCATCTGATGCCAAA
>JAZLKX010000013.1:0-10955 GCA_045597865.1 Bacilli bacterium | reverse complement strand
TCACGCTTTTCACGTTCTTTCCGATATACGCGCTGTCCGCATGCAGCTCCTGACCTCTGTCGTCATTGTCTATCAGCAACCTGGTCGGAACGGAGTCGTGCTGTTCCGCACTCGTGGTTACCGCCTTCTTTATCAGCTTGCTCTTGGCATCGACCTTTGCGTGGTTCTTGTAGCCGTAATATTTCTGCCCGCCCTTCTTCGTCCATCGGGCATCCGTGTCTTTGTGCCTCTTCTTGTTGGCCTTTTTCTTCTTATCCTCCTCGCTATCTCCTTCTTCCTCGTTCCATAGCTCGTTGCCGCGTCCCTCCTTTATGGCCTTGTTCTCCTCGCGCGTGTTGCGCTGGCGGGGTACTTCCACGAAACTGCCGTCTATTATCACGCCCTGATTCATTATCAGATTCTTCTCCCGCAGGAACTTGTCAAAATCTGCAAAGAGTTTGTCATAGAGATTCTTTTTCGTCAGCTGCTCTTTGAATGTCCAAATGGTTCTGGCATCGGGCACCTTGTCGCCGCTTGCCAATCCGAGGAAGTCCCTGAAACTTGTGCGGTCAACGATCTGATATTCGGTCTGTTCATCGCTCAAATTGTACATCCGTTGAAGCACGAGTATCTTGAATATCAGCACATAGTCGTAGGGCTTTGCTCCAGCGTTCGTCAGACGCTCCCGATACAAACCCATCTCCAACGTCTCACGAAACATCTCGAAATCAATCGTTTCAGAAAGTCTTTACAATGGATTTCCCAATGCATTCAACACTGAAGTTCTTTCTTCTGAATCAAACAAACCTTGGTTACCAAACTTTTGTACGCCCTTTTGTATGCATCCATTTTTTTCTTCAAATTTGCGGCAAACATACAAATATTTATTTGATTATCAAAGAGTTTTATTTAGAATTGCCCTTAAGATGTTGGAAGACTTCAAAAGATTTCTTTTATCTGCACAACAAGGAGGTAATAAACCTGGAACCATATCACAAACTACTGCAAGTACATATTTCAGTATCTTAAAAGCTGGATTGAAACAGGCGTTTATAGATGAATATCTAACTACTGATTTAGCGTCAAAGGTCAAGTATATCCCACCGAACAATGTGAGGAGAAACTATCTGACCGAAAGCGAACTGAACCAGTTGGCCAACACACCTTGTGATATTCCAGTACTTAAACGTGCAGCATAGTTCTCGTCATTAACAGGACTTCGCCATTGCGATATTCAGAAACTCCGATGGAGTGAAGTGCAGCAGCACGGTAATTGGTATCGTCTCAACTTTACACAGCAAAAGACAAAAGGCGTTGAATATATGCCTATCAGCGAGCAGGCGTGCCAACTATGCGGTACGCCTGCCGAAGCAGACAAGTTAGTATTTGAAGACTTGCCCGACCCTTCGTGGATTTCTGCACCCTTGAAACGGTGGATTCAAGCGGCAGGTATTACGAGAAAAATCACGTTCCATTGTTTCCGTCATACATTTGCAACATTGCAATTGGCTGGTGGTACTGACATCTATACAGTGAGCAAACTACTCGGACACAAATCCATTGCTACCACGCAGGTATATGCCCAAATCATCGACAAGAAGAAAGACGAGGCAAGCGACATACCGGATAATGCATTCTGAAATGAAAATAGGCAAGCGTGTATGTCATACTTAGTCGCATAGTAAAATAGTTGAAAACTTAACATAAGATAAACACTGAGGATAGCAAGATTTTTAGTATCTTTGCAAAACTCTTCGTTAATATGTAGTAAAATAAAATGTTGTAATACAGATAAATAAAGATGAAACCAAAACTTTCGATAGAGAAACTGAAAGCGGAAGCAAAGCTATTCTGCATAACAGAATCAAAGATAAAGAATAGCGAGCTGTATGGAATAACAGATGGAAAAGCTGTTGGTACATATGTTGAACATAAATTCCAACAACAATTAAAATCCAAATATTCTGTAACAATAGGTTCTTCTGCAAGTGGGATAGATTTGCCATCGAAGGATATTCTAACTGATATTAAGGTAACATCCATAAAACAGCCCCAATCATCCTGCCCATACAAAGATGTAAAACAAAAGATATTTGGGTTGGGATACAATCTTTTAGTTTTTGTTTACAACAAAGTAGACAATACCAAAACTAAAACTACAACCCTGCGCTTTGTAAGTTGTGCGTTTATCTCAAGTGAAAGGACTGCCGATTATACGACCACATGTCGCTTGCGTGAAATGATAAAGGACAAAGCGAATGAAGAAGATATTGTTGCATACTTAACCGATAGAAACATTCCGGCAGACGAAATTACTTTGCTAAATATGGCAAAGATGATATTGAAAAATCCACCGAAACAAGGATATTTGACAATTTCTAATGCTTTACAATGGAGATTGCAATACCAAAGAGTTGTTTCATTAGAGAAATCCGTGTCGGGTATCAGTAAAATAATCGATGAAGTTAATGAGAAATGAGACTTTTTGATGCCGACATAAGTAATTCCGTCTTTTGCTTTCTCAAAAGTAAGAAAAACGCAATGACAACGATAGAAGAAGCCAACAAACTTTTTCAAAAAGAGTGTGGTGTCAATGATTTTTTTACGAATGATTCTGAACTATTACAAATACAAGAAGAATTGAATAGCACTTATGCTTATGTGGCTTGCGAAAGCAATGCTGAATATGGAGATTTTCAAACAAATCAAAAATTAGCAAATCAGGTAACTGAGAAACTGAAAAAAAACGGACTTTTCCCACAAGTTGTAGTTGAACCGACTTGTGGAAAAGGGCATTTTATCCTTTCTGTATTAAAGACTTTTGATGAAGTTGAAAAAATATTTGGCATAGAGATTCAAAAAAAACATATTTGGCAAGCGAAATTCAACGTCTTGGATTTTTTTATTAATAATCCAGACAGACAGAAACCTGAAATACATATTGTTCATTCTAACATATTCGATTACGATTATCAACATATCAAAAATTCAATCGGAGAAAAAGAATTGTTGCTTATTGGTAATCCGCCATGGGTTACAAACTCAGATTTGGGTGCAATAGATTCAAAAAATCTACCGCAAAAATCGAACTTCAAGCAATATAAGGGACTTGATGCTATGACAGGGAAGGGGAACTTTGATATTGCAGAATACATAACCATCGATTTGTTAAGAAACTTTGGACACTATAAAGGTAATATGGCTTTTTTAGTCAAAAATACTGTAATCAAAAATATTGTACATGATATTTCAAGGTTAAAATTGCCTATTGCTAATTTGAAAAAACAAAATATTGATGCAAAAAAAGAATTTGATGTCAGTGTTGATGCTGCTTTATTCTCTTGCCAATTGAATCAAGACACCGAATGTTATTGCCAAGAATCTGATTTTTACACTTCTGAAATAAAATGTAATTTCGGATGGAAGAATAATAAATTTATGTCCGTCTTATCAGCAGAAAATGACATAGATGGAATATCACCGTTTGTATGGCGACAAGGCATAAAACATGATTGTTCAAAGGTTATGGAACTTGAGTATGATGGTAATTCATATTGTAATAAGTTGGGAGAGCATTTTTCGCTTGAAGACAATTTGGTTTATCCATTACTAAAAAGTTCGGATTTGAAGACAACTATTGCAAATCCACCGCGAAAAATGACCATTGTAACACAAAAGTTCGTGGGACAAGACACTTCCTACATAAAAAATTATCCACAAACATTTGAATATCTGAACAATCATATTGATTTATTCCAAATGAGAAAATCGAGTATTTATAGAGGAAAATGCAATTTCTCGATATTTGGCATAGGTGATTATTCTTTCAAACCATACAAAATCGCAATATCCGGTTTGTACAAGACGTTTCATTTTTGTTTGGTGAAACCTCAAAATGGCAAGCCTGTTATGTTAGATGACACATGCTATTTCATTGGTTTTGACACATTTGAACAGGCAGAGTACGTGTGGAATCTTTTGAATACCGATATTGTCGGAAATTTGCTCAAAAGTATTTCTTTCGATGATGCCAAGCGCATGATTACTAAAGATATTCTTATGAGAATTGATTTGAAGAAAGTAGCGCAAATAAAAGGTTATAAATCCTATTTGTTTGATAATATCGAAAAGAAAAAAGAGTTGCAACTAAGTTTGTTTGATTAGGAAGTATATATGAAAGTTAATCCCATATATAGAGCATTGTTAGATAAGTCGATTAATTGTATGTTGTCGGCTATCGAGTTATATAACAAACCTGACTTTAAGTATAGAGAAGATGCTTTCGCTATCCTTGCTGTAAATGCTTGGGAACTCTTGCTTAAATCCCAATTATTCAAATGTCATAAATACTCATTTAAATCTATATGCAAAACAGAACCATTAAAAACTAAAACAGGTACAAACCACAAAAAAAAACTAAAATATCACAAAACTATAATGTGTCCCTTTCTTCGGACCATTTTTCTTGCAGGTTAAGGTGGTTTTCTTTGCTGGTTTAACGTTGCAGATTTACATTTTTATTTCATGACTTTTTCAGTTCGGTCTCTTTTTTTTTTGAATTTTGTGCAAAGATAATCACTTTAGCCGTTGGGCTAAAATTTGGGAGCATTATACTGTAATTTGGAGAACATCATACTTTTTTCTTCGTTCCATGGCTTAAGATGATAGTACCTGCAGCTGCCGATATTACCGATGCTCCAACGACTGCCAGTTTGGCCGTGTCGATGAGCATGCTGTCGTCGAATGAGAGGGCAGAGATGAAAATGGCCATGGTAAATCCTATTCCGCCTAAAAATCCCGCTCCAACGATATGTTTGACCGATATTCCTTCCGGCAATGCGCCCCAGCGCAAGGTCAGAACAAGCAAAACGCCCATGATGATGCCTGCCGGCTTGCCGAGCAATAATCCTGCCATAATCCCTGTTACATGTGCTTGTGAGAAGAATATGCCCAAACCCGTACTTGCCGATTCTGCAACGGGTAAAATGTGATTCAGAGGAATAGCCATATTAGACAAGATGAATAGGGGTAAAACGAAAAAATAGACGGGCAGGTGCAGTCCGTGTTCCAGTCGCGCCGCGGGCGCATCTTCAGCACCATGGTAAGAGGGAATGGCCATAGCTACCAAAACTCCGGCAATGCTGGCATGTATCCCCGAACGCATCAGCAGTATCCAGACGCCGACGCCAGCGAGTAACGAGAATACAATCAGCCAGTTCGCTTTGGCATGAGTATCCGCCTTCGCTATTTGTCCGATCACGAAAATCAGGCCTAAGAGTATGAGCGCCAACAATAAGTACAGAAAAGTGAAATTGGAAGTGTAGAATACTGCAATTACAATAACAGCGCCTAAATCGTCAATCACTGCCAGTGCCGTGAGGAAAATTTTCAATGGTTTGGGAACACGGGAACCTAAAACTGCTAAAATAGCCAGTACAAATGCTATATCAGTGGCCATCGGAATGCCGAACCCCATCTGTACTGCCTGCCCCCAGGTGAAAATTATATAAATGACAGCTGGAACCAGCATTCCTCCTATGGCCGCAAAAATGGGCAGAATGGCTTGCTTCATTGATTTAAGTTCCCCATATAGCAGTTCCCTTTTTAATTCCAAACCTACCAGCAGAAAGAAAACCGCCATCAGTCCGTCATCTATCCAATGAGAAAAAGGATGTCCGCCTATGGAGTGGTTCCAGAAGTCAAGATATGCCGGTCCGCAATGGGTGTTTGCAATGATGAGCGATGCTACCGTGCAAGCCAGTAAAAAGTAACCGGCCGTTGTTTCTTTGGACAACAGAGGCTTCAAAATTTCGGAAACTCTTTCTTTTATTGAGAACTTCTTTAAAAAAGGCAGAGTCAGGATATCGACTCCTAACACTGCCAAGATGAAAATGATGAAGGTTAAAAACATGGTGACAGCAGTTTTAAAATTTGTCAATCAAGTTTATGATAAGTGAATCGTTTACTCAGAAAGATCTTTGTAAACGGGTTCTACAAACGGGTTTTTCCTGCGTTTGGCAATGGTACGTATATGATAGACATATACTGCAATATTAGCCAGCAGAGAGATGCAACTTACGGTAAAGAGAGCTTTGGGATCATGCGAAGCCTGCACGCCGAACCGGGGACTGTCAACAAACATCGGAACACTCATGGTAAACATCATCCACAAGGCTAAAGTGTGTGCCCTATGTTGCAGCCATGCGTCTCTCTTGATGAAGAATGCCGGGATAGTGCAGGATACCAGAAGGGCAGCACCGGCATAAAAAGCATGGTCTGATACGCAGTTGTAAACATACGCAAAGTTCCACAAGTCGTATGCTATTATCCAAAACCACATCATGTCCGGCCACAGCATATCGCGGCTCTTGTCTTTGGAGATGGTAATGCCCATCCATCCTGAAATAGTCAGTATATTCAGCAGTCCGGCAATTCCGTTCATGATGTTCCATGGTCCGGATAACATGGTGACTCCATCGATAATCTGGCCGGTTGCATGCATGCCGTAAACCTGAAAATCTCTTATACAGGCTTCCAGAATGTTGACAGACAGGATGACAGGAGGGAAGAGCAGAAGAAGTTTAGGAATTTTTTGATCGTTGTTGCAATTTTTGCCACAAGGTTTCAGCGAATTTCCGGTTCCATAATATCGGATAAACATGAAGCCCAAACAGCCGGCGATGGCCGAATAGACTTTCACCCAATGGAACCAAGTCCCGGTACTGGCGCCCGTGCCTGGTGTAGCAGTGTAGGGAAGCCATAGAATAAAAGGCAGCAGTACGGGCAAAAACAGAAACATCAGGAGTGCAATCCGGAAATTACGCCGGGTCAGTTCATTCAGAACAATCAAGCCAAGGGTCACTATGCACCACATCAGCATTGTTTCCCAAGTCAATCCGTGAAATAAAAATCCATCATACATAATGCGAAAATTTTAAAGGTTAATAATTATGAATAATTCGAATTCCGGAACTTTACTTTGTTTTCAATAAGTTTTTTGCAAAGAAACATTAAATTATCATAGCAAATAATCTGTTTTATGAAACGGCTTATTGATAAAATAGATGAGGATTATATTTATTATTTGAATATCAGATTAACAGTTGAACAGAAAAGTCAGCATTGCAGGCATTTGATAATGATAAAAAAGTTGTATTTTTGCCTGTTTCATTCAATATTAACCGTAAAAAACGCACAACATGAAAACAGTAGCTGTCATTACAGGAGCTTCCAGTGGAATAGGAGCACGATTTGCGCTGACAGCCGCAGATCACGTCAAATTTGACGAATTGTGGATTATTGCCCGTCGAGAAGACCGTTTACTTGCTTTGTCAGAGCAGCTCCCTGGACAGACAGTCCGTACTTTGCCGATGGATCTTTCGCAACAGGACTGTTTCCAGACATTGGCAAAAATGCTGATGGAAGAAGAAGCGCAGGTGGTATTGTTGGTCAATGCTGCCGGTTTCGGAAAATTCCAGGCCGTCACCGAAGTTGCTTGTGAAGTTGCCAATCAGATGCTTGACCTTAACTGTAAGGCTGTCATGAACATGTGCTATACTTGTCTGCCTTTCATGAAGAGAGGTTCGCGAATTTTGAATATCGCATCCGTGGCAGCTTTCCTGCCGGTACCCTATGTGGCAGAATATGCAGCTACCAAAGCCTTTGTTCTCAGTTTCAGTCGCGGATTATGGAAGGAATTGAGACCGCAGGGTATAAGCGTTACGGCACTTTGTCCATATTGGACCAAGACCGAATTCATAGATGTGGCCAGTGCCCAAAGCGAAAAAAGCAGGGTTCACTACTTCAATGCCATGTACGATCCTGTCGATGTGGTAGATCGAGGGTGGCGAGATTTACTTCGCGGACGTGATATATCTACATACGGCTTTATTGCGCGAGCCCAGCTTCTGTTTATCAAATTGCTTCCCCATCGATGTCTTATGAGCATCTGGTGCAAGCTGCAAGGGATAAAGTAAATGCTTTTGGGGATACTTCTTAGTCGTGTTTATCAGTTGTTTGAGTAACTGCGCCGTTGGTTCTGTGTATCCGCCTTAGTGATGTTCGGCTTCCAGCAGGAAACTCACGGGGCGGAATCCGTCGTTGCAGGAAATCATAGCTGAGTAAGGATTCTTCATCCAGCCGTCATAGAAATTGCCGCCCCCGTTGGCGAGAACTTCCACGAACTCTTTCACGCTTCCCCATGCGCTTTCGCAAAAATGCTCGGGACGCTGTGCGTTTTTGGAAACGAAGACCTGACCTTCGCGCAAGTCGCAGGCGTGTTCGATGGGGTTTTCGTATTGCTCCATCAAATCCGGATAACAGGCTTTTCTGATAACGGTAATTTTAACGTTTTTCATTTTATTCCGAGGTCTATAGGTCTGCAAAAATACAAATTATTTGTTTTTATGTTTATTAATGGCGAAAAGGAAACTCTTCGGCTCATTTCGTGCCGCAAAATATATTTTTTTATATGATTCCGTGCAGGCTGTCTGTGCCGTTCAAACCTTTCTTTTCGGATTTTTGGATCCGCAATGTTTTCTTTCTATAAAGAGTGGGCAGGAATGGGATCATTATTTATTGAGTAAATCCGATAGTTTTATCTCCTTTGTTAAGTTTTTCCGCCTTGCACCAAGATTCCAACATTGTCACGGTTGGATTAGTCTTGTTGAGCACTTTTTCCATCAGGCACTTGCGTACAATGTTGTCAATTTCGCCTCCCGAGAGGTTGAATTTTTTCGCAAAATGCTCACACTCGGCTTCAGACAACCATTCCAGCTTGCTGTGCCAGATAGACTTTTTCGCTTGTACGTCGGGGTTTCCAAATTGGATTTTGAAAAGGAAACGGCGGTCGAAGGCGGAGTCCAGATTGTCGCACAGATTGGTGGTAGCAATCAGGATACCATCCATTTTCTCCATTTGTTCCAGCAGGATATTTTGCAGGGCATTCTCGGTTTGTGTTAAATTTCCAGTATCTACATTTTTGCGTTTGCCAAAGAGTGCGTCAGCTTCGTTGAAAAGCAAGATGGGCTTTAATTTCTCGCTTTTTGACATACTTTCGTAGTCCTCAAAGATTTTTTTGAATAGTTTTTCGCTTTGCCCGAACCAGCAGCTTTTGGAAGCAGCAATATCCACATGATAGACGCTTCGCCCTGTGGCTTTGGCAATCATCTCCGCTGATGCGGTTTTGCCCGTGCCCGGCAACCCGTACAGCAGTATGTTGATGCCGGTGGACATTCCGTTGTCCTTTAAGTCGTTTTGCAACTCCTGAAAGCGTTCTTCCATCAGACAATCTTTTAGAAAATTCAAATCTTTTTCCAGCTGCTCATTAAAAAAGAGTCTGCGTTCAGGGATGTTTTCCGGCCTAATCAAGCGAGTATTTTTGATGCTTTCATTGCAGAACAGCTCGTAGTCCTCCTCCAAAAACAGTCGTTTTCCTTTCTCTGAGAGGGTCGTTTCGGCGTCTGAGATGAAGTGTGCTGGCAACATCTCAACCAAATTTTCTTGTATCAGGATGTGCTTCGTGTCAATCATTGACTTGGCGACCGCAAAGCGTTGGCGGTTGCCGTCATAGATATGGGAAAGCATAGCATCCACAAGAACTTGCCGGTTCCGGCCGTTGACATATCCATCGCAGATATTATAGAAAATCGTGCGGTCTTCCACATTTTGCACCATCTTTTTCAACGCTTGGATGAATTTTAGCTGACGATATTGAACCTCTTCTTCTTCCACCATCATAAACAATTCAGGGGTAACGATATTTTCGTCGTCGCGTTCCTCGATGAGGTTGGTAATCCGTCGGCAAAATTTGTAACGGTCTGTTTGGACGGATTTCTGTTTCTTGAATGGCTTGTTTTCTAAAATACAGCGTTCTGCTGTTGTGCAAACGAAGAACCCGTCTTTACATGCTCTGCTTTCCTTAAGTCGTAAGTGCCCTTTCTTGACTAAGGATTCCTTTATTGCAAGCAGACGAAGAAACTCTATTTTGTTGATGTCAAAAAAGGAGGCAATCGACTGATTGTCCACGCAACCTTGACTCAGTTGAACGGAGTACGTCGCTATGAAGAAAAGGGTTTCCTCGGGTGTGGTCTTCAGAAGCTCCGATAGTTGCAGCACATCCTCTCTAATGAAATCAAAATTTTCCTCTATGGATAGTTGGTCTTCTTCTATGTCAAAAATATCTGAGACATCGACAGGTACGTCGTGCTCAATGTCCCAGTCTGGGTCTTGCATTAATTTCGAAATCTTGGATGGTCGGCTATGTTTCACAGAAACACATTCGAATTCAGGATTGAAGCATTGGAAGAAATGGAATTTGGATTCCTCTAAAACACAGGATGTTTTAGTCAAAGCATTGATAGCGTTAAATGATTTTTTCTTGATTTTCATAAATATGGTATTAAAAATGATTGACTATAATTGAAGCAAATCCTCTATCCAGTCGTGTGTGGCGGATTTTTTATGGTGACTCTTTGACCATTCGCAATATTCCGGAAATTGACGAAGGTAGGCGTATTCAATTTTGAGGGTGGCTTTGTTGTCTTGAAGGGCCTGCAATCCGCTTTGGGTGATGCAATGGCAGCCATTGCGGAGAAAATCCATAAGACCAGCGGCTTTTAGATGCTGTTCATTTGTGGCTACAGATTTGTAGAAGACTTTGTCATTCGGGCGACCTTCATAAGATTCATTGCGTTCGTGCTCGTCCAAGCCGAAGAAGTCGGCCAATTTCTCGGTAAGTTCAGATGGAGTTAAAATTCCTTTCTGTTGAAGCATTGCCAATACCTGGTATTTCAATGCCGCGTGATTATACTTTTTCATTGGTTATAAAATTGGATTGTGACTTTCCCTGAAAAAGGTTGACAGATTTGGGAAGGTTAAACTATATTGGTTTACACTATCCCTAAACAGGTTTACACCATCACTATTTCGGTTTACAATTCCCGGTTCCTATCCCTGGATGGGTTGTCACCTTCGTT
>JAZLKX010000012.1:0-1021 GCA_045597865.1 Bacilli bacterium | reverse complement strand
GAAAACTTCCAAAATCGGGTTTGCGAAGTGATGCTTCCTTTGGCGCGAAAAATCGCACTATGTCAGAAAACCATCGGAATCTGCCAGAAATATTCCGTTTTCTGCAGATTTCATTCTTTTGGCAATCAATAATTTACATCTTGACTTTTACTTTTCGGTGTTGTATCTTTGCAGGACAATTTAATAACTCAAATTTTCTTGTTATGACTAAAAAACAACAAAACACTTCGGAAGAAGAAAAGCAGCCCAAGTACCTCAACCTGCTCACCGACTTCGGCTTCAAAAAGATGTTCGGCGAGAAAAACAAGAAGTTCCTCATCGCATTCCTCAACACCATCTTGGCTGAGAGAGTCGGCACCATCGAGGACCTCACCTACCTGAACACCGAGCAGTTGGGCGAAAACCCCAAAGAGAAGAAGATGGTCTATGACATCTACTGCACGACCTCCAACAATGAGCACATCATCGTTGAGCTGCAGATCGGAGGGCAGTCCTACTACGGCGAAAGGGCCTTCACCTACGTCAGCCGCCTCGTCAGCAAGGAGGCCAAACGGGGGGAAAGGAAATACCACATCCCGCCCATCTACTCCATCAACATCCTGGCCTTCAGGATGACCGTCTTCCACGACAAAAGCAACTACTTCTGGGAAATCCAGTTGAAGGATCAAAAGAACAGAGTTTTTTTGCCGCAGATCAAGTTCTTTTTTATAGAATTGTGTACTTTTGCGCGCCTGTTCAAAAAACCGGAATACAAGGAATCGCTCCACCGCTGGCTATACATTATAATAAATATGGGAGAGGAAAATATGCAGGAATGTCCGTTTGACGACCCTATATTCCAGGACTTCTTCGAGCAGGGAAAAGTAGATAAACTCACGACTATGGAAAAGGAAGATTACGCCAAGAGCATTTTGGAATACCGGGAAGTTCAGGACACGATAGAGTACGAGCGCGAGCACGCCCGCGCCGAAGGTCTTGCCAAAGGCAAAGCTGAAGGTCTTGCCGAAGGTGAAGCAAAAGG
>JAZLKX010000011.1:0-1044 GCA_045597865.1 Bacilli bacterium | reverse complement strand
TAACGTGAGTTCGACGAAATCAATCAATAGATTGTAAGCTGATTGTCATATACACGAACAAGGTTGATAGAAGGTTTCTTGGGGAAGAAGCAGTATGCCGCGATCGCACTAAAGAGATTGACGACAAAGTTGTCGAAACTTCTATGTCTGGAATGTTCAACTTGTGCGATGTTCTTTAATTCGTCATTGATGGTCTCGATGACAGCCCTCTTCCTAAGAAGAATAGTGTCAGAAACAGATCTTAATCCACCTTTCATATTGCTTTTCAACTTAGTGATCAGTTGGATACCATCAACGAATAACTTATCAAACAGCTCCTTTTTGATATACCCTTTATCACCTACGAGTTTGCCATATATCGCATCGATAAACTCTTTTAATTCAAGAGGCTGCCTGTCATCGACATCGCCAGGAGTGAACATGAAGTTGAGAAGTTCTCCCCTTTCGTTGCAGATAAGATGAAGCTTGAACCCGAAGAACCAACCCATGGAACATTTGCCTCTGGCTGCAATGCCCTTGAAGACTTTGTGCATATGAATTCTTTGGTTTCTACAAACCCTCAATGGCGTGCTGTCAACGAAGCTGATTCCTGTGCATTTGCCCAGCAGAACCTGCTTGATGAATATGGCGAGAGGCAAGGCTACTGTCTTTTCAAGTTCTACGAATCTGTTATATGAGACAAGTTTTGGAAAAATATGTTCCAGATGCTTGCATACATAATGGAGATAGAAATGTTTCAGACATCTGTGTCCTGAACAATGGAACATGATCAAGATGACCATGATTTCGGCTCTGGACATCTTGAAATCTCTATGATATTTTCTCTTCTGGGTTGCATTTTCCTCTTCAATGACACATTTTTTCATTTCTGAATCAAAAAAGTGGATAAAATCGTCTGCAAGGCAGAAAATTTCAGTAACTTTGTCCTCGGTAAACATAGCGATATTGTTTGGTTTTATT
The DNA here is from genome assembly GCA_045597865.1 of Bacilli bacterium. Classification (GTDB taxonomy): domain Bacteria; phylum Bacillota_I; class Bacilli_A; order RFN20; family CAG-826; genus Fiminaster. The sequence continues at coordinate 84 of JAZLKX010000011.1, read as the reverse complement.
TGTTTTGTGGTTATTACAAATATACGAATAATATCGCTATTTACCAAATTTTCAATCAATTATTTTTCGTCGAACTCACGTTAA
>JAZLKX010000010.1:0-1430 GCA_045597865.1 Bacilli bacterium | reverse complement strand
GCAACATATCTTTTTTTCAAATCTTTGTCTTCCCATATTACCCGTAAGGTGTATAAATGATGGACAATTGTAAGTAATCTGTGTCGTCATAATGCTGCAGCTATTTGAAGTATAAATCTGGTATAGGAGGAAAAATAAAATCATAAGGATATGTTTCTAATGTTTTTTTACCACACCGGACGAGATTTTCCTTTGCCGTGTTTCTTTGGCACTGCAGGTGTTCTACCTTTTTTATAGTCTGGAATAGTATAGGAAGCAGGGTAAATGCCCTTAAATGCTTTCCGCATAAATCGTTTAAAATTACCATATTCTTTTTTATACATAATGAATCTTTTCCATGGCGGTTGCAATTCATAATGGATATAGTATTGTCCTTTTTTCTTATTTATATCACTGATTATGACAATTCCCGTTCCTTTTAAAGCGGACCATTTTAAAGTATCCAAATACTTGTGAGTACGATATTGTCCACAGTCTATAGGTTCATGAAAAATGTATTCCAAATAAACATTTGCCGTATCCGGAATAATATCACATAATTGAGCCACTTTATCTTCCGAAATGGAATAGGACCTGAAATTGTAACGATTCCAATACTCGATGGAATCTGTATAAATAGTGTCATCAAATTTAACAATTGTCCACGTTGTTAAAGGTAGCTTTCCATTAATCATCATAAAGAACTCCAAAGGGTGACAATACATGGCATCGTCAAGTATGCATGTTGAATCCGATTGTGAAAATATTTCCACACAACAAAGTAAAGATAACAGGAGCAAAAATAATCGTTTCATTATTCAACTGAATTTTGGTGATTAATAAATACGGCCTATTTTTTTCCCTCTATCCACAATTTTTTGACATGCATCTCTGGAGATTGTGCAATTGGGAGTTTTACTCCCCGTGTTTCCATAAAAAGAAATAATATCTTTTCGCCCCGTAAATCCATAAAAAGAATCGTGATTTCCTTGATTTTTACCGACAATAATATTTTGCTCAAAATCCTTAAATGTAGCTAAATCTTTTTCACTTGGATTTTCCGGACTTCTATAGCCACCGGTTTGGTTTTCATCAGGTTTTCCCCAAGTATGTCTGTGAATTGTCGTTTTTCCTTTAGATATGGACATTTTGACGTGATCGTTACCCCCTTCTCCTGGATGCCATTCTCCATTATTATCTGAGGCACAACCTTCTTCTTTTTGTCCATCGGGCATATCAAAAATCTCAAGTGCCTTCTTTAAATCACTATATGTGGTGGTTTGAGAAATTGTAATATTCGGATCATCTGCGCTTGTAGTCTTTTTTTGTTTACGGTTATTGTTTACATAATCTGCAGAGGAACCCTGAACAAGATATACATTATCGTTCTTATTCCCATCTGTACCCAAATAATTTCCATCAAAGTCATAGAAATCTCCGAATTCCTCCCC
>JAZLKX010000009.1:0-1592 GCA_045597865.1 Bacilli bacterium | reverse complement strand
GAGGTGACAAACTATAAACAGTCAAGAGATATTTGAAAAAAATTTTGATTTGTAAAAATGGGTAACCTTAATAAACCATCTGAATACATCATATTTCAGATGGAAGCAATCAACCTAGTAAGTTGAGATTTAATGAAGCTTTTGAGTATTAAAGTCGATGTCTTGCCTCTCCAATGCATAGATGACTCTAATAAGCTTCTTTGCTACATGAGTAATAGCTACTCGATGTGGTTTGCCTTCTCCGCGTTTCTTGGCATAGTAAGCTGCAAATGTCATGTCAAAACGGATTAAAGGAAGGCAACAATTAATCAGCGTATAACGAAGTTGAGATGATCCACGCTTAACCATTCTACCTCCGTGAGATTTAGTTCCTGAATCATTTACACCTGGTTCAATTCCAGCAAATGCGAGCATTTGGCCAGGATTAGAGAAGTTAGATATATCACCATACTCTGAATAGATTACAGCAGCTGATAACGGTCCTATTCCAGGAATGGACATATAATGAGGATGTACTTCCTCAATCAGCTTATTAATCTCCTTCTCGATGGTATCAATCTCTTTCACAAGGGATTTGTACAAAGATAAAAGGCTGTTAAGTTCTACATCAAAAATAGAGTTATTAACGCCTACAGTATTAGCAGCGAGCTCTTTTAACCGTAGAAACTGTTGAGGCGAGAACTTGCCTCTAGATAGAGAGCGTATTTTTTCATAAGATGCGGAATTCATACGAGCCATCTTTTCTGCTGAACCATAGTTTTCAAGTAGATACAGAGCAGTCTTAGAAAGACGTTCGTTAAAGAAGGGCTTGAATTCAGGGAATGTGTGGTCTAACACATTTGTGATTTTAACAAGATAAAAAGAACGCTGGCGAATGAGCTTATCACGTAAACGTGTTAATGACTTAAGAGAATAAGCGTGATAAAATCCCTTTGAATGGGGTTTGTACTCAACAGTCATTAACCAACGAGCTATTGATTCGCAGTCAACAGAGTCGTTTTTTGTACGCCTAAGTGTTTTAGATTTCTTGTATTCACTGATAAGCACAGGATTAACTTCCATGAAGGTTAGGAGAGAATTTTCAAGGAAGAGTTCAAGATTGAGAGCATAATGGGCAGTTGATTCAAACCCTATTCTTATGTCCTCATGATTGGATAAAGAGTTAATGATAGTAAGTAGTTCATCAAAGCCAGATTTATTGTTTTTAATAGTGACTTTAGAGACTACTTTTTGATCAGCTGCAGATATAATGCAGCAATCATGTTTGTACTTGGAAATATCAATTCCAATAAAGTACATAGACATAGGTTTATACCTCCTGATAAATATTTTGAGCACTGTTGTCTTCCACAGAGAATTCGGCTGTGTAATCACGTAAATAAAAACGTCGATGCGTTAACAAACTGATTAACAGTAATAGACGAAAAGCTGTGGTCTGAGTCACCTCATACCAGTCAAAGCTGTAATATTATAGGTACAGATCCACAGTGCCTTTTCAAAATATATCAGAGATGGATTAATATACCCAGTAAATGCTGGGAGAAAGGAATAAATCCAATCACCATCTAAGATGATTGGATTATACGTGATTT
>JAZLKX010000008.1:0-50275 GCA_045597865.1 Bacilli bacterium | reverse complement strand
GTTTACTTCCGGAACTGTTTCTGGGGTTTCTGTTACCTTCTCTTTTGCAAAATAATTTAATGCAAATAAAGATCAACCTCTACGATTAACTCGCAAGTTGATCTTTTATTATGCGTATAAGCACTTTCTTTATATTAAATAATATTTATGTAGTATATAATACTAGACAGATATGAAAATATTACTTGTAAGCCAGTATTATTATCCAGAGAGATTCTCTGTTACTGATTTTGCTGAAACTTTAGTGAAGTTTGGGCATGAAGTAACAGTTTTAACCGGTAAACCAAATTATGGCTTTAAGGAAATACTTCCTGAATACAAAGATATTAAGTATGAAGAAATTAATGGTGTCAAAGTTCACCGTGTTAAATTAGTTGCAAGAAAAGACTCTAGAAGATCTTTAATACGAAACTATTTATCATTTCATAGAAACGCCAAAAGATTTGTAAGACATTTCAAAGAAGAATTTGATGTTGTTTTAGGTGTTTCACTCTCTCCAATCATTTCAGTAGCACCTGCTTTACTTTATGCAAAGAAACATAAAGTCCCAAGCGTTCTTTATTGCCAAGACCTTTGGCCAGAAGCTGCAGTGGTAACTGGACAAGTTAGAAGAAACTCTCTTGCACATAAGATTTTATATAAATGGAGCAAATCTATTTATTCCAAATTTAATCGTATTGTTATTTCCTCTCCATCATTCAAAGAATATTTTGAAAAAGAGCTCCATATAGAAGACAAAGTTTTCAATGTGGTAAATCAACCAGTCATTAAGTCCTCTAAAGAAGAAGAGCCTATTAAATACCAAAATAAAACAAATCTAGTGTACGCTGGCAATATTGGAAGCATGCAAATGATTGATACTCTTGTAAAAGCAATGAGATTTGTTAAGAGTTACGACATTAAATTACATTTGCTTGGAACAGGAAGTTTACTTAAACAAGTTGAGAAACAAATTGTGGTGGATGGACTTGGAGATAAGGTTGAATACCACGGTAATCTTCCAATCGAAAAAGCTGAGGCTTATTTTGCAAATGCAGACGCCTTAATTGTTTCCCTTAAAAATGATGGTTATGTAGGCAAGACAATACCTAATAAAGCAATTCAATATTTGAAGTACGGAAAACCTATCATTGGCGTTGTTCAAGGAGACTCCAAAATATTGCTCGAAAATGCAAAAGGTGCGGTTTTTGCAGGGGAAAATGCCCAGGAAATTGGGGAAATTATCAATAAAATCATTGTGATGGATCAAAAAGAAAAAGACCAGCTAGGTCTTAATAATAAACAATATTTTGAAGCTAATTTTACTACCGAAAAACTAACTCAATTATTACTAGATGAATTAATGGAAGTTAAGAAGTGATTAATTGATTCTGATTGCACTTCCAAACCATAGAATTCGAAAGCCTTCATCTTAGCAATGTAGGCTTTTCTTTTGGCATCATTAATATCAGCCTTTGCAAATTCTTCAAGTGCTCTTCTCATACCTTCTAAAGACGAATCTTCAATCCAAAAGACATCATCTTTAAATGGTCCATAGAGTTTTGGATACTTTGTAGACAAGACTGGTTGGCCATTTGAAAGGTACTCAATTAACTTAGATGGAACTGATTCGTTATCTAATTTAGGATCAAGCGGTCTTGGATTAATGTTTACAATTGCATTTCTTTCATAACCAAGAATTTTGTCTCTTGAAAGTTGTGGCAAATACAAGATTCTATAATCATCATATGAAAGATGTTCAATATATTTCGCGAGCGGACCTGCACCAGCAACAACGAGTTTAGACTTAATATTTGATTCATGGAATGCATCAACTAAAGTCTTAACTCCGTATCTTTCATATAATGAACCCGCGAAGAAATAGTAATCATAAATAGGGTCTTTTTTGAAAACATCTGGAGAATCCACAAGTCCTTCAAAAACATAAGATGGTTTGTAACCATTAAAGACTTGAACAAGTCCGTCCGTTAACGATAAATAACCATCTAAAGAACGAACAAGACGTTTTATATGCAAAGCATAAGATTTCAACAAACTTGAAAGATTGTCTGGATTATCAGTTAACACTCCGACAATCTTAACGTTGTATTCAGTCGCTACCTTTTTAGCAGCTTTAAGTAAGCTTAAACGAAGAGTATCTACCACAATGATAAAATCATTGCTGTGGAATTCTTCAATTGCTCTATGAGCATTTTTAATTATTTCGTTTTGCTCTCTAAGAACTTTATATACTTTAGATGTTTCTCTATAAGTATAGAAAAATCTGACATTACCTTCTGTAACAATGTCTGATTCAAGATATTTATCTTTGATCATACCTTTTGCGAAAGGTCTATGCGAAACAACAGAAACATTGTTTCTTAAAGCAATACATTTTATAAGTTTTGAATAAAAGTTTTGATTTGATGGGTTTGGTTTAATTTTTGCTTCATTTTGAAAAGTTGCAAAATCATTTTCTGCCATAGCTCCTGAAAAAACTAGTACATTCATTTGCTCATGACCTCATTAAGAATCTCAACATGTGCGTTTGCAGATTTTTCAATAGTATATGGTGTTGCTGATTCAACACAGTTTGCTGAAAGATTATTATTTAAACAGAATTCAATTGCATCTTTAAGTGGTTGACCAGAAAGCTCATCGAGCAAGAAACCATTATATTTATCTTTAACAAGTTTCAAGGATGCGTTGACCTTTTTAGTGGAGATTACAGGGATGCCTTGAGATAGTGCCTCATTGATGACGTGACCATAAATATCTTCGTTAGATGGGAAGAGAAAAATGTCAGCATCATTGAAGGAATCTAACATCTTACGATGATTCAAAAAACCCGCTAAAACCACGTTTTTCATATGGTTTTCCTGGATAAATCGCTGAATTTTGTTTTTCTCTTTTCCATCACCATAAATATATAAACCATAGTTTTCAGGATAGTTTTTCCATTCCTTAACTAAGCTCATGTAGTTCTTTCTTTTGATGAGTTGACCAGACGAAACAAACACTTTATCAAAGACTCTAATGCTTTCAGCTTTTGGAAGTTTTGCTAGTTCGTGTTCATAGATTGTGGAGTATGGATAGTTATAGATTACTTCTGGGTTCGCCCCATAGTACTCTAAATACTTATTTGAGTTTTCGTCCGGTGATAAATAAGCTTTTGCACCAGAAATATATTTTGTTTTTAGATTTTTCTTAAATTTGCATTCGTTTGGTTTAATAATTCCGCCATTGACGTAGAAGACATATGGAATCTTGTTTCTTTTGAGATAGCGAATTGTCTTCATTTCAGCGAACGTTGAATAACCATTCATAATAACAAGATCATATTTTCTATTTTTGATGTGGCGGACAATTCTACTTGAAATAAAATTTTCTCTTCCTAAAGGAAGACCTTTCACATGATGATGGAAAAACCTGTATTCATTTTCAAAATAAAACTTATTATTTCTATCGCTTGCTTTCTCCCTTTCAAAAATTACATGCAATTCGAAAGTTTTAGATAATTCGTTAAATAATCTAACTTTGTATGGAGCAGGGTGATTGAAGACAATTAAGACTTTTTTCATAGACCTAATACAATTATACATTGTTATTCGGTCTAATAGATAGTTATAATTATTGTGTTATGCAAACCTGGAACAATTTCTTTGAAATAGTTAAAACAAAAGATTATTGGAAGACCCTTAATCAGTTTTTGGATGAGGAATATGCAGATCACACAGTTTTTCCACCAAGAGAACTTATTTTTAATGCATTCATTTTAACTCCGCTTGACCAAGTAAAAGTTATTGTTATTGGGCAAGATCCATATCACGAAAAAGGACAAGCGATGGGTCTAGCTTTTTCGGTGCCAAATTCTTGCAAATGTCCACCAAGTTTAGTGAACATTTTTAAGGAGATTGAAATCGAAACTGGCAAGCCTTGTAAACGTCTTGGAGACCTCACTTATTTGACCAAGCAAGGAGTATTCTTGGTGAACACGATTTTGACTGTTAGAGAAGGTGAACCAATGTCTCATAAAATTAAAGAATATGCGTGTTTTGTGGGGGATTTACTGGGATTTTTGGAGAAAATCGACCAACCAATTGTATACATGCTTTGGGGTGGTCCAGCTCAAAAATATGAGAAATTTATCACCAACAAAAACCACATTGTAATTAAGAGAACACACCCGTCTCCACTAGGCGCAAATCACGGTGGTTGGTTCCACGAAAATCAATTCAATTTGTGTAATGAATTTTTGGAGAAAAATAATCTAAAAAAGATTGATTGGAATAACTAGAAATTCTATAATTATTTTACGGGAGCTTGGGTAACCTTGCTGAGATTACTTCTGATACGAAGTTAAACCGAACCTGATCTAGGTAATGCTAGCGGAGGTAAGTGTTTTACATGGAGTCCGCTAAGAAAGGCGGATTTTATTTTGAAAATTTCGGTTCAAGAAATGGTTGAGACTGCAATGCTTGTGGCATTAGCAATCATTTTAGATTTGCCATTTCTAAAATTTAGAATCGGACAAAATGGCGGATCTATTTCTTTTACAATGGTTCCTCTTTTCGTTTTAGCAATTAGAAGAGGCCCACTTAAAGGCTTTATTGGATGTGGAATTGTTTATGGAATTATTACCTGTGGAATTGATGGTTGGGGAATACAAACATTTCCATTTGATTACTTACTTGGATATGGTTCAATTGCAATAGCAGGTTTCTTTAAGAAACCTATTCTAGAATCCAAGTCAATTTGGAAAGGAATCATTTTTGTTGTAATTGCACTTCTTTTGAGTTGTTTTGGAAGACTTGTTTTTGCAACAATTTCTTCTATTGTTTTATATGAATATGCTCTTGTTCCTGCTCTTATCTACAATCTCACTTATATCGGCCCAAGCGCAGGGTTTGTAATAGCACTCATGCTTATATTATATAAGCCGCTTTTGTTAGTTAATTCTCGTTTTCCAGTAAAAAGCATTTGCTAATGCTTTGATAATACTTTAATATTATCTCAACATTGGAGTTGAAATACCTATGAAGAAACAAGAAGAAAAACAAGAAGAAGTAGTGGTTGAGAACGAAGTTCAAAACGACTACGTTCCTACAGACACACCTGTCGTGGAACCAATTAATTATGACCACGAAGTTTTAAAAAATATTGAAGACACAAGAGCAAAATATTTCTCAAAATATAGAATGATTAATTCTATTCGCATAGCGTTTGCCGCAATTACTGCAGTCGGCGCTATTTTAACAATGGTTTTAATACCAGCAGAGTATAAATGGAGAATAGCGGTTCCTATTGGAATTGTTGTTTTAGCTTTCGCCGTTCTTGTATTAACACATAAACTCAATACAAAAAGACTTGATGAATATCTTCATCAAATTGTTTCAAAGTACAATGATTATGTTTTTGATGGAGAAGGTTTTAGTGATGTTGAACTTCAAACACCTTGGAAAATAGATCTTGATCTATTGGTTGACACCAGACTTTATGCGAATCTCATTGAAGTTCGTTCCAGAGGTTTAACTGAATTTAATTATAACAGCATTCCTTTTAGGATTGTTGATTGTGCCGGAAACATAAGAGGCCCTAGAGGTTATCAACCAGTTTTCATAGGAAAACTTGTTCATTGTGCTTGCAAATACACAGACGGCAACACAGTTGCAATTTACTTCAAAGGAACTGAGCTGCCTTTGCCACCAACAAACATCGATAACTTAAAAGTTGCAGAAGACAACGATAAAATGATTATTTATGGCTCAAAAACAGATGTTAAAAAAGCCATTTCTCCAAAAGTTCGTGCTGAACTTAATAAAATTAAAACAAATAAATTTATGTGCGATCTTGCATTTTCAATGCACGATGGAAAAGTTTATGCATGTATTGGCTGTTCAGATTCATTAATGGTTCCGCCAAACGGTGATCAATTTAATCCAAAACCACTTAAGCAATTCAAAAAAGATTTAGCACAAGTTGTAAAAGTAATGGAGGCGTTGAATAAATAATGTTTTCATTAGAGAAAAAGTGGATAATTATCCAAGCTTATAAACACAACGAACAACTTCATCGCGAATGGACTCATTCTTATTGTCTAGAAGACAACGATGATTATTTTGTGCTTGCATCTATTAGAGCAGCAGTTGTTGAATCAGATGGCCGTAAATGGCACACAAAAGAACCAGCAATCTTTATTCTTTCAAAGAAAAAATGGTTCAATGTTATTGCAATGTTTAAAGAAACAGGCATCTGTTACTATGTAAACATCGCATCTCCAGCAATCTTTGACAAAGGATTCATTAAATACATTGATTATGATCTTGATGTAAAACTCTATGGCGATGGTACAACACGTCTTTTAGACGTGTCTGAATATAGAAAACATGCCGAAGAACAAGGCTATAGCGAGGACATTAAAGAGATTTTAGAGAAATCTGTTAATAGCATCTATGATGCAATTAATAAAAAAGAATTTCCTTTTGTTGATGAGGAAATTCATAAATATTACGACAAGTTTTTAGAAGATACTTCTAAATAAGTTTGATTACCTTATTTGCTTCATTAATACCAGGCGCCATACGTCTGGTTTTATTTTCGTATGCACAAATATCGCCAATTGCGAAAATATTCTTTTCGATTTCGCAGTTTTCATTAACCTTTAAGAACAAACCTTCTTTTTCAAACGGGAAGTCTGATTGCTTTGCAACGTTACCGTAGTTAACAAAGATGTAATCTACTGGAATAGTTTCTGATTTTCCTTCTTCATCCACTTTGTTGATTGTAACTGAAACAGCTTTTCCGTCCTTTACTTCAATTGATGCAGGAACAAAAGGAAGGTGGATTGCTAAATTTTTGCAATCTTTTATTGTTTCAGGATTTCCTCTAAATTCCATACGTCTATGAATGAGATGAACGTGGTCAGAAATTGCAGAGATTTCTTTTGCCCAATCTAAGGCTGAATCTCCGCCTCCAAAAATAGCAACATGTTTATCTTTTAAATGACTGAAATCGTGAACAGAATAAATGATGTTTGAAACCTCGTTTTCGTGTTCGACTCCAAGTGGTCTAGGAACAGATGCTCCAAGGCCTGCCGCAATAACGAGTTTCTCGCAAAAATACGTGGATTTTCCCGTAGAAACCTCAATATTTTCGCCTTTTTTGATGGATTCAACTCGAGCTTCAAACACAATATTTTTTAGGTTAACTTTACCTTCTAATAATCTTATATAATCTATAGCTTTAATTGACTCAATATTCGGAAGGTCAACAACTTCTTTTTCTGGGTACAAATGTGAGATTTGTCCGCCCACTTTATTTGAGCCTTCTAAAATGAGGTAATCAATACCTCTTTCTTCACATAAAGATGCGAAGTATAAACCGATTGGTCCAGCGCCGATAATAATAACTTTTTTCATCATAATTATGAAATATTATATAATAATTTTTCAAACTTGCTATAATATATCGGGGCTTAGGTATGTTGAAATACAAAGTAATTTCAAAAAAATCAGAAGAAACTAGAGCATTAGCTGCCAAGGTTGTTAGACAACTTAAAGGCGGCGATGTTGTTCTTTTAACTGGAGATTTAGGTGCAGGAAAAACAATGTTTGTTTCTGGTGCTTTAAATGAACTTGGTTATAAAGACCACGTTATTTCTCCAACATTTAACATTTTAAAATGTTATTTCGAAGTTAAACCTAATGTTTTCCATATTGATGCCTATCGTTTAGAGAATCAAAATATAGACATTGGTCTTGATGAATTTATTGAAGGAAACGGAATCACATTCATTGAATGGCCAGTGTTTATTGAACCTCTCATTCCAGCAAAACATGTTGAAATCTCTATCAAGAGAATTGATGACAACGTTCGCGAAATTGAAATTATTGATAAGAACGATAACTACAAAGCTTTATTTGATGCTTTAGAAGGTAAGTAAATGTATCAATTATTATTAGATAGCTCAAATGTTTTCTTATCCGTTGGAATTGCTAAAGACGGAAAGGTAATCGACAAGGTTTATTATGAAGCTTGGCAAAGACAAAGCGAAATGATGGTAACCGAAGTCGATAACATTTTAACAAGAAACAAAATCGTAAAAGAAGAACTCGACGCAGTGGTTGTAGGCATAGGTCCAGGCTCATACACAGGCGTTAGAATTGGAGTCACAATTGCAAAGACTATTGCGTATGCTTTAAAGATCAAAATCTACGCAAAATCCTCATTATCTTTGCTAAAACACGCGGAAAAACCAACTATTTGTCTGTTTAATGCAAGAAGCGGAAGAAGCTATTTCGCAGTCTATGAAGGACATAAAGTTATAGAAAAAGATTGTGTCAAAACTAACGAAGAAGTATTGGCATATATCAAGGATCATCCAGACTATTTAGTTAATGGAGACACCTATCAAATTAGTTTAGAGTCAGGAGAGTTTGATATATTAGCAAACTTAGCTGATTTTAATAAAGACGAAGAAGTCAAAAATGTCTTTACTCTAAATCCAGTTTACTTAAAGGAACTTGGAAAATGATTAATTACAGACTTGCAAAGCAAGAAGACTTCGAACAGGTTCTAGAAATCGAAAATGAATGTTTCAAACAACCTTATTCGCGTAAGGAATTGGAATACGAATTCAAAGAGAATCCTGTGAACAAAATTATTGTTGCTGAATCTGAAGGAAAAATTATTGGTTTTATTGACTTTCTAATTACCTTCAATTCATCCACAATAATGCAAGTCGCAGTCACTAAAGAATTTAGAGGCCGCGGCGTTGCCACTCAATTATTGAGTGAAATGGAACATTCTTTCCCAAAAGGGATTGATGACGTAGTCGAAACAATCACTTTAGAAGTTAGGGAAAGCAATGAAGCTGCAAAAGCGTTATATCTCAAAAACGGTTATGAACTTGTTGTAGTTAAAAAGAACTACTACAAGGATGGAGAGAACGCCCTCTACATGCTTAAGAGGTTATAAAATGGCAATTATATTAGGAATTGAATCAAGTTGTGACGAAACAAGTATCGCAATCATTAGAGATGGCGAACTTTTAAGCAACGTTGTTGCAACTCAAATAGAAATGCACCAACAATTTGGTGGTGTTATGCCTGAACTTGCAAGTAGACTTCATTGTGAGAATGCTCTTTACGTCTTAGATGAAGCGCTTCGTAAAGCGAATATTACTTTAGATCAAGTTGATGCTTTTGCATTCACTCGCGGACCAGGTTTAATTGGCGCATTACACATAGGAATGCAAGTCGCTAAAACATTAGCAACTTTGTATCATAAGCCACTTATTCCAGTTCATCACTTAGCAGCTCACATTTATGCTAATGAGTACGTAAAACCATTAACATTCCCGCTTCTTTCTATAGTCGTAAGCGGTGGCAACACCGAATTCGTTTATATGAAAGAAGATATGGATTTTGAAATTATTGGTGAAACCAAAGATGATGCCATTGGAGAGTGCTTTGACAAGGTTGCAAGAACAGTTGGGCTCCCTTATCCAGGAGGCATTCCAATTGATAGACTTTCTAAAGAAGGTAAACACACCTATGATTTACCAACTCCACTTCATGATGGTTCGCTTAACTTCTCTTATTCTGGTCTTAAAACTGCAGTTATTAACTTAGTTAATAATGAAAAAGCTCGTGGTAACGAGATTAGAATTCCAGATTTGTGTAAATCATTTCAAGATACAGCAGTTGGAATGGTAATGGATCGTTTAGATAGAGCTCTAAAAAGATATGACATTAGACAAGTTGTTCTCGCTGGCGGTGTTAGTGCAAACTCATACTTAAGAGAACAAATGCACCAAAGACTTGATGGTACCAAAGTAGATTTAATTGTTCCACCAATTTGGTGCACAACAGACAACGCTGCCATGATTGTTCGTTTAGCAGAACACTTATGGAAAATGGGTATTACATGCCCAAATACAATATCATGCGACCCTAACTGGCGCATTGATAAATACAAAACATTCTAGTCAACAGTTTACTGTTTGATATAATGTATAACAATATCGGAGGTTATAGATATGGAAACAAAAAGCGTTTTAGTAGCAGACCTTTATACTCTTGTTAACTCACAAGACGACAAGGAAATGAAGGAAATCTTAGACGGATTAAAATCTGTCTATGTTCAAGGATGGGTCAGAACTAACCGTGATAACGGTTCAGTTGGATTTATTGCCTTAAATGATGGTTCTTGCTTTAAAAATGTTCAATTAGTTTATGATGCAAAAGTTGTAAAAGATTACAACGCTTTAAGCCACATTAATACAGGTGCTGCATTAACTGTAATTGGAGATTTGGTTTTAACCCCAGATGCAAAACAACCATTTGAAATTCAAGTTAAAGAATTTGAACTTACTGGTGCAGTTGATCCAGATTATCCACTTCAAAAGAAAGCTCACTCAATGGAATTCTTAAGAGAAATCGCTCACTTAAGACCAAGAGCAAATACATTTAACGCTGTCTTCCGTATGAGAAATGCCATGGCTATGGCAATTCATGAATTCTTCCAAAACGAAGGATTTATGTATGTTCATACTCCACTTTTCACCGCAAACGATTGTGAGGGTGCTGGAAATACCTTTGGTATTGTTACAGGACCAAAGAACTCAAGAACTGAATTCTTCGGTAAAGATGTTGCTTTAACTGTTTCAGGTCAATTACACGTTGAACCATTTGCAATGGCTTTCCGTGATGTTTATACATTTGGCCCAACATTTAGAGCAGAACACTCAAATACAACTCGTCATGCTTCAGAGTTCTGGATGATTGAACCAGAAATGGCATTCTGTGATTTATCAGACGACATGGATTGCATTGAAGCATGTATCAAATATTGCATTGATAAAGCACTTCATGGTTGTCCAGATGAAATGGACTTCTTCAACAACTTTATCGACAAAACTTTAAAGGACAGATTACATCATGTTTTACATTCTGAATTTAAGAGAATGACATACACCGAAGCTATCGAAGAACTCAAAAAAGCCCAAGAAAACGGCCATAAATTTGAGAATAACGATATTTTCTGGGGTATGGATATGCAATCAGAACATGAACGTTATATCACTGAACAAGTCATCAAAGGACCAGTCTTTGTAACTGATTATCCAAAAGAAATGAAAGCTTTCTACATGAGACAAAATGATGATGGTAAAACAGTTGCAGCTTGTGACTTACTTGTTCCATATGTTGGAGAACTCGTTGGTGGCTCACAAAGAGAAGAACGCTATGACTTACTCAAGAAACGTATGGATGAACTTGGAATCACAAAAGGTCTTGAATGGTATTTAGACACCCGTAAATATGGTGGCTGCCCACACTCAGGATTTGGTATTGGCTTTGACCGTTTACTCATGTACGTTACAGGAATGAGTAACATCAGAGATGTTCAACCATTCCCAAGAACAAGTGATCCAATCAAATATTAATTATGCTTAGAGATAGATCAAAGGAACTTGAAGAATTAACGCCAGAGGCTCAAGCAGCATTAAAAAAACAACGCTCGCTTAACCGTATTTTTGGTTTGCTTTGCGTTGTTGCAGTTTTGCTTGTAGCAATGCTAATTTATGAAATTGTAATATTAACAAAATAACCTCTGGTTATTATTGTTGTGAAGGAGTTGGATTTGCAGGTTGCTCATCCAATTTTTTTCTATAAATGCCTCTTGCTATCTTATAGATACGTAATGAGCGCGCAATGTATGCTTGTGTGCAGAAAAGGAACCAAACAATTCCAACAATCTCAACTGGAACCAATATGTAGCTGTACCAAGCAGCTGCTTTTAATGCCGCGTGTTCAGCAACTTCTGGCCATCCATTTACTAAAGTAATACCGAAGAATTTGGCGGTTGGCCATGGTTTTAATTTTGGGAACAACGAAGCAAAGCCTGTTTCCCTACTAAAGATTCCTGGGTGCCAATTTCCAGAGAACAAACAATAAAGAAGCAAGAACAAGAATCCGCCTGCGATAATGCAGAATGGAATACGAGCCTCTTTAAAGAAGACTCTTACATTCTTTTTTATGCCAAATTTAACAAATGCTTTTTCGTTGTCAAACAATTTAGCATTAACAACATTTTTGAGCATTTCATCAGCTTTTGAACCTTGATGGTTCATAATTTTCTTTACAAGTAAAGAAATATAACCAATGATAACGAAAAGAAGAATGACTAATAAGAGCAAAACAATGATTAGTCTTTTGTCATTTTCGGTAAGTTTAATAAGACTGACCATTGTCATTTCCTCCTTCCGCATTATTTATTTGTTCTTCATTTTCAGATCCTGGTAAAGGTTCTTCAGGAACTGGGTCTGGAATAAATGGATCAAATTGAGCAGGTTGTGGTTGTGGAGCGGCTTCTGGAGTAGGTATAACTGCTGGTTGAGGAGAAGGTTGAGGCATTTGTTGTTGCATCATTTGTTGTTGCATCATTTGTTGTTGAACAGCCATATTTTGATACATCATATTCATAACTTGAGCTTGCTCAACTTGTGCTTGTTCGGCTTCAAGAAGAATTCTTTTTGCTTCAATGTCTTCTTTCATTTCTCCTGCTGCGTTTCCACCTGCAAAGAAAACAATAATGCTCTTAATAAGCATGACTGTAAATGCAATTAAACAGTAGACACCATAAAGAACCCACACTACCAAAATTAATGGTAATAAGACAGTGCAAATAATTCCTCTAGCGAATACTTTTAGAAAACTTAGCATATTTATATTTTATCTATTATTTTTGCTTCTTCAAGAAGTAAAATCCAAGTGATATTAAAGAAATACATAATGGAGGCATTCCTTGGAGAAGAATTCGTCTTCGGCTTGGAAGATATTGATTTACTCCTACATAAATGAACAAACTTGTAACAAACATTACAGCAATAATTATTAATCCAATTTTGTTCCTGCTTTTAATCTCAAAAATAACCGAAAAAACCGCAAAATACCACGCAAATCCCAGACATAACGGAGAAATTGGTGGGTAAACAAAATTCATTCCAACAGCCAGTCCAAGGCTTAAAATATTTGCAACAGAAACCGATATTCTCCAGTCTTTATTTTCATCGTTTTTTATGCCAAATTTTTTAAGTTCGTTATTGACAACAATGAAGGACAAAATTGTTTGTGTTAAAGCTACTGCAAAAAACAAGAAAATAATAATGTAGTTAAAATAGCTGGCTTCGGTATCTGAAATCTTGAGAATTGTTCTAATATCATCAATTAGGTTTCTTTGAGTAATTAATTCAATTAGCGGAACAAACGCAAACGAGATTCCAGCTTGTATGACTGATGCAATAAAAATTCCCCAAAGACTTGGAAAGTTTTTCTTTGCCATCAAGCCAAAAATATAACCAGTGAAAATTGAAGGTATTAAATAAAATAAGGTAAAGTCAATGGCGCTCAATGAAACTACAATAGAAAGTCCCAGGGTTGCTATTGCATAAATTGGGAAGTACCTATCCTTACAATAAATTTCAACCAAAGCACTAGTAAGCGGGATGAAAATTATTAGGATAACTGAGAGCAACGGCACAAAGGCTGTAAACAACGAAAAAACGACGTTAATTGCCGCCATCATTGCCATCAAAGGCATAGATCTTATTAAAGTTTCTTTTTTAGAAAAAAGTGCCATCAATAGTAATATTTTAGAAAAATTTTATCGGAATTGCAAAGTTCACCTGAAATTATAAGTATGAGGACATTTTATTTTTTACTAGCAGTCCCGCTTCTTCTCGGTGGCTGCACATTCAACAAAAAAGAAGAAAAAATTGATGTTTCAAACATCGAAATTCCTGACGCTGATCACGAGTATTTTGAAGTTGAAAATTATTTTATTAATTGGGGAAGTATTTTGAAACAAAATGTGACGACATATTATGTTTATATTTATTCAACAACTTGTAATCATTGCCAAGAACTTAAAAATTGGATAATTGAGACCGCACTATCTCGAGGAGACATTTATTTTGTGAAAGGAAGCAATAAAGATGTAATTAAAACCGATGTCTCTAATACGATTGGTATTACAAATGAAGATCAACTCGCAATAATGGGTTATCCAACAATATTAAAAATAAACAATAATGCACTTGTTAAAAATGAAGCTGGAAATGCGAAAATTATGGGCCTTCTAAAATAATTCTTTAATCTTGAGTAATACGTATAATTATGATAAAATATTACTTAGTAATAAGCAGATTAATTTATGGATTATACTAGTTTACTAAACGAACAACAATACGCAGCAGTTTCTACGGACGCACAATACGCAAGAATTGTTGCTGGTGCCGGCTCTGGAAAAACCAGAGTTTTGACATACAGAATTTCGTATTTAATTTCTGAGAAAAATGTAGAGCCAAACAAGATTGTCGCAATTGCTTTTACAAACAAAGTTGCAGCAGAAATGAAGGAGAGAGCTCTTAAACTTTTACATGGCTGCGGCCAAGGTTTAACTGTTTCAACATTCCATAGTTGGTGCGCTAAGTTTTTAAGAAAAGAAATTGACGTTCTTCAATTCCCTAACAACTTCACTATTATGGATGAAGAAGACACAACAACATTAATTAAAAACATTGGTGTCGAACTTGGATTCAAGAAAAATGACGATATTGTTAAGTATGCAATTGGCTACATTGGAGCAAACAAATGCAAAGGCTATTATCCAGAAGATATAGTGCTTGATGAGCATGAAGTTCAAAAGATAAAAACAGCAAATAAAATCTTCCACATGTATGAGGACAGAAAAGACAGAATGTTGTCTCTCGATTTCGACGATTTATTGCTGAAAACCATACAAATTCTCCAGGAATTCCCTGATATTCGTGCAAAATGGCAGAACCGTATCGACCATATTTTAATCGATGAATTTCAGGATACAAACGATGTTCAATTTAAGTTAGTTAGGTTACTTATGGATGAGCACACTCACCTCTACGTTGTTGGTGATCCAGATCAAACAATTTACACTTGGAGAGGCGCAAACCAAAACATCATTTTGCAATTTAATAAAACATTCCCGCTCGCTGAAACTTTAATTCTCGCGAGAAACTATCGTTCAACAAAAACAATTCTTGATCACGCAAACAAATTAATCTCGCACAACAAAAAAAGAGTCCCGAAAGATCTATTTACTGAGTCTGAAAACGGAGAACCTGTTGTTGTTGAGTGTTCAAGACGCAGAGAAGACGAAGCAACATACGTTGTAAATCAAATTGAAAACATTGTAAGAACTCATCCAGGCACAACTTATCGAAATATTGCTGTTTTATATAGAGCAGCTTATCTTACACAGCCATTTGAAAGCGAATTAATGCGTCGTGCAATTCCTTATCAAATTTTCGGAGGAACAAAATTCTTCCAAAGAAGAGAAATTAAGGATCTTTTAGCATACTTTAGACTCATTTATAACCATGCTGATGACTTAAGTTTTGAAAGAATAGTTAATGTTCCAAGAAGAGGAATTGGCGATTCGACAATGGATGCTTTGAAAGCTGAAAAAGATGAGCTTAACTTATCTTATTTTGACTACATTGATCAAATCCAAAATCATGAAACAGAAGTGAAAGCCAAGAACGTTATGGCTCTTACTGTTTTAGTTGAAAAAATCAAGGAAACCCGTGCAAAACTCGATCAAAATCTTGAGGCTTATTCAAAAATTCTCGAAGATTTTGTTAGAGATTTAGGTTACTTTGATTACCTTTCAAGTGATGACGAAACAGCCGAAGAAAGAATCGGAAACGTTAAAGAATTATTTGAAGATATCACAGCATTTTTACGTAAGAATCCAGACTCAAGTTTTGAGACTTATTTAGAGAACGCATCACTACAAACTTCACAAGATGAAATTAAAGATGGCGATTATGTCTCGCTTATGACAATTCACGTTGCAAAAGGACTTGAGTTTGATCATGTATTTGTTATTTCAATGATTGATGGAATCTTCCCAAGTCATAGAACCACCGATGAATCTGGACTTGATGGTGAAGAAGAGGAAAGAAGACTTGCCTATGTTGCATTTACAAGAGCAAAAAAGAACCTTTATGTGTCTTTAAATACTGGTTATTCGTTTGTTCTAGAACAAAATGCAGCTCCATCAAGATTCCTAAAAGAAGCAGGATTAGAAATTGTTCCAAAAGGTTACTATACACCAAGACCAAAACCATCATTTATGGATGACATTGGATTTTATCCAGATCAACACTTTGATGGATTTGAATCACAAATATCAGATGCCCCACCTAAGCCAACAGATAACGGAATTAGGGATTGGAAAGTCGCAGACATTGCAATTCACGAAGTATTTGGTAGAGGAATTGTAGTGGCCATCATTGATGGAACAATACTTTCTATAGAATTCGAAGAGCATGGCAGAAAATCAATTCTGGCCACTCACCCAAAAATTAGCAAAGAATCGAGAGGAGGATTAGCATGACACTAAAAGAAGCAAAAGCAAGAGCAGAAGAAATTACTCTTACAGTCGAAAAATGGTCATATGAATATTATGTCCTAGACAACCCAAGTGTTCCTGATAGTGAATACGATCGTTTGATGAATGAACTCATTGCTATCGAAAAACAATATCCTGAATTAATTACACCACTTTCACCAACTCAAAGAGTTGGAGGAAAGGTTTTAGACGAGTTCCAAAAGATTCGTCACAAACGTATGATGCTTTCGCTCGCCAACGCATTTGATGCAGACGATATGCGTGATTTCGACAAGAAAATTCGTGACGTTATCGGTGGCGACAAAGTTGAATACATGTGTGAAATGAAAATTGATGGTCTTGCTATGTCTCTCGACTTTGTCGATGGCAAGATTAACTATGCTGCAACTCGTGGTGATGGAAATGAAGGCGAAGATGTTACAAACAACGTTTTAACAATTCACTCAATTCCAACTCACGTTAAAGAAACTAGACCATTCGAAGTTCGTGGTGAAGTTTATATGCCAAAGAAAACTCTTGAAGACTTGAATAAAGCTAGAGCAGAAAAAGGCGAGCAATTGCTTGCTAATGCAAGAAATGCAGCAGCAGGTTCCATTAGACAACTTGATAGCTCTGTTGCAGCATCAAGAAAACTCGAAGGTTACTGGTATTACTTAGTTAATGCTGATGAACTTGGATTTAAGAAACATAGTGACGCTTTGGATTATATCCAATCAATTGGTTTTAGAACAAATCCAGAGCGTAGAATTTGTAATGGAATTGATGAAGTCATTGCTTATATTGAAGAATACACTGCAAAAAGACAAAGTCTTCCATATGATATTGATGGCATCGTTATTAAAGTTAACGACATCACAAAATACAATGTTTTGGGCTATACAGCAAAGACTCCAAAATGGGCTATTGCATATAAGTTCCCACCAGAGGAAGTTATTACTAAACTTGAAGATATTATCTTCACAGTTGGTAGAACCGGAAAGATTACTCCTAACGCTGTAATCACTCCTACTAAAGTAGCAGGTTCAACAATTTCAAGAGCAACGCTTCACAATGAAGATTTCGTTAATGAAAAAGGCTTAAAGATTGGTGATTACATTGTAATTAGAAAAGCTGGAGATGTTATTCCCGAAGTCGTTAGAGCACTTCCAGAAAGAAGAGACGGTACAGAAGATGACTTTGTCATGATTGACACATGTCCAGTTTGTGGAGCACCTTTAATTAAGAAAGATGCTATGCATTTCTGTGTTTCTCCAACTTGCCCAGCAAGACAAATTGAAGGAATGATTCATTTTTCAAGTAGAGATGCAATGGATATTGATACAATGGGCGACAAGGTCTGTGAAGAATTCTTTAACGCCGGACTTATTGATTCAATTCCATCAATTTATGATCTCTGGCAAAAACGCGATGAGATTGTTGGAAGAGAAGGTTGGCAAGAAAAATCAGTCGACAACCTTTTAGAGGCAATAGAAAATTCAAAAAATAATTCTCTAGAAAAATTACTCTTTGGTCTTGGAATTAAAGAAGTTGGAGAGAAGATGGCAAAGATACTTGCAAAACGTTATGTAGAGCTTGATAAATTCTTTGAGTTAACTGAAGAAGATTTGCTTGGAATTCCAGATGTTGGACCAGTTTCTGCTCACTCAATTTATGAGTTCTTCCATAATGAAAATAATCGCGAAATGATTGAAAATCTCCGTGAAAAAGGCCTTAATTTCAAATATTTAGGCAAGATAACAGTCGACACAAATTCACCTTTCTATGGCAAAACGTGTGTCCTTACTGGAACGCTTTCTAAGTATGGTAGAAAAGAAGCGACTGAGATTTTAGAGAACCTTGGAGCAAAGGTTGCAGGATCAGTTTCTGCTAAGACTGACTTCGTTATTTTTGGTGAAGAAGCAGGCTCAAAACTTGATAAAGCACATGCTCTTGGTATAAAGACTCTTAATGAAGAAGAGTTTGAAGAATTACTTCAAAAATAGTATCATATAAAACCGTTATGAAGAATTACGATATTAATGTATTAAAAGACGCAGCAAAAAGATTGTTGTTTGATATGTCTGACTCTGAGTACGAAACATTGCTTAAAGAGTTTGATATTATCACCAAACAAATGGAGATTATTGGTTCTGATAAATCGCTCGATAGCCTTGAACCAATGGTTTTTCCATTTGAATGCACCACCTCTTATTTAAGAGAGGACATTCCAGAAGAACCTCTCAATAGAGAAGTTGCTTTGCGTAACTCTAAACGTAAGATTGGTGGTCAAATTAAGTTACCAAAGGTGGTTCAATAGTATGTACCAAGGTAAGTCTATTTTAGAATTACATGAATTACTAGTTTCCAAAAAGGTAACTCCAGTTGACTTAGTTAAGGATGCTATCGAACTTGCTAAGAAAGATTCAAACAATGCATTTGAATACATTATGGAAAACGAAGCGCTTGCTTTTGCAAGCGAACTTGGTGAACCAGAAGTTGACAATCCACTTTGGGGTATTCCATTTGTTGTCAAAGACAACTATTCTACAAAAGATGTCCCAACAACCGGATCATCTAACATTTTGAATGGCTACATTCCAGTCTATGACGCTACAGTTATTGAAAAACTTAGAGCAAAGAAGGCTGTTGCTATTGCAAAAACAACTCTTGATGAGCTTGCAATGGGCGGAACAGGCTTAAGCGGACACCTAGGAATGACATACAATCCATACGATAAATCGCATACAAGATTGGTGGGTGGTTCCTCATGTGGATCTGCAGCCGCTACTGCCGCAGGCATCGTGCCTTTTGCATTAGGCTCAGATACAGGCGACTCTGTACGTAAGCCTGCATCACTCGCAGGACTCGTCGGTTTTAAACCAACTTGGAGCAGAATTTCTAGATATGGTTTATTCCCATTTGCTCCATCCCTTGATACAGTTGCTTATTTTGCAAGAAACGTCATGGATATTGCAATCGTAACTGAGGCTCTTGCAGGACGTGATGATAGAGACTCAACATCATCCACAAAACCAGTCGAAAAATACGCAGAAAACGTAAAAATCGCCTGCAAAACCCCAAGAATTGCAGTTATTAAGGAAGTTGTTGACACCATCTCGGATAAGGATGTTTTGAATGTTTTCAACAAGACGCTTGAAGGTTTAAAATCAAAAGGTTTTGTTGTTAATGAAGTATCAATGCCAACACCAGTTTTAGAGTCATTACTTCCAACTTATTTTGTTATTTCTTGTGCTGAAGCTACATCAAACAACGCCAACCTTGACGGAATTAAGTTTGGCCCACTTTCAAATGGTGAAACTTACGAAGAAGTTATGGCAAACGCTAGAACAAAAGGTTTTAGTGAACTTATTAAACGTCGTTTTGTTATTGGAAGCTTTGCTTTAATGAAAGAAAATAAAAACGATCTCTTTATTAGAGCTCAAAAGAATAGAAGAAGAATCGTTGATTTAATTAACAATATTCTCAAAGAGAATGATTTCATTTATTTACCAGCTGCACCAAGCATTGCTCCAAAAGCTAATGTTGGCGCTGATAAACTATCAGATGAATATTTAATTGCAGACAACCATTTGTGTATGGGTAACTTTGCTGGTCTTCCATCAATTACTCTTCCAATTGGATTTAAAGAAGGCATGCCGTTTGGTGCAAACTTAATGGGTCGTGCTTTTGAAGAAAGCAATTTGTTCCAAGTAGCTTATGCTCTTGAACAAGTCACTGGACTTGCAAACATTTATGCGGAAGGAGAAGAAAAATAATGGAATTTGTACCTGTTATCGGTCTTGAAATTCACGTTGAACTTAAGACTAAGTCAAAAATGTTTTCTACTGCTCCTGTCGTTTATGGTGAGGAACCAAACACTCAAACAGTTCCTCTTGATTTTGCATTCCCAGGAACAATGCCAACAGTCAATAAACAAGGCGTAGTATACGCAATTCGTGTATGTAATGCTTTGCATATGTCGATTGACCACGAATTACATTTTGATAGAAAAAATTATTTCTATAGTGACCTTCCAAAAGGTTATCAAATCACTCAAGATAGACGCCCAATTGGTTCAGAAGGCTATCTTGAAATCAATGTTAATGGTGAAACCAAACGTATTGGTATTGAAAGATTACATATCGAAGAAGATACTTGTAAACAACTTCACTTCCCAGCATTTACATTATTAAATTACAACCGTGCTGGAACTCCACTTGTTGAAATTGTTTCTAAACCAGAAATGAGAAGTGGTGAAGAGGCTATGAAATACGTTGAAAGAATTCGTTCAATCGTTGTTTTTAGCGGTGTGAGCGATGGCAAAATGGAAGAAGGATCACTTCGTTGTGACGTTAACGTTTCAATTATGCCTAAGGGCAGCAACGTTTTCGGTACAAAAGTTGAAATTAAGAACATTAATTCAATTTCCTATATACAAAAGGCAATTGATTTTGAAGTTGCAAGACAAGCCAAGATTCTTGAAGAAGGCGGTGAAGTCTTACAAGAAACCCGTCGTTATGACGATAAAAAGGGAGAAACAATTTCAATGCGTCTTAAAACAGATGCTGTTGATTACAAATATTTCCCAGAACCAAACATCACACCAATCAAAATTTCTGATGAATTCGTAAATGATGCAATAGCATCATGTCCTGAACTTGCAGAATCTAAGAAAGCTCGTTATATTTCTGAATATGGATTAAATGATTACGATGCGTCTTTACTTGTTAGCGAAAAAGCAGTTTCTGACTATTATGATGAAACTACAAAATCAACAAAAGCATATAAACTTTTAGCAAACTGGATCAATGTCGATGTTGCGGGATACTTAAATAAAAATATTCTTACAATTGAAGCATTCCCGATGAAGCCAGAAGTGCTTGCTGGACTTGTCAACATGGTTGAGAAAAATGAAGTCAATTCTAACCAAGCAAGAGAGATTTTTGCAAAGATGATTGAAGCAGGTGTAGATGCCAAAAAAGCCAAGGAAATGTGTGGAATTTCCAGTCAAATCTCGGATATTTCATTCATTCAAGCCGCTGTTAATGAGGTTTTAAAAGAGAACCCACAAGCAATCATTGACTATAAAGAAGGTAAGGGTAGAGCTCTTGGTTTCTTGGTTGGTCAAATCATGAAGAAAACTCAAGGTAAGATTAACCCAAAAATGACCTCTGATGTTTTACTTGAGGAGTTAAAGAAACGCTAATGGAAAAGATTTTAGTTACAGGCGGAATGGGTTACATTGGTTCACACACTTGTGTTGAACTTATTTCAGCAGGTTACGAACCAATTATTGTTGATAATTTATGTAACTCCAAACCAGAAGTTTTAAATAGAATTGAAAAGATTACTCGTAAGCGTCCAATCTTCTACGAAAATGATGTTCGTGATGAAGAAAAAATGGAAAAGATTTTTGAAAAAAACAACATCTTCGCTGTCATCCATTTTGCAGGACTAAAAGCAGTGGGTGAATCATGCAAATTCCCAGAGCTATATTTTGATAACAATATTGGTTCAACTGAAGTACTTCTCAAGGTCATGGAAAAGCATGGTTGTAAGAACTTAATTTTTTCATCAAGTGCAACTGTTTATGGTGATCCAAAGAGAGTTCCAATTTATGAAGAAGATCCAGTTGGGGCTACAACTAACCCATACGCAGAGACTAAATATCGCATAGAAAACATGCTTAAGGCCCTACACGGTACGGATAATTCATGGAATTTTATAATTTTACGTTACTTCAATCCAATAGGTGCTCACCAATCTGGATTAATGGGAGAAGACCCACAAGGAATACCTAATAATTTAATGCCTTATGTTACGCAAGTTGCCATAGGCAAACTACCACAACTTTCAGTGTTTGGTGATGACTACGATACACCTGACGGAACAGGTGTTCGCGATTACATTCACGTAGTTGATTTAGCTATCGGACACGTGCTTGCACTTAAAAAAATCGCACACGCCCCCGGGTTATTAGTGTATAATCTAGGCACCGGGGTAGGTACTTCAGTATTAGATTTGGTCCATTCTTTTGAAAAAGCAAACGGGTTAAAAATCAATTATAAGATAGTAGAAAGAAGACCTGGTGACATAGCAACTTGTTATGCAAATGCAGACAAAGCTTATCGCGAATTAGGATTCAAAACTAAGTACACAATTGTGGATTGTTGCCGTGACTCTTGGAACTGGCAAAAACACAATCCAAAAGGATATGAAAAATAGGAGGTAGCATATGAGCAAAAGATTGATCAGCATTAAGACGGTTAATAATGATGTTCTTTCTGGATTCGCTTGGGAAGTAGAACAACCTAAGGGATGCATTTTTATTGCTACTGGAATGGAAGAATATGCAGAGAGATATGATTTCTTTGCCAATTTCTTTAATGAGAACAAATACAACGTTTATTCAATTGACTATTATGGTCAAGGTGAAAACGTACAAAATTTAGATGAACTTGGTATTGTTCCAAGGTCAGCATTCTCTAAGTTTGTTAGAGTTCTTGATGATTTAGTTAAGAAATATGCAATTAAGGGACTTCCAGTTATTGTTTTTGGACATTCAATGGGTTCATTTATCGTTCAAGACTACATTCAACGTTACGCAAAACACGCCAACAAAGCAATTATCTGTGGTACAGATGGTCCAAATAGTAAGTTTACTTATTCAATTGGTTATCAACTTGCTAGATTGGTTTGCAAAATGCGTGGCGAAAACAAGAAAGGTAAATTCCTTAGATCACTTGCTATTGGAGCCTATGCAAAATCAGTTAAACATAGAGAAACAGATTGTGATTGGTTATCTTATGATAAAGGCAACGTTGAAAGATACATTGCAGATCCAAAATGTGGCAAAGGTTCATCAAATGGATTCTATAGAGAACTTTTAAAAGGCAATCATAGATTGTACAAAGGTAAATTCCTTAATAAGATTAATAAAGATCTTCAAATTCTTGTTCCAGCAGGTACTGAAGACCCAGTTGGTCATAAAGGAAAAGGACCAACCAAACTTGTTAAGATGTATCAAAAATTAGGAATCAAAGATGTTACATTAAAACTTTATCCAAATATGAGACATGAAATTCATAATGAAACAGATAAAGATTCAGTTCTCAAAGACTTCCTAGAATTTATTGAAAAATAATCAAAATAAAAGTGCTCGCGATGAGCACTTTTTAATTACTTCATTAAGTTATCGATTATATGTTTTAGAGCTTCAACTCTTTCTTCACCATGAGCGAAGATATAAGCTTTAACTTTTGGTTCAGTTCCTGATGGACGAATTGTTACGGTTTCTGCATCATCAAGGAACATTTTGATAACGTCTGATGGTGGTAAATTAGTTGGTTCTTCATGATCTGAAAAAATGAGCTTTTGTTGGAGATAATCGCCAATATATTGGACATTTCCAAGGATTTTTTGAATTTCTGGCTTTCTGAAGTTAGCCATAATATCAGCCATTTTATCTTTACCATCAAGTCCTTCAAATTGATATGAAAGTGTTACTGTTTTGTAGTCTCCAAATTCTTTATAAAGTTGTTCGAGTCTATCAACTAATGTAACGCCTCTATGTTTGTAGTAGTTAGCCATTTCACAAATTAGAAGCATTGCATTAACAGCATCCTTGTCTCTAACTGCAGGATTTGTTAAGTATCCACAGGATTCTTCAAAGCCTAAAATAAATCTCTTAACGTTAGATTTTTCTTCAAGCAAGTGAATTTGTTCGCCGATATATTTAAATCCTGTAAGAACATCAATAACTTTAACATCACACTTCTTTGCCATAATGTTAATTAAATCAGTTGAAACAATTGTTTTAACAACAACTGGATTCTTTGGCATTTTGTGAGATTTAAGTCTAGCGTTGACTATAAAGTCAAAAAGAAGAATTCCTATTTCATTTCCAGTTAAGATTACTGGTGTTTTTCTATTATTAACTACAACGCCTGCTCTATCAGAATCTGGATCAGTTGCAATTAATAAGTCATTTTCTTTTTCAAGCATTAACTTAATTCCAAGTTCCATAGCTTCTTTGAGTTCTGGATTTGGATATGGACATGTATTAAAGTCTCCATCTGGATATTTTTGTTCTTCAACAATATCAATTAAGTTAAATCCATCACGATTGAGAACTGTTGTAACTGGTTTAAGTCCTGATCCATGAAGTGGAGTGTATGTAATTCTTAAAACCCTATCATCTTCTTTTGGCGAAAGAATCGATTGTTTAAGAACTGAGGCATAGTACTTTTCAATAACTTTTTCTGGAATGTAAGCGATACGGTCATTTGACATTTCAATTGCGAAAGTACTGCGTTTTACGCCAGAAAACACTGGTATTTTGCGGATATTTTCCAAAACTTGCTTGGCTGCAGCTGGTGTCATTTGACATCCATCTGAACCATAAACTTTGTAACCGTTATATTGTTTTGGATTGTGAGAAGCGGTGATAACAACACCTGCTGAAGTTTTAAGTTTTCTAACTGCAAACGAAAGTGCTGGAACTGGCATTAATTCTCTATAAATATAAACTTTGATTCCATTTGCTGCTAAAACAGACGCTGTTTCTTTTGCAAATTTTTCAGAGTTGTTTCTTGAGTCATAAGCAATTGCAACTGAAGGAGATTTAAAATTAGCGAGTAAATATTCTGCTAGTCCTTGTGTTGCTTGTCTTACAAC
Organism: Bacilli bacterium; assembly: GCA_045597865.1. GTDB lineage: Bacteria > Bacillota_I > Bacilli_A > RFN20 > CAG-826 > Fiminaster. The sequence goes on along the minus strand of JAZLKX010000008.1, from coordinate 25,186 downwards.
ATAAATGTTCATTCTGTTTGTTCCGACACCCATAACGCCACGAATACCAGCGGTGCCGAATTCAAGGTCTGCACCAAAACAACTTTCAATCTCTTCTTGAGAGAAATTCTTAAGAATTTCTTTTTCAGAAGGAGTGATGGTTATTTCGTTCAACCAGGATTCGTATTTTTCGTAAATTGCTTGTTCCATTTTGTATCACCTGGGTAATATTTTAGCAAAAATTTTTAATTTTGCTATAATATATTTGAGGTTGATATCTATGAAAGAAGAAACAATACAAAGAATTCGTAAATTTACAGCAGATCGCGATTGGGATAAATACCATACTCCAAACGCACTTGCTAAGACAATTGCAATTGAGGGTACCGAATTACTTGAATGTTTTCAATGGAACGAAAATGTTAATATTGAGAAAATTAAGGAAGAACTAGCTGACGTTATAGTCAACTGCCAAAATCTAGTCGACAAACTTGGATTAGATGTCGACGAAGTCGTTAATTCAAAAATGGATCAAAATGAAAAGAAATATCCAGTAGAAAAGTTTAAAGGAATTGCGAAAAAATATAATGAATAATGTCTATTATATAGACATTAAAAATACCTGGTTAACATAACTGGGTATTTTTTTAAAACTTTTGAAAAAATCGAAACAATTTTGTAAAAAGTTGTACAGTGTATATATTTTCATTAAGTCACTATTTTCTTTTTTTATAACCTTATATATAATATTCTCACCAAACTTAACCAGGTGTTGGTAAAAAATACTCTGCTCGCAGAGTATATTTTAAAAACGCAAAAAAAGGAGAAAATTATGATTAAGATCAGAAAAAGAGATGGTTCTGTTACAGACTTCAACATCGAAAAGATTGAAAATGCCATCGAAAAGGCATTTATGCAAGAACACAAGTTCTACACTAAAGATATTATAGAGATGCTCGCGTTGCGCGTAACAGCTGATTTCAACCAAAAGATTAAAGCAGACGAAACAGTCGCAGTCGAAGACGTTCAAGACTCAGTTGAAGTCGTTTTAATTCAATCAGGATTTATTGATGTTGCTAAATCCTACATGGTTTACAGAAAACAACATGAAACATTACGTCAATTCTCACAAACAAGCATTGACTACAAGAACGTTATTGATAACTACTTAAAAGTTAATGACTGGAGAGTTAAAGAAAACTCAACAGTTACATATTCTGTCGGTGGTTTGATTTTATCAAACTCTGGCGCAATTACAGCAAACTACTGGTTAAGTGAGATTTACGATAAAGAAATCGGCGATGCTCACAAAAATGCTGATATTCACATCCATGATTTATCAATGCTCACAGGTTACTGTGCAGGTTGGTCATTAAAACAATTAATTCAAGAAGGTTTAGGTGGTGTTGTTGGAAAAATTACTTCTTCTCCAGCATCTCACTTATCAACACTTTGTAACCAAATGGTTAACTTCCTTGGAATTATGCAAAATGAATGGGCTGGTGCACAAGCCTTCTCATCATTCGATACTTATTTAGCTCCATTTGTTAAGGTTGATAACCTCAGCTATAAAGAAGTTAAACAATGCATTCAATCCTTCATTTATGGTGTCAATACACCATCAAGATGGGGTACTCAAGCACCATTCACAAACATTACATTAGACTGGGTTGTTCCAAATGATATGGCAGAACTCAACTGTATTGTTGGTGGCAAAGAAATGGACTTCAAGTACAAAGATTGCAAAGCCGAAATGGATATGGTTAACAAAGCATTCATTGAAGTTATGATTGAAGGCGATGCTAACGGACGTGGATTCCAATACCCAATCCCAACCTACTCAATTACAAAGAATTTTGACTGGTCAGAAACAGAGAATAATAAGCTTCTCTTCACAATGACAGCAAAATACGGAACACCATATTTCTCCAACTATATCAACTCTGATATGGAACCAAGTGATGTTCGTTCAATGTGTTGCCGTTTACGCTTAGATTTACGTGAATTACGTAAGAAATCCGGTGGATTTTTCGGTTCTGGTGAGTCTACAGGCTCTGTCGGTGTTGTCACAATTAACATGCCAAGACTCGCTTATTTAGCAACTGATGAACAAGACTTCTACGCACGCTTAGATAAGATTATGGATATTGCTGCTAGATCACTTAAAGTTAAGAGAAATACCATTACAACTTTACTTGAAGCAGGACTCTATCCATACACAAAACGTTACTTAGGCACATTCAACAACCATTTCTCAACAATTGGTCTTGTTGGTATGAATGAAGCTTGTTTAAATGCACGTTGGTTAAAGAAAGATTTAACAAATCCAGAAGCAGTCGAATTTACAAAAGCAGTTCTCAATCATATGAGAACAAGACTCTCTGACTACCAAGAACAATATGGTGACCTTTATAACCTTGAAGCAACACCAGCTGAATCAACTTCCTATCGTTTAGCAAAACACGACAAGGCAAGATATCCAGACATTATCTGTGCTTCCGAAGGAACTGCAAAAACTCCATATTACACCAACTCTTCACACTTACCAGTTGGTTACACAGAAGACATCTTCAAAGCACTTGATGTTCAAGATCAATTACAAACACTTTATACATCAGGCACAGTCTTCCACGCATTCCTTGGTCAAAAACTTCCTTCATACAAATCATGTATGAACTTAGTTAGAAAGATTGCTGAAAACTATCATATTCCATACTACACAATGTCACCAACTTACTCAATTTGTAAGGAACATGGTTATATTGAAGGTGAACAATATGTTTGTCCAAAATGTGGAGCAAAAACAGAAGTTTACTCCAGAATTACAGGTTACTACAGACCAGTTCAAAACTGGAACGATGGTAAACTTGCAGAATTCGCAGATCGTAAAGAATATGATCCAGCAAATTCACATTTAACTCATGAATTACATCATGATGAATGCTGCTGCGAAGAATGCGAAAGCGATGTCACAATTTCAAAAGTAACATTATTCGGAACAAAGACATGCCCAAACTGCAAAATGTCAAAGATGCTTTTAGAAAAAGCAGGCATTGAATATGATTGGGTTGATGCAGAAGAAAATGTCGAACTCACAAAGAAGCTTGAAATTAAATCAGCACCAACTCTCTTAGTTCCAAATGGTGACGGATTTGATGTTTACGAAAATGCATCAAACATCAAAGGTTGGATTGAAAGTAGAAGATAAAATGTACGACATTATTATCATTGGTGGTGGTCCATCAGGAATGACTGCCGCCTTGTACGCATTAAGAGCAAACAAGTCAGTTTTGATCCTCGAAAAAGAAAATTTCGGGGGTCAAATTGCTAACTCTCCAAAGGTAGAAAATTATCCTACAATTAAGGAAATTTCTGGTCTTGAATTGTCTGACAAAATGTTTGAACAAATCACAGATCTTGGAGCAGAGTTTGAACTCGAAAATGTTGAAAATATCCAGAAAAACGGCGAGATTTTCGCAGTAAAAGGCAATTATAACACTTATGAAGCCAAGGCTGTAATTATCGCAAATGGTGTCAAACATAGAACCATGGGACTCGATAATGAAGAGCACTTAATTGGCAAAGGTGTTTACTACTGTGCAACATGCGATGGTCCGCTATTTAAAGGAAAAGAAGTTTATTTAATTGGAGATGCAAATACAGCTCTTCAATATGCACTTCTTCTCTCTGGTTATTGTACAAAAGTTCATATGTTTACTCTCTTTGGTGGATTCTTTGGAGAAAAAGTCCTTCAAGATAGAGTCAACGCAAGAGAAAACATTGAAGTTATGAACAACATGAGCCTTATGAAGTATGTTGGAACAGACAGACTTGAAGGTCTTGTATTCCAAAATACCGTTACCAAAGAAGTGTTCGAGTACAAAACAGATAATGTCTTTGTCTCAATTGGCCAACTTCCAGATAACGAAAAGTTCAGCAACTTAGTTGATCTTGATAAAGGCTTTATTGTTACAGATGAGGATATGAAAACTAAGACACCTGGCTTGTTCGCCTGTGGTGACACAAGAAAAAAAGCAGTGAAACAAGTTGTCACTGCCTGTAATGATGGTGCTGTAGCTGCTATGTCAGCAGTTAAATACTTAGGTTAATATCCACGAAGCTCTACATTAGTAACTGCTTCAGATAAAATATCCTTAAACGAATTGGCTTCCTCGATAGAAATATCGTGGAGGCCTTTTTGTATGACTCCTTTTCTATCAACAAATTTTTGTAGATGAAGTTTATTTGCGCCTTTTACTAATTCACACATTTCAGTAATGGATTCTTTTGTGTGAAATTCTTTTACTAAAGTTGTTCTAAATTCGTAAGATATTTGGGAATTTACTAGGATTTTGATGGATTTTTTCACATTTTCAAGGTTTAAAACTTTACATCCGGTTGTCTTTGCATACTCTTTTTCAGAGTTCTTAATATCCATTGCAACGTAATCTAAAAGCCCTTCATCGATGAGGTGTTGAAGAATTGTTGGATTTGTTCCGTTTGTATCAAGTTTAATAAGGAAACCAAGTTTCTTAACTTCTCTAATTCTTTCCTCAAGTTCAGGCATCATTGTAGGTTCGCCACCAGTGAAAACAACTGCGTCGATCAAACCAACTCTATTTTTTAAGAAATATAAAATTTCATCAAAAGGAATTGGCGTGTTTGAATTGAGTACTGAATCACCATTGTGGCAGAATGGACATCTGAAATTACAAGCTGGCGAAAATAGTACGACAGATACCTTTTCTTCGTAGTCTAGAAGTGAAAATTTATCGATTCCAACGAACTCCATATAACTAATTATACCAATTTTTGGTGTAATTTGTTATAATTTTCGCAATCATTTAATTTTGAGGTAAAAAATTATGACAATTAAAGAGTACATTAAAGCAAGAAAAGAAGAGATTAAAGCTGAAGTTGCATCAATGGCAAAGAAACCAAATCTTGTTATTGTTCAACTTAATGAAGATGAAGCAAGTAAAGCATATGTTAAGGGAAAACTTAAAGATGCTGCAGAACTTGGTATCAACGCAAAGTTATTAAAGTTCCCAGTTGATATGAGTGAAAAAGCCCTTCTTAAGGTTATTGCAAAATTAAACAAGGATCGTCATGTTGATGGATTCATTGTTCAAATGCCACTTCCAAAACAAATTAATGAAGAGACAGTTAAGCTTGCAATTTCACCAGCAAAAGATGTTGATGGCTTCCATCCATTAAGCGCATTAAATCCATGCACTCCACAAGGCATCATGAACTATTTAAAGCACGAAAACATAGAGTTTTTGGGCAAAAATGCTGTTGTAATTGGTAGAAGCAACATTGTTGGTAAGCCAATGGCAAAGCTCCTTTTAAAGGAAAGTTGCAACGTTACAGTTCTTCACTCCAAAACCTCAAAAGAAGATATGGCAAACTATCTTGCTAATGCAGACATCGTTGTCGTTGCAGTTGGCAAAAAACACTTAATTACTAAATCATTCAAATTCAAAGAATCAGCAGTTATTGTTGATGTCGGAATTAATAGAGATGAAGATGGACTACACGGAGACGTCGAACCAGGTCTTCCAGTAAGACTTCAAACACCAGTTCCTGGTGGAGTTGGACTTCTTACTAGATTAGCTTTAATGGAAAACCTCTTAAAGATTGGTAAATAATCAACAAAAAACTCGAGCCATTTGGTTCGAGTTTTCTTTTTGCTAAGCAACGAGTTCAGGCAATGATGATGGGATTAACATAATGTCCCACAATGTTTCGCCAGATTTATAACCCATTAGTTCTTGTACATAATAGAAAGTGCATGGGGTATTTACGTTAATATATTCGCCATATGGATTAAATCTTTCATATTGTTCCCAAGTACAATTCCAGAAGTTGTCATTTTTAATCAAAGCCATTTTGTAGGTTGATCTTGCATTATCTTTTCCTTCAATTTCGTCTTTGCCAGTATAGTAAGTATCTCTTATACCCAAATAGTATTTACCATCTTGAATGCAGGAGGTTAAATATCCGGTTGCTTTGTATACGTTTTTCCATGACTTAATATAGGTTGGATACTTTGTATCAGTGTCATCTTGATTGGTTTTGTTTTTTCTTAAATTATCAATTGTTTGTTCTGTTGCTACAGATTCGTAATCAAGTTCAACAGGTTCTGAAGTAGAACTCTTAATTTTTAAACCAACAATGATTGCTGAATAGTTTTTAAGTGATGTAATACCAATAATATCGTATGCATAACCAACACTGCATTGGCTAATGTTAAAAGCATTTACTCTAAGTTGATGTGTGCCATCAGTAAAGTGATAGTACCTAACACCAGAACCGTCAGATTCCATTGAAAAACATGTGAGTCCTTTGAGTGAATAAATTTCACCATAACCATGTCCTGCACAGTTGTAATAAACATTTGCTGCTTCATCAAAGAAATCTGAGATAGTAACTTCTTTTTTAATGAGCTTGTCAGCGTTCCATTTAACGTCAAGTTTTTCATCCCAAACAAATGATTCAACAACAAGTTCTGGTTGACCTAAGTAGGTAGAAATATAACCTTTAACTGTGTATCTTGATGTGTCTTTACATTGGTGATCAGCAACTTTTTCATATAAAGAGTTTGAGCCTTTTGTTGTAAGTGATGCGCAGGCAATATAACCAGTCTCATCTGCAATAATTGTTTTTCCTGGATAAGAAACATCAAGGCCAAAGCTCTTTTTTGTTTTAATTAAGTCAAATTTTGCGATTGCAAATCCAGCGATCGTAAATGAAACATCTTTGTTAACTCCACATTTATGTGAATTAACAGTAACTGGATGTGCAGCAATGTAATCTTTAACTTCTTTAATTGTTGAAACTTTAATAGGTTCTTCCGAAACATTTACTTTGTAAGTTGCTTTTTTTCCGCCATCTTCTGTTTTTGCAGTAATTACTGTAGTTCCAGCTTTTTTGGCGGTTACTAAACCTGTGTTGCTTACAGTTGCAACCGTAGTAAGTGATGAAGACCATTCTACATCTTTGCATGTAGCATCATCAGGTGTGATTACAGGCATTTGTGAGTATGTAGCACCTATGTATAAGTCAACTTCAGGTGTTTCAAAACTAATTGTTTCAACATGAATGTCTGTGTCTTCTTCAACAGTGACTAAACAAGTATCAGTAATATGCAAGTCAGTTGTAGTAACAGTAATAGTTACTTCACCTGGTTTATAACCGTGAATTTTTCCAGCTTCATATTTTGCAACTGTTTCATCAGTAGATGACCATGTAAATGATTTATCAGTAGCGTTTGCAGGAAGAACTGATGCAGCAATGCTGTATGTTTTTCCAACAGTCATGATAACTCGATCACTATTTAAAGTAATGCTTTCAACATGGACAACTGGATCAGGATCTGGATTTGGTCCTGGGCCAGGTTGATTTCCACAGCTAGCTAAAAGACCTGCTAATAATACAGGTAATAAAAGAAGTTTGCTTTTCATATTGTTTCTCCTATTCGAGCTCAAAGGCTCCAGTATAGAGTTGATAGTAATAACCTTTTTTAGCAATTAATTCGTCGTGGTCACCACGTTCAATAATACGGCCATGTTCCATGCACATAATTGCATTAGAATTTTGAATTGTTGATAAGCGGTGGGCAATTGCAAAGACTGTACGTCCTTTCATAAGTCCATCCATACCTTGTTGTACAAGTTTTTCAGTTCTTGTATCAATTGAGGATGTAGCTTCGTCAAGAATCATAACAGGTGCGTCTGCGACTGCAGCACGTGCAATAGAGAGCAATTGACGTTGTCCTTGCGACAAGTTAGCGCCATCACCCGAAAGCATTGTGTTATAACCCTCTGGAAGACGTGTAATAAAATCGTGTGCGTTGGCAATCTTGGCTGCTGCGATACATTCCTCATCGGTTGCATCTAAACGGCCATAACGGATGTTTTCCATAACTGTGCCAGTAAATAAGTTAACATCTTGTAAAACAATGCCTAAAGAACGACGTAAGTCTTCCTTTTTAATTTTATTAATGTTAATTCCATCGTATCTAACTTTACCATCTGCTAGAGGATAGAATCTATTGATTAAGTTTGTGATTGTGGTCTTACCTGCGCCTGTTGCACCAACAAGAGCGATTTGTTGACCTGGGTGAGCGTATATAGTGATGTCATGAAGAATCATCTTTGTGCCGTTGTAGCTAAAGTCAACGTGATCAAGGAGAATATCTCCTTTGAGTTCAGTATAAGTAACTGTTCCATCTGCTTTATGTGGATGTTTCCAAGCCCACATGTGTGTACGTTCAGTTGTTTCAACTAAGTTACCCTTTTCATCTTTCTTGACATTTACTAATGTAACGTAGCCATCATCTTGTTCTGGAATTTCATCGAGTAAGTCAAAGCATCTGGATGCACCAGCCATACCCATGACAATGAAGATAATTTGTTGTGAGAATGTATTAACGTTATTTGTGAACATTCTAGACATCATTAAGAATGCGACAATCATTCCCCAGAATGTTGAAATTGATTCAGGTGAAGATCCAACAGAGTAGACTTCTCCAAGAATTGTAACGTTATAGAATGATGGGATTAATAACATTAAGAAACCAACTGTAGCAGTTAAAACATACATAAAGTTGCCAATATTTCCGTTGATTGGCATTGTAATGTTACCTGAAATGTTAGCTTCGGTTGAGTATTCACAAAGTTTGTTATTTAATTCATCAAATTCGTCGCAAGATTTTTCTTCATGAGAGAAAACTTTAATAACCTTAAGGCCATTGATTGCTTCTTCAATGTTACCTTCAACTTTAGAAACTTGAACTTGTTGTTTAATGAAGTATTTTGAAGAACGACCACCAATAACTCTAGTTACCATAAACATTGCGATTGTGCAGAGAATTGTAACTAAAGTCATCCAAATTGAGTTGATTAACATAGTTACAAAGCAGAAAATGACTGCAAAACCAGCTTGAATTAAGCTTGGCATTGCTTGTGAAATAAATTGTCTAATTGTATCGATATCGTTTGTAAACAAAGACATAACTTCACCGTGTTGATGTGTATCGAAATACTTGATTGGTAAATCTTGCAAGTGATCAAACATACGGATTCTGAAATCGTTGAGGAATTTTTGAGTAAGAATTGCCATGGTTCTGTTCCAGTACCAAGCAGTGAAAATTCCAACGATGTAAATAACACCCATTGTTATTAACAATACAGTGATATTTGTGTTAACAGTAATTCCCATTGCAACGCAGGTGTATGAACCTTCGAATGGGTTTGCACCTTTAGAAATTGCGTTTGTTAAACAAACTGTAATAAAGTTAGCGAAAATTGATGAACAAAGATTGGTGAAAACATTGAAAACAATGCAGATGAAAACAGTCACAAGACGACCTGGATATAACTTAAACAACTGTTTAAGTAATCTGGTCATTGTGCCTTTCTTGGCTCTTCCTCTTTCTTTAATCCTTACTGGTGGCATTATTTTGTACCTCCAACACGATTTTGAGTGTGATAAACTTCTTGATAAATCCTGTTAGATTTAAGAAGTTCGTCATGAGTTCCAATTGCATCGATATGACCGTTGTCCATAATGATGATTTGGTCTGCATCTTCGATAGAAGAAATACGTTGTGCAATGACAATTTTTGTCATATTTGGTAAGTCTTCTTTTAATCCTTTACGAATTAATTTATCAGTCCTTGTATCAACAGCGGATGTTGAGTCATCAAGAATCATTATTTTTGGTTCTTTTAAAATTGCTCTAGCAATACAAAGTCTTTGTTTTTGACCGCCAGAGAAGTTTGCGCCGCCTTGTTCGACTTCAGCTTGGAATCCGCCTGGTTTTGCTAGAATATTTTCTAAACATTGAGCAATTTCTGCAGCTCTTGTCATTTGTTCTTGAGTTGCATTTATATTTCCCCATTTGAGGTTTGATTCAATTGTTCCAGAGAATAAAACATTCTTTTGTAAAACAACTGAAACATTGTCTCTTAAGGTTTTGAGATCATATTCTTTGACGTTGTGGTCACCAACTAAAATTTCACCTTCAGTGACATCATAAAGACGTGAAATGAGGTTGACTAAGCTGGTCTTACCAGAACCAGTTGATCCAAGAACACCAATAAATTGTCCAGATTTAATCTTAAGATTAATATTTGATAAAGCATTCTTTTCAGCAGTTTCTTTATACTTAAAGTTAACATTTTTAAATTCAATGTCGCCATTTTCAACAACCATAAGTGGGTTTTCTGGATTAATGATGGTTGGTTCTTCTTCGAGAACTTCGCCAATTCTACGTACACACTCGAGTGACATAACAAGCATAACGAGAATCATTGAAATCATCATAACGTTCATTAAAATTTGGATACCATAGGTAAGAAGTGAAGACATTTGGCCTACTGTTAAGTGAGTCCAGAAGTTTGCGTCTGCACTTGATCTCCAAATGATGTATGAACCTAAACCAATAACCAAGATGTTTGAAGCGTGAACTGTAGTATTGATTAATGGGTTGTTCATTGCAATGATTTTTTCAGCTTTGACAAAGTCAGTTGTCATAGAATTTGAAGCGTCATTGAATTTTTGTTTTTCGAAATCCTCACGTACGTATGATTTGACAACACGAATTCCTGAAACGTTTTCTTGAACGGATTCGTTTAACTTATCGTAACGTTTGAAGACTCTCATGAAGATTTTCATTGCCTTCTTACCAATAATAAGAAGTCCAACAGCTACAACTGGAACTAAGACAACAAAGATAAGCGCCATAATTCCGCCAGCTAAGAAGGCCATAATTGCAGAGAAAATCATCATAAGCGGTGCTCTTACAACAATACGAATGCACATTTGGAATGACATTTGTACTTGGTTAACATCTGTTGTAAGTCTTGTAACAAGTGATGATGATGAGAATTTATCAATATTTGCAAATGAGAAACTTTGAATTTTCTTGTAAAGATCACTACGTAAGTTAGTTCCCATGCCAACAGATGCTTTAGCAGCGTATTTACCACCAAAAATACCACAGGCAAGTGAGGCTGCAGCCATTAATACTAAAGTAAGGATTAAGCCTAAGATTGAAACATTCCAGTTAAGACCTAGGTTTGCATTTGTATAAGGAATTGTTTTATTGAAGTTGGAAAAGAATGGTGCATTTAAGTCAAAAATGCCGGTTGTAACAGCATTTCCAACTGAGTCGATTAACATTGACATTGTAAAAGGCATTAAACATTCAAGGAGAGCTTCTCCAATCATAAAAAGAGGAGTAATTAATGCATACTTCTTGTATTGTCTAACAGATTTCAATATCAACTTAATCTTTTGCCACATAATTTTTAACCAACGCTCTATAATTTTATAGACTTATTTTAGATAATCAACCTTAAAAATTTTTATTTTTATTTTTCTTTCTTTATTAATACAATGTGCCTATAATATATCGAGGCGTAATTTTATGAAAAAATCTAAAAAATTAAATATATTATATTTATGTCTTGTTCTCTTATACCTTGCAATTGGCATTTTTGTTTTAGTTTTTGCTAACGAAGCACGCGAGAAAAATAATGTAATTTTAGGTGTATTAATTTTACTTAGTTCTATTCCACATTTACTTATTTTTGTTTTACAAGGTGGATTAAAGAACGAAAGAAAGTACTCTTTCCTCTTCTTTTCTCTTATTGGAATTGTTATTGGATTAGTGACGATTTTTAGATCATCAATTTCATTGGATAAGGTTTGTGTTATCTGGGGTTGTTTTGATATTTGCAGATCTGCATTTGAAATTGCAGATATTATTCCTGAAATCAAAGAACACAAGTGGCTTGAGCTCATTGAACTTCTTATTTCAATTGGAGAAATCGCAATTGCAATTCTCTTAATTATTGATGAGTTTGAAGGCATCAGATTACACCTTATTTACTTTGGTGTTGTGTTCATTGTTTCTGCAGTAAAAAGAATATTGGATAACATTGTTGGATTATTGAATCATGAAGAAAGTTCTGATAGTAATTAATGGCTATGGATTGGCTGAAGGAATTAAGCACCAAGTTAGTCGTCTAACTGAGGAATTTTCGAAGCGCGGAATTGAAACCGAAATTATTAAAAATACTAAGGTTTTTGCGTGGATTTCCCGCGAAAACGTGGAGATTTCGCTTCCGAAATGTGATTTCGTTTTGTATCTCGATAAGGACAGATATGTTGCTGGTCTATTAGAGAAAAATGGATACAAATTATTCAACTCAATTGAGGCAATTTGTAAGTGTGATGATAAGATGCTAACACACATTTGTTTAGCGAATAATGGAATCAAAATGCCTATCACAATTTCTTCAACTTTATGCTACACCGACAATGGTAATAGAGACTACCTCGACAAGGTTATTGAAAAAGTAGGTCTTCCAATGATTGTTAAAGAAAATTATGGATCGCTTGGAAAACAAGTTTATTTTGTTGAAACCAAAGAGCAATTATTAGAACTCGATAATAAATTAATTCATATTCCTCATATTTACCAAGAGTTCATTAAGTCTTCAAAAGGTAAAGATTATAGAATTATTGTAATTAATCACAAAGTTGTCGCATACATGAAGCGCGAGAACGAACATTCTTATTTATCTAATCTTGCTACAGGTGGAACAGCATCAGTTGTAAAACTTCCACAAAGTTATTTAGACATGGCTGTTAAGGCATCGAAAATCCTTGGGTTGGATTATTGTGGTGCAGATATCCTTGAAGGACCGAACGGAGAACCAATTTTATCTGAGGTTAATTCCAATGCGTTCTATGAGGGAATAGAAAAAACAACCGGCATTAATGTTGCAGGTTGTTATGTAGATTATTTAATTAAGAAAAATTATTAATTATTTGGCTACTAAACCATTAAGTCCGACAAGGACTTTTTCTTTTGCGTTTTCGCCTAATAATGAAGCAATAATTTCAAGAGCAAAAGGAATGGAATAATGCATCGATCTAGCAGTGATAATGTTTCCGTCTTTTTCTACTTCGCTTCCTGTAAAATTACCACGAATTCCTGCATTAAACCCTGCAAAACACGTATATTTTCTATTTTCGAGATATCCGTATTTTCCTAAAATTGAAGGTGCTGCACAGATAGCACAAACGAGTTTATTTTTGCTTATAAAGTAATCAAGATATTGTTTCAAAAATTGGCACTCAGAAAGGTTACGAGTTCCGCGTCCTCCACCAGGCAAAATAATGAAGTCATAAGGTTCACAAACAAATATCAATTTTAATAGTGCATCAGCGAGTACATGGACGCCAAAGCTTGACTCAACTTCGAGTCTATCTGTAATTGAACAAGTTGTAACTTCAATTCCCGCTCTAATAAGAACATCTCTAGTTGTTAAAGCCTCTGTATCTTCAAAGCCATCTGCTAAAATCATTAAACCTTTCATAGTTTTTACCTCGTTAACTATGATATACTCTAAGCATGAAAAAATCATTTTTAATTTTATTACTCCCATTATTATTAGCTGGTTGTGGTGGTGAAGAAAATCCTAACCATACTTGTGCAGACAATGACAAAGATCACTTGTGTGATGTATGCGACAAAAAACTTTCAGATTGTATTGACGAAAATGAAGATGGCCTTTGTGATATTTGCGGCAAAGAATTTAATCCAAATTTAACTGGAATAATCATTAAAAAACAACCTGCAAAGACGAAATATTATGTTGGTGAAGTTTTTGATCCAAATGGAATGGTTGTTAATGCTCAATATAAAGATGGCACTTATGCATCAGTAACTGATTATACTTATACAGAAAAAGAACTAACACTTGCTGATAAAAAAGTAACTATAAGTTACAAAGGTTTTACAGCAACAGTAAATATTTCTGTTGTTGAAAAGCCTGCAATTGATGAAGAAGAATATACAGCAACAATTGTTTTACACGGCTCAAAGTTTGCTACAAACTTCCCAGAAGCAACTATCTTTGATAATGCCGCCAAATTTGAAGAGCTTTTTGAATACATTGATGACCAATTAGAATATTACGAATTAATTAGCGAAATTTCATGTGTTAAATGCACTACAAGAAAAGTTGATAGTGATACTTTTTTCCAAATTGGAACAGGATCACCAGCCAAGGATAAATTTAACGAAGGAACTTTTAAATATTCTTCTGATGTTAAAATCTACAAGGTAGAAATCACTGCATTTAACTATTCAAACCCTTATCAAGATTGGCAAACCGGTCAAACAATTCATAATGTTGATAACTTGGGTCATCTACACATTGATGATCTTGACACCTCATTTGAAATTGCAAGTAATGCAGCTCCTGTAACAAAAACAATTGTGAAAGAATACGTTGAAGGAACAAATAGTTTCACATTAAAAGCAACAGGCGGAAGAATGCTTGTAAGTGAGATGAAAATTACCTGGAGAGGTTAATATGAAATTAACCGATGAACAGATTGCATCAATCATGACAAAAGATGCAATTTCCAAGACAGTTTTGGTAGATAATGACGAAGTCATTGAAATAATAAAAGAACACGAAAAAGGCGGTTGGAAATTATATAAACAAACAGAAATAAACGGCAGAACCAAATTGACATTTATTAAATAGTCAATCGGTAATGCCGATTTTTCTTTACAAACACTCATATACAAAGTATATTTATTATGCTCACATTTTAGGAGGAGATATTGAATGCAATATACAAAAGACGTACAAAATATGTGCAAAGTCAATTGTGGTGCTTCTCATGGTTGTGCTCCAATTCCTGAAGAAGGAAAATGGGTTTACTCCAGAGAAATCAAAGATATCAGCGGTTTTACCCACGGTATCGGATGGTGTGCTCCACAACAAGGCGCTTGTAAGCTTTCATTAAACGTTAAAAACGGAATTATTGAAGAAGCCTTGATTGAAACATTAGGATGTTCAGGAATGACTCACTCAGCAGCAATGGCTGGCGAAGCCCTTGTTGGTAAAACACTTCTTGAAGCAGTTAATACAGACTTAGTCTGTGATGCTATCAACACAGCAATGAGAGAATTATTCTTACAAATCGTTTATGGTAGAACTCAATCAGCATTCTCAGAAGACGGTTTAGCAGTTGGTGCAGGTCTTGAAGACTTAGGTAAAGGATTACGTTCACAAGTTGGAACAATCTTTGCAACCAAAGAAAAAGGCCCACGTTACCTTGAATTAACCGAAGGTTACATCACATCAATGGCTTTAGACGCAGATAACGAAATCATTGGTTATCAATACTTATCACTTGGTAAATTCACAGACTTCTTAAAGAAGGGTGATTCACCAGAAGTTGCTCTTGAAAAGGCAAAAGGCCAATACGGCCGCTACAACGATGGTGTCAAATTTATTGACCCACGTAAGGAATAGGAGGTTCGGAAAATGGCTTTATTTGAAGGTTATGAAAGAAGAATCGCACAAATCAACAAATGCTTAAACGATAATGGCATTGCTTCATTAGAAGAAGCTGAAAAGATTTGTAAAGATAAAGGCTTAGATGTTTACCAAATGGTAAAAGACATCCAAACCATCTGTTTCGAAAACGCATGCTGGGCATACACAGTTGGCGCAGCACTCGCAATTAAAAACAACGCAAAGAATGCTGCAGAAGCATCCAAATGGATTGGCGTTGGTTTACAATCATTCTGTATCCCAGGTTCAGTCGCTGATGATCGTAAAGTCGGTTTAGGCCACGGTAACTTAGGTGCAATGTTACTTTCTGAAGAAACAAAATGCTTTGCATTCTTAGCAGGCCACGAATCATTCGCTGCTGCTGAAGGTGCTATCGGCATTGCAAAGAAAGCTAACAAAGTTAGAAAAGAACCATTAAGAGTTATCTTAAACGGTCTTGGAAAAGATGCTGCAAAGATCATTGCAAGAATCAACGGATTTACTCTTGTTGAAACTCAATTTGATTACTTTACAGGCAAAGTTAACATTGTTAAAGAAACCAAATATGGTAACAACCCAGACAGATTAGCAGTTCGTTGCTATGGCTCTGATGATGTACGTGAAGGTGTTGCAATTATGCACATGGAAGGTGTTGATGTTTCCATTACTGGAAACTCCACAAACCCAACTCGTTTCCAACACCCAGTTGCAGGTACATACAAGAAAGAATGTATCGAACAAGGTAAGAAATACTTCTCAGTTGCATCCGGTGGTGGAACTGGTCGTACACTTCACCCAGATAACATGGCAGCAGGTCCAGCATCCTATGGTATGACAGATACAATGGGAAGAATGCACTCTGATGCTCAATTCGCAGGTTCTTCATCTGTTCCAGCACACGTTGAAATGATGGGTTTGATTGGAATGGGTAATAACCCAATGGTTGGTGCAACAGTCGCAGTCGCTGTCTCAGTTGCTCAAGCATTAGCAAAATAATTAAATCTTAAAGATTTATAAGACGTCCTTATGGGCGTCTTTTTTTTTTGACATTATGGGTTGAGATATGAAATATTGTTGTTATAATTACATTTGGAGGTAACTTATGTCTAAGTTTAGAAGTTTAAAAATTGTAGATAATTTCTACCAAAACAATTTATTTTTTCCAATGCCAACTGTTGCTATATCAACATTAGCAGAAGATGGCTCAACAACTATTGGAAGCTATTCCTTAGTCTTCCCATATTACATTGCAGGAAAAGATTACTACGCAATGATTCTTGAATGTCGTAATTCATCAAACACTGCACAAAACATTTTAAGAACAGGAAAATGCGCTCTTAATTTTATTAAGGACGATACAAAATATTTCAAAGAAGTCGTTCGTTTAGGTTTCCCAGGCAAAACATCACAAGAGAAGATGAAAGATTGTAATTTTGAACTCATTAAGGGCGAAGCTGAAGGCGAAAGACCACTCATTTTAAAAGATGCATATCAAGTTATTGAATGTACTTGGGATGATTCTTTAGAAGATGCATATAAATGCAAGAAACACATCGGTGAATTAGAGGGCGTTGAAGGACCTTACAATAACTTCAACGGAATTACTTCAAAATTTGGATGCCATTTTATCTTAAAAATGGATAAAGTCCTTATGGAAGAAAAATATGCCGATAATTTAAAGAATGGATTAAAGAAAAATTCATTCCCTAAAGTTCCAGTTGATTATGGCTACCATGATTCAAAGAATTTCTGGTATATGAGATTTGGTGCAAGAAAACCACAATCAGAAGCTATTGCTACATCAAATGCAGGTAGCGTTGAAAGTGTTATGTATTGTGCTGAAAGACTTGATACAAAAGTTAAGTTTACAAAAGAGGCTTGCGAACTCTACGTTAAGATCCCAAGGCCATTCATGAAAGCAGCGCTTCTTCAAATCGCAGAAATTGCTGAAGAAAACGGTATTGAAGTGATCGATAAAGAAGCAGCTTTAAAGATTGCAGAAATCAAGAAAAACAAGAAATAAAAAATGACCAAAAAAGTTCATAAAATTCCATTCAAAAATTACTACACAAGAGCCTATTCTTTTGGCGACCTTTCTAAAGGTGTTCCACTTATCATTTTGCATGGTGGTCCTGGTGGTTGCGTGGAGCGTTATGAACCGCTCGAAAAGTTAGCAGAATTTGGTATCCCTTTAATCTTTTATGATCAACTCGGATGCGGTTACTCAAAAGTCCCAAAAACCCACGAAATCACGTGGAATTTCCCGCTATTTCTTGAGGAATTCGAAAATTTAATTAATTATTTTGGACTCAAAAGATTCTCAATTTTAGGACATTCTTGGGGTGGCATGTTAGCTCTTGAATGGGTATGTAATTTTCCTCATTCAGGACTAGAAAAATTAGTCTTATTTTCTACTCTTCCAAGTACTAAAATTTGGAATGATGAACACGTCAAAATGTTGGATGATTTTCCTGCTGAAGAAAGAACCGCAATTTTGGCTCAATTTGAAGGCAAAAAATATGACAAAAATTCATACGTTTCTGGAATAAGAAGATTTTATAAAGAACATGTCGGAAAACGTTCAAAAGAGTTGTTTAATTTCAAGACAAAACGCTTTCCAAAGACAAATAAAGAAATTTATGAGCTGATGTGGGGCGATTCGGAGCTTTTTGGGACCGGAACTTTGAAAAATTGGTCTGTTGAAGACAAACTTAACAAGATCGATGTACCAACTCTTATCATTTCCGGTGCTTTAGATGAATCAACACCACGCATGAACGAGCTTATGAACAGAGAAATTAAAGGATCAGAGTGGGTCCTATTAAAAAAGTCTCATCACATTGGTTATTGTGAGGAGACTGATGAGGTAATTAGGGCTCTAAAATCCTTTATTTAATTAATCCTAAAATTTCGTCTTTTATTTTTTGACTTGCAAAGGACGCTTCAATCGAATTTCTAGCAAATTCTTGGAGCTCTTTTTCATTAAATCCAATGTCAGCCAATGACTTGTATTCTTTTTCTAATGTTGTGTTAGAACAGGTGTCATCATCTGTGTTAATTGAGACCTTAATTCCACGCTTCATAAATTCACGGATTGGTATGTCTTTTAATGATAAAACTGATTTGGTGTCTAAGTTAGATTTCGGGCAAATTTCCAGCCAAATCCCGCGTTTTTTTAATATATCCATGGCTTCTTCACTCTCATTACAATGAATGCCATGGCCAATTCTAACTGGGTTGTAATTTAGTGCTGTGAGGACTGAATTTCCCCCGTCTGCTTCTCCACAATGGATTGTTAATGGAATGCCATATTTGTTTGCTAATTTGAACTCATTATCAAACATTGTATTTGGAAAAAGCGCTTCTGCTCCGGCGAGGTCAAGAGCAACAACTTTTGATCCTAAAAATTTCTTTGCAACCTCTACAGTTTTTAGATTCTTTTCGTGAGTATTTTCTCCTCTCATCATACAGAGGATTAAATTGGTATAAATTCCGTATTTTTCACCCTCAGTTAAAGCCTCAATTAAAGTTTCTACAACTTCTTCTTGGGTTAAACCTTTGTCACAAGAAAGTTGTGGAGCCATCCTAACTTCAACATACTTCAAACCTTGCTCGCTTAATCTCTTTAATAAATCAAGAGTGCAAGTTTTAATACCAAATTTTGTTTGAAGTGCAAGATTCGGCAAATCAAAACGTTTCAAGTATTCTTCTAAAGAAGGGCAATCCTCTGGAACAATTAAGTAAGGATTTAGTTCCTCAACTGTGTAGGCTGGCAGCTTGATATTTTCTTCCTTTGCAACCTTTAAGATTGCTTTGGCTGATAAAGAGCCATCAAGGTGTAAATGTAAGTCGACCAATGCGTATTTTTTGTAGTTCATGCTTAAATTATACTATTTTTGTGGAAAAACAATAATCTTAATATTAAAATATTATGCGCTAAGGAGATTATTATGAAAGAAATTACAATCGAACAATTAAATAAGATTGAAGAAGAATATTTCGCTGATAAATCTGCCACAGTAGCAAGACACGCTATTGCAGCTAACGACATCGCAGTTGCAGCAGCATCAAAAGATTCAGTTAAAGAAATGGACTTTAATTTTGATATTAATATCAAAACAATGGCTGTTTCTAACCAAAAAGCTTCTGGTAGATGTTGGATCTTCGCCGCGTGTAACGTAATGCGTGAGTTAATCGGCAAGAAGATTGGTGCAGGAACCTTCAAACTTTCACAAAGCTATATCGCTTTCTACGATAAACTTGAAAAACTTAATTACGCTCTCAATGCATTAATTGAGACAATTGACAAAGACTACGATGATCGTACAGTTCAATTCTTGGTCCAATCCGGTATTGGTGATGGCGGACAATGGGATATGCTTGTTAACGTTGTTAAAAAGTATGGTATTTGCCCAAAGAACGCCTTTGTTGAGACATTCACATCAAATAACACAAGAATTTTAAATTCTTTACTCAATGCTGAAATTCGTAGATTCGCTAGCGAATCACGTGTTGTATTAAGAAAAGATGGAATGGATGCAGTAGAAGCACTTAAAGATTCATATATGAAACGTTTCTACAAAGCACTTATTTCCTGTTATGGAATTCCACCAAAGAATTTCGATCTCAAATACACAGATGATAAAAATGAATACCACGTTGTTCGTGGATTTACTCCAAAATCATTCTTTGAAAAATATATTGGCAAAGAAATTGATGAATACGTTAGCTGTATTAATGCCCCAACTAAATCAAAACCATTTATGAAGAGCTACACAGTCAAGTATTTAGGCAATGTTGCAGATGGCAAAATCGTCAAACACTTAAATCTTCCTATGGAAAGACTTAAAGAACTCATTTTGCGCCAACTTAAAGACAATCAAATCGTTTGGTTTGGTAGTGATGTCGCAAGCTATGGTGATAGATTGCGTGGTGTTTGGAACGATCAAGAATTTGATTTTAAATCCTTATTGGATTTAGATATAAAGATGGAAAAGGGTGAATCCCTTGATTTCCGCGCAAGCGCAATGAACCACGCCATGTGTATTACAGGCGTTGGATTTGATGCAAACGGCGTTCCATCAAAATGGAAAATTGAAAACTCCTGGGGCGATGACAGAGGTTATAAAGGTTACTTTATTATGTCAGCAAGCTGGTTTGATCAATACACATATCAAGCAGTTGTTAACAAAAAGTATTTAACCAAAGAGGAACTTGCTGCATACGAAGCAGAACCAGTTGTTTTACAACCATGGGATCCAATGGGATCATTAGCAGACTAATTAAGGAGAAAAACAATGACAAAATTAGTTTTAATTAGACACGGCGAATCAGAATGGAATAAGTTAAACTTATTTACAGGCTGGACAGACGTCGAATTATCCGAAAAAGGTGTTATGGAAGCTCATAGAGCCGGTAAAACACTTAAAGAAGAAGGCTACGATTTCGATATCGTTTATACTTCTTTACTCAAGAGAGCTATTCATACTATGAATAACGTCTTATTTGAACTTGACAGAGAATGGCTTCCAGTCGTTAAGACTTGGAGACTTAATGAACGTCACTATGGCGCACTTCAAGGCTTAAATAAGTCTGAAACAGCAGAAAAGTACGGTGAAGAACAAGTTAAGGTTTGGAGAAGAAGCTATGACTGCCCACCTCCAGCACTTGATGCAAAAGATGAAAGATACCCAGGCAACCAAGCTCAATTTAGAGATGTTCCAAAATCAGATCTTCCATTTACTGAATCACTTGAACTTACAGTTGCTCGTGCAGTTCCATTCTATGAAGAAGTTATCAAACCAGAAATGGAAAAAGGCAAACGTTGCTTAATTGTTGCTCACGGTAACTCAATCCGTGCTTTATACAAATATTTCACAAATTGTCCAAAAGAAGAAATTGTTGGTGTTAACATCCCAACCGGTGTTCCACTAGTCTTCGAATTTGATGACAACATGAAAGCTGTTAAACATTACTATTTAATGGA
Organism: Bacilli bacterium; assembly: GCA_045597865.1. Lineage (GTDB taxonomy): Bacteria > Bacillota_I > Bacilli_A > RFN20 > CAG-826 > Fiminaster. The sequence continues at coordinate 3,848 of JAZLKX010000008.1, read as the reverse complement.
CGAGGCTGCTTTAAAAGCTGAAATGGAAGCAGTCGCAAATCAAGGAAAAGCCAAGAAATAATAGGGTTTTCCCGGTAATTTTGATGAAAAAAGCCACTTACGATAGATTGATGAAATTTAGAGACGACCGCGATTGGTCTCAATTTCACACTGGAGAAAATCTTGCAAAATCTATCATGATTGAAGCAGGGGAACTCCTTGAAGTTTTCCAATGGTCAGATAAAGAAAAATCAATCGATAAAGTCAAAGAGGAATTAGCTGATGTTTTTATGTATGCAATGCTTATGGCAGACCGTTACAATCTTGACGTTGATGAAATTATCAATGAAAAGATGGATCAAAACGAAAGAAAATATCCTGCTGAAATGGTAAAAGGTTCATCAAAGAAATATAACGAGTACAAAACATCATGGAAAAAGTAATTTTCTCATTAACATCAAGTTGTAAACTTGCCAAAGAAATTGCCTCAGCTTCAAAAATTGAACTCGGAAAGAGTGAAGTTGTGAAGTTTTCTGATGGCGAAATTATGGCAAGATGTTTAAGCAAAGTTAAGGGAAAAGAATGCTTTATTGTGCAGTCCACAATTGCACCTTCAAGCGACACAATTTTCGAGATTTTGATATTCGTTGATGCACTTAAAAATGCAGGGGCAAAAGAGATTGTTTTGATCACCCCTTATTATGGTTATTCTAGACAAGACAGAGTCGCAAGACCAGGAGAACCAATTACTGCTAAATTAGTGGCAAAAATGCTAGAAAACAGCGGGATTTCCCGTGTAATTTCCGTAGATTTGCATACTCAGCAGATTCAAGGTTTCTTCTCAATTCCAGTTGAAAATCTTGAGACCTCAGTCTTGTTTGGAAGATACTTTGCAAAACGTTTTGACGAGTTAAAAATTGCTCATAAAAACGTTGTTGTTGTTTCACCAGATCACGGCTCTGCAAATAGAGGTAGAGATGTCTCCTCAGAACTCAATGGAGCAGGCCTTGCAGTTATTGATAAAAGACGTCCAGCACCAAATCAATCAGAGGTTGTTAATGTTGTTGGAGACGTTGAAGGCAAAGTTTGTCTCATTGTTGATGACATTTGTGATACTTGCGGAACAATTAACAATGCTGTTGAAGCACTCTTCCGAAAAGGTGCAAAAGAAATTTATGTTGCAGTTACTCATGCAATTATTTCAAAGAACAGCATTGATTCTAGAGTAAAAGAATTCGTTATAACTGATACAGTTGAAAAAGAATATAAAGGAGCTAAAGTTTTATCAGTAGCTGAGCTTATTGCTCAGAACCTTTAATATTTAAAGTGTTCCCTTGATAAACCACTTAGAAAAACAAGGATATGAAAAAAGATATCGTTAAAACAATTACAAGAAACGCGGTTGTGGCAGCGATATATTTTTTATTGACTTTTGCATCTACTCCAATTGCATTTGGGCAAGTCCAATTTAGAATTGCAGAAGCATTAATTTTGCTCTGCTTCTTCAGAAGAGATTTCACAATTGGACTCACATTGGGATGCTTATGTGCTAACTGTTTATCAACCCTTGGTCCGTGGGATATTTTAATCGGAACGCTTGCTACATTAATAAGTTGTATTGGAGTTTCGTTCTGCAAACATTTACTTGTTGCATCGTTGATACCAGTAGTAATAAATGCGTTCGCAATCGGTGCAGAATTACATTTTATTCTAGAAATTAACCTTTGGTTAGGCGTTGGTTTTGTAGCTTTAGGTGAATTTATTAGCGTAACTGTGCTAGGATATATGTTGTTCCTACTCTTGAGAAGGAACAAACCTTTCATGGATGTAATAGGTGCAAACAAGAACTTAGATTTCAAGTTCTAGGAGGAAAATTATGTCTCTTCAAGCATTTAATATGGGTTGCAATGTTCTTGCATTTAATAAGGACGGAAAGAAGTACGGAATGGTCTGTGCTTGGGCAACTCAAGTTGATTACGATAAAATCGCCTTATTAGTGGGTGGCCAATCAGTAACTGGGAAAGTTATAAAACTTGATAGTTTTGTTGGTGTTTCAGCTTTAGCTGAAGGACAAGAAGATATTGCTCATAAACTTGGCGAAAACCATAGCGATGAAGGCAATAAATTCGAAGGAATCGAATGTGAAGAATTTGAATCAGCAGTTTATATTAAAGGCGCAAAAGTTAAGATGCTTTGCCAAGTTCAAAAAATTATGAATTTAACAAACTCAGAAGATAAATTTATAATCCTCCAAGTATTAAAACACAGTAGCTGCAAGAGCAAGAAATTCCTTCCTCTTAACGCAGTTTATCCGGAAGAATAATTATGAAAGATTTTTGGTTAGAAATTAAACATGTTTGTAAACAAACAGGTGCAAGATATGGAATTCTTCACACCCCACATGGAGATGTTGAAGTTCCAATGTTTATGCCTGTTGGCACTTTAGCAACCGTTAAAACTTTATCTCCAGAAGAAGTAAAGGAAATGGGTGCTGGAGTCATTTTATCTAACACTTATCACTTACATTTAAGACCAGGCGAAGACATTGTCGCTAAAGCCGGTGGTCTTCACAAATTTATGAATTATAAAGGACCAATTCTCACAGATAGTGGTGGATTCCAAGTCTTTTCATTACAAGAAAATAGAAAGATTACTGAAGAAGGCGTTACATTTAAATCACACCTCAATGGAGATAAACTTTTCTTCACTCCAGAATCAGTAATTGGAATAGAAGAAAAATTAGGCGCAGACATAATTATGTCTTTTGATGAATGTATTCCTTATCCAGCAGATCATAAATATGCTGAAAAATCGGTCGAAAGAACGCTTAGATGGGCTAAGCGTGGTAAGGATGCCCACAAACGCGAAGACCAAGCTTTATTTGGCATTGTTCAAGGTGGCGAATTCCCAGACTTAAGACAACACTGTGCTGAAGAGTTGGCAAAAATGGACTTCCCAGGTTACTCAATTGGTGGAACCTCCATAGGAGAACCTAAAGAAGTTTTCTCAAAAATGCTAGATTATTCAGTTCCATATTTACCAGAGGATAAACCACGCTACCTTATGGGCGTAGGTTCAATTGATTACCTTCTTGAAGGTATTGCTAAAGGCGTCGATATGTTTGACTGTGTTCTTCCTACTAGAATTGCAAGACATGGAGCTTTAATGACTTCCAAAGGAAGAGTTAATATTAGAAAAGCAGAATACGCTGAAGATTTCACTCCACTTGATCCGGAGTGTGATTGTTATACATGCAAAAATTACACAAAAGCATATCTTCGACATCTATATGTCGCTGATGAAGCTTTTGGTAAGAGACTTCTCTCATACCACAACGTTAGATTCCTTATTCATTTAATGGAAGAAGCAAGAAAAGCTATTCAAGAAGATAGATTCGGCGATTTTAGAGAAGAAATGCTTAGAAAATATGGAGATAAGAGAGGCTTCTAATGGATATTTCGTTGTTTGATTATTATTTACCTGAAGAACTTATAGCTCAATTTCCTGCTCAAAAGCGTGATGAGTCACGACTTTTAGTTATCGATAAAACTAACAAAACTTATGAAGATCATATCTTTCATGATATCATCGATTTCTTAAAACCAGGCGATGTAATCGTAAGAAATAATACTAAAGTATTACCTGCACGTATTTTTGGTGTTAAAGAAGGTACTGGAGCTAAAGTTGAAGTTCTTCTTTTAAAACAACTCGAAGGGGACGTTTGGGAATGCTTAACAGGTAATGCAAAACCAATTAAACTCGGTTCAGTTATCTCTTTTAAAGATGGTTTACTTAAGGCTGAATGTTTAGAGGTAAAAGACGAAGGAATTCGTGTCTTTAAATTCAAATATAATGGAATTTTTATGGAG
>JAZLKX010000007.1:0-1458 GCA_045597865.1 Bacilli bacterium | reverse complement strand
TGAAGTGCACCCCAATTATTGGACACTTTAACTAGGCTGATTTTAAGGACTGATTCCTGAATTGTAAAGGGGTCAGTCCTTTTAATTTAACCTTAATTCTCTTTTCGTTGTACCAAGTCAGGTATTCAATCAACTCTTTCTTAAACTGTTCAACAGAATCAAAATGTTCTAAGTACAGAAGTTCTGATTTTAATAATCCAAAAAAATTTTCCATAACTGAATTATCAAGACAGTTTGCTTTTCGTGACATACTTTGTCGAATACCTTTTTCTTTCAATCTCTGTTGATATTCATACATCTGATACTGCCATCCCTGATCAGAATGAAGAATAAGATTTGTTCCGTCTGGAATCTTCTCAAAAGCTTTATCAAGCATATCCATTGTCTGGGCAAAGTTTGGACTTTCAGAAAGATTCCAGCTTACAAGTGATTGGTCATGTAAATCAAGAATTGGCGAAAGATAAAGTTTCTTTCCCATTATGTTAAATTGAGTTACATCTGTGACCCATTTTTGATTTGACTTTGTTGTGGAGAAATCTCTCTTCTTTTTTCGTTTTGGACCTACCAGCAGTAAATTCTTTGCAATTTTACCAACCTGACCTTTGTATGAATTATATTTATGCAGCCTTACCTGACAGATTATATGTTCTTCATGCATAAGTTTTTGAATGACTTTATGATTTGTATTCAAACCTCTGTTTCTGAACTCAAGAGTAATTCTCCTGTAGCCGTAACGCCCTTTATTTTCATGATATATCTGCTGAACCAGTTCTCGTTCCTGCTGATATTTATCTTTGTGAGGATGTTTTTCTGAGTAATAAAATGAACTTCGTGGCAATCCTGTAAGTCTTGCCAAGTCTGCAACGGAGTAATTCTGCCTTAATTCTTTGATGACTCTGACTTTTTGGTCTTTGAGTCTTTTTCCCGTTGTTCGTCTTCCTGAATTAAGGCTGTCAATTTTTTTAGGTATTCATTCTCCATGCGAAGATATGCCAGTTCTTCATCCTTTGTCCATTCTTCTCTTGGTTTGTTTGGTATTAAACTTTTCTTTGGCATTTTTGAACGCCTGCCTTGTCTTTGAAACAGAGCTTGTGTACCACCGGTAATATATTTCTTTCGCCATGCACAGATTGTACCTGTATTTGTAATTCCAAAAATTAAACAAATTTTTTGATCTGAAAGATGATGCTCTTGCTGATAGTTTAACACTTTTAGCTTAAATTCTCCGCTAAAATGTCGGGTTGGTTTTGTAAAAGTTCCTGTTAATTCATATTGAGCTATCCATTGTTCAATTTGACTGGGATTAACACCATATTTCTTATGCAGTCGTTTTGAACCTATATGCGTTTCTTTATGTTCTTTTACAATTTTTAATTTGAACTCTTCTGAGTATTTGGACATAAAAAATGCACCTCCTAAAATTGAACTTTATTTGTCCAACTTTAGGGGTGCACTTCA
>JAZLKX010000006.1:0-1479 GCA_045597865.1 Bacilli bacterium | reverse complement strand
GTCTTGTTCATTTTTTCTTTGTTTGAGTTGAGTTTAGAAACGATTTATATTGCGGAGAGTTTTGAGTGCAAAACGAGGGCAGAGGGAAACTGCTTTGTTGTGAAATTTTGCTATTTACAGGCTTTCGGACTTGAGTGGAAGATATTTTCTCTGCAGATTTATTTATGGATTTTATTACCGCGCTCGCATTGTTCTAGTTGAAGAATTGTCATTTCTTTATTTTCATTATTATCATTTAAATATTCATGAAATTTCCACACCCCATCCTCTCTTTCTAGATAATCTTTAATTCCTATAAAGGAAGGGTCATGATTTCCTCTCTGTATAAAAGCGGATTCGTGAATATTAAAAACTTTTAATAAAGAAAATTTATGATTGCATATAGAATATATTTTACAGCTGTTGATATTACTGTAATCTAACCAATTAACAACTAATGCAAATTCATCAACGCCATCAAGATTTACATCTCCAATATTAAAAAAACAAAACAAATTGTATGCAGATTCAAAAAATAAAGTGTCAGAACCAAATGCTATAAAAGAATTGATTTGATAATCTTGACAGAACCATTTTATTACTGAATCCCAATCATTTTCCATTGAAGGAATTCTCGTTAATTCATCTCCACCATCTGTAATATACTGAAATCGTAACGTATCGTTTGTCTCTTTACCTGTAAAATGTCCAACGATATACTGGGGTTGAACATCATGAAGAATGATCCTTTGTATGGATTCATTCACTTGCTTTGCTATTCCGCTATTCCCGTCACATTTCATTAGTGCCAAGAATAATATCACGATAAACTTTAAACTATTTGATTTCATCTAAAATTGCTTTGTATAGTGTGTTTTCCTCCTTAATTCTATCTAAATATTCGTTAGAATAAGGAATGCCTTGTTGAATAATTTCTTTGTTCGCATTTATTTGATAAATGAGACTATTTTTAAATCTTTTTTTTGTAGAAGAAAATTGTTTCATTAATGACTCTCCATAATGACTTTTACCATTTTCATCGAGATTCCCACAATAAGCATATTTCCCATTTCGACGATCTCCCTGTGAAGGATAGTAACTACCAGTATTAAGAGCTTTGTCTATATCTTCTGATGTGAAATCGTTTTGGGATAGGACGTCGGACCATTGGGGCCACTTTTTTTTTGTTTTATAAAAATAATCATTTATAGCCACCTCATATCCTCCTGAATTCGAATAATCTTTCAATGCTCCATGAGAAGTTCTTCTCTTAGAGGGTGCTCCAGGTTCTGCCATAATACCAAATAAATTACAGTCATTCTTGGCAGATTCTCCCCACCCGCTTTCAAGAGTAGCTTGGGCCAATACTAATATTGCACCATTATATGATGCTCCATTATTTTTTGCTGCTTTATAAACTTGTATTCCAACAGTAATTAAAAAATGATGACGAGAAGGAGGAGATCCGACCGTTTCCCCATTCGGATCCACCAACTTCAC
>JAZLKX010000005.1:0-3525 GCA_045597865.1 Bacilli bacterium | reverse complement strand
GATAGACGTAGAGGCTGTGAAGTCACAGCTACTTCGCCTGAAGAATACGACTTCCATGGTTTTTAGGATCAACATGCCAGCGGAGAATCTGGAAGGCTATCTGACTGCCAGCGTCATGGCAGAGGTGGAGAGCAGAGGCATGACCTATGTCGAGACAGAGGACATGAAGAATGCAATCAAGGCAGTAGCCAAGTTCCTCACTAATCCTGCACACAAGTTCGGAGTAATATTCATGGGAGGGTGTGGAAACGGCAAGACAACGATGATGAAGGCAATAGCCAGCATCATCAACTACTCAAGCATCAAGGATGCGGATGGCGAGAAAGCAGAAGTCGAATTGAGAAGCGCAAAGGATATTGCTCTTGCGTGCAAGGACGAGGAAGCCAAGACATACAACTTCTCGAATGTCAAGATGCTTGCGATAGATGATCTCGGCAACGAGGCTACGGAGGTACTGAGCTACGGCAACGCCCACACGCCACTCATCGACATACTGGAGAGGAGATACAACAAGAGGCTGTGGACGATGGTCACAACAAACTGCACACCGCAACAGATTCGCGAGAGATACGGAGCAAGAATAGCCGACCGACTCAACGAGATGATGGTGGTGGTAAGTTTCAAGGGTAAGTCTAATAGGAAATAATTATGAACAAGTTAAGTTATCACAAAGAAGAGAGTGCATACGACTCTATGATGGAGCGCATTCACGAAAAGACAGAGGCTAAAAAGGTAAGAGACCTTATCGACTCAATCACAGGTAAGGGAGCAGACCTGCAAGCTATGCTCGAAGAACTACTCAAGCATGACACGGTTCTCAATCATGATGCAAGAATGCTCGTTGGAGCTATCGAAGCATGGAACGAGTCAATGGCATATTGGAATAACGTCTGAAAGGAGGTAGTCATGTACGAAGTAGAATGGTACGACACAGAAACAGGCAGAGCCTTCCATGCGTGGCGAACAGACATAGACATGGAGCTGAGAGTCGAGGGCAAGAAGGCGTGGATGCGAAAGGATGAACACGTCGAAACTTATGAGGACGTAACTTTCGCTGAAGCGATGAACTTCATGACCCAGTTAATCGAGGCATAGACCCGCCAAATTTCAATTCAAATTCAAAAATGGTATAGAATATCATTCAGTAGTAAAACAATTAAAATACGAGGAAATATGACAGATTGGAGCAGAGTAGATGAGAGCGTGGGTTACTACCCAGAGCTGTTCGGTAGATATGAGGCATTGGTTGAGGCTTATACTGGCGAAGATACGGTGCAGATCAAGATGCAGTTCTGTGTTCCTTGTAATTCATTCGGTGAGTACGATGATATGCGTGATGTATATGATGCAGTATCGAAGAAGCTGAAGGAGATGAACATCGACTATGACGATTACGACATTGCCGAGAGTGATATTGACTTTCTTGAATTTGCATAAAACATAGAGCTATGATTAAGTATCAAGTTATCAAACAGATAGAGAGAGAGTTCCGTCTCATTCTCAACACTGCATCAATGGAGATGCAGGATGACATCATGCTCCGATGCATGGACGATGTGATGATATACCTCGACGGATATGCCTATCCTACTGTGGACGATATTCACAGAGAGATTTATTCAGTAATCAAGGACAGAACGAAATGAGTTACGAGGAAGCTAAGTACAGATACAAGCCACAGAAGGATGCGCTCAACAACGACATACCTCTTGAGTATCTGTTGAGGAGTGCGGTGGCAGACCTGCATCGAGTGTGTAGGGAGAACGATGCCTTGAGAGCTTGGGCGCACGACAGAATAATAGACCTCAAGACGAAGAACAGGAAACTTGAGGATCAACTGAGTGCTGCCAAGGTGAACAACAAGCACAAGAAGGCGGAGATTGACGAACTGAAAAAGAAATTGCGTGCAGCTCTCTATCAGAAGGGTTACATCGCACAACAACTAACAAGACTAAGATTGCTATATGGAGATAAAATACCAGAGAATTTGGACTAAGGAACAGACAGAGTGGCTGATAGATAACTATGGCAAGTACAGCCTGAAGGATATGGTCAACATACTCGACAAGACCGAATCGAGCATCTACTCAAAGGTGAACAAACTGAAGGAGAAGGGCATTAAGTTCGGCAGAGTAAACAAGAAATATCGCAAGAGCCAGCCACTGATTGAGTATAGTCCTGTCCAGAACGCAGATAAATACATCCTTGAGTTGTCGAACAGAGACGGCAAGGTGATGGAGTGGTACGAACTCAAAGAACAACTGAGAGCAGACGTGATTGCCCAGAGAAGAGGAGTAGGTTTTAACTATAAAGTAATTGCAGTATATGACAGAGGAAGAAAAGAAACAGAAAAGGCGTGAGTATTACCTCAAAAACAAGGAGAAGGTACGTCAGCAACATCTTGCCCGCAGAGAGGAAATATCGGCTTACGCGAAGGAGTGGAGAGACAAGCACCCCAAGTATGCAACCGAATGGTGCAGAAAGAACAAGGACAGACATAATGAGTATGCGAGGAATTGGTATCAGAAACACAAGGAAGAGATGGCAAGGAAACGCAGACAGAAGAAAATAGACGAGATTGGAAAATTAATGACAAGAACAAATGGAGACAATAAAGATTAAGTTCCAGAATGGTGACAGCTGCATACCTGTAAAGGCAACTAAAGGCAGTGCAGCATACGACATCAGAGTTACAGAGGACATTATCATCTACAATGGTAGAAACATCGTTCCCACTGGCATTGCAATAGAAATGCCGATAGGTCTTGAGGCAAAGATTGAACCTCGAAGCGGTTTCTCTGCCAAGGGCATGGAAGGATATAGCTACATCGTGGATGGCGAAGGTCACATAGTAGCCAACATCAATGCTGAGCGATTCGATGCTGACGTGATCGTGGGTAAGATTGATTCCGACTACAGAAACTACCTTGGGGTAATAGTCAAGAACAATGATACGTCGTTCCTCATCCGCAAGGGAACACGTATTGCTCAGCTCACCTTCTATAAGGTGGAGGAAGCAGAATGGATAGTAGTCTCCGAGCTGTCCAAGACAGACAGGGACAAAGGTGGATTCGGTTCAACAGGTACAAAATAATTTCAACTATGAGACAGAGAAACTATAACAGAAGAGCCATTGCAGAAGCAGAACTTGTCAAGGCTCAGTACAAGAGAGACGTAGCTTGTAAGATTGTCCAGGACATGAGCTACTACACGAGACAGATCAAGTGCAAGCAGAAGAAGGAACTCCTCGTTGAATATCTCACTACCGACAATAGCGCAGAGTGGTTGTTTGACTCAATCCTTGAGAACAGACAGAACAGAGACACCAACAAGGTCAAGATAGACAACATCAACAGAGCTATTGAAATACTGAAGGGTCTTGACGTGAACAGAATCAAGTCTGTTGAAATCAACGAAGCGATAGATTTGTTCGGCTTCACTACAATAAGCATTGAGCTATGAAGAAGAAAAATCAAATAGCACTGACAATGCTCAGTCTGACAAAGACAAACACGGCTACTGGAG
>JAZLKX010000004.1:0-5572 GCA_045597865.1 Bacilli bacterium | reverse complement strand
CTTCACGACCTATACCTCCGTCATTTCTTCGGTATCAATGCTAAGGGTGAAAAAGTAGCTGACAATGATTTTAATAGAAAAATTCAAGATGAAAAATTCTTCAAGCAGTACCTTCAAGAACTACTTGGTGAAATAGAACCTAAGTTTGAAAAAACTACAACTACGCCTACTAATTCAGTTGAACAGCAAAATAAAGCAGAGGAAACAAAGCAACAAAATAGCGAGGCTATCCAAGAGGAAGAACGTAAGAAACAAGAAACAAACAAAAAGTCTTTATTACAAAAACTTAAAGACTTTATGTCGTCTATTGGTATAGAAATTGTTGAGGAAGAAAATGCTGACAACGCAGGTGCAGGAGCGGAGTTTGCAAAAAGAAAAAGATACCCAGCAGGTTCTCAATTAATTTTCCCTAGAAATGTAAGAAGACCAAATTATGAATATGAGTTAGCTTTATCAAATGCTATAATGACACAAGCTAATGTCTATTTTAAATTAACTCAAAGATTTAATGACGAAAATGGAGATTTAAAAGGAAGAGTATTTAAATCTGTTATATTATTTGGTAATAGTGTTCATGTTTGGAGTACTGAAAATGGATATGAATTTTTTATTGAAAAATCATTAAAAATATCTAATAAAAATTACAAAGAAATAATCAAATGCATTGAAGAATATGGAACTGACAGCAGAGCAGATAATGCTATACGGAATGTTGAAGAACTCGGGAGTACAAAAGAGGGAATGCGTAGCGTTATTGACTCTCTTAAACGAGAAGGAAATAGACAATATATTGAATCAAATAGGGGATCTGTTGGACAAGACTCATCAACTTCCAACAGAACAGGAACTGATGAAAATTCTATATCCAATACTAATGGAGAAGTAGAATCTGACATCCAGTTCTCTCGCCAGCTCTCAGAGACCGAGACAATAAAGCAGAAAGCAATAGCCGATGGTACTTTTATGAAAGCACCTAATGGTAATCCTACGAACCTTACAGAACAACAATGGTTGCAGGTGAGGACAAAGGCTTTCAAGGACTGGTTCGGTGATTGGGAGAATGACCCTGAGAACGCTTCTAAGGTAGTTGATGAGAATGGCGAGCCATTAGTAGTTTTCCACGGAACAAAAGAAAAATTTGATACATTCAAAAATGATGATAACAGATTTTTTGTTACTGTTTCAAAAGAGCAAGCAGAAATGTATGGCGATGTTATGCCAATATTTGTAAATGCAAAAAAAATTAAAGAATCAGATTCAGAAGGATGGAATAAAGATGAAATAGATTCTGAAAATTATGATGGTTATTCATATTTCTTACACGACATTGAAGCAATAATAGTATTTAACCCTAACCAAATCAAATCAGCCACCGACAACAATGGTGATTTCAGCAAAGAGAATGATAACATAGAATACCTAAAATCAAGCACAGGAGAAGTATTAGGCTGGGTAGAAGATGGTAAAATCCACCTTATCAAAGGTAAGTTTGATACCAATACTCTTATCCACGAATACGCTCACCTTTGGCTAAAAGCATTAAAGTTAGGTAACAAAGAACAACAAAAACTTTATGCTAGTGGTATTCTTAAATTCAAACAACTAGAAATTTGGAAACAAGTTAAAGATGACCCTAACTATGTCGATATTAAGGATAACGATGATGCTATCTTCTCTGAGTGTGTTGCAAGAGTAACAGGTAAAAATGGTCAAGAATTGTTAGAAAAAGAAATGGATAAATCTTTAGTAGAAGAAATAAAAGATTGGATAACTAAATTTTTCAAACAATTACAAGGTATTTTTACCAATAAAAACCTAAATGCAAGGATTGGTAAAATGTCAGCAGAAGATTTTTCAAATTGGTTCTCTGATGGTATTATGGGAGATTTACTTAATGGGTTTAATCCTGTTCTTGATTATTCAGATGGTAGCATTGAGCCTATTATGAAAACTAGCGAAAGCGAAGAAAATAATCTAGGCAATAAAGAAGCATTTGATATTGTTCAACAAGAAGAACAAGAAATAAACAAAAATCAAGTAGCAGAGGAAGAAAGACAATGCAAGGCAAAAGATAAATCATACGAGTTTTGGAGAGGCTTCCCTACCGAATGTATATTTGACAAGTCTAATAAATTGTATGAAATATATTTAAAAGCTAATAATTTGTCAGTAAACGAATTTGGTAAAGGACCTACTGTTACAATGAAAGAGTATTTACAATGGGCTAAGAAAAATAAAAAGTTTTGGTCTAAAAATACTCCTGAATATATATACTCAGAAAAAGAAGTAGATACTATGTTGTACGCATACGACAAAATTGATTATGATTATATCAATAAAGGTTTAAAAGCAGGAGACCAAGTTTTCCTAAAGGTAGAAGAATACAATGATAAACCTATTATTTATTATGCTACTTATGACGAAACTGGTAATGAGAGAAAAGTAGGTGTATTCTATTCTGATGATATTTCTGGATTTCAACGATACGAAGGTGTTGAGCCATTTGCTAAAAAACTACTAGAAGAATATGCTAAGGATAAAGAAAATTATCCTCAGTATGTTACTAGTGTTTCTGTTGTGTTAGGTGGACGAATTGATAATAACACTTCTGACAATTTCCACACAACATTAGATTTTGGTGATAATGTTAGATTTAATGGTAAAAACATTATAATTGATACACCTAATCAAGAAAGCCTAGAGATACCTGTTGCTATAGAATTTGTAACTCCTGAAACAAAGGACAAATGGATTTCTGTATTATTAAAAGAAATAGGTAAAGAAAGTATAGAAAATATTTATGATATTAAACACGCTCTTCTTTGGGCTAAAAAATATTTTAATCTAACTTCTTTTAACTTCTTCTTTAACGATGAAGATGGCAATGCAGTTACAGATAGCGATGACTTAGAAAAGCTAGACTATATTAGTTTAAGTATTAAAGGTATATCAATGCCTGCAAGAAAAATAAAACTATCAGGTAACGAAGATACGAAAGAATTACTTAATAAGTTCTTTGATGAGATTTTTCAAGTTGCTCACAAAGTATCTGCACGTGTATCAAAGAATGGGTTTGATATTAATAAACTACATAATGAAGGTTTAGTATATACCGACCTTATAGATACTAATTGGAGATATTCGTGGGCTGTGTTTAATCCATTAACACTTGATGCTAAAGAAGTTAATTCAGGTTTTAAACAAAATCGTAATAAGAAAAATAACAATAAAGGTAAAGGAATCGTAGAAACCATTGGTGGAACTGAAATATATATAGAAGATAATACTAATGGTAACGAGATGTATTCTTTTAACTTACATAAACCTAAAATTTGTGTTAAATTTGGTATTCAAAATGGTAAATTTGTAGTTGGTTTCCATTCTTATCTAAAAGAAGAAGTATTAGACGAATTAAATAATGGTGTTGATACATTACAAATAGCTACCGTTTATGCTAAAGCTTTTTGGCTAGAAATGGAAGGACACGAAGACTATCAAGGAACAACAGACTTTAAAGACATGAAACTTGTCAATAAAGAAAAGAAAGAATATATTGGTGGCTTTGATAAACCTTATGCTTATGCTGTATCAGTAGCAGAAACACAATCTAAACTAACACAAGAGCATAGCTATAATATTCTTCTTAACGAAACTATTGCTAAAACTGGTGGTATTAATAATGATTATTTTCCACAAGGTACTTCAAATAAGAACGGACAAGAAGGATATGTTCATTACTACGCTTTCTGTGGTAGTGCTTTGCAACAAGAAGCATACGCTATCGAATATATCTTTGATAATGGAAGCTATGTTGATGGTAAGATAATCGGTTGTAGAGGTAAACTTCAAAAAGGTTGGAAAGAAGAGGAATACACAACTGATAAAGGGAAAACTCAATTAAGAGTTTATAAAGTTGACGAAAAAGGAATACACCAAAAAGATGCTAAAGGCAAAGAGATTTATTGCTTAAAACCATTTGAAAATAATCCTAATAATGTCAATGGTATAGGCTCGGTAGAAGTTTATTACTACAAACCTAAGAAAGACGAGAATGGCGATTATGTAAAAATTACAGGACCACAAGACCTACAATTAACAAAGAAAGATGGTAAGCCTAACTTGGATTATAAAAAGAAAGATAAAGAAAAAGAAGGTAAAAATGAAAAGAAAAAAGAAGATGTAAATGTAACTGATACAACAAAAACAACCGAACCTGAAACTCTACAAACTGATGAGGCTAATGTTGATACTACTAGTGTAACCCAAGAAACAAGTACAAAAAATACTGAGCAAAACGGAGAAAAAAAGAGAAGGAGATTTGGTAATGTAGATAATATGAAACGCCTAGCAATGCCTGAGCAAGTATCAGGAGAACTACCATACGAAAAAGAAAATATCCAAGCAGCAAAGGCTTGGTTGCATAGTGTTTTACCACAATTTTATGGTAGGGTAGAAATTATAGAAGATCTAATAAAAGTCGGTACTAATCAAGCTGCATTTGGTTTGTATCACGATGGTATGATAGGATTATCAAAACTTGCAGAGAATGGTACTATGTATCACGAGGCTTTCCACGCAGTATTAGATAGTCTTCTTACCAAAAAAGAACTAGACGACCTTATGGAACTAGGCGAGCAAGAATACAATCTAACAGGTATTGAACTAGAGGAAGCAATGGCTGAGGATTTCCGTACTTATATGCTATCTCAAAGAGAACCTAGAAATTGGAAAGAAAAACTAAAACGTTTCTTCTCAAGACTTGTTCATACTGTTAAACACTATCTAAAACTTAAAGATAGCGTAAAATGGTATTTTTGGGCTATTAACGAAGGCTTTTATAAAACACGTAAGATTAATAAACCATACACTACTTGGTATAATCCTAAACATAGAATTGCTACATTTACCAAAACAGCTTGGGACAAAGACCTTAATCGATTCAAACAAGACCGATTAAAACGATTAGGTTGGTCACGAGAACTTTATGAAAACTTAGATGATAGACTAAAAGACTATCTAAAAGAATGTCAATAAAAAGATGGGAGTGATTATTCACTCCTATTTTTTTTAATATTAAAAATTAGTATGGTTTTTGTATTGTAATATCATTTATATTTGTGATTAATTAATAACATTAAAAATAATTATATGGCTAATTGTAGTACATACAGCTTATTTAGAAGCGAAGCATTTAAAAATAATAGACTAAGCGGAAGTTTTATAGACTTATTATGCACAGCTATTAATAATGGCAATGACACCGAATTTAAAAAGAACCTTGTTAAACTACTAGGTCTCCCTGATGCAGTATTGAAACAATCACAAGATTATATGAGTACCGAAAGTAATCTTGAAGTTTACTTGGATAATCTTACAGACGAAGCACTAGTAGAACTAGGCAATAAAATAAAAGATAAATTTACAAAGAAAGATACCGCTAGTGGCGAGGGTAAACTACGTACATTAACAGACGAAGAAGTATATTATGTAGAAATACAAAAAGAACAACAATATTTAGAAAATGATGAGATTAAAGTAGAAAAGGTTACAGTAAAAAAAACATATCCAAATT
>JAZLKX010000003.1:0-20198 GCA_045597865.1 Bacilli bacterium | reverse complement strand
TATTTAATATAAAGAAAGTGCTTATACGCATAATAAAAGATCAACTTGCGAGTTAATCGTAGAGGTTGATCTTTATTTGCATTAAATTATTTTGCAAAAGAGAAGGTAACAGAAACCCCAGAAACAGTTCCGGAAGTAAACTTTTCTTTTGAACAAATCTTAAAGTATTTTATTTGCCCAACTTTTGTTAAATCAAATGTAATTTTTGTATCTGTTACCGTACCTGCAATATAGTTTTCTTCTGGCAATGCTGTAATATCTCCTAAAACCTCAGTACCGTATACTAAATATAAGTTATTTTGGAACTTATTACTGCCTGTTGAAGTTGTTGTGATTGTCACATAAAGTAGCTCACCACTTAACTCGGTAGTGTTATAGATATGCCAGTTTCCAGTATCACTAGTAGTTGAAGAAGAAGCTATTGCTGTTTTACTTCCTCTTACTTGTCCATTTGAACCGTTGTAGCCATACATTGATAACGTTCCAACGCCTTCAACCGTTGCTTGTTGATTTGAATTTTGGTAACCGCTTGCGGTAATATCAGCAAAACCTTTTGTTGTAATTGTTACATCATCAGTTTCTGTTTTATTTTGCACAGTAACAACACAGGTTGCAGTTTTTCCGTCTGCTGTATAGGTAATGTTTGCTGTTCCAGCAGCAACCGCATGAACGGTTCCGTTTGTTACGGTTGCGTATTCTGGGTGATCTGAAGACCAAGATACAGATTTTGGCTCAGCATCAGAAGGGGAGAATATTGGTTCTAATATTACATCATCATCTCCGACGGCTATTTCGAGTTCTTCAGGATCTAATGAAACGTCTTCAAGTGCTGGAGCTGCATAGTCAACAAATCCGAACTCAATTGATGCAAAATAAATTGTGCCGTTTGTTGCTTTTAAGCTGAAATATGTTGACCCTGCTTCAGGTTTAATAACAATATTGCCAACAGTATTGATTGCGTATGAGCCTCCGCTTCCTAGCGCAATTCCGTTTTCTGTTGGACCCTTTGCATCGCCAAAGAATATTGAAGCTTTTGCAGTGTCAGCTGCAGCTTTTGTGATTGAAATTTTTACATATTTAATTTCTCTACTAAATGCATAGTTGTTATGAAGTTCACCACCACCATCTTTTTTCATTTGAATGCTGCTGCTTCCCTTCATAGCACTAATATAAGAATAATTACCGTCAGCTGTAGTTGTTTCTGTTGTTGAATATGAACCACTTAATCCAAGAGTATCTGGCGTTACTACTAATGCATCAACCTTATCAACATCTATTTTCTTTTCAACATTTGAAACAGTTACTGTACATTCAGCAAACACGTTTGAATTGTCATTTGAAGTACAAACAATTGTTGCTGTTCCTGTTGCTTTTGGAGTAACTAATCCATCAACAACTGTGACACAATCGTCAGAACCGTCTTTAATTGACCAAGTTACTGTTTTGTCAACAGCTGTACTTGGTGAAATGGTTTCTGTTAATTGGACTGGTTCGCTTGATGGAGATAAATCTAATACAGTTAAATCTAGTGTTAAACCAGTAACAGGAATTGAGTATTCACTAATACTTGCATATTTAATTAAAATGTCTCCAATAACTGCAGGTCCGTCTTTGTGGCCAATAAGTGCAAAGTAACTATAGCTACCTCCGAAATCATATGATACGATTCCAGTTTCAGCATTTACTGTTGGTTCAATTACTGTGCCTTCTGTTGGTTTTACACTATTTCCAGCATAGACTGTTGGAAGTTTTGCTCCTTCACCTGTAGCAAATGAAAGTTTAAATATATTAGTAACAGCGGATGTGTTCCAAAGTATTCCGGTTGATTTTTTAAATTGAATTTGTTTGCTTTCACCTGAACCAGTTGACATAACATCAACACAATTAAATGCAAGTCCAGACTCATCAGAAGCATATCTCTCATATGCATTAGGTGCGTATGAGCCACCAGTAAAATCATTTTCAGCTGTCATTGTTGCAACTTTTGCAGCTGTAACTGTAACTGAACATGTTGCTGTTTTACCTTGATCAGCTGTTATGACAGTAATTATTGTGTCGCCTGGAGCCTTAGCTGTGATAACACCGTTGTCAACAGTGGCGACGGTTTCGTTTGTTGAAGTCCAGGAAACATTTTTATTTGTTGCTTCTTCTGGTGCAACTGTTGCAACCAATGTTGCTTTTGCGCCTTCAACAATGCTTAATTCTTCATTATCTAAGGAAACACCTGTGACAACTGTTGGTCCATAATTAACTGTAATTGGACATTCGTCTGTGAATTCACCATTAACAGTAACAACTGCTACATCACTACCGTTTTGTAATGCTGTAACTTTACCGGTTTGGTCAATTGATACGGCCCCAGTATTATTTTTTAAGGACCATTCAACGCTTTCTGGCATAACTGAAGATGGGGTGATTTCATAGTTTAAATAGCCTTCAGTATCTTCAATTAAATCAAGTGTTAAGCTGTCTTGAACAATGTTTACGCTTTCGATTGGTAAGTCTTTAATATACATTGCAACCTTTGCATATGATTGAGCAGATTCTGCTTTAACACAAGAGAATGAATTTGGTAAACCTGTTGGATTATAGAAGGAAAGAACACCAGCACTTGTTTTATCATTTGCACATTTAATAACTGCTCTTCCATTTTCAAAGAGAATATTAAATCTTGCGTTTGCTGGAATAACTTCGACATCATCAACAAGTGTTTTACTAACAAGTTTTAATCCGTTTGTTGCTCCACCTGCTGCTGATAAATACTTGCCATCCTTTAAGAATGAGTATGTACTATCATCATTTGTAACGATTTGGAATTCAGCAACTTCTGCAGCTGGTGCAATTTGTTCAGATTCTACAAGACACTCAACGCCTGGTTGATGTTTTGCTTCTTCTGCATCATTACTTCCCATACCATAGACCGCACCGCCTGTAGTGGAAACAAAGAATTTAACGGAAGCGCCTTCTGTTATATCTTGTAATTTTAAGAATTTTCTAAAACCATCAGTTGTATTATTTGGCAATGCTTCAACAACTTGAATTGTAACGGTATCAGTAACAGGTTCTGCAACACCTTCTTCCAATGATGTTGCAATAACTTTTGCTGAACCAACCCCTGTTGCTGTAACAATACCGTCCTGGGAAACTGAGAGAACACTTTCTTTGCCCTCTTCAGCACTGAATGCAACAAGTGGATCGTCTGCACCAGTTGGTTTAACGGTAGCTGTTAAGCTTAATGTTTGGCCAACTTCAATAATTTGAGTTGCATTACCAGCAATAACAACATCAGTAACATGTAATTTAGAAACATTAACACCGGTTACAGCTTTAATTGCTGGTTCGATTGAACCTGCATTCATTGTTGCTGTAACTATGACTGTTTGATTATCACCAACTGTATTTGCCTTTTCTGGATCATATGACCATGTATAAAGAGCTGCGTTAACTTCTTCATAATCTTCATTATCATATGTGCCCATTACACGTAATCCGGTTGGATCAAAGGATTCGGTTCTTTGGTAATTCTTATTATCCATATCGCCGTCGATTGCAATACTTAGCAAGCTACGTTCTTTAACTAAAACAGTAAATGTATCATTGAAACCTTTGTAGTTAACGGTGACAACAACTGCTTCACCGGCTTCTTCAAATGGGGCATCACTTACATCGTAGTCTGTAATTACTCTATCTGTTTCGTTATCAAAATGAGCAGTAACGACCATACCCGTTGTGTCTAAAGCTTGTCCAACAAAGTATTCTAACTTGGTTGGTTCGGTATCAACAGTAATACCTGTCAAGTGTTTAACAACGCCTGGAGTTAAATCTGTATTTTCTGTTGAAGCATTTGCATAAAGCTTAAACTCCTCGAGTTTTCCTTGAGAAGGAATTCCTAAGTGTTTAATTGCATCACCGATTTGAATAGTAATGTCGTATGCTCCGCTTTCTTTTGTGCCTTCTGCAATAACAAACTCTGAAGCATTTTCAACACCTTCAACAAAGCTTAAAGCAGCACTATCATCTGCATGTAAGTATTCTGTTGAGTTGTCAGATACTTTGATTCTATATGTATTAATCTTGTGTTCTACTTTAATAAAATCAACGACTGTTGCATCATCTTGGTCAGTAGTAATTGCTGCTTTACCAGCATTATTCATCATATAGTATGTTACTCCGTCTCTTGTGTGGGAGATTGTATACATACCATCTTCAACAATTGGAGTGACGTTATAGCTAGTAACTGGAACTGAATTTTCAACATTGCCGCTATTTGATCTAGCAACAAGTGTAGCTGTTCCGACTCCAGTAGCTTTTAAAACATTTCCTTCAAGAATGATTGAATCACTTGGTTCAACACCAGTTAATGAGTATTCAATTTCTTGGTCTGTAGCAAATTTTGGATAAACATGTGCTCCAACTTCTACTGAACCATCAACTGGAACTTCATAAGCTTCAACATCAAATTCAACTGCTGTAACTGGTACATCATGTGATGAATCAGCACGATAAATTTGAATTGGTGCTTTATCACCCAATTTTGAAGGTTGATAGCATGAGAAAATGGAGTCTTTTGTATTAAATGCTATTGTATTTGAAGCCGTTCCTTCATCAATACAAACAATACTTGCTTTTCCATCACTAATTGAAACATTAAACTTTGAAATATCTTTAATCTCGTTGTCTGTTTTTAGGTAATTATTATTTGCTCCGCCTTTTGCGGCAAGATATTTTGGTTTATCAATACCGCCTGTATAGTCGGCAAACGAATAGGTGTTGTCATCATTTTTAATAACACTATAAAGATGACCGAGTGTGTTAACACCTAACTTATCACCAACAACGGTGTTTTCAGCAGGTTTAATGTTATTTTCGCTTCCACTATGAGCTTTCATAACATAGCTATTCATTCCATTAATTGCTGTAAAATAAACAAAATCACCATCATTTAATACTTCATCATGGAGTAATTCCAATCCATCAACAGTTTCTTCTGGTGCTTTTAACACTTTTGGTAAGACTGTAATGTTGATTTCAGCTGTTACAGTCGATACGTCATCAGAAGTAATGGTAATTTTTGCGTCGCCATCTCCAACAGCCAATAATGTTGCAGAGTCTGTTACTAAAACAACATTTGGATTTGATGATGTAATAGTAACGTTTTTGTCTGTAGTGTTTTCTGGCAAAACTGTAATGTTGATTTCAACCTCATCATCAACCACCATCTCCATTCTAGAGCTTAATGGTGAATCTAATTGGATGCTTTGAGCATGAATAATTGGTTGGCCGCCATTAACTGTAACTAAACAGCAAACATTGTTTTGATCGTTTACTTTTGCATAAACAAATGTTTCGCCGCCACCTACACCAGTGACGTTACCATTTTGATCAACAGTTGCAACGGCTGGATCATCGCTTGACCAAGTAACTCCACAATTCTCAACAGAGGTGGTAACATTAAGCTTTTTTGTTTCACCTATATCAATAGAGATTGCTTGACTATCAAGGCTTACCGTTGCTGTATCACATTGTGGTTTTTGATTCTTATCACCACAACCTGCTAATGCCATGGCAGCTAACGGGAGAAATAAAAGAATCGATTTCTTTTTCATATATTTCCTCTCTTTCTTTCTTAAGAATTAACAAAAAATGTCCGTAATAAACATGCGCATTAAATGCACTTTGTGTTTACGACGAACATTGTTTCGTAAATCATAAGGTTATTTAAATTATAAGATATAAATCTTAGAAAGTGAAATGTCTTTTGATTAATTTTATTTTAGTGGGCATACATGCGAAATTTTTGCACAAAAAAAAGATCAACTTACGAGGTTAATCGTAGAGGTTGATCTTTATTTAGATTAGAATTCGACTTTTGCTCCCTTAACAATAATACCTTTATTTTTTGTGGTATTAGATAGGTTAAATGTAACTCTAAAGTATTTTCCTGACCAACTGCTTGTAGCTGGTTTGTTAAATGAAATTGTTCCGTCTGCAACCCAAGTAGCTGTAACACTTTCTATTGCATTTGCACCAGATTTTGCATCATCTGCAGAACTGTGAACTGTAAGTGTAATTGAGTTAACTGTTGCGGCATCGTCTTTTGCACCTGTTATTAAGCTAAAGACAGTAACTGGATTGGAGAATGCAGTTTGAGTACAAATGTATCTATCTGCAGTGGTATTTGCTGTTCCTGATGATAATTTAACATAGTTATCTATACTAGCGTTTCCATTTAAAATCCAGGAAATATTTCCTAAACTTTGAGTTGAAGTACCTGTGTATGAACTTGCCTTTGTGTCTTTTGCAAAGGTACATTCATATGGATCAATTGCTGCTTCTTCAGAAACGGTGATAGCAAATGTCTTATTAATGTCGCCGCATGTTGCTTTAAGAACAGCATTACCTGCAGCAACTGCTGTTACTTCAATCGAAGAACCTGTCTTTGTTTCCGGTAACGAAATGTAAGAATCGCCAGAATCAATAGACCAAGTAACTGTACCTAATGAAGCTAAAGATGGGACTGCTACTGCGGTGTAGGTTGATTTGGTTCCTTTTTGAATTTTTGCAGAACCAGAAATTTCAATATTACTTAATTTGTTTTCAACTGCAGTAAATACTGCGCCGGCTGCTGTTTCCATTGTTGTACCGTTGTAATTTGTAATTTTGCCTTTAACAGTAACAATTGTTCCGACAGAAATGGTGTCTGCTTCTGCTTGAGTTGTAGTGACTCTATAAAGCTTGAACACTTTTCCTGCGCTGGTTGTTAATTGTAAAGTAATATTCTTGAATTCAGAACTGAATGCAGATTCAATTTTTGTAACTGCACCTTTTACCCAGTAATCATTTGTTGAAGTAACACCACTACCTAATGATTCAGCATAAGCATAAGCTTCATCTGCAGTAAATGGATTGTCTTCAGTGCCCTTTTCCTCGCTTTTTGGATTAACGGTGATAGCGTATGTATTTGATTTGCCTTCATACGAAACTGTAACTGTTTTATCTTCAGTAGTTAATGCACCTGATGGAGAAACAGAATATTCAGCTGCTTGAAGAACTTTATCTTCACCACCATTTGTATAATGAGCGGTAACAACTAAGCCATCTTTAACAACTGATTCACCTTCAGTGTATGTTGTTTTTGCTTTTGATGCATCAACTGAAATTGAATCTAATACTGGTTCAGGTACTGGTTCAGTTTGAACTGTAACTGTTTGTGGATAAGCTTGTGAAGAAATTTCTTCACCAGCATTCATTGTAGCAACGATATTTACAGAAGTAACGTCTGTGCCTGTTGCTTTAATTGGATCAAATGATAATTCGTAGCTTGTTGATGCAATTGTTTGAATGTCGCCATCATTATATGTTCCTTGAACAACAATGCCGGTTGCATCCCATTCATCATCAACTTGATATGCGGTTTTATTCATACCGTGTGTTATTGCAATTGAAACGAGTTCCTTGGCTACAACACTAATATGAACGGAACCTTCTGTTGTGTGTCCTTGATAGGTTGCTTTAAGATCGAATTCACCAACTGCTAATGGATTAACAACATTGAATGTAAAACCAGAAGTAACAACTTCTGATGTTGTATCACTATAGTTTACCTTAACGCTCAAACCTTCAGGATCAAATGTTTGTCCAGCAATATAAGAACTCTTTGCTAATGTGCCTTGAAGTTCAACACTTGTTATTTCTTTTTTAGGCGCAGGTGTTCCCATTTTATAAAGAGATGGTAAAGCCATTTTTTCGTCTGTGTTCGTTGACTTATAATATCTGAAACGATCATCTGAAGTACCTGTATTAGTATTAAATTTCAAAATTGATGTTTCAGATACAATTGTTGCTTTGCCGTCATCACTAACGCTTATTGTGTTAAGTTTTTGGTTTGCATCAAATAAAAGTTTGTTTTGTCCTGATTGTCCGTAGATGTATTTGCTATCATTATCGCCACCAACAACTTTAATTGCATAGCCTCCACTCATTTTTTCAAATTCAACATAAACAAGTGTGTCGCTAGCTTCGATTGATTCATCAGCAACTTCAACTGTTGCATAGTTTGCTGTTTTATCAACACCATTAAATGATTTGCTGCCATAGACAATTAAATACTGTCCTTCAGAGATATCTTCGTTTGATTTAACAAGATTGAATGAATCTCCAGATGGAGCAGGTTTTTCTTTAACTTCGACAACGAACTCTTTTGTAAATGTTCCATAGTAGGCTGTTGCGGTTGTATTACCAGCAGATGCTGTACTATAACCATCAACATTTTGAGCTTTAACAGAACCTGATGTTCCATCAGAATAAGTGACTGTCAATGTAACATCTGCTGCTGCAATTGTTCCACCAACATAAAGTGTTTTTGAATAAGAAGCTGCTGTAATGCCGGTGACTTCTTTTTGTGGTGTTGGGGTTCCGTTATTCAATAATGTACATTTGGTTGCGCCATTATCAACAAATTCTAATGTGCCATTGTAATTTTTGCCGTAACCACAAATCTTAATTTCGTTTCCTTCAGCAACTTGATCTTTAAGATCGTCGGTTGCATGTAATCTATATACAATTACATCCTTTGTGCCATCAGTGAGTACTAGTTCAAAACAATCTGAACCAATATCATCTTCATAATGGTAAACATTTTTAATTTCTTTAACTGTGCCAACACAATACATTGCTTGTTTTGTTAAATTGTTAGAAGCTGGGCAATCAATTGTCATTGTATCAATTGCTTGTGAGACAGAAATTGGATCGTCTTCTGTGCCATAGACCGCTTGGCCTTGAGCAACAACTTTAATATTGAATTTCGCAGAACCAACTTCATTGTACCATGCAGTTGCTTCAACTGAATCTGCTGCTACTTGTGTATTACATTCGACTCTAGTTGCTGGTTTTGTTGTTTCGCTTCCGTCATTTAATTTAACATTTAAAACAACTGAACTTGCAGCGATTGTTCCGCCGACAACAACTGTTTCCGGGTGACTCTTAACACCTAAAACTTCAACCACTTGTTTTTCTGGATCTGGAGCGCTGTTGTCTAATAAAGTGCATTTAGTTGCCCCATTATCAACAAATTCTAATGTGCCATTGTAATTTTTGCCGTAACCACAAATCTTAATTTCGTTTCCTTCAGCAACTTGATCTTTAAGATCGTCAGTGGAATGCAATCTATATACAATTACATCCTTTGTGCCATCAGTAAGTACTAGTTCAAAACAATCTGAACCAATATCATCTTCATAATGGTAAACATTTTTAATTTCTTTAACTGTACCAACACAATACATTGCTTGTTTTGTTAAATTGTTAGAAGCTGGGCAATCGATTGTCATTGTATCAATTGCTTGTGAGACGGAAATTGGATCGTCTTCTGTGCCATAGACTGCTTGGCCTTGAGCAACGACTTTTATATTAAATGTTACAGGTCCAAGATCGTTGTACCAAGCTTTTCCTTCAACAGAATCTGCTGCTACTGAAGTAATAACTTCAACTTTAGTGGCAGGAATAACTCCAGATGATTCATCTGAATACTTAATATTTAGTTTAACACTTGAAGCAGAAACTGTTCCACCAACCACAACTGATGATGGTGCGCTTGCAACGCTAACAACTTCAACAACCTCTTTTCCTTGTGGTCTTGTTACAGAAATAAGGGTTGGATTGTATTTTTCTTTTGTTGGTGATGATGCAGCTGGCAAATAGCCAATCTTATATGAACCATTGTATAATTCTGCATAACCTTGAATTTTGACTGTACAACCATCAATGGATGAACCATAGTCTTCTGTGGTTCTTACAGAACTAAATTTTAGGTCGCTTCCTTCAAATTGTCCGTTCCAACCGTTGTCATCGTGTGTTGAACCTGATGCAACAACACCAACGACAATGAGTTCTTCATCAACTACAACGCCTGAGCCCGCTTCATCACACATTGCAATGACTCGTTCTGGTGTGTACTCATTGATTTCTTTAGCGGAAACAATAAATGTAATCTTTCCTCCGCTTTCGCCACCATAATAAATTGTGGCTGTTCCTTCTTTTTCGCCTGCTGTGACTAAACCGTTGTCATCTACATCAACAATGTCTGAAGCTGATGATGACCAAGTTGCGGTACAATTGTCTACATTGCTTTTTCCAACTAGTTGAAGTGTTTCGCCAAATGTTAATACCGACTTAACTCCTTCAGTTTCAATAGAGAAAGTTGCAGTGTCACATTGCTGTGCTGGTGGATTTGGATCTGGTTTGTTTTGTCCACATCCTGCTAGGCCTACAGCCGCAAATGGAATGATTAGTAATAATGATTTTCTTTTCATTATTTTTCCTCCTTTTTGTTCTTAGACATACAAAAAAATCCGTATGAACACTAGCACGCAATGTTGCGCTTAGTGTTTACGACGGAATTTGTTTCGTAAATCATAAGGTTGATTATATTTTAATATAAATATCTAACCTTGTGAATACTAAATTTTATTTAGTGAACAAATATGCGATAAGTCCTGCCAAAAATGTTAATAATCCAGAAGTTAGAAGTGGATAGAAAATACTCCAAGCTTTATTAATAACTTCTTCTGGTAAAGGATTGTCCCAATCGTGGAGTTTGTGTCTTTTCCATCCACGATATAAGTCTTGGCTGATAAAACCGATTCCAATAAAAACAACGCCCCCAAACATCATAAAGAAAAATGTATATCTTAAAGGCCACTCAGGTTCACCAATTACTTTGTAAATCAAGATTCCTGTTCCGACAAGAATAGCAATTCCAAAGAAAGCGAACAGATAATTTAACCAAAACTTTGCGGCGTTCTTCATAGTCATAATTCTATTACATATCTTGTTTGATTAAAACAAAATAGTTATCTATACTTATTAGCAAGATGAGAAATCAAAATTTGAAAGAAAACAAATTTAAGAGAGCAATTGCTCTTCCTTTTCGTGGATTAATTAAAAAGATTTCTCCTGTTTGTTATGTGAAGATGCAATATAAATACATCACTCACCACAAACTAAATCTTGAGAAACCAGTTAGATATACAGAAAAACTTCAATATCTAAGATTGTTTACTTATCCGAAAGATGAACTTGTAATCAAATGTGCTTCTAGAGATGGCGCTAGAGAGTTTGTAAAAGAAAATGGACTTGAAGAAATCTTAATTCCTATTTATGGCATCTATGATTCCTTTGATGAAATTAATTTTGATGAACTTCCAGATCAATTTGTTATGAAGTGCACCCACGCTTGTGCTTTTAACGAAATTGTTTTGAATAAGAACAATATTAATAAGAAAGAATTACGCGCAAAGTTCAATAAATGGTTAAAAACAAATTACGGAAAGAAAACCGTTGAACTCCACTACTCCAAAATTAAGCCAAGAATTATTATCGAGAAATACATTGGTAAATTAGACTCACTTCCAGTTGAATATAAAATCCATGTCTTTAATGGAAAAGCTAAATCTCTCTATGTTGTTTCAAGTCGCGGAAAAGACATTCGATATGACAACTTCTACATTGATTGGAAACCATTTGATGGCTCTCAATTCAATGGTTGGAAGAAATCCGAAATCGCACCAAAATCCCCAATAAATTTCGAAAATATGCGCGAAATCGCGGAGATTTTAGGAAAAAGATTCCCATTTGTCAGAGTCGATTTATATAACATCAACGGAAAGATTTTTTTCTCAGAATTAACCTTCACTCCAGCAAAAGGCACACTCATCATGGATGACGACAAGTGTGACTTTGAAATGGGTGAATGGCTATCTATTTAATCCAAATAGAATTACCAAAGAAGACCTCATAAAGCATAAGTGCTAGATGGTCTTTTTCTTTTATTGTTCTATCATCGGTTAAATTGTTTTCTGCTAGAGTTGGATCGTTGCATTCCCATCTAATTTCGTACGCAACTGTATCTGCAAGTCTAAATTTATCATCAACCTTGTTTTGATCAATGTAGAATGAAACAAGATTTGTTCTTGATTGGAAATCTGTATTTACTGGAACATCATTTAGATTATAGATGTGTTTATCATACATTCCTCCTGCACTCTGAGTGTAGAAACAAATGTTAAAGTTAAAGGAAAGCTCCTTCATTAATGGTTCTTCAAGAGTTGTACCACCTCTACAAGAAAATGCAAAGTAATCACAATGTTGCATTGTAAGAGGAAGTTTTGCGGCAAAACCAACTTTGTCTAATTGGGTTCTGCTCTTTTGGAATAAACCTTCACAACGAACCCTTCCATCATATAGTTTAGAAATAGCACCTTGTTTGAATCCTTCATCTATAAGAGCAAGATTGTTGTTATAGCTCCAAAGATTTTCCTTTTCAGCGTATTCCCATTGTAATCCACCTACATCTTCTGCGTGTAAATATTTTAAGCCGTCGTGAGAATGCAACTCCAAAGGAGTTTCTTCGATTTCTTTAGCAATTTGGAAATTTCTTGTATCTTCCTTCAAATAATAATTTGAATAGAAATATGGAGATTCATAAGCGCCGCGCTTATAAAGTTTGTCGGTCTTACTGCAACCACATAAAGTGATTGCTATAAGTGGAAGTAAAATGTTTTTCATTTTCATAAACTTACATCCTCCACTTTTTCGGCAACTTCTTCTTTATTTGGAACAAAATAAGCGAAACCAAATAAGAATAAGGCGATCATAAATGGAACACTTCTTAAGAAGGCGCCATAGATTCCTAAATGATGAGGTTCAACTTTAATGTTGTAACCAAATGATGCATAAAGCATAAATGCAACAAGCATCATAACCACAACATTCTTTAAGAATGCTGAATCTTTTGCGTCTCTAATGTAGCGAACCACAAAAACAAACATTGCAGCAAAGAATCCTAATACTAAGAATGCTCCTATTAATCCAACTTCTTTGATTATTTCATATTCAAAGATTAGTGTCGGTTCATACACAATTGCACTTAATCCAGCCTCTCCAATAAGTGGTGCAGAAGCATGGTTAATGTCAAAGCCAAATAAAGTAAATGGCAAACCATTACTATCTTTTGCAAATGCACCAATTAATGTATTCGAAGCAGGTCTCATAACAAAATTATCTCTAAGTAATCTATTTAAGATTCCTGGAAATTTAAATCCAATTCCTGCATTAATAATTGTTAGTAAATAGAAGAGAACTCCAGCCCCCACAAATACAACAACACACAAAGAAAGAATATTAATAACAAGTTTCTTTTCCTTTAGGAACTTATAAACAAACGCAAAGATTGATGCAATTACTAAGAAAATTAGTGCTCTCCAGTTTGGAATTAAAAGAATTGAAACTAATCCAACTCCACCAATAACTGCAGAACAAATAAATAAGTTTTTGTTTTCTTTTGTTTTTATTAATAAAAGTGCTGGTAAAAATACAGCACAAAGAATTGCAAAGAATCCACCGTATTCAACTGAAACTTCAGTAATTCTAAAACCCATCAACCAGCCCATTTCAGTTGTTACATCATAAGCTGTGCCTTCATAGAAGTAGATTGGTTTTGCTTTGTGGATCATTGAGTAAAATGGTCCGTATTGAATTAATGTAATAATTGTTCCAACAAATGTAATTGCTGCTAAACCAAAACCAATGGCAAAAACAATGTTCTCCATCTTCATATTTCCTAATCTTCTAGCAAAGAAACCTAATGAGAAGAATGCTGGAAGTGCAAAGAACGTTGCAATATTGCTTAGCGTTGATACTTGATGTGAGAATCCACCAAATGCAGCAATTCCAGAAATAACAAATAAGCCAGCAACCATTGGCGCTAGCTTAATAAAATCTTTTCTGTCGTTGTTAATAAAAAATGCAAAAACAAAGGCACAAATTGATAATGCTGTTGTGATTAAATAAAAGACTTCGTTAATGTTTGCAAATGTGAAAGAAACCAATGCCATGATTTCTAAAATTAGAAAGAAGACAATTGATTTGTATTGCTTGAAGAAGCCTTTAATATTCATAAGTCTATTATACTCACTTATGGTAAGTTTCGTTATTCAAAATTTTGAAAGCTCTATAAATTTGCTCCAATAAAATGAGCCTTGTCATCTGGTGTAAATATGTGAGTTTTGACAGAGATATTGAGGAATTGCAGCGTTTTTTGAGATTTTCTGAGAGTCCGTACGAACCACCAATAACAAAAGAAATTGAGGATCCGCCCTCGACAAATTTTTGCTCTATAAACTCTGCGAATCCTTCTGAAGTTGGTTCTTTTTTATTGAGATCAAGACCGATGAGATAATCGTTTTTAATTAGCTTCAAAACACGGTCGCCTTCTTCATTTTTTGCCTTGTTTATATCAAACTCGTTTGGATTGTCTTTAACCTTTGAATCTGCAACTTCAATAATTTCAGTTTTTGCATAAGGAGAAAGACGTTTAATGTACTCAGCAATTCCGTCTTTCAAATATTGTTCTTTAATTTTTCCAATACAATAAATTTTAATATTCATTTTATTTTGCTGGTTCATCAAGTTTGAACATTTCAATTTCAAGAACATCCATCATTACTAAAGCTCTGATTGCTAAGGTTGTTCCTGGTTTTGCATACATTGGATCACCATACATGTCTCCAACATAAACAAACCCTAAAGATTGAATGTATGAATTGTATTCTGTAGCTGCTGCAGCTTGTTTTGATTTATCTGTATAAATGAAAATGGCAGGTGGATACCAGTCGGTATCAACTTTAAATCCTGTGTTCTCGCCTGTGAATGCTGGTACTTCTCCAGTTGCACCCATTTCTTCAACAACGTTTGCAATTTCTTCATATGGCCAGCCTTCAACAGGTGCTACGTATTTAAATACGTCAACATTAAAGTTTCCTTTTTCGTCGTCGACATAAAAATGGATTTCAATGTCTTTATTTGGGCTGACGGCGTTCCATTCTTTTGAATCATCATTATATGAAACAGACCAAGAAGCATCTATTAAAATTTGTTTGTAATCATTTTCGATTGTTTCAGCATAACCAAAAGCATTGATTGCTAGGGCACGAAATTCTTCATAATATGAAGCAATTGTTGTGTATGCTTCAAATTCAGGAATTACAGTTGTTGATCCTGGAGCAATTAATTGAACTGCATCTGCAATATTTTTTGCTGGCCATTTTGTTTTATAACAAAGCGTTACACAAATCTCTAAATCTGAATATTCGTCAAAATAACCAAAGTTAATCCATACTTCATAATTTGGATCATATGCACTAATGTAACCTTGTGCATCTTTTTCTGATTCAACTTCCCAGCCAGCATTTAAAAGAATTTCTTTATATTCATTTTCGGATTTTTTGTTTTCGGTATAACAATAAATACTGAAGTATCCATTATCAACTTCGTCATCAGTATTAATTTCGATATCGTCTGCTTTTTCGTATGCAGGAATTTTAACTGAGGAGCCCGAAACAACAATTACTTCGTCTTGAATTTCCTTTTCAGGCCATTCTGCGTATTCGTATGGTAGCTCTATATCTTTTCCGCAAATATCGCATTTTCCGTCTAAATCTTCATCAAGACAATCATTTAATTGATCTTCGCAATAATCACAATAGTGATCTTTATTTTCATCTTTGTGTTCACTTAAAATCATGTTACATTTGTCGCATAAATGATCTTTATTTTCATCTAAATGGTTGCAAACATTACCAGTTTCACATGAGGCTAATAATGTTGCGGTTAATAATGCTAATAAAATATTTCTCTTCATATTGTGAATAAGTTTACACTATTCGAGGCAAAATAAAAACTCCCAAATTGGGAGTATTATTTTCATTGGTGGAGTCGGCGGGAATTGCACCCGTGTCCAGAGAGGGCCCCACAGCAACGTCTACAGCTTAGACGATATTTGTAATTTAACGAAGCATCGCATATCGTAGTTATCTTCGCGAGACTTATTGAATTTCGGTGAACTTTAGCAAGTCAACTATGTCTTCCTATCCTTTTGGTATGACACCGTACCTAGACGTGAAAGGAATAAAACTCTAGGGGATGCTCTGTCCGGCGAACTATGCGTCGGTCTCTATGTCGAGTAGCTTATGCTAAGCAGAGGGATTGTGCTCTTGGAGCACGCATATAACTGTTGTCAGTTATTTTGTTTTGGTATTTATGGTTACCAGCCAGCTGCAGTCACTGCCAGGCGATCGACCCTGTCGAAACTAAGTCGACCCCATTTGCGAGAAGTATAATATCATACATAATTAGCGAAATAAATATTCTTTTAGAAATTTATGATTTTAATTGTTAAAAAAGTTTGTTATTATATACCTCGCTTATGAAAACATTTAAATTAATTCTTAAGAGCTTAATTAGCAACAATGCATGTATCGAAGGTGGTCGCAAAAAACCTTGGTATTTTGCTGCAATTATGTTCTTTTTATCTATGATTTTTGCAATTCTTCCTTTGTTTGTTCAAACTTGGAAAACAAATGGTGATGATGTTTTTGCATCCTACGCCTATGGCGCAGATGTTGCAACTTTAAGATTTACTGAACACCTTGAAAGTAGCGGACTCAAAATGTACGTTAAAACTGCAAGTGACGGAACAAAATTCATTTCATGCGAAGACTCAACAGGTGCTGCACAAACAGTTAATTATTCACATTATCTTGCAGATGGAACCACAGTTGATTTCAACTTCTTTTATAGAACTGAATTAAATGAAGATGAATTTAAAGTTTTACTTGGTGATCAAAAAACAAGTACAATGCTTATTTACCAAGACAGAATTATTCTTCACCTAGTGAATTTTGGAACAAAAGAATCAATTAAAGATATGGTTTGTCAAAATGCTGCAAAGTATATGGAAGAAGGCAGATCAGTAAACGATTTACTTTCCAAAGAAAGTGATGCAACAACAAGACTAAATGACACATTCGCAAACTGGAAACTCTTTATAAGAGATGCATACAATTTCACAAGACTCACAGGCGTATGGCAAACATGCGTAATTATGGGCTCAATTAATATTGGTATTACCTTATTCATGGGCTTCATGATTTGGGTTCTTACCAGAGGTAAAAACAATCCATACAGATCATTCAATTTGTGGCATACACAAAAGATGTCTTGGTGGGCAGCAATTACTCCATCACTCCTTGCTCTTGGATTTGGATTCTTGCTTCCAAGATTCGCAAACATCCTCTTCCCAATGTTAATTGGTATCCGTGTAATGTGGTTATCAATGAAGTCACTTAGACCAGACGGAACCGGATACGTTAACGCAGACTAAAAAGAAAGCTAGCTCAATCGGCTAGCTTTTTTAATCACCATAATCTGATCCGCGAGACTTGTCTTCAAAGAAGACTTTAACTGCGTCCGTTATGTCTACGAACTCTCTTAGAATACATTCACCATAATCAAGAAATGGATTTTCAAAATCGTAGACAAACGCAATATGTTTATTGGCATTAATTTGTTTGTGAATTTCATCCACTACAATTAAGTAGTTTTCAGGATAACGCTCTTTTAACCCCATAAGTTGTGTGTAGAATGCTGGTTCAATGTAAAACTCATTGCCTTCTTTTGTTTGAAATTTCTTCACAAACTTATTGTCTGGAATTTCCTTATAGTTTTTAAATTCTTCGTAATTCATTGTTTGCCTCCAACAACCATCTCATGTTGGTTTGCGCATATTAATCTTATATTCTTAAGTGATACTTTTGCAATTTTAAATATCTTTTTATGAGTCTCAAGACAAACTTTTGGAGAGTTGGCTTCCTCAGATAAGTGAGCAAGAATAATTTCTTTAGTTTTTGGTCCAACAAGCTTCACTAAATAGTTTGCGGATTGAGTGTTAGACATGTGTCCTTTATCAGATAAAATTCTGCGTTTTAGAAGGTATGGTCTATTAGTGTTCCAGAGCATCTCTTCATCATGGTTTGATTCAAACACATAATAGTCTGCATTTTTCAATTTTGTTAGGGTTTTTGCGGGGATTTTCCCAGAATCTGTGAGATAAACGAGCTTTTCGGTTTTGTTCTTAATCACAAATCCCAATGGGTTTTTAACATCATGAGAAGTGGATACTGGGGTTATTTCTAAATGACCAATTTTGAACTTCTCATACGGAAGAATTTCTACAACATTTGGAGCGTCGTAAGTTTCTTTTGTGCAATAGATTGGAAGTGGGTCTAAATACTTAATTCCTGCTGTATGATCACTATGTTCGTGGGTAAGCAACATCGCCTCAATATCAATTAAGTTCTTACCAAGAGAATTGCATGCTGCTTTTAAATCTCTGAGACAAATTCCCATATCAATTAAAAGAAGGCGACCCTCATCATAAATAAGAGTCGCGTTTCCTTTTGATCCTGATTTTATTACTAAGATCTTCATTAATCTCTTTTCATGTATTGAACACGTTCTTGATCAAGTTGTTCAACTTGTTGATCAGCCTCTAAAGAGAGTGTGTCAAAACGGCAGAAGTCTTTTCTAAATAAGAATTGGACTTTGCCTTGTTTACCAGAACGGTTCTTACGAACAAATAATGTAACAAGTTTTGAATCTGGGCCAGCACCTGCAACTTTTTGTTGAGCTTCATTGACCTTTTCATCTTGTTTTTGGAAAACATTCTTTGGTTTTGCATCTTTGTTTTCTTGGTTTTCAGAACTTGTTTTTGGTTCATAAAGCATCAAAACAATATCAGCATCTTGTTCAATAGAACCTGATTCTCTTAAGTCTGCTAACATCGGCATATTAGATTCTCTCTTTTCAGCATTTCTTGATAATTGAGATAATGCTATTACTGGAACACCTAACTCTATTGCCATCGTTTTCAATGATCTTGATATCTCAGATACTTCTACTTGTCTAGATTCTACCCTTTTATTTCCTGTAGTAACTAATTGTAAATAGTCGATTACTACTAATCCTAAACCTTTTTCTGAATTAGCAAGTCTTCTACATTTAGCTTTTATTTCAGGAAGAGTTAAACCAACATTATCTTCTAGATATAAGTTAGTGTCAGCAAGTGTATTCATTGCTTCATTATATCTTTTCCAGTCTTTTTCTTGCATATTTCCTATTTGCAATTTATATGCATCAATTCCACCTTCAGCAGAAATAATACGATTTACTAATTGTTCAGCTCCCATTTCCATATTGAATACCGCTACAGCTTTATCAGTAGTTTTGGCAGCATAAGTAGCCATGTTTAAAACTAAAGCGGTTTTACCCATTGCAGGACGAGCAGCTAAAATAATTAATTCACCTGGTTGGAATCCTGTAGTTATTTTATCAAAGTCATAGAACCCAGTTTCAATTCCAGTTATTAATTTTTTATTCTTAGCTAATTCTTCTAGTTTTGCTTGAGCTTTTCTCAATATTTCATTTAAAGGAGTAAAATCTTTTACTGTTCTAGTATTTACTACATTTAAAATATCTCTTTCTGCATTGTTTAATACATTAGACATATCATCATCGTCATATGATGCATTAATAATGTTAGTTGCAGTATCAATAAGATTTCTTCTTGTTGCATTTTCTTTAATTATATCAATATAAAATTTTAAATTAGCAGTAGTAAGAACAGAATCTATTACTTCAGTAATATACTCGATTCCTCCAACTGATGTTAATCTTTTCTTTTTATCAAGTTCAATCTTCATCATTCCAGCGTCAATTGGAGTTCTATTATCTCTTAACTCCAACATTGCTTCATATATAAATCTATTTTTCTCATCATAAAACATATCAGGTCTTAATTCTTCAGATATATCATCTATTAATGCATTATCAATGAATACAGATCCTAATACACTCATTTCTGCTTCTTTATTAAATGGAATTTGTCTTGCCATAATACACCTACTTACTTAATTGAACATTTATATTAAATTTAACTTTCTTGTGTAATTCTATTTCAACTATATGAACTCCTAAAGCATCTATATTACCACTAGTTTTTATACACTTTTTATCTATTGTATATCCCATTTTCTTTATTTCATCACTTATTTGTTTAGTTGAAATATTACCAAAGACTTTATCATCTTTTCCGGTTTTAACTTTAAACTTAATAGTTTTATTTTCCAACTTACTTTTAATGACATTTAAGTCACTAACTAATTTATCTTCTTCTTCTTTTCTTTTATTAATTTGTTTATCTAGTACATTCTTACTATCTTTAGTATATAAAACACCCAACTTATTCTTTATTAAATAATTATTCCCGTATCCATCTGATACCTCAATAATATCATCTTTTTTTC
>JAZLKX010000002.1:0-1005 GCA_045597865.1 Bacilli bacterium | reverse complement strand
AGCGCCATCTCCTTGGGAAGACCGCACTGCGGGAACTTGAGATCGGGCCCCACGCAGATCACCGAACGGCCGGAGTAGTCCACGCGCTTGCCGAGGAGGTTCTGACGGAAGCGGCCCGTCTTGCCCTTCAGGATCTCGGAGAGCGACTTGAGCGGACGGTTGCCCGGGCCCGTCACGGCGCGGCCGTGGCGGCCGGTGTCGAACACCGCGTCCACCGCCTCCTGCAGCATGCGCTTCTCGTTGCGGATGATGACATCCGGCGTCTTGAGCGCGAGGAGGTTGCGAAGACGGTTGTTACGGTTGATGACGCGACGGTAGAGGTCGTTGAGGTCGGACGTCGCGAAGCGGCCGCCTTCGAGCGGGACGAGCGGACGGAGTTCCGGCGGAATGACCGGAAGAACGTCCAAGACCATCCACTCGGGCTTCGAGTTCGACACGCGGAAGCCCTCGACTACCTTCATGCGCTTGGCGACCTTCTTGCGGTTCTGCTTGGAGCGGGTGTTCTCCATCTCCTCCTCGAGTTCGCGCATGAGCGCCTTGAGATCGAGCTTGCGGAGCATCTTGCGGACCGCCTCGGCGCCCATCTCGGCCTTGAAGCCGTCGTTGTACTTCTCCATCGCGTCGACGTACTCCTGCTCAGTCATGATCTGACCTTCCTTGAGCGGAGTGTCACCCGGCTCGACGACCATCCAGTCCTGGTAGTAGAGGACGCGCTCGAGCTCGGCGGTCGTCTTGTCGAGGAGGAGGCCCATGCGGGACGGGCTGCACTTGAAGAACCAGATGTGGCTCACGGGAACCGCGAGCTCGATGTGGCCCATGCGCTGACGGCGCACCGACGCGAGCGTCACCTCGACGCCGCAGCGATCGCAGATCATGCCCTTGTTCTTGATGCGCTTGTACTTGCCGCAGGCGCACTCCCAGTCCTTCGTCGGCCCGAAGATCTTCTCGCAGAAGAGGCCGTCCTTCTCCGGACGGTACGTGCGGTAGTTGATCGTCTCGGGGTTC
>JAZLKX010000001.1:0-120795 GCA_045597865.1 Bacilli bacterium | reverse complement strand
CTGCAAAAAATCATTTAGACAAAAAATTAATTTCTATGATGCGTATTGTGACATTTCTAATGAAACAAAGTTTCAAATTGCCCAGGAACTTAAAACATTTAAAAATATCACCGAAATATCAAAGGAATTTAATGTTTCTCCTTCAAAAATAAGAGAGATTCTTGATAATGACATCCCCTACCAAAAGAGAGGGAAACTTCCAGAAGTTCTTTGTATTGATGAATTTTGCTTTAGACATTCTTCTAAAGGCGAAAAATTTCCTGCAGTAATTTCTGATGGATTAACTGGAAGAATTATCGATATTGTTGAATCAAGAAGAAAAGATTACTTGGTTGATTACTTTAGTAAAATACCTTTTGGTGAACGAAAAAATGTTAAATATTTCGTTTCTGATATGAATGATACTTACAAACAAATGCATAGAATTTTCTTCCCTGATTCGATTTATTTGATTGATATGTTTCACATCAGTAACTTGTTTAATAATTGTGTTCGTGAGGTCCGTAGTCGCATTATGAAAAATAACGAAAAAGGCTCAAGAGAGTATGGTTTTCTCAAGAATAATTGGAAATTCTTTCAAATGCACGAAGATCGACTTGTTACTTTAAAGAAGGTAAATGAAAGAACCGGCGCCGTTACATTTTGAATGAAGAAGTCAAATATGTTTTGAGAAAATACAATGAACTCAACAAAGCTTTTTCTTTGAAAGAAGAATTCTATAAAGGAACCCGAAGACTTTTGTTCTACACAGAAGCAGAAAGATTGATTTCTTTTCTGATTATAAGTTCAAATTCGTCACTTGTTCCTGAAGTTAACAAGTTAGGCAAATCATTACAAAATTGGAAATATGAAATTGTTAAGGCTTTAGTAAGAAACCCATAGAAAAGAAGACTGTCAAATGGCGTTGCAGAGGCAAACAATTCAGTTATTGAAAAATTAATTTCAACTTCTTTTGGATTGGTTAACTTCACCAGACTCCGAAAAAGGATACTTTACATAGTGAATAGCAAGAAGACCGGATAACCTGTTGGGTAATTCAGGTCTTCTTTACCACATTTTAACGTGGAGACCGCTTTTAATTTAATTCGCTATATCCTAGTACTTCTTAATCATGGTTAAGATGTTTTTGCCATCTTTATATTCGTAATAGACCTTGTCCATTAAGTTCTTTACCATGAAGATGCCTAAACCACCGATTTAGAAATCTTTTTTTAAAATATAGTAACGCCATTTATCATCTTCATCATGATTTAATTCAGCAACAAATTCAAACATTCCCTCAATAGACGTTTTAATTTCATCCAATGAGTGTCGATAAAAAATACGATTATAAGTAATCTCATTTATTGTAATATATTGCCAATCAAATCTCTGTCCAACACCATCGTATACAACAATAAATAATATTCCGCCTGGTTTTAAAATTTTATTCATGTGTTCGAAAGCGGTTTTCATTTCATCATTGTTGAGATGAATTAAACCAGCGCAACACAAAATTCCATCCACTTCTCCAACGTAAGAATAATCTTTAGTAATATCTTGTTGATAAAAAATAATATCGGGATTTTTAATCCTAGCGATTTTTAATGCTTCTTTGCTCAAATCTAATCCAATAACTGATGCCCCTAATTTTTTAAGCCTCATCGAATCATAACCTGTACCACAGCACAATTCTGCAATTCGAGGATTAGTTGGCAAAAAAGAACAAAATTGTTTTAAATAAGGAAGAAAAGAATCTATATTATACCATCTATCCGCCCACGATTGTGCGGTATCATCATAAAAATCAATTGTACCTTTCATTACTTTTTCTCTTTAATTTGATCGGAAAATACTTTTTAGGACACCAAGTATCAATTGCATTTATTGTCGAGCAATAATAAATTGAGCGTGCAGGACACCCACCCCTACAATTACCAAAATACCTACATCCAACACATTCTTCATTAAATTCGAGTTCACGTAAAGCGATAAAATTGCGTGAACTTTTCCAAACATCAATAATGCTTGAATTTGTAACATTATCATTGCAATTTTCTAAATTGGGCAAAAAACCACAAGGCAAAATTGAACCATCCGTATCAATGAATAGTATATCTTTTCCCGCAATACAGCCAAATTGATTATATGGATTTGCAATTCTCGACATATCTAATTTACGATTTGTTGCAACAATTTTTCCGCTCCCCCAATTTAAATCCAAAACAAATGATGTATTTAGTCTGCGATGCATATACGTCAGTTGTATTCTTCTTAAGAAATCAGCAAAATCACTAGCTGCAGGTAAAATCTCGTTATTTACAACTGCATTTCCTGTAGGACGTATTGGACGAATTTTTAGTTTATTTACTCCGCACCTTAATGCAAAATCCAGCAATTCTTTCTCTTTTGTTAAATTATATTTGCCAATAGTAGCAGAAATTGAAATAGGAAAATTGCAATTTTCAACAAGCTTCTTAATATTTTTTTCAACCAAATGTAGACCATCCACGCCTCTAATATTTTTATAAATTTCATCATCAGCAGAATCTACACTAATTGAAATGCCTCCCAATTGAATTTTTGACAATGCATTTATTATGTCATCATTTAAACATAGGCCATTTGTAAAAACTTTTGTGACGAATCCTCTTTTTTCGCATTCAAAAAGAAATTTAATAAAATCTGGACCCAAAAATGGCTCGCCACCTCCAACCATAAGTTTGCAAACGCCTATTTTTTTCAGTTCATCCAATACTTTTATTTTCATCTCAAAATCAATGTTTCTAACACCTTGACTTTTTTTAGAAAAACAATGTTTGCAATTTAAATTGCATTTATCTGTATATGGAAAATGAACAACAATTGGTGCCGAAAAAACTTCTCCAAAAATTTCATTTTCAAAATACTCAAAATTTATTTCATTATTTAAAATAAAGCCAGCATCAACCATATTTTTAAAATCTTGTTTTTCTACCTTCGATAAATTATTATGCGCAGTAGCAAAACAGGCTAAAGAT
Source organism: Bacilli bacterium (assembly GCA_045597865.1). Lineage (GTDB taxonomy): Bacteria > Bacillota_I > Bacilli_A > RFN20 > CAG-826 > Fiminaster. The sequence continues at coordinate 117,796 of JAZLKX010000001.1, read as the reverse complement.
TCTTTGTCAAAAATATAATCAAGTTGAAGTTCTCGGTCAAAAACATAAGCGCCGAAATATTCTCGTCTAACAATAAACCTTTTATGTCCTACCATAAAAAACCTTTTTCTTTTTTGTATAAGAAAAAATATATTTTAAAAAAATTCAAAAATATATATATATATATTTTTTAATGAACATGATACTGGCCAACTCTAAATTTAGGTTTGCCTTTAATAGATGATAGAGCGCCCTTTGTGAAATCAAACTTTTTAATACACACAATTTTTGCACTTTTTCTTTTTTCCATAAAAAATTCTCCATTATTAAATAATACAATAAAAATTGCTTTTTATAAATATCTAAATAATAAAATATTTTATTTTATAAATAATTATTACAAATAAAAAAAATAAAATTGTTTAATTAAATCAGTCCTAACCAATCTTTATGAATAAGAAAAGTTGCATCCATTTGGGTGCAACTTTTAATGGCTCCACACTTTTAAATGGGGTGGGTATTTTTTACTAACCCCATTTTAATGTGGAGCTAGATTAATATTTTTATTAAATCCTTGTAAAATAAGTTTGGGCAACAATTTACAAGGAGGGATCATATGACTGATACCACTAATATTTTATCATTTTTAGGTATTCCTGAGAAAGAAATTAAAAATATATCTATCGAATACGAAAACGAAGAATCTGTCGCGGGATATCAATGGAGAAAACTTCCTAAAGATGCTCCTAATGATGATATAGCACCACTTATTAAAGCAAGAGGCACCAATATTAAGAAACCTGTAATCGCAATCAACATAGAAGCAAAAGAGGAACAAGAATTCCCTTCTATTCTAATATGTGCACATTCTACACATCTAGATCCTAAAAATGTAAGAGAAACAATTAAAGGCAACCAAACCCAATCTAAGGGTTATACCTTTAAATTAAAAGAAGAATAATTACTATTTAAATAAATAGTTTTTGAATTTCACATAGTTTATAATGTAAATATGAAAAAATTAAATCCTCTATTTTTAACGAGAGAAAACGTCATTAAATCTAATCTCTTTCAGGGTCTAAAAAATAAAACTCAAATGATTAGAAATAAAGAAGAAAAAGATGAGTTTACAAATAGAATTGATCACACTAAGGCGGTCGAAAAAACGTGTTTTGAAATTGTAAAATTAAAACACTTAGAAGATTTTGTTTGTATTGATAGATTGAAATTATCTGCTTTATTGCATGATATTGGACATACACCATTTGGTCACGCTGGAGAAAATGCAATTAATGCAATGTTTTTATCAGATGATGGGGTTCATTATTCAGAAACTTTTCCTGGAATTTTTAAACACAATATTAACTCAATTAAATTAATTTCCGAAAGATATATCCTTCAAGATGATCAAATGGTTTTAATTGACTCCATTTTAAAACATTCATCAGTTTTTACAAAAGACTATAACTTCCTAGTTTTTACAGAAAATAATGTTGCTAAAATTAATTTTATACTAAGAAAATGCGGATTTAATAATTCGCCATTTTTTAATGATTTTATTAATAAATATAATGAACTTAAATGCGTGAAAAAATGCATAAATATACAAAATCAAACAAATATTTGTTATTGCAAAAATTTAAAGAAAAATTGTTATAAACAAAATCTAGCAAATAAAGACTTCCATATCAGTCAATATCTTTATTACTCTTCACCGCTAACAGTGGAAGGAACCGTCTTATATTGGGCCGATGAAATTAGTTGCTTTATAAGCGATTTTTTCGATTTTCTAAAATATATTGTTAAATATGAAAAAAATATTAGTAATTCAATTCTTGTAAGCAGCGTAACCAAAAATATTCGTATTTTGCAAACAATAAATCCTAACAATTTTTTGTTAAAATCAATAATTGAATGTATAGAACTTGCAAAAGATAATGATGAATTAGGCAAAAAGATTATAAAGATATCAAATAAATTAGATGTTATTAAAACAAATCTAATAAACTCACTTTATGTAGATACAACAATTTTAAATTCAGGAATTATATTAAAAGAGAATTGCGAAAAAATTTTTACTTTTAAAAACAAAGAAGATCTTGATATTTTCGCTAGTATAAAGAAATCTATTTACAATGATATTCATAAATTGAAATATATTGATGATTCAAATATTTATGGTTCGATTGCAATAAAAGTTTTGTGTAAATATTATTCCAATAATTTCCATCAATTTTTAATTGATTATGGAACTATAAATAAATTATCAGTAGACTCGATTGCTTATAATTTTTCACTTTATTTAAATAATCTTATTAATCAAGAAGAAGTAAATGAAGCAAATATAAAAGATTTTTTACTTTCAATAAAATCAATAAAATTTAGTAAAAAATTAATGGAACAAAAGATTAAGATAAAAAATGAAAAATATAAGATTATGATTAAAAATTTCTTAAAACGAGAAACATGTTATTTTGTTGCAACCCTAAATGAAAAACAACTTCTTGGGCTTTTAAAAGAACACAAAAAAACTGTTTCTTTACCAAATATTGAAAATTAACTTGCACTATTTACAGTAATATTATATATTATTTATGCCGATGTTAGAGGTGACTGTAACTGAGGCTATACTGTGATTATCAGGTAAGAATTCATTCGAATTCACAGTCTTCTCGGAGGAGACAATACTAAACCACTTATGTGGTTTTTTATTTTTTTTACCATTAAATATTATTATTTCTTTGTTTTGTTTTATCTATTGCTTCATAAACAGTATCACAAGTAAATAAAAGGTCAAAATCAGCCCATCCTCGTCTATCTCTTAATGGTCCAGATTTTATTTTAATATCATCGTGTTTTAAATTTGGACCTAAATAAAATACAAAACAAATCCTTCCAATTGAATCTTTTTCATATCCTACACGATCTACATGACTAATTCTTTTCAATTCACCATAATACCTTATTCCAAGAAATTCTGGCGAATACTTTAAATGATAATTACCAACTGGCATTGAATATTTATTTTCTTCTTCAAGTAAGTAAATGGAATTATATGTATCGTTTAACGAAATAACATAAACTTGATTTTCATGTGGTTTAATAAGTACTTTTTTCATAGCAATATGAATCTCCTTTAATATTTAAACTATTTAATTTATCACTTATTATCTGTAAGTATTATATCTTTATACTTTTCCGCTACAGCTTCTTCTAACTTTCTACTAATAATAGAATAATAATCCTCTAAATCATCTTTTATAAAATAACAAGTAACTTTCAAAAAAGAAATCATTGATTTTCTATGCGAATGGTATAAACGTAGACTATATGTGTTATCATAACAAGATATTAGATGCTCTTTTAATCTATCGTATACATTATTAGCTTTACCAACATACAAAACATATCCTTCCTTAAACTCAGTTTCATTTAAATGCTTCGTTAACTTTGCACCATGATAACAAGCATTAAAATATGCATAATTATTTTTGAATGATTTATTAAACATAAAGACATACATTCCCTTCTTGCCATTTAATTTATAATTATTACAAAAATATTTTGCATCGAACGTTTGGGTTTTACTTATGATTTCATTTGTCGTTTTCTCAAAAGTATCGCCATTAGAAATTTTTTCGGCTGTATCAATAATGTACTTATTAATTTGTTCTAAATGTTTTTTTATTTGGCACATTTTTAAACTCCTATATAGATATAATAATTAAAGGCGTAACCATATTATAACAGTTACGCCCGTATGTCTCTAATTATATGTTTTTGGGGCAAAACCCCATGGAACCCCATTTTAACGTGGAGACCCATTATATGAGATTATTAGAATACATCTGTACCATCGTCATCATCATCGAATGGATCGAATGGGTTTGTAGGTTCTACACCAGATGTACAAATAACGTCATTTAAAACATTAATGACTTCAATTAATGGAATTTGATAACTTTCTTTTTTCATAATTTAACCTCCTTAATGTTTTATTTACCTTCTGGGAAGAAGATGTTATACAAGTCAATGACTTGTTGTGTACGAGTTGCAGGATTATTGTAGTATTCTTCAATTAATCCAGCTATTGAACATGTAGCCGTGTTCTCAGACAAGATTGGCGTATCACCATCCATAACGTAGGCTGCTACAGTAAACTCTGTGAATGCCCTACTCGGCTTGTTAATAACATCACCTAAATTTAGTGTAAATTGGCCATTGGATTTTAGAGTGAATTCTATTGGATCTTCACCTTCTTCATAAATCCAATTCTTGCCATCAGCATCTTTAACAAAGCTGAAGTAACGTACTCTATCTTCTTTACCATCATTGTACATAACAACAATACCATAATCTTCTCCGTATAAGAGGTTATCTCCAAAGTCGAATATTCCGCTTGGTTTAACATTTAATTTAAATGTGACATCTGTATATGGTGATGGAGTGCTGTCTTTCATCTTATAGATTTGTACTGCGCCTTGGCCGCTAGCATAACAAGAGAAACAAGTTGAACCTGAATTGTGCATAATAGTATGTCTTGCAACTGTGCTATCTGCAGTTTTGATTGTTGCGTTTCCACCATCTATAGCAATACTCCATTGTGCATTAGTTGCATCTGCGTTAGAAGCACCTTTAAGATAGTTATTGCTTCCTGTTCCACCAGCCGCATACAAGTAGTAAGTACCATCAAATAATGTCCAATTTCCAGCCGAACCACCTAATGTTAAGTAAGCAACATCTGCTGTAATAATATTACTAACTGGTGCTGATATGTCATTGCGTTTACAGTTGTTTCCAGATGCATAAGGAGCTAAGGCATAATATGAATTATCTTTGCTACCAACAATCAGAATCTTATCTCCTTCTTTTAATGTACTTGCATCAGTGACTAATTCATATTCTGCTGCGTCACTTGTTGCTCTAGTTGTTATTACTGGAGTGTCATTATAGTTATATTTGAATGACATACCGAAGTTTTCGCTAACTTCATTTAATCCAGATTCTGGAGCGAAATTCCACTTTGCATAGAAGCTCTTATTACCAGTTGCACTATCTGAAATAGTTGTAACTTGTGAACCTTTTAATTGAGCATTATCGTACCAACCAGCGAATGAATATAATTCTTTATCTTGTGCATCCACAAGCGTTGCGCCTACACCATTTTTATAAGATGTTACTAATGAAGCGTCTGTAATAGGTGTTCCATCAGCTTCAAAATAACTAATTGTATATGTTCCGCCTATAATCGGTCTTTCAAGGAAGTTTGTTAAGGATGGATTTGATCCTAAAACTGAATCATATGTTGCTAAGAATTTTTCGGCAATATTTCCGTTTGCATCTCTAATACCCTTATTTAATACAGTGTAATCTTCTGATGTTGTATCTTGCATAAAACTTGCGTAATAACCGCCGTATGTATCCCAGTTAGAAGTTGATAAATCTTGTGTTGCTGCAAATACATCATATAAGGCTGAAGATGGATGTGCAGTTTTTTCAACGTCTCCTCCTATGGAATACTTATAAATACTTGGCAATAACATTGATGTAGAAGTATCAGATGTGTAAGGGCCAAAATAATTAGAACTAGCATTATAAACAAAACGTCCGAGATCTGTGTTGGTATTGTAAATGGTTGCTGCACCATCAGTTATTGAAATAGTCCAAGTTGTATTTTGATTGTATGCAAAATTCTTAACCGAAGATGCGCCAATTAGATCTTCTTCAACGTCAGCAAACGTCCAACCTGTTGTTGAATCACCACCTAGTGTATATAAATATGTGCCTTCTCCAAGTTCAGTAATTTTTGAATAATCACCTGAGAATGTAGAAGCAACTTTTTGTAATTTGCTGTTTGAAATATATGTTGCAGTTACTCCTTTTGATGGAACACCAAATACAATAACATCACCAGCTTCTAATGTTGATGCATCAGTCACCAATGTGTATCCAGCTTCCTCTTGTCCCATATATTTTACATCTAGGACAGGGGCATTTACTGTAATTTGATATCTATTTGGTGCTTCATTTGAACCATGATAACTGTAAACAAAATGTACATATTTGCCATTATCAGCACGTGTTAATGCATCTCCATAGGAAATTTCTCTCACTAAGGTGCCATCTTGTTCTTCTAATTTAATGGTTAAAGTACCTCTTAAACTTGTCTGAAGTTCACCAGCATTGATAAGAGTTTCAACTGGGAATGCACTATTTTTATAGTTTGCAATCATTTTGCCGTTAGAACCAACTGTAAATGAATCTCCATGGTTGAATTCTGTTTGATATGTTGTACCATCTTTTGAAACACTAGATAGTTGTGCGTATCCAACAGTAAGATTTACTGAACCAGTTCTAGTAACACCATCCTCGGTGTAAGTAATTGTGACAGTTGGATCTTCGATAGTTGGTCTATCTTTACCGCTAACAAAGCTGAATCCAGATGTAACGCTTGGAACAGTTGTGTTGTCAGAATAAACTTTTTCAATTACAATGTCGCTTAATGGAACAGCAACATTTTCTGTATAAGTTTTTGTACTATCTACTAATGAAACATTAATGGAAGATAATTGTCTTGTTACTGTAACTGCGATTTCAGCAGATTCAGAAGCTTCATTACCAGCTAAATCTGTTCCAGAAACTGTAACAGTGACTGTACAAGAACCATTATGTAAGAATGATATGGTTGCGTAATCATTATCATCTTCATCCATTGTTACGCTTGCAATTGAAGAATCATCTGATTCCCAAAGATATTGAGTAATAGAACCAAAATTGCTTGCTGTAGCGCAAACTAATTCATCTTCTGAAACATTTGCAATCCCACTAACTTCAGTTGGCTCAACAGTAACTATAGGATTTGCACTAATTGTAACGTGACATGAAGCAGTTTTTGCTGGTGTGCCAATTGATGTAGCAACAACATCAACTGAACCAGCTACATCTCCTGATAAGAAATAACCGGTATCTTCGTCAATTATGGCTTCCACATCAGCACTAGCATTTGCTAAGCTCCAAGTAACACCAGATTGTGCATATTGATCTGATACAGTTGCACTAAATGTGTGGTCTTGATTTACAGAAATGTTCAATGAATCACCTTCAGTAATAGAAACACTGGTTGGTGCTTTGTATGCAACGTTAATTTGATATGCTGTTGCTGAAGCAGTTTGATTATCATTATCTGGATTTGTGTATGTAACAACAATTGATTTTCCATCATCGTTATGAGTGAGTACTGTAGAAGTGGTAATAGCAGTACCATTCATCTTATATGTAAAGCCTGATGTAACTGTCTTTTGACCACTGACTGAATATGTTGCGGTTGCAGTATATTCGCTTCCTAAACTAAATGTACCACCAGCAACGAAATTAACTTTTTGACCAGAAATTGCAAATGCTGTTAATGAATCTGCCTCGCCCCATTTAACTGTAATATCAGTTAAGTAAAGAGCACCACCAGCTGGTTTAATTGCAATATATTCAAATGATTTGCTTAAAGTAGTTTCACTATTATCATCTTTTGAGATTGTAGCAACTTTCTCACCTAAAACACTTGAATCTGAACTATAAATATCACCTAAAGCATAGGCTGAATTCTTGCCATAAATTTCTACACTTCTACCTGCTGTAGTACCAGAATCCCAAGTCAACTTAACAGATTTAGCTACACCTCCAGATGTAGTTACCCAAAGACCAGATTGATCTTGTGCTCTTACTTGAATAGTTGATGTTGTATTTGATTTTGTTGTTAAATTACCGCCATATACAGCACCAGAAGAGAAGGTTTGATTGCCACTAGTTGAAATTGCATAAAAATTACCGCTGCTATCTTTTGGATATGCAGATGGTGTCCCAAATGAAGCAGATGTGAGTTTATCATTAATAACCGAATCAACAACTGCTGAAATATTTGAAACATTTTTTGTTACTGTTCTATATGTTATTGTTGCACTAACAGAAGTTAATCCTTTTGATGCAACTGTAGGACTAAATGTAATATCAAAATTATTTGTTAGAGTTTCTGCTGCATATGGTGATTCCCAAACAGCTTGAATAGTTAAATTGGAATAATTCCAAGCTTCTCCAATAGTTGCATTAACACTTCCTGTAACAGTATACGATGAAATTGTCTTAACGCTAATTGAATAAGTTTTGCTCAAATCAACTCCGCCTTCAGAATATGCCACTGTAACTGTGTAATCTCCAGCAACATCCATGTTATACCCTGAGAATGTAGCAGTAACTGAAGCAGAAGTTCCATCACCATAATTTGCAGTTACTGTTCTAGTTTGGAAAGCATCTCCAATTTTATAATTTTGAGAAGATTGATCAACGCTAATGCTTGTTAATACCTTTGCTTGAGTAACGCTAATGGTTACGTCGTCTGTATATTCTGTCGAACTAGAATCATGTTTATATCCAACTGTAACTTTATTATGAGATGTAGTTAACTCAGTACTTAATGATGGACTAAATGTAAATTTGGATTCATTACCTGAATAAGGAACCTCGACTTTACTATTGTCTGAATAAATTTCATTGACTACTAAACCAGCTGGATTGAATGTATCGCCTGTTTTGTATTCTACTTTAGTTGGATTGGTTTTAATTTCCATTCCTGTTAATGTAGCTGCGGCCCTAAACGTGATTCTAAACTGAACTTGTGCGTTATAAGCATTATTTACTTGGAATCTAAAGTATTTATATCCAGCAGCTAAATTTTCAACAGCAGTATAAACGCTATTTAGTGTTGATAAAGTGTTTGAGTAATCATGATTTGAAGAAATAGAGGTGTTTAATTTTGAAGTGCCAACATCAATAGAAACTGAAACGTTTGCTGACGCGCCAGCATTTGCATAAATTTCTATCTTGCCTATATCATTATCAAAAGCTCCATTATTATAAATATATGCTCCACTCTTTCCAATAAAAATTGCACCATCATCTTTATCCTTTTTGAATGCATTTGTTGAATTTGAACCACCTGTTGACGTGTTATACACTTTATTTGAGTTACCTTGATTAAAAGTATAAATACCATAAACTGTCTCTGAATTTTTATAGCCAGAAGAACTAGTGGCTCCAGAGAGGCCTAAAGTTCCACTAGTAATAATAAGTTGGTCGCCTTCATCCCCACCACCACCAGAAGTAACGGCAATAGTATAAGTTGCTGTTTTTGTAACTCCACCTTCTGTGTAAGATGCTGTAACTGTTTGTGTTCCAGCACTACTCATATCATAACCAGAATATGTTGCGGTAACTGGTGCAGTTGTAGAATCAGAATATGTTGCGGTAACGGATTCACCAACAAATGTATCTCCAACTGTAAAATTTCTATGGCTAGAAGAAGAGATTGCGATAGAACTTAAAGTTTTTGTATCACCAGTTGAATATGTAATCGTAATTTTATTACCCTTTACCGTTCCACTAGTTCCCCCTTTTTGCAAACCGATAGCAAAATATGTATTATTCGAACCACTAAATGACCAACTTGTAGTAGTTCCTGAAACTGTTGCTTTTGTTGCAGACGTACTTAAAGAAGTAAATTTAGAAGAACCAACCGAAGCATAAGTATTCGCAGCAACTAATGCAGTATCAATACTAATGCTAGTAATTGTTCCTGGAAGGGCCTTTGTGTTGAAAGCATAAAAGTTTGCACCAGATAGCATGTTTGTTTGGCTATTTTGATTTCCACGAATTTGGCCACTGTCAGGATTTAAGTTATTCCAAGTAATGCTATAACCCGTTACGGTTTCTGTTTTTTCATTTGAAACGTAAGATGTACTAGAATCAATCTTTTTACCGCTGATTTCTAATATAACAGTTGCAGTACCAGCGCTTGTTTCGCTAGCGCTCGCTGCATACCCTGCAGCACCCACTCCTAAGGTCATAACAAAACCTAAGGCTACTGCTGATAGCTTTTTCAAGAAATTCTTTTTAGTCTTCATAATCTGTTTCCTCCCGTTTAGGAAATATTTAATTGAAGAGGGAATCGTATATATAGTTTTTAATCAACTTTATTTTCTATATTTACGTTCACCTATTTGCTTGCGCACATTATATATACATATGTGGGGGGTTCGCAAGTAAACATACTAAAAGTATTGATTTAATCGGTATTATTTTTTAGGGGGTTCATAACTAAGAGCTACACTTATTTGTGATCAAGAAAACAAAAAATGGATTGCTTTTGCAACCCACTTTCTTGCTTGTTTATATCTTGTTATTTAGGCTGGTATTTCGAGTAAATATACCATGCTGATTCACCATACAAGCCTGTTGCGTCATCTTTCAAAAGACTTGGAAGATTTGATTTATAATATAGATCAGAAGCTTCTTGTAACGATACCTTTTTATCATTCGAAATTAATTCAATGACATTTGATGCTAATATAGCTTTAATTATTGTGTAATCCATTTTATTTAACCTCGTATGATTTTATAAATTTAATACCTTTTAGTGATTTATCACTACAAAATGCAATTTGATTATTAATCTTTTGATATTTAAGTTTTTTAATTAACTCGGGCTTATCAATAAATCCATTAATATAAAGAGTTACAGAGACTCCAACCTTATCATCAGCTATTTTTCCTTCAACAATATCAAAACCATGATTAAAGTTTGGTTTTTTTCTACAAGAAACGATAAGGTCAACCCATTCTTCATTTGTTTCCTTAAAAATCTCATATTTTAAATTTTCAATGTTTTCATCCCATTCATAAATATTAACAATTGATTTTGAATTAATACCGCTTATTTTATCCATTTCTTTTTTTCTTTTAGCCATACTAATAGCTTGTTCTTCTATAGGAGTTAAATAGAAAGCATAACCAAAATCGCGACCTTTATCGTCTCTTAATATTTTTGGGTTCTTAACCACAACTGTAGATCCATGATACAAAATCATAGCAAGTTCCTCGCCTTCAAATATTTGTCGGTGTAATCATTGATATATTCGAATCCAAAGCCATGCATATCTTCATAATCATCACGAAGTATATTTAATAAACCACTTGTTAATAACAAGAAATATACTTCGTTAGATGGTTTATTGATGTGTTTTGCATACATTTCAACACAGATAATAACAAACTGATTAATCTTCTTTTGATATGCTGTATTTCTTCTTGTAACTCTTTTTCTTTTTGGTATGGAATATGTTTTTATGAAAGAAACATCAATGTCTAAAATATCCATTACCCTAAAGTAACTTCCAATAGAACATTTTTCATTTCCCTTTTCTATTTCAGTTAGTGTTGCACGTGTAATGCCTGCTTTTTTTGCAACATCATCCATAGAAAGGTTATATGCAATTCTTCTATGTCTAATTTCGGTGCCTAATTCAAGCAATCTTTGCATACTTATATTTTAAATATAACAAAGTTAATGTCAAATATTTTATACATTATTTTAATATTTTTTTCACTAAGCGAAACAAAAACACCACTAAGTGGTGTTTCGTTTCATATATTTTTAATATGTTTTTCGTCTTTTGTAGACCACAAATACGGCTATTGAAGCTACTCCAATAATGGATAAAATTGCAACAATAAATCCACTATTTTCGAAGCTAAACATTGTGTTCAAAAGTGATCTACTTGATGATGCTGGTTTTTGGTTATTACCATCTACAACAAAGTCAGTAAGTTCAACGCCATTTTTATTAAATTTAGAGATGATATATTGATAGTGTTGTAATGCCTCTTTTATCTTTGCACTGGCAGAGCTAGAACAGAAGGCTGTTTTTGAGTTTGCTATCATGTAGCCATACTCAGCGCTTAACTCGCCCCAAACGGCCTGTAAACCCGCTAATTTATCTTCATCACTACTTGCAAGACATGTATCTTCAGTACGAGTCATGTTAATAAAGTAATTTGCCCATGCCTCAGCTTGCTGAGCAGGTGTAGCATTAAATGATGAATCGGCTCCAATTGACGCTCCATTATTTGTTACCTTAACACTCGATGTGTACTTAGTTCCATTGTATGTATAGTTAACTGACTTTTCACCAAGTGAGCTTGTAGTAATAGACTTTGAAATTGAATCCTCTACAGGGCTTCTAGTTTTATCGCTATAAATAGCGTACAAGGTGAAATTAACTGTTGTTGATCCTTTACCAGTCATATATGGTACAGATGAATTTTCTGGAGATAACTCATATCTAACTACGGTCGCCGAAGAAGATCTAACAGTAACACTACATGTAGCTGTATGACCACCATCAACTGTTGTAACTGTAATTGTTGTTGATCCAACAGATACTGCTCTTACAACACCACTTGAATCAACTGTTGCAACGCTAGTTGTTGAAGACTCCCAAGTAACTTGCTTATCAATTGCGTCACTTGGAGAAACAGTAGGAGTTAATGTTACATTTTCTCCAATATTTAATGTCACTGAAGTCTGATCTAAAGTTACTCCATTAGCATGTGGAGTTGAATCTTCAATTGTTAATTCATATGATGCACTCTTGCCACCAGCTTCCGCTGAAATTATTGTAGTTCCTGCGCCTACTGCTGTAATTGTTGCAGATACTTCAATTCCTCCAGTGCTTCGTTTAGCAGATTTTACAATTGGTGCAACTGTAGCAACTGATTTGTTAGATGAATCCCATACAACACTTGCATCAGCACCTGAATCAGCGTCAATAGAAAGTGTTATTTCGCCTGTTGGATTAGAAGTTACATCCAGTTTTTCAGGCATACTAGTAATCGTTACACTATGAACCACAGGCGTGCTATCTATAACTGATACCGCGCACGTTATACTATGTTCTCCTGCACTTGCAGTAATTGTTGCAGTTCCAACTTTATGACCTGTAACGGTGATTGAATCTCCTGTTGTAGCACTTACTGTTGCAACAGATGTATCACTAGAAGACCAAGAAACAGTTTTGTCTGCTCCTGCATCTCCAGTAACGGTTGCAGTCAAAGTTCCTGTAACTGTTCCAATTACATCTAATTGTAAACTGTAATTATCTAAAGATATTCCAGTTACTTTTGGAGTAGAATCGGTAACTGTAATGTTGTATGTTGCATTTTTTGTAACATTGTTTTCAGTATATGAAACTGTAACTGTTTGATTACCTGCTGTAGATAAATCATAACCACTATATGTAGCTTTTGATGTTACATCTGCAGGACTTGAATTTGAATAATTAGCAGTAACAGTTCCTCCAAAGGAGAAGTTATCACCAACTTCAAATTGAGTCTTGTAGTTTCCACCTAAAGTGATTGATGTTAAATTCTTATCTGTGATACCACAAACTTGTCTTGTTGCAGCGTTTGTATTACCCCAGATTTTACAAGCATAGCTTGGATCATCAACGAAGGCATTACGGTTACCTTGCAAATATTGACCACCGCTTTGTCTTCTGATTTCACGGTCATTAACTGGATATTGTAAATTCCATTTAAGTAAGTCAGAAAGGTTACCAATACTATTGTTATAACTTAAGTCTGCGCCTTCTTTAATACTTAAAGAACCGTTTGCAGTTGTACAGTAAAAAATAATACGAGCACATTCACCACGAATATTTGAATATGTTCCCAAGGTTGAATCAAAGGCTGTAACTGGATCCCAACCATCAGAACTATGGCACATACCTTCAACATAAGAAGAGTTACCTCTATTAGAGTTTTCTGCTTGAATTGTAGGTCTTGGCATATAAATATCTGAATCGACAGAGCCACCACCTCTTGAATTTGGCCAAACGTGTTCACGATTGAAACTATCACAAGATTTTCCTGAGTAGAAACTTAGGATTTTAGTTCCATATGGTTGACCATCACTATTGTATTGAACAGTTGTTGGGTCATAATCTGTATACTTAAATTGTCCAGATGGGCTTGTTCCCATACTAGAATAGCCAACTGTACTAGTTCTCTTTTGTAAGTTAAGAGTTCTTAATGCTGATAACAAATCTGTTCCTGTTAAATCGCTAGTGATTGAATCATAGTAATGAGGATCCATTTGTACGCCACCTGATGAGCCACTTCTCCATACTGCGTATAGAGTAATGTTTCCGGTGATACCTGTAATTGTGCTACCAACTGAATATTGTGTACCGCTAGCGGAATTTAATGCCCATTTGCTAAATGTGTAGTCAGTTCTAGTAAATGTACATGCTGGAACGATGTAACTTGAACCAGTTGTAGTTGCACTAGACATATTTCCACTGCCACCATTAGCGTTGAATGAAACAGTGTAATTTGTAGCAGGAGTATCTCCTCCTCCGCCACCACCACTAGTTCCAGTAGTAATGGTTGCCGATTTAATATAAAGCGAGTTAGTTGTACAATTGATGTTAATTTTTACTTTACCAGTAATTGGTGTTCCACTATAAACTTCATAGTCTTTTAAAGTTGTATCTTTACTAAGTGGTAAAGAACCAACTAGTGTAGCGCCAACATAAATTGAATAAGTGCCTACACCGCTACCTGTAGTTACAGCTTTAATGGATATTTTTGTAATATTTGAAATAGAATTTTTCGTTTCGCCTTCGCAAGTACCAGCTGTTCTTTGAATTCCTCTACTAGCATCATAGCCAAATCCAGCAGAATTTGATTTCCAGGAAGAGGTTGAATCGGACCAGTTTTTATCGGTAAAACCGTATGTTGTGGTTTCTAAATCTGTAATTTCACCACCGCCTCCACCACCACCGGAGCTACTCCATACAGCATATAAAGTAATATTACTTTCAACTGTATATGATGCACCACCGTTATAGGTTGCAGATGTAGCTGAAGATGAAGTTGACCATCCTAAGAATGTATAGTCAGTTCTTGTTGATGAAGGAAGAGTGATTATTGTTCCTGAAGCAACTGTTTGAGAATCTGGATTTGAACCACCATTTCCGTTAAATGTAACTGTATATTGAACGGTTGGATCAATATTTGATTTATAAACAATTGTTGTATTTGTGAAACGTAATTGTGATCCATTCTTAAAACATACACTTGAAGATGGTGTTGCTCCACTTTGGTATTTGATAGTAGTGCCATTTAATGAAACACTACCACCACCCGATTGCATTGTTAATGTGCCACCAGTATTTCCAGAAAGTGCTGTAATAGAGAATGAAAGGATAGTTCCGTTAGTTATTGAAACAGTAACTTTTCCGCCAGCATAGTTTCTAATTTCGCTTCCTGAGTTATATCCCTTATCAAGAGACATACTAAAGATAGACTTAGTTACACTAAGCGCTGAACCACTACCACTTGTACCGCCAGATGGCCAATCACCAAACTCAATAGTGGCTGAATCCTTTGTTGGGTCTAATGTAACAGTAATTGTGATTTCTTGAATATCATCAGCAGAAACAGCTGTAATTGTTGCAGTACCTGCACCAACACCAGTAACTAAACCGCTGTCGCTTACTGTGGCAACACTACTATTAGAAGTATCGTATAAGATTTCAGTTGATGTTGGATTTTCGTGAGTGAATGCGACAGATGTTTGAACTGTCTCTCCTTCCATAATTGTTGTCTTAGGTGCGCTAAGAGTAAATTCAGAAGATACGTATGAGCTAACAGTTACTGAACATTGTTTTAAAATTGTATTATCAAAATCACTACGTGCAGTAATTGTAGCAGTGCCAACACCTATAGGTGTAACAGTAATTTCTGCTCCAGCATTTGATGTTGCTGGAACTGTAACTACACTAGTATTTGATGAAGACCAGTGAATAAGTCTATTTGTAGCTGTTTCTGGAAGTACATCAGCAACTAATGTTGTTGTGGTTGAATTGTTATATAAATTAATTGATGTTTTATTTAATGTGATGTCTTCAACTTCATAGGTAACACCAATTAAGTTGGAAATATTAACTCTTCCATAACCAAACTTCTTATCCCATCCAGTATTACCAATATCTGAACAAGTATCAAACAATCTTTGTTCGATTTGGGTGTGTGTCATCTCAGGGTATTTAGATCTTGCTAAAGCAATTGCGCCTGCAGTTAATGGAGATGCAAATGATGTACCTTGAGTATTTTGATATGAAGAATCTTTTAAGTTAGAACCGGTTTTTGGACCATTACTAGCATCCATGTTTGCTGTATAGACATAGCCTGGAGCCATAACGTCAACGTTATTGTTTGTGGATGATGTATCTGAATCTAAGTTGTAGTTACTAAAATCTGCAGCACCTGTTTTTGATTTTGAAGCTAAAGCTCCAACACCAATAACACCAGCATTACATGCAGGATAAGATTTATGATTTGTTTTTTCGTTTCCGGCAGCTGCAACAACAACACAATCCTTGTTTAAAGCATAGTTGATTGCGCTTGTTAATGCGCTTGCGACTGAGCTAGAACCTGATTGTTCAACACCATAACCATCAGTAAATGTTTCAGCATATGCTCCCAAAGACATATTAATAACATCAGCACCATGATCTGCAGCATATCTAATAGCTGTATCTAAAGATGTGAAGTAGAAATCCATTCTAATGATTAATAGTTCACATTTTGGAGCTATACCTAAACCACCAGCACCGTTTATTGCAGCGCCAATACAGGCAGCTGATGCAGTACCGTGAGAATAATATTCTTTATAATTGGAATCATATGTATCAGTGTCGTAAGCTTTATCAATACCAACTTCAGTTTTAACACTGCTACTATAGTAACCATTTGAAGTATCATGAATATAGCAGCTATTTGGATCTAAGATTGAATAGTCTTTAACGTTACTAGCAGTGATACTTACATTTTTTGCTTCTGGTATTAAAAAGTCTTCGTGATAGATATCAATACCAGAGTCAATAACTGCAACTTTAACTGGTTTGTCTCCAGATTCAAAACCTTGGTAGTTTTTCCAAACATCTCCAATGTCCATTGTTGAGAATTGAAGTGGACTTTGGGTTGAATATTTTGGTTCACCAGTCCAAGTATTTTCGTATCTATCCCCGAAAGGAATGGCCTTCATACCACCCCAGTTGGTATTTGGATCATCTGCAGCGAAAACTTCTTCAACTTCTGTTGGAGCTGTTTTGCTGCTATTTAAAGAAATTACACTAGCAGCTAGTGCAATTGAGGTTAATCCGAGTAATGCAAGTATTCTTTTTTTCATATTCTTTAGAATCAATCGACTTTATTATCGCAAATAAAAAATATTATTCAAGTAAGAAAAATAAAAAAATAAAACACCACAAGTAAGTGATGTTTTATGTATTAAAATCTATTTTTGGATTTATCTACTCTAATTATATACTCTTCTAATCCAGATTCAATTAATATATTAATTTCCTTTGAATTTTTCTTCTGGAAGTCATTGATTTCCTCTTTGTAGTGCTTTGTCCATTTCTTGTGTTTAAATGGCATTGCTATCCATCTTGCAATTTCATAGAACGGTAACAAGATAGGTACTTTCTTAAGAAGCGGATGTCTTGGTGTAAGTGCACGATATGGCACAAATATACGATGCATTACATATGAAAATTTGGAATGATATTTTCCTTTTTGAAGCATCATATGAATATCTTCACCTTTAGCAAAAAGGAACTTTAATAATGCTTTGTCTTTGTCATCCAAATTATTGTATGAGCCAGCACATGAGATAATTCTATTCAATGTTTGATGGAATTTGTTAAGTCTAGCATCCATAATTTTGGACTTATCATATTCAAGTTTATTCAAATAATATGTGTCTGTAAGCATGTTAAGCCAGAACTCACCATTATTTATGTGTTTAGCGGCATGAGAGAGATTGATAAGCATCATATCAGTGTTAGTTAACACACATTGGTATTTACCTACCTTATTAGCGTTTTCTAGTGTGTTATCTAAAAGATACTTCAAATCTTTTGGAAGATCTGTTGATATTGAATGATGTAACTCAATCATTATGAGAAGAGAATCTACAATGAAAGAATCATCATGTGGAGTGGATGCATAGAATTTGCCTCCTAAAACTCCAGTGATTAGTTTACGAGCAGTCTTGAAGTCTTCCTTTGACACCAAGACATCTAAATCGTTAGACATCCTGTAGAATGGTTCTGGATACAACTTTCTTAGTTCAGCACCCTTCAAGAATGCATGTTTGATTCCATGTCTAGTGAAAAGTTCAGATACCTTCTTCACCGCTTCTTCACTTCTAATGTATCTTAGTTTTGCTTCTTCAAAAGCGTTCACTGCGAGCTTATCAAGTTTAGGGGTTAAATGCACTCCAAATTTAGACACAGCAAGGCCTAAATAATGGAGAGCTTTTTTCTCCTTAATTAACGTGAAAAATTCATGCTTTTCGAAGCTTAAAAGTTGGTTAATTTTATCTGGATTTTTTAGCTCATTATTTATCTCTAAATTGATGATCTCAAAAAGAGCATTCATTTGACGAGAAAAGAAGAAATCTTCAGGATCTTTTAGAAGCTCATTTTTGTTAAATTCGTTGCTGAATAAAAGTTGATTTACGTACTCAATATATTCTTTTCTGTCTAACTCGAAATATTCTGTTTTCTTGTAAAATCCCACCATTTTCCCAAGTATTTTTGATTTTTCGATTACATCAAGCTTACTAGCGTTATCTCCAATAATGTAGTATTTATCATCCTTAATTTCGATGATTCTGTGGAGCACAAAATGGTTCTTAGATGGCTCGAATAAAACGACATCATTCACTTCAAAATTTTCATCTTTTTTGATGTGAACTTTGTCTTCATTTTCGACAAGTAATGGAAGCATTGAAGCACCCTCAAAAGGATAGATGATGAATCCATTCTTTTCTAGGGCTTCTTTAATGCTTAATTTTTTCATATTTATTTAATCAAAACTGGTGTGTTAGATAAGGTCATAATGAATTGTTGAACTGATGTGTACACTTCTTCATATGATGCTTCATATTTCACAAGTAATGCTCTTACTAGTTCATCAAGTGACATATCTTGTTTTGAAAGAATATCCACTATTTCTTTGCCCATAGCATTTAACTTGATCATGCCATGGAATGCTGGCTCTACTACTCCAGAGTCAATAAGTACATATTCATCTTCAATCTTTTGAACAATGATTCCTTGTTTAATTCTCATAGTCTTATTAATCTCCTTTGGACATGATGTCAAAACTTACTTTAGCAGCATCTTCTTCCATATTAACTTCAAGTAGATACACTGGAAGAGATTCACATAACTTAATTAAAGCATTTGTAGCATTTGCTGTTTCTTCTATTCCTAAAGGAATATGTAATTGCTTTATAAGATGCTTTATAGCCTCTTTAGGGCTTAGTTTACTTACTTTATTAGTATTTGAACGGGAAACAACAAATACGCCCTTTAATTGGGCTTTTAGATTGTTTCCAAGATGTTCTTTTCCGTTCCATGGTGAACCATAGAGTTCAAAGCCATCTTTAGAAGCAAAAATGAATGGTTTGTCGTCGTTAACATAGTTAATGCGATTACCATACATTTTCTTAAGTAATCTAACATGGGTTGATTTACCTGTTCCACTTGGAGCGACAAAGATATAACCATTACTTGGATCATCTACATATATGGATGAACCATGAATAATGAACTTGTTTTCTTTCGCTAGTGATTGAGCTACTAAAGAATGAATAACAAGTGTTTCAATATAATCAAGTGAGAAACCTTCACAATCACTATGTGATTCTTTCCAGGTTTCTACTTGTTCTTTAGTTGATGAAAGCTTAATGGATGCTTCTTCATCCACTACATATTCTTTAGCAAACTTACCAAAATAGTCAAAGCATGACTCTATTTCAAATACTGTATCTGCAAACTTGTAGTTAGCTTTCATATTAGAGATATCATACATTATTTTTGCTTATAGTTAAAAACAATTTATTGTTAACAAGACATAAAAATATATTAATTATAGTGATTTTACACTTTTTCCAAGCCAATTACAGATTGATTTTACACTTTTTCCAAGCCAAAATGCTTGCAATTGCTTGCTATTGTATTGCAATTACAATCAATTATGATATACTTATTTTGACAAGAAGGAGAAATATTATGGCAAACTCAGCAGTATACGCAAGGATTGATCCAACTTTAAAGGGAGATGTCGAAGACATCTTAACAACATTAGGAGTCACCCCATCAGCTTTAATTCAAATGCTCTATGCTCAAATTAAACTAAGAAAAGGAATACCTTTTGAAATTAAGTTTCCAGAAAGCAAACCAGTTGCAGTTGAAAATTTGTCTAAAGAACAATTTGATTTAGAACTTCAAAAAGGAATTCAAGATGTCGAAGAAGGACGCGTCTTATCAAGCAAACAAGTTGATCGCAAACTCAAAAAGGAATTAGGTATTTAAAATGAAAGTATTTGACGTTTATTACACTAGCGAAGCATTCGACGATCTTTTAAGCATCCACCACTATATCGCGGATGATTTAAAAGAAGAAATAAACGCCAAAAAACAAATCGAAAAGATTAGGGACTCTATTGATGACTTAAGCACTCTTCCATCAAGACATAAAGAAGTTAGTTTCTCGCCATGGAAAGAGAAACACATTCATCAAATGTTAGTAGACAATTATCTAGTATTCTATAACATTAATGAAATGTTCAGCAAAGTTGTTATTCTTAGAATAATGTATTCAAAGAGAAATCTTGAAGAATTAATTAATAAATAGTACTATATATTAAAGCAGGCTAAGTACGAATTAAGTTTCGGGGCGCCTGCTTTTTTTATACTTTGCAAATAAAAAGTGAGAATGACTCTCACCACTGTTCAACTCATTACAAATGAATCAGATTCAATTTGTTTTAAGTCTATAGATTTTGATAATGGCACCGGTCCAGCGACTCGAACGCTGTCGAACAGTTTTGGAGACTGACATACTACCTATATATGAGGCCGGCGTTGATACCGATATCAAAACATTAATATTATATGAGCAAATTTTAATAATTGTGAGGACACGTTTTGTCCTCTTTTAAAACACAAAAATAAACGAGAAAACATAGGGAAATCGCTCAAATTCTTAGCTTTTTCCTACTTTTACTTACAAACTAATAAACCAAACATAATTTTTGTATTTTAAAGGTGGTTCACATTCTTCATATTTGCCACGTTCTTTATTGTATTTATAAAATTGACGATATGTTATTCCTTCATCTAAAGTTGGTAAAACACAGTCTTCAACACCTTCAATACAAACATAATTAAAACAAGTTTCCCAAATATCTGTTGTGTTGTTTTTCACAAACCTTTGAGCTTCTTTTAGATTATGAAAAAGAGCATAAAATTCTTTTCCATCATTCTTTGGATCTTTTTCATCAATTTCAATTTGAGTTACTAAATAAGTTCTTCTTTTCATATTAGTTTCTATTCTCCTTCAATATAAAGTTCTGTGTGATGAATATGAACAACCAAAATATAGACACTGTAAATTTTCTTGTTACCGTAATGCTTTTCAACATACTCAATTCCTGTTTTGCCAGTGTGTGTTGAATGATATGTATTATCGAGATCAGTCTCAAAATATAAGTCGTCGTCATAGATAATATTTCCATTCCAATATATCTTCAGGTAATTTGCAAAGTTTGATTTTAGTAAATCATTAAATGTTAATTCGCTATATCTTTTCATAAGTTTCTTCCACCTACTAATTAAGTATTGTTCTTAGATAATCTCTTAACTCAATTATTTGTTCTTTATCCAAATTAACTGATAAATAATTGCTTGTAGATACTGCACCATTCCAAAAGTATATTCGCCAATATAAGTTTATCTTAGTAAACCTACCTTCTTCTGTTACATATAAAAAATTAGGATCCTTTTTTAAATCAAAAACTGGAAAAAGGTAAAACTCAAAATCAGGGACTTCAAAATTAATTACTGTTTCTTCTTTATATTCATTCATTAGAAGCTTTGTTAACGCTTCATGAAGTTCTCTAATTTCTGAAAAACGCAACACATAAGCGTCTTCACACTCATAACGCAACATTTTTCCAGAAGTTAACTTAAAACTAACTAAACACCATTCATCTTCATCGTAGAACGTGCTCATATCAGGCCTTTTTATCTCAAAAGAGATAGCTATTCCTGCTGAATTGCATTTGAACATTGTTTTATTCCTCCTAAGTCAGTTTCTTCAATAACTAAAACATTTTGTTTGTGGATATAGCCTTCTTTTCTACTCCACATAACACCACCATCAATTCCGATTAAATGAAGTGAGTAATATATTGGAGCACATTTATATGCATAAGAATGATCATTAGACAAATATTTAAAGAAATCGGATGTATGCCAATGGCCACAAACTAATATTTTTCCTTTTTCTATCTCTGGATCAAATAGACCTGCTTTAAACTGTGTGAAAGGACATCCCCACACCGCAAACTTCCATATATCGCTTTCTCTCCAATTCGGATCATATTCATATAATGATGGATCTTCTGAATAAAAATCTTTACCAAACTTTTTTAAGCACTTTGCTTTAAGTTTTGTTGGGATAAAGCTATGCACGAAAATGTAATAACCAAATTCATAGTAATTAACCCAATTAAATTTACTTTTAATAAACTTAGCAACATCACTTTGTTTAACTAATTCGCGAATTTCTTTCCATACATCTGTAGGAGAAATATCCATATAGTAACCAAAATATGAATAATAAAGTTCATTATCATCATATTGTTTTCCGGTTATTCCTTTTTTAATAAGCTCATTATTCGCAATCTGACAAAATGTTTTAACTGTCTTATTTGAAAAGTCGTACTTATCAGGAAATTTCTTATTTAATAGTTCTAAGAATAATTGCTCATGATTTCCATATATTAAAATACGTCTATTCTTAGGAAGACTTGATAAGAAGTTATAGACTTCAATTGTTTCGTCACCACGATCAAATAAGTCTCCTAAAACGATTAATATGTGATTTGGATTGTCTTTTTGATAACCTTGTTCATTTAATGCTTCAATCATTGGGGTATAGAAGCTATGAATGTCACTAATAACAAAATATTTTTTCATTTATTAAATTCCTTCACTGAATACTTAGCTTTTTCTAATTCTTTATGAAATTGAAAAGTTCTATTTCCAAAGCAATAAGGACAATCTCCGTAATTCCTACAGGAAACATCAACTGCCTTTGCCCCTCTATAAGGTTTTCTGTGTTCTTTACCATATTTAATTGCTTTATCTAAACTCATAAATTTTCCTCTAAATATCTTGACTTATTATATTAAAATTAATATAATATTATTAGTTCATAATCTATAGTCCTCTAAATGAATTGAAGGAAACATTTAGGAGGTATGCATTATGAACGTTATCCTAATCGATCAGCGTTCTATTGGTGCTACCATTAAATCGCTGAGGCTCAAGAATCACCTGACTCAAGAAGAGTTAGCTGCCATGACATTCTATTCGATTCGAACTATTCGACGCGTAGAAAGGGATGGTACAGATAGTATTGAGGTGATCAACACGTTCGCAGAAGCTCTCAAAGTTTCTGCAATAGACATCATTCGTTAATGGTGTCTTTTTTTATGAAATCATTTTATAAACTATAAAGAAAAAGCGTGAGGACACGTTTTGTCCTCTCTGCTTATATATCAAGTGGATGGATCACTCTCACATTCGTTTAGATTATTATTATTTACTAGTGATCCATCCACACTTATATAATTCACCAAGTTAAGGTGAAATAAAAATAGCAATAAACTATATAGATAATAGTCATTTAACTATAAGATGTTATTTCTAATAACGCTTACAACTTTGGTGAGCTTCTTAGGAATATTAAACGACATGAATGTATCAATAAGAATGCTGATCATAATAATGACGATTATAAGACTCACGAATTGATTTGAAATAGAGAAATTCGTAAGTCTAATAAATAATGGATGTAGTAGATAAAAATAACCTACTCCAAGAATAGTCCAGTAAACACTATAACGAAGGCATATTAATCCATTAAGATTTAATTTTCTCTTGGAGTAATCCCAGAGTCTAAGATTAAATCTTTTAAGGAATATAATTCCAGAGAGTAATTCTAAAAGAGTTAGAAGTACGCCAAAGGTTAAAATAACAATAATTACCTCTAATGGTTTTGGAACATTAAGTAAGCTTATAAGAACACTTGATATTTCATATAACACAATTGTTCCAAAACCATAGATAGGTAAGTATGGTCCTTTAAGAAAACCTGGGTTGGTCCACTTCTTCTTAGATATAACTCTTTTATATATAACTTCAATAATGTAACCAAGAAGTGATCCTATTACGAATAATGTAGATAACTTAATTAATTCTTTCATATCTTCTTTCTAGTTACATAATCTAATTAAGTAATAAGAAAGAAAAATATTTAATATTTATATTAGGTATAGGTATTTCTCTATTTCATACGAGAAATCAAAAACAAAAGAAGACTTAAGTCTTCTTAATGTTTTATGAATAGATTGTAATAATCGTAATGAGAAAACTTATTTATGACTTAACAACATCTTCTTCAAGCATATCACAACTCAACATATAGTATTTTGTTCTTCCGCTTCTTTGAACTATTGCAATTTTTCTTTCAACTAAACTGTTTAGACTGTTTCTAATCGTTTTTTCCGTGCCATTATTTCCAGCTTTAAAAATTTCAGAAACTGTGATACCAAGATGCGAAAACATCTGAGCTTGTAACAAATAATAAGCAATGTTTGATTTAACTTCTTTTGGAGTGAGTTTGTTCTTACTTAATGCAATCTTCCAAAGCTCGTCCATTTGTTGTTTTTTATTATTAGAGTAAATAATAGTTTTTTGTAAACTTTCTATTAAAATGTTAAGAAATTCATATACAAATGTGCTAATATCACCACGATTTCTTGGATCATTAGTATATTTAAAAGCATCATAATATTTTGAAAGATTTTCCTTAATTGACATAGATAATCTATATCCATTAATAGGGGTCAACTCTTTAGAAATGACATAACTTGTTAAAATACGGGCCATCCTACCATTGCCGTCATAAAATGGATGAGTATACCCAAAAAGATAATGGAAAATTACTGCCCTTAAAATAGGATCTAAATCTTCATGGTTTAAAATAGATAGACTATTTTCAATATATTCGATAATCTTGGACTCTGGAAAAACACCATTGTGAATCAAAATACCAGACTTATCAACTTCAACTTGGTCTTTACGGAAAATTGCTCCATCAAGTTCATGCTTTGGATTTTCTTCAATAACTTCTTTATGAAGAATGTCATCATAAAGCTTTCTAATATCTGCAGACGAAGTAAATTTTTCATTTCTACTATCAATCAGATAGTAATACTTCTTAACGATGCCATCGAATCTATTTTTCTTAGCGACTTTTGTTTCAATATCTGTGATTAGATCATGAATCTCCTTACGAGTTGAAACAACACCTTCAATTTGGTTTGTCATTTCAATTTCATCTATCAAAGATTTTTTAATATATTGTTTTTGAGCAATACCAGGTAAGTCCTTAAAGCTTGCTGATACTTGCTTATCAAGTTTATATATCGTATTTAATTGTTCAGCAATTGCTGGATGATAATAGAAAAAAGCATCATACTCACCAATTTTTAAAGGAAAATGATAAGAAGATTCTGCATTAAATCTTGTTTTGTAATATTCCTCAAAACTATTAGTTTTATCC
This sequence comes from Bacilli bacterium, assembly GCA_045597865.1. GTDB lineage: Bacteria > Bacillota_I > Bacilli_A > RFN20 > CAG-826 > Fiminaster. The sequence continues at coordinate 92,215 of JAZLKX010000001.1, read as the reverse complement.
ATTACAAAGTATTTATATAGTGACAAAAATTCCATAAAGTGCCTCCAGCCGATGATATTATACCAATTAAATTCCATAAATACAAAGAATTTTACATTTATTAATATTAAATTTTATATGATAACGGTAAAAAGAGCGATTTTTACCTTTTAAATGATTGACATACATATATTTTCTTATATAATTAAGGTAGATATTCCGAATATCTGGTGAGAGCCACCTATAAACTCTATAAAAGAAAGGAGACCATAAAATGACAATTGATGATCAAAACTTAACTGCATTGTGGTATAAACGATACGGTTACACAAAATGGGTTAGAGATTGTTATGGTTATTGGATTTATCTAGATGACCATGGAGATAATTGCTCAAAAAGAATTACTCCAGACGGTAGGCTAGAAGATTGTGGCTGGGAAATCGACCACATTTATCCACAATCATATGGCGGAGGCAACGATGAGACAAATCTAGAGTTTACTTATCATTGTGTAAATGAAGCCAAATCTAACAATCTTAACTACTCATTCAACGGTAAGTCATATTCTGTGAGAAAACGTCCTTACAAATATGGCTACGGTATAGTCAATCTATCTACTTATATGTTTATTGATTATACTTCAAAACACTAGAAAGGAAATTATGACCCAATCTAACTAAGCGTTCCTGATAACAAGGGGGCGCTTTTTAATATTAATATTTTTTAATATGAATGATGAAAATGATTTTTTGCATAAAAGATTTAATACAAATTTATTCCCTTTCCTTTTGAGATAAGGGAAGGACTAGGAATGAAATAAGAAAAATAGAAGGACTACTTCTTTCCTTCTACTTCCTCTTTGCCTCTAAAGGCTGAGAATACTGTTTTGAATATAATTCTAATATCAAACAAGATATTGAATCTTTTAACATATTCATCATCAAGCTTTGCTTTCTCTATAATAGGAAGTGTATCTCTTCCCTGTCCTTTGTTATAGGAAAGGGATTAAGGGTAAGGTAAGTATGTTTTTAGAATAGATTGTAATAATCGTAATGATAAAAACCCGATTTTACATATTTTCAGGTCTCGGAAGCAGAACTATATCAGATCCTTCTCTATATTTCCTCTTACCAGAAAAGAAATCGATTTCTAAAACCGTGATATTTGTTTTAACATCAATATATCTATCCATTTTGAAGTAGATTGTAAAATTATAGGTTTCATTCTTTATAAGTTCTGTATCATAAAAAGAATAATCTTTTTCACATTTCTCAGTGTCAAAATCACAAGAACTCATAACAGATTCTTCACCTTCCTTAGTAAGATGAACATCAATGCCATCCCAACCCAAACAAGACATAATATCGCTCATTGGAACATAAACCCCTGTATGATTCTTTATTTTGAAATCGTTGCAATCTAATTTATGGTCTTTATTGCAAGACTCTAAACAATTAATTTCTAGGTTAATACCAATAAACAAACTATTGATTACATTCGTTTGTTTGCTATCGTCTAAAAGTTCAACTTGTTCGGTATTGAAAACACTTTTTGCTGTAACATTATACATACCGTGCACAAGTGTAGCTTCATTTAAAAAATGATTTGATTTGTGAACTTGATCAGTATCAGAACATTTTACCGCTCCAACCACAACAGCGCTAAGAACCAGCGCAATTAAAGAAATATCGATAACCTTTCCGATTGTGCTATGGATATCAAATGCAGCTAAAAATACTCTTTTTGTTTTTTCTTTCATTAAATTTATTATGCTCAATAATTTTGTTAATATCAATCTCTTTCCTTTCGATATAAAGGGAGGCCTATGGATGAGTTAAGATAGTTTTAAGAATAGATTGTAATAATCGTAATGTATTTCTTTATTCCTATAAGAATTAGGTAATGAAGAGATTTCTCTACTAGATACGAGAAATGAAAACAAAATAGGGACATAGTCCCTATGATTGTTTTTCGAATAGATAATAAGAATCGTAATGAGAAAAACCGGCGAAGAATAAAAGGCAATTATTTCTTGCCTTCTACTTCATCTTTGCCTCTAAAGGCTGAGAATACCGTTTTGAATATAATTCTAATATCAAACCAGATATTGAATCTTTTAACATATTCACCATCAAGCTTAGCTTTCTCTGGAATAGGAAGTGTATCTCTTCCATTGGCTTGAGCCCATCCAGATAAACCTGGTTTGATGTCGTTAGCGCCATATTTGTCACGCTCGGCAACTAAATCATCTTGGTTCCATAATGCAGGACGTGGACCGACTACACTCATTTGGCCAATTAAAATATTAATTGCTTGAGGAATTTCATCTAATGATGTCTTTCTTAAGAACTTACCAACTTTAGTGATATATTGCTCTGGATTTTCAAGTAAATGAGTTGGAGTGTCATGAGGAGTATCAGCTCTCATAGTTCTAAACTTAAGAATATTAAATGTCTTCTTATTCTTTCCAATACGTTTTTGTTTAAAAAAGAGTCCACCTTTTGAAGTACACACGACAAGTAAGCCTAAAATGATATAAAGCCATGAAAAGACAATAAGTGCAAGTAATGCACATATAATATCAAAGAAACGCTTAAATGGAAGATATATCTTCTGTCTAACTGATAACTTCATCTTATTTGTTTCCTTTGTCTATGGTGTATGTATCAATGATTGATGCAAGTAATGATTTAACATCATTCTTTTCATCCATATCAAATACTTTGGAAATTGTTTTGATTTCTTCTTCAATTGGTTTTGTAGCTTCTTTTTCTTCAACGTAGATTCTATCGTTTTGAGTTTTCTTTTGAACTGACTTATCAAGAAGAAGTTCTTCATATAACTTCTCTCCTGGTCTAAGACCAGTCTCAACGATTTGAATGTCTTTATTTGGAACAAGACCTGCACATCTAATAAGTTTGACTGCTAAATCATAAATCTTGACTGGTTCACCCATATCAAGAATAAAGATTTCGCCACCAGTAGCGTATAATCCACATTGAAGTATCAAAGATACTGCTTCTGGAATGGTCATGAAATATCTAATGATATCCTTATGAGTAATTGTGATTGGTCCACCTTCTCTAATTTGTTCTTTAAAAAGTGGAACAACTGAGCCATTGGATCCAAGAACATTGCCAAATCTAACTGCAGCATATGCTGTAGTTTTTGATTTCTCTGCAAAGTATTGGATAATTGTTTCTGCAAATCGTTTTGTAGCACCCATTGTATTGGTTGGTCTAACAGCTTTGTCTGTTGAAACAAGAACCATCTTCTTTACACCATATTTGTCTGCTAGTTTTGCAACATTGTATGTACCAATAACATTGGTTCTAATAGCTTCTCCTGGAGAATCTTCCATTAATGGAACATGTTTGTATGCTGCGGCATGGTAGATGTAATCTGGCTTATATCTACGAATGATTTGTTCAACACGTTTTTCATCATATGTTGAGCCAATCAAAGTAACGAGTTTGATATCTTTGATATCTTCACGTTTCATCTTACGGACTAAATCTTGTTGAATATCATATGTTGAGTTCTCATAAATATCAAACAACACAAGTGTTGATGGGTGTGTCTTATATATTTGACGAACGAGTTCACTACCAATGGAACCACCAGCACCTGTAACAAGGACTGTTTTGCCTTTTAGCATTTCGGTAACTTCGGTGTTATCAAGTTCAATTGGTTTTCTAGAAAGTAAGTCATTGATGTCAACATCCATGACCTTTGAATCATTAGGGCCAACCATTTCGGTCAAAAGAGGCATTCTACGGACTCTAACGTTTGATTTGGATAATAATCCAACAATCTCATGCAAACGTTGCTCTGTTAAAGATGCAATAGCAATGATGACTTCTTCAACTTCGTATTCTTCAATAACTTCAGCTGCTCTTGATATTGGACCCTCTACAGGAATATTAGAGAATGATGTTCCGTATTTCATCTTGTCATCATCCATTAAGACAACGATTTTGTTTTTGCTTTCAATGTTATTGACTGAATCTTCAACAATGATCTTTGCAGCAGCGCCTGCTCCAATAACCATTGTTCTAACTGTTTTGTTTTTATTTGTGAGTATCTTTCTAGTTGTGTTAACAAGTCTAGGAAGAGAACGAGCAATAACTAAAGAGAAGACAGTTGCAAATGTAGCAAGAGCCCATCCAATAATATCAATCGATTTAAAACCAGTTTGCTTTACGCATAGCAAGACAATTAAGCCTGCTAAAGCAGGAACAAAGGATGCGATAATAGTTCTGTAGCTATCAGCCATTCCATAGTTGGTATATAAAGTCTTGTATTGCTTAAAGATTGCTAAGGCAATCACAGTTAATAATGTGAGTCCAGTAGAGTATATCAATATAGCGTTATGGTATTCTTGAAAACTTTCAAGTTTATATGAACCTAAAAAAGATAAAAGTGCTATGCCAAAGACAAGCACTATATCTACAAGAATATATATAATTGAACGCCAATGTATCTTTCTCATAGAGCATTTATTATAAATGCGTATAGGAGAATAAGCAAACTGAAAAGGTTAATAAATTTTTTTGAATACAAATTTTATACAAAAAAAGCCTCATAAGAGGCTTATATATTAGTCATTAATCATATTTTTTTCCTTTGGTCAATTCTATTCTAAATTATTTTATTCTTTAATGCAATCCCATTTTATCATGTATGAATAATTTGGGTCAGGATAATTAATAGTTTTCTTTATGACAAGATAACCTTCATTATCTATGTTCTCAGGATTAGGAATAATAGTATTTTCCAATAAATTACCTTGCCCATCTTTTATCATAAATCTAAAGTTAATGGGGTTAAGATCTTTTTTTATTAAACAAGTCATTTCAAGAATTTTGGTTCTTTTTTTATTAATCTTAATATCTAGAAAACAATGATTTTTAAAATTTTGTTTTGAGGTTTTAAGATTATTAATTTCGAATTTTGATTGAAAAACATCTCCTTTTTTTAGCGCATCCTTGAACTTATAATAAGCTGTCCTGGAAGAACCATCGGCTGTACATGTTATATCTGAACAACCCTCATCTTTTTCAAATACAAAGTCTTCATCTTGATCCCATGTAAATGTGCAATATGTAGATTCAAGGAAATCTTTTTTTGCTTTTCCATGAATAATGTTTGTATAACATTCTGATTCTTGACTGTTTATTTTGTAAATTGTTTCACGTTTTATAATTTCGTATCCATCGAAATTCTTTCCAGTTTTCCATCTTATGTATTTGAAAAATTTAATTTTCTTTTTTCTTTCGAATAATAAACTTGCAAGATATAAGAAAGAAAGTAATAAAAGTACTCCTCCAACAATATAGCCAGCAATTACATTACTAGTAAAAGCCATGACACAACTTGTAATGCCTGTTATTGTTCCGATAATTCCTAAAATAAGACTAAATAAATTCATGTTTAATATTATAAATAATATAATGCGTTTTACAAGAAAATTTTACCTTTTAAAATTATTTTACAAATTTAATATAAATTTTGTTGCTATACATCTTCTTAAATGAACCAATAAATAAAGATGCAAATTTAACACACCATCTTAAGAAAACAGATTGATGTGATTTCTTTCCTAAAGATGATCTATGTTCGATCATTACTTTAGTAGTATCCATATATTCTTCATCTTGAGGATACACTACTCCATTTGAACTAGAGTTAATTGAATCCTTAAAGAATTTAGTGAGGTTATGAATCTCTATAACACTTCTCTTATTATGAATCTTTGGAAGGATTGGTAACTTCTCTGCAAGTTTAAGTAACTTTGGATAATTGCCTTTACATCCTTCTCCATATACCATTGGAGTTCTAATAACTAATGTATTAAATGAATCTGAATTAAGACCTTGAATATATAGGTCTGCTTCTAGCTTACTTCTACCATATGCATTTTCAGGATTTGGCTTTGTTTCCTTTGAAATATCATATGTTTTCCCGATTCTTTTGTCTTTTCCATATATGATCATGGATGACATAAAGATGAATTGTTTAACCCCTGCTTCCTTTGCAAGATTAGCACTTGTAATAGCAAGGTCTCTATTAACTTTCATATAAAGTTCATCTAACTTCTTTGACTTCTTGTTTGAGACATGTGTAATACCTGCTAAATGGATAACAGTGTCATATCCTTTGTATACATCTAAAGTTAATGGATTAATTGAATCAAATTCATCAATTTTGAATTCACTAGAAAAATCGTTGATAAATGATTTACCAATGTATGAGTTTTTTCCAATTAATAAAACCTTCTTCATATATGTATTTATTTAACACCTTTATATTTCTTTAAACCATAGCAAGCCCATCTAAATACATAGAACCAGCTCTTAAACCAATTAATGTGTTGAGTTTTGTGATAGACATAGAAGTAATACTTAATGAGTTTAAACTTATTTCTGGATTTAGAATTCTTTCCAATTACATATGTTGCAAGAATCTTTTGATTTCCTTTTGCAACATATCCTTGTTTAAGTATATCTAACCAGAATGTATAGTCTTCTACTCTTTTCATGTTTTCAGGGAAAAATACATCTCCTATTACTTCTCTATCATACATTGTGGTTAAACAAGAAAGAGGACAACCTTTTAAGATTGATTTATATGTATTCTCTTCAGGAACATAGAAATCAGTCGTGGTTGTTTCAGCTTTTCTTCTATAACCACAAGAAATGATTGGGCCATTATCTTTGATAAACTTAACTTGTTCCTCTAAATAGTTAGGATCAAGTAAATCATCTGAATCTAAAAATGTAATGTATTTACCAGTAGCATTTCTTAATCCAATGTTTCTCGCTTTAGCAGTTCCACCATTTACTTCAGCTTTAATTAATTTAATGAATGGATTATCTTTAACTAATTCCTTAATGAATTCATATGAACCATCAGTGGAACAATCATCTACAATTATCCATTCAAAGTCTTTAAAGGTTTGGTTTAAAACACTATTATATGTTTCCGTAAAATAGTTTTTACAGTTGTGTGCTGGAGTAATAATGCTTACCGACCTCATAGCTAATATAAATTGCTCCTGAGTCTTTTGATAACCGTCAATATTCTTGATAAATCTGATTTCATTTTGTCATTTGTACAGATTTCAAAGAAATGTGACAAACAAAGCAAAGCAAAATCAATACGCTTTGTAGAATTTCCTAATTTTAAATCACTATAAAGTTTTAAAGCAAAAACATTATTTTTGTATTTATCTTTAATACAAATTGAAAAATCATCAAGGCGTTCAAAAACATTTTTCAAATTGCCTAATGGAGAAAATTCTCCCAAAATTTTTATATCATTAAAAGAATCAGATTTAGAACCGTTGCAACCAGTACATGCGGGGGCTAAATTGTAGTAATTATTATCTTTTGGTTTTCTGGAACAAATGTGATCAATTTGAAATTTTGTTCTATCAAATAATTCCATGCTCAACCCGCAATAAGCACAATGAAAATGAAAACATTCTAAATAAGACATCTTGTATTCGCCAGAATTATTGCTCAGATTTTTATAATAATTAACAATACAATTATCTTTCATTTTAGTGAACAATTGATCATATTTTTTTAGATCAATTAATTCGCTTTCCCAAGACCCTAATCTATAGTCATCAGAATTAACTAACATAATTTTCTAGTCCCTTAATTAATTCGATTAATTCATCTATCTTATTGTCAGAAATATTATAAAAATCATTATTAGAAAGCTTTGTTTCAACCATATCGCGAGTCCATTTTGAATAAATTTCATTTTTGCTAAATCTGACATTAATTTTTATCATTCTATTAACTTTAAAAACCAAAAAAGAAATTATTGGCATTAAATTGTCTTCGTAATATTCATTTGCGTTTTTCTGTTCGCGGGTTTTACATTTTTTAACGTAATTTATACTCTCAGTATCGTCGTTTTGAGAAATAATAATAGTTTGAATAAAAGGCTTATTATTAAAAAGAAATAATTCGAGTTCTTGTCCAGTTATTTTAAAAGAAGCATCAGCATTATCATAAAGTTGAGAATCAATAACCAAGATATCGGGTGATTTTTCGTCAATTTTTGAAATGATTGATTCAATAGAATTACAACCATCCATACCTATTTCTTCATACGCGAAAAGATGATCTTTTGATTTAAGAAAATTTGTTAATGGGGAATCATGATCATCGTCAAGATAACAAACTTTAATTTTCTTTTCCATTACTTATATCTCCTAACGTGAAACTTATTAAAAAACCATTAGAACCTTGAATTTCAACTATTTCACCACCACAAGTTAATATGGTATTATTAACAATCCACATTCCTAAACCATGGCCATTTTTTCGCGTTGTTTCGTGTGGCTCTAAAATATCCATAGGATGATTTATATATTTATCTGAAAGGCCTCTTCCATTGTCAGAATATTTAAAATATATAGATGATCCTTGTTCAAACAAAGAAATAGAAATTTCCAATTCCTTAAAATCATAATTTTGCTGAATACTATTTAAAATTAAATTATCAAAAATTGTTTCAAATATGTCCTCACTACTATTAAAAATTAATTCAGGAACATTAAGATTGAAAACCAACCAACTATATTGATTTTTCCATTTATTAACAATAGATTGTAATACTTCATGTGGTTTCAAATTTTGCAAAGAAAATTTTTTCTTTTCAATAGAAGTTAACATTGAATCGATAAAAAATAAGACTTTTTTTGTTGCTTTATCGTTTTTTTGTAATAATGTTGGGACATTCTCAGTAGAAAAACCTTTTCTATATTCAAGAAGAGTATTCCAGCAACCTGATTTTTGTAAAGAATTTGTAATATTAATTGTAAAATCAGATAAATTGTTGCGACAATTATCGAGTTCGTGAGCTTTCCAAGAGGCATTTAAGCCAATAGTAGAAAGCGAATTTAATAAACGAATGTTATATTCTTGGCTTTCGGCTTTTTGTTTATAAATTTGTTCGTTATCGGAATGTTGTTTTCTTTCTTTTTCAACACTTTTTGCTAATTCATTTAATTCCTTTTCCGAATAGTTTTTTGCTTTCTTTGGATCTTTGATAAATTCATCAATTTTTGGGTCCAGATTATTATCTTTATTTATTTTATTCTTGGTATTAATTTTTCTTATTATTGCTTGCCTATATTTTTCAAAACACTCAATTCCTTTAATAACAATTGCCTTGAAAACTTCATAGTAAACATCTTCAACGATACCCTGCCTATTTTGAATTTCTTTAATTAAATGATTTTCATTTTTATCCAAATAAACATAACCGCTTAATTGATTATCCCTTACCCTCCAACTGCCGGTTTGATGAGATGCAGCGGCAGGAGATTTTCTAACACGTTTTCCTAAATTTAACCAATCATTTGAACCGTCGAAACCAGCAATGCAAAACGCATTTCTAAACAAAGCAATTCCTTCATTAGAAAATGATATGGAATTTTCTTTACTGCGTTTATAAAGAAACATGTCCACATCTTGTTTATTTGGATTATTATTAAAACAAAATGTGGCGTCAAAATTTCCAAGTTTATTGAGTGCCTCATCAATTTCATCTTTTTCAAAATCTAATATTTGCTCAAACGATGCAGCTGATAAAAGATCAATACTAGAAAATTTTGAAACATTAATGTCGCTTCCAATTTCATCCAAAAATTTTTGGGCCTCAGAAGAAAACTCATCAGACGATAAATCAAAATTTAAAGTTTTGGATATTTTGTTGTAACGTAACCTAAACATTGAAAGACACGTTTCACCAACAATAATACTTTTAAAAGGATTTCTACAGGCAAATTTTTTACCTTTATAAAAAAGATTTATTTCAAACAAAGAATCAAAATTTGTTCTGCCTAAATATCTGCTTAACTTTTCGATAAAAGATTGATTGATTCTATCACGCAAATTATAAATTTTTATTTCTGTTCCGTAAAACGAAATATCATCAACTAATTCAAGGGTGTTGTTTTGCCAATCAGTTTTCCAAAGAATACATTGAGAATTTGCTTTTTTAGACTTTAATTCGGCTATTTTGCCGATTCGAGCAATAGCAAAACGCCCAATACCTTTTGATCCGGCATAAACTCGTTTGTTACTTTGCGAATCGGAAAACTCATACTTTTTATCGCTTTTACCAACATGCATCCAAAACTCAAGTATGTCCTCGCGATCCATTCCGCAACCATTATCTTTTATGACAACTTCATCCTCATAAAAATTAATGTCCACAGAAGATGAACCAGCATCATAAGCATTTTTAACAAGTTCTAATACAGCGTTTTCTAATTTAGAAAAATTCTGTATACCAAAAAGTTCGGCTATTTTTGTATTATCAATTATAAAATTTAAATTTTCTTGTTCACTCATAATCAAACATAAAATTTTCTAAGTCAAAATTAGAAAATCTATAAGATCCTCCAGACATTTTAACTCCAACTGACTTAAGATAGTTAAATAGTTCATTGCTTTTTAATATTCGTTTTAATTCTTTTAAACCGAAACTTTCTTCATCCAATATTTTAATGGTATAGCCAGCAATAGCAACATCTTTTTCCTTTAAAGTTGATACAAACAAACTATGTGTAAAAATTGCAGAAATTAGAACCTGGTGCTTTCCAACGTTTTTTATTCCTTGAGATCTTCCATATTCAAACCAAGATGAATGTCTGTCCCTATCACAATCCAAAAGTTTATTCTTATGAATTATTAAATAATTATAAATATTGGGATATTTTATCAAAAATTCATCCTCAGAAAGTCTTTGATAACTATCTTTTACTATCCTATATGGAAAAAGTATCTTAAAATCCGATTTAGATTTCACAATTCTAGGACTAGTCGCATTAAATAATAAATCTTTTTCAAAATTATTCCTATTACAAGTCTCTGAATCAACAACAAACACATCGTTATTTAATGTTGCAACAGAACAGCTAACTTTAAAAAAATCTCCAAATCTATGTTTTCCTGAATTGTCAATGTTACAAAGTTTATTCAACACAAATTCAGAAGAATGTGTAGTTATTTTATTATTAACAACAAATCTAATCTTACCATCGTTTGTTTTTTTGTATATCGATATTACAGTATTAACCAAAACACCCTTAAAAACTTTTTCTTGACTTAAATCAATAATCTCAACAAGACTATTTTTTATAAACTCTCTAATAATTTTTCCGGATTTAGTTTTGAACATATTTATTGGGGCAATGATTGCAACTAAACCGTTTTCGTTTATATGATAGAGAGACTTTTCAATAAAACCAAAATAACAATCAAATTTGTTAAATGAACATGTTTTGAATTTTTCTTTTAAAAAAGATCTTTCCTTATCTTCTAAATCTGCATATGAAATGTAAGGAGGATTTCCAACGACAAAATCAAACTTTCTACCTTCAAAAGAAAGAAGCCCATTATCCGTAATAATATTTTTCCAAAGTATATTAAGATTTAATTTTTTTTCAACAATAGCATTGAGCTTATTAATGCATTTTTTATATACTTCGAAATCTATTTCACAGCCATAAATTGACTCATTGCAAATTTTAGCAATTTCTTCATTTGGCAGTTCTTTATTTTTGCATTCTTTAATAATTCTATTTAAAATTTCAGACAAAAAAGCTCCATCGCCACAAGACAAGTCACAAATTGTTTTACCAATTATATGTTCTCCCTTGAAGCCAATTTCGTCTAGCATTTTATTAACTATTTTTCTTGGAGTAAAAATTTGACAATTTTTCATTTATTAAATGATAGCAAAATTGCAAAATAAAAGATACAACTTTATAGTATTAAATTAAAAAGTATTTAAAAGTATTTTTATAATTAATTAAGGGTTCTAAAAAATCATGACGGCTTCCGAAGAAGCTAGTAAGTTTCATTGAGATTTCTAGATTAAGGCAACAACCAAATGTTAAAGAACGCATTAAGTGATGTTCTATATGTGCTATTTTCATTCCGATTATTTTCATGTATATAAAACACTATTAAAACTTCAAAAATAAAAAAGACCATAAGGTCTTATTTGTCTCAGTTATGCACTTCAACGGTCGATGCTCACAGCATCATCTTCGGCACTCTGCCTTCTTATCTCATCGATAAGCATCTATAATATAACAATTTACTTTCGAAAAAACAAGCACTTTTTACTTTTTTTAACAAGTTCGTCCTCAGTTAATGTAGCAATATAAAAAGCAACTTCCCTTCTATACACATTCATAAGTTTAGGCTCAAAATCTGTTTTCCTAAATCTTGAAAATGTTTTGATATTACAACCAGTTTTTAAGGTTCCGAAAATTTTATTAAATTTAGACTTTCCGATAGCTTTGCAAAACCTACTGGGTTTCTTGCACAAATAATAAAAATATCTTCGAATTAGTTCTGCACCAATTTGATTGTCGTTCAAAATATAAAAATCATTATGAATTAAAGAATAAATTGTATTTTTGATGCTATTGAATAAATGCTGATTATCGGAATCGAATGTCAGCAAACTGTCACAACCTCTTTTACCTTTTTTTGATAATTCTAAACAAGAAATTAAATTCTCAATCAAATCGTTACAATTATTTTTGTTTGGATCTGAAACAAGTTTATTTAAACTATTTAGAACGCTAATTCCTTTAAAATTGCCAACACTAAGTGAATATGAGAATAATTGATTAATTGAATTTTCAATTCTTGAAATGCAAATGTTACTTTTTTCATTCATCTTATTATATTTCATATATGCAAAATAAAGAAAATAATCATAGGATAAACAAGCAATTTCATCAGCAGCTTTAACAATTGAGCCTTCTAATGATAGCGGTTCTGGAACAAGCAAATATCTACTTACATTTAAATCAACATCATTAAAAAGTTTAGAACAAACTACATTTTTACAAGTTTTTCTACACAAATATAAATTTAAGGAATTTAAACTATAATTAAATTTTGATGAATAGTATACAATCTTGTTTTTACAACACGAACAACAAGAAAAATTAAAATTAGAAATATAGTGTTTCCATGAATCACTAGGTATAAATAAATTTTTGTTTTTTAAATCATCTCTAAATATGTAATTCAATTTTAATAAATTGTTCTTTTGAACACGATCAATATTGAAATTTTTAGGCATGGTTGTGCAGTGTTTAGTAATGCCGTCAATAATCTTCCAATGTGGAGATAACGGATTAATTTTATCTAATAATAATTTAGAAGATAATAAATTATGCTTATATCCACTAAAGAATTCATCTCGATATTCAAATAATTCTTCAGAAATTAGAGAATTTAAACATTCTTCACCAGCATGTCCAAACGGGCAATGACCAATGTCGTGAAATTTAGCAATCGATCGCACTATTTCTTTATCAATGTTAATTAAACCTAGTGTTTTAATAATTCGTTCACTGATAGAAACTACAATCATTGTGTGCTCATAACGAGAAAAATTTCCATCCCAAAAATCACCATATTTGGTTTTTAAAGGCATCATAACTTTTTTGCCTTTTAATTTTATAATTTCATCATCCGATAGCTCTATTTTGGAAACAGCTTTTTTATTAAAATTATTTGCCATATTAAGGAGCAACAAACAAAATGTTGCTTATTGATTATATATCAACAATATCTATTGCTTCAAGGAGTGTTGTTCCATATACTTCAAATTTACTTTTCTTAATAATAGTTATAATTCCTTTGAAAATAAAAAAGCACAGAATCTTAAATATAAAAAAATAAAAAATGAATGATAGATGGGTGCTTATATACTCTAACAATCGTAATACCAGTTAATACTTTTCTACATAAGTTCTAATGCTTAATAACAAAACACCCTGCTTTTCTTTTGATATATAAGGATAAGATAAAGGATTTCTCTATTGTTTATAAAGCATGGATATTTCTCTATTACATATGAGAAATCAAAAACAAAAGAAGATGTTTATCTTCTTAATGTTTTATGAATAGATTGTAATAATCGTAATGAATAAAACCCGAATACTTTAAGTATTTAAAAGTAATTAGTAATAATAAATTCAAAAGTAATAGATTCTAAATATTTAACTTTTATTTGAGTACCATAAAAGTAAAGAATACCAGTAGGCTTTTCTAAATAAGTAAAATCAACTGTAAAAGATCCATTGTCTCTTGAATATTTTAAACCAGGAGATGTTTCTGCAACATTTTGTAATACTGTCTCAAAAGAACCACGAATTTGTTTTGTTAACTCATTTTTAATACCAAACTCTACACCACCACACTTAACGCTAGCGCCAGTATAGAATGATATCATTAAATCTTTATTAAATTCGTAAATTTCGGATTTAATGTCAAAATCAATCTCATATCCATTAATAGAAAACACTACTCTATAAATAAAGTTACCGGATTCAACATATCCAAATACATCAGTAATACCTAATATGCACTTGTTTTCAGTTAAACTATGTTCATGTATTTCTTTATCTAAAACATTGATGCTGGTATAGATAAGTCTATTTAATTCTCCAAGAGTAAAAGAACACGCTACTTTGGATTCTCCAGATGGTATTGAATCTAAAAAGTCTTCAGTTATAGAGGATTCTACTCTTTCTTTTAAATCTATTACTTCTTCACTTCTTTCTGGAGATTTATGGTTATTACTTCTAAAAGAAGAGAAATCAATATTAAATCCAAACAATGAATCTCCAGTAGCTTTAAGAACTTCTGGTTTAGTATCAATTAGTTCTTTTAAGATATCCATATATTCTCCACTTGGAAAATATTCCATTAGTTTATATGGATACGTGATTATTGTTTTAGTGGACTTACTATACTTAATAGGAAGTAATGAATACTCTGATAACTTATTGAAAAAATCTTCATTTAAATAATTTGCTTGTTTTATATATGGAAGTTTACCCATTGATACTTTATTTATTTGAAGCACTACTTCGTTAATATTTGTAACACCCACTATAGAAGTATCAATTACAACTCTAGTGGTCACAAAAAGTTTTGGTTTTAAATCAATATAAAAGTAATGGTGACCATCTTTAGATTCATAATACATACTTTGACATTTATCATTTAAAACATGATCTGATACATTCTTAATCATTTGATTGATATCGGAATCACTAAGTGAAAAAGAAAACTTTCCTGTATCCTTTGTATTAGAGAATGCATCAATCATGTTTTTCTCAATTAAAGATACATTTGAGTTTTCATTATATGTATTAGGATTTCTATTAGTGTCTTTATGCGTTACAAGATATGTAATATAAACTGCAGTTAATAGAACCACTGTTAAACACAAGAAAAGAGTTAATAATACTTTTAGTTTATGTTTAAAAGGATGATTTTCTTTTTCTTCTTTAGCTTTTGCTCTTTTATCTTTATTCATTTATTTGTTGTGCTTGAGGAATTTTAATCATAACAATACTAATGGCAAAGATTGTAAACATTCCATTTGAAGTAATTACAGGTGTTGATTCCCCAATTCCAAGTAAAATAACAAGCAAAACAAAGAATAATCCGTAAAATTTGCTTATGCTAAAAGATGTTGTCTCTTTCGTTAAATCATACAAACCGAATGCCATTAACGACAGGCAAGACATTGTAGAGAATAAGCCATATGAGCTTAATAATGTCAAAATCGAGTTATGTGAATTACTTTGTAATCTTAGATAATCACCAAACAATACTGTTCTTGGGGTTGCTGAATATTGTTTTAGTCGTTCAACCCAGATAAATAATCTCGAAGTAGCATCTTTTCCTTCACTAATGCTAATTGAACTATTTAAATTTCCATTAAAAATTAGCAAATATAAACCGACAAATATTATTGGAGCTAAAACAATAGCGATTGAAATTGGCAGATTAAGATTGTGTTTTCTTAGCAAGAAATAAATAAGCGTTACAACTGCAGCACAACCACATGCCAATAACGGAGTTCTTGCAGAAGTAAAAACAAGTAGAATTAAATCAATTACTGCAAAAGCCAATAGTGAGAATTTAAGGACTTTGTTTTTAAATGCAAATATAGAGTAGATAATGATGATTGTTAATGTTGATAAAATAATTCCAGTTAAATTAGGATTAGAGAAATTCAAAGTTAAACCCGAAAAGCTTTTAACTCCAGACCATTCTCTTGAATAACCAGTCGCAAAAGTTATTAAAAATACAAGACTCAATAAAATCGATTCAAGTATTAAAACCTTAAAAATAATTGGATTAAATTTTCCAAACTTAACCAACAACAAGGTTAGTATTGAAAATATAAGTACAACAAAATAACTTAAGCTATTAAACGTAGGATTTGTTTCATTAGCAATATAGGAAACCAATACTGATATCGTTAAGAACAAAATAGATAATCCTGATAAAGCTAAAAACATTTTGCAATCAAAGGTAGGTTTTTCTTTTTGCTTTTGCTTTAAAAATAATATCAACTTGATAACAAGCCATAATCCAATAAATCCAAATATCAATTTAAAGAAAATAGAAGACACAGTATCTAACTTAAAATGCAAAGTTAAAATAGATAAAAATGATAACGAAAAAATGGTAATCAATATAATTGAGTCAATTTCATTTTTAATAATTTGAAATATTTTATTTTTGCCCATATGTTAAATAAAAATTGTATTTTCCTTTTTCCCAAACTGCCTCATCAAAATTGAGTTTGTTTAATGATAAATTATTATAATTAGATTCTGCTAAGCCAAAATAATTAAATTTTCCAATATTAGAAGTAACTGAATAATAATAGACATTATCAAATTTATTTAAATTCTTATCTAAGTAATTTCCAAACAACAATCCTGATGTATTAGAATCTGTATTTTGAATAGTTACGCTACCAGACAAACAAATGTTTTTGCAATTTAATGTTTTTCCATTATTAACAATTTCGCCACAAATAAAACCGAAACTATTTAAATACTTTTCAGAAGTTAAACTTATGTCAGCAACTATATTTGAAACAGTTAAATTATCAGTCAAATCAGCTTTTCCAATCAAAGCACCTGCTGAATAAGTTTCTGATGTTAAATTCAATTCAACTAGTTTTTCATCATTTGAGGATAAACCGATATTATTAATTTCTCCACCTTTACATAAGCCAACACAAAGCGCTGAATTACTATTTGATCCAAGATTTAATGCTAAACTTCCAGTTCTGTAACAATATTTAGCTACACCACTGCTTTCTTGCAAACCACAAATTGCAGCAACATTTGATTGGCAATTAGTAGTGACATTAAATGCTGATACGCATGAACATCCTTGTATTTGATGATTATTTACACCACAAATTCCGCCAATATTTGCTAAATCAATATTTGAATTGATATTTATTGGGTTTGCTGCTGTTTTGCAGCCAGTTATATAACCTTTATTAACAGCAGAAATGATTCCGTAATTTAAATTAAATTTATTCTCTAAAGATGACCAAGCAAAATTATCAATACCTGCGTCTTTAATATTTAAATGAATAACGGTTCCCTTATTTACACCTAAAAATCCTAAGTTCAAAAAGTTATCATCATGCAAGGAATTTGCATAATTTATATCATAACCGCCACTTAAAATAATTGATTTATAATTTCCTTCAATATGCCCGGTAAAAGGCTTTTCTTCGGTGCCAATCGGAATCCATGGTTTAGTAATTTCAATTTTTGAATTTAGCACATAATAACCATCAAGATTATCTTTTATTCTATAAACATCTTCTTCAGAATTCAGATAAAAAACATTGAAATTATTTCTAGATATCAAAATGGAACCAACTAATGATGAAGCTCCAAAAATTATTAAAATAATTGATATTATTAAACTTTTTTTATTTTTAATTTTCATCATAATTTCTTACATAAAAAATTTAAAATAGTTTATATAGTCCATATCATCACAATTGCGAGCCCAATATTTTTTAGCAATTCTTTTTAATATAGATATTTAATATTTTATCAAAATTTATTAATAAAACACCACTAAATAAACTTTAATGGTTTAAATGGCTGTTTAAAATTCAAATAATTGCTTAAATTGCAATGAAAACAAGGAGTGTAAATTTATTATCTATTGCATTTTTTATGAGAATATTTAGTGATTGCCCTTTTTATAGAATATGGGAATTTATTAAATATTTTTTTGAAAAAATAAGAAGCTTTTTCATTAAACGACATCCCATTAATGTATGATTTATAACAAGAATCAAAACTTTCGTTTAATGAAAATAGTAATTTTTCTCTTTTTTTATTATCTGTTTTTCTTTTTTGATAAATGGATTGAAATTGCTTAATTTCTGAAAGTTGAATTGGTTTTAAAAAAGAAAGATCATTACCGACTTTTTGCAATAAATCATTCCCTTTTTCAGAGATGCATACCAGTAGAGAAACCCCTTGTTTATCAGTATCATAGCTATATCCCCAAGCATCTCCAATTCTTATATCAGAATTAAATTTTGTTCTTATATTGCAATCATAACAGCTCTCATTCATTAACAAATTAGAAAAATATAGTGAATAAAACTTATCATTTTTTTTGCAATAAGACTTACCATGTTTTTCAAAAGAAGAAGAATAATTGTGCCAACCATATCTTTTATCTCTAAAAGTTTCTTCTTTCACCTCTCCGAATGATGAAATGTATTTTTGCCAAAGCAAAATAGACGGCGTTCCGTGACAAAAAATATCAACAAAGAATAAATTTGTGAATCCTTTATTTTCAAGAAATAATTTCATGCCACTCACGAAACACGGGGTGCCAAAAAAAGCTAATTTTGTATCCTTAGAAAATTTTAATAATTCATCATATATTTCTTTTCTATATGAAACTGATTGCATGTATTTTGAACCGATAAATTTTAACGCTTCATTCTTATTTTTTGCTTTTGAAAGCATCAAAAGTTTTTCTTCCTTTAAATATTCAAATGAGTAGACAATATAACCTTCATCAAGTAACGCATTCATCAAAGCGTTAGATGCTCCACCAGAAGATGATTTTTTCAAAATTTCACTATTTTTATTTTTTACGCAAAAAATCTTAGAATCGTCAAAAAACGACTCATTAATTTTTTTGAATCTATAGCAATAATTTTTACATAATCCACAAGAAATACACTTATTTTCATCAACTTCCGCTCTAAAAAAACCGTCTTTTTGGACATAAGCAATTGCTTTTCTAGGGCATATATGAATGCAAGATCCGCAACCAGAACAAATTTGATTATTAATATCTCTAATATTATTCATTTTCTAATATACTCAACGAACCTAAAAGGTAATCCTTTGATTCATTAATAAATTTATTAAGATGCATGTAATTATCGTTGCAAAATTCAATTTCTTTTACATCATTACTATTTTTATCAAATTGATAATTACAAGATAAGAAAAGGCTTTCTATCCTTATGTTTTGATTCATTTTTCCAGAATAATTACGCTCGATTAACCATATTTTTTTCTTACCAATTATTGAAAAAGCTATTCCATGGAATGAGTCTGTAATCACAAAATTGCTATTAAAAATTAAATTTGGAAAATCAAGCACATCAATTGATATGAATTTAAAGTCAAATTTAAAATCATTCTTAAACCCTTCAAAACTGTTTCCAACAAAAATGACAGTTTTTTTAATAGAATTAAGCTTTGACACAATTTGATTTACGACAATATTATCAGGAGTATTTAAAACGTAACAAAGGACATAGTCTTGTTCAATTAAAGGCTTATTTGTTTCATTCCATTCTTCTTCAGAGATTAAAAATACTGGGTCGCAGCAAATCGCTACATCATTTCTATGGGAAATATTTTCTAACAAAGATTTATTTAAAATTTCTCTAGTTGATAAAAAACGAATTTTTTTAATCTTTCTTTCAATAATATTAATATTATATTTTGGAATGTAGTTTCTACCAAAAGATGGGGCATATGCAATATTTTTTTTGTACGGAGAATAAGAAAGGAAATAATAAGGACTTATGAATAAACTTTCAGAATTCCAAACTTGATCACTTCCAGCAATTGATGCAAGCACATTGTCTGAGTAAGCTAACTTTCTGTGTTTTGAAAAGGAAAGATAGTTAATCTCTAAAAAATCAATAAAATCTTGAAATTTCTTAATTTGAAACGCGGAGAATTCATTATTGCTTGCTTTTCTTGATTTAATAAATTTTTTTAAAACTAAAGGGTGGAAAAACCCCCTAAACAAAAATTGAAAAATTTTGCTTTTTTTGTTAGAACAAACATCAACGTCATAACCGCATGATGTTAAATACTTTTTAAGAGCAAAACATTGTAAGAGAGAACCGAAATTATATCCATCACAGTAACTTGATAATAAAATTTTTTTCATAAAAATATTTTACAAACTTAGTTTTTGTTTTTAAATGTTTTTTGAAATTTTATACCTTTATTTAATGATTTTAAAGCTTTAAAAAAACCTATTTTTCTCGTATGTTTAAATCTTTTTAGTAGAACTAAAAAAGAAATTAAACGAACATTTTTTGGAGTTAATACATAAAGAAATTTCCCAAGATTAAAAAAATATTTCTCATTATAACCATTAAACCAGGTGGATTTGGAATCATCAATATCAGCAATAAAAACTGGACTTGAAAAACATGATCCACCATTTTTTAAAAAATCATTTAAAAACAAAGAGTCTTCTCCTCCACCGTTTTCTGTACCTGCACCGAAATTCTCATTGAATTTAATTTTAAATTTGTCTAGAAAATTTCGTCTGAATCCTATTCTTGCACTGCCATATTTAAACACATTAAGAAATGACAATTTTTTATTTTTCTTATTAATGTATCTAGATCTTTTATTATCAATTGATTCGATGTTAAAACAAATAAGATCAGCTTTTTTATTTTTTGCAAAATCATTTAATATCAAATTATCATAATCCTCACGAAAAATTTCATCATTATCAGCAAGCAGTAAAATGTCAGCATTTGCATACTTTAATGCTAAATTTCTGCTTTTTGAAAGACCTCTTTCTTTGGAATTAATCCATGTGATGTTATGACCTTTAAAAACAAACTCACTAACAGAATTATCATATGTTTGGTTCACAATAACACAATTACTCTGCACATTCATTCTTTCAAGCAAAGAATAGTCTTTTTCAAACATTGTTGATATCAAAACCTGTAGGGTCATTTATTATCCTCCTTAACAATTTGATAAAAAAATAATGAGTTTTTATTTGAATTGTGATTTAGCTTTGCGGTTTTTAAAGCATTAGGTAATTTACTTATTCTAAAGGTTTCATCACTAGATATTCTTCTTAAAGTGGATTCAGCATAAACGAAGTCATTCGCAATGAATGCACAATCATTATCTTTTATATACTTAGACACCGCTGATGTAGATGGAGCAAAAATAAAGAATGGCACGCCCATAGATAAACTATCAGCTATTTTTGTAGAAAAAGCATTTTTTGTATCTTTAACGTAGTAGTCCTCCATAGATTCAACATGAATGATTAATGAGGACTTTTTAAGTAAATTAATATTATCCTTATATTCAAGTTTTCCAATAAAATCGATATTATGACAATTACATATTTTGCTAAGAATGTTACTATCTTTCGTTAGAGAGCAGATTGTTAATTTTTTATTAAAAATTTTATGAATATATTGTGATAATTGTATTAAAACATCTGCTCTTCCTACACCAAGGTTACCACTATAAACTATTGGGCCTGTTTTATCATAATTGCCAATCGGTTTTATATTAGAGGAATTGTATATAACATATCCTTTCTGATTAGGGAAAATTTCAAGATATTCGTTCAAAAGCATGTCAGTTAAATACACAAAAGAATCAGCAGTTTTGTAAAGAAAATTATATGATTTTTTTAATCTACTAAGAAAAATTCTAAAGAATATTGATCTTTTCTTTTTCTTTTCAATGTAATTCCATGTCTTGAAAATATAGTCTTCGGAATTATAAGCAATTAGCTTGATATTCAAACTTTTGCTTAAGAAACATGCAATTCTAATTAAAAAATCAGAATCACCACATTGAATTATTATTCTTTCTGCTTCAAAACTTTTTGCAATGTTTAATATTTCCTTATAAACAGATTTCTTTGACCATAGATACGATCTAATTAAACATTTTAAAGGTGTTTTTCTCTTTTTTGCAATTAGTGCATCGGAATTACCATTACTTTCTTTAATATATTTACCATATGGCTTTTTGTTTTTCAAAATCCTTGCTTCATTTATTTTATAAAAAGTCCCTTTTTCTAATGCTGGGTCATTACCATTAACATAGATGTTTAATATTTCAGAATTATTAAAACATTCAAGCATATTTAAAAGCGTTCTACCATTTGAATTGGATAAACTTAAAGGATTGTTTGAAAGCACTAATATTTTCATAATTTAAATCTCGATACTATAGGCCTTTGAATTGTCATTAAGATTATAAATCTTCAAAAATTTATTAATCATATTGTCGGAAAGATAAATTTCCCTTGAGAAAGCGGAAACTTTTTGTTTATCATAATTTTCCGAAAGAATTTGATTAATTGCTTTTTTTAATAAATCAACATTTCCTTGTTCAACAAAAATAGCATTTTCGCCTGATGCAATCGACTCAGCACCACCGCATTCAAAACCGGCAACTTTTGTTCCACAACATAGTGACTCGGCTGTTGGCATTGAAAATGTTTCTTTTTTACTTAAAACTAATGAAACATCACATTCAGAATAAATTTTTGCTAGTAGTCCAATATCCTTAATAGGATTTAAAAAAGTAACATTTGAATGAAAATTGTTTGAATATTGTTCTAAGGAAAGACAAATAAATTGAATATTGCTATCTGATTCGAATTCAGATGCTAATTGTTCAAAATATTTAAATCCTTTGTGTGGATTTGATGCATTAGCACATACAAATAGAATTTTCTTTTTATCATTCAAATTATCAGGGAGCATATTAGACTTTTCTAATGAAAAATTAAAAGCATCATCTAAACCATTTAATACTGTCTTTATAGGAATATCTTTACAAATTGTTGATTTTTTAGCTCTTTCTGCAAGCCAAGGAGAAACGGCTGTAATTTGCAATTCTTCAAAGTTCAAAAACATTCTATTAAGTCTTTTCCATGTACGTTCATTCTTAATTTGACTCTTATATTTATTACAATTTAGACATTTATTTCCGCTGCACCAATTTTCACAATCAAACACATGACCTTCTTGGCACCCCACATATAAATTCTCTGAATGCAATGTCAAAACTGTTTTAATATGATGTTTTTTTAAAAATCTAAATAAAATATATTGATTTATATAGTGATCATTCAAGCAATGAACATGAACAACTTGTGGTTTGTATTTTTTTATTATTCTGATGTATTCAAAAGTTGAAAAATAATTGAATAAAGAACCATCTTTTGTAATTTTATTTAACAATCTGCATAAAACAGATTCAATTTTACTAGTGCAAATTGAAGCATTATGTACAGGCGTGTCGATTTCTTTTCTTCCGTAAAGTACAAAGGCTTCAAACTTAGCTTTTTCAATACCATTTTTTAAAGTATCAACAATCTTACCTGTACTACCTTTTTTATAAACAGAATTTATTAGAATAATATTACAATTTTTGCTTGTCTGTTCATTAAAATAAATAGCGTTATTTTCAGAAATACAATCGTCAGTTAAAGGCAATCTAATTCCTAATATAAATGAAAAGCACAATATGTACAACCCTTGAGCTGAAGAAAATATGCAAGACTCAAATAAACCTGTAAAGAAGAAACTGCACAGACTAAATAATGCAACATATTGCGAATTAACAATAAATTTCATTTTGCCAAAAGCTTTCGTTAATAAAACGATAAAACATAAAGTTAAAATAATTGCAACTGGAGCTCCATATGCAACAAACAAATCTAAAATTGCATTGTGGTATTGAAGCTGTCCATTAAATGTTCCGTAAAATCCCAACAATGGTTGCGTTGCAATTCTTTTAAAGGCTTCGGTCCATATGCTGTAACGAGAACTTATACCTTTTCCGATAGCTGGCAAATTTAAAACTTGTGGAGCTGAAGCTCCAGAAATAGAAACCAAAATAATTACATAAACACAAGCAGAAAAGAGTATAAAAGATACAATAAACGATGAAATTACTAAAGAATTCTTTTTCTTGAATAGTTTTATTATAAGAACAAAAACTAGTGCCACAAATAAACCAATTATCGGTGCTCTAGCTTGAGTTTTATACAACAAAAATAGCAGATACATAGTTTCTAAAGAAACAAAAACTTTCAATATTTTAGAATGAGTAATAAATACACCATAAGCTAAACAAGCAACTGTATAACCTATAGCTAAGGCTGTAGCATTCGGATTTGAAAAGTTGAACGAGTAGGCGCCAGTATAAGTCTGCCCGCGAAGCGATCCAATAAAAGAAGCTGCGCAAAACATAAGCCCGACAAGAACAGAAACAAATATGCTTAAACGAGGAATTTTTCTACTAAATTCTCCGTTTGTAAGCAACACTATGTATAACATAGTAAAAACTAAGCATATGTATTTAGTAAAATAATCGAAAGATTTTATTGCGGTTGTAAAAAACGGAATTATTATAGGAATGAATGTTATTATCGATACAATTAATACTAGCAATAGTTGTCTAATAAAACTATCTTTTAAAACATTTTTAAATATTTTCTTTTGCTTTATTTTTAAAACCAATTTTACAATAATCCATGCGCCTATTATTACGTATGTTGATCTAAAACAAAGCGATGCAAGACTCGACAATTTAACAATAGAAAAAACTAAATCAAAATTTACTAAAAGAATTGAAAGGAATAGTAAAATGCTTTCATAATTTGCAAATATCTTTTTAAAGAGACTTTTAACTTTATTCATCAATTGTAAACTCCTTAAAAGATATTTTTCCATTAGAAATGATCCATATTCCATCATTCCATTTCATTTTGCTAATCGTAACATCATCAATACTTATTTTTTTGCAAATAATCTTTGCAGCTGATGGAGCAGCAAAATCATTTAAAATGTAACAATTTTCAATGTTATCAGAAGTTAATGGTATATCACTATAATTTATTTCTAAAGATTTGCTGTTTTTAGTAGCTAAAGATCCTCCCAACAATAGATTCTTTGCAGAAATCTTGCTTGATAAATTTTTACCAATCGAGAATGAAATATGCTGTTCATTAATAGCGAATGAGGAAATGTTGCCCTTGTAGTAACAGTTTTTTATTTCAACCGAAGACCCGCTGTTTGTTAAGCCAACTATTCCGCCAATATAAGAATTACTAACTGCTTTGCTATAAATTGAAATTGATGCATTCTCAAAAATATTGTTATTGATTTTGCCGCCAGATAATACACCAGTACCAATACCAATATTTAAATTTTGAATCTCACCACATTCGCTATTATAAACCATAATGTGGCCACCGCTCTTGCACAGTTCTAAAATTGAATTGCTTCGAGATTCACCAGCAAATTCACCTATTGAAAATGTATTTGCTGACGATCTTAAATTAAAGTGCCCGACGAGATCATTTTTTGAAATTTCTCCTTCATTAACTCCAGTATAACCACCAAAATTAATATTCTTAGAACTATTAAATTCAAGCTCTTTTAATCCGGAAATTCTACAGCCAGAAATTCTTCCTTTATTAATACCTGACACAACACCAATATTTAAATTGGTATCAAAAGCACTTGAGAAATTCGAATATTTTACATTATAAAAATTAGTTTTGAGTATTGATCCTTCATTAAAAGGAAATAGACCAATATAGGTTGTTCCATCAACGGTGTATTTATCTAAATCAAGTTCATTGTAGTCAAATTCGATATTATAGAAAATCGAACTAAGACCATTTATTTTTCCTTTAAAAGGATGGTCTTTATCTCCGATTGGTTTTACTGGTGATGAAAATGAGAAAGATTTATTTATTATAAAATATCCATCCAAGCGATCATTAATTTTATAAAAATCTTCTTCATTATTTACATAAATAGGATCAGGCACTTTCTGAGACAATAACATTGCAACAGTGAAAACGGTCGCTACTGTAACTAAAATAACGGATAAGGATATTGCGATTTTCTTACTTATTTTTTTAAATATCATCTCTTTAATATCCTTTTAATTCTTGATACAAAAATTAATAAAAACAACCTCTTAAATGATAAAAGATAAATAATCTTGTTAACAACCGACAATGGTAATTGCCCAATCAATTTATAATTGTTTTTATAAGATTCTGAAACTTGATATTTGAAATCCTTATAATTTTCATACCTATCTTTTTTGTAGGTCAATAATGTTCCAAAACAAGAGAAGAATTGATTTGATGTTTTTTTAACTAATGCAATTTGATAATTCTCTTTCTTGTCTTTGTAAAACAAAATAATTGATTTATAAACTTCAAGTAAATCTATTTTGTTATGTTTAATTTTAGATAAAGTAATGCTGTTATTATTAAAGCGATAATTGTAGAGTTCCTCATTAATGACCGAGATATAATTAAGTTTGTCAATTAACTTATACGTTGTTGCAAAATCTTCATGAATTCGTTTTTCTGGATATCTAATATCATCAAATAAACTCTTTTTATAAATTTTGTTACAAGCAGCCATAAAAGCGGATTCAAAAAAATAATTAAAGTATTCCTCTTTTGAATATACTTTTGTTGCTCCTTGCTCTGCTACACTAATTTCTTCTTTATCTTGAAACTTTTTAAACGAACAAACACCAATTTGAGTATTAGAAGATTTAACCAAATTATACAATTTTTCAATAAAATACGAGTCGACAATGTCATCTGAATCAACAAACATAAGCCATTCGCCTTTTGCTCTATTAATTCCAAAATTTCTTGCAGATGATAATCCACCATTCTCTTTGCGAAAATATTGAAAATTACAATTTTCACAATATTTTTTTGCAATATCTGATGAATAATCAGTCGACCCATCATCAATTAATAAAACCTCATAATCATCAAAGGATTGATTGTTCAAAGATTCAAGGCATTCAAACAAATACTTTTCAACGTTATAAATAGGTACTATAACCGAAACCATATTATTTAAAAACCTTTCTTATTAAATGCTTTAACTTTGAAATTAAGAATTTTATAAAATGCGACATTTTGATAACTGCTCTTTTAAAAAGAGAGTACTGTTTATTATTCTCATAAACTTTTTGAGATATAAACTCTTGATATGTTTTAGATAACCAATGAGTCCCATCACTACATTCTTTAGATCTAATTTCTAACAAAGTAGGAAATTCTAAAGTTGGAATATTTCCGATTGCCATCCAAAGATGTGAATTATGGCAATATGGAAGCGGACATTTTTTGCCCATAGCTTCAAATTTAATTTTAGAATTAGGATTTTTGAAAATGTTTTGTAAAAAACAGGAATAGCATTTGCTCATGTTTCCATTTCCCAAATCTAATGTAACAGACCAATCTCCTGCATAACAAAATTCTCTTCTTTTAACCCCAACAGTTTTAAGTTTTAAATCAAAAGATTTAGAATTAAAAACTGACCATGTTTTAATATATTCTTCCTCAGAAAGATTGGTCAATGTCGTAAATTCAGGATCTTTCCTTGCAATATTTATTTCTGGAAGCGATTTTATTTCATCATTACATTTTTTAATTATCTCAGGAATAAATGGGATATAATCATCACTTGCAACCATTTCAACTCCGATAGAAATGCCATTGTTTTTGCAATTTTTAACATTATCAAAGAAACGGTCTATCAAATTTAATCTTTTCAATTCTAACCAATGTAGTGAGAATCTAAGCCATAATCTTTCTTTTAAATTGTTCGGGAAATCACATAGTTTTTGAATGTTATTAGCGCATGTACCATTGTTGACAATCATTACAAAGTGACCGTCTTCTAATAGATACCTTGTAAGTTCAACAACTTCTTCTGATAATAGAGTTTCACCACCAGCACATAAATTAATTAAGCATACACCGCCAAGTCTCTTTTTACTTAAACACTTAGCGATGTGTTCTGGTGAGTATTTAAACTTTTCAACACGCGATTCAAAAAAACGATTTGGATTTTGTTTTATATAACAATAATCACAGCGAAAATTACATGCATAAATAGGCACGTAACATTCAATCAATCTTTTAAATCTTGGAGTACTCATCTAAAATTTTTCCTAATTCATTAAATTTGTCAGCTAAATTGATTTTTTCTTTGTATTTATAATCATTGAATTGATTAAAAATACTAGCATCTATTTTATCATTTTTATCCAAATACAAAACAAATTTTGCATTTGGCAACCAAGTTTCAATAAACATTTTTATTTTGTTGTTAGCATTATTGAGAGCAATGCAAGGCGTTTCGGTTAGCACACAGAAAATTATGCAATGGAGCCTGTCGGTAATTACAATCTTATATGATGCTACTTCTTTTATTTTTGCCATTACATCATCTTTTCTTTTTAATAAAGAAGTATTTCCGTTAGATACTGTAGAAATAAGCTTAATCGGCATTTTTAAATCTTCAATAACATCAATAATTTCTAATTCTTTTCTAATCGAACTTACTGACTGCTCTTTATCGTCTCTAAAGCATAAAGCAACTTTGCTAGTACTTTCTGAATCAACAACGTCATTTAATAAAAATACTGAATCAGGAATCAACACACAATTCAAATTATTGTAATAACTTCTTGCTTTATTTAAAGATTCGACATCTCTAACACAAAGTGTTAACAACGGATTGTTATTATATATTTTAACTGACTCCAAAAAATATTCGCTTTCTAAATCACAATAATTAATTGATTGTGGGAAAATTACGATTTTGTTATTTGGGAAACTTTTAATAATATTTCTTCTGATATTTTCATCATGTTTCCAAACATCTCCCATGTTTCCTCCGCCAGGAAGAAATATAACATCATCAAACTTAATCATTTTCTTCAGTTCATCAAAATATTTAACTGTATCATTCTGAGAGATTTCAATGACTTTAAAATAATTAGAAGTATATTGTTTCATGGCCTCGCCAATTGCTAAATCACCATAATTTAAGTATTCAACAGCAGATAATATAAAACCAATTTTTGAATTTGTTTTCCTAGAATTTTTTATTTCATCGATAAAAGATGGTTTTTTAGCAATCGAAAATTTTGATTTGATAGATCTTATTTTAGATTTAATTCTTTGTGAATAATAAACCGAAATCTTGCATTTTTTCAAATTAAGTACGTTTTTGCTTGCCTTTTTTAAGTATCTTTTTTCAACCTTGTTTAACTGTTGTGTATCAATGACGCTTTTACAATCAATGTATTTTTTATTTAATTCGAAAAAGAATTTGTCGAAATCAGCAAATTTCTCTCGTTCAAAACTTGCAAAATCACAAAACAATCTAAATAAGAGGTATGATGTTTTGTTCGCTAAATTGCTAAGATTTTTGCTTTTGAAAAATTCAATCCTCTCCAAAAAAGCATCAATCGAATCTAATCTTTTTAGACTAATTTTTGAAGTCATTATGCTTGATTGATTTTGAAAATAAAAGTAAAGTTCATCATTTACTATGCAAAATTTATTAACTTTAGAAATTAGTTTATGAATGGTAAATTCATCTTCATGCAACTTTCCCAAAGGAAATGAAACGTCATTAAAAAGTTCTGTTTTATATAATTTATTCCAAGCAACTATGTGTTTATCATAATCAACATTGCTCAGCAATGAAAGAGCAGAGATATTGTCAAATTCTAAAATATTACCATTTTTATTTCCAACCTCATTTTCATTTGAACATCTCTTGAATCTACATTCCGCAATATCAGAATTTGTTTTTCTTAAGGCATAATACATTTTTAAAACATAATTTTCATCAACCCAGTCATCTGAATCAACAAAACAAATATATTTTCCTTTTGCTATTCTAATTCCCCTATTTCTTGCTTCTGATAAACCTTTATTTTCAAAATGCAAAACTTTGATCCTTTTATCTTTTTTTGCAAATTCATCACAAATAGAACCGCTTGAATCTTTCGAACCATCATCAGAAAGTATAATTTCTAGGTTATTGTAAGTTTGTTTAATAACCGAAGATATACATCTATTTAAGTATTTTTCAACATTGTAAACAGGAATAACAATTGTAATTAGATCATCCACTTTTTATTCCTCCTTAAGAAAAAACTAATTAGTCTATAATTTCTATATTTAATTAAAATTAATAAAATTTTTCTTTTAAATGTTATTTTACTCAATTTAGAAATTAACTTAATTTTAAAATTTAAATATGTTTTATATTCGCTTTTGCTTATTTTGAGCAATTTGTTATATGAAGTTAAAGGATTTAATTTAATCTCATTTATTACAAAATTAAAGTTAAAATCCATTTTCACATAATTTTCTAAAAGGCAAGCGTAATTTTTGTTTTGAATTTTAGAAAGTGAATCAATTTCTGCTCTCAACGTCTCAACTCTAGTTTCGTAAAAGTTTGAAACATAATTTGTTGCATATTTCTTTACTGCAGAATTGCAACTTATTCTATAAAAATATAAATATTCATCGACCAAGTAAGCATTTTTGCAACAAAGCAAGTAATTCATTAAAAAAACAGTGTCTTCACCAAGAACAACGTTCTCAGGAAATTTTATATTATGTTTTTGAATAATATTTTTTCTAAACATTGACCTACAACAGGATCCAAAAACTTTATTTGTTTCAATTAAATTATTTTTGTTAGAATATTTGTCCCCAACCAGCAAATACTGAAGCGAGGAAGGAGAACGAACAAGTTTAGACAAGTTATTCTCAAAATATTTTGTTTTAAGATTAAACTCTGAAAACATAGAAAACCTGCAAAAAACAATGTCTTTTCCTTTTATCCTAGAATACATTTTTCCAATAAAATCTTTGTCGACCACATCATCAGAATCAACAAAACAAATAAATTCACAATTGGAATGATAAATACCAAAATTTCTTGAATAACTTACCCCGTGGTTTTCGTTATGATATAAAATTGCTCTTTTTTCATTTAAACAAAAATTCTTGCAAATATCGTATGACTCATCATTTGAACCATCATCAATAAGTATCAGTTCAAAATCACTAAATGTTTGATTTTTTATAGAATTTAAACATTGATACAAATACTTGGCAGAATTATAAACAGGGACAATAATAGAAACTTTTTTATTCATGTTTGCGCCTAAAAATATGTTTAATAGAAACTAATATTCTCGTCCATTTTGGACCTATTTTTCTAATAAAACGTTCTTTTTTCGTACACCACGAAGCATTAAAATGATGTATTGTATGGGTATTTTGTGTTTTGCATATTTTCAATGTATTATGATCTTTAGGACAAAAATAATCATTAGGAAATAATTCAAACCCTTCAATAACCTGATATTGATTATTTGGTACAAAACCATACTGTAAAAGAGTTTTTGTAATAGTTTGAACGTTTGTGGTTCTATCGATTGAGCCATCTTTTCTAATTAAAGATCTTGATTTGTAATCATTTAAAAGTTTTTCAAAAAGAGGAAAACCTTTTTCGCATGCCATAATGCCTGTCGGAATATTTTTTTGATCTTCAAAACCAGAAAAGGCTCTTTTATCAAGAAAATCGTCAATAGGTTTAGTAATTTGAACATCTGTGTCCATATAAACTCCACCGTAATTCACAAGAGCATACAATCTAACAACATCACTCAAAAAAGCCCAAGATTTTGTTAAAAATGCTTCTTTAGTATATTGAAACATGTTTACATCAAAATTTTTTTCGTTCCAAAGAATTAACTTATAATCTGGACAATATTTTTTCCAACTCTTTAAGCATTTCTTCGCAACATTATCGAGTGGTTTATCACCAAACCAAATATAATGAATAATCTTAGGAATCATAAATTTGCTCCAAAATATCAGCTATTTTCTCAGAGGCAAAACCATCACCATATGGATTTATAGAATTAGCCATTTTATTATAAAAACTATTTGATGTTATTAATTCTTTAATATCATTATAGATTGAATCTTCATTTACCCCAGAAAGTTTACAAGTACCAGCTTTAACCGCTTCTGGTCGTTCAGTTGTATCCCTAACAACTAAAACAGGTTTCCCTAAAAAAGGCGCTTCTTCTTGTATTCCTCCACTATCAGTTACAACAAATTTACAACAATTCATTAGATTGTGAAACTCTATAGTGTTTAATGGTTCTACAAGTTTAATATTTTTCACATTATCTAGATGTTTGCGTGCTATTTCTCTAACTTTAGGATTTTTATGTACTGGGTAAATAATGTTAATTGTTTTAAATTCCAAAGCTATTCTTTTAAGAGCAGAGAAGATATTCTCCATGTTAGCACCAATATTTTCTCTTCGATGACAAGTAACTAAAATAGTCGGATTATCTTTTGCAAATTTAATGTTTTCATCAAAATAATTTTCATCAATTGTATATCGTAAAGAATCAATACCGGTGTTGCCTGTTACAAAAATAAATTTTTCATTTTTACCCATTCTTAATAAATTACATTTTGCTGAATCTGTTGGAGCAAAATCTAATTCTGAAACTACCGAAATAGCGCATCTATTGAATTCCTCAGGAAAAGGGGAATGAATATCGTAAGTTCTTAATCCAGCTTCAACGTGCCCAACCTTTATGCCAAGATAAAAAGCCGCTAATGAGAAAGCGAAGGAAGTAGAAGTATCACCGTGAACCAATACTAGATCGGGGTTTTCTTTTTCAAAAACCACTTTGGATTTTTCTAAAGTAGAATTTGTAATATCAAAAAGAGTTTGATTTTCTTTCATTATATCCAAATTGTAATCAGGTACCATGTGAAATACTTTTAAAACTGATTGCAGCATTTCTTTATGTTGTCCCGAAACCACAATTTTAACATCAAAACATTGTTTTTTTCTTAACGCAATTACTAGCGGACACATTTTTATAGCTTCCGGTCTAGTGCCAAAACATACCAATATCTTTTTCATAACGTTTAATATATTATATCATAATATTAAAAATAGGTAGCACATTAGAGCACTAAATATAAATTCCCATATATAATAGTTAATAATAAAAATTTATTTAGCTTCAGAGCACGGTCCATAATCTTCGAAAATAATTTTATTATAATCTAAAAGATTATCTATAAACTTGCAAAGCCTTTTTACGGCAACTTTCGTATTCCAACAACCGGAAATGCTTTCGTATGCATTTTTTTGAATTTTTTCATTATCTTTCTTACTTAAAACAGAAATTACAAGATTATTTAAATCATCCTGATTTTCGGAAGAATATAAATAACCATTATTTAAATCATCAATTAATGTTTTTGGAGATCCTGCTTCTTTAGGAGCAAAGCAAACACATGCAGAACCCATAGCTTCATTCACTACTGCACCCCAGCCCTCTTCTCTGTTTGATGTAAATAAAAAATATTTAGATGAATTCATTAGCTCCTCTTTTTCTTTTAAAGGAAGAGGTCCTAAAATATCAACACAGTCAGTTAAATTGTTGTCTGAAACATATGAATTACAATCATCAATAAGTGATCCATAACCACACATTTTAATTTTAAAATTTATGTTTTTGCTTTTTAAGAATTTAGCTAATTCTAAAACCATCATTGGTTGTTTTTCCGGGACAAAACGTCCAACCCAGCAGAAAGAGTTTATATCATCTTTTTCTTTCAATTTTAAAAGCTGTTCATAAGGAGTTTTAGTAGTATCAGTAAAATAACCCCAAGTCAACATTTTGCCTTTAAAAAGATGAGCTTTTTTAAGGTCTGCTGCAGCGTATCCACCCATGCACAAAACATATTTATTATGTTTATTGAACAAATGATAATGATAAATTGTGCCTAAAACTCTCCTTAAAAAATTTTTTGGTGTTGTTTTCTTCTTATATAACCTTTCGGTACATTTGAATGTGATTTTTCGTGTGAATAATCTGCCTCTGATAATGGATTTGTGTTCTACTCTTTGATATATGACAACCTTAGCTTTTTTAATTAGTTTTTTGCAATCTCGAAAATCTTTTTTAGAGGTATATGCGGTTTTGACAAATGGATAATCTGATGGAGCAAAACTATAGCCAATATCAGTTCTAAGGCCAGCTTTTTCATAAGTTGAGATAAATAAAAAATCACCACCATAATTTTTATAGAATTCTTTAATTATTGGCAAAATAATATGATCAATCGCACCACCAACATAAACTAGTTTATATTGCTTAACATCAGACATAAATTAAACATCCATCTTATAAGTATCGGCAGTATCTTCAGAATAAATTTCTGAAATCCACATTAAAGTCACAGATTCCTCTTTTCCAATATTTCTAATATCGTGTGTATAATTTGGGTAAATATACACTTGGTTTTGGGAAAGTGTATTCATTTCATAATTATCAATAACATTGGTTTCTATTTTTCTCAAACGAGTCAAACATGTTCCTTTAACGGTTTGAAAAATTTCATTTTTAAAAGTATGGTAATGACCACCTTTTAATATTCCAGGGTAAGACCTATTAATTGAAATTTGCCCATATTTTTTTGATTTAAAAATTTCTTCAAAAGAACCACGACTGTCTTTAGCAAAATTAAAAGTATATCCTTCATCACTAAAATAATCGCAAAATGTTGTAAAAACCTTTAATTCAAAATCATCTTTAATTATTGGCAAATGTTTTTCGCTTACAATACAACTTTTAAAATACTTAATTAATTCAGCTAAGTGACCTATTGTACAATCATAAACAGGTGAAACATAAAGTATATCTCTAGATGGTTTGTTTGCGCCTTTTATACAATCTAAAATTGTATCTACTATATCATCTACATAAATAAAATGTATAACAAAGTTAGGGTCTCTTATGAAAATATCGAGATCATGAGCAATGTTATAAAAGAATGTTGAAGCAACACTGTTGTAATTTGGTTTTCCCCATTTTCCAAATGCATTAGTAAATCTATAAACATATGCAGGTAATCCGGATTCAAAAACAAGATCTTCACACATTTTCTTTGTTTTGCCATAATCGTTATCCAGTGTAGCTTGAGTCGAACTTGCTAATAAAAATGGAATAGGTTTTCCTGTCGATTTGATAATATCCAAAATTTTCTTAGTTAAATTAGAATTAGAATTATAAAATTCCTCATTGCTTAATGGCCTCATAACTCCAGCTAAATGAACAACAAAATCACATTCAAAAATATATGTTTTTAATTCTTCTTCGGTATTTGAAACATCAAAAGAAAAATACTCAATACCTTCAATATCAAGTCTTTTTCTAAGGTGTTTTCCCATGAATCCTTGAGATCCAGTTACTAAAATTTTCATTTTTTTCCTAAATTTTCTTTAATTAATGTGGAACTAATTCCTTGTGTGCGTTTTAGATAAACAATTTTTTTGTTGTTTTTATTACACCATTCAATTGCAAATTTAAAGCCATCATGATTTTGATCTTCACCTAAAGCAAGTACATCAAAATCAATCTTTGAAATATCTAATTCAACTTGTTTTGATACAAAAACCTCGTCAACAAGTCTTAAATTCTTAATAATTTCGACTCTCTGATTCGTATTATAAAAAATATGATGATTTGGTTTTCTTTTTAATATTTCAGCATCATCTTGAACACCGACAATTAGATAATTGCCGTATTGTTTGCACTGTTCAAAAAGTTTTAAATGCCCGTAATGGAAATAATCAAATACACCAAATGTTACAACTCTAATAGATTTCTTCATACTCAATACGTTTTTTTATTATACTATAAAAAATAATCAATAAAAGTAATTATTTTCACTTCATACAGCAAAAAGCCTTTATCTTATTACCCGTTATCCAAAAACCTTTCTTTTTATCAAATGAAGATAAGAATAAACATATGCTTTCACAAACTTTGTAAAACTAATATGTCTTCCATATAGCCAAAATATTTTCATTAATGATAGATTTGTATAATTTTTAAACCAAGGTTTTGGATTACCGACAAAATGAACAATATAAGCGTCATAAAGTTCTTTCAAATTCTTAACTTTCTTGTAAGGATTTAAAAAATAATAATTATATAAATAATTATTTGTAACAAATTTATCATCACGAAGCAAAATATTAAGTAAGTCTTGATCGTGATGCAAAAGTTTATTTTTTATAGGTTCAAAAATTGAAAGTATAGATGACAAATCATATTTTTGACGCAATAAATTTAAATCAATTTTAAATAAACCTGCATTAAAATATGTTTCATTGCTAAAAGGTTTAAGTGGCAATGACTTTGCAAATTCTTGAAGCACATCGCAATCCTTAACAGCAGAAATAATTTTGTTATTTTCATTTTCATAAAAAGTTCTTATATTTTTCTGTACTATCATATCAGTATCAATAAACAATATTTTATTAATATCAAACGGCAACAAAAATAATGACGAAATTTTAGAATATGATAACGACATTCTATTATATTCATAATAATTACTAAAAACATTATGATTTAAATCAAGATAATTTAAATTAACTTCAACCTTTCTGCATTTTATCTTTTTTATATCTTTTTTATTAAACTTTATATCTGTTTCTAAATAAATATTAAAAACATCAAAATCAGTATTTTTTATTAAAAAATAAAGTGCAGTCAATGCTCCAAAAGAATATTTCTTATCAAAACACATTAAACAATTAATTGAATTTTGCATAGACTTATTATACATTAATTTTTATTAATGTCGACATATCTTTTAAAATTAAAAATAATGTAATATAATAAAATAATGTATTTTATAGTTGATACCGATAGAAACTTTGTAAAACCACTTGCAGTTACTTTTTATTCAATTACTAAGCATGCTCATAGTGATGAAAAAAATGTTTTCTTTTTAATTCAATATAATGATAAAAAACTTCCGAATGAAGACATTGTTTTTTTAAAGAAATATATTCGTAAGCAAGATAAAATCGAATGCATCGTTGTTCCACACCATATTGATGGAAGCATCACTGGAAAATGGTCTGATCAAGTTCTTTTAAAAATTATTGGCTTATATTATTTACCAGACTATGTTGATAGAATTTTTCATATTGATGGAGACGCAATTGTTGTTGATGATATTACTGAATTTTATTATTCGGATAAATTATTAACCTACACATTACTTGGAACAAAAGAAGTTCTCGATATTCAAAAAGAACGAAATCAGTTATACGGCCTAAAAGATGATTTATATTTATGCGCTGGAGTAATTATGATTAATGTTAAATTATTCCTTGAAAAATTTCCTACCATTGAATCATTTAATAATGAAATAAAAAATGTTAAATATGAAATTAGAGCAAGCGATCAAGATTTCTTGAACACTTTCTTTGACGGAGAAAAAACATGTTGGGAAACAGACCAATACATGAGATTTGCACTTTTATATCTCATTCATGACAAGTCATATTTAAGTAAGAAAATATCAATCATTCATTATGCTGGCATTGCTAAACCATGGAAACCAGACAGGAGATTACATTATAGAATTAGGTATTGGAAATATGGTATTCGTATTTTTGGTATTTTTTACTATATTAAATATTTATTTAAAAGATTAATATGGTTTATAAAATATTGTTTTAATAAAGTTTTTGGGAAAAACAAATGAAGAAAATTCTAGTAATAGCTAACTTTGCAAACACGTATTCAGGTTCTTTTATTGCTTCGCTTGAGTCTTTTCATAAACTTTATAATACAAAAGTTGAAATGATTTATGTTTTTCCGAAATCTTCTAATCCGGATTACCAAAAATGGATGTCTGAATTTTCAAAAAACAAAAAAGTTATCTTTATAGATTTTTCTGAATCTGAGTTTGAAAAAACAATAAATGAAAATAAACCAGATATTTGTTGGTGCCATTTCTTGTCGGTTGCGCCAGTTACCTCTCTTTCGTTTAAGCACAAATCTACTTTATTTTATTTTCACGCGCATGGACAGCTTTATTTCACTAATTTCCAACTACTAAAATTAAATATAAAGAAAAGAAGAAAGCCTTCTAATCTACATGTTATCTGTGCATCAAAACCTTTAATTAAATTTTTTAGACCTTTTATTAAACACAAAAGCATTCACGTTGTAAGAAACGCAGTTGATTTTTCTAGATTTAATGAAAATATTGCATCATCAAAAAATGGAGTTGCTATGTTTGGATATGATTGGAAAATTAAAGGCGTCGATATTGCCTGTGAAGCCATTAATTATTTGAGAAAGCAATTTAATTTAAATGTTAAACTAGATATCTATTGTTCTAAAAATATTGAGGATTCACGTGGGATTTCTGCAAAATTCCCAAATTGTGACATAAATGTTATCTATTCATCAGGCAATCCTTCAAAAGTTTATAAAGAACATAAAATTTTTATTTCACCAAGCAGAAAAGAAGCGTTCTGCTATTCAATTGTAGAATCAATTTATTGCGGAACACCTGTTATCTTTTCTGATATTCCTGAGCAAAGACATAATGATGAATTTTCGTTCAAATTTAAAACGCAAAATCCAAAAAGTCTTGCGATGGAAATGCATAAATTATTGTGCAATTATGATGCATTAACTGAAGGAATCGAATCAACAAAATTTAAAGAAAATCTTGTTAAAAAATATTCATTAGATGAATGGTCGAAAGATGTATATAATTGGTTATTAAGTAATGGAAAATAAATTTATTAGATTTTTAAAGTTTCTCAATAGAAACGAAATTAAATTCG
Organism: Bacilli bacterium; assembly: GCA_045597865.1. Taxonomy (GTDB): domain Bacteria; phylum Bacillota_I; class Bacilli_A; order RFN20; family CAG-826; genus Fiminaster. The sequence continues at coordinate 53,485 of JAZLKX010000001.1, read as the reverse complement.
TTCGTTTTTTATATACTTCATTTTTAAAATTAAAGTTAAAAGAAAAGAATTTTACTTTAATAACAAACAATTGTACTGGAGGCATCATTTACCATCGCCTAGGATTAAAATTTAATTCTCCAACAATAAACTTCTATTTTCCAAAGGATGAAGACTACGTTTGTTTTGTACACAATTTAGATTTGTATACCCAAAAAGCGAATCTTGTGCATGATAAGGAAAATTCTATTGATTTTCCTATAGGCCTTTTAATTCCGGATAATAAAAAATATCCTATTCTTACAATTCATTTTATTCATGATTCATCTTTCGAATATGTTTATAAAAAATGGGAAGGAAGAAAGAAGAGAATTATCAAAGATAAAACAATTGTAATTTTCGATCTTTCATTTCCGCCATTTCCGCATATCAATCAAGATAAATATATTGAAGACTTTCAAGATGTTAAATATCCATTTGTTATTTTCTTAAGAAACACAGATGTTTCAAAATATAAAAATGTGTTTTCTTTTAAAGTACCAAGCGAAAACATAAAGGTTGGTTCGCATACACCAAGCACAAGAATAAAAACATATTTAGATCAATTCAACTATGTTAAGTTTATAAACAAATCCTTGAAGAAAAGAAAATGAAAGGTTGTTTAATATATGAATAAGAAAATAGGAATACTAACATTTCATCAAGCAACAAATACTGGGGCGTTATTGCAAGCTTATGCTTTGCATAATACTATTTCCAAATACCAAACTTCAGAAATCATAGACTATAGAAGTATTGCTTTTAAATCCAATAGGAAAAAAGGCCTTATTCGTTTTGCAAAGGATACAGTAAAATTCATATTACATCCAAAAGTAGAATCAGGAAGAATAAAAACAAATAGAAATTATAAAAAATTCAGAAACTCTTTTCTAAATTTAAGTCCTACATACTTTGATTCCGATATAGATCAAATCAATAGCAAATATGATTCCATTGTTTGTGGAAGTGATCAGGTTTGGAACACAAATATTACAAAAAATGATTTCCACTATTATTTAGACATAGTAGAACCACAAAAGAGAAGATCATATGCTGCAAGCTTTGGCAGTGATGATTTAAAAAACCCTAGGATTTCCCAGGAATTATCAAAATTTAATCTGATAAATGTCAGAGAAAAAGAAAGAATTCCTCAACTAGAGAAGATGGGATTTAAAAACTGTGTTTGCTGTTGCGACCCTGTATTTTTACTATCAAAAGAAGAGTGGCTAAAAATTACTCCATTAAGAAAAAAATCAAAAAAATATATCTTAGTTTACTTTATACTTGATCCAATTAACTCAGTTAGTTTTATTAATTCAATATCAAGCAAATACAATTTAGATGTTGTTTTTTATAATGCATTTAATTCTAAAATTTTACCTGGAAAATACAAAAATATTAATTCTACAGGTCCTCTTCAATTCCTATCATTATTAAACAATGCTGAATTAGTTATAACAACATCATTCCACGGTTTAGCATTAAGCTTGATTTATAACAAACCATTCTATTTTGAAATGAATCCAAAATATGAGATGATGAATGGAAGAATAAGAAATTTAATTGAACACTTAAACATAGGTAATAGAGAAATTACATCCAAAAATTTTGAAGATGTTGGCTATAGCAACATAGATTGGGCCTCAATTAATAAGAAAATGAATGATTATAAAAACTCATCATTAAAAATACTTAAAAAAGACATTGAATAATTATGATTTTAGATAATTTTAACAAAGATAAATGCTGCGGATGCGGCTCATGTGTACAAATTTGCCCTGTTAATGCACTAAGTTTAAAAAAAGACAAAAAAGGGTTTTACTATCCTGATGTTGATTCAACAAAATGCACGCATTGTAATCTGTGTGAAAAAGCCTGCGATTTTAGAAAATTCGACGCTTCTGGATCTTTTATTAAATCATATGTTGTTAGGCACAAAGATATAAATGAAGTAAAAACAAGTCAGTCTGGTGCCGCTTTTAAAATTTTAAGCGATTACGTTATAAATAAAAAAGGATGCGTATTTGGTGCTAGTTTGTTAAATAAACTAACAATAAATCACGTTAAATGCGAAACTAAAGAACAGGTTGACAAGTTAAAGGGGTCAAAATACGTACAATCAGATTTGAAAAGCACTTTTAAAGAATGTAAGGAATTACTCAATAATGGTTCACTTGTTTTATACACAGGAACTCCGTGCCAAGTTCATTCTTTAATTAATTACCTCAAAATTACTAATACAAACATTGATAATTTAATTACCGCCGGAATAATATGCCACGGCGTTCCTTCTCAACAGCTTTGGGGCGATTATATAAAATATATTGAACATAAATATCATAAAGAAATCATAAAGGTTAATTTTAGAGACAAAAGCCTTGGATGGCATGTCCACAAAGAATCATTTGTTTTCAATAATAACAAGAAAATAATGTTAGACAATTGGGCAAATGCATTCTACTCACACAAAATTATGAGGGAATCGTGTTATCATTGCCCATACACCACCGCATTAAGAGAATGTGATTTTACAATTGCAGATTGTTGGGGAATTGAAAAAGTTTTTCCTGAATTGGATGACAATAATGGATTATCACTTCTTATGGTTCATACAGAAAAAGCAAATATGTTAATGAACAATCTTGAATTTGGAATTAAAAAGGAAATTAATTTAACATCTGTATTACAACCGCAGCTTCAGTATCCGATTAAGAAAAGCGCTGGCTATGATACTTTCTGGAATAATTATTTTGAAGATAAAAATAAATGTTTAAAAAATTATTTTGTCCAAAAAAATGATACTTTGGCAAATAAAATTAAAAGATTTGTAAAAAAGATTTTAAAAAGAAATTAAATTATTTTTTGTAGCAACTAAATGAATGGTGGGTCACCTGGTTTTCTTTTGGTGGCAATTTCATATACTCGCCATATCTTATTTTTAATATTTCATCATATTTACTAGAAATTAAAAATTCTTTATTCGCAAATTTATGAAGAGTTAAATCAGAAAACATATCAATAGGGAAAATAAGCTTCTCTTTTCCAAACATAGGATTTGCAATGCAATAATTGTGCTGTTTTTTATTATATTTCTGACCAATTCTATCTATTTTCCTAACAGCCAAATTTCCAAAAGGACGAGCTACAGCCACTAGCAATTTAAATAAAATGTTTTTATTAGATTTAGGAGGATAAAAAGCAAGAATTTTTAAATTCATCCAAATTCTTTTTTTCTTTTGGATTTTTTCATATTCATCGATATTTGAAATATAATCAATTGGAAATATATCTATATCTAAACCAATTTCGAATTTTTTACTTACTTTAACATTTTCAATTTTAAGAGTTTGTTTATCGAACATTTTTGCACTTGGTAAAAAGAAGTTTTTGGTTTTTGAATAAAAAACTTCAAATCTATCATTCTTGTAATTTTTAACAAAAAAATCATAATCTTCTCTTGGCATTACAACATCAATATCATCATCCCATGGGATAAATCCTTCATGCCTTATGGCACCAAGCAAAGATCCGTAAAATAAAGAATACTTTAAATTATTTTTATTACAAAAATTATGAAATTCATCAAGTATTTCAAGGACAATGGATTTTTCTTCATTCAAAGATAATTCTTGCATCAAGATAACCTTTTATTTAATTTGTGTAACGCCACCATTTTCAACTTTAAAAATTGAATCGCAAGTTTCAATAGTATTAAGTCTATGAGTAATAATAATTAAAGTGTGATCAACTGAATATTGTGAAACGTGTTCTAAAATACTCTTTTCTGTTTCATAATCAAGTGCAGATGTGGCTTCATCAAAAACAATAATATTAGTATTTCTATAAAATGCTCTGGCAATACCAATTCTTTGTCTTTGTCCGCCTGACATTCTAACGCCGCGCTCACCAATGACTGTATCAAGACCGTTTGGCAGTCCTTTAACATATTCCTTAAGTTGTGCTTTTTCTAAAGCATCCCAAACCATATTGTCGTCTATGTTGTTCTTTTTTATTCCGAAAGCAACATTACTACGAATAGTGTCATCACATAAGTAAATATTTTGTGGAATGTATGAAATATTTTTTCTCCATCCTCGCATATTCGAAGAAATGTCTACACCATCGCATAGAATTTTTCCTTTGCGACAAGGAAGTAAACCTAAAATTAAATCTACCATTGTAGTCTTGCCGGCACCCGAAACACCACTAATAGCAACAGACGTGTTTTTGGAAATTTTAAAGGAAACATTATTTAATACGTTTCTATCAGGAATGGAACTATAAAAGAAGTCAACGTTTTGAACTTCTATTGCATCATTAAAAAGCAATTGTTTAACATCACCACCGCTTTTTTCAATAAAAGATTCATTTTCAGATTGTATGATATCATCATACAAACTAGAAATAGACACTTCATAAAATTGAAGGTGATTAATTGTGGAAGTTATCGTCGTAACTGCAGGTAATAATTTGATTACTGCATAAACAAACATCGAGAAAGTAATAACAATGTCAGAAGCCTCAACACCAAGTAAAATTACAACACCTAATGCAATGCAAACTCCAACCATTCCGATCAAATCAATGGTTTGTGATGGGATATTATTTAATACAATTCTTTTTAAAGATAAGTTATTGATTTTAACTCTATTTCTATCATATTCATTAATAAAATATGATTCTGAATTCGAAATTTTGCTCTCTTTAATACCATTAAAAGCTTGAGATAAATATTTATAATTTTGTGAATTAAATTGTTGCAACTGTCTACCAATCTTTTTAGATTTAGGTTTAATAATAGTGAGAATAAAAATTGAAAAAATAACCAATAAACCAGCTAAAATTGAGGTAACTCTCCAATCTTTTACAAACAAGAATACAATGATAGCTGTCGCCGAAACAATCTTAACAATAAAATTCAAAATCTGAGTAACTGCTTCAGTAAAATTCGTTACATCATAGGTAGATTTTCTAATTAAAACAGAAGAGTTGTTGTCTAAGTGAAATTCATACGGGAATAATAGATAAGCAGTCATTAATTTCTTTGTAAGTTTTCTAGAATAGTTCATTGTAAATCTGTTGATAACATAAACTGAAAATAAAGCGTAGCAACTCTTTACAATGAAAAATACACTCATTATAGCTAGTGAAACTAAACAAAGATTTTTAGAATCGTAATTCAAATTAAAAATATTGTTAATGATTGATAAATACTTATTGCTATCAATTACAGAATTTCCTTTTTCTAACAATTCTATAATTGGCAAAATTGCAGATACACCAACTAAATCTAGAAAAGCAGAAATAAGAATCACGCAAAAAATAAAAACTAAATTCTTCTTATCCTTTTTTGATAATAAATACCTAACTTTTTTTAGCATAACTAGTATTTTAATGTTATTTAAAAAATATATCAATTATATTATTGAGTTTCACGATTTTTGACAATTGTCTGGTATTTTACAAAGTAAAAATTTAAAAAAGTTTGATTTTTCTTTCAAAAAAGCCCCTTTTTGGGATAATTTTTATGAGTCCGCCAAGATTCATTGAAATCAAAACCAAATGGAGCTTTTGCTATGATTAATTTTAACAACCTGGTTCGTGATTTAAAAGTCGAATTATCAAATTACCTTTTAGGTAATATTTTGGTAGATATCGATCGAAAGACCACAAAATTTATTTATGATATGGTTTGGGGAATTCTATCTTCTGGAAGTACAAAAATTTCAAAAATCGGAAGATATTTATTTGAAGAAAATATTCACGTAACCGAAAACCGTTTAACTAAAAACCTTATTGAAATTGATTTAAAATTAGTAAAAGAAAATTATTGGGATTTTATTTTAAATAACGAAGCAAAAACAAATCCAAATATTTTGATTGATGAAACCGATATAACAAAACCTTATGGAAACGTTTTTGAAGGTTTATTTTATGTTCATGATGCCAGTAAAGAAGGCAAACCAAGAGAGAAAGGTTTTCCTGTTACTGGGATCGTTACATTGACGGATGATAATTTTGTTTTGCCGCTTGTTACAAACATTTATTCCACTCAAATAACTGGTTACAAATCAGTTGGATTAGAAACGAAACAACACCTTGATAGAATATTTAAATTTGTTAAAAATCCAAAAATAGCAACATTAAGTTTTGATCGCGGATACGATGGAAGTTTGTATGCAGAATACATAAGAGAAAAACAGCAATTTTACGTAATTAGAGCTAAAGAAATGCGAAAATACACGACAAAACATGGCGTTTTTACTATTTCTCAAATATTTGATCGTTACAAAGGAAAGTATGAATTTACTTACAAAAACAAACACGGAAATGTCGTTCACGCAAAAGCTTCTGCAATCAAAGTAACCCATAAAGATTTTAAGGAAAATTTTTGGATTATTGTCGAAACAATTTTTTGCGAAAATGATACTAGAGCATACTTAACCAATATTGATTGCTCATCTAAAGAAGGAATAACTCAAGCTCTGAAAGCTTATCGATTAAGATGGCGAATTGAAGAATATTTTAGATTCATAAAACAAGAATATGAACTTGAAAAATATATGATTAGAAGTTTGGCTGCAACAAACAACTTATTCTTTTGTATAAATATTTGTGTTTCGTTTTTGACACACATTATTCAGTGCAACAAAAACTTATGGTTAAAAATCAAAAGTGTATACCAACCATTGACTGATTTAGAAAAAGAAGAAATGATTGAGAAAAAATATGGCTATCACGGAATCGACCTTTATAGAGCAAAGGAAGGAGTAAGAATGATTTTAGGCCATACCAAAGGAAGACCAAACATTCCTGGAAGATGCAGAAAGAAAAAACTTCAACAAATTAATATATTTAATCAATAAATTGAAGTTCAAAGAACTTATAAAGTGGCAAAATCGTGAAACTCAATTATCAATTATATTTAAATATAAGTTATTGAAAAAGGCATTTTAATAATGTTTATTTTTGCACATTTAAGTATTATAATAACAACACACTATGCGTAATTTAATAGCAAAAATAAAAAGTTACAGACAAGCAAAAAAATTCCTTCCACCGCTTCGTTGCCTTTTATCAAACGGAATATATTATTATCGTCACGATACAATATCAAAAATTTTTATTAAAAATTTTTATAAAATATTTTTATTACCTTCTCTTTTTATTGTAAAAACAAAAAATAAATATGCAAAATTAGAATATGGAAAAGTTTGTTTTGGCACCCAAAAGATTTGTTTAATAAATAATGGCTATGTTTATAGTGCTTTTAAACACCCTAATTTTTACACACGAATGAAAAATAATGCTAATGCAACTCTTAAAGATTTCAACTATCCATGTTCGAAATTAAACGAATTTAATGATGAATTTAAGATTTATAAAACCCAAGAAATTCAAGGTCGTCACGTTAAAACTGATGTTGATATGAATCTAATTGTGGACCAGCTTCTAGAGTTAAGTTTAAATTCAACTTGTAAAAAAGTTGAGAACGGCATCCTTTATGTCCTTCAACACGGCGATCCTAACCCATCAAACATATTTATTAATGATAAGAAAATTACCTTTATAGACATTGGCGCTATTAAATTAAGAACAGCATTATTTGATTTTTTCTATTTCTTAATCTTTACAAACAATTTTAAATCTTTATCCATTTTTACTAAAAAATACTACGAAAAGATAAAAGAAATTTTTCAAAAAAATAATATTAAGTATGTTGAAAATACGATTGATGAATACTTATATTACTTTACGGAATTCTATCTTAATCTTCCGACAGGAAAGGTTGATTTTTTAACCAAAATGTTTAATGATAATGAATGTACCAAATATCCAAAAACTTACGAATTATTAAGGAAGGAACTATAGGCCTTCATCGATGATGCAATTTAAAATAATATAGAAAAAGATATGAATATAAAGATTTTGCAACAAAAATTAATCTCATTTATATGTAAAAACTTAATCTATTTTCTATTTGGTTTTGGTTTACTAGCTCTTTTGCCGTATGTATCTACATTTAAACTAGATGCATCTACTAATGCTGGAACCATTTATAGAGGAATTATCTTTGGGCTTCTTGCTTTACTTTTCTTAGTTGGGTTAGCTTGTTATAGAAAGTTGCCAAACAAGAAGATTTTAATTCCATGTCTTATTTATATGGTAACTCAAATGGTTACTATATTTGTTTCACCACTTATTAAAGATATTGAAATACCTACACTTCAATCTGTAATTGGAGTTGGAATGATATTCTCAAATATTATTTCTGTATTTATTGCTTGTTATATCTTTAAATATCAATCCACCGATCATGAAAAGTTAAATTTAATTTCATACATCCTACTAGGTATTGCTGTTGCATTATGCCTATACACATACATATTTCAATATAAAGAAATAGGAATGTCACTTAGAGGCGAATATGGGATTGCATCACCTGTTACATCAATATTTACCAACAGCGAAATATATGGTTTTATCTTATTAATTTCTACAATATCTACTGTAATTCTTGGATTAAATACAAAAAAATATTGGTTATATGCATTCCCTGCTTTCTTCTTAGTAAATGCATTCTTAAGCAAAAACAGGCTTGCATTAACTGCAATTGTTATTATCTTAATTTCACTACTTATCCACCACCTCATTCATAACCTCAAAGGAAATGAAAAGAAATGGGAGATTACATTATTTGCAGGCTTTGCAATTTTACTTATTTTAAATCTTCTTATCTTTGTTCCTGCAATGTCATTTGGTCCATTTGCAACTTTAGGTTCATATATCAAAACCAGTCTTATTAATGATGGCATCACCATTACTAAAGACAGATTTGCAACTTCATCAAATTTAATGCAGTCAGTTAATTATCCATTAGGTATTATGTTTGGAGCCGGAGAAAGAGTTCAAAGCCTTATTCTACCTTATAGTTCATCTGGCAATATCATCTATGTAAAAAACTATGCTGTGGGTGGAATTATTAAATTTGCTTTATATTTAGGCTTTATAGCATTTGTTATTTACAAAGTAATAAAAAGAAAAGGGGAACATTTATTTTTCTCCCTTCTATTTATTTCTTTAATTATATTAATAGGTATATTTAGTGAAGTTTTACTTCTTGGAATAAATGTATACTTCTTATTAGCTACACCATTCCTTTATACTTCACCATTCCAGAAACAAGACTAGAATTATTCTATACATCTTTAATTGCGTGGGGCTATATGGCCGGCTTTTCTTGTTATACGAGAACTTGCTTACGCTTCTCTATCAAGAAAAGAGACTGGTAAAAGATTAGCAAAACATATTTGCTGATCTCTTACTTTAATTAGAACTCAGTTATTACATACACTTTGTTTATATTATTGAAGAACATTAAAAGTGAAGCCATATTATTTTATGGACTTCACATATATGACATATTGTTAAATAGTCACTTAATACTTAAATTGCTTTAATATCTTTCTATCTCTTTTAATAATAGGTAAGCAATCTTCTTTAGTATAGGACAATATACAAAAGAAAACACCTGAGCATTTCACTTATAGATTATTACGTTCAATGCTTTGTCAGGTGTTATCTTTTATTATTTATTAATTTGTTTATTGGTGAGTACTAGATCCACTACTGCTTTGATTGTTTCATTAGCGGACTGATATGCATCTGCGATCTTTCTAGTTTCTGGTGATAGCTCACGATATGATTCTTTTTGTATTCCAATTAAGTAATACATAGAACAATCTAAATAGTTCGCTATCATATTGAGTTGAGAAATAGATGGAAATGGTTTGCCATTTAACATACGTGAAATGTCATATTGGTGAACTCCAAGCTCACTTGCAAGTTCGCTTTGGTTCACCTTACGTTTATCCATCATTTCTTTTATTCTACCTGCTATTTCTTCCTCTATCTTATCCATATCCTTGTTCCCTCTTCCATTACTATCATAGCATTATGCAGAAAATAAATAAAATAATTATTAATTATGTTGATTTTACATTTAATGCATATTATAATTGTTAAAAATGCAAGCACAGCATTATTTGATTTTATTTATTTTCAGCATAAAGGAGACAAGAGATGGGAAACTATGACATAATCATAAAAAATGCATTCGGTGTTGAAGCAAAACTAGAAGAAGGAAATGTTTGGCTTTGTCAAAAGGATATTGAGCATCTATTTGGTAGTTCTCATTCAAATGTAACAGAGCATATTCAAAACATATTTTCCACAAAAGAACAAGACGAGAAATCAGTTTGTCGTTTTTTCCGACATACTGCAAAAGATGGCAAATCATATAATACAAAGTATTATAATAAAGAAATGATTATGTCGATAGGGTTCAAAATTAACAGTATCATTGCAATTGAATTTAGAAAATGGGCAATAGAAGTAATTAATTCTGGATTAGCAAACAAATATGCCCCACCTTGTAAATGTGATGAGTGCGCCCCATTATTACAAACTATTCAAATGGTCCAAGAAAATACTAGAAGGATCAACGAAATTGAAGCAAAAAAGAATCACGAAATAAGCTTTCAAAAAGGAGAGCAATTTGAAGGATACTTATCAATTAAAAAGTTTTTAGAAACAGCAAAACAATCTATCTACATTATTGATGACTACTTTGATCATTCATTTGATGATGTTTTAAAAGAAATTAATGTTTCTACTACAATTATTACAGACCCAAACAACCCAATTGAAAGTAACGAAATTTTTGATGTAAAAAAGACCAAAGCATTTCATGATCGATTTATTTTTGTAGATGGAGTTGGCTACCACCTAGGTTGTTCACTTAAAGATATAGGAAACTCATTAGCGATTGCAACTCGCCTTGAAAGCATTACTTTATCAGACTTATTAAAGTTGATTAAATAACATTACCCTGAACCGGCTTTTCTTGCTATACGAGAACTTGCTTACGCTTCTCTATCAAGAAAAGAGATTGGTAAAAGATTAGCAAAAGATATTTGCTGATCTCTTACTTTAATTAGAACTCAGTTATTACATACACTTGGTTTATATTATTGAAGAACATTAAAAGTGAAGCCATATTATTTTATAGACTACACATATATGACATATTGTTAAATAGTCACTTAATACTTAAATTGCTTTAATATCTTTCTATCTCTTTTTAATAATAGGTAAGCAATCTTCTTTAGCATAGAACAATATTATTTACAATATAACTTAACATCAATCATTCTAGTGTCAGTTATTTAACGAATAAATTTTGCTTACACTAATGATAAAAACATTGTTTCATATTCTTTATCATCATTATTATCATCAATAACTGTGTGGCTGCTAGACACCCAATCATTAGTTCTAAATCTGTACTCATCATATACATCGGTATTTTTAAAATTATCAATATCGTTGCTATCTATTTCAAAATCATAAGAATTACGTAATAAACTATATAAATTATTTTGATTTAATTCATCATCTATTGCATCAACCAGTTCGTCATTAGCAGCATCTTCATTAAATTCAGTTTCGTCATCAAAATATTCAATGTTGCGTTCGATTATGTCATCAACATAAACACTATCTTCAACTAAATTAATTATCTCAGATTTTACATCATCGTTATCGTTTAATAGAGAACTAATATCTTCAATTTTATCAAATATATCCTCAATATATCTGTCGTCGATAAACTTAATACAAGAAAGAACGAAAGAATCAAGAAACTTATTATCAATTTGATTAAAATCCAAATTATCAAATATAGGTAAGTAAAAAAGAGCCCTAAAAATATCAGAATTTCTATGACCGGCATAAATTGAATTGTTTTTTGAATAATCTCTGTTAAGGGCGCTTAATAAAAAAGTGTTATATTTTGGATCGTTATGAGAATTCTCAATTAAATACAAAGCTAAAACAAGACTATAATCCATTCGAACATAATCAAGTTTACTAAATGTTCCATCCTCAATTAATTTTTCGAATTCCTTAGATTTAAGGAAATCTTTTTTTGCGAAGTATTGATCCCCATAGATAAAAGAATTTTTGTTTATAAATTCATGTTTAGAAATACATTCCTTAACAGATGGATTGGCAAACGCAATATAATTATCATCGCCAATGATGATTTTTGTTATGAATGATTCAAGCAAACGTTTGTAAGAAATTTCAAAATTATCTACTGTCGTATCAATAGAATATCCATTTTTAATTTCGTTATTAAAAGCCTTTTCTAAAATAGATAGGCTTATAGATTCAGTTTCAAAAGTTAACGAATATAAAACCAGCAAAAACACTCTATCAACATCACTTAAATTATTCAAATATGCATGTTCCCAAGTTTTTTCTTGATTGTCTAAGGCATTAATTGAGAAATCCGTGTAATTCAAAAAGCCAGAATTTTCAAAATTTTTATTACTACAAATATATTCAATAGACCTTGGATTATAGTTTTTATGATTTATTATTTGATTATAAAATTTCTTGGTAACTATTTCGTTTTTAACTTTATCCGTTAAATCAGAAGAAACTATGTGATTAAATAGTATTCTTGCTTTATCAAATTTAGAAATATTATCTATTTTTACCTTTTTAATTTTTAGCGAATTTATTGTCTTTTCAAAATCAATATATTTTCTATTAGCTTCTTTTAAAATAACTCCTCTTGTATTTAATATAAGAAAATTATTGCAATGGCTTAATACAAAATTAACCAGAGAACAAATTGAATTCGTTCCTCCTAAAGTCAAATTAGAATAAAAAGAGCCTAAAAAATCATCAATATAAATAATATTTGTGATTTCCGGATCCATGCTTAATGCATTTTTGACCTTATCAACATCTGAACTTGAAGAATAAATAACGTTATATTTATCAAATTTTGACATAAGAGAAAGCACAATCATTTCGGATATGGTAGATTTTCCAACTCCAGCATTTCCTTCAAGTAATATGATTCTATTACTTAGTAGTTCTAGTAAAGCGTTTTTGTAATCTCTTGTGTCGACATAAAAACAACTGTGTTTTTGGATTCTACTTTTCAATGTATCAGTATCAATAGAAATATCATTAGATTTTAATAATTCAATTGCCTGTTTGTTAACCGCCCATAGCTTAAAGTGATTAGAAAGTATTTCTTTATATTCACTAGTAGATAATAATTTATCTAATGTATTAGCATCAAAAATAAAAGATTCATCATCCATATAATCTTTAAATTCATTAAATATTTTAGTTGTGTGGTCTGCGCTTAGAGCACATCCGATAAATAAATAATATTTTTTACAGCCGGTTTTTTTAATTTTATTAAGTTCACTAGCAAAAACACCACTGACACTCCTAACGTTTTTTGCTTGGCCAATGATTTTATCGTCACCGTTAGTTTTTCTAATGTCTATTCCCTTATCTGGTCCTTTTGCAAATGTCCTAAATTGAGTCTTTAAAATTTTTGATAAAATTTCAGCACATAGTTGCTCAAATTCGTAATCATCGATATTGGAAAAATCTATCATAATGTATTATTATACATTTTAGACATCAATTTACAAGAGTACTGGCAAATTCTAGACTAATTAGTTATACAAGAGAGCCAAAAAAATATTTAATGGCTTATAGATTATTACGCTCAATGCTTAATCAGGTATTATCATTTTATTAATTTAAGTATTGACAAATTACGACATTGTCATTACACTATTATTACAAGAAGGAAGATGGATAGGAAATATTATGGGGACAATGTTACAGATTAGGATCGATGAAGATCTCAAAAATCAAGCAACAGAAATTTTTAACTCACTAGGGATAGACTTATCCACTGCCGTTAGAATGTTTCTTAAAAAAAGTGTGGCAGTTAATGGAATGCCATTTGAATTAAGAAACGAACAAAAGAAAGCTGAATTACGTGCAGCGATCAAAGAAATGAATGATATTTCAAAAGCAAACGGAAACAGCGAAATTACTCTTGAAGAAATTAATGAGATAATCACCGAAACTAGAAACGCTAAAAAATAGCGCAAGGAGTTTCATATGAATTATTATGCTGTTATTGACACAAACGTTATTGTGTCTGCTTTATTAAAGGAAGGATCGATACCTTGGCAAATTCTTGATTTAGTAGTTGAAGAAAAAATAATACCTGTCTTTAATAAAGAAATAATAGCAGAATATGAAGAAGTACTAATTCGAAACAAATTTGGTTTTTCACCAGCAAAAATAAAAATGACTCTTTCACTAATTGAAGATTTTGGAAGAGAAATGGATCCAGTTGAAATACAAGAAAAATTCATTCATGAAGATGATGCAAAATTCTTTAAAATTGTTATGTCTTCAAGATTAGTTGATGACACTTATTTAGTAACCGGAAATATCAAACATTTTCCTGAGAGAGATTTTGTAGTCACTCCTGCTCAAATGCTTGAGATAATTAACAACGATTGCTAAAAACGTGCTCTTTTGCAAATGAAGTTCACTACTAAAAGTACGTTCACTTAAGAATATGCAAAAGAGAAGGAAAAGGTTTGGAGTTATTCTTTTCTCCAAACCATTTTATTTACTACTCCAACATAAGATTGGATTAGTTTTACTATTTTATCAGATACATTAGTATCAATGTAATTATCTACTGGATGACAACCAGCTTTATTATTGATTGCGACTTCCACTGCTTGGAGTAGATTCTTTTCGTCTATTCCAGCGAGTGCGAAGCATGCATCAACTAATGCTTCCAATATTAAAAGAAAACACCTTAGCATTTCACTTATAAATTATTACGTTCAATGCATAATCAGGTGTTATCTTTATTATTTAGTTATTTGTTTATTTGTGAGTACTAGATCCACTACTGCTTTGATTGTTTCATTAGCAGATTGATATGCATCTGCAATCTTTCTAGTTTCTGGTGATAGCTCACGATACGATTCTTCTTGTATTCCAATTAGATAATACAAAGAACAATCTAGATAGTTCGCTATCATGGTTAGTTGAGAAATGGATGGAAATGGTTTGCCATTTAACATACGTGAAATGTCATATTGGTGAACTCCAAGCTCACGAGCAAGTTCGCTTTGGTTCACCTTACGTTTATCCATCATTTCTTTTATTCTACCTGCTATTTCTTCCTCTATCTTGTCCATATCATTATTCCCTCTTCCTTTACTATCATATCATTATGCAGAAAATAAATAAAATAATTATTAATTATGTTGATTTTACATTTACTGCATATTATAATTGTTAAAAATGCAAACACAGCATTATTTGATTTTATTTATTTTCAGTATAAAGGAGATATTAAATGGAACAAAAATTTGAAATATTAACATTTAAAGATGGTGACTTCTCATTACCAGTTAATGTTTCTCCAACGGAAGATACTGTTTGGTTAACTCTTGAAGAAATGGGCAAACTTTTTGATCGTGATCCAAGTGTTATTGGAAAACACATCAAAAACATATATGCCGAAAAAGAACAAAACGAAATTATCTCATCGGCAAAAAATGCTGTTCAGATTAATGGGCAAGGAAGATTTTATGAACAACTTAGAACAAAATATTATTATTTATGAAACTGGTGAACTTAAGCTTGATGTTCATTTAGCTAATAGAACTGTATGGTTAAACCAACAACAATTAGCAACGATTTTTCAAACAACAAAACAAAATATATCTAAGCATATAAATAAATTATTTGCCTCAGAAGAATTAAATAAAAATCAAGTTGTCAACTTTTGGTTTACAACTGGAAACGATGGTAAAGAGTATGAAGTCGCCTATTATAATTTGAAAGTATTAATTTATTTGGGTTGGGTTATAAAAAGTGACATAGCAAAATCTTTTAGAAACTGGGCAGAAAAAATACTTGAAGGATATTCTATTGAAGGTTATTCAATAAACGAAGCAACATGCCTTGAATGCAGAGATAAAATTAATCACTTGCAAAATCAAATATACGAGATTAGAGAAAAACAACTGCACGAACTAACATTTTGTAAAGGCGAACAATTAGAAGGCTACTTATCAATTAAAAAGTTCTTAGAAACTGCTAAACAATCTATTTACATTATTGATGATTATTTTGATCATTCATTTGATGGTGTTTTAAAAGAAATTAATGTTTCTACTACAATTATTACAGACCCAAACAACCCAATTGAAAGCAATGCTATTTATGATGTAAAAAAGACAAAAGCATTTCATGATCGATTTATTTTTGCAGATGGGGTTGGCTACCACATAGGTTGTTCACTTAAAGATATAGGAAATTCATTAGCGATTGCAACTCGCCTTGAAAGCATTACTTTATCAGATTTATTAAAGATAATTAAATAAGCATGCACGTTTTAGGCATTCTAAATGAAAAGGAACTTGAAAATTCAACTACCAAGAAATCCTTTGTAGTAGGACCAAATAAAATCCGCTCTTTTGCAAATGTAGTTCACTACTTAAGTACGTTCACTTAAGAATATGCAAAAGAGAAAGAAAAGGTTTGGAGTTACTCTTTTCTCCAAACCATTTTATTTACTACTCCAACATAGGATTGGATTAGTTTTACTACTTTATCAGATACATTAGTATCAATATAATTATCTACTGGATGACAACCAGCTTTATTATTAATTGCGACTTCCACTGCTTGGAGTAGATTCTTTTCATCTATTCCAGCGAGTACGAAGCATACATCATCTAATGCTTCTGGTCTTTCTGCAACAAAAGAAAACACCTTAGCATTTCACTTACTGATAATAACGTTCAATGCTTAATCAGGTGTTATCTCTAATTGATTTAGAAATAATAATCATGTAGGCAGAAATCATAATGATTCTCTAAGCAATATTGTATTCCTTTTCCAATAAAGTAATTGTTTTCTAATTTTCTATAACGTGATTTTTGGGTATTATCAAGATTCTCAAAGGAAAAAGTTCCGTTTTGATAATTTTCTAATAACACTTTTCTTTTTTCAGGAAGATATTCACTTGAAATGAAGAATTCTATAAAGTTACTAGAAATATCAAATGTATCGATAGGAGCAATTGAAAAATGATTATCGATATCTTCCTCAAAAAAGATCTCATCAGTTTGAAAATCATAAAATAGTGTTTCTTTATATTTACCCTTTTTGAAAATGCTAGTATGAGAAACCAAGTTAATGCCTTTATATTTTTCTTTAACTTCAGTTGCATAATAATATTCCTG
This sequence comes from Bacilli bacterium, assembly GCA_045597865.1. Classification (GTDB taxonomy): domain Bacteria; phylum Bacillota_I; class Bacilli_A; order RFN20; family CAG-826; genus Fiminaster. The sequence continues at coordinate 36,296 of JAZLKX010000001.1, read as the reverse complement.
ATCTTCATCATAGTATTCTTCATCTTCAAAAGGATCATAAATGTAGTCGCCATATCCTTTAAGTAAAGAATTTTTAGCGTAGAAATCATGATATGAATCAGAATAATTCTTTGAAAGCCTTTTATCTATCCATACTGTCTTTTCTTTGTCGATAGTCACGACACGTTTTTTAAATAGCAATTCAAGAGCTTCTTTATATGTAGATTCACTTACCTTATCAAGCAATTCAAAATATGCAGTTGCGTATTTACAGTCGTTACTCTGCAAATTAATGTTTTTACCAACAATTTGTTTTTTTAAATCATCTTCTTTCACAATTGGAAGCATTCCATTTAATTCTTTTAATTTTGATACAATAAAATTTGCGAGATGATAAACACAAAGTTCTTTTACTGAACCACCATTTATATGTAAATCTACATAGAGCATAAGCGCTGCAATATGCTTACACATTTTATGTTCATTCATATATGGGCAAGTACAATTAGCATTCATTACTTTTCTATTTATAAAATCAATAGCAAAACAAACGTCATATGGATTTGTACCATATATCTTTGCATGAACAATATTGCCATCCATTTGAAAATCTCTAATTCTATCAAGATATTCAAATCCACGAATAATGTGTTTGAATGCAACGGATTGCTTAAAGCCAAATCTATTTTTGTAACTCATAGTATTTTTTTAATCCTTCAAACAATTTAAAGGGATAACATAAATTCCATCTTCCCTTTTATAGCAAGGCCCAAACGCTGTAATGATTGCCATAAACGTCGGAGGATTAGTGTCACTTTTTGTGGTCAATTTATTTTTAAGCAAATTAAGCTTCTTAGCACCATAATTTACTAATTCTTCTCCACCAAGCTTAATTTCCACTGCCGCCCACTTACCATCCTGAAGGTGAATAACTGAATCGCATTCTAAACCAGCGTTATCCTTATAATGTTTGATTGTTCCATTAAGAAGTTCACTATATATCCTTAAATCCCTAACAGCTAAATCTTCAAACATAAAACCAAATGTATTAAAATCGTTCATCAAATTTTTAGGTCCGATGCCTAAAACAGAGCAGGCAATAGATGGATCAACAAAATGTCTTGTAGGAGAGGATAAAATTGCTGTTTTTGATCTTATGTTTGGACACCAAGCTTCTAAGTCTTCAATAATATATAAGTCTTTTAATGCTTCAAGATAATCTCTAAATGTAGAGTCATCTAAGATGCGTTCATTATTTTGCCTAACATCATTTATCATAGAATTCATTGAAGCAGAGGTCGAAACATTTCGAGCATAACTTTTTAAAATTGTTTTGAAGTAATCTGTTTTTTTGTTTCTAAATTTCTCATTTTTGCTATCTGCAAATTGAAATAAACCATCGTAGTATGAATTGGTAACATCAAGCGCAGTTGACTCTTCTTGACTTAAAACAGAAAGCGGCCAACCACCTCTACATATTTGAAATGCTGTTTTTTCTAATGTTTGTTCTTGATTTGGATGAGGAAAAAATTCTTTATTCTCAAAAAGAGATCGTAGAGAAACAATTCCAAGAGATTCTTTTGATTCAAAAAGTGACATAGTTCGCATTTTAACCATTTTTAATCTCCCGGCACCACTGTGTTGAATATCAGTTTTGTCAGCAGGTGTAGATGATCCTGTTAAAAGATATTTACCGAATTTATAATCGATATCTAAATCCTCTTTTATATAATTCCAAATATCTGGAACTTTTTGCCATTCATCAATTAAGTGTGGTTCTTCACCTTCTAATGCGATTTTAGGGTTAATAGTAGTTCTTTCGACAATTGCTTTTGTATTAATTCTATAGATACTTTTTGCAATATTATTACAAGAAGTTGTTTTTCCACAAAATTTTGGCCCAACTACAACAATTGCTCCGGTGCTCTTTCTATATCGTTCAATGATTTGATCAATATATCTTACATAATAATTCATAGTTTCTTGCTCCTGTTAATATTATACTATAAAACGGTGTTTTATTCAAGAAATAATTCCAGTATTTTTCAATATGTTTTTCCAGTATTTTTCAATATTTTATCAACTCTATTTATTAATTTCAAGTGCAAAGTTTTGGGATTTTCCAGTATTTTTCAATATGTTTTTCCAGTATTTTTCAATATTTAATTATGGCCTTTTATTTTTTTAGAGTGTTTTGCAATTAGATAGAACGCAGCTCTTTTACATAAAAAAGTTCACTAGATAATACGTTCACTTATGAATATGCAAAAGAGAAAGAAAAGGTTTGAAGAATTATTCCTTTCTCCAAACCATTTTATTTACTACTCCAACATAGGATTGGATTAGTTTTACTACTTTATCAGATACATTTGTATCAATGTAATTATCTACTGGATGACAACCAGCTTTATTATTAATTGCAACTTCCACTGCTTGGAGTAGATTCTTTTCATCTATTCCAGCGAGTACAAAGCATGCATCATCTAATGCTTCTGGTCTTTCTGTAGATGTACGAATACAGACTGCTGCGATTGGTTTACCAATAGAAGCATAGAAACTTGATTCCTCTGGTAAAGTACCAGAGTCAGATACAACACAGAAAGCATTCATTTGAAGGTTGTTGTAGTCATGGAAACCTAAAGGTTCATGCATCACTACTCTTGGATCAAGTTTGAATCCTGTAGCTTCAAGTCTTTTTCTTGATCTTGGATGGCATGAATACAAGATTGGCATATCGTATATCTCTGCCATCTTATTAATAGCAGAGAACAAGCTATTGAAGTTCTTCTCTGTATCAATGTTTTCCTCACGGTGTGCAGAAAGAAGGATATACTTACCCTTTTTAAGGGAAAGTTTATTCAATATGTCACTGGATTCAATCTCATTAATGTTTTGATGGAGGACTTCTGCCATTGGTGATCCAGTGACATATGTTCTTTCTTTAGGAAGACCTGAGTCTGCTAAATATCTTCTAGCGTGTTCAGAGTACGCTAAGTTAACATCAGAGATGATATCAACAATTCTTCTATTTGTTTCTTCTGGGAGACATTCATCTTTACATCTATTACCGGCTTCCATATGGAAGATTGGAATATGAAGACGTTTTGCTCCTATTACTGAAAGACATGAATTAGTGTCTCCAAGTACTAGTACTGCATCTGGTTTAATCTCCACCATTAATTCATATGATTTTGCAATGATGTTGCCCATTGTTTCACCAAGGTCTTTTCCAACAGCATTTAAATATATATCTGGATCTTTTATCTTGAGGTCTTTGAAAAAGACACCATTGAGATTGTAATCATAGTTTTGACCTGTATGTGCAAGAAGAGTATCAAAGTATTCTCTACATTTATTTATGACTGCTGCAAGACGAATGATTTCTGGTCTTGTGCCTACAATTATCAAAAGTTTGAGCTTTCCATTATTTTCAAAGTGTTTATATGACAAACTATGACAAATATTGCTAATTTTAGCGACAATGTCATCTATTTGTCCACTTTCCAAATAATTATCAAGTTCATATCTTTGATATGTTCTTAATGATACGCCTAAGTGATCAGCGCATTGTTTTTGGTTTAAACCAAGTTCTTTACGTGTTTTTTCTAATTTATTCATGCCTAAATAATACGCCAAATGTCATATTATTACAATATTAATTTACAATTGTGTCACTATTTGTCGTTAAAAATGAAAAGCCCACATGATTTTGTGAGCTTTTCATTCTAATTTGTTGATGACAATTTTATTTTGCTGTAGCCATTTGACTTGTCATTTGGGTGAGGTTCAATTGCAATAACTGTAATAGAGTTCTTGATCGGACCATATACCCAGAAGATTCTACCGGCTGCTGGAGTATGGTTTTCTAAATATGATTCAAATACTTTTATTCCATATCTAGAAGTTAATTGTGAAATTTCATGAGAATCAAGAGACGGATGTCTTGGATTAGCTTGTAAGAACTTAAATACTTTAACTAGCTTACTGTGCAGAAGCACTTCATTCTTATTTGCTAATCCTTTATCTACTTTAGAAGATAAATCGTTCCAGAATGCCAGCATTTCCGGAACTCCAAGTCTTATTTCAAATTGCATTAAAATTTGATAGGATCTGAAACTTTGTTTTTCTTAACATTGTTTACAGATTTGTCCATCATCTTTAATGTTCTCTTTGAAACTTCAAAAGGCGGAACTAATACTCTTGGTTCCAAAACAATCTTGCCATCTTCAAATTCTTGCACGTTATAGTAATCAAAACGTGCTTTTCTTAAAGTGATTCTATTCTTTGAATCGACTTTAGAATTGTAAGAATTAATTGTTAAGTCCATAATTCCTCCTTGGTGGGATATCCCACACCTATATTATAGTAATCATATAATGATAAGTAAAGAAAAAAGCGTTCCATTTTTCTGAAACGCTTATATCTTTATATTAATATATATACTAATCAGGATTTTTAATACGCTTAATCCAGATAAGTTCTGTCTTGCCAGAATCTTTACCTTGGCTCATTAAGCTGTATGTTGAACCACAGTTGGAACAATAACAGTTACCGTTTTCTTGTTCACCATCCATGTAAGCTCCACAGATAGGACAAACTTTAGAGTAAAGTGTTGTATCACCTTCTGCAAAGATTAAGCATGATTTAATCATATTTGTGATATTTGCATCAATCTTATAAACATCTGGTGAACAGATGATTACATCATCTTTTTGTGTTCCGTCAATTGGAGTTACAACAAATGAGTTTGTATAACCATTTGCAAGTCTTTGGTTGATGAGTTTTCTGAAGTGAACTGCTAATTCTTCAATATTAAGGAATTCAGCGTCTTTAGCAGCAACTAAGTCAATACTTACAAGGTTATGACGTCTACCTGCAAACATTGGGTCAGAAGCAATTGGTTGATCCTTTGCATAGTTGAATTCAAACTTCAGATCAATGTGATCTTTGTCTTGAGTTGTAATATAACAATTCATTTCATCCTTAGAAACTAAGAAGTCTTTGAATCTAATCAAATTACCTGCGATTTCAATGGTATTTTGAGCTGTCATAGGTGCAAAGAAGCCTTCTTTTCCAAGAACTGAGAATAAGTTAGTAACAACAAAGTTATGGTATTCAATTGGATCAACTGGTTTCTTTTCTTCATCAATCTTGTCAGTTAATCTAATTAACTTAAGATAGAAGTTATAACATGGAGCGTAAGAACGATCTTCTGCTAAGATGTTTGTGATATGAACATCACTATCAGAAAGAGGTTTTTGATCCTTTAAGTAACGATAGAACTCAGTTGAATAGAAGTTATTGATTCTGTTCTTTGCTTTAATAATCATCTTCCAGTCTTCAAGGAATGGAGCATCTGATGTTGTTAATAACAAGTTTTGATCAGATTTCTCTTTCTTCATTGAAATCTTGGTGAGATTTGCAATATCGTTAACATCATCAATAGATGCTAAAGAAACATTTTTGTTAACGTAGTTTCTATTAACTTTCTTAACAATTTCATTTAATTGTCTAATAGCGTGATTTAAAAGGTTATTAATCTTGTTAACAAGGTTAAGTAAGAATCTATTTTCATAGATTGCATAATCAGCTTCATAAACAGTTGTATAAACTTTTTCTGGTTTAAATGCTTCGTCTTTAAGTCTCCAGAGTTTTGAAGTTTTGGTGGTCATCTTCATATCATTACCATCAACTTTAACTGCTTGTTCTGCAAGACGAATTTCTTTATCAAAACGAACGTGAGTTCTTGGGTTTGATGCAATTGACATAATCTTTTCAGTGACTTCGTCAAGTTGATCAATCCATGGGAATTCAATGTGTTCATCAATAGGGTTTGATTTAAGACCACTTGCTAATTGGCCTGCAGGAGATTGTGAAAAAGCTTCCCCAAGGTTGGAGAAAGCATTCTCATTAATAACTTTGTTTAAAAGTTTGAGATTGTAGTCATGTAAGTAATTAGCAATATCAGTCTTCATATTTTATATGATTATGCATTATGCAAGTTTCTTTTGAATGAGGCTAATTAACTTCTCTGTCTTAACAAAGACACCTTTACCATATTCGGTATTGAGGTAACGAATAAGTTTAACTAAACCATCTTTGATGTATGATTCGAATTTACCGTTTAACTTACGGAGAATCTTATTAGCATACATTAAGTCGAGAGCTTGTTCCTTTGTACCACCAAGGGCAACGAAAACAGGAACGAAGTTTTCGATTTGGTTCATAATACGGTTACCAAACTTAACATCAAATGTATCTGCAGTAAATGCAGCAAGTTTGAGGAATTTGAGTTTTTCTTCTTCAGAAAGTCTATTTTCATCATGTGCTTTTGATTCTGCGAACATCTTTTCGAGTTCACCACATTTTAATGGATGTGGATCATAGTTGTAGTCTGATTCGAATGGAATGTTGAGTTCTTCGAAGTCAATAGCAATAACACGGTCATAGACCTTATCTGTAATTGTAAATGTAGAGTCATCAATGTTGACTGTGCCAATAAACCAAGTATTGGTTGGAATACGAGCCATACCACCTTCAAGTTTCTTTGGCATGACTACGTCATCATGGATTTGAATGAGTGGGACTAACCAGTCTGCACTTGGGTATTCAAAGATTGATAAGAAGTCAGCGAAATAGTACTCAACACGGGAAATATTCATTTCATCGAGAACAAGTAAGTTAACTTTTTCTGGCATATAGCTTGCTTCATATAAGTGCTTTAAGAATTCTGTTTCTTTAAATTCGTTAGCAAATTCTGAGAAGTAACCAGTAACGTCAGATCTATCTCTCCATGTTGCTTGGACTGGGAAGAACCATGCTTTTGAACCAATGTATTCAAGGAATACACGTGGGAGTGTGGTTTTACCTGTACCAGACAAACCTTGGAGAAGAATCATTCTTGAAGATGCAAGACCTGCAATGAATGATCTAATAATTGTAAGGTCGAAATAATATTTTTGATGGCAAAGGTATGATTGGAACTCATATGCGAATTGTGTGAATTCTTCATATGTAATTTCTTGTGGTTCTGGTTCTTTTGGTGCTTCAACAACCTCTGGAACAGATTCGCCTCTTTCAATTGCTGCTGCTCTAGCAGCTTCAGCTTCTGCCCTAGCAGCTTCTTCTGCAGCTTTCTTAGCTTCTGCTTCTGCAGCAATTTCATCATATTTTTTATCAATATTATCAAGAGCTGGGAAAATATTAAATCCAGCCATTGAATTTTTCTTGTTTGGATTCTTTTGAGCATCTTTTGCTCTTGCGAGTGCATCACCAGATAAGCCTTTGGCTTCTGCCATTGAAGAAGCGATATCTGCTGCTGCAGCTTGAGTTGCAGCAACTGATTCTTGGTATTCTTCTGATTGCATAACTGATTTGGAAACGCCAGAAACAATTAAGCTTACAAGGAAGACAATAACTTTGAATAAACAGAATAAAACTAAACATGCTGCTGGGAATATAGCAACAAATAACATAACAATCCCAATAGTTGGAAGAGTATTAATTAATAAGTTTTGCCCAATAAATGCTGGGTCTTTTTGTGATGCAGGAAGTGGTAAAAGTGGAACTACAACTAAGAAAATTACGAGAATTAACGCTGCCATTAAAGCGGCTGCGCCAACGAAATAGAAAACATTAAATAAAGTTTTTTGTTTTGCAGAAAGAGGTTGTCCTTTTTTAAGGATTTGTTTTGCTTCTTTCTTTTGTAAAAGATTTTTTCTAAAGAAGAATGTTGTAAAAATTGCAAAGAATACAATTACAAAGACAAAGAATGTAATCCATGTCATCATTGTGACATCGAATTCGAGTCCTAAATATCCCTCTTCTTTTGACCCGCTAAAGAACTTAGCAATAGCGTCTAGCCATTCAGCATTGAAGTTCTTTCTTAAAAAGTTGTCCTGGTCGAGACAGAATAGTAAGAATGATGCAATAGCAAAGATAACAACGAAGATACAATAGAAAATGCTCTTAGAAACAACGACTTTTCTAGTCTTCTTTACTACCTTGGTTGCTACTGCTGTTTGTTGTGAATTTGGTTTGTTAGTAGTTTCCATAATTTTCTCCAGTTGCTTTATATTTTACCAAAATGCCTTACTTATTCAAAGAATAATTTACTATTTAAATATATATGGCTCAAAAAAGCTCGAATTTATCGAATTTTCTTGGTTTTTGTTTTTATGTAAAAAGGATGGCACTTTCTAGTGTCATCCCTTAAATAAAGGTTTTTGTTTTTTAGCAATTTGTATCGTTTAGATGGTACTTATCTCCACAACCTCTTCCGATAAAGAAGTTAGCTAAAGTTGGAAGAATTGTTACCATTGCAACAAGACCTAAAATTAACCAAGTTGTAGTTAACCAATCGGTACCATTGCCTAATGTTCTGACCATCAAAATAATATAGAAAACTAATCCGACAAGAGTAAACAATCCAATAAAACAACCTATGAATTTATAGTAGCCTCTTGCAACACAATTTCTTCTATCCATTTTGTATCTCCTTTCACTAAAATTTTGCTAGTTTTAGGATTATTTAAATTAATCCTGATACTACAAAGAACAAGATTCCAATGCCTGCTCCAAGAGTGAGAATTGCGAGTAAATTTAAGATCGTTCCGCACTTCTCCCAACCTGATGCATATTCACTGAAAGCATTACTAATTTTCACTATTTGGCCAATCGCTGCAGCTAATGCAATGATTAGGGTAACGATTCCCATAATAATTAAGAATGTTGACATCATATTTTTTGATCCTTTCTTTACTACCAATTAATGATTAAGCGATGAAAGAGAAATATTTGAATTAGAAAGCACAAAACAAGAAACGCTAGAAATCCAATATTTATTAATGTTCCCCTCATCTTTTCCTCCTTGGTAGTGTGAGCAAGTTTTTTCTTTGCTCAACTATATATTCAAGGAAAATCAAGGCTTAGTAAAATACACAAAAACGATATACATCATAGGTATTTAGTTATAAAGAAAAGACATTAACTTTGTTAATGCCTTAATCTTCTACTTTTTCGTATCTGTATTCCTGATTTGAATCAGGATATTTTTCTTTGTCTACTTTAGATAGGAACATATCAAGTGGTCTTACAAATATACCATAATCTCCATATAGAGCTTGATACACTACCATCATTTCATTGGTTTCAGTATTCTTTGCTATCTCAATTACTTTATAGAGATTACCTTTGAAATGTCTATATGTAGCACCTTTTTCTATTGTTCTCATTTTAGGTCTACATCCTCACGATATGTATCCGCTGTTGCATCAGAGTATACTTCTGAAATCCACATTAGTGTAATTGACTCTTCATCCCCAACATTCTTTATGTCGTGCGTATAATTAGGAAAAATATCAACTTTCTTTGATTCAATTCCTTTTGTTGGGAATTCAAGAATTTCTTTACCACCAATTTTTCTTTGACGTGTGAGACATTCACCTTTCACAGTCATGAAGATTTCATTTTTGTATGTGTGGTAATGTCCACCTTTTGTTATTCCAGGGAAAGATTTATTGATTGAGATTTGTCCATATTTCTTTGATTTGTAGATTTCTTCAAATGAGCCACGTTGATCTTCAGCGAAATTGAAGGAATAACCTTCTTCACTTAAGTAATCCAAGAATGAGACAAACAATTTATATTCGAATTCGTTATGAATCACTGGAAGATGTTCATTTGATTCTACTGCATTTTTAAATCTATTGAGATTGTCAGCAAGATCACCTAAAGAGCAATTATGAACAGGGCTTACAGAAAGGATACTTTTTGATGGCTCAATTTTACCTTCAATACATCCTAAAAAAGTCTCGCAAATATCTTCAACATAATTGTAATGAACAACGTAATTTCGATCCCTAATTTCAATAGGCAAATTATGGGCAATATTGTACATAAAAGTAGCTGCTGCAGAGTTATAATTTGGTCTGCACCATTTGCCAAAAACATTAGCTAATCTGAAGACATAAACAGGTAATCCAGAATTGAGTAAAAAATCCTCTCCCATTTTCTTAGATTTACCATAATCATTATCAAGTGCTGCTTGGATTGAAGAAGACATAATAACTGGGATTTCGCGGTGATTTTCACGCAAAAAGTCCACTATTTTCTTTGTGAAGTTAGTATTGCCATCATAAAATTCTTCGGTTGTTAATGGACGATTGATTCCAGCTAAATGAACAACAAAATCAGCCTCTTTAATGTAGCTAATTAAGTCGCTCTCAGTCTTGTCTAAATCGTATGGTAAAACTTCATAGTTGTGCTTGGTTAAAAGCCTAACCATGTGTTTACCAATAAATCCATTAGAACCAGTAACTAAAATTTTCATTTTTTTGCATCCTAAAATTTTTATTACTCGTGTTGTCTAACTGCACCGCCAAATAATTCAAGTTTTTTAAGGAGTTTTTTCATACCTTCAACATCGAGTCTTCCGGTGTTGTGGGATGTATAAGATTCACCAAGATTTAACTTCTTGTTTCCTTTTGAGAAGTACTTATCGTAGTTGAGGTCTCTATTATCTGCTTTAACACAGAAGAAGTTTCCCATATCAACTGCCTTGAGCATTTCTTCTTGAGTGACGAGTGTTTCAAAGAGTTTTTCACCATGACGAGTTCCGATGTAAGAAATACCAGTCTTGCTTCCTGTTAATGAAATAACTGCTTTTGCGAGAGTATCAATTGTTGCTGCTGGAGCTTTTTGGACAAATAAGTCTCCTTGTTCACCATGTTCAAATGCATAAAGAACTAAATCAACAGCATCATCAAGAGTCATCATGAATCTTGTCATATCTGGGTTTGTAATTGTAATTGGTTTTCCATCTTTGATTTGTTGTAAGAAAAGAGGAATAACTGAACCACGAGACGCCATAACATTTCCATAACGAGTTAAGCAAAGAACTGTATCGCCTTCAAGAAGTTGTCTTGATCTTGCGATAACGTTTTTCTCCATAAGTGCTTTTGAAATACCCATTGCGTTAATTGGATAAGCTGCTTTATCTGTGGAAAGGAAGATTGCCTTCTTAACATGGTTTTGAACACATGCTGTAATAACGTTGTCTGAACCAATGACATTTGTTCTGACTGCTTCCATTGGATAGAATTCACAAGATGGAACTTGTTTAAGTGCTGCTGCAGAGAAAACATAGTCAACACCTTTGAATGCATCAACAATACTTGGAAGGTTACGAACATCGCCAATATAGAATTTAAGTTTGGAGTTGTTGTATGCCTTTCTCATATCATCTTGTTTCTTCTCATCACGAGAAAGGATTCTGATCTCTTTAATATCAGTTTCAAGGAATCTGTCTACAACAGCGTGTCCGAATGATCCGGTACCACCCGTTATCAATAAAACCTTATCTTTTAGGATAGAAGTATCCTTTGCTGCGTACTCGTTTAGAATTTCAATCATTCTTGTTAATTTGAGCTTATCAGCTTTCTTTTCATCCTTTTCATAGGAAACATATGTACGAAGAGCAACACCTACAACTTTTGCTGCTTCTTCTTGAGTTAATTTGCAATTTTTGCGAGTTTCTTTTAATGTCATATTTGCACCTCTTTGTTATATACATAGTATACCTTTGAACTAAAAAGTAAAGAAAAAGTGCAAAAGTTGCATATTTAGGCGTGTTAACCCAATATCTGCTCATTTATTGACATACAATGATCAAAATTGATTGGGTTAACAAAAAAGCAACCCATTGCTGGATTGCTTAGTTTTGTTTGGGGGTTATTAGAAGAATAACATACTTGAGGTGTTAATGTTGTTAGCATCTACAAGTGGTCTTTCCTCATCAATATCCGGGTTTATATTTTCAGAGGAGTTGACTTTGTTTTCATATTCTTCTTCTAAGATTAATTCATAGACAGACATATTATTCAATCTCCTTTCTGTACTAATACATTATCGGGCCTGACTTTAGGTTACTAGGCAATCAGGGGCCTTCTTTATCAAATCTCTTACCTCTTTGTAAGAAATTTTGATGCTATACTTTACTACTATTTTTTAACAATGCAAGACATTTTCTGAAAATTTTCATGAAAGCATTTACAAAGTATGGTTATCTTCGTCTGGATCTCCACTAAAGAAGCGTCTTATATTGCTTATTGTTGTTACAGCAATATTATCTAGCGCTTCTTTAGTTAAGAATGCTTGATGTGATGTTACTATAACATTAGGCATTGAGATTAAATCTCTTAAAGTTTCATCATTAAGAATGTGATTAGATCTATCCTCATAGAAGATATCAGCTTCTTCTTCGTATACATCTAAACATGCGGATGAAACTTTTCGAGATTCAATTCCTTTAAGTAATGCCTTAGAGTCAATGAGTCCACCACGAGAAGTATTAATGATTACTACACCCTTCTTCATCTTATCTATAGCCTTCTTATCAATTATATGCATAGTCTTTTTAGTTAATGGACAGTGTAAAGTAATAATGTCTGACTTCTTTATTAACTCATTAAGCGAGACATATTTAATAGGACCATTCTTTTCTTTTTGGTATGGATCATATGCGAGTACATTCATCTTAAATCCATTAGCGATATCAATGACTACTCTTCCAATACGTCCTGTTCCTATTACTCCAATGGTTTTGCCTTGTAAGTCAATACCTACAAAACCTTCAAGTGAGAAGTTAAACTCACGAGTTCTATTGTATGCTTTATGTGTCCTTCTCATACTAGTCAGAAGTAACGCGAATGTGAATTCCCCTATAGCGTATGGTGAATAATTAGGCACACGATAGAAGTCAATCTTGCCTTTTGCTTTCTTTAGATCAACGTTATTGTATCCTGAACATCTGAGGAATACTGCCTTCTTACCTTGGTCAATAAGTTTTTCAATTACTTCTTCACCAAGGTCATCATTCACAAAGGTTACAATTGTGTCGTAATCTTTTGCGAGTTTAACAGTGTGTTTATTTAATTTAGTATCCACATATGTGAATTCAATACCATCATGTTCAGTATTTTCAAATGCTTCTTTAGTGTACGATTTAGAATCATACACGAGTGCTTTTATTGTTCTCATATTTATTTTCCTTTGAGAAGATGTGAGAGAATTAAACCCATAATTTCAATCCCCTCACATCTTCGTTTATTTAAAGCTTAAGCCTTACTTACTCCATATCGAGTTCACGTTGGTTTTTGTTCTTGCCATCTTTTACACAGGTTTTCCAAAGTGAATGGATGTTACAGTATTCATAGATTTCTAGAACACTTTCACCTGGTGCGATATGGAAGACAACTGTTGGGGAATCGCCAGGCTTAAGCATTTTGGTTTGGCTGCCCCTTGTAGTGACAAGTGTAATCCATTGAATATAGTGATCATTAGTGGATGGATGAAGTATTGATCCAACTTGGACTACTACTTTATTACCATCTACTTTAAATACTGGTAGATGTTTCTCTGCGAATACTTCATCATCTGTTCTTGCAGAGATTTCTTCCATTGGTTCACCACAGCAAATAAGACCAACACCAGTATCTTTTACTAGTTCAACAATTTGACCGCATACACTACAGCGCATATATTTCTTTTTCATATTTATTTCCTTTCTTGGTGAGTTATGTGTAATTAGCTACCGTGCTTTTGTGGATGCTCACCTCATCTACACCTACATTATCAGTGGCACCCTATGCTTTGTAAAATATCGAAAATCGATAATTTATATAGCTAAAAACCTATTTAGTCGGAAAATATATGTTTTGTATAGGTATTTACTTATACATATTTATTATTCAACTTTGTTGAAAGGATGTTAGGAAAATTGTCAAAAACTCATGAATTTAGACAATTTTCAAAACATCCCTCTTGCAATATGTATATCTTTATAATATAAAGTAATTGATAAGGAGATGCCTATATGACAATTAGACACTTAAAAACATTTATCAAAGTCTGCGAACTTGGATCTGTTTCCAAAACTGCAGAAGAGCTCTGTGTAGCTCAACCATCTGTATCTCAAACAATTATTGAGATGGAAAAATTCTATAATATAACCTTATTTAAACGCGTGAACAGGCATTTAGTGCTCACACGTGAGGGTGAAATCTTATTTGCAAAAGCTAAAGAAGTAATTGCTAGCTTTAATGAATTTGAAGAACTTACCCGTAACTTAGATAGTAAACCAGATATTTATATTGGTTCATCCATGGCATTCGGTGAAATTGTCCTTCCAGCATTCTTGGACCGTATTAAAACTCAAATGCCTGATGTTGATCCTAGACTATATATTGAAAAGCCAGACGTATTAGAAGCCATGATTCTTAGCGGAGACTTAGATTTTGCTATTGCGGAAGGATTAGTTTCAAATCCACACATTAAAACTGAATTAGTTGGTAAAGACCGCTTAGTGGCAGTCTGTGCTCCAGGATACAAGGCTCCTAATAAACTAAAGCTTCATGAATTAGTTAATTATGATTTACTCGTGAGAGAAAAAGGAAGTGCTCCAAGACGTATTATTGACTATAGACTCGCTATAAAAGGGGTTAAAATTGAAAACCCACGTATGGAATCAGCGTCAAACTTAGTTATTATCCAGCTTGCGAAATCAGGTTTAGGTATTGGTTTCCTAGCAGAGGATGTTGTCAAACCATATCTTGACTCTGGTGAACTTAGAGAAATTGAACTTGATATTCCACTTGAGAGAAACTTATTCTTAATCAGACACATTACCAAGCGCTTCACTTCTGCAGAAAGAAAAGCATATCAAATCTGTAAAACTATTCTTACTGAGAAGACAGCAGACTAAGCTAAATAAACTAGAGGTTCTCAAGAACCTCTTTTTTTATAAAAATTCTTTGTTTTAACACTATTTATTGCTTGATAAATCAAGCAATAAATAGTATAATATAAATAAGAAATAAATAAAATAAACGCTTAAGAAGGGGGCGTTATTATCTTATTTCTTCCGGCAAGAGGTATCTTGTAAAAAGGAGAAGTAGTTCTTCACTTTAGGCATTAAGTGTAGTACAATGTCATTACAAAGGAGTATAACTATGTCAACAGTATTACAAGTTAGAATTGATGAACGCACAAAAGAAAGTGCTGAGTTTGTTCTTAAGAGTGTTGGACTAGATCTAAGCACAGCTATTAGAATGTTTTTGGTTAAAGTAATCAGAACAGGCGGGATCCCATTTGAACCTGTTATTGAAAAACACGTTAGCCATGAAGAATTTGAAGAAGCATTAAATGCGATTCATGAGCATTCAAAAAAAATGGGTTTAGATAAAATAACTCTTGATGAGATAAACGAAATTATTGCAGAAGTAAGAAAAGAACAAAACAATAAGAAGTGAAATATGTAGCAGTTATTGATACAAACGTCATTGTATCAGCGCTGATCAAACCTAATTCAAATCCTGAGAAAATTATTTCATATGTTGAGCAAGGAAAAATAATCCCAGTTTACAATGATGAAATAATGGACGAATATGTCGAAGTACTACATAGAGACAAATTCCATTTCTCAGAAGAAAGAATTCAAAGTATTCTAAATACAATAAAAGATTATGGTCGAGTTCTAAATGGAATTGAAACGGATGAATTCTTCTCAGACCCGTCTGATATTAAATTCTTCCAGGTTGTATTAGCAGCAAACATGATTCAAGATTCCTACTTAATCACTGGAAATCTAAAAGACTTTCCTAAAAGGGTATTCATAGTTGATCCAGATATGATGATTAAGATTATTGAATCAAATTAAAATCCCTTACAAGAACAAAAAGAGAAATATAAAGAAAGAACACGAACCAAGGTGCAAAAGCCTTGGTTTTCTTTTGCAAAAATCCGGGCCATACGAACAAGGAATAAGTTGTTCTATGGCATAAGAAAAACGTACCGTGTATGGGTTTAGTGCCTATACGGGTACGTTTTTTATACTATTTATATGTTTCCATTAATGAATCGAAATTCGTGAGATATTGAGTTGACCAAGTAACTATTTGATTTAAATTATTTTGACTTATTGATGGAACACTTGGCCATTTAATGTTTTCAAGTTCTCTAACTGCCTTTGGAATTAAATTATCAAAAGATGTGAATTCTTTAGTAATATTTTCAATTGACATAACACTTTCTCTAAGGGTGAAATATCTATCCACCACATCAGATTGGTAATTCATCCAAATCTTTTCCCATAAGGCGTTTCCAGTGTATGGAAACCACGCGGCAGTATCATAGAAGCTACCGTCCCAAACTAATCCAAATACACCATCCATGTCGTACATAGATGGTTGCCATTTAACACCATCATATGTAGCCCAGATAATGTTTTTAGAACTATTATCACAAGCTTTAATCATTGAAGTGAATAACATTTGATCAATAACCCTATCAACGTTTACATAGGTACCAATACCATTTTTGAAGTCTGCACCATTGTTGTTATTAATGAAATCCATCATTGTATTAAAGGAAGTAACAATCCAATCATTTCCAACTTCTGTTTCATCAGTAGAAGAATATTCGAGCTCCCATCCATTACCAATACCATCTGGAATATGTTCTCTAAGTGCAACTGTATTATTCCATGCGTTAGTGGAAAGTAATGCCATTCTGTCATTTTCATCCCCATCCATATCAAACAACCAGTCGTCTTTTGGAATATTTAAGGTATACAAACCTTGGTATGTTCCGTTTTCATATAAAACAACTGGGAAACCATCAATAGCACCACCGTTTACTAACGAATTGAATTCGTCATCAATATTTCTAGATTTAACAACTTGGCCATATAATTTGCCAGACACAACATTTCTCATTTGTGAGTAGTCAACCCAGTTAGCCTTTAAAGTGTATTTTGATTGTTTGCCCCACTCTTCAACAAGTTTAACTTTATTCTTCTTATCAAAGTCAGTTCCACTCTTATATAGTGTCATATTGTAATTCTTTTTAGGAAAACCTACTGATGAACTACCTTGCCATTTCAGTGTAGCGTCACAATCAAATATTTCTTCACCATTGTCTTCCATCTTAACTTGAAGTTTAACTTTTTTATCTTTTGATATGCCTGTGTAGTCACCTGTGAATGAAAGCACAGGTAAACCTAATAATTTAGAATCAATAGGTAGATATTCTTCGTGTTCACACACTGAACACTTAAATAGACCTGGTTTATCAACTCCGTCAATATGACCAGTGTAAATTGATTGTAATTCGTAATTATGATCCAACATTGGCACTTCTTGTTGAGCAACGATAACATCTCCACAAATATCACAATGGCTACCTTCTGTAAGGCCATTTTCAGTACATGTTGGTGCTTTTGAAGCATCAATTACAACATGATGGCCTGTTGCTGGAATAACTTCTTGAGTAGTTATAACCTCATTGCATTCACTACAATGGCTTCCTTCTGTTAAACCTGTTTCAGTACATGTTGGTGCTTTTCCAGCATCCACTACTATCTTATGTTGACATTTACAGCTTGAAAGAATTGCTGTAGAAAAAATTAATAAACTATAACAAACTATCTTTTTCATTTTATTTACTACACAACTTAACTGAGAGAATAAATATCTCTGTTGCAAGTTCAAGTTCCTTTTGATTCATACATGTTGGAGCGAGTCTAATTACTGAATCGTTAGGATCTTTATGATATGGGAATGCTGAACCTACTTCTACAAGTGATAGACCAAGTTCTCTAGCTTTCTCTACAACTTGTTTAGCGCGTCCTGGAACTTCTACCGTAACGAAATAGCCACCAAGTGGATTTGTCCATTTAGCGAGACCAACAAGTTCTTCTGAGAATCTCTTTTCAATGTATTCAAACTTAGGTCTTAATATTTCAGCATGTTTCTTCATTTGACCTTTTAGTCCTTCAATATCCTTAAAGAACAATACATGTCTAAGTTGATTTAGTTTATCAGGGCCAATGGTTTGATACTTAACTTGAGCTTTAACTGAATCAAGATTATTGATTGAAGAAACAAGTGCTGCGACACCACCACCTGGGAATGTAACCTTTGATGTTGATACAAACTCATATACGAGATCTGGGTTATTAGCCTTAACACATTCTTCTAAAATGTTTAATACTTTATCTTGTTTATCGTTGTAGAGATGATGAACGACATAAGCGTTATCCCAATAGATTCTGAAGTCTGGTGCTTTTGGTTTTAGGTTTGCAAGACGTCTCACTACTTCATCAGAGTAGCTTATTCCACTTGGATTAGAGTACACCGGTACACACCAAATGCCTTTTACGTGCTTATCCTTTACGAGTTTTTCGACAGCGTCCATGTCTGGGCCATCATCCTTCAAATCTACATTTATCATTTCGATTCCGAAGTGTTCAAGAATTGCAAAATGTCTATCGTAACCTGGCACTGGACAGATGAATTTAATCTTTCCTTGTTTGCACCATGGCTTATGGTTTAAAACACCATGAGTCATGCTTCTAGCGATGCAATCATACATAACGTTAAGGGATGAATTACCGAAAATGAAGACATTCTCTGGTTTAGCATCAACCATGTCTGCTAAAAGCTTTTTACATTCTTTAATGCCATCTAGTCCACCATAGTTTCTAACATCCATACCTTCAGCAGATAAGAAGTTAGATTTGCTATTTAGACAATCAAGCATTTTATTTGAAAGCATTAATTGTTCTTTACATGGCTTACCACGAGTCATGTTTAAAGAAAGATTCATTGCTTTATATTCATCGTATTTCTTTTGTAAGTCTTCCATCAACGTTTCCTCCTATTTTGCTTTAGGGCCAAAATCCTTTAAGCCCCTACCTATAGCGCTTAATTCAAACTTTTTGAAGTTTTCTTGGAACTTAGTTGCTAACGCATTAGCCTTATCGTCCCAATCGCCCCTACTAGAGTAAGTGTCTCTAGGATCTAATATGTTTTTGTCTACTCCAGGAAGTTCAAGTGGAACCTCTAGATTGAAAACAGGAATAACCTTTGTTTGAGCTTTATTTATGGAGCCATCCAGTATTGAATCAATAATTCCACGGGTGTCTTTAATCGATATACGTTTACCTGTTCCGTTCCAACCAGTATTCACTAAATAAGCTTTAGCACCCACCATATTCATCTTACGGACTAGCTCTTCTGCATACTTTGTTGGATGCAACTCAAGGAATGCTTGTCCAAAGCAAGATGAGAATGTTGGTGTTGGTTCAGTAATACCTCTTTCAGTACCTGCAAGTTTTGAAGTATAACCAGAAAGGAAATAGTATTGAGTTTGTTCAGGTGAAAGAATACTTACTGGCGGAAGTACTCCATAAGCATCCGCACTTAAGAAAATAACACATTTAGCGTGAGGTGCACTGCTAACAGGTTTTACAATGTTTTTAATGTGATTAATTGGGTATGAGACACGAGTGTTCTCAGTAACTGATTTATCCGAAAAATCGATACGTCCCCTATCGTCTACAGTTACATTCTCTAGCAATGCATTACGTCTAATTGCGTTATAGATATCTGGTTCTGAGTCTTTATCGAGGTTAATTACTTTAGCGTAACAGCCACCTTCAAAGTTAAAAATTCCATTATCATCCCAACCATGTTCATCATCACCGACGAGTAAACGTTTTGGATCAGTTGAAAGTGTTGTTTTACCAGTTCCAGAAAGACCAAAGAAAATTGCTGTATTTTCACCGTTTAAGTCTGTGTTAGCTGAACAATGCATTGAGGCAATACCCTTAAGTGGTAAGAAGTAGTTCATCATTGAGAACATTCCCTTCTTCATTTCACCACCATACCAGGTATTGAGGATGATTTGTTCTTTTGAAGTTAAATTGAACAAAACTGCAGTCTCTGAATTTAGACCGAGTTCTTTGTAGTTTGTAACTTTAGCTTTTGAGGCATTGTAGACCACAAAATCAGGTTCAAAGTTAGCGAGTTCTTCATCACTTGGTTTAATAAACATGTTACGAATAAAGTGTGCTTGCCATGCGACTTCGCAGATAAATCTAACTGCCATACGGGTGTCTTTATTTGCACCACAATAGGCGTCCACAACATAAAGTCGTTTGTTCGACAACTGACTTAGTGCAATTCTTTTGCACTCATTCCAGGCTTCGATTGAAGCTGGATGATTGTCGTTTTTGAAGTTATCACTAGTCCACCATACTGTGTTCTTGCTAACTTCATCCATGACAATGAATTTATCCTTAGGACTACGTCCAGTATAGATTCCTGTCATTACATTAATTGCATCTAATTCAGTTAATTGACCTTTTTCATAACCCTCTAAACCATGTTTAGTTTCTTCTTCAAAAAGAAATTCATAAGAAGGGTTATGAAAAAGTTCTATAGTATTTGTAATTCCGTATTTTGATAAATCAAGTTTCATAATTTTTGCCTGTATATATTTTATATACGCACATAAAAAAAGCAAGAAAAAAGGTGATTCGTTGAACCACCTTTATCTTTTATTTATGTGCTAATACGTAATCCAAGAATTCTTTTTCTTTCTTGGCATCGTGTTTAAATACAAACAAGAAGAATTCATCGCCAAGAGCATCTCTGAAGGCTTCTGGATAAGTTCCGTGTTCTCTTAGATATTCACTGAACTTCTCCATAATTTCAGTAGAACTATGTTCATACTGAATGGAATACTTACGATTTATTGAATACGAAACAAAATCAGTTTCGTTATCTAATTGTGAGACATTGTTAACAATCATATTAGCGTAAGTCTCGTAGTAGTCACATTTAGATACAAGATTCAATAACTCTGGAGTATTTCCTCCTGGAGATCTTAAGTTGGCTTCTAAGGCGATGATTTCACCTTTTTTAGCAAGGCCTGGTTTATCCTCAAGAAGTTTCCAAAGTTCAATATGGAAACATCTTTGAGAAATGTTAAATGCTTTAACAATTCTTTCGCCCATCTCTCTATAGCTTTTTGGCATAGAGGATTTGGCGAAATAATAAACATCTTTATTTTGAGAGACAACTTCTGCAATTGGAGTTGGGAATGTTTCTTTGAAACATATTGTAACTTCACATTCTTTGTTGGCGATGCCGTCAAAGGACACAATAGAACCACTAATGAACTCTTCCATAATGTAAGGTTCAGAGTGGTTAATATTGTGGAAGTTTCTTAAATCATCTTCATTCTTGATTTTGAATGTAGATGCAGCGCCTACACCACTATCTGGCTTGGCAAATACTGGGTAGCCGACTTCTTTAACAAACTTCAATGATTCTTCTAAAGAAGAAACCATAATGTATCTAGCAGTCTTTAAGCCTGCTTTTTGGAAGTATTGTTTCATTTTTGATTTGGCTTGGTAAACTTCCAAATCATGGAATCTATAACCACCTTCAACATTAAACCATTCTCTTAGTTTAGCGTCATTTCTCATCCAATACTCATTATTGGATTCGATAAAATCAATCTTACCGTATTTATTTTTGAGATATTGAACAGTGTTAATCATCCAATCCATGTTGTTCATGTTAGAGACATAACAATATTCGGTAAGATTGTTTTTAAGTTCATCACAAAGTGATTCGTATGGTTGATCACCTATTCCAAGAACATTAACGCCTTTGGCTTTAAGTTCCTTTACAAAGTGAGAATAGATAACTGGAAAGTTTGGTGAAATAAATATGAAATTCATTATATGGTCCTCCATATTTGTGTATGTATTATATTCTTTGCTTATTTAAAAGCAACAATTTTTAAAAGAAAAGATGTCCTATTTGAACATCTTATCTATTAATGTGTAATCATCTACAAATGGATTTCGATTACCTTGTATTTGTTGAACAACATGGTTTCTATGTTTCTCAACAGCACTTGGTTTATCTAACTTATTCCACTTCTTTAGGATTTCGATACATCTTGAAGTAGAACTATAACCAAGAACTCTTGTTAATTGAAGGTTTCCAGTCATTGAACGATATTCGCTTGGAGTGTTACTATTTGTGCGATAATGCATATATAAATATGCAATAGTACGAGCAATATCACCTTTGAATGCGTCATCGACTTCAACATAATCAGCAAATTCTACTGGAGCTTTACTTGTTCCTCTTTTGTAGCATTTCAACTTATATGATCCACCATCACTCATTGAAATGACTGGCGAATATTTAGAATCTGTTTCATCAAAATCAACGTATGCAGCATCGCCTCTAGCAGTGTTAATGTCTGAATCACATGGACGGAGGTGATATAAGTCTGCACCACCACCAACATAATTTGGTGAATCTACATAGTGGCCTTTACTTTCATATGATGAATCATGAACCCAGAGTTCTGCAGAATCATTACATGGCCAAACGTGTTCACGTGTGCCAATTTCATAATTAGATTTTTTACCAGTGTAGAAAAATTCTGTATTATGGGCTCCTGGAATTAAATCAGGACTATCAAAGCCTTTTGTTTTCTTAAGATATGGAGATGTTTCACCATATTTTACAAAGTAAGTATGCTTTGAAAATGAATGTCTATGAAGTTCATCAATTAAATCATTTCCGCTTAATGTTGTATCGCAATCATCATAGTAATCAGCGATTTCTTGTTCTTCATCAAACTCTTCGTCTGCTACAAAAATATCTGTAAAGCTACGAGTTGCGGTAATTGTTTTCTTACGATTGTATTTAACTGTTATTCCGAGTGCTGCAGTAAGATCTTTTGGTTTTGCAACACCAAGAGTCATTTTGTATTCATCTGAATCCAATTTAATTTTTGTGCCATCTTTTTGAATAGCATTAACAACTAACCCAGATAAATTCCATTCATCATTATACTTATAATTCTTAACCTTTAAATTACCTGCTATTTCAATTTTGGTAATTTCAGTATCGTCTTTTCCGGGTTCGCTACTTCCACAACCAACAACACAAGTAGTTGTGAGAGCTAACATAAGTAACATTAGTGATTTTTTCATACCTTTATATTTAATCACTCTAAGTGATTTTTTACAAGGTGCTATTGTTGGCGAAATTTGGTAAAATAGAAACCATGAAAAAATCGATTTTAGCATTATTAGTTCTTCCGCTCATGCTTGGTGCATGTACACTTACTCAATTCAAACAAGAAGAAAATCCGGGTGAAGAAACTCATCAAAGCCAGGATGAAAATGAAGAATCAAATCAACAAAGTAAACCTAATGAAGATTCTGAACAATCTGGCAATAACGAGGAAGAGGAAACCCAAGAACATACTCATGAACACGAAGGTAATCATGATCACGAACATACTCAAATTGAGGATGATGAAGACGAGGAAGAAAATCAAAATACTGGAGAAAATGAGGGAAATACTCAGGAAAACACGGGGATTTCGCTTGATGAGTGGAAAGAATATGAGTTTCATGATGGACACGAACCTGCATACCATGAAGACTGGGATTTCTACTACGGAACAACCTTCGAACCATTCTCAAATTGCTTATGGGAAAACCCAAATGAAGATGTTGATTATAGCGGAATTGAATTCTTTGATAAGAAACAATATATGGAATCACCAATCTTCGTTAGTTATCCAAAAGTTGAGGTAAGATTTGAATTCTGGTTCAGCTCACATCAATCAACAAAATACAAAGCTACAAGTGGAGAGCCTCAATTCAAGATTGATGAATATAATTCTGCTAATACACTTATAAACACAGACTCAATTGAAATTCAAAAGAGTGATGTTCCAAAGAATAACACTGCGTTAAAGAAAACCTTATACATAAAACAAGGTACAATGACTCACTTCAATATTAAGTTCAATAACTTTATTCCAAATAATGATTCGGGTTATACCGCAATACTTTGTAAGATATCATTAAAAGGTTGGCAATACGAATAAGAAAAGGGAACCAAATGGTTCCCTTTAAATTTGTTATAATGAAGATTAAATCTTCATTGCAACATCCCAAGCTCTCCAGATAACTGTTCTTAAGTTTCCGATTGCATTACAATCGCCAACTAAGTGGACATGTTTTCCTTCAAATGCTGGGGTTGGTTTATAACCAATTGATGCAATAACAGCACTACCTTTGACTTCAAATTCTTTGCCGTCTTTATCAACAGCAATGACACCGTCTTTGGTAACTTCTTTAACACTAGTTTCTAAGAAAACTGGAGTTTTATGAAGTTCGAAGTAATCTCTTAAGTATGAAGAGTTTGCTAAGCAAACGCCACGTACTGCGATTAAATCATTCTTCATTTCAATGATTGATGGATTCTTGCCATGGATTGAAAGTTCATAAGCAATTTCACATCCAGTAAGACCACCACCAATAATAACTGGATTATCTCCTACTTCGGCTTTGCCGAGTAAGAAGTCAACGGCTGGAACACAAAGTTCTCCGCCTTTGACTGGGAGTTTTCTTGCAACTGACCCAGTTGCTACGATAACATCATTGAATTTGCCTTCTTTTGCTAAGCAATCTGGGCATTTAATTTCTTTGTTAAGAACAACTTTGATTGCTGGATATTTAGCAATTTCACGTTTATACCACTCAATGAGTGATCTATCAGATTCTTTGAATGAAGGAGCTGCTGCGGCAATGAAGACACCACCTAATACATCACTCTTTTCAAAGATTGTGACATTATGTCCGCGTTTTGCGAGAACAAGTGCGGCTTCCATTCCACCAATACCACCACCGATGATAGCAACATTCTTTGCTTTTTTAGCTGGTTTAATGTAGTACTTGCCTGATTGCATTGTTTCTGGGTTTAATGCACATCTTGCCATGTGGATTGCATCACCTAAGGCTTGATCATTTGCGACACCTTTGTAGTGACACATATTGAAACAGCCATTGTGACATTGAATACATGGTTTGATATCTGGAATTCTATCTTCCATTAACTTTGTTACCCATTCTGGATCGACAAGGAATTGTCTTGCGACACCCATGCCATCAAGTTTACCTGCTTTAATGGATTCTGCAGCAACATCTGCGTCCATATTACCTGCACAAACAACTGGAATATCAACAAATTTCTTAATGTGTTCGACTTCAGCTAAGTTACAGTTTCTACCCATGTATCCTGGAGGGTGAGCCCAATACCAAGCATCGTAGGTTCCGTTATCACAGTTAAGCATATCGTAACCTGCATCTTGTAAGTATTTAGCTGCCTTTTCGGATTCTTCCATATCACGTCCGACTTCGACATAGTCTTCGCCTGGCATTGCGCCTTTGCCGAATCCTTTTGTCTTAGAAACGACGGAATAACGGAGGGAAACTGGGAAGTTTTCGCCACATGCATTTTTGATTGCTTTGACGATTTCGACTGGGAATCTATAGCGATTTTCGAAAGAACCGCCCCATTTATCAGTTCTGAGGTTGCTGTATTTCATGGTAAATTGGTCAAGTAAATAACCTTCATGAACAGCGTGTACTTCAATACCATCAACACCAGCATCTTTACAAAGTTTTGCAGTTCTTGCGAATGCGTCAATAAACTTCAAGATTTGCTTTTCTGTTAATGCTCTTGTCATAACTTTTTCTGACCATCTGTTTGGTGTAACTGATGGAGCAGCGTTAATCCAAGCCATGTTGAAGATTGGTTTCATGAGTGCGCCCATAACTTTGTTAGTGCAGCACTTTTCCATTAATGAGTTAATAGCCATGGATCTACCAAAACCACCAGTTAATTGAACGAATAACTTGGCGCCTGTTTTGTGAACTTCATCCATGAATTTTTTGAGTTCTTTATACATTCCTTTGTTGGAGTATAACCAACCACCCATCATTGGGTTTTTAATTGGAGCAATGCCAGGGAGAATTAATCCAACATTGTTCTCACATCTTTTTAAGATGAACTTTGCAGCTTCTTTATCGAAGTGTGCTGGTTCCATCCAACCGAATAGGGATGTTCCGCCCATTGAAGTCATGACGATTCTATTACGAATTTCTACATCACGAATCTTCCAAGGGGTAAATAATGGTTCAAATTTCTTATCCATTTTGAGCCTCCTAAATTAGTAGACGATAACAGTACCGTCTTCTTTAACTTCTACTTGTCCACCACTCTTAACGGCTTCTAAAATTTCTTTTCCAAGTCTATCAATGACAATGATGTCAGAGCCTTCCCAAACTGTTGAGAGAACTGCACCTGCTGCTGCAAGTGAGTCAATAGACTCAGAGAAGAGTAAACATGCTGGATTGATCTTCATAGAGCAAATGACTTGAAGAACCATTCCGCCTGTTGTAGAACCAATTGTTTGTGGGAGGATTAATGCAATACCTGTGATGTTTTTACCATATAAATCTGGGTTATTTTGATCAGAGGCAATAACTTTCTTAGCATGTTTAATTGCTGAGCTTTGGAATGTTGCAAGAGTATTTAATCCACCGTGTGAAACGATGCATTCACCTTTGTAATTTCCTGCTGCTAAGACACGACCTTTAAATTCTTTCATTCTTCGTATCCTCCTTATTTACCGCAAATCTTTGCTACAAGTTCATCAGTCTTGTAGTATCTTGCGAGTGTGTATGTTCTTAACTTATTAGAAGCTGTCATAATACGACGTTTCTTAGTAAGTGGGTTATTAGCATACATGAGTGGGCAGATGCATGTGAGCTTTGCTCCGGTCTTCATTAATCTTTGATATGCTTCAGTCTTAATGAAGACTTCTTTGACTGCTGGAGCAGTGCAAAGGATGGTGCGAACTGCCACTTTTTTACGTCCGCTCTCTTTGAGAGCATTTTCTAATCTATCAGTCCACTCATTGAGTTGTTTGAGTGATAAGTGTGGACAGCCAATGAAGGCAAGATTTCCTTCTTTTTCTTTGTTCTTCCACATGACTGGATAGTTTTTATAAACTCTTTCGAGTTCTGCATCATCAATGACGTATTCTTTATAGCCAGGAGCAAGAAGCTTTTCACCTTGTTCTTTTGCTTCTGGTGTAATCTTATCAATATGATATAAACCAACTGCACCATTTGAGGCTGTTGCTGCACCGAAATCTTTTAAGAATCCAGTTGCTTCATCAGTGAGTTCAGTTCCAATCCATTGGTCTAAGCCAACAACATAAGGAACTTCTTCCATAACTTTCATACCAATGGCAGAGCCAAGTACTTGAGCTTCTGGCATTTTGGTGAGTTTTAATGTGACTTTCCAGGTTGCTTTACGACCTTCATCGGTTAATAAACCGAACTTTGGAACGTAGCCAATAATTGATCCGAAAATATCAATCATACCGGAGTTTCTATTACATCTTGCTCCTAGAACTGAGTTTGCATAGTTAACTGCGGATGATTCAGCCCAAGAAAGAACATCGCCTTTCTTTGGGATGTTTCCTATTTCTTTGAAATAGCAAGCACATGAGAATGGATCGTTTGGAACCATTCCTAACTTGAGCAATCTTTCCTCATAGTCTTTTTGTTTTCCATACATAATGAGATTGAAGACTGCTTTTTCAAGTAGATTACATTTGACGTTTTTGTAGTCAACTGGACGAGGATCCATTGTGAATCCGCCTTCTACTTTGAGTCCTGCTTCAATCATTTCATCACAAATGCGGAAAACAGGTTTGAGTAATCCCATACCGAATGAGGTAACTAAGTGTCCACATCCATGGGTTACTGGCACTAATTCTGGTGCATCAAAAATATCTCCATAACGAACAAGGGTTTCTAAAATTTTGGCTTTAGTAGGTCCTTGTTTGCCATCGAGAATGTCTCTCTGCTCCGGAGTTAGTTTCATTTTAGGTTGGTACATAAAATTAAATTCTCCTTCACATTTATTTATATAATGTGTGCTTATAGATTAGCACATTATTACCTTTTTGATAATAGGTCTCTTGTAAAAACTTTAGATTTTACAGCTTCTAATTTATCATCATATGCATTACAAACAATTAAATCTGAAGCCTTACAAAATTCTTCAAAATTATCCATAGATTCCTTGTAATTTTTGTCAAAAACCACTACATTTACTGGATATTTTTGCAAAATGTTCATTAGTTCAACTGAACTAGATTGGTGAAGTTTTTCATCATTATTTTCTGTCTCAAGATTATAAATTCCTATAGTTGGATTTTTGCTTCTTTTGTTTGCTTCATCAAGAATTTTTTCAACTATAAATTGTTTTCTATTTTCATTTGAAACATCTACTGCATTAATTAATTCTGTATTAACTTTCTTAGATAAAGCACGTGCATCTTTAGGCAAACAATAGCCTGAATAGAAAAAACTTGGATTGTTATAGTAATCGCCAATTCGTGGATCTAATCCCATTGCTTTGATTATTTTCTTTGAATTTATATCTTCCTTCATTGCAACGGTATCTAACTCGTTGAAAAAAGCAATTCTCATTGCAAGATAAGCGTTCGAATATAATTTCACAGCCTCAGCTTCTTTTAACGACATGAAAATTGTTTTTCTAGGAATGTTTATCACACTTTCAATTGTTGAGGCATATTTGTATGTTTTTGGAGTAATTGCTTTGCAACCCACTACAATTCGATCTGGATTTAATGCATCTTCATATGCCATTTTTTCTCTTAAAAATTCTGGTGAATAAATTATTTCGTTTTTTACATTCAAAATTGACTCAGTGAATCCAATGCTAACAGTTGATTTAATAATTATTAAAGCTGTTTGACTCTTTTTGCTTATTTCCTCAATGCTTTTTTGAATTGCTTTTGTGTCATAAGCATTAGAAGACTCGTCAAGATTTGTTGGAAGACAAATAATTGCTGCATCAAATTTTGTTGTTTTAGAAAAATCTTCGACAGCAATTATATTTTCATTGCGCAACTCATTAATTGCTTTTACTTTTTTAGCATCAATATCAACAATCTGAATCTTGCATTTTTTTGCTAAAACTTTTCCAACATTTAGACCAACGTGTCCACCGCCAACAATACATATTTTAGAGTAGATATTTTCAGTAACTTTTTTATGTAGTTTTTCGTGTTGTTTTAGTTCATTAAAAATTGCTTTATATTTGTATGAATTTTCATATGCTTTTTCTAGCTCATACCTCTTATATGTTCTTAAAGGCATATGAAGCAAATTAGCTGCGTTTTGCTGGGAAAATCCCTTTGAAATCCTCAATTCTTTTAAATTCATGACTACATTATATCATATATTTTGATATATAAAAGAAAAAGTGCCAAATTGACACTTTGTATTTTTTAGAAAAATTGTATAAAAAAAGCGCCGTTTCCGACGCTTAATTTTTCAAGATTTTATTTGCTTTCTGGAGCAGCTTCTACAGCTGGTTTTTCTTCAACAATTTGAACAGCGGATTTAACTTCGATATTCATATTGTTTTGAGCTGCAATTCTTTGCTCTCTACGAATCTTCTTTTCAACTTCACGATCAGCCTTTTTAGCATTAACAACTAAAGCAATGATTGCAACAACAACTCCAACTGCCATGAAGATAATTCCCCAAATTCTTAAATTAAGTGGAATAGTTGCTTCAAAATCCTTAATGAAGTTGTTTGCTGCTGGCATATGGTATCCTACGATACCAAAGACCATACAAATGATACCGAAAACGACAACAATGCCGCATGCTGCGTACCAAATAAATTCTTTTGTGGAAATCTTTTTCATAGCGTTCACCAATTTCTAATTAAGCTTTTGCTCCAGCTTGCATTTTTTGAACTTCTT
This sequence comes from Bacilli bacterium, assembly GCA_045597865.1. Taxonomy (GTDB): domain Bacteria; phylum Bacillota_I; class Bacilli_A; order RFN20; family CAG-826; genus Fiminaster. Next base: position 6,773 of record JAZLKX010000001.1, on the reverse strand, counting down.
CAGTGAAGTGTTTAATGAATTCTTCATAAACTGGCTTCCAGGCGAGTTCCCATTTTTGAGTCTTTTCTCTTGCTAATGTCTTAACATCAGTGAAGATTTGACCAAAATTCTTTCCTTCTGGAAGATCTCTACGACCACCAGTCATTTCAATTAATGCAAACAATGGATCAATAACAGAATAGTATTCTGCATTTCTTGCAAATGCGTTATCTCTAACAAAGTGGAATAATTTAACTAAACGATTAATATCGTTTTGGATGAAGTTTGATTGAGCGGTAATTCCGCCTTTTGCTTCTTGTCTTGCTTTGTTATATTCAGCAAATTGATGATCAAATTGATCAAGTAATAACATGTTGACTAAACCGCGATAGAAGTATTCTTCTTTTTCGATAACTTCTGGGTAGCTTGGTTCATCATATTGTTCTGCTTTCTTTGCTGCAACAACGTGAGCTTCAACAATCTTTTTCATTTCTTCGTGAATTGGGAGGACTGCTTCAAAAACTGCGATAGCTTGTGAAAAGTCGACTCTTAATTCAGAACCATCTTGAGAAAGTTTTACAATTGTTGATTCGTCTGAATAGACGAGTTTGAGTAATTCATTAATCTTTTCATTTAAAGCTTTGCCTGCATCACCAGAATTTGCTAAGCAATTCTTAAGTGGTGTGTTTTGACTAACTTCATTTGTAATGATTTCTTTACGTGCTTTGTAAGCTTCAACATCGTATTTATCTTTCTTCATTGTGTATTCAAGAGTGTTGAAAACAATGACATCGAAACGAATGAAACTTGCAATTGCTGCTGTGTAATTATTCATAATTACTTCCTTTCTATCTCGGTACTATTTTTACCGAAATGGACTTACGAATCCGAATGCGTTATAAAAATCGCACGTCATTATCTTATGATAAATGACAACAATTTACAACAAAAAGAAAAGAGAGGAAATGAATTCCCCTCTTTAAGATTAATAAATTTTCTTATTTTAATTCGTTCTCAGCTTGGAAGATACCATAGCCGCCATCTTCACGTTTGTAGACGACTGAAATTTTGTCATCTTCTTCATCTAAATAGAGGAAGAATGGGTGGTCAATTGCTTCCATTCTGGCGACAGCTTCTTCGACTGTCATTGGATCAAGATATTTTGTTTTAATACGGACAACTTCGTCTTCTTCATCAGAGACTTCTTCCATGTCCTCAAGATAATCAAGGGCAAGTGCTTTTCCAAGTGACATTTTGCCATTGGATCTGTCCATACGAGTTTTTAATTTTCTCATTTGACCTTCGAGTTTGTCGATAGCAAGGTCAACTGCTGCATAAAGGTCGTTGTTAGAAACCTCAGCTCTAAGATCCATAAATTGAGTAAAGATTGTAATTTCAACCTTTGCTCCTACGTTGTAGGATCTCACGACTACGCGGCAAGAAACATCTTCATTAATAACGAAATATTTGTCGAGACGTGAAAGTTTTAACTCAACAGCGTCTTTAATGGACTTCGTAACTTCAATGTTCTTACCAATAATTTGGTTTTTCATAAAAGTTAATCTCCTTTCCAAATTATGCTATGTAGCTAATTACAATTATATTATTACAAATTATTAAAAATAATTAAAGGACAATAAAAGAAAATCGCGAGTTTTTCGCGATTTTCCGATTATTTTAATAAAGCTTTAATTTCATCAACTTTATCTAACTTTTCCCAAGGGATATCTAAATCTGGGCGTCCGAAGTGACCATAATTTGTTAATTTATGATACTCAAATGTTGGTTCAGTAAGAGAGAAATTTTTAATAATCATTCCTGGTCTTAAATCAAAAACTTTGTTTATGATTTCTAAAGCCTTATCATCACTAATTTTTGATGTTCCAAATGAATTTACAAAGAGTGAAACTGGATGATTTTGTCCAATTGCATAACCGAGTTGAATTTCACACTTATCCATAGCGCCTGCTGCAACAAGATTTTTTGCAATATAACGAGCCATGTAAGAAGCACTTCTATCAACCTTAGTTGGGTCTTTTCCTGAGAAGGCTCCACCACCGTGATGTCCTGCTCCACCATAGGTGTCTACAATAATTTTACGACCTGTAACACCAGTATCACCTGCTGGACCACCAATAACAAAGTTTCCTGTTGGATTGATAATTGTTTCAAAATCAGAATTTAAATCAAAGCTAAGTACAACTGGAATCATGATTTGTTCTTTTACATATTTTTTAAACAAATTCATATCAACATCTGGATCGTGTTGGATTGACATTAAAACTGTTGTAACTCTTGGTTTTTTAGGATTTGAATAATCAACAGTAACTTGTGATTTCATGTCTGGTCTTGCACCCTTAAATTGATTTGTTTTTCTTAAGTGGGTTGCAACGCGAACTAACTTATGAGCAATAACGATTGGAAGTGGCATATAGCCTTCTGATTCATTGGTTGCATAACCGAACATAATTCCTTGATCACCAGCTCCAATATCTTCTGATTTTTCTGCGTCAACACCCATTGCAATATCAGGTGATTGTTGATGCATTTTAACCAGGATTTTGGCGGTTTTATCCGAGAAACCATAGTCTTTTTTGGTGTAACCGATGTCTCTGATGACATCTCTTGCAACCTTCTTATAATCGACTTTTGCCTTTGATGTAATTTCTCCACCAATCATAACAAAATTGGTTGTTGCGAAAACTTCACAAGCAACTCTAGAATGCGGATCTTGTCTCAAACATTCATCTAAAATAGCATCTGCAATTTGATCGCAAACCTTGTCTGGATGTCCTTCAGAAACAGATTCAGAAGTAAATAAATTTTTCTTTTCCATTTTAACTACCTCGAGATATAAAAAATGACTTCCCACACTTGGAAAGTCACTTTGAATTCATTTGTGATTTCCTCTTATCGCTCAGTGGGTGGGCCACTGCTAAGGAAGAGCACTTACTCAGACCTTTTTCTGAGAGTTGCTACCGTGTTGTTGCATTCCTTATTACACGGTTCTTGATAAGGTTGATTGTTAGTATTATATACTTACAATATTTTAAATACAATTATTTCTTAAGATTTAATCTTGAGATTGTGTGTAAATGATATTTATTAATCATATTTTCTGCCCATTCATAATCAGCGTTTGTAATTAACTCAGGACTATGAGCATCGATTCCTACCATTACATTATTTCCAACTTTTCCTGCAATTTCAAAGAATTCTTCACATGGATAGCTAACGGCTATATTTTTTAGTTTCTTATAGTAAAGTCCATTTAAATTCAATTCAATTGGAACATTGTAATGTTTTGCAGCTTTACAAATTTTCTTTGCATATTTTAAATAAACTTTGTCTATTTCCTCAAAATCGCGCGTATATAAGTCCGGGTGCGCGAGATAAACATACAAACCTGATTTAAGTCCTTTTTTAACACAAAGATAATATCTTTTTGCTATTTCATGTGGATTATCAAGTTCATCAAACATGTCTAATCTTTTTCCATGTTTGTCTGTGATGTAGTGTTGACCAAGAATTAGATATTCAATTCCTTTTTCTTTTAATAAATATTTATAGTAATCAACACGATCATCAAAATGTTCACATTCGAATCCTAAATGAATTTCAATTTTGTCTTTATACTCTTCTTTAAGCTCATTGATTGTCTTAATGTAGTCATAAAGTTTGGCTTTTGTTTCTTCATTTTTAGACTCAATTAAAATGTGGTCACTGAATCCCAGAACCTTCATTCCGCGAGCAATTGCAGCTTCAATATACTCACGTTCAGTACCATGTGCGTGACCACATCTTGAGGTATGTGTGTGGTAGTTATAATCAATCATTTTCCCACAAAATCCCCGTATTTTCTTGATTATTTAATGATTTCGCCTTCGCATTTCATACCGCACATTCCTGCATTGGATTCGTCGGTATCAATGTGCATTGCGAGTGCAAAGTCTTCTCTTACTCTAATGACAACATCATCAAAGACAACCTTGCGTCCTTCTGAACCAGTTGCAACTTTAACGATTTGGCCATTTTCAACGCCGAACTCTTTGGCATCTGCTGGTGTCATGTGAATGTGACGTTTTGCAACGATAACACCTTCTAAAAGTTCGATTTCACCTGCTGGACCAACAATTTTAATTGGAGCAGAACCTGCAACATCGCCTGATTCTCTAACTGGAGCATTAACTCCAAGAGTTCTTGCATCAGTAGCAGAAACCTCGACTTGGTTGAGCTTTCTACATGGTCCAAGAATTGAGACACCAGAAATTGTTTTCTTTGGTCCAACTAAATCAAGTCTAGTTGTGGAAACAAATTGTCCTGGTTGAGAAAGCATAGCTTTAACTTCTAATTGAGCACCTTTTCCGCAGAGGATTTCGAGTGCTTCTGGAGTGACGTGGATGTGACGTGCACTTGTTTCAACAATAATTTTTTTCATAAACTAAATTTTCCTTTTGCGAGTAGTATTATATCACTTCAAACTCTTTTTGCTTTCTTTTTTTAATAAAAGAATGTAAACTAACTCGGGTAGGCGATACAAAGTATGGAAAACGAATTAATTTCAACAGCTCAAATTGAGCAATTAATCGACGCCAAAAATGTCAAAGAAATTAGACATCTTTTTGAGGTTGTTCCAGAAATCGACTTAGCCGAAGCTTGTGCAGATATGGAAGATCCAAAAAAGATCGTCTTTATCTTAAAAACTGTTAAATCTGAATTTACTGCACAATTCTTTACAGAATTACCACCAGAAATTAAAGAAGAAATTGTTAAATATCTTTCTGATGATCAATTAGCAGACATTCTTGAATCACAATTCACAGATGACTTAGTTGATGACCTTGAAGAACTTCCTGCTAACGTAGTTACTAGAGTTTTAAGAAACGTCGACAAAGAAAGACGTGCAACAATCAATAGACTTCTTCATTATGAAGAACAATCTGCTGGTTCAATTATGACAACAGAATATGTTGCTCTTCTTGACGATATTTCTTGTGATGATGCAATCAAACAGATTCGTAAAACAGGTAAGAACAAGGAAACCATTTATACTTTGTTCGTAATGGATAGACAACGTAACTTAGTCGGAACACTTGACTTAGATGACTTAATTTTTGCTGATGGTGATACTAAAGTATCAGAAATCATGAACAAAGACTTTAATACAGTTAATGTAAACGATGACCAAGAAGAAGTTGCTAACATAGTTAAACGTTATGACTTAAACGCAATTGCTGTCTTAAATAGTGATGGACGTTTAATTGGTATTATTACAATCGATGATATCGTTGACGTTATCGAAGAAGAACAAACTGAAGATATTTCCAAATTACAAATGGTTACCCCACTTGAAGATTCCTATTTAGAAACATCAGTAGGTCAAATGGCTAAAAAATGTGTTCCTTGGATTATTGTTCTTTTAGTCCTTGGCACATTCTCATCACTTGTTTTGTCTCAATTCGAAGCCAAGCTTACCATGCTTCCGGTTTTAGCTGCATTTATTCCAGTAATTATGGATACAGGCGGCAATGCTGGAGGACAAACAATTGCTCTCATGATTCGTGGTTTAGCACTTAACGAATTTACTCCAAAAGACTTCTTTAAGATTTTAAGAAAAGAGGCACTTTCTGCGGCAATTATCGCAGTTTTGATAGGGATTTTTGGATTTATTTGGTTCTCGATTGAACAATATTTTGGCATTGTTGGAGTAAGTTTAGAAGGCGAAGAAATCACAAGAACAATCTTCTCTGGAAACTGTTGGACAACTGAATTTGCTCTCCAAGCTTTTAAGACTTCTGGCCTTGTCGCCGGCACTCTTGCAATCGCTATTTTCTTATCAAAAATGGTTGCTGTTTTACTTCCAATGGGAGCAGCTGCAATCAAGAAAGATCCAGCAATTGTTTCTCAACCACTTTTAACAACAATTGTTGACGTTTCAAGCTTGCTTATTTACTTTGGAATAGCAAGTTTAATCTTCACTTTGTAATTTCTACTTGTTAGAAATGCAAATAAAGAGTATATTATTTATCGCTGCAGTAGTGGCGGAATTGGTAGACGCGTACGTTTGAGGGGCGTATGGTTCTCCGTGTGGGTTCAAGTCCCACTTCGCCCACCAAAAACAATTAAAAAGAGCGATCACGATGACCGCTCTTTTGTTTTCAATGATTAATTATTCACTTCTAAGGGCTTCCACTGGATCTTTTTTCGCAGCGGTACTTGAAGGAATTAATCCACTTAACACTGTTAAGGCTACACTAATAGCGATTAAAACAATTGCTTTCCAAGGTGCTAAAGTTGCGGTGAAAGTCGCCGCACCGGTAATACCACGTAACACCGGGTTAAGTGGTAGACAGAGTAAATAGGAGAACGCTACTCCAATTATTCCAGACATTAGACCGATAATCACGGTTTCGGCTCTAAACATACCAGATACGTTACTCTTACTCGCACCAATCGCTCTTAAAATCCCAATTTCTTTTGTTCTTTCTTGAACTGAGATTAAGGTAATAACCGCAATCATAATACTTGAGACCACAAGTGAAATCGCCGCAAAAGCAATTAACACGTAGGTAATGATATTTAAGATCTTACCAACACTCGACATAATAAAGCCTACGTAGTCGGTGTATTTAATCTTTTCAACATCAGATTTATCTTTGTTATAGTCATCGATGCCAGATGTGATTTTACTTTTATCATTGAAACTATTCGCATAAAGTTTAATCGAAGCTGGACGATCTAAGTTTGCAACGCCAAAAGCAAGCAAATTATCATCATAACTATTTTTAGAGAAT